>JBGSLS010000082.1:0-7833 GCA_041740575.1 Chitinophagaceae bacterium | reverse complement strand
TGACCCGTGTGCACGAACTATTGCCAAACAACTGGAAAGAATACCAGCCCGAATCCGTTACCGCTGACGAAATACTGGCATAAGATGTTATAGGCGAAAAAAGTGACATCACAAATACGTAGCTATGTCGTGTGTTTACATTTTTAGTGACAAAATATCGAATTTCATTTGAGTCGTAGATGATATACTCCCTTTTCAGATACCAATCTATGTTTGATGAAATTAATTCAAATTCAGCATTTAGGTTTATGGTATTAATTTTCCTTGCTAAAGTCAGCTTTATAAAAACTTCAATTGCATTTCCCAGCAATGACGGATTATTTTATGTTGACAGGATACTCTTGTGATTTTTTTGTCCATTTGGCTTGGGGAATCGCTGAAGAATAAACTGCCGATACTTAGTGTCCTTTATTAAAGTTGTTACAAACATTTGATCCTATGGTTCATGCTAAGTCAAAAATATGGGATATTAATTATACCACACTGGCAATATATATTCTGTGGCCTTGGTTCGTGGATCACGAACCAATTGGCTATAAAACACCGGGGCCCTTCAAAATAGTGAATGATGTTATGCAACAAAACAAAACGATTACTAAGCCATGCCTTTTGGGTAAATGTTGTTTGTGGTTGTTATTATTGTTTTAGCTTATCCAAGAGAATAATTCAGATGCTTTGTCTTTGGGTAATACCAAAAATGCTTTAATGTCAAACAACTTTGCGTAAGAATTAAATTTCGATTTGTATTGGGTATTTATATTGGCAATATATGTGCTATCAGAGTCTGTCCAATTAATAATTGATAGTAGTTTGATTGTTGTATTATTAGAAATCGTAAATGGTGAACATTGTTGAATTTTATTGCCATTTGCTTTTCCAAGTAAAATTGACATAAACATACAAGTTGTATCAACAGACTTTTTCAGAAGGTTTCTAATTCTATAATTAGAAATTCCTAATTTCATTTCTTGAATTTTTTCGGATGTATAGTTCGGGTCACTTTCTTCAGCTAGACTATTGTTTTCCCAATTTTTTAATTCAATTATATAAAGTATATCCTCCGCTTGGTCATACCAACATGCATCCATTTCTGCAAAATTGTTTTGAATAGCTTTATAGCCATCACAGTCACTTAACCTAAAGTAGTTGTTGTCTGGAAAATCTAATGTTACTGAACTTTCTGTAATCGGCATTTCAAATACTATTTTAGGTCAATATTAATTTCTTCGTCATACATTCTAAGAGCTTCATCAATTATTGAATTAGAGGGTAGAACTCCATCAATTAAATCGTGAAACGAATTGGTTACTGGTTTGCCCATTTCTCTCTTTAAGTTCCAACAGCTTATACTTAAATCATCCCTTTTTGCACAATTTGCAAGTTGTTTAATTACAAAATAACTGTGTGATGCAAGAAATATTTGAACACCTGCCTTACTCATTGCAACTAACATTTCAACCATTTGTCTGATTGCATCTGGATGTAAAGCTGTCTCGGGCTCGTCCATAAATAATATAGTGCCTTTGCCTAATTGTCTGTTAGTTATTAAAGTTGTAAGTATTCCAATTTTTTTAATTCCTTCGGCCGTTTGTTGCATAGCAAACTGCTGATTACCTTTTTTAAAAGTAAATGGTTGTTCTTTTTGTCCAGTCTGCTCTATTTTACCTTCAAACAAATCTTCAAGTGTCTGATTCACTTGACTTAGCTCGCTAGCTACCCTACCTTTTGTTGTTGGAAGGTCAAGAGCATTTATTAAATCTAAGTAGGTGTCGTCAAATCCTGAACTATAGAAATTCAATCTTAAATTTCTAATGTCATTAAATGCTGTCAATACTTCTTTGGCTGGCACGAACAATGCATTAATTGAATTATTTGTTAATGATTCGACATGGTCAATGCAGGATGATATTGACTTTTCAGTTCTATCTCCAAATGAAAAATATATGTCTTGCTTATATTTTCCATTATTCCCTTTTACAGTAATATTTACATCAAGTTTTTCTTTACTTCCTTTTTGAACTAAGTCTCCAAGTCCGTTTTTACGTGGCATAAAGGTGTCAAAAAGTTTATCAGATAATTCCTTCTTGAATAAAATATCAGAATGTTTTGACTTTAAACTATATATTTCTAATGATTTGACAGTCCCATAAAGAAGTTTGAGTAGCCCTGTTTTACCTGTGTCATTTTTTCCAATTATGACATTTATTGTTGGAATGTTTTTTATGCTCAATTCTGAATGAGCCATAAAATTCTTTATTGTTATTGAACTTATCATTTTCTTTTAATTCAGATTACAAATTTAGTTTATTTTACCACATATATTTGTTTGGCCTGTCTTTTTACACTTGCCACCAAATAATTTTTAAGCAAAATAACTTTCCAGTTTTGTTTCGCTTTATCTACAAATTTAGGGGGTAAACCGCATGTGGTAAGCATATATTTGTTTCGGTTTGTATTTTAAAAATCGCTACCCGTCGCATGATTTTCCGACAAGGATATACAAAGCCTTTCTTCATGCGCCAGTTTTTTTTCAGGTAGTCAGTATACCCTACACAATAGAAAGCCCATGCACTTCCACCGCCGGTGGAACGCAACCATTGAAATTTTCATTATCATTCCCTATCCGCTACGGTTTCTCATGATCCTTAAACAACTGCAGCAGCGCCGTTTCTGAAAAATATCGCCGCTGCCCGATGCGGCTGCTCCTAAGCCCGTATAGCTTGCAATAGCGCTCAGGTGATATCCGGCTTATATGGAAAGCTTTTATTACCGCCTATTGGTCTATCCATCATTCACCATTCAGGTGCAGCCGTAAATCCGCGGCAGGCCTGGGCTTATTTTTTCGTTATCACTTACTGCTCATTTACAAGGGCAGCGTACGCCAGGCAACACTTTAGTACATCATTGACTAATACTCAGATTACCCAATATCCTGAATTTTTTGCCCGGGGATACGGTAATGGTTGAACGCAAAGGAACCGTTACCGGTACATTCAAAATACATTCTTCCGACGCAGGGGGATTAATGATAATTTGTGCTTCGGCAGGTAAGTTGGTTGGCGGCACCTCGTTGCCCAACCAATTGGAAGCCTCATTCCAATTGCCGGAACCTGTAAAGGTATAAACAGGCCCTGCATACGTAAATATCCATGATGCACCGTGTCCGGCGTTATCTTGATATCCGCCTGCTATCGCCGTACTACCGGTGGCCGTTAAAGCTACTGATATGCCTTTCTGCGCGGGCCCTATTATATTTGTGCCCACTAATTTATTACCCTGTTGCGTCCATACACCCCCCATGCGGGTAAATACCAGCGCGGCACCTTTAGATTGGTTATCACCGGTAGCCCCAACAATAGCTGTATTGCCATCTGCACTTATGGCCGCCGACATACCCAACAAATAAGTATCTGCTATTAATTTGTTCCCTTGTTGTGTACAGGTTGTACCGTTGCGGGTATATACCCAAACGGCACCTCTGATGGTATTGTCCCGAAACCCACCAACCATTGCCGTATTGCCATCGGCATTAATTGCTACCGAACTGCCACGATATGCATTTCCTATTGCTCCTGTACCCGTTAATTTATTACCCTGTTGCGTCCAAACCCCATTTGACCGTGTAAAAACCCAGGCCGCTCCCGCCCCTGCGTTATCTCCATACCCGCCCAGCATCACGGTATTGCCATCGCCGCTAATGGCGGTAGAAAAGCCCTGGAATGACTGTCCAATTGCCCCGATTCCAACTAATTTATTGCCCTGCTGTGTCCATATTCCGCTATTTCGGGTAAAGACCCAGGCAGCACCTACAAAGGCGTTATCTGCTTTTCCACCCACTATTGCCGTATTGCCATCGGCACTAATAGCGATTGAACTACCCTGGTATGCATTCCCATTTGCCCCCGAACCCACCAGTTTATTCTCCTGTTGTGTCCAAACAGTTCCATTACGTGTAAAAACCCAGGCTGCACCCATGTAGCCATTATCAGCAAAACCACCTATTATGGCAGTATTGCCATCGGCATTAATGGCAACCGAATAGCCCTGATTGGCGTTGCCTGTTGCACCGGTACCCAACAATTTATTTCCCTGCTGAATCCATACCCCATTATTAAGGGTATATATCCATGCGGCGCCGGCTCCAAAATATCCACCCACTATAGCCGTTTTACCATCGGCACTTATGGATACTGAAATCCCCTGGTAGGCTTTTCCAACTGCGTCATTACCCGTTAGTTTAGTTCCCTGCTGTGCATTAGGTTTCATACCAGCCGTTATCATAAAATTACTGCTACCACTAGCCACACCCCCTGCTGTGGCAATATTTACGGTACCGGTAATGGCACCCGGCATTACCATGGCTACCAATTGTGTGCCTGAATTACTAACCATGATCGCTGAAACACCACCTATAGAAAGCGCTGTGGGATTGGCCAGGTTGGTACCGGTTATTGTTACCAATGTTCCAATGGCCCCATTGGAAGGCGCAAAGCTGGTAATGGTGGGTTGTGCATTTCCCAAAAAAGGCAACAAAATGGCTCCAACCACTATGGAAAGTACCATGTTGAAAAAACGCATGGGTAAGAGATTTAGAGGCAATTTATATAAAATCAGGCAATACAAAGCCATGGTTGGTGGCTCACAAACTAATTGGCTATCATAAACCTTACTCCCAAAGCCCTGGTACGTAGCTTACAAACTATCCGGGCATTACCTACAGCCATTGTTTGCATTGGGTGTGGGTTTTGGTTCGTGAGCCACGAACCAAGGCGTGGGTGTGGGATGGTTCGTAAAATTATCAACTAAGGCGTTGGGAAACCCAATAATCATTTCCCGCAGAGCGGGACAGGTTGTGCTCAGGTGCCCGCCCGGGCTTGCCATCCGGACGGATGCAGCGGCTCGTGGGCATTTTATTCTCCATAAAATTTATCACCCTTCCAATTTTCCGGATTATGGATGATGTAATGGGAAATATTCAACAACACAATAATCCCGTGCATGTGGTTGGGCATGATTTGAAAAACATCCAATGCACAATTTGCAAATCGTTGGGGTAATGCCATCCATTCATCGTATGCAATCTGTCCATATTCATTCAATATCATTTGATCATTTTCGATTTTCCCAAACCTGCATTGCATGTGCTGGCAACAGATGGTAATAAAATACGCACCGGCCTGCGCATAATCATATCCCTTCAACCGGATAGAACGCCTGTGATGTTTTTGCGGATCGTATTTCATATGTTCATTTTTAGTGCGCAGGCTTTCGCCTGCTATTTTTAATTGTCATATGGAATGCCCAATAATCATTTGTGCTTGGGTGTGCTGCAGTTCGTGGGCATTTCATTTGGTTTCATCTTTAGGCCTGCATGGCTCATTAAAGTTTACAGTGTTTATTTTTATAGTTTTTTAATTGTCACATGCCCGCCTGACCGAACGGGCAGGGAATGCCCAATAATCATTTCCCGCAGAGCGGGACAGGGTGTGCTGGGTGCCCGCCCGGCCTTGCCATTCGGACGGGTGCGGCCGCTCGCGGGGATTTCAGGTAATCAATGATCATTTGTTTGTTTTCATCCCGTTCAGGTAAAGGCAACCATTTATGAATAGTGGCTGTTCAGAAATATATTTTACCCAGGCCGGTATATGATTTTCGTTTTGGTGGTAAGAACTCCATATTTGAAAGTTTAGAAATACAAGGATACTAAAAAATAGGACAGGTATAGGTAGTGTGGGTTATGGTTCGTGAGCCATGAACCAAGGCGTGGGTGTAAGATCGTTCGTAAAATATAAACTAAGCCGTAAGAAGTCAGCGAAGCCATGGTTGCTATCGAAGCCACGGTTCGTGGCCTACGAACCAACGGGCTGTAACAAACCCGCAGCCATGGTTAACTGCTTTACGTGTGGGTTATATTTCATGCGTCACGAACCAAGGCGAATATTTTGTTACTCGTATCCATATTTTTTTAAAAATGCTTTCCTTAATTCGGATACTTTTCCGGAAAATCTTCTGTCAAACCAGATAGCATGCGGTGCTCCTTCCAATGTGTGAAACTCAAAATCATTGCCAAGTTTTTCCATTTCTGCTGCAAAAGCTTTTGCTGATGCATAGTCAACGCTTTGGTCATTAGTCCCATGAATGATAAGCATGGGGGGAAGCCCTGTTCTTAAAAGGTGAATAGGTGATATTTTCTTTGCCAAAGATTTGTCCGCAAGGTCTCTGGTTATCCAGTCCGTGCTACTTTCAGCATACAAACTGTACACCCCGGCATTCACCAATAAAAGATTGGGTGTAGCACTGTAATGTAAATTATCGCTCTCTTCATTCCAATCGTTTGCAAGGGCAGTCGTTAAAACCAAATGTCCCCCTGCTGAATTTCCTGTGACAACAATCCGGGTTGTGTCAATATGGTAAGTGTCTGCGTTCATTCGTAACCAACGGATAGCACTTCTGGCATCTTTGACTGCTTCAAACGGTGTTGTTTCGTGACGGTCTGCAAGCCTGTATTCTACGGATACGCCAACCCAACCTTTTTTTGCATAGCTATTGCAACCATAAAAAGCCCATTCGGGATTACCCTTCGTCCAGCTACCACCACTGAAATAGACCATTACCGGGCTTTTCCTGGTTTTATCAATGCTGTCAGGAAGAAAAACATGGATGTCAAGGTCGTACCCGTCAACTGTTTTATAGGTTTCGATAAGATGGTCTTTTCGTGCATTCGAACTTTCTGTATATATCGAGTCTATTGTTTTCTTGTAATCTTCGTTTTTGCAAGTGGAAAAGAATGTAGAAACGATGTCATTCAAATTTTTGGTACCCCAATCTTCCATATGGGCATAAATATAATGGTACTGCCAAAAATCTTTACACGCCTGATTAGAAAAATACGCCGGAATGAGGTTAAGATAAGACTGAAGTCTTTTATTGTCTGATTTTTTATATATCTCTTTCTTAACTTCAACTGTAGATGCATGTCTTAAAAATGCTTCCACATATCCTTGAAAATCTTTACTTGCCAGCATATCGGGATTATTAAAATCCTTTAAGTGACGATTTAGTTTTGATTGGGTTGATGTTGATAATTGTACCTTTTTACCCGTATAATTTTCATGAAAATAGGGGTAGTCCAATATTATCCTGTCAAAAAAATACGAAATATCCCTTTGTTCATTAAGGATGAAATTGCTGTCAACTGTTTGAAAAGACGTGGCATATTTATTTACCATTTTCATGAAAGGTTTTTGCAGGGAATCAATCTTTTTTAGGAACAGGGGCTCATGTAAAGAATAGATTTCAGGTCTGTTTGGATAATAGGCTTCTGCAAACGCACCGCTAAGAATGCCCATATCCGCATTATACGCTTTACGTAATGAATCGGTATTTTGTTTGTCCTGTCCAAAACAAAAAAATACTAATAGTAAAAAGAAAGTTGTCAAATGTATTCTCATGATTTAGCATTTGTTATTGTGTCATATTGTTTAATACGGCTGCTAATGTAAAAGCATTGATGTGGCGGGAATTCATTGCTGTGTTAGCGGTTCGGCTTTCTGTTCTTGTCATTACGTTCTTTCAAAAATATAAAGCGTATTTGAAACTTGCCCGGCTAAATCCTTGTCCCGATTTTCATAGTAAAAAAAGCCCTGCTCAAGTTTCTCCGAATTTATTCTTGTCCACTTGATCAATTTGTTAATTTGTAAACACCCGAGATAGCGCGTATTGTTAGTACCCTGGTAGTGATTGTATTTTTGGCTTATTTAAATTTTATACATGGAACTAAATAATAAGCCATCCATCCATAGAAGGTCAGCAGCAGAAATAAAGTCAATACTC
>JBGSLS010000081.1:0-28462 GCA_041740575.1 Chitinophagaceae bacterium | reverse complement strand
TTTAGAAAGATCTGCCCAACTGATAACATAAGGAGTAGTAGCATTAGCTGTAAGAATGCCTACTTTTTCATTGAATGATTTATATTCCACAAAATCCAAATCGGCTCCACCATATATTTCAGAATGCGCATTGTACCACATAGGTCTTGTCGTGTGTTCCCTGAGCTGTATTTAAAAATGTCATTTGTTATTTCTATTGTGTCGTCCTTTAAGCTGATCGCTAACTCTGTTATATGTAGAACCGTATTCTTAAAGCCCTTTTGTAACTATTTAATTATCATTATAGCCCAGTGCGCCTTTTTAATATGTGTCCTTCATAGCACATTTTGTCAATATATTTTTAGAAAGCAATCTACTAATAAATTTTATTCCCCACACATACTTTGCTAATTAAAATATACTGGCAATTGGTGCATGTCTCCTTGCGAAACGCCTTGATGAGGGATAGAAGCACCACGGCCTTGGCCTTTTTAATATTGGCACTCTACCTGTCGTGACATTTTTCGTTCATTCACGAAACACGACCAACCTGAAAATGATTTTCAAAACACAAGCAGAGCAAACTGCCAAAGGCAAGGAATTCTGCAATTACCATAGTGCCTTCCCAATATGTTAACACGCACTCCTATACATACAACAAAAATTGTGTAACGCAGTAAGCTGTAGGCTTTTTAGCCTCCCACATCTTAAGGGAGTGCTACCGTACCGGGACATTCGTAAGAAATGTAACTCTAAAAGCTTATCAAAGAAAAGAGAACCCTACCCAATTGGGGCTCTAATCAGTATAACTAAAAAGGTGTTAACCTTAGGGTTGTCCCATTGCCTGCGGAAGATATTATGGCCGCATCATAACCCGATCGTTTTGCACGTAGTTCAATATTACCCAGCCCATTACCGCGTTGCACCTTCGCTACGTCAAACCCCTTTCCGTTATCACTAATTTCGAGTTGCATGCGCTTACCCTTTACTTTGGCGTAAATGGTAATGTTGCTGCATGCTGCATATTTAATACTATTATTTATAAATTCTTTGAGCAGCAAATAAACATCCCTTTTTTCATCAGTTTTACAGGTAATCGTTTCAAGCGCTGCATCGGTTTGCATTATCAGGTCAATTCGACTTGCCTGTAACAAGGGTCTCACATTTTTCCCCAATTTTTCTATGATGGCTGATAGTGTATTCGTTTTTGTATCGAGTACCCAAATCATTTCCCGCAATGCAAGCGATGCTTCCTGCAATCCCTGTTTTACAGGTATATAATATTCAGGCGATCCGGTTGATGCGCCCAATTCGGAATATACTTTTATTCCGGTGAGGGTACTACCGAGGTCATCGTGCAGGTCGGCGGCTATTCGTGTACGAATATTGTTTTCTTTACGTATTTGGTAGAGGCGGTAGCGGTAGAGGCCGTAGAAGATGGAAGCGATCGTGAATAAAAGTATAATTTTAAACCAATAGGTTTGGTACCAATATGGAACAAAATTTATTTCCATGCTGATAGGCTCGCTCCATTTGCCCGATTCCATCCTTGCCTTTACCTGGAGTGTATAGTCGCCGGGATCAATCCCGGTAAGGGTTACAAAGTTTTGATGACCGTTAAATACCCAATCATCCTGGATTCCATTTATCCTATATGTGTATTCAAATGTCGAAGGGTAGGTAGGGGCCATTCCAATAAACGATATTCTTGTTTGGAGTGCAGCCGGATTAATTTCTATTTTTTCCAAATCGATGCCGTCGAGCATGGTTTCCACATCAGAATATAAGACACTTGCCCTTTCCCAATAAAGTTTTGGAATCATGGTTTTTGGTAGCATTCGGTTTGCTTCAATTACTGAAAAGCCATTTAACCCTCCGGATAGTATGAGGTCTCTGTACTTTATTCCTGCAACTTCTTCAAATGCATTGCCATGTAAGCCATCTCTTTCATAGTAATTATATATCCCATCATTCGTTGTATTGATTACTGATATTCCATTATTCGTTGTTACCAATAAATAATTATTGGGTAATGCAAATACCTGGTAAACCCCTTCATTGGTAAGACCCTTGCTTTTATCTATTTTCCTTTTAAAATTCAATGATTTATCAAGAACAATTATACCCTGTCCGTAAGATGCAAGAAAAAATTCATCCCCTATTTCGCACATATCAAAAAATAAATTATAACCAATACTATCTCGCAAAAATTGATGATTAAAGATGATCAGTTTTTTAAAAGAACGTTCTAATATGGCAAATGTATTATCCGATAATACCCAGATTCTACCTTTGGAATCTTGAAAAATATTATTTACTGTATTGCTATTCAGTAATGGAATGTCACCTGTCGCTGATATCTGCTGAACCGTGTGATGCTTACTATCCCAAATAAGAACACCATTATCGTTTTCTGATCCTATAACTACAATCGAATCATCGATAAACAAATGACTATTAAAATGAATGTTTTTCCATGATGCTAATTCCGGATATTTATTTTGGATAGGAATGTAGTTTTTGCCATCCTTTATTAACCAACCATTACTTGAAGAAACATGTAGTAAATTATGATAATCCCTAAAAATATGGTAAACAGTTCCACCTGCATTTTCACGATTCCATTTTGCGTTTTGTATGGATACCAATCCATTACGGAGCCCGGCATAAATGGTTTCACCATCCACAAAAAGGCTACGTACATGGGGAAGATTTAACCCATTTTCATAATTAGATGTAAAAGCATGAAAAGCAGATGGTTGGTCGGGAATAAACGCTATGCCTTGTTGACAGGCAAGCCATAAATTGCCTAATGAATCTTCTACCAGCATATTAACCTGGTTAAGCCATTGCTCCTTTTCGGAATTTCTTTCCACTTCAATCTGCATCCACTTACTTTCCACAAAGCGATATACCCCCGAACTACCGGCACAAACCAATGAACCTGAATGTGCTATTTTAATATCGAAAAATAAACCATCTAAGGCATATTGTGAGTTAGTAACAAATGTTAGTTGATTATCCTTTCCTGATTTACATTCTAATATTCCCTTGCTTGAAGCAATCAGTACATTTTTATTCGGCAGCACTTGCACGCGCCTGAAAAAAAAGTTTCCATCAACATCCTTAGGTTGAGTAAGATTTAAATGACCGACAGTTCGCTCTTTTTTATAATCGAATAATTCAATACTACCTCCTCTTAGCCCGATTAACAACGTACTATCATCAAAAATTTCCAACTGTTCTATGTAGTTGTCCGCATAAAAAGGATCATCCGAAACAAATGATTCTTTACTTGTATTATAGAAAAATAACCCGTTACTTGTACCTATCCAAATTCCCTGTGCTGAGTTCAAAATAGCGGTATTCCATTGTGTTGGTTTATACTCGGGAATTGCTATTGTTTTAATAACATTTGAAGTAATTGTATTTATGCAATGCAAAAATTTCTCTGATGGAAGTACCCAGAGTCTTTCTTTGTCTTTATCAAAACATATATCCGAAACATCTGTTCCTTCAATACGAAAGGGTGGTTTTGACTTATTATTAAAAACTTTAAAATCCTTACCATTAAACCTGTTTAATCCTTCAATAGTTGCTGCCCAAATAAATCCCTTATTATCAATAATAATTTTTCTTACATTGTATCCTGAAAGTCCATCGTCTTGTGTAAATTTACGTAAACCAAAAGTTTGGGGTACATTTAGTTGTTGCCCATTTGCACTATTTAAAAATATTAATAATCCAATAATAAATATTAGATGGAAAAGAAAGGATGGCAGTTTATTTTTTTGGTGCATGGTGATTTTAGAGATAATTACCACAATAATCTAAATATTGAATTTATTGCCGAATTTAAGCTATTTCTCAATGATTTAAAAAATGCCCCTTTGAAATCGGGAAACATTTCAATTGAAATGGCATACATCCCGCTTTGGCCAAAAAACTATTCCGGTGATAGTTTTGATTTGCCAAAAGAAAAAAATGTGTTTTTTTATGAATTTATGACCACAACTTCGGTGATAAACAGCATGCAATTAAAAGATATTAAACCATGTCCGGATGATGAAGATCAAATTAGGTTTTGGACTGAAAATCTAAAACAGTATTTTCCTCGCAGAGAAGATAAACACCTTTGTATAGTACCTTGGGGGCACAGCTTTGGTTATGGAATTTTTCAGGAATTAGTAGCTCGTTCGAAGGATAGCATAAGTTTTACACTGGATTTTATTAATGATAATCCTGAAAAATCGGACATCTTCAAGAAATTCGGATGGAAAAAAATATGGCTGGATAAAAATTTTACTTTAAAATTTTATAGACATTTTAAATTTCTCAACTCCATATTAAGGTATGAAGAATTAGCTCAAATCTTAATTTCTGTATATGGCTTAAAGGGTACGGATATCTTATTGATACATGCATGTCAAATTACGAATCTATATAATTTATACGCTTTAAGGGACGTATCCAATACGATGGTTGCGCCTCAATCAGACATCGGAATTCCAGGATACAATTTCCCTGAATTATTTAAAATGATAGAAAATGATGAAATTACCGGTAATCAAACTTTATATAAAGCTATAGTTCACACTTTTGGTGAACATGAAAATGAAAGAAGGTTTTACATAAAAGAAATTGAAGAGACAGGGCTATATGCATTCGATTCCTCCATTTGGATTTCATTTACTGAAATTCTAAAAACCTTGGTAGAAAATTTGGAATTATTTTTGAAGAAAAATGAAAACGATTTAACTGTAAAAGAAAGATTAATAACTGCCAGAATAAATGTAAACCAGTTTAGTGGTGGTCCATATTTTTTTCAAATAGATATTATTAAATGGGTTGAAAATTTAATGCATTCTTTTCCCAAGGAAAGTTTCATTGAAAATGCATTTCTGTTATTGAATGAGGAAATTAAGAATAAAATTTTATTTTCCTATAAAGGGAAAAGAATTAGTGGCTATAATAATCTTCCTTATAATCGTATAGATGATTTCGATACCTATCCTAAAGGAATTTCGATTCATTACCCAATAGAGGTTTCTGCCGATGATGATATAGATAATATTTTTGTTATTGAAGAACCGGTTTCTTTTGTGCAAAATAATTTATGGTGGGTTAATTTCTATAAAAATCATCCAATTCCAGTGGAATAATGAACATGTTTTTATAATCCATAAAAAATTTATGCACCGTGTTTATCCTTTATTTTATTCTCATCTAATACCATTTTTGATGAAATCTCCAAGGTTTTCATGATAGGATTATAAGTGATTTTAAAATCGTGGTTTGCACCTGAAGGACTTAGATTATCTCCTATTACAGAAACAAAATCATCAGTTGTTATATCAACTTCAAACTTATCTATGTATTCATACTGAGTTCCATCTAAAGTGAGGGTAATCACAATTTTATTATCTCCCGATACTCTTACCAAATTGATATTTGTATCTTTTATTTCCAATTTCCCCTTTTTACCCTTTAAGAATTTGTTTAAATCTCCCATAAAATATAATTTTCCATAAAACTAATACTATCCTAGAAAAAATCTAATCCATTTATTAAACGGTTTCCCTTTACACAAAAAATCGGCCGGCATCCCATGCCGACCGATTCAATATATTATGGATAAATAGTTCTAGAATCTCTTCTTCCCGCCAAACTTCTTATTCTTTCCGCCACCCATTCCTGGACGATCTGGCCGGTCGGGGCGACCACCAACACCATTTTGTCCCACCTGTGGAGGTTGCGGTGGATTGCGCATGTTGTTTCTATTCTTGTTAAACTTGCGCTTAACCGGAGGGAAAGCATCTTCATCGCGGAAAGGGGTAGGCCGATGACGCACAAAAGGTGTATTGGTAAATTCGAGTTGACCATCGGTAATGGCGGTTAGTTCCTGCCGGATGGTATCATCATGTACCAATTCCTTATGCCAGGTACTGTAAGCCAATTTCATATAATAGGCAATTGAGTGCGAAAAGCCACTTTTCTTTTCAGCATCGGTTTCAGCAAGCGCCTTTTCAATTACCTGCTCCAGGTTTTTGCCAAGGTGACTGTATTTTATACGCTGTCCTGGGTAAGGCAGCGGATCTGGCTTCATGCGATAGGTTTCGCGGGTAGGCTTTGGAAAAGGACAGTTTACTTCAAGCTGAAAATCACTCATGAAAAACAGGTGGTCCCACAGCTTGTGGCGATAGTCTTCAAAAGTTTTGAGCGATGGGTTTAAAAAGCCCATCAGTTCTATCAGCCCTTCTGCATTGCGTTGACGTTGCTCAGGATCTTCTACCGTAAGCACATAATCAACCATTTTTTGAACGTGGCGGCCATATTCGCGCATTAGCAGCGCTCCGCGTGTAGTATTATACTCCATAAATCAGCATCAGGAAATTGCATCTAATAAAAAAAAGCGGGCGATTAAGCAAGGGAAAACCCATTTACAAGCAAATAAAACGCGCCGTATTTGACAAATGTAGGGAAATGGTGTGATTACCAACTATTTTTGGCACCCATGCGTATAGCTATTGATGGCAGATTGTGGGGCTTTCCCCATCCACGTGAGCGGTTTTTGGGAGCCGCCATCATTCCCGCATTCATTCGCTTTGCTCCTGACCATCAGTATTTTATCATATTCGATTATACCCCTGCGGCTGATTGGAAAGCCGTAGAGGGTGCAACTATCCTGGTTTTGAAACCACATGCCGACAATGCGGCTTCCCGTGCCCTGTGGTACGATCTGCGGTTACCCGCTCTTTTATCGGCACATAAAATCGATGTTTTTTTGGGTACTGCGGGCTACATCAGTTTGCGCAGCCCTGTAAAACAAGTATTGATGCTTAATGATGTACTCTGTGGTGAACCATCACCAACTGCAACAGGATGGCCCGGTGGCTGGTACCGCAGAAGATTGCCCGCTATGCTGGCAAAAGCTACGCATGTTATTATGCCAACCCAAGCACAGGCAGACAGGTACCCAAAACCCATGCAATCAACAAGGTATCATATTGTTCCTGCATGCCCGCTATCTCCTGTGCCCATACCGGCATCAGAATCGGAGAAAGAAAAGGTGAAACAACGCCTTACCGGGGATACCGAATTTTTTGCCTGCCGCGAAGGATGGCAAACCCTGGAAGATGCTATGGAATTACTACTTGCTTTTTCGGCATTTAAAAAACGACTACTGAGTGGTATGAAACTCGTGCTTATGGGCACACCGCCACCCGAAAAAGATTGGGCCGAAAAACTGCGCACTTATCGCTACCGGTCTGATGTGGTAGTGGTGCCCGAAGAAACAGATCCCGGTGAAGAACAAAATTATCTTTCGGCTGCATGGGCGCTTATCCACTTACCGGCTGCTACGCGTACACGATACCTGCAAAAGGCATTATGTATGGGCGTTCCGGTTATTACCTGGCCACATGCCATACTTAAAGAACTTGCAGGAGATGCTGCCATGTATTGCAGCGATGCACCCGGTGAAACGTTAGCCCAAAACCTGATGAGGATTTACAAAGACGAAAAAATGCGTGGGGAACTGATAAAAAAGGGATTGGATAAAACAGTGGATTGGGAGGAGGAAAAGGTTTTAGAAAAATTATTTGCCGCCTGCTTTTCCTGAAACGAATACGTGCCATAAACTCATTTCTTATCCATAATATCCGCCACTGTTCTGCCTTCAAGGATACTTAAAATAGCATCACGAGCTTCAATCATCGTATCATGTAACCCGCAACTATCCTGCGTACAACCTTCGCATGGCTGGTAAAAATGCAGGCTTACACAACTTAGCATAGCGATTGGCCCGTTTACAAGCCGTATAATATCCGCCAACCTTATTTCCTCAGGAGGTTTAGCCAATTTATAACCCCCATGCCTGCCCCGAAAACTGGTGAGAAAACCTTCCTGCTTTAATTCATGCATAATGTTTTCAAGAAAACGAAGCGGTATTTGTTTCTTTTCGGCAATCAGCGGCATAAGTACAGGCCCATTGTGTTGGTGGGCAGCTAAATATCCGAGTGCCTGTAATGCGTATTTACCTTTCTGGCTGAGCATAGTGCCAAAGTTGCAGTATTTTTTAAAAAGATAATTGTTCATCTAATTAATGAACAATTATATTTGCAATTTCAGTTAATAATTAAACTCACCATTATGAGCTTACGTTTAGGAGATATTGCCCCCAATTTTCAGGCACAGACGAGTGCAGGTCCCATTGATTTTTACGAATTTTTGGGCGATAGTTGGGGGGTTCTTTTTAGCCATCCGGCTGACTATACTCCCGTATGCACTACAGAACTGGGGCGCACTGCACAATTGAAAGATGAATTTGCCAAGCGCAATGTAAAAGTGTTGGCAGTAAGTGTTGATCCATTGGATAAACACATGGGCTGGATTAACGACATCAATGAAACACAACATACAACCGTAAACTTCCCCATTATTGCTGATGAAGATCGTACGGTGGCCAACTTGTATGACATGATTCACCCCAATGCGAGTGAAACGTTTACCGTTCGCAGTCTTTTTGTAATTGGCCCCGATAAAAAAGTGAAACTGATGATTATCTATCCCGCTAGTACAGGACGGAATTTTACAGAAGTACTGCGTGTAATAGATAGCCTGCAACTTACCGCAAAACATAGTGTGGCTACGCCAGCCGACTGGAAAGATGGCGAAGATGTAATTGTAGTACCCTCCATAAGTACAGATGATGCCATTAAGAAATTCCCCAAAGGCGTAAAAGTGGTAAAGCCATACCTGCGCTATACCCCTGTACCCGATGGAAACTAACACGCACCATTAAAACACCCCATCACGCTCTGAAACGCCCCACCACAGGGGCGTTTCTATTTTCCCTGGGTTCCTGTCAATTATCATAAAAATTACTTTTTCCTACCTGTACTTTTGCACCTTATTTTTAAGCCCGCATGATTGGCTCATTATTTTAAAATCATTGAGATTTACCATTTCAAATGATTACCGCAACCATTAAAAATTTAACATGGATTTCCTCCTCAACTATCTTTCTACACACCCATTAATTTTATTGTTCCTTATTGTTGGAATTGGGTTTTTCCTCAGCCATATCAAGGTTAAAGGGGTTGGTTTTGGCGTTGCCTTTGTGCTTTTTGTAGGCATTGCTTTTGGTGCCTGGGGCAAAGGCGTATTTGATACCCCCGAAAAAGTGGAGAAATTGGAAATAATGGGTCAGGTTGGACTCATGCTTTTTGTATACACCATCGGGCTACAAGCGGGTCCTGCCTTTTTCAGGATTTTGAAAAAAAACGGCATTTATATTGCATTGCTCGGCATTATCGTATTGGTTCTATCTGCTGTAATGGCAGGTTTAAATACCTATATTTTTGGCATTGACCCCATATTGGCTACCGGTATTTTCTGCGGTGCATTAACCAATACGCCTGCACTTGCAGCAGCCGCAGAATTTATGCATGGTAATCCTGATGCTTACAAACTTACAGTTGGCTACAGTGTTGCCTATCCATTAGGTGTAATCATTCCCATTTTATGGAGTCAGTTTATTGCACGCCGCCGCAGAATAGATGTGGTACATGAAACAAAACGTGCCGAAAGGCAGAGTGGGGCAGGGTCCGAACCACCGGTTACCATGAATGTAATTGCAAAAAATCCGGAAATATTAGGTAAAACCCTTTCGGAAATTCTTCCACCACAAGCCATAGCGAGTAGGTTGAAAAGGTATGGGCAAATAAAAATACCTACGGGCGATACAAGGGTGCAGGCCGAAGATGTATTTCATATTGTAGGCACGGGCCGCAACATTGAAAAAATAAAAAAAATCTTTGGAAGCGAAAGCCTTCAACCCGGCCCCGAAGAATACCGTAGCGATATTGATTTCAGACGGATTATGCTTACCAATCCAAGATTGGCTGGCCGTACATTGGGTGAACTGCAACTGGAACATGACTGGGAAGGTGTAGTAACCCGGGTGCGCAGAGGCGACACTGATTTTGTTCCTTCGGCCGAAACCAAGCTCGAACGTGGCGACCGCCTGCGGGTAGTTGCACCGGCCATTCAAATGGAGAAGATAACCAAACTTTTAGGCGACCGCTTTAAAAGTATTGCCGAAGCCGATTATTTCTCTTTTGCTGCCGGTATTCTTGCCGGGCTTATCATCGGCTATATTCCTATACCGCTGGGTGGCGATGTTAACCTAAAATTAGGTATAGCCGGCGGTCCCATGGTAGTGGGTCTTATTTTGGGCTACCTGGGCAGAACCGGAAATATCTATTGGAGCATGCCGCTCAATACGAACCTTACGCTGCGCCAATTAGGTTTGGTACTCTTTTTTGCAGTAGTAGGTATAAAAGCAGGTGGTGGTTTTGCAACTGCCATTGCCGGTCAGGGATTTGGAATTTTATTGGCAGGGGCATTTGTAACCATTGTGCTTTCGATTGGTATTTTGTTTGGCTCCATGCGAATTCTAAAAATGGATTGGGTATCGGCCACAGGTACATTGGGCGGGGCACAAACCCAACCTGCTATATTAAGTTATATAGGCGATATTAGTCAGAGCGAATCGCCCAATGCTGCGTATGCCGCCATTATGCCGGTAGCTATGCTTATGAAGATTCTGCTTTCTCAGTTGCTTTTATATTTCCTGCTTTAGAATCGTTCTTCAAAAAAAATTTTGAGCGAAGTCGCCTTCAAATTTGGTTTAACAAAAGCCCACGACACATTACCTTATTTTTGCGCCTATGAAAAAATGGTGTTTTTCATTGTTGGCCGTGCTTATGTTTATGATAGCCGGTGCGCAAAGTTCGGAAGATGTTATTCGCAATGCCCGTGAATTCAGCATGCAAGGCGATAACGAAAATGCAATTCTCGTGCTCAAAAAAGGGCTGGAGCAATACCCCAACAATACCGATATAAGGATGGACCTAGCCATGGTTTACTACACGGCACGGCGCAATCCGCAGGCATTGGAAGCCTTGCGGCCTATGCTGGAAAGCGAAAAGCCCGATGAAATCGTTTACCAGATTGCTGCCCTTGTGTACCGCAGCGAACTACAAAACAAAGAAGCTGAAAAATTATATAAGGCAGGACTGAAAAATCATCCTAACAGTGGCTTGCTGTATAACGACTACGGCCAGTTTCTTGAATCAGATCAGCCCGGAAAAGGTATGGGCATAAAAATGTGGGAAAAGGGGATTGAACTTTCTCCTACCTATGCCGGCAATTATTACCAGGCTTCACGGTATTATGCCGCAATCAACAATACGGTTTGGGCCTTGCTTTACGGGGAAATATTTGTTAACCTTGACAGCTATAGCAGCCGGGCGGTTGAAGTTAGAAACATACTTTTCCAATATTATAAAAAGGCATATGCTTTTGGCTTGGGTGGATTGAATGAGAAAAATGAGTTTGAAAAAAATGTGGCTGAAAACCTGATGGCACAAAAATCCATGACAGCAGCCGGCATTGGACCCGAATCGCTTGCCGCCGTGCGCGCACGTTTTATTTTAGATTGGTATAGCAAACCCGTTTCAGATAAATTTCCTTTCCGTTTATTTGAAAGACATCAGCAAATGCTACGCGAAGGTCTTTTTGATGCTTATAATCAATGGCTGTTTGGTGGCGCTGCCAACCTTGCGGCTTTTCAAAACTGGACAAAGACGCATGCTGAAGAGTACCAGGCCTTTAATAAATTTCAGCGGCAACAATTATTTGTAATGGGAACCAACCAGTACTACAAATAATAAATTTTCTTCCCTATTTCTTGCTTTTGGTAACCATTCATTGAAAAATCCTATTCAGAAGCTATGGTTAGCTATTTGTTAAATAAATCAATGTTTAAACATTGTTTTGGGTTTTTGTGCTATGTTTGCATTCTCAAATCAAATAATAATAAAATGAAGAACATTCTCACCGTATTAACTGCAGGGGCGCTTTTGATGACCGCCTGCCAAAACGCTCCCGAAGCCGACAACGCAGCAACAAGCGAAGAACAATCCGCAGCGACTGCTACCGGTAACAGTTTTACCATTGATACCAACGGAAGCAATGTTGGCTGGATTGGTACCAAAACCGGCGGTCAGCACAACGGATCTTTCAAAGTAGCCGATGGCAGCCTTACCGTTGCCGAAGGCAATATTACCGGTGGTAATTTTACCATTGATGTTACTTCTCTTACCGTATTAGACCTGCAAGGCGAAGACAAGGGTAAACTTGAAGGGCACCTGAAAAGCGGCGATTTTTTCCTTGCCGATTCTTTCCCCACTGCTAAGTTCGAAATCACACAAGTAGCAGCATTTGATTCAGCCACCACCACCAGCAAACTTGCCGGTGCCACACACACCATTAGCGGAAACCTCACACTGCGCGGCGAAACCAAAAATGTAAGTTTCCCTGCCATCGTAACAGTTGAAGGCAATCAGGTAAGCGCTTTAGCCGACTTCAACATTGACCGCACCAACTGGGGTCTTTCTTACAAAGGACCCAATAATCCGGCCGATTGGTTTATTGCTAAAGAAGTAAACCTTAAGTTGGATGTAAAAGCTACCGGCGGAACACTTTAATATTCTCCCTCACACATAAATGGCCTGCATCTTTTCAGATGCGGGCTTTTTTATGATAGTTGCAACCTAATGTGTTGTTAGGATGCGTAATTTTGCAATAAGAATTTTTGAAGGTTATGCAAAAAGTGGGAAAGATCGTGGGGTTGGTGCTGGTGTGGTTAAGTCTTGGTATTTCTTCCATCGCACAATGTTCTATTTGTACAAAAACCGCCCAACAACTAGGAAAGGAAAGTGCAACAGGATTGAATAACGGTATTCTTTACCTGATGCTGCTGCCATTTGCCATTGGAGGTTTTATTGCCTACCGATGGTGGAAGAATGAAAAACAAATGGAATCTTGAGCAGCCCTGATAAAACCCTTCTCCCCATAACGAATTTTCAAACCGTTTCATGCTCCATAAATTTTTAATAGCTGCCATTTTTACCTGCTTAGTAGCGCTGGGCTTTTCTGTAAATGCCCAAACCCGAAAATTGATGCCGGGCTCGGTAGTAGATAAAACTACCAACATGCCGGTACGGATGGCAAGTATTACCAATATTACCCTGGGCAAAACTGTTGTAAGCCGAACCAATGGAACTTTTGAGCTCGAGATGGGTGCAGGCAACATTATTGCCTTCATGGCGAACGGCTATTATTCCGATACCATAATACTAAAACAGGAAACCTATAATGCAGGCAACCTGCTGATTACGCTTAATCAACTTCCCGCAACACTTGCTGAAGTTACTATAACAGGAAAATACAATCAATACCAGATAGACAGCATAGAACGTCGTAAGAGTTTCCTGCAAGATGTTGGCGTTTCGTCCGTTCCGGCCGTTAGCAAGGCAAATGAATCCGGTTTTGGGATTGGTTTTAACCTCGACCGTTATAGTAAAAAGGAAAAGCAGGAAAGAAAGGCACGCGACATTTTTGCTATGATGGAAGAAGAAGCCTATGTTAACTTCCGCTGGAATGAAGAAATAGTAAAAAAATACTCCACGTTTGAGGAAGACGAGCTGATTGACTTTATGGAACGCAACAGGCCTAAATATGATTGGCTGCGCAAAAATCCGAGCGAAGAAGCAGTTTTGTACTACATCAACAGCTCGTTGAAAAAGGAAAAGAAGAAAAAGGGGTAAGGCTTTATATCCAAACTGGATTTTTTTATAACCGCAAAGAAACCGGAGTTTTTTCGCAAAGAGACAAAGCAGGAAAGCCTCTATTATTCCACTTCCACTACTATTTCAATTTCAACCGCCATACCATTGGGTAAAGCATTCATCCCCACAGCACTCCGGGCGTGGCGGCCCTTGTCGCCAAAAACGGCCACCATCAGGTCACTGAAACCATTCATTACTTTAGGCTGATCCTTAAAATCATCGGTGCAATGCACCATACCGAGCACTTTTACAATCCGCTTTACTTTTCCCAAATCGCCAATAGCCTGCTGCAGCGTAGCGAGTAATTGAAGCCCGGTCACTTTTGCCGCTTCGTAACCTTGCTCTATGGTCAGGTCGGCGCCAAGGGTTCCGGTTATCAGTTGGCCATCTATTTTGGTAGGCCCATGCCCGGAGGTGAAAACGAGATTTCCGGTACGTACAAATTTTACATAATTGGCTATCGGTGCGCTTGTGGCGGGCAGTTTCAACCCCATGGAGTCGAGCTTTTGCAGCGGTGTTTTTTGGGCGAAAGTCACTTGAAAATTAGTTAATGCAATGATAATCAATAGTTTGTACATAAATATATAATTTCAGTAATGAAAAAGTGATGCTGCAAAGCACGGAAAGAATGATTTCCTTATTTATTATTTTTTGTTTGTTATTTATTATTTCTGGCTCTCCTGCTTACGCTTAAAAACTACTAAGACCGAATTTGTGGCATCCGTAGCCCTGTATTCACCTGCGATTATCTGCGCTATCTGCAGGCTATAAATTCCCGCTGACGTAACTAGATTAACGCAGATTTCGGGTCTTAGCCGTGTCTCACGTTAGTGGACACGGCGTTCTTAGTTTACGCCGTGTCCCTTATCAGGAGACACGGCTAAGACGATGTGCCCGATAGCCCACTTCCTTATTTATTATTATTTATTAATTATTCCTTATTTCCTCTCATCTTCCCATAAACACCATCAAAATCTGCACATCGCTCGGGTTAACCCCGCTAATACGGCTCGCTTGTCCAAGCGTACGCGGACGTATTTTCAGGAACTTGGAGCGGGCTTCATTGCTGAGCGCATTTACCCGGCCGTAATCAAAAGCATCGGGTATAACAAGGTCTTCCAGTTGCGACATTTTTTGTACCAACTCCTTTTCCTTCTCAATGTAAGTATCATATTTAAGCTGAATCTCTGCCTGTTCAATGGATTGACTATCATAGTGTTGCAACAAATTTTGCAATTCCGGAACTGCCGTTTTCATTTGCTCAAGCGAAACATTGGGACGTAATAAAAGCTTAGCTGCTTTGTATTTTTCGCTGATGGTGGCAGAGCCAATTTGCCCGAAAAATGGGTTAATAGCACCGGGTTCAATGCTTATTTCGGAAAGCAACTTCTTAATTTGCTCTACATTATTCCGCTTTTCCACCACTTTATCCATGCGTTCCTGGCTGGCAAGTCCAAGCCGGTAGCTTTTTTCCGTTAGCCGCAGGTCTGCATTATCCTGCCGCAGCAAGGTGCGGAATTCGGCACGGCTGGTAAACATGCGGTACGGTTCATCGGTTCCCTTGTTGATCAAATCATCAATCAGCACACCAATATAGGCATCGCTGCGGCCAAGCACAAAAGGCGCCAGATCCGCGGCGTTTTGGTGGGCATTCATCCCGGCAATTAATCCCTGGCAGGCGGCTTCTTCATAACCGGTAGTACCGTTTATTTGCCCGGCGAAGAATAGGTTCTTCACGAGTTTGGTTTCGAGCGTGTATGTAAGCTGTGTTGGTGGAAAGTAATCATACTCAATGGCATAACCCGGGCGGAACATTTTACATTGTTCAAAGCCCGGTACCATTTGGAGCGCCTTCATCTGCACATCTTCTGGCAGGCTGCTGCTAAATCCGTTCACATAAATCTCCACCGTATTCCATCCTTCGGGCTCCACAAACAGTTGATGGCGGTCTCTTTCGGCAAAACGGCTGATTTTATCTTCAATACTCGGGCAATACCTTGGCCCTGTGCCCTGTATTCTTCCCTGGTACATGGGACTTTTATCGAAACCCGTCTTTAAAATATCGTGTACATCCTGATTGGTATAGGTAATCCAGCAACAGCGTTGTTGCTCCGGCTTTATTTTGGGTACATCGAGATAGCTGAATCCTTCTATTTCTGTATCGCCATCCTGCACTTCCATTTTGGTATAGTCAAGGCTGCGGCCATCAATACGTGGTGGCGTACCTGTTTTCAGCCGGTCGGCTTCAAAACCCAGTTCTACCAACTGTTCGGTAATACCGGTAGCGGCTTTCTCCCCCATCCTGCCCCCACCCAATTGCTTTTCACCAATATGGATGATGCCATTCAGAAAGGTTCCTGAAGTAATTACCACGGATTTGGCCTTTATTTCGTGGCCAAGCCCTGTTATTACGCCAAAGCAACGACCATCCTTAACGAGCAATCCGCGTACCATATCCTGGTAAAAGTCAACATTTGGGGTGTATTCGAGCATTTCGCGCCAGGTAGTTGCAAAAAGCATGCGGTCGCTTTGTGCACGCGGACTCCACATAGCCGGGCCTTTGCTACGGTTGAGCATACGGAACTGAATCATGCTTTTGTCTGTTACAATACCTGAGTAGCCACCTAAAGCATCTATTTCGCGCACGATCTGCCCTTTTGCAATACCACCCATAGCAGGATTGCAACTCATTTGGGCAATGGTTTGCATATTCATGGTAATTAGCAACACCTTACTGCCAAGGTTTGCTGCCGATGCCGCTGCTTCACAGCCCGCGTGTCCGGCGCCCACCACAATTACATCATAATCTAAAAACATGGCGCAAATTTACAAAAGCCCTGATGGACGCGGCTTTTTTTATATTGTTTCACGTGAAACATGAGATTTATTCCGTTTAGCGGTAAAATACGCCTGCAGCTACAGCGTAAAAAGGGTATCCTACAGAGAGCAGTCGTCCGATAGGCAGGCATAAACAATATAACGAAAAAAATTAACAACCCAAAAAACATAAAGCGGGTTATGAAATCCATGGGAAACAACTCCTGCGGATAAAAAACACTATTTGTTCCACGTGAAACAAGTTATTACAAAACACCTGCCTTCTTTAGATAAATCTCTTCCATGGAGCGCATGATTGCCTTTGATGCACTTGTTTTATCGCCATAGCCACACAAATGCAAGGCCCCGTGAAAAATAACTCTCAGCATCTCCTGCTGAAAGGAAACACCCAATTGGATGGCATTCGACTTTACCCTGTCTACAGAAATATATATTTCTCCTTCCATCAGCACATTAGGGTCATCAGAAAGATCGAATGTAATAATATCGGTATAGTCATCATGCTGCAAGAAAGAAACATTCATCGCATGCAAATATTCATCGCTACAAAAAACGTATTGCAAGCGGCAAGGAAGGCTGCGCTCGAGCCTAACCAATTCAATAACAGCTACTTGAATCGTACGCTTGCCATCTATGGGCAACTTGCGATCAGCATATCCAAAACGAACAGAAGACTTTTCCATAAACGAAAATGAAGCTGTTACAAAAGAAATACATTTGCACCACAATAGATGACATGATAAAAAGATTGACAGATTTGCTTCCCGGACAACAAGGTATTATCAACGCATTTGGCGAAACAGAACTAACCATTAAACTAATGGAAATGGGCTGTGTACCTGGGGAAATGGTAAGAATTGATAAAATTGCCCCGCTTGGCGACCCGATTTCCATACAGGTTGCGGGCTATCACCTGTCACTGCGATTGAACGAAGCAGAACATATTTTGGTAGAAACAGAAACGAACTAATCAGAACGATGCATATAGGACTATACTTTGGCTCATTTAATCCCATTCATATAGGCCACCTGATTATTGCAAGTTACGCCCGGCATACCACCGATCTTCAACAAGTATGGCTGGTTGTATCACCCCAAAACCCACTGAAGCCATCAAAGTCACTGCTTAATGAATACGACCGTTTACACCTCATACATAAAGCAATTGAAAACGATCCAAATCTCAGGGTGACAGATGTAGAATTTAAACTTTCCAAACCTTCTTATACTGTACATACCCTTGCACATCTTGCAGAAAAATACCCCCAACATACTTTTAGTATCATTATGGGCAGCGACAGTTTTATGAACCTTACCCAATGGAAAAACTATAGCTACATTTTACAACACCATCACCTGTATATTTTCACCCGACCCGGTTTTGCTGTAGAGAATAAAATTGAAGCCAACATCACCATAATCGATGCACCATTATTAGAAATATCCAGCACCAAAATTCGTGAAATGATTCGTGCGTCAATCCCTATCCGTTACCTTGTACCTGATGAAGTGGCGAAGGAAATTGAAGATAATAGGTATTACTTAGTTTGAAGTTTGAAGTTTAATATTTGATGTTAAAGACTGCGCGGTTAGTACTTCGGGTTTAGTATGGTTTAGAGTTGTTTAGTATGGTTTAGCGCTACGCGTTTTGTATGGTTTAATACTTCGTGTTTAGGGTGGTTTTCCGCTACGCGTTTTGTAACTACCTGTTAATAATTTCATATTGCTTTTTGTTGCTCAATTATACAATGCAATACTGCAGGAAATAAAAGACCATTTTACAAAAATTAAATAACGTATTAAATTACATTTTAATATTTAAATATAATAATTTGTTTTGCTCATCACACAATCGCACCTAATGCAAGACAAACCAAAACAACAAAGGGAGATGGTAATTTAGTGAATGACAATATGCCGAATGTTCCTATCATTACCACAAGATTCAACACCACCGGAAGACTTTGTCCAAGCAATGAAATATCGCGCAGCAGGTAAAGTGTGGAAGCGGCCATAATGCCCACCACCACTGCATTAATGCCTTCCAGTGAACGGTAAACTACTGCATACTTTTTAAGATTACTCCACACCGGGTAGAAAAATAAAACCAGTAACGCAGATGGTAAAAAAATAAATACCAAACCAAGCACACAACCTAACACCTGCCAACCTGTACCCCACTTCCGCATGGCCATGCCACCATGAAATGCAGACACACTAAAGACGGGACCCGGTATAGCACGCACCATTCCACTTCCGGTTAAAAACTCCTCACTCGTCATGTATATATTATCTCCTTGAGGACGTACTACAAACTGCTCATACATAAGTGGCACCAACACATCGCCACCACCAAAAACAAGACTACCAAAACGATAAAAGTTCTCACTAATATTCATCGCACGAAAATGAGGTTCCTGCTTTCCAAGTTTAACCTGTCGTACCCGCGCAAATTCGCTCACAATACCTAACCCAATAAAAAGCGCAAAAAATATAAACAGATACCGGTAGCTAACCCTTCGCGGTGTATAAGGCATTTCAGGAATACGTTTCTTACTGAAATTGGTAACCACACCACCCACCACGAGCAACAAAGGAAACACCCAGGGCGTTCGGAAAAAGAAATAAGTAAATACACCTGCTACCAAAGCAATGACAATGGTAATGAGATTTTTTATACTCACCCTGCCTGCCCTAAATGCAGCATAACCTAAAAACCCAACAGCCATAGGTAAAATGAAACGAAAAATATCAACATCAAGCGCGCGCTTATCAATATAATGCAGCAGAAAACTAAGCAGGCTCATGAGAATGCCAGCCGGAATTACCCAAATAAGAAGGGTAGCCAATGCAAGCGGTGCACCACCACGCTTATAGCCAATGAGAGTAAGGGTTTGCGTACTACTTGCCCCGGGTAATAACTGGCAAAAAGCCATATACTCCAATAACTCTTCTTCGGTTACATCCTTACGCTTTAGCACAAAACGCTTAACCATCATACCATAATGACCCTGTGGACCGCCAAAGGCAGTAAGACTGTGCCAAAGCACATCTTTTAAAAAAGGAATATGACGAATAAATAGCAAAGCAGCAAATTACCGCATAAAAATAATAAACCCTTTGAAATATAAACCACGTATAAAAAAAGTATGTGAACAGATGAGCATGTGACTTAGGATTTTGTTACCTAATTTTATACAATCAAGTACAACAACATGACAGAAACAACCCCCAACAAAAAATCATTGGGCGAAGAGGCCGTAAGCAGCCTGATACATACCTTTTTTAAACAAAGGACAAGGGCGGTAGTACATCCTTTCAGGGTTCCTGATAAAATTACAAAGAATGTGGAACCCTTCCATATACAGGTATTCGACTATGATGCACAACATTGCGAAATAAAGGAACTGAAGACCGTTGCCGAATGCTTGCCGTATAAAGAAACAGAAACCACGACATGGCTTAACCTCGAAGGTGTACACAAACCGGAAGTTGAAGCAATTGCTGAAAGTTATGGGATACATTACCTGATAAAAGAAGATATCATCAGCTATGGACAACGGCCAAAATTGGATGAAGTAAACGATATTCTATTTGTTCTGCTGCATATGCTATTTTATAACAATGAAACACATTCCATTGAACAGGAACAAATAAGCATTGTGCTTGGAAAGAATTTTGTTATCTCCTTTCAGGAAGATGCACGCAGGGATGTATTCAATCCTATTCGTGATAAACTGGAATTTGCCAACACGCGCTTAAGGCAAAAAAAAGCCAGCTACCTCTTTTACTCCATGATAGATATTATTGTAGATAGTTATTTACAGGTAATAGAAAAAGTAGGTGACCGCGTGGAAAGAACAGAAGAAACATTGATGAAACATTCAGGGAAAAATGCCTATGAACAAATAAATCTGATACGAAAAGACTTAATCCTTTTGAAAAGAAATACGGTTCCCGTAAGGGATTTGGTTGGTGGGCTATTAAGATCCGACAGTGACTTGCTCGATATAGATACAACCAAGTATTACAAGGATGTGTACGACCACATTATGCAGGCAAATGACCTGGTGGACAATTACCGCGACCTTGCGAACACGATGCAGGAAATGTATTTTAATAACATGAACCTGCGCATGAATGAAGTAATGAAAATACTAGCCATTGTAACCACCGTAATGGCACCCGCGACTGTAATTGGCGGAATATTCGGAATGAATTTTGATGTGATTCCCTATGCGCACCACAAATGGGGTTTTTACGGAACGCTGGCTTTTATGGTAATCATTCCCATCATCATGATATCTTGGTTTCGTAGCAGGGGCTGGTTTAAAAAAAGTGATATGAATCCTATGCATTAATGGCATTTACACGCAGTACTAAACTTTCTTTTCTTTGTAAATAGGTACAGTGCTGCAGGGTTCACCATACATAATACTTTTTACCACAGGGCGCAACTTGGCAGTAACAGCCACATACACCGATTCGCCAACCGGTACATCACCACAACCCTTAACCACTACCCTTTTACCCTGGTAATCTTCCTCATTCATTTCGGCCACTTTTTGTAATAACCATTTTTCCCTCGCAGTACTTTCATCGCCATACACTACACCTAACGCTACCGGTTCAAGGTAAGTAGCCGCAAGCATGTTTGCCCACATAGGTATAATAGCATCAGTGGAACAAATAATCGTAACCAACTTACCAGCATACACACTCCAATCGTGTACACGTAACGCTTCGCGATAATCCTTTTCCTTAAGAATAAGCCCCATAAATAAAAAGGGGGTAAGGTCAAAAACCATCGTTTCAAATTTACCACCCAATTCTTCAAGATCAAGCGTGGTTAATGCACTTTCAGCAACACGGTTTACAAATACTTCGGACATAACTCAAAAATTGAATTACCAAAGGTAGCGCAAGAATAATGCCAATGGCAGGATGAGTGACAGAGTTACATATATCGTAAAGCGAAAGAAGGAAATGAGAAGTTTGAAGTACGAAGTTAGAAGTACGAAGAAGTACTAAAAAAACACCCCGTGCAGATAGCACAGGGCATTTAGAAAAAATAAAGAACTATAGATTAAAAGAACTTGCTGCGCTTATCAGTAATGGAAGCCTTTTCGCGTAAGGCTTGCATACTACTTGAAGTTGCAGTGCCCCTAGCCTGGTTCAATAAATTATTTCTTGTATCTTCTGCACTGGCGCCTTGATTTTGCACCGCACCTACACCACGGCTTTGAATAACAAATACACCGGAATTACCGGCAATTGGCTTACTCACTTTATTTAGATTTACTTTGGCAAATGCAGCACCACCTACTTTCGGCTCAAAACCAACCGACGGAACCAAGGGGCTTACAAACATTACACTATCCGCATTTTGAACAGCAGTAGCCTTAGCCGAGGCAAGTGCTTCAAGCGTAGTAATAGTACCCAATTTTTCCTTAATTAAACGCGCCTTTTCTTCGTTACGTAAAATAGGTTCTACGGTAGGGCGTGCTTTGGCTGCACTCATAATACCACTTTTTTCAGCGCCGGTAACAGCCACTACAAGGTACTGACCCTGCATTTCAATAGGTTCCAATACATCACCAACTTCCGCTTCAAAAATTTCTTTTACAAGACTACGGTTTACGCCAAGACCCATAATATTATATTCATTCTCACGGATATCGGGTGCAATTAACTTATTCAACCCTTCTTTAATAACATTTTCATCGAAGGCTTTCAAATTGCGGCTATTACCAGAAAACTGATTAGATCGGTTCATGGCATCATTCACCGTTTCGATACTTGCATCAATTGGCTTAGCCATGTAGGCAATTTTGTAAGCAGGCGTAAAGTTCTTCTGATCCATTATTTCAATCAGGTGGTAACCGAATTGCGTTCTAACCACATTAGATTCCCCTTTCGTATTATCAAAACAAAAATCATTGAATTCCTTTACCATCTGGCCACTTGCAAAATATCCGAGATCACCGCCTTGTGCGCCGCTACCCTTATCATCGCTGTACAACATGGCCAATGCATCAAAACTGCTGCCAGCCTTAATAGCTAATTGAATACTATCGGCCAATTTCTTAGCAACACTATCAATTCGAATAGGCTGCTGTATTTGCGGATCCATAGTACCAATCAGAATATGCCTTGCCTTAACACTGTCTGGACGAATTTTAGACTCAACTACCCTGCTGATAACATAGGCATTTCCATCCAAATAAGGACCGTAAATCGTACCTACACCTGCACCAATTATAGAATCTTTTTGCGGAATCTGAATACGCTCTTTGCTAAAATAATCATTTGCATAAGAAATAATACTGCCATTGCGGTTTACAAAATCACCGGGACTTGCAGTTGTATCAAACTCAGCTTTAAGTGCCAAAACTTCGTTAAGTGCATTGGCCGAGTCGGTAGCAGAAGGATTGAAAGGAAAACTTACGTAGGCAATGCTGCGCATATTTTCTTCCTGCTTAAAATCGCGCTTACGAACCGATACATACTTATCAATCATAGCATCGGTAACCTTTACAAGGCTATCTGCAATAGATGTATAAGGAATTTGTACAAAACTGAAGGAAGCCGAAGCACTGTTATCAGAAAGTGTCTTTTCAGCCATAAACTTGGGTACAAATGCACTGTTTTGCTGCAAAGCCTGGTACTTGCCATTCAGCGCTTGCTCCAACATGGGATCAAGGTAAAACTGCTCAATCATATCGGTATTACCCGCACCACGGTTCTTTTTAAGTTCAGCAATTGCTTGCTTGGCAGCCAATACATCAAACTGACCATTGGCATCCTGAAACTGTTGGGTAAGCCATTGCGGTGGATTATCACCAAACAGCAGATCATTAAATTCTTTATCGGTAACCTGTATACCTAATTTACCATACTCGCCCTCGAGTAAGGTACGTTCCACCATCATACGCCATACTTCGGCATTAATTTGCTGACGCAATTCTTCATTTACCGCACGACCATTCATTTCCTGCATATTTTCAATGCTCTTGGTACGGGTAAGAAACTCATTGTAACTAATGCTGCGGCCATTTATTTCTCCAATAGCATCCTGTGGATCTACACCGCCACCACTATTATTTTTGGCAGAATCCATTAAAATGAACCCTATAAGACTCAGCGCGATAAACCCAATGCCCACCGCTGCATATTTCTCACGTATTTGCTGAATAATTGACATAACTTATAATCCCCTTATTTTAAAGGTTGGCAAAAGTAGGGAAAATGGGGTACTGAACAAATTGTGGATAATGGGGTGAAAGGTTGACAGGTTAACCAGTTAACGAGTTGACAAGTCATCAGACAATATTATCAACGTACAATATATACCTACATGAAATAGAAATCACCCTGAATATCATTTATAACCTTTGATAATGAATAACTTAGAGTAATAATTTATTAAACCAACAAAAACCAATTAAACCAATTAAACCTATCAGCGAACATCAAACATCAAACTTCAAACTTCAACCCCGCGACCGAAAAAACTTTACACTTCAAACCCGTCTCCATGAAACATGACCGTGAAACCCTTATTCTTTACCCATGTGTAAACAACCCATTTTTGGTGTATAACCGTGGATAAATAACCTGCCGTACGGGTGTAACTGTAGTACAAATAGATTTGGAAGCAATACTCCATTTACCCATATAACCAGGCTTATCCACAAAACCAAAACAAATCCACAAACCATACAAAAAGTTAAAAATGAAAGTTATCCTGTTAACCACAGATACCCACAATGTGCATGAAACGGGCTAAAACCAACTACCGTGCTATGATAAGACATGGAACAATTGGTGAATAACCTTGTGTGAAACGTGGACAACCACCCTAACTTTGTTTCACCAAAAGGTTATCCCCCAATTAACAGGGGTAATAGTAATAGGTGTTATATAAATAATTAAATTATAAATACAACTACAATGGTTATTGACATTGCAACAGCTAGTGCAAACTTAGAAAAAAAAGGATTCCTTGATATTGAGCTCGATCCCACTTTGGATGTGTTTGCCGAAATAGAAAGATTGAAAAAAGAAAAGAACGCCATTGTACTTGCGCACTATTACCAGGAGCCCGATATACAGGATGTAGCCGATTACATTGGTGACAGTCTTGGGCTTGCGCAAAAGGCTAAAACGACCGATGCCGATATCATCGTGTTTGCCGGTGTGCACTTTATGGCCGAAACCGCCAAAATACTCAACCCTACCAAAAAAGTACTCCTTCCCGACCTGAAAGCAGGTTGCAGCTTAAGCGACAGTGCCCCCCCGGAGCTCTTTAAGCGCTGGAAAGAAGAAAAGTACCCCGAACACACGGTGGTAACCTATATCAACTGCAGCGCAGGCATGAAGGCCCTGAGCGACATTATTTGCACGAGCTCCAATGCCGTTGCCATTGTAAACAGCCTTCCAAAGGATGAAAAGATCATTTTTGCCCCTGATAAAAACCTGGGCGCCTGGGTAAATAAACAAACCGGGCGCAATATGGTGCTGTGGAACGGCGCCTGTATGGTACACGAAATATTCAGCCTCGAGAAAATTACCAAACTGAAAATACGCCACCCCGAAGCAAAATTTATTGCCCACCCCGAGTGTGAAGACCATGTATTGAAAATTGCGGACTTTATTGGCAGCACTACCCAATTGCTCAAATACTCGCAAACCAACCCGGCGCAAAGCTTTATTGTGGGTACCGAAGCGGGCATTCTGCACGAAATGCAGAAAGCGAGCCCGCATAAAGTATTTATTCCTGCCCCGCCCACCAACAATTGCGCCTGCAACGAATGCCCGCACATGAAACTTAACACGCTGGAAAAGCTCTATCTGTGTCTTGCTTATGAAAAACCAGAACTGGTGATGGAAGAAAACCTGCGGATGGAGGCATTGAAGCCGATTGAAAGAATGATGGAGATTAGTAAGGCAGCGGGCTTGCTTGGGTAATTCCGTTTAGGATGGTTTAGGATGGTTTAGTTTGGTTTAGTTTGGTTTGGCTGATGCGTTTATATTTTCTTTTCTTTTTTCTTACTTTATATTGATTGACAGCAGCGCAACTTTTCGACCCGTTAACCCGTCAACTTTTCAACCTATTGCCCTATTGACTAAATAACACCATCTCCATCTTTCGCCTATAGGTTAGTTAAAAAAATAATTATCGCTTATAAAAAAATAATTGCAAATTTACGTATGAAGCTTTAGGAACCTTTAGACAGTAGGTACTGTGACTGAGGTGGGCGAAGCCGTTGAGGAAAGTACGAAGTTAGAAGTACGAAGTACGAAATACAAACCTAGAAGTAGGGAGTTGTTGGATTTGATATTTGATATTTGAAATTGGCTTGCGCGTTTTTGCTTTGTCGTTTTTGGTATCACTTGAAATTCGATATTTGAGATTGGATATTTGAAATTGGCTTGCGCGTTTTTTCCTTGTCGTTTTTGGTATCACTTGAAATTCGACTTTTGAGATTGTCTGCTGTGTTTTCAATTGAAAATCTACCCACCCACCTTTTCTCTCAACCCCACACTCTATTCACTATTCACTTCTTCACTTATTGACTCATTGAACTCCCCACAAAAATGGTAACCCTATCCCAAATAACACACCGCAGCGAACGGCGCATTCGCATTGATTTTGCTTTTGATAATGCAGTTATAAACCTGGTAAAGCAGGTACCTGGTTGCTTGTGGAGTAAAACCCTTAAATGCTTTCATGTCCCCTACCGGGTAGAAAATTACCAAAAATTGCAGCAACTTTTTGGCGACAGGCTGGTTTTTAAGGAAAAGGAACAACCATTTCCACCATCCGGCAACCTTTTACCGGAAAGTACTAAAACTATTTTTGAAAAGGTACAAACGAACCAGGAAAGCAACATCAAAGGAGAAAATACAACGCCTGTATATGGAAATACAGTGATTATTTTTAACCCTGTGCTGATTGATAAAACCGAACGGATTGCATTTACCGGAAATGTAAACTACAAAACCGGGATAGAACTGCTTAAAAAATTACCCGATGCGAAATGGGATGCGCAAAACCGGTTTTGGCATATTCCATTAACTATGGAAGCTTATGAAAATGCGGTAAAAGCCATGGGCCAAAACGTTACCCCGCAAATTGATTTGTTAAAAGCCTACCTAAACCGGCGTAAGTTATTGGAAAAAGGTACTCCCATACCCTTATCAGCCGAAACGCTTGCACAGCAAAGTTTCCGGTATTCCGGCATTTCAACCGAAAACCTAACTGCATTACAGGCCTTTACCACGCATTTGATGGCCAAGGCATACAGCCAAAGCACACAAAAAACCTATCGAAATGAATTTGTCCAATTTTTAAAGTGGCTAAAAGATAAACCTGTAAACGATGTAACGCCTGGCGAACTTATGGGATATATGGCCTGGGTGCTTGAAGTTGAAAAATTAACCGAAAATACCGCACATAGCAGGCTGAATGCGTTAAAATTTTATTTTGAGGGATTGCTTAAAAGGGATCGTTTTTTTTATGAAATACCAAGACCTAAAAAACCTATTCAATTACCCAAATTATTAAATGAAGATGAACTTGCCCGTTTATTTAATGCATTAACCAATAAGAAACACAAAGCCATGCTTTTTACTGTTTACAGTGCCGGGCTAAGGGTAAGTGAGGTTGCCAACCTAAAGTTGTCGGATATAGACAGCAAAAGAATGCAGATATTGGTAGAAGCCGGAAAGGGCAAAAAAGATCGTTATGTAAACCTTAGCCCCATTTTGCTGGATATTTTGCGTCAGTACATTCGTATTTACCTTCCAAGACCCCAAGTTTTTTTGTTTGAATCAGGACAAAGCGGAACCTGCTACCCAACCCGTACGATTCAAACCATTTTTTCGCGGGCCAAAGAACGTGCCGGCATTCTTAAAGAAGTAGGTATTCATAGTTTGCGGCATAGTTTTGCCACACATTTACTTGACAAGGGCGTGGATATTCGCTACATAAAGGATCTGCTAGGTCATTTTAACATCAAAACCACAGAGCGGTATTTACATGTAAGCAAGCAGCGTCTTGTAAATATTGAAAGTCCTTTGGATGATTTATGGAAAGGCGGACAAGTGGAATGGTAGTTATTTCTGATGAAAATAACTACAAAAAAATACAAAATGTCGACAACTATAAGTTTGATAATCAATACATTTGTTGTCGACAGTGTACACAAATAAATGCGTTACCTGCAAGCCTAAAAGACGACACAACAAGAATGAACAACAGAAATAAACATAAAGTAGCGAGACAAATGAATCATCAGACTGCCGACCCAAAAGCCAACACTTCTGTATTTTTATTTTTCCCCAACGTACAATTTTTTAAAACAATTTTAGCCAGCCGCACAAATGGCACATTTGGTTTTGCCAGACACACAAGCCGACCTTTCGCAAAACCAAAAGAGCCATTTAATCCCAACGCACCGACAAAACAAAGAGTAAATTCATTAAACTTGTAGCAAATGAAAAAACTATTCATCTTAACACTTTTCCTACTGACAGCATCAATTGGTTTCAGCCAATCCTATTTAGGTTGGGTGACCAAACAGGTAAACTTTCGACAAGGACCGGGCACAGACTATGGTGTCATTTCATCTTTAAAGGCGGGAACACAAATATTTATTGTTTCATTAGAGACAGAAAATGACTTTTACAATATAATAGACATTGCAACCGACAAAGAAGGCTACATTCACAAGTCATTTGTAAAACTTGGGGACATAGTTGAGAAAAATGAAAGGGGAATGTTTACTCCAAGTGGAAAAACATCGTAAACACACGACATAGCTACGTATTTGTGATGTCACTTTTTTCGCCTATAACATCTTATGCCAGTATTTCGTCAGCGGTAACGGATTCGGGCTGGTATTCTTTCCAGTTGTTTGGCAATAGTTCGTGCACACGGGTCA
>JBGSLS010000080.1:0-3787 GCA_041740575.1 Chitinophagaceae bacterium | reverse complement strand
TTTAGAAAGATCTGCCCAACTGATAACATAAGGAGTAGTAGCATTAGCTGTAAGAATGCCTACTTTTTCATTGAATGATTTATATTCCACAAAATCCAAATCGGCTCCACCATATATTTCAGAATGCGCATTGTACCACATTTGAAAAGTGGTTACCGGGAGCGACCATTGATACACTTCAATAGCTCTTTGTAAACTCAATTGGTCATTCAGTTTAGCGATGGATTCTTTAGTAATATAACTTTGATTCAATTGAATATCACCAAAATTGGTTTTAATCAATTCATCGCCTTGCAATGTAGCATCAGTAAGTGAAACAGCATTATTAGCTACCAGTGCATCATTTGACTGCGGTTGATTGCATGCAGCGATTACTCCAATTAGGGTAATCAGTGACAGTGCTTTGAATTTCATTAGTTTCTATATAAATGTTTTTGATTTTGAATTATTTTTTTTGATTTTGAACAGGAGAAATCATCATTTCCCATAATCCTCCCTTTCCCAACCGACCTCTGAAAACAGTTCCAAGGTTGTAAAAAAACATTGCCCAAAACACACAAATCACAGTGACCAAAACATGGTTTATATCTTCACTTTTTGTTAAGTTTTTCAATGCATTTAAAAACCCTCCATATTCATGACGAGCTTCCAAAGCATGTTCCAGAATTACAATTATCGCTACGCCAGCCATATATAAAAAAGTGCGCAAAAGAATATCTACAATTGCCGGTTTATTGTTCACTCCCAGGGGCACATGCTCTAAAATAAGTACAGCCTTAGCTGCAATCAGTGCTCCAACAATAGCAATTGAAGCACCATAGAATTCTATTCTGTACTCACTCAACAAGAGTACTTTTATTATCATAAAAGTTCCAAACCATACAAGAAAATAGAACGAGACCAATAAAATCGACTTTAGCTCTTTTAATAATTTGTCTTTGGTAATCATAGTAAAGTTATTTTTTGTGTTTTTACAAACACTTCCCCATTTTTTAAAATTGAAACATCCAACAATGCAAGCATTTTTATTTAACCAACTGCATAGGTGGATTTTTCCATGAACCATCCAAAGCAGCTTCTTTCGGCCAATACAACCTCATAATGGTGACGAATGGTCCTTTTGGAGCTGGTAACCAGTTGGCTTCTTTTGCTTTTCCCGGAGATTCATTTTGAATATAGAGGGTAATACCGCCATCTTTATCTTTTACAAATTCAGGAATCATAGGTGAATTCAATAAATACCGATTGATTGGATTTTCTACCAATAAGCTTTCCGGCAATTTATACATGGTCAAAGACCAGAAGGCATTCACAGGTGGTAGTTCGCCTTCGGCAAGATGTAGGGTGTATTTGTTTGTTGTTGCATCTAATTTATTTCCATCCGAATCTACACCATAAAACGGATACATGGCTTCTTCTTTTGAGTTTCCGTAAATACCTAATACGGCTCCAGCCATTCTATATAGGTAGTTATTGTTTAAATACGCTCGCGTCCCAAATACATCACCTGAGGCGACCTGTCCTGCATTCACTTTCTTCATTAATTCCGCAAAATCAACAGACCATGCATCTTTGATACCTTTTTCGAAAGCTGTTTTTTGTTCCGGAGAAAGTTTATCAACATCAAAATCTTTTCCGGCACCAATACCAATTTTTTCAAACCGACCAATTAATTCAGTCTCAGTTGGATTCGTTGGGCAGAATTGCAACACAAAATTCATAACCCGGAAGAAATCCAAAGATGATTTTTGTGCTTCGGGAGTGAGTGGTTTAATAAAATCAACTTTAGATGCAGCTTTGGGTGCTTCCGCATTTAAAAATGACGATAAAGGCTCTATCGTATACTGAGCCTGAATTTTTTTCACGTTATCAATATCGGCAGGATTGAAAAGTTGTGTTCGGTATAATAGATTAATAAATTCAGTTTCCGATTTTATTACACGATTTATACCTTCAGGAACTTCTCCATTCCAGTTAGGACCCACAACAAGATACTGACCAGCCTTATTGCCCGAAGTTCTAGTGCCTAGATAGTCGAAATTAAAAGTATACGCATCTACAAACTGAATACTGTAGTAGCGATTTTCATCCACGGCTGGTAATGTGAGCACCATAGGCTCTGCACGCAGATCTAAACCTGCAAATGAATAAGGCGTGTCAGAGTTGGGTGTCTGTATAGCAATATCGGCAGGCGTAAAAACACTGGCTATATTCTTTATACGATTCCATGGGGCTTTAAATTCAACATTTGTATTGTCTATATAATAGCCGTGCTGAACCCGGTAGTTATCAATCATCGGGAAACCATAAATATAGGCTTCTTTCGCGATGGCAGTGATTGAATCTAATGGCAACTCAGAAGATACCATAGTTTCTTTTTTACCCTTGATCTCAGTACACGAGAATGTGATTAACACAATCAATAGTAGGTGAAATGTTGTTTTCATAATAGGTTATTTATCTTGTTTTAATATCGGGCAGGTATTGCTGCAGGTGGGATATTTTATAACGTCCAGCCCGGAACCGCTGCCCAATTGAAAATATAAAGTTGAAGTTAACAACAAAAAACCAGATAGTTATTCGTCCAGCCCCGATATGAAGCACAGTAAAATTACCGCTGCTGTAGATAACCTTGTCAAGCCCGTATTTTGGCAAACCCGATGTGCGTTCGTTTTTTATTTGATTGAGACATTCTAATATAATTTTAGATTTATTACATCGTCAATGTGAGTCCACCATCTGCAAGAAGTGTAGAACCAGTAATGTAACTAGATTCATCTGAACAAAGAAATACAATCGTTTTAGCTATTTCCTCGGGGCGTCCTGCTCGTTGCAAATGAATGGTAGGAATTAAGCCTTTATCATAAAGATCGTCACCAACAATTCCTCTCAAGCGCTGATGCATAGGTGTATCTATAAGCCCTGGGCATAAAAGATTTACCCTAATGCCTTTTGGTGCCAACTCTGCAGAAACACTAGAGGTCAATCCTATTAGTCCGTGCTTTGAGGTTACATAGGCAGATCCGGTTGGAAAACCAAGGAAAGAATTAACGGAACCTATATTCACAATGGCACCACCTTTCCCAGCATTAAGCATGGCTTTGGCTTCGTACTTCATACAAAGAAAAGTTCCCTTTAGGTTGATATCAATAACCTGATCCCAATCTTCTTCTAAAAGGTCGGTTACTCCGCCAAAATTGCCTTCAATTCCAGCACAGTTTACAGCATAATCCAGACTGCCAAATACATCAATAGCATGCGCTACCATTTGCTCCACACTTTTGGCTATAGAAACATCTGTTTTAATAGCAGATGCTTTGCCACCCATTTTCTCAATAGAAGCTACTAAAGTATCAAGTTCATCCTTTCTACGTGCAGCAACTACAACATGCGCACCCCTCGTCGCAAAAGCTTCTGCTGTTGCTCTTCCAATTCCACTACTTGCACCAGTTATCAGCACAACTTTTTCTTTCATAATACTCATTTTAATCCTTTTTAATTGTTAGTAGATTATACATTATTTCGATCATTTGTCTGTGGTTTTTCATAATTCTGATTAAGGTCAAAATTTGGAGTTGAAAATCTATTTTTTATATTATTCAGCATTTCTTTCAAATTTAATGGAATTGACTAGCAGTTAGTCAACCTAATTTAGGACGTGGCACTCGCTAAAATGACGCACAATGTTGAGTGTATGATTTCGTAAGGGATTGCATGCTTCAAACCTATCAGTTTACCAACCAAAATTGATGCGGGTGATAGCGCTCGAAAACCTCTGAAACTCTTA
>JBGSLS010000079.1:0-38220 GCA_041740575.1 Chitinophagaceae bacterium | reverse complement strand
GTGGGTCAACATCCCGGAATGCTTAACATAATCCTATAATCGAATCTAAAATGAATACCGAAAAACAGGTGGGTCAACATCCCAGAATGGTGGGTCAACATGATCCGGAATGGTGGGTCAACATGGTCCGGAATCTACACCAATGATGTTTTTCTCTAGTAACTTGTGGTTCTATTCATTCTCACAGGCAGCACTACTTCAAAAGACTTATAGAAGTGAAACTGAAAAAATGGAAAATCATTTCGGTGATTTAATAAAACTGAAAAAATGGAATGTAAAAGTGATTAACGATAAAGAAGCCGGAGAATTAAAAGGCGATGTAGACATTTTTGTTGAAGACAAAGACACTTTGCTTTTCATTCAATTAAAGCGTACATATTTTAGGTTGAATTTAAAGGATGCTTACAATGAAACAATCAACACAGATTCCAAAGCCGCGAAGCAATTAAACGAAGCGGAAAAATACTTAGAAAAGGAGAACTCCATTTATTATAGTAAACATAAACCTGTAAAATGGATTGTATCCACTTCATTTGAAAACATCGGAAATAAAATAAACGGTTGCCATAAGGTAAATTACTTTGAATTTTTGAATGCCCTGAAAAATCCTGAAATAATAAAGCTAAGTGATTTAATCAACGAATTGGAATCAGACAAAAATTTAAAATTATTTGCATCATCCATATTCAATGCTGAATTGCCAATAGAAGATAGACAAATAGTTTCAGATGTAGTAAAACCATTGGGAATTTTTGAATCAAAATGCTACAAGCAATTTTTGTTTTCTGACGATGAAAAGGAAACTGAAAAATACAATTCAATTTTTAATGAAGCAATAAATATGGGTTCAGAAGGAAAACAGAATGATGCACTTATTCTGTTTCAAAAATGTGTTTCTCTTCATCCAAATGATGGCGATGCATTTGGAGAAATTGCAAATATTTTGGCTAACATGAAAATATTTGAAAACTCATTCATAGCATTTAGAAAAGCGTTGGAGTTATTGCCAAACGACCCATACATTTCAAGAAATTATTCTATAGCATTATTAGAAGCAGGAAAATATTTCGATGGCTTGCAGTTGATAATTCAACTTTTTGAAAAATTTCCAATGCTTGGCGATATGAGATTTCTTTTTGAAAAACACTTTGATCAATGTTTAAAGTATGGCCTTTTGGAATTGGAAGAAATATTGCATTTGCAAACAAAATGGAATAGCCTGAATTGATATTCTCATTGTTCTATTGATTTCACCCCAAGGGTAAATCAAATTCAAATCAATATGAACAATCATCAATTCATTCCAGCAGTAAATTTTCATTTGTGGGAGCCATGCAACATGCGTTGCAAATTTTGCTTCGCAACATTTCAAGATGTTAAACAAAGCATCTTGCCAAAAGGACATTTGCCGAGAGAGCAAGCCGTTAAAGTAGTTCAGCAACTTGCGGACTTTGGTTTTCAGAAAATCACTTTCGCAGGCGGTGAGCCAACACTTTGTAATTGGTTACCTGACCTGATTGCTACGGCTAAAGATGCAGGCATGACAACTATGATTGTATCAAATGGCAGCAGACTGACTGACGAGTTCCTTAAAGTAAACAAGGAAAAACTTGATTGGCTTGCTATCAGCATCGACAGTTTGAACACTGAAACAAATCTGACAACAGGTAGAGCCATCGCAGGTAAAAGACCTTTGCAACATGATGACTATAAATCTCTTTCGGACAGAGTAAAACATTTTGGTTATGGGCTAAAAATTAACACGGTGGTAAATCGGCACAACTTCAATGAAAACATGAGTGACTTAATTCGCTATGCAAAACCTAACCGGTGGAAAGTTCTGCAAGTTCTGCCAATGGTTGGGCAGAATGACAACAATATTGACGACTTCAAAATTTCCGAAACAGAGTTTCAATTTTTCATTGATACCCATAGGGACTTGCAAGACATCACTAACATTATTACCGAAACGAATGCTCAAATAAAAGGTTCATATGCAATGGTTGACCCTGCTGGTAGGTTTTTCGACAACACAACAGGTACTCACAATTACAGCGAACGAATTTTGGAAGTTGGGGTTTTGGCAGCAATTCAAGAAGTGAACTATGATTTACCAAAATTCATTGCGCGGGGCGGACAATACGACTGGATAAGGTCGAAAATAAAGAAAGGCAGTTTGTAAAAACAGATTGCAAAAGCTACGGTATAGTGTTCAGTGGTATGGAATACATTGAATTAGCTGCGAATATGCTGGCAAAAATTCATTTTTCGGGCATATTTCTCCTTTCACTGCCGGTAATTGACACTAATTTACGGTTTCTTTACTTTTCCTTATTTTTAGCCATTAATAATAAAGAAAATCTTCATGCCTCGCCTTTGGATTGTAGTATTTATTCTTTTTATTGCATGTTCTGCCTTTGCTTCCGATATAACTGGTAGGGTAGTAGGCATAGCCGATGGGGATACTTTTACTTTACTTTTAAAGGATAATTCTACCGTTCGGATTAGATTACATGGTATTGACACACCTGAAAAAGGCCAGCCTTTTGGGAATAATGCAAAGCAGTTCACATCAAATCTCATATTCAATAAGCAAGTAAAGGTTAAGCAAACTGATACCGATCGATATGGGCTAATTGTAAGCAACATAACCAATCCGGAAAAGCAACCTTTCAGGCATAACCAAAAGAGTGATTTTTGCCAACTTAGGACAAAACAAACAGGAATAAATACGATAAATGAAGAACGACAAGATTAAGTTATCCCAATTAGAAAGCTTCTTGATGAAAGCTGCCGATATTTTAAGAGGCAAGATGGATGCATCCGAATACAAAGAATTCATTTTTGGGATGCTGTTTCTGAAAAGGATGTCAGACGTATTCGACAAAAAGCGAGAATATTTTAAGAAAAATGATTACAAGCATTTAGACCCTGACACACTGAGCGAAATCCTTGAAGACAAGCTCACTTATGGAGAAACCTTTTTTGTACCACCAAGAGCCAGATGGAACGAAAAATTCATTGATGAAAATGGCGTTCAGCAGCCGGAAATAAAACACCTTCAAAACAATATCGGACAAATGCTGAACAAGGCATTGGACGCTATTGAAGAAGCAAATCCCGACACGCTTTCCGGTATTTTTAAAGGTCGCATCAACTTCAACAAAGAAGTGGACGGCAAGCAGATTGTAAAGAATGCCGACCTCAAAAAGATGATTGACCACTTCAACGAGTTTCCGAAGTTGGTGAATGAAAATTTTGAGTTCCCTGATTTATTAGGTGCGGCTTATGAATACCTGCTCAAACACTTTGCAGACGAAAGCGGCAAAAAGGGCGGACAATTCTATACGCCTAACCAGGTAGTTCGTTTGTTGGTGCAATTGATGAAACCCGAAGCAGGTATGTCCATTTATGACCCTACTGCCGGTTCGGGTGGTATGCTTATTCAATCGCATCAATACATTGAAGAGCAGGGACAAAATGCCAACGATTTAGAATTGTTTGGACAAGAGAATGACCCTACAGTGGTGGCCATTTGTAAAATGAACATCATTTTGCACAACATCAACAAATACACCATTGAGTATGGCGACACGCTGGAAGAACCACTGAATGAAAAAGACGGACAGTTGATTCAGTTTGACCGTGTAATTGCCAATCCGCCTTTTTCGCAGAACTACAGCCGGTCGACTATGCAATATACCGCCCGATTTAGCTATGGCTTTGCTCCTGAAACCGGCAAGAAAGGCGATTTAATGTTTGTGCAACATATGTTGGCGAGTTGCAAACGCACTGGCAAGGTGGTGGTGGTAATGCCGCACGGTGTATTGTTCCGGGGTGGCAAGGAAAAGGAAATCCGTGAGAATATGCTGAAAGCTGATGTGTTGGAAGGCCTTATCAGTTTGCCACCACAGTTGTTTTACGGCACGGGCATTCCAGCCTGTATTATGGTGTTCAACAAAAGCAAACCCGACAGCCTGAAAAACAAAGTGTTTATTGTAAACGCCGACAAAGACTATGCTGAAGGCAAAAAGCAAAACACGCTTCGTCCAGAAGATGTTGAGAAAATTGATTTTGTGTTCACCAAAAAAATTGAAGAAGCCAATTACTCTAAATTGGTAGACATAGCAACGATTGAGCAAAACGACTACACGCTCAACATTCGCAGGTATGTGGACAATACCCCCCCGCCCGAACCTGAAGATGTAAAGGCTCATTTGATAGGTGGAGTGCCTATTTCAGAAGTTGAAAAAGTGCAAAACACGTTAGCACCAAAGTTTGAATTTGACGGCTATCAGTTATTCCAAGATAAAGACGAGCATTACAAAGACTTTGCGATTGCCGAAAAAAGCGAAATTAAAAGCAGGGTAGAAGAAGACAATAATGTAATTGAAACCCTTACCGAATTAGGCATTCATTTAGCTGATTGGTGGCAACTGGCAAAGGAAGATTTTTCAACGCTGGCACCCTTAAAAGAAATAATAGCAGATGGGGTTGTTTCAGAACCTATGGGGGTATATTTAAGTTTGGGTGGAGATAAATTTCCAAGAGTTCGAAAAGAACTACTCGATTCTATCAAAGAAAAATTTGTGCCCGTTGGCGTGTTGGACAAGTTCCAGGTAGCGGGTGTTTTTGTAAACTGGTGGGACAACATCAAGTACGATCTCAAAACCATTATGCAAAACGGTTGGGATGCGGGGTTAATACCCGATGAATACTTGATTGAAGAATTTTTCAAAGCTGAAAAAGCCGAAATTGAACAGATAGAAGTTGAACAAGCCGAGTTTGAATCGCAACTGGAAGAAGCGGTGGAAGAAGCCCTGAATTTGGTGGAATTTGAAGCAGACGAAGAAGAAGGCGAAGTAAAACAAACACCCACCTTAGCTAAAAGCGAACTGGGTAAAATGATTGACTTCTACATTGAAGAAAAACAACAACCCGCTAAAGCTAAGCCTTACCAGGAGCAGGAAGCCAAAATAATAAAACTGGAAAAGTCCATTAAGGAATGCAAAGCCCAGTTAAAAGAAAAGCAAGCCGAATTGGAGCTTAAAATAGAACTTAAACGCTATGGAAGTGAAGATGTAAAAGCCGAAAGCAATGCCCTGCGCACTGCCACCACTAAAGAAATAACTCAACTCGATGCTGACATTGAAAACCTGATAATAGGCTTCAATATAGATTTGAAAGAAACCACCGATTATGATAAAATAAAAAAATCGGTAACGGCATTGGAAAAGGAACTGAAAAAGGCAAACAACAATGCAGTAAAGCTCAATTTGGTATTGGAAGCCCAAAAACAATTCAAAGAAATAACCAAAGCCTACAATGCACGGGTAAAAGACAGGGGAATATTGCAAACCAAGCTCGATAGTATTGATGACTTGCTGGAAGCCATTGGCGGATTGATAACCACCGAAGAAAGCCAAAAGCTGATTCTGAAAAAGCATTTCGACATCATCAACGACCAACTGCAACGCTACCTCAATGCCGAAAAACGGGCACTGGTAGCCGCCTACGAAAACCTTTTTGACAAATACTACAAATCTGCCCAAGCCATTGAGCAAAAGCGGGAAAGTACTATGGCAGAACTGAATGATTTTCTCACCCAATTAAATTATCTAAATTAATGGAAGAAAATCAAGTTCATATACCTGATGGGTGGGAAAGTTATGTTGGTAACGAGATTCTAAAAGTTCAGGGTGGTTATGCTTTTAAATCAAATGACTATAAAGCCGAAGGCATCCTTTTAGTAAGAATTGGGAATGTTGGAAATGGATATTTCGTTTTTAAAGATGTCATTTATGTACCAAAACGCTTTCAAATAACACATTCGAATTTCCAATTGTGGAAAGGGGATGTATTGATGGGATTAACAGGTGACTTAGGGAAAATCTGTATTCTAAAAGATGGTAATTTCCCGTATTTCTTAAATCAACGAGTTGGAAGATTTATTCCTACTGATAAGATTGATAATGAATACCTTTTCTACTTAGTTTCTTCATCATTTGTTCAATCAAAGTTTGATGCCTTTTTTGCTGGTGGAGCACAGAAAAATATTAGTCCAAAGCAAATTGAAAGCATTAGCTATGTAATCCCAAAATCTAAACCTGAACAAACCACGATAGCTCGTATCCTTTCCAAAGTAGATGAAGCCATCGCCCGAACCGAGCAATTGATGGACAAATACACCCGCATCAAAACGGGCTTAATGCAAGATTTGCTTACCAAAGGCATAGACGAACACGGCAACATCCGCACCGAAGAAACCCACGAGTTTAAAGATAGTCCGTTGGGCAGGATTCCGATGGAGTGGGAAGTACCTACTATAGATAACATAAAAGAATTTATAACAAGTGGTTCAAGGGGTTGGGCACAGTATTATAGCGTTGAAGGGAGTCAGTTTATTCGAATTACAAATTTGAAGAGAAAGCAAATTGAGATTGATAAAACTGAAATGAAATTTGTAAAACTACCCGTCTCTGCTGAAGGAATGCGTTCAAAGCTCCAAGTCGGAGATTTATTAATATCAATTACAGCGGATTTAGGAATAATTGGAATAGTACCTGCTGATTTTGGTGATGCATTTGTAAATCAACACATAGCGTTAGTGCGGCTTAATCAAGACGATATTTATCCAGATTTTATAGGTTATTTTCTTTGTTCTCAGCAAGGCCAAAGAATGTTTAATCTTTTGAATGATGGTGGAGCTAAAGCAGGTTTAAATTTAAACACAGTTGGAAATATCCCAGTTATAAAACCAAGCAAAACTGAGCAAATATTGAATGTAGAAAGAATTGAAGCAGTGAATAAAACTGTTGGTGATTTCCAAAAACAACTCATCAAATTTCAATCCCTGAAAACGGGCTTAATGCAAGATTTATTAAGTGGTAAGGTGCGGGTAAACCATCTGATAAAAGAAAAAGCTAGCGTATGAAAAACTGGATAAATAAGGCCATTACATATTTGGATAAATCACTGGGCAAAGTACCTACCGAACTCAATGAAATAGATTGGAAAGAAGACTTGTCTCCAAAAAACGATAAGCTCTCTCAACACATTTCGGCCTTTGCCAATATGCCCGGTGGTGGATTTTTGGTTTTTGGTATAGATAATAAAACAGCCAATATTATTGGAATAGATAAGCCTAAGGCGGATAACATTATAGAGCGGCTGTCTTCCTTGTGTAGAGATAGCGTGAATCCTTTGGTTAAAATTGACCATAGCATTGAGACGTTCAGGGGAGAGGAATTGCTGTTTGTGTTCATTCAGGAAAGTGCCATCAAGCCCGTCCATCTGATACACAAAACCATCGAAGACAGTTTTATCCGCAGTGGCGGCACTACCCGCAAAGCTTCAAGGCAAGAAGTAGGTGCGTTAATGCTCAACAGTAAATCGCCCACTTGGGAAGAATTGCATGCTTCAAAATTGCTGACCGAGCTGGAAGTGATTACCCTTTTAGAGTATGATAAGATTTTGGAGCTACTGGGTAAACCTGTTCCTTCTAAAATAGATGAAATAATGAAGTGGATGGTGGATGAAAAAATGTTGGTGGATGTGGATGGCAAAGGCTATTACATAACCAATTTTGGTGCTATTGCCGCAGCCAAAGATCTCAATAAGTTTGATGGCCTGGCACGTAAAACTGTTCGCCTCATTAAATATGATGGTAAAAACAAGTCAGGTGCGAGTAAGGAATATCCTGGACGTAAGGGGTATGCAGTAGGCTTTGAAGCCCTCATAACCTTTGTACAAGGCTTATTGCAAGATAGTGAAATCATTAAAAATGCACTGAGAGTTCAAACGTCTGTTTATCCGGAGAAGGCACTTCGGGAATTAATTGCCAATATTTTAATCCATCAGGATTTTAACATCAGAGGCACCGGCCCCATGATAGAGATTTTTGAAGACAGAATAGTATTCAGTAATCCAGGTAAGTTATTGCCCTCTAAGAAAATTGACCGGCTTATCCGTACCACTCCCGAATCAAGAAACGAAATTTTGGCATCCGCATTCAGGCGATATAACATTTGTGAGGAAAGAGGATCAGGGTTTGAAAAAGCAGTCATTGCCATTGAACTTTATGGCCTACCACCTTTGAAGTTTGAAGAGCTTGAAAATTCTTTTGTGGTTACTATGTTTGCTCCTAAGAAATATGCCGATATGACCAACGATGAAAGGATTGAGGCTTCTTATCAGCACAGTATTATTGAGTATTATGGAAATGGCGGTTTTAATAATACAAGCCTACGGAAAAGGTTTGGAATGCACGAAAAGCAAGCTTCGCAAATTTCCTTATTGATAAAAGAAGCTATGGACGCAGGAAAAATAAAACCGAAAGACCCGGAAAATGTGTCTAAGAAATTCAGTTTGTATGTGCCTTATTGGGCTTAAGTTCTTATTTAACCAGAAAATGGAAAACACATATAACGCATTGATTTATAAGAGCTTTTTATTTAACTGGAAAATGGAAACGCCATTATCTTTATTTAACCAGACTAAGAAAAATCGTCGCAACTAATTGATAATCAATTAGTTTTTATTTAACTCGAATTCGGAAAATGCAAAAAGTACATAAATGAAACATAACCCACGGTATATCCTTAAGCACCTTTCTGTTCGTGTTCCATGGCACGATAACGGCTGGAATGGAAGTGTGTGCAAAAACCCCAAAGCCAATGGGGCGTGCCTGATTTTAAAAAACTGTGCCCTTAATCGTAATGACGAACAAGAGCAAGCTATGGCAGGGCAGTTATTAAGCGATTTATCCGAAGAGCAATACCCTGTTTGCATTGGCGAAAGGGCCACATTTATGGCTCCTTTCAGCATCAATAAAACGCTCAAACACCCCTATGCATTAAGTTCACCCAATACACACGGACATCTGAAACCCACGCGCGTGCAGTTTCCTGCTTATGCAGCTGCAGCAGTACCTTACCATTGGATGCTGAAAGAAAATGCAAAGGAAAAAACATCCCTTTTTGATTTAAACTTTGATGAAGCTAAAGAACCCCAATTGGATTGGGCAAGTAATGGGAATGACAACTGGGTTCAGGAAATTGGCAATCAAAAAGCTTTACTCAATTGCTTTTTTGAGCATTTGCAGGAAGAGACTTCTTTAATTTTCTTTTATGCCAAACAAGTGCCATTTGTGGAAGAATCAGGCAGAGTGCTTGCAGGAGTGGGTAAAATAAGTAAAATCATTGCTTCGGGAGCTTACGATGGCAGCAACAATCGCTTTGGTGCAGCTTATTGGGAGCATATGATACTACACTCCATTCGGAAAGATGGAAAAAATGGTTTTTTGTTGCCTTATCATGCTGCTATCGTTTACCAGCAAGAAACTCCAGGTTTTGATGTAGCCGAATTAGCCGTAGTAGTTCCCAATGATAAGCGCTTTGAGTTTTCTTATGGTACAGAACACGTAAGTAACGATAGTGCCATCAGGGTCCTATTAGACTGTATCAAATCATTAGAAAAAGCCGAAGCATTAGGAATAGGTGAAAACCATCAGGCAAGCATACAATGGATACACAATGAAATTGCACAGCTTGAAAAATTAAGGGGTGCATATCCGGGTATGGGTTCTGCCCTTTGTGCTTTTGGTATTGAAAAAGGTCATTTTGTAGCAGCAGAAATCATCAACCAACTAAAAGATGATAAGGAAAACCCCTGGTTACTTTTTGAAAAAGCATTGAATAACCCAAAAGGCATTTTGTCAGATGCGGTTGCAGCATTAATTCCCCAAATCTCCAATAAATTATACAAACATTTAAAAGAAAAAGGGACTTCTACTCGCATCAAGTTTTTGCACTTATTGAGTCGTTTCGATTTAGGGATTGAGCAAGCTGAATTTCTATTTGTAGAGGTAGAAAGAGAAGCAATGGGCATCAAACGTAAAGACGAAGAATATCTGAGCAATCCTTATTTACTTTATGAAGACTTACGATTTACCAATACACCCGTAGCCCTAAGCACCATTGATTTAGGATTGTACCTAAAAAACCAACCTAATAACATATTGCCCGACCAATTGGTGTATGATGACCCTTTTGACATACACCGCATCAGAGCCATTACCATTCAGCAATTAGAATATGCTGCCTTGCAAGGGCATACTTTATTGCCACGTAAGGAAATCATCAAAAAGATAAGAGAACTTTCTCTTTCACCCGCTTGTGCCATAAACAGCGATTATTACGAATTGGCAGAAGAGTGTTTTATAGGAAGTATTGTTTTGAAAGAAATGAAGGATAGTGAAAGAGCCTATCAACTGCAACGCTTTTCTGTAACCAGAGAAATCATCAGTCAGAAAATCAATGATAGGATAAATGGTAAGCGTTTGCCCATCACCGCCGATTGGCAAGACTTGTTAGATAAAGCATTGGCTCCCTTTACGAAAGGCGAACCTGACACACAGGAATTAAATGCAAGGAAAGAAAAAGCAGGTGCCTTAAAGGAAATTGCAGAAGCTCGTTTCTCTGTTTTAATTGGTCCCGCAGGTACAGGCAAAACCACTTTGCTTACCATTTTGGCAGGACAAAAAGAAGTGGAAAATAACGGAGTACTGCTGTTAGCACCCACAGGCAAGGCAAGGGTAAGAATGGAAGAAGTGGCGAAAAACCTTCAGGTTACAGCTAAAACATTGGCTCAATTCTTATCAGGATTTGGTAGATATAATGGCGACATACAGCAGTATGTTTTTTCAGATAGATTTTGCGAAGGCCAATACGATACAGTGATATTGGATGAAGCATCAATGCTTACCGAAGAAATGTTAGCCACTACAATGGACTGTTTGAAAGGTGTAAAACGCTTTATCTTAGTTGGCGATCACCGACAGTTGCCACCTATTGGAGCAGGCAGACCCTTTGTAGATATCATTCAATTTTTAAAGCCCGAAGGCATTGAAACCGCATTCCCAAGAGTAGGCAAAGGCTATGCAGAACTTACCATTAAACGCCGACAAGGCGGCTCAAAACGCGAAGATTTACAATTAGCCGAATGGTTTAGTGGTGAAACTTTAGAGCCGGGAGCAGATAGTATCATCAATCAAATACTCACCAATCCCAATTCTCAATACCTGAGAATGGAAAGTTGGGAAAATGAAGCCGAGTTTGACAAAATATTTGAAAAGGTATTGGTAGAAGAATTGGGAATGAGCTCGATTGAAGATGTGCAAACATTTAATCAGTCGCTTGGCTCAAGTGATGGCAGATATTTTAATAGCACTAATGAAGCCAATTATTTTGGGATTGAGCCATCTGTAAATCAAGTTGAAAGTTGGCAGATACTATCACCGGTCAAGGAAAAACCATTTGGCATAAAAGCAATCAATAGAAAGATTCACAAATTATTTAGAAAGGATAAAGTTGAATATTCAATTAGGGGGACAAAAAAAAGCTTTACAAACAAGCAAGGTGAGTTAATTGAATATACTGAAAAGAAGTTGCCGAAACCTATGGGTATCGAGCAAATTGTATATGGTGATAAAGTTATAAATTTAGGAAACCATAAGCGGCAAGCTGTTTACCCCAAACAAAATTCACTTGAATATTTGGCAAATGGTGAAATTGGAATAGTGACGGGGCAATTTAAAAAGAAGAATGCAACATATAAAGGCCCTCCCCAATATTTAGAAATCGAATTCTCATCTCAAAAGGAGTTCGTCTATACTTTTAAAGCTAAAGAGTTTGCCGAAGAGAAAAATAATCCATTAGAATTGGCTTATGCCTTAACGGTTCATAAAGCTCAAGGTAGTGAATTTGGAAAAGTGTTTTTAGTAATACCGAATCCGTGTTTTCTATTATCAAGGGAAATGCTCTACACTTCACTTACTCGTCAAAAGGACAAAGTAATACTCTTGTATCAAGGGAATGCCTTTGACATAAAAGCATTAGCATCCCCCTTAAAATCTGATGCACTCAAACGCATTACAAACCTATTTGTAAAACCTGAACTGGTAGAAGTTGAAGGGCAATACCTGGAGAAAAACCTAATTCATCAAGCTAGTGATGGCAAAATGCTTCGCTCAAAAAGCGAGCTGATGATTTATCAAAGACTAATTGATAATCATTTGAATCCTTTGTACGAAAAGAAATTAACCATCAAAGATGTTGAAAAGCTTCCTGACTTCACCCTTGAAAATGAAGAATCCGGTGAAGTGTATTATTGGGAGCACTGCGGAATGCTGTTTGACGCTGAGTACAAACAACGTTGGGAAGAGAAATACCAGTGGTATAAAGAAAACGGGATCCTTGAAGGTGGTGGTCCGAATGGCACCCTAATCGTTACCGAAGACAAAGCCTTCGAATTGGAAGATGGCAGTGTTCGTGGAGCCATCTCTGTTAAGGAAATAGATGAAATAATTAAAATGAATTTTTACAATAGTTGATATATGAAAATTAAGAACATAAAGCAATATCGGACCTTTTATAAGTCAACGCGACCTGTTTCACCGGAACTGGAGGAGCATTTTATTGGCAACTATTATTTTGATGAAAATTTAAAGCAGAAAAGATATGGTTGGTTTACCATGTATCATGGAGATAAAGATGGCTATGGAACTCCTGAAGCGGGAATAGAAAACTTCTTACAGAGTTTTCTGGATATGGCAAAAGATGGGCAGGCAGTATATGAATTCTTGCAGAACGCGGTAGATGCCGGTAGCACACATTACACTATGATTTGGGGCAAAGATGAAATTGATAGTAACTACTATTTATTGGTAGCCAATAACGGAAGAATGTTCGACTTGGATAGCATACGTTCAATTTTAAATGTTGGGTCTTCTACCAAGACTGCCGATAGCCAAACCATCGGTAAGTTTGGTATCGGATTTAAATTGGCTCACCGTCTTGTAGGTAAGGACAATGGATTGCAGGAATTAATTAATGAAAATTCAGGTCCCCTCTTGTTTAGTTGGAAAAATTATGAAATAGCAGAGTTGGCCGAAGCATCTATTCCCGAACCTGTAAATGTGGCTGTTTCTTCAAATGAAAAAGGCGTATTTAAAATAACAGATGATAATCCATGGCTTTTTAAAATACTGATTACTTGTTTCCCCTGTTTACCAGAAAATGATAAAGTAGAAGAATCTCCCAAAATGTCTGATGGTAAGGAGTCAATATCTGCACCTTTTAGTAAAACAGAATTTGAAGTACTATCCCGTTGGGTAAAAAACAATCAAGGAATTCTAAATAAAGAGTCATATAATGAGGGTGCATTGTTTTTTATAAAATTGGGCTCTGGTAAAGAAACCGAACTAGCAGAAAATAATTTAAAAGAAGGTGTGAAATTTGCCTTGGCTATCCTGAAAGAGACTGCCGATTCAGATATTAAGAAAGACAAAGTACTTGGTACGGTTCAGCTCAATAATGAAGAAGCAATTACCTACCCAGAATTGGAATATATTAAGCTTACTGTGAATAAAATTACAGAACAAGATATCTATGCTTATGTAAGGTTTGGTGTAGAAAAATATGAAGATTTAACAACAGAACAGAAAAAACGGATAAAAGCAGAAGCAGATATTGAAGCATTATTTGGTTTTAGAAAGCATAGTGAAATTGGTAATTACTTTAAAGGTGCCCCGAACCTATACCTTTACTTTCCATTGTCAGAGGAAGTTCATAATTTCAATTATATTTTACACTCCAACGCTTTTTATAAAGGCAGTTCCCGAACTTTCTTGCATAAGGGAAGTAGCAAAGAAGACGGTATCAATGAACGCCTACTAAAAACAATTGTAACGAAAATTGATATTGAATTAAATAAGCTTTCAAGCTCTATTAATATAAATGACCGCCATCGGTTTCTTGATTTTTACGCTGCTTTACTAACTTCCAGCAAAAGTGTAAATAAAGACAGACTTTGGATTGAATCGCCATATATTGATCCAATTGATGAACTTTTAAAAAAGTATATTCCGGTACGTAAATCTTTGGATTCTGACACTTTTGAAATAGCTAATAATCCAGATGCGGTGTTTATTAAAAAGACAAAGATTGATGTTCATACAGAAGCTATGGAACTAATGAATATAAATTGGTTCTATTGGGCTGACGATGCTGAACTTAGTATTCTTGTTAATGCATCCAAAAAATTAGGGATTTCTGAATACACAGTTTTTGATTTACTGCAAAATGAAGGTATTGAATGGTATGTGAATAACTGGTTAAATAACAATTTAGAAAGAATTGTTGTTGTATTGACAGAGCTCCAGTTTTTTAATAGGGAGCAATCATCAATAGATAATTTTAAGAAACAATTACTCAATTTAAATTTATTTGAGTTTTCCAACGGTGAAGTATTATCACTTGCGGGTTTTTTGGCAAAAGAAAAAGATGGTTACTTTTTAATTCATAATACACTGGATTCAATTAGAACTATACTGCTAAAACTAGGTTTAACGGTTACAAATTTAAATTTGAATGATTTCAAATTTATCGATACATATAGGACTTACTTATTACAAGCATCAAAGCATAAGGGTTATACTGAATTGACACAACTTTTTAGTAGTGTAGTTAAAGATGAAAATTTGCTAAAACTATCTAAAACAGAGAAGTACGAAGTTTTTAATGCATTCAGAACCTTAAATAGTGAAGCTGTAACCGAAAGAATTAAAGAACTAAAGCTGTTTACAAATAATATTGGGATACCAGTTTGCTTTAAGAACTTATATCTGCAAACTGAAATACCTTGGCTCAATAAGTTTTGTATTAATACCAAAGAATATGATGTATCGTTAAAACCTTTTTTACTTGATGATAATAGGGATGTATATCAGAATATTATTTTCCTTTTTTGGTCGCAAATCGCAAACCATATAGCCATTAATCCCACCAGTGCGGAAGAACTACTTGATGATATTGTAAAACATTATACTATAAGTGCCTGGTCGGAGAAGGCAAAAAATTTATTAGGCAATCACGGTTTGATAATTTTCAATTCAGAAGTGATAGAAGCTAATGAAGTATTTTTTAGTTATGATCTGCTGTTGTTAACTGATGATACTTATAAAAGTATTCAAAATACAACCTTTAACTATTTTGGAGTTCATATACCTGACAAGTGTCTAGTTCCTTATCTGGTAGATCTGCCCTTTGGATTAGCTTCATCTGTTATTAATCCTACAATAGAAAATAGGGAAACATCAGCAGTGCATCTTACAGATTTATTATTATTGTCAAAAACCTGCAACCTTGATTTCTTTTCAAAAAATTGTATCATTGATATAGATGGAGTATTTACTATTGATTCTACATCGGGGAAGAAGCAAATTGCAACTTCGAAAAAGGCAGTTTTAAACTACATTGATGCTTATTATCCCGGCCAATATGTGATTATTCCTAATAGCTTTGCAGGATTTAAATCTAAAATAGCATTGGCAGATAGCGCATTGATTGTACACCTGATAGACATATTCGTTGAAAAGGATTTACAACAGGAACTCGATTTAATTGAAGTATTATTACCCGAGAGATTTGATGATAAGAAAGCTTTTTTAGAAAAGCTGTCTTTAACAATTTTAGATGGTACTTGGGCGGATGAACGGCAAAATGAATTGTACATAAAGCTTTTAGACGAAGTGACAGCAGGTGATATTACTCCGGATGAATTAGACGAGATTCAAAAGAAAATATATATAAATACGGAGAATCATGAAATTATTATTGGTAATATTGATAGTGCGCATGATTCAATTGAAGTTGTTAGAGGGGATAAGAAAATAACATTATCCCAATCCCAGATTTTAAATTTATCTGACGCTGATAATATAAAATTGATTCAAGCTTTTCACGACGAAGCTAGGAAAAGGGATCTTATTAACCAATCAGTCGCTGAAAAACTTTTCAAGATTTCCAACGCTGGTATTACCGATGAACTAGTGACCAGGTTTAATGAAAAGCTAGCAAACACAAATACACTTAAAGATGTACTTCCATTATTTAATGCACATCAACTTTCCTTCGTATTATTATGTAAACATTTCAAGAAGGAAGATATTTCTAAAAACTATGCCGTAAAATGCACTGACGGAAAGTGGTATTATTTGAATGGAATAAAGATCATTTATTCAGATGAAAATGCAAAATTTATTAAGTCTTCATTTTTACTTCATGAATGCTATAAGGGTCTACAGTCATTACTTCAATTGAACGATTTAGATGCGTTTAATTACAATGATGATGAAGGTGACATTATAGCATCCCGTTTCTTGTTTGTAAGGGGATGTAGCTCGAATGTTTTAGAAAGTGCAGAGAGTATCGGCGACAAATTAAACTACCTATTTAATGGCTGGAAAAGCCTGAATCCTCAAATTAGAGTTTCAAAAAGGAAGGAATCCTGGTACAAGTACTTTGAAATAATTCCTAATCAGTTTGTCTTGGAAGGAATTCACCTAAAAGATGAAGTACTGCCTGCAGAATTTCTGGACTGGTGCCATAATGATAAAAGGAAAAGGGATTGTCTGAGTGCCATTGGTGTATATGTCGGTGACAGTCCGATTGACAAATTAAGAAAATATCTTACTGGAAATCTAAAGGAACTACCAGATGATATTAGCATAGATAGGTTCAACGAAACTATACTTCTTAATTCTTTAAATGGCTTGTCAGGTGCATTTGATGGTTTGGCCAATCAACCTGTTTTGTATTCTGAAAATCACCACAATCTACAGATTTCGTTGATTGAAAGAATAATAAAATATTTGGTAGAAAAAGGAGTTAAAGATTACCCCGCAATAATACATGATACCACTGATACTTTTAAGGTTTTGAAGGCACAAGAGTCTATAGTATATCTGATTGATGATTTGCTGCATCTGAAATTAAAACAAGCTTCTGATAATAAGCTAAACCTGCTTTACAGTAAGTATAATATATTGAAGGATTCCCCGCTTTTAAATACTGAAATCACAGAAAAAATTGATGAAATAGAATTTGAGAAAAAATTTGTCTCAAGTGGTATTCAGAGAGAACATGATGAACCATTTTATCACTCCTGGAAATCAGATAATCGAATAGGGCTATTCAGGGAACCTGAAATTAATTATGATTTGTCCATTGAGATTAATAACGAAATGATTACCATTGCCCGTATTGCTGATGGTGTTTTTAATGTTAATAATGAATTAGATGGGTTTCAGCAGGTATTTTATAAGGAGAGTACTTCACTGGAAGAATTAAAGGAAGCCCTTTCTGAAGAATATGATGATATTTCTGATGCCGTTGATGATTTAATAAATAGGAGAAACTTACTTCTAGCAAGCATTTACAATACATTAAATTCTGCTGGCAGGAGTGATGTTAAAAACGAGTCCTTAAAAGCTTTTGAGTTGGCTTTAAAGGATGAAAACCTGAAACAGGAGAGAAAAGATTTAATTAAAATAATTAAAGAAAATACTGATTATTCCTATGCCTGGTTTGAATCTTATTTAAAAATTCTCCTAACCTATGAAAGTAAGCAGAGTACAACTGTTCAAAAGTCCATTTCATTCCAGGAAATAAAGCGTTACATTGTTAATGATCAGATCTCTGATAAATACTTTTTGCTTTGTGGCGCTAGTTCAATAATTCCTCTGAATATTGAAGATTTCGAAGATTTTAAGATCACATTGATTATTAAAAATAGTCAGAATGAAAAAGTAAAAGTAGAAGGTGTTTCAAAGAAGGGGCAGGATTTACTGGTTTATTGCAGGGAGAAAATACCCAATTCAATAATTAATAAATTCAGTGATATAATTCAAGTAAAAATTAGTTTTTCACCTGTCATTGATTTACTAGAAAGGCTTTATAGGGCTTTTACTAATGAGCAGAATATTGTTAAATGGAATGATATAAAGGAAACACTTCCGCCGTTGCAATTCATTTATGGCCCTCCCGGCACTGGGAAGACAACAACGCTTTGCAGCATGATAGCGAATGGTGTAAGAGAAAATTATAATGCAAAGTTCTTGTTGCTGACACCTACAAATAAAGCTGCTGATGTATTGTGTAAGAAATTGGTGAAATCGTCTGACAATCCAAATGATATTATCGGCAAACAAATTAGAGAACTAGAAGAATTAGGGAAATCAATCTCTATAACAAGAGTAGGTAAGCCAACAGATCCCGAGCTTGAGAAATTGGGAGAAAATATTTATCAGGATTCTGTAACAATGGAGAGAGTGAATTACACAAATATCCTTGCTTCCACAATACACCGGATCCCATATTTTGAAATAATTGATGATGATGGTAATCAAACCAAAATCTTCAGGATGGATGGTTATTGGGATTACATTGTGTTTGATGAAGCTTCAATGATAAACCTTCCATATGTTGTTTTTGCCATATTAGCATTGCATAAGTTTAATCCCAATGCGAAATTTATTATTGCTGGAGATCCTAAGCAGATTCCTCCTGTTGTAGATGTTAATGACAAGGATCTTGAAGAACTGGATATTCAGGATGAAAATATTTATTCGATGATTGGAATAAGAAGTTTTAATCAATCTGGGGAAAACTTAAGAAAATGCGATGAAATAGTATACCTAGATCGTCAATATAGAAGTGTTAGGAGAATAGGTCAGTTGTTCTCGGACTTATCTTATAGCAACTTATTGAAACACGACAGGGATGAAAAAATGAGTATTGCAAGGCCATTGCCTGAAGGTTTTAAAAAACTTATCAATAAGAATGTAACATTTATTGATATACCACTGGATAGAGAGAACTCTATATTTAGAATTGATAAGTTATTATATAGTTCGTATCATACTTACAGTGCAATCTTTGTGGCAGAAATAATTAAATATTTAGATGACATCTTGCCTGATGGTGAGTCCTGGTCAATAGGTTTAATTGCGCCTTATAAGGCCCAAGCTGTATTGTTGAACAAACTAATTACTTCATATTCAATTTCTGAGAGATTGGTCATTTATGCTGACACAGTTCACGGATTTCAGGGTGATGAATGCGATATGGTCTTTTTTATTTCAAATCCGAATAATTACTATTATACAGGGCATGAGAAATGCTTACTTTCTAAAGAGTACATTTATAATGTTGCCATTAGTAGGGCCAAGGATTACCTGATTATTTTGCATCCGTACGAGGCTATAAAGGGAAATCCCTATATTAATTCGATTAGTGCTTCCTATTCAAAACATTTTGAAAACCCATTAATTCGAAAGTCGGGCGAATTTGAAAAAATATTATTTAACCAAAAGGATTTTATAGAGAAGAGTAGCTATGTTACAGGACACGATAATGTAAATGTATTCGGTCAGATTGAAATGAAATACTTTATAAAGTCAAATGAAAGTGCAATTGATATTCAACTTAGAAAATTTAATAAGTAAAAAATGATATTATCCAACGACAGTAAATACAGGGGCAATTTAGGCGATACTCTAAAGTTGGACGAATATAGCCACGTAGAAAAACCTTTTTTGGAACAGTTGGCCGGTTTAGATTGGGATGTGCTGGAGCTACAAATGCAGCAACAACCCGAGCAGAGTTTCAGAACTTCTTTTTCAGAAGTAGTGCTCAAGCCCAAGTTGCGTGAAGCTTTGGTAAAAATCAATCCGTTCCTTACGCCTGCCCAAGTTGATGAATTGGAGCGTAAAATCACCACCTTTCAAAAAAACAGCCTGCTGGAAAACAACCAACAGGTATTGCACTATCTGCTCGAAAACACCACTGTTTCCAAAAATGAAGAAACAGGCGAACTCAGCCCTACCGTTCGCTTTATAGATTTTGTTAATTTAGAAAACAACAGCTTTGTAGCTATTTCGCAATTCAAAGTAACTGTAACAGGCACCGACCACCACATCATACCCGATTTGGTATTGTTTGTAAACGGTTTGCCTTTAGTGATAATAGAAGCCAAATCATCAAAAGTAAAAGAACCCATACCCGAAGCCATAGACCAATTGATGCGGTATTCGGAGCAACGGGGTGAGACAGGTGAAGGAAATAAGGAACTGTTTTATTACAATCAAATATTAGTTACCACTTGCCGCACCGAAGCGAAGTTTGGCACTATTACCACTCGCATAGAAAAGCACTTTTATCGCTGGACCGACCCCTACCCAAAAACGGTCAACGATTTAAAACACGGGCAATCATCACCCAACGACCAACAGCGATTGGTGGCTGGTATGTTCGACCGCAGGAACTTATTGGATATTATCCGGGTGTTTACGGTGTTTGCTACCAACGATAAAGGGCAAAAAATAAAAATCGTTGGCAGATACCAACAGTTTCGTGCTGTAAAGATTGCCACTCAACGCTTGATTGAAGGCAAAAACCCTATTGAAAGAGGTGGCATCATTTGGCATACACAAGGTTCAGGTAAATCGCTTACAATGATGTTTATGGTTAGGGAAATGAAGCTTAGACCAGAACTTATGTCCTGGAAAATCATATTTGTAACCGACAGAACACAGTTAGAAGATCAACTATCCGACACAGGGCAAAGTATAGGTTTCAATATCAAGTCAGCCAGTTTTATCAATCCGAAAAATCCTGCCAACGGGCAAAGTTTGAAGGAGTTGTTGAGCAACGATAATTCCGATTTGGTAATGGCAATGATTCACAAGTTTCAGGAAAACGGAGATTTGACAGGCCTGGAAATCTTTCCTGAACTAAATAAGAGTACCCATATATTAGTAATGACGGATGAAGCCCACAGGTCACAGTATTCGCTATTGGCAGCAAATTTAGACCGGGCAATGCCCAATGCCACATCCATAGGGTTTACAGGAACACCCACCGCCAAAACCGAGAAGAAATACAAAGACTATATAGACAAGTACACAATGCGTCAGGCAATTGATGATGGCGTCACCTTAGAAATTGTTTATGAAGGCTTTACTCACAATGCCGAAATAGAAGACCAAAAAGGAATGGACGATAAGTTTTCCGATGTATTCAGCGACTATCAACTTACCGAACGTTTACAGATATTGGGCTTTGGTACTCGTGATGCCTATCTGGACAGTATGAATACTATAATGGACAAAGCCAAAAGTATGGTAACCCATTATGTGGAACACATTTTTTCCGGTGGGTTTAAAGCCCAGATTGTTGCCAATTCACGCATAGCAGCCGTCCGTTACAAAGCCGCAATTGATGATGCACTAAAGAATAAAATGGCAGAATTGTTGGTTGATAACCCAATGCTTGTAAATATTGAAGTATTGAAAACTTTAGAAACAGCAGTTGTCATTTCGGGCAGCCACAATGATGAAGTTGCAATCAAAGCGTATACTAATGGAGATTATCATAAAAAAAGCATCAAGCGCTTTAAACTGCCATTTGGCAAAACAGACGAAGAAGATAAATCACTTAACGGCAATGTGGGTATTATAATCGTGAACAATATGTTGCTCACAGGGTTTGATGCACCTATTGAGCAGGTAATGTATTTGGACAGGGTGATTGTTGCACACAACCTTTTGCAAACTATAGCAAGAGTAAACCGTGTAGGTCCCGAAGGTAAAGACAAAGGTTTTGTGGTAGATTATGTAGGTGTAGGACATCACCTTAAACGGGCATTGGATGTGTATGCCGAAAAAGAATTGCAGGAAATTGTGGATTGTATTTCGGATGATGATGCGGAACTCAACGAATTGATAAAAGCCCACAAAGACATATGGAACTTTCTAAAAGTGTATGGTTTAGAAGACCTTTCGGATTCGGATGCCTTCTTTGATGTGTTTTATGATGAAGACATTCGTTTTGAATATATCAAACTGTACAATACGCTGACAAGCTGTTTCAATACCGTGTTGCCACGCAAAGAAGCCTTGGAGTTTTTCAATGACTGGAAAGCCTTTACAGAGATCAATGCTTTGGCAAACAAGCATTTCAGGGATGGCAGATTCAGTATGAAAGGGATTCCGCCCAAATTGAGAGCCATTGCAGACGAGTATTTGATTTCCAAAGGTATTGATCAGCAAGTTGCTCCTATCTCCATCATTGCTGATGACTTTTTCAATAAAGTAGTAGCCACCAAAAAGCGGGAAAAGACCAAGGCAGCCGAAGTAGAACACGCCATTCGCCATTTCATAGATTTAAACATTGATGAAGATCCTGAATTGTTTGCTTCATTCGCCAAGGCATTGGAAGAAATATTGAAAAACTTCAAAGGCAACTGGAAACTGATTTATGAAGAGTTAGAAAAACTTCGTGAGAAAATCAAAAACCGGGAGAAGGAAGAAACCTATGGCCTAGACCGCAAAAAGCAAATGCCTTTCTTCCGCATCTTCAAAGCCGAGTTGTTTGACAATCGGGATTTGACTGAAGATGAAATTGCTCGAAATGTGAATCTGACACAGCATATATTCAACCTGGTAGCCACCGAAATAAAACTGACAGGCTTCTGGGATAGTACGCCAGCGCAATTGAAGTTAAAAGCAGAATTGCATAAGATGCTTTTATCTCCCGAGTTCAAAGACCTACCGAACATCATTATCAAACGAAAAGAAATTATATCAAGAATAATGGAATTAGCTAAAACCAATCATTTCAAAATCATCAATGAATAATGGTTATTGAGTATCAGATAAAATATTCCAACCGTAAGACTCTCAACATATCCGTTGAAAGGGACAGGAGTATTGTGGTACGTGCGCCCCAATACCTTACAGCCGATAAAATTGATAAAATTGTTCAATCCAAAAGACAATGGATTACTGAAAAATTGAACCACGCCCAGAAGTATCCTTTGGTTTCGGAAAGCAAAGAATTTGTAAGTGGGGAAACACTTATGTACTTGGGAAAGAGCTATCAATTGTTGGTAGTTGACGATGAATTTGAAGGAATAGAATTTGATCAACGCTTCAAAATATCAAAAGCCAATCAGCCGAAAGCGAATAAACTATTCAAGAAATGGTATTTGAAACAAGCATTGATAAAGATTGAACCCTTAGCTACCAAATATGCAAAGAGTCTAGGAGTTCAGTTCAATCAGTTCAAGACTTCAGAAATGAAATACAGATGGGGTTCTTGTACTCCTGCCAATAACATCATTTTCAATTGGCGAATCATAAAAGCTCCAATGTACGTGTTGGAATATTTGGTAGCCCACGAACTGGTACACTTAATAGAGTACAACCATACCCCAAGATTTTGGAACATACTATCTATTCAAGTACCCAATTATGAAAAAGCAAAGAATTGGTTGAAGCAGAACGGAAAATTGTTAGAAGTGGACTTTTAAATTAAGACCACTAACAAAAATCTATTCTTTCACGGGCTACCAAATCTCTAAGTCCATCCAGCAAACGTTAGGACCGTAGCTTGACAAAGAGTTTGTTATCCCAAATGCTCGTAGAAAAGAATCGAAAAACCAATGGCGGATAAAGCAAAATGTTCCGTTAACACTGCTTGCTTTTAAGATTATAGTTAACACTAATAATTACCATTTATTTTGCAAACACGCTAGTAAGTTTAGTTTAAAATTCCGAATGCTTATTTCAAATTGTAGGTTATTGTGTAAGCTCCCCCAAATTCATGAACAAATGTGAGTGTAAGCCTTTCGGTGTGCGTGTTGAGAGACAAGAGTGTGGGAAGTGTGGGTGTGACTCGGGAAAAAAGGTCGGCTGTCTACCCGCCGGCGGGATAAAAAAACACACGCCAGGCCTGGGCGCATCGCTGCAACCTCCGCTGCGCTGCATTTGCAGCCAGGCGCCCGCCCTTCGGGTGCTCCACTTCGTTGCGCAGCCTGTCATGGTTTTTCCCCGCCTCTGGTCGCAGCCGTCCGGCCCTGTATTCAGTCATGGCCCAGCCCTTTTTCGTTCCCTTCGCTCCATTCCGTTCCGGTCGCTTCTCTCATTTCCTGATGTTCACTTCGTTCACATCATTTCATTCGTTCGCTCCCTACACTTCATTTCGTCTCCTGATCACTCAGTCGGGCACGGCCATGCCTGCAGGGCCTCCTCATAGTACATGTGCGCCACCCGGCTGGCCCACTGCGGCTGCGGCTGCGTTTTTTGCGGGCTGCAAATACATCGCTGCCTTATGGCTGCAAGTATTCGCCACCGGCATCGGCAGCCCGCAAAAAATCTTGCCTTGCGTAGAACGGACCGGTGCCTTCGCCTTCCTACCGTCAGGCTCCCGGCCCCAGCCCGCAGTGGGCTGTGGCGCAGGGTGGCGCGGCATTGCTGAAGCTTTCGGGTGAATAGAAATTTATCGTCCTTTATGGGGTTGGGGTGTGCCCATCCTTGATGAAATATTTGAGCCTATTTTGAAGCCTTTTTTGTTTTTATTGCTAAGGAAACTTATGGGTAAAATGAAACTTTTTTTGCTTTTTACTTCTATGGAAACTTACGAGTTGAATGAAGCCTTTTTTTGCTTTTTCTGCTAAGGGATCTTACAGGTAGGAAGAAACTTTTTTTCAAACTTTAGGCGATTAGCCAGGCACTCCACTGCGTTTCATGCCCCGCTAATCGCCCTGCGGCACTATGGCTTTCGTCTCGCAGGCTACTTAACCCGGCCCGTGCCTTATTCGCTCCCTTCGCTCCATTTCGTTTCGACCGCTTCTCTCATTTCGAGCGGCTCGCTGCGCTCACCACTTCTTATTCGTTTGCGGCTCCACTTCATTGCGCTTTCGGGGTGCTTATGCGGCACCGGCCGGACATTCTTACGATGAATCACCGGGTTTTGTATCTGGGTTAAATCAGAAACTATTTTAGTTCAGTTTTATTTACCCGCAACTTTTTCCAATAAAACAAAAATTAATGGTATGGGCGCTTGGCTCAGCATTCCACTTCGTTTCATGCCCAGCCAATCACTCCCGTTACAATGGTTTTCTCCTTGCAGAACCTTTCGTTCCGGCCCGTGCCTTATGCGCTCCCTGCGCTCCATTCCGTTTCGACCGCTTCTCTCATTTCGTGCGGCTCGCTTAGGCTCACCACACTTATTCGTTCGCTGCTTCACTGCATTGCGCATCCGGTACGCTTCTGCGGCACCGGCCGTTTTGGCTTCGTTGACTATCACGTTTTTGACTCCGTAATGACGACTAAATTGAAACAATTACGCCAACCCATGCCTGCGTCAAACTGGTTGACGGCATTGAACAGGTTTGATCCTGTTTTTTAAAAGAAAAGAAAAAAAGCCAGCAAAGGTTTGCCGGCTGGCCAATACAACCGCCTGCCAAAAGACTACGGCATAAATAAAAATGGATGGCCATGGCTGTCGCCAAATTAGGCCATCCATTTTTACCCCGCCCATGCGGGGTCTTTATTCCGTTTCCTTTTGGCCGTCGGGGCCGCCGGCATGTGGGTATGCTTTCTTTTTTTCTCTTTTTTCTTTTAAAAACTATTTTATGAAAAATGCAAATGACGAACTCAGTTACTTCACAGGCACCCAGGATTGGTACCGCCATTTCACTGGCTTGCTTTACACCGATGGCATTCTTGCCATGGCTGAAAAATTCCATGCCTACTGGTTGATTGATCTGGTATTCTCTCATCAGCTTTCACCCGAAGTAAAAGTGCAGCCTTTTCAAAAGTGGGTGCTCAAGCGTGTAAACGGAGATGCATTCATTGCCATTGCCGATGATGGCAACGATGTTGTAATTGCTGAGCAGGAAATCCCCTTCAGCGATTTTGATGCCGACATCGTTACGATGTTTTACACCGCAGGTGTTCTCCTGCTGCCTTCCGAGTATTAATTTTTCACCGTCCCTGCCTTCGTGCAGGGACATTAATTCTTTTACCATGATTACCTATTCCAAAATTTTTGAAGCATATCCCAACCACAGATTGTTGGGTATTGAATCTGTTTATTTTCCCGGTTCCGGCTGGACCGATTACACCGAAATCCATAACCTGCAGACTGAGTGGCCAAGCCATGATAAATTCCTGATGGCTTGCCATCACCGGGGAGCTACCAAAGTTCAGTTCATTATCCAGGACAATAATTCCAAGGCAGTCCGCTGGACAGATTTTTCATTTGCCGAGATTGTGATACCAGCCTGATCAGGCGGACACACCCACACCCACACTCACCCTTCACCAACTTCAAACATCAAACTTCAAACAGTCCTTATGACAGTTATATCTAAAGACCTGGCTTACCTGCACTGCTCAGGACGTATGTGGATCACGCCATTTTTTGAGAAGGCAAAGCCTGATCAGGTGGCTGACTGGACATTTTGCCACAATGAAATTGCCATGCCTGAAAATGGGCAGGAAATGGGAGAAATCAGTTCCATTGAACCGTCCTGCCATCAATGCGGAGCGAACCCGGATTACAATTTTGCCGGATATGCTTCCATGAACCTGCTACACAACAACCTGGATCCATTGATCATTCTTTGCGATGATTGTGCCAAATCTTACCAGGACTATAATGAAGCTGAAGCAGCAAAAAAAAGACCTGCAGTACAGCTTTCACTTTTTTAAAATATACTCAAAGGAGCTTACCCACAATTACATATGACAACATTTTTTTTGTAAAAGGAATGTAAATGTTTGGTAAAGCTTATATATTTGGAAGTGAAGACCAGCCACCTTACAAGATTTTCTCTTACATCAAATTGCTATTATTCTATTTAAGCTACATACCAAATTTTTCAAATTTTTTACACGCAATATTAACAAGAAAGCAATGACAGAAATTTTAGCCTTTTTATTTGGTTATCCCTTATCAATTCTAGCCAATTTCAGTACAACATTCTTACAGAATTATTTCACTGTGAGTGATTCAATACCATTTAAATCACTATTTGTAAAATCATTTTTAAATTCCTTAGAAAATAACAAAAAAGGAGTTTCAGAATTTGGAGCGAGTCAAATCTCTAAGGTCCAAAAAATTATTGAAAAGGATGAAAATGTCCTTTTTAAAATTATTATAGAAGCTGTTGGGAGGAGAAATTCGGATATAACTCTTTTCAGAGAAAAAGTATTTCAGGATGAAATAATTAATAAAATATTTAATGAATTCAATCTATCACATATTAGTTTAGCAAAGAATGTTCTTATTGATTGTTTACATAATTACGAAGAACAATTCTATCTAAATATGTCTAGTAAGGATGGTTTTCATTTGGTTCTAAATCTATTAAGAAAAATTGATACAGAAATGCCGAAAAAATCTGACATTGATAATCTCAAACAGACCTTATTGCTTGAAATTAAACAAAAGGAAGAAAAAAATGAAAATTTTAAGAAGTTAAATGAACTCTTAATAGGCGAAATCACAAACCCTGAATCAAGTAAATTTTCAGATCCAATCACTTCGTATTTTGATACAATAAAAAGAATAGTAAAAAATCTTACCGAAGATCAATATCAAGTTATTCATTTTTTAAGGTATAAGCACCGAGTAACTATTTCTGGATGTGCTGGATCAGGTAAAACTTTAATTGCAGCCGAAAAGGCCCTGAGATTAGACTATTGTGGCATAAAAACTCTAATTCTCACACACAATCCATATTTGGTAAATAATATAAAAAAACTAGTGTATAATTCTTCTGTTCAAGTTGATGATTTTACCAATTTCATTTATAAACTTCTTAACAAAGATTTAATAGACATCGAAAAATGGAATGAGCACATCGAACCAATGGAAGAAGAATTATATCAAGCACTAGGAAAAATTATTAATGAAAAAATTAGTTATGACGCAATAATAATTGATGAAGGGCAAGATTTCAGGGAATCATGGCTTCTTATTATAGAAGAAATGTCTGAAAATTCAGCTAGCAAAATTATGTACATTTTTCATGATGATAATCAGTCTCTCTTACCATACAGGTCAAAATATCCATTAAGCGAAAGTCCATTTACAATTTCCAAAAATTGCAGAAATAGTGGAAACATATTCGAAATAGTAAGAAAATTTCATAACAATGCTCCTGCAATTTCTTCGTTTTTGAAAGATACTGGTGTAATAAAAATTTCAACATTTAGTGGAACTGATATCAACTCAGTTGTAATTGAAGGAGTTAGAAACTCACTTTCTTGCTTCCCTTCAACTAACATTGCAATATTGACAAATGAGCCGTCCACACAAGTTAGTGTATTAAATGGAATTAAGACTTTAAAAACAGATTCTTTGTATTGGTTTAACTTTGTAAAATCGGATTTACATTCATTCTATAGTAAGGCAATGAATAGGATTGAATCTTTAAGAAGGAATAGCACTGAGAGCGAAATATGGAATAGATTCAATATTCCAAATTCAGTAGATATTAAAGAATACTTAAAAGTTCCAACTTTGAGTTTAGGATTATTTCCAACCAAAAAAGATATTAAATTAGTATCGGCATATGCAAATAAAATTTCACCATTTTTTGAAGGTGCTGTATTTGATGGCGTAGTATTTAGGATAAAAAATAATTCATTATGCTTGTATGAGGAATCTCCAGAAAAACGTACTGAAAGAATTGCTAAGACAGCCTCAAAAATCAAATTTTATGCAACTGAGGACTGGAGCGTTTCATTACCTAAACCTAAGCAAATAGTAATAACAGATAATTATCATACGTTTGAAGGAATTGAAATTCTTAAACTGTTTAATATTGTTGCATTCAAAGGGCTAGAATCTGACTGTGTAATATTATTTATCAATACAATCAACAGCGATTTACTAAAAGAACTTTATGTTGGAACATCCAGGGCAATAGGATATCTTCATATAATTATAAATAAAAGGATTTATGAAAAAATCCAACAACTAAATGATTTCAAATTGTAGTAAATTTTTGTGATCGCTTTTTTAATAATGCGTGGCTGACATTAGGCTTGCTAATGATATAATGTACAATAAACTCTCATTTAATTCTTTACAACGTATTACGAGCTGATGATTTTCATTTATCATCACTGCCAATACCTTTACGGCTCATATTCAATCCGACCTTTTGAAAGAATATCCGCCATCTTGCAGCCTGCCAAAACGGTTACTGGTAAGATGCTGCACATAAAAAAAATTTAAAAAGCAAAGTTAGCAGGGCGCGCCAACGCACAAGGCCAGACCCGGGCAACCAAAAGACTACGGCATAAATAAAAATGGATGGCCTGGGCTATCGCCAAATTAGGCCATCCATTTTTACTCCTGCGGGGACTTTATTCCGTTTCCTTTTGGTTGACCCGGAGCGCCCTGCAGATAGATGCTTCTAAATTTTTTTTTATGAAAGAGCAGCATCTTATCCCCGTTACTTTTAAGTGCAGGCGCAAGTGGGTATCGTCCACTTCCAGCGGTGTATGGCATTGTTATCCAGCGCTCGTTGTTTGGCGGGCACCCGTTATTAATGGCTTCGTCCACTGGCATCTTCGGTGGCAGCATAAAATTATCCTGGTCCGCGGTTAGCGGGCCTTTTTTTTTGCGTCATCAGGAAAATGCCGGCAATTATGCTAAACTTTTTAGTATTTTTGTGCCCCCATGGAAATCGATCCGATAGAAATACGTCTTGGCAATTATTTTGAATACAAGCATACCGTGAAAGAAATTTCAATGGCCGACCTTACTCAGCTTGAAACCCTGCTGCCCGACCTAAAGCCCATAAAGATCTCCCCAAGAGCCCTGACCAGGCTTAACTTTGGTATAGTTACCGACAAAGATCGGTAATACGAATGCACGCGTAAGGTGTAATTGAGGGTAGACCGTTTAATAATCAACATTTTACACAAGTCTTAATTTTTCCCCCATTGCCCCCCATTTTGTTTTATAATATAATTAATACCCTATTTTGCCATTTGTATCAATTGTACCCTTAAATTGCAATTAAATATTAATTTAAAAGTTAAAAAAAAGGTTATATATGTCAAAAACAGAACCAAAAGTCTTTGTTAAAATAATTCCTGAAAATGGTTCTATTACTATCAATTACGGCTTTCAGGTGCTTTATAAACAAAAACAATCTGGAATATCATGCTATTTGCCTGGTTTAAATATTTATTTTTTTGCAAAAAATGAAGAGACTATGCAAAAAAAAGCAAAGCTTATGTCACGCTTTTATTTTGACCATTTTATGGAATTCACCGAAAAGCAGGGCTTAAAAAAATTGGTTTTAGACTTAAATAAAAAAGGGTTTAAGGCAGCTAATAATATGACAACCATCCATAGTCTTATTAATAACAGGATAGTTAAAGCTAATTTTAAAGCACCTGCATTTACTGGGCATGAAGATTTTCAAACTGCTTCTGCAATAAGCCAAGAGGCTAAATTTGCCGTTGCATAAATGAATAATTACACTACAGCTTTTTTTATTGAATTATTGGAAGACCTAAGGCCCCAGGTTCAATACTTGCGAACGCAACGTGAGGAAGGTATAACCGTAATGGTTTATCAGGGTGCTTATGGTAATGCCATATTTATAGATACTACAGACTTAGAGGACGAAATAGACGAAGATGTTGCAAAAGGATATTTAAGAGAATTAGGTTTAAACAACCTAATTGATAACCTATTTCCTGACCCATCTAAACTTAATTAGCAATCTATCAATAACATTACCTGCATAGGTTACATTTCTGCTGCTCCCAATGGCACTCGGTGCCATGATGGTGCTGATCTGGCCACGCTATAATTCTTCGATGGGAATAGCAACTATAAAAAAAATAAGTTTGGAATTTTGAAAATCTTTTTTACTTTTATATCCGTTTAAGGGTTTAGGGTTTTGACGGCCTTCGGTTTCTACCAAAGGCCGATTTTTTTTGGCTTAATTGAAGCAAAAAAAAATACCCCGCCATTGCTGACGGGGCACTTCAAACATTTCCAATCTAATGCTTCTTATTGTCCGCTTACCTGAACCAATGCCAGCGCATTGTAAGCACCATTTTTCAACGAGTACATCTGCGTGTTTACCTGCTGGTAAAACTCAATACCCAATACCAGGAACAAAGGCTTGGTGCTGTTGGCTGTTACCGAGTTGCTGAGTGTGAGTGCGGTGGTAGTGGCCGCATCCCAAGGCAGGATAGCACTATCGTTTGTATCCACCGTAAAGGTTTCATTTTCAAAATCCACTTCGGCACCGGCTGAAATAATTTTGAAATGGGTGCTACCTGATGGGGCTGCCACCATGTTGATGGGAACGAAACCCGGAATAGTTACTTCCAGTACGCCCGAAGCGCGGTCTATGCTGCCAGTGAAAGGAGCATAAAGGGTGGTGCCCAGTTTCCCCTTAATATTAAATTCAAAGCCCTGCAACATGTCCACTTCACCGTCAATCACATTACGCTGTCCGCGGTCGTTGGTAGCATCGGCCTGAACCACCTTTACGAAATCTGCAGTAAAGCGGCTTACCATCCTTGAGTCTGCAGTATTTTGCAGAAGGGAACGAAAAGCAGTACGAAGCATTTTGCCAGCCTTACCGGCCCGGCCAAATTCAGCACCATTTTCACGGGTACGTGCAAATGCAGGATCATTTGCGATGCGGCTTGCTTCTACCCCACCCTTTTCGCGTGCCAGGTAACCATCCTGCGATTTGTAGAAAGTGATGCCCCCTAAAGTGCCATCCAGTTTTACTATACCTTTTTGTCTTGCCATCTGATAAAAATTTTAGTGTGTAAAAAATTACATTTCTAGCCCGAAATTAAATCAGTAGGTAACGCATTAAAATAAGGCATTGTCAATCAGTGCATTCTATGCCGATTTTTCCATTCCAAACTTAATTTTCATACTATTTTAGTTAGTATTTTTGTAAGGCAAAAGCAATTAAGCAGTATAGATAACGTATAGATAAAGCATTAAATAACTACCAATGGAGCGCATTTGCATTTACCCTAAAGACATTCAAATTGTAACCGGCCGCAGCGAGCGCTACGGCCGCGACCTTATCAAGAAAATTAAAACGGCCAATGGCAAAGAGTGCCATCAGCTTGTTACCATCGAAGAATTTTGCAAATACCTTGGCCTTCAATTTGAATCGGTAATCGAAAGGTTGAGCGTTTATAATTAATCAAAACCCAAATTTGGCCCTTGTGTCGGAAATGTGTCGGAACAAAAAAAGCAGCTATGAACTTTACTCCATAACTGCTTGATTATCAAGTGGATCCTGCCGGATTTGAACCAGCGACCCTCTGATTATGAGTCAGACGCTCTAACCAGCTGAGCTAAGGATCCTGCTTCTACATTGCTGAAAAGCGGATGCAAAAGTAAGGGTTTGGATGGATTTTAGGGATGAAAAATTGAAAGAAATCCGATAATCCTACCAATTGGGCATGATGCCACTTGTAAAGCCGGGAAGCGATTAATTCAACTTTAGCAATGTTTTGGCGGAGCGGGCCATTTAACTTTAAAGAAAAAAATGAAACGCATCCACATTATGGCCATATGCTGCTTGTTGATGACGGCAGCCTGCCAATCGCCCGAAACTGTTGCCCAAACCCAAAAAACAGACAGAGTGGTAGGTGGCGGTTGCGAAGGGTGCGATTGGTACCTGATTGGGATGCCGGCCATCCTTATGGCTGAAACGACCATTGCTGGCAAGGACGAACCCGGCGAGCGTCTCACGATTAGTGGTACCATTTTTAAAAAAGATGGTCGTAGCCCTGCGGAAGGAATTATACTTTATCTGTACCATACGGATGCCGAAGGGAATTACAGTCCTGCAAACCAACAAAAGCAGGCGCGGGAACATGGCCACCTGAGAGGATGGGTTAAAACGGGTGCCGACGGCAAATACAATTTCCATACTATTTTGCCTGCTTCTTATCCAAATTCCAAAGCACCTAAACATATACACCCAACTATTAAGGAGCCCGGATTTACTCCTTATTACATAGATGAATACCTTTTTGATAATGACCCAAATCTTCCTGATGCAGAAAGAAACCGTCAGCAAAAAAGGGGCGGGTCAGGAATCATCCGTATTGCAAAAAACAGTGACGGGGAATGGGTTGGTAAACGGGATATTGTTTTAGGGTTGAATATTCCGGGGTATCCGGAATAGGGCATAGTACCAACAGCCTTATATTTGACTGATGGTTCCCAAAAAAATGCTGAAACTTTTTATCGCATTCGTATGGCTCATCAATGGCTTATTCTGTAAAGTCATCAACCTTGTACCCCGTCATAGTGAAATTGTGGCACAATTATTGGGCGATGAATACGCACGGTTGCTTACCATCCTGATTGGTTTGGGAGAAACAATATTAGCCTTATGGATTCTTAGCGGCAGGTGGGCTAAACCAACAGCCATACTTCAAATAGTACTGGTAATTTCAATGAACACCATAGAATATTTAATGGTACCGGACATGCTGCTTTGGGGACGGTTTAATAGTATATTTGCCCTGCTGCTTGCAATACTTATTTACTATCATGCATTTATTCAAAAGCCACGCGAAACAGTAACGCATACAAATGCTTAATTTTCTCAGGAATCATCCTTTTGCTGTTGAGGCTTACTTTGCCCGTTCGCTCGTACTTACTTTTTGCGCACCCAAAGAACAGCTTGCACACCTGCTCCCGCCATGCCTTACGTTAGATACGTTTGATGAAAAGCTGGGTTTTGTTGCAGTAGCTATGGTTCAAACCAAAAAACTTCGGCCAAAGGGATTCCCGGAATTTTTGGGTAACGATTTTTTTTTGATAGGCTACCGACTTTTTGTAAAATACCATTCGGTAGCGGGAAAAAGATTGCGCGGGTTGTATATTTTGAAATCGGAAACGGATAAAAAGAAAATGGAGTGGCTGGGAAATATATTTACGAGGTATCAATATACAACAACAGATATTCAACAGCAACTAGATGAAAGTTTACTAAAGATTTATTCCCAAAAATCGGGTATTGATGTAACTGCAGATATCGGGAATGTACAGGCCGCACTTCCAGAAAAATCACCTTTCACAGAATGGAAACAAGCACGCAGATTTGCAGGCCCGCTGCCATTTACATTTAGTTATATTCCCGAAACACAAAAAGTATTGGTAATAGAAGGCGTACGCGAAGAATGGCATCCGCAACCTGTGCACCTTGAAGCATACGATATCAAATTTCCTGAAAAACTCGAAGGATGCGACCTCACACTTGCAAGTGTATTTATGGTAGAAAACATTCCCTATTACTGGAAAAAAGGAAAAACAGAAATATGGCAACCACAAGAAATATCCTAACGGGAGTTACCAATATCATCCGGTTCAATTACGGCTATTACCTTGGCGGAATGGGTATAATTATTCTACTATTTTCAATTGCCGTAATGTCAACAGGAAGTCTTCGATCTGGCCTATACCTTATTGGTTTAGCTGCCTCCGTCCTATTGATAATTTCTTTGTTGGTTTCATGGTATGTGTACGACCTATCGGGACTATACTCCTTTGACTTTTTAGAAAGCAAGAAAATAAAAACAAATGGCACCATTCTGAATATTCATGCAGGTTTTGATGAAACAAGCGCTTTGTTACAACTGAAATACCCAAATGCAAATCTTACTGTTTTTGACTTTTATAACCCCGAAACACATACAGAGGTTTCAATAAAAAGAGCAAGGAAAGCCTATCCACCTTACCCGGGCACGATGGAAGTCACTACTTCAACGTTACCTTTAGTTAATCAGCATATTGATACAGTATGCTTGTTTTTTGCCGCACACGAAATTCGAAATAATGCTGAAAGAATAAACTTCTTTAAAGAATTGTATCGGGTGGTACATGCGGATGGAAGCATTCATGTGGTTGAACATCTGCGCGACGTCCCCAACTTTTTGGCTTATACAGTTGGGGCCTTTCATTTTCTTTCTGCTCAAACTTGGCATAATACCTTTGAAAAATCAGGCTGGAAGGTAAATTCTGAAAAATATATCAATCCATTTGTAAAATATGTTATCCTGAAAAAATAATGACTACACACATACAAATAATTGGGTTTCTATTTATACTACTAGGGATAATTCATATTATTTTCCCTAAATATTTTAAATGGAAAAAAGAACTGGCGGCAATAAGCAGGATCAATCGGGAAATGATGCAGGTGCATACTTTTTTTATTGCACTTACTGTTTTTGGTATGGGCCTGCTGTGTATTTCAAGTGCACCCGAATTATTGTCAACTTCGATTGGCAGAAAAATTACACTAGGTCTGGCCATTTTTTGGACCATAAGATTGTTCATTCAATTTTTTATTTATTCATCAGCATTATGGAAAGGAAAAACGTTTGAAACCATGGTCCACATTATATTTTCAGCCCTTTGGACTTATATTTCGATGGTACTTTGGTTAGGCTTTTTTTCAAACTAAAATAGAATTCCAGCTATGCAAGATTAATTAATTTCCTTTACAAGGATTATTAAGGAAATAACCTATTCAACATGAACACCGACCTCCCACCATCCGATAAAGCCGACGGCATCTATATCGACCAATTACCGGCGCATTTTTCACAGGCTATTATAAAAAAGGCGCTCACCTATCCGGTAAGAGAATTGGAACAGGAAACCAAAGGGCGATGGGTAGCTTTTGTAGATGAAGACACAGAAAGTTATGATGTTCAGCTTTCCATTATTAAGAAAAAGGTGACAGAGCATTACTGTGATTGCAGGGAATCGAATGAAAATTTTTGCAAACACAAAGTGGCTGTTTTGCTGAAAATTGCCGAAAAGGCTAGCGGTGAAACGACTTCCACCAAAAGGGTTGTGAAAAAGAAAGCCGACCCGCTGAGTCAGCTATTAGACCAGGTAGAACACGATGATTTAAAAAAATGGTTAAAGGAAATATTGCTGCAACAAAAGGATTTAAGTATTTCCTTTTTAAACCGGTTTACCGTAAAACCTGCCGATTATACCGATGAAGAAATTCAACTGATTACCGATAAAGCGGTAAAATCGATTGTAAAAAATAAAAGGAAAATTGATCAGTCGGAACTAAAAAAAATATTGCTTTTACTAAAGGATGTTCACGAACCGGTAATGGCGTATTACCTCAGCAATATTTCAGATAGCGAAAAGGTTTCGGTGTTGGCAACCCTAATGCAAACGATTGAAAAGTGGGATATGGCATTTAAAATAAAAAGCACTAAAATAGCCACTTACAAAACCGAATTACTCGCCCGAACGATTCAACCGCTTTATGATATTGAAAACGAAAAGGTTTGGCAAAAAGTAATTACAGCCTACTTTGATGAAGTGGTTAAAGATGAGATCTCATTAAACGAAAACTGGCTTTCGTTATTGACAAATATTACTAAACTTGATGTAAGAAAAGAAAGAGTTGATTTTATGCTTTCATCCTTTAAGAAAATTTATATATTCAATAAAGCACAACGCAACGGTGTTCCAGGTTCTGTTCTTACCGCCCATATTTGGGAGCTATATAGCTCAATAAATCGTCTTCCCGAATGTATAAAGTGGCTGTCACCTATTCACTACGAAAATTCATTTAATCTTAAACTGATTGATGCGCTGTTGTATAATGGCAACCGGGATATTGCAGAGCAGCATTGTATAAACATTATTAAAAACAACTATTACGAAGAATATAATCAACCTTACCAGGAAAGGCTGATGCATATGTATGCAGAAAACCCTGCAAAAAGAGCAGAACTACACCAACTATTGCTGCATCTATTACCGGCCACAGGCACATTTGAAGATTATAGGATGCTGCAAAGTGAATATTTTATAAACAAACCGGATGAATGGCAAAAATGGAAGATGAAGATACTAGCCCGGTTGGCAGTGCTTATGCGCGAAAATATAGATAGTGCAAAGTTTATATTCTCCATTTATTACCACGATAATAAACCGGAAAAAATGCTGGATAAATTACAGGAAAGTGCAACGATAGAGTTAGCCATTGATTACTTTAATATTCTATTCCAATTTTCAAAACAAAAATTGCTGAAAAGTTTATTTTACTTTTCTTCTATTTATAAATACCAGGATTACAATGCACAGTTTTATCCGTTACTGGCAAATAAAGTAAGGGAGCATTATACATGGAAAGAAATTACCCTTGCGCTTGCCCATTCCAAATCGTATTACCAGGGAAGCTTCTCCAGGTATGTTGAAAAAATGCTGCAAGCTTGAATCTTCATGTAGTGATCTTAGGATCTGTATCGGCCTTAACCGCAATTTCAGAAGGGGCCGTTTTTCCAAAATGATAGTCGGAATAAACCTTGGTAAATTCTGCACCAAAGAATACAATCATGGATGAATAACTCGTCCACAACAGTATGAGAATGATCGATCCTGCCGGTCCGTAACCCGATGCAGGCTCGGCTTTGCCAAAATATAAACCCAGGGCAGATTTACCCAATACAAATAACAATGCCGTAATAAAAGCGCCAATCCAAACAGACTTTTGCTTGATGCGGGCATCAGGTAATATCTTAAGCATCAGGGCGAATAATACCGTGATTACGACTAATGAAAGAAAGAAATCGAATGCCTGGAAAATCACCATCATAGATGACGATAAATACTGATGAATCCATGCAGTAAAAGCATTTACTAAAGATGACAATACCAAAAACATTAACAATAAAAAAGCAATGGAAATAATGAGTCCGAAAGAAAAAATCCTGGTTTTAAAAAACTCCCATAAATCGGACTTGGCAATTTTTGCTTCTACACACCAAATATTATTCAGCGATTTTTGTAGTTGCACAAATACACCTGTTGCACCTACCAGCAAAGTAAGCGCACCAATAATGGTTGCCCACGCAGAATCTTTACTCTGCATGGCCATGGTAAGAATTGATTGCACCTGGCTTGCCGCATTTTCACCCAGCGCATTGGATACCTGGTTCTCTACATGTCCGCTTACAATTTCATTGCCAAAAAAATATCCTGATACAGAAATAATGAGCACCAATAGGCCGGGCAAAGCAAAAATGGCATAATAGGCAATTACGGCGCCTTCGCGAAAAGGATCGCGGTTAAACCAATTAACAGATGCCTTTTTAAATAATTGCCAAAAATGATTAAAATATAATTTCTTCATATCGCTATAACTAAAATGATTTTATAGCGCTTTAGCAACTATCCAAACCTGTTAAGATGGATACAAGGTAACCTATAAATAATTGATTTGCGACAAATTCCAAATGCACCTACACTAATTGCATAATTGCACCTTTCGGATCTACTATCGCAAAGTCAAGTTCAAAGTAGGATTTGATACGCCATTAAGGCCTATTTCCCCCAATTTACCGTAACCCCCTGCACCTTATCCGATGCCGGCCCAACCATGATATCAAAAGCACCGGGCTCCCATATATATTCAAGTTCGCTGTTGTAAAAACGTAAATCATCGGTGGTGATGGTAAAAACCAATTCG
>JBGSLS010000078.1:0-47269 GCA_041740575.1 Chitinophagaceae bacterium | reverse complement strand
AATCTATGAGAAGAAAAAAAATGAAACCAGATAACTAACGTAACCTATCTTTATCAAAGAAAAAAGCTCTTGTACTTACCAGCCAATGAAGGGGTGGGTCAACATCCCGGAATGGTGGGTCAACATCACCAGAATTTACACAATTGCACAAGAGAATTCTTCATTTCATCAGTTTGATTCCTACTTATTGCAGGTTCAAGGGTAACTAAATGTTTACTTTCAATTTTTGAGGCCTCCGAAAGAATTTGCCGCCACCTATCCTTTGCGGTAGTTTTTACACCCAACATTGTTAATAAATGAAGGTTAGTTGTAGCTTCATGATATTTTTCAATACTGGGAAAAATAAAATCAGGTTTCTTGTTCATTTCTGTTTTGCCACCTTTGGTATAAGAAATTTTATGGGCATCAAACAATGTCTTTAAATGATTTTCAAATGCATGGCCTGCTCTTGATTTTCTTCTGTTTTGAACTCCCAAAGAATATTTAACGAACTCATCAGCATCATATCCATTCTCACCAAAACCAGCCTTAATTTTCTCCTCAATTTCCAACCTTTCGAGTGTTTTGAAAAGTAATTCTTCATTATTCATCCAGGCAATTAATATTTCATCGGGATTTTCGTTCAAATTTAATTCACCAGTAAACTCCCTTGCAAATACTGAAAAATCATAGGATTTAGGGAATTTTCTCCCAAATTTTCTGAGCAATAGATCAATTAAATTATCATCAGTATCAGTTGAAGAATCAAATCCTAATGAATCAAGGATTTTTCTCCCAGCATAGTTGATATCGATGTTATCATTGGAATAGTCCTTTACTATAAACTTATCAGCGATTTCATCAAATCCAAAGAGCCAAAGCAATTGATTTTCAGCATCGGATTCAGATTTTGCAATAAAAACTTCAATAGTGTTTTCAGCATTTGATGAAAGACCTATTACTATTATGTCTGATGCTTTCGCTACATCCATAGCATTATTGGATGTATAATATAACCTATGTTCAGATCTTGTTGGATGTCTTTCACGTGAGTCATACCAAGTCAATTCTCCTTGGTCTTCAATAATTTCCTCTTCACTTTCCCCTATGTGTATGAATCTTGCATTAAACTTTTTTCTTTCTTCACCAAACAAATTCTTAAATCCCTTTATTCCATTAAATTCATGCTGATTAGATACATCTTTAGAAACTTCAACTTCAGATAACCTTTTAATACCAACTCCTTGGAAATATTGGGACAATTTCGATTTCATAAGTTAAATTAGTTTTAGACTGGAAACAATATTTTCCCCAATAGCCTCAATTAGAGGAACCACAACAGAATTCCCAAATTGCTTATACCCTTGATTCATTGAAACTGCATCAATTCTAAAATGCTCAGGATATCCTTGTAATCTTGCAGATTCTCTAATTGTAAGCCTACGTGGATTTTTATCCTTTTGTGGTATTAAAATTTCTGAACCATCTTTATAGTATCTGGCACTCATTGTTCTGGCTGTTCCTTCTAGATCAACCAAACCAAATCCAAAGCCATTTCCTTTTTCCTTATGTTTTTGAGCGTAGTCCTGCAAATATTTCCAAAGATGGTCGGTTAGTGTATATTTAGCTTCTGGGTTAGGTTCCAAAATATCCCTAATTTTTTGATCTGTTGCAGCTAGTACTGGAAACTCAAATTTTTCATTTCCTTTGTAAATTTCTTTATTAAAGCCAACCATAAATGTTCTCTCTCTATTTTGAGGCCTGAAATGTTTCCCATTTAATACCTTGTAATGGAAAGAATAATTTAAGTCCAATAATGTTTCACGTATAACCTTAAAAGTATTGCCCTTGTCATGAGAAACAAGATTTTTTACATTTTCAAGAAAAAAGGCATGTGGACGGTGTTTAGCAATTATTTCAGCAACATGAAAAAACAGGTTTCCTTGTTTCTCATCTTCAAAACCGTGCTTTCGCCCAAGGCTGTTTTTCTTACTAACCCCAGCAATTGAAAAGGGTTGGCATGGAAAGCCGCCACAGATAACATGAAACTTTTCCGGTATGTACTTTTTTGTGGATTCCTTTGTAATATCTCCAAATGGAATCTCCCCAAAATTTGCATAATAAGTACGCTGTGCCATTTTATCCCATTCAGAGGAAAAAACACATTCTCCTCTTAAATTTTGCATAGCAATTCTAAATCCGCCAATTCCTGCAAATAAATCTATAAACTTAAATAATGGATTCGCTGGTGTGCGAAAAATAACATCGTCCTCAAATTTTAAAATTTGCTGAAATGCTTCTTCTGCAACCGTTGGCGTAAATTCTTCATCAAAATATTCAGAGAGAATATCAGTTGCAAAAATTAAAGCTTCCTTCTTGTATTTTCTATTTTTTGTCCGGAGGTAATGGGTAATTAGAGCAGTTCTATGATTATCTGGGCCAAACAGAGCAACCCTCCACAACTTATTTTCAATTTTGTGGATTTTTGCCTGCTCAAGGGTTATTAATTTATCCAAGGTTTTCATGCTTCCACACCTCCCTTTACTGCAAAAACCTCGGGACTGAAAAATTCTTTAAAGGAACTCTCTAAACCATGAATTATAATTTTTTCAAGACTTTGAATAGAAACATTCCTTTTTCCATTCTCAACATGATTCATGAAGGTTCTGTCGACCTCTGAGCGCCAGGCAACAGCCTCCTGAGTAAGATTTTTGGCTACTCTTAGCTCTTTTATACGCGCACCAATTAATTCCTGTATTTCCATACAGGCAAATTGTACAATGTGACTTAAAGTATATTTGCTTTTAAGTCACGTTTAATAAGTTTTGCTAAAAATTTTAGATGATTTTGTTGATTAAGGAAGAAAGAGTCTTCTCAGTCAGTCCAAGCTTCAATCCACATTCCCAAACAACCAATACCTTCCATCCCGACTTTTTCAATAAGGTAACCGCCTTTTTATCATTCTCCTTATTCTTCCCGATCTTCTCAAGCCACCAATCAGTGCGGGTTTTTGGCACCACATAATATTTGCAGCCTTCGTGCCCGTGCCAAAAGCAGCCATGAATAAAAATGACGGTTTTGTATTTCGGCAACACGATATCCGGTTTTCCCGGCAAATCCTTCACATGCAGCCGGTAACGGAAGCCCTGCGCATGCAGGTACCTGCGCACAAGCATCTCGGGCTTTGTATCCTTTGCCCGTATGCGGCTCATGTTGTAGCTGCGGGTGGTGGCGGAGTGGACGTCCAATGGAAATAAGAAATAAGGAACACAAAATAAGGAATAAGGAAGGAGGAATACAGAATACATGACCAAATGAGTACATGAATACAGGAATGGGGGTTTCGGGTTGTAATTTTTTAAGTACGAAATACGAAGTTAGAAGTACGAAGTGAAAGAAGGTTAAGGTTAAGGTTGAGAGGGGAAGATGTGAATCAGCGTATTAATAATTGAGTACATGAGCAAATGAATACATGAATACAAGAATGGGCGAACGTAAAGCCCCAACGGGGCGATTCACCTAGGCATCTGGCTAAAGGCCGATGGGAAAAGAGAAATAATAGAATACATGAGCAAATGAATACATGAATACAAGAATGGGCGAACGTAAAGCCCCAAAGGGGCGATTCACCTAGGCATCTGGCTAAAGGCCGATGAGAAAAGAGAAATAATAGAATACATGAGCAAATGAATACATGAATACAAGAATGGGCGAACGTAAAGCCCCAAAGGGGCGATTCACCTATGCATCCGGCTAAAGGCCGATGAGAAAAGAGAAATAATAGAATACATGAGCAAATGAATACATGAATACAAGAATGGGCGAACGTAAAGCCCCAACGGGGCGATTCACCTAGGCATCTGGCTGAAGGCCGATGGGAAAAGAGAAATAATAGAATACATGAGCAAATGAGTACATGAATACAAGAATGGGTTTCGGGTTTTAATTCTTTACCCCGTTGACCAATCACAACATTTTCAACCATGCTTTCGGCAGGCAGGCCCGTTAACCTGTCAACTTACCAACCAGTCAACTTTTCAACCAACCAACCGGCCTACTTGTCAACTTTTCAACTTTTCAACCCGTCAACTTATCAACCAACCAACCCATCACCTCCCCGCCGGAACCACCGCCCTCCCGGTACCCGGAATATACCAAACCCCTTTTTGCAAATCCACGCCGCCGCCCATTTGTTCCTGCACCACGCGGTCCACAATCATTACCCCGGTTTCAGCCATATGCCAAAAGGTATCGATGCCATCATTGGGAAAACCGGTTCGGGTGCGGTGAATGTTGAAACGGTCGGAAAAGGTACGGCCAAAGGCTTTTTCAATACCTGCCTTGCCCAGCATAAAACCCAGCATGCCGCCCCAGGTAGCCGTGGGATTATCCGAATCCCAGCCGGCAAGGGCGCCGATTTTTATGGTTTCCTTACAATCACCTTCGCCATACAACAGGCTGATGATGCTTGCCGCAAAATTGATGCCTGCGGCAAAACATCCGTTGCAATAAAGGTTTCTTGAAGTCATGGTATATCCGTCGGCCTGCGCTACCTGGTAGCGCTCGTACACTTCGTCACGCGCCTGTTCCCATGGTATGCCCGCGAAGTATCGGCTTTTTACAAAGTCGTACATGTTGGCGGGGTACGAAGTATCGGGCAGTCTTTTGCGCGCCGCATCGGCCATTTGCATAATGGTTTCCCTGTTGGGAACTGTTTCGCCGGCACCTGCGGCAAGGGCATACATGATCACGTAAAATTCCGCAATCCATTCCGATTCATTTCTTGCCGTAGTGCGTATGGGCAATGAAGCCATTTTCAAAGCAATATCGGGCCGTGCGGGAGCAAAAAGGCCAAAAATTTCGGTGGTAAGCTGCGCATCAATCATTTCATACTCCGGATTATTGGCCGGGTCGCCGGTGGCAGGCGGAAACATACCGGTCTTCATCAGGTCAAATGCTTTTTGATTGGAAACCCACAGGTAATTTTCTTCTTCACTTCTTATATGTTTCAGCCATCCGTCCCTTATTTGTTCGCCGGTAAGCAGACTGGTTTTATGGGTAAATAAAAGCTGCTGATAGATGTATTCAATATCGGTATCATCGTCGGAGCCCCACACTTCATTTTCTCCCCTTATTACAAAATCAATGGTGGGGGAAAGATCGCTGGGAATACCCTGCGCCCAAATGCTCGGGCTGTCGGGTTTGCCCCAGTTATGCCGGGTGTAAAAAGGCCCGGTTTTTATGTCGCCGATGTTACCTATTCTATCCATTTCGGTTACGAGGCCTGTCCAGTTGGCAATGCATTGGCCGAGCCAGAAACCATATAGTTTTTCCCTGTAATTTTCTCTTGAAATTACTTTGTCTGATGGTTGGGGCTTGTAGGGTTTGTACGTTAATCCCGGGTCGGAAAAAGTACTTGTGTGGGGCTGATGCTGTGCCGTAACCTGGCCGGCGGGCATACAAAAAGCCAACAGCATTATAAATGCAATGACCGGTAATGGATAAAATGGGTGGTTCATAAAAAAATGGATGCAAAGGCATATACCAAGAAAGCATAAATATATAAAAGAACCATTTATTAAACCTTATTGGGTGGAAGGAACAAGCGCCTTGTACAAAACGTTAGCCAGTGGTTAGGCTGCGCAAAATAGTCGAGTAAGCAAGGGCATTTCAGCCCAAGCTTCTCACAGAACCGTACTTGAGCCTCTCGACTCATACGGCTCTTGTTATCCATCATGCTTTTATTCCTAATTGCCAGTGGTAGAATAATGCGGGATTGGCAGATTGTATCTTTCGATACTTTTCAAAAGCCCAGCCTTTGCCTTTCAGCTTGTATGTATTCTTTATCCACTTTCTTATTCGCTCATTCAGGTAGTAAAACACTTCTAATGCTTCATGCCTGTTGAACTTAGTGTAATAGTTTACCCAGCCCCTGATCTTTGGATTCAGCCTTTCTGCGAACCACTCTAAACTTTGGTTGCTCCATTGAGTTAGTAATACTTCCTTAATCCTTGACCTGATATGTACTTTAGCCTTTTGACTGATTGAACCACTGAAAACAAGCAAACGGGAATTGCTTCCAAATTTACTCATTATGGTTCTTGGCTGAAAACTATAACTAAGAAAAGTAAAACTGTTATGCTCATGCTCTTCCTTCCGTTGATGGTTTTTGCAGTACACAATTTTCGTTTTCTCCGGGTGCAATTCCAACCCAATGCTTTGCATGCGTTTCCTTAGATTATCAAGAAGCGTTTCAGCTTCCTGCTTACTGCTGCAATGGATTACTATGTCATCCGCGTAACGCTCAAAGGGATTATTTGCGTTTACTTCTGTCATCCATTGGTCAAAACCATGGTGCAGGTAAATGTTTGCAAGCAGCGGACTAATTACACCACCTTGCGGAGTGCCTTTTGTTCTTGCCGATATGCTCCCATCAGCCTGTTCCACTCCAGCTTTTAACCAGCGTTCAACGTACATCCACACCCACTTCTCATTCGTATGCTGCTCAAGTAACTGCATCATAATGGATTGATCGAGGTTATCGAAAAAGCCTTTTATATCAACATCCACTACCCATGCATAGCGAATACAGTTTGCATGACATTGCTGTAATGCATCGTGTGCGCTCCTGCCGGGGCGATAACCAAATGAACTCGGGTGAAACACACTTTCCAAACCAGGTTCCAGGTAATCTTTTACTACACCTTGCGCAATGCGATCGCCTACCGTGGGTATACCCAATGGCCGCGTGCCGCCTTGCTTCTTAGGAATAAATACCGTTCGTACAGGCGGTGGAAAATAACTCCCCGAAGCCATGCGATTCCAGATTTTATACAGGTTACCGGACAAGTCTTTATTGAATACTTCAATACTTACTTTGTCTATGCCTGCACCACCATCCTTCTCCATAACTTTCAGATAGCTGTTATACACCATCCTTTTACTTACCGGCAATGATCTTGCCATTTCTTTCGTCATCATCCTCTTTTTAGAGTTGTTTCAAATTATTTGGCTGGATAACCGAAGTCCTTCGCTCCATCTTCATTACAAAAACTTCTTCACTACTATGACTTCGTCCGACGCTTCTTGTTGCATCTGCTGCCTGTAGCAGCATTGAGTTGGAGTTGGAACTGTAAAACATCTGCCTAACAGTCTCCCGCCAATCGGTCGGAATTCCCCCAAAGCACTTCCGGCACATCAACAAGAAGCCTCTCACGTTCCGAATAAAAGCCTGTGTAAAGCTCCTGCCACCTTAATGCCGGTATGCCTGTAACCAGTAAGCAGATTATCCGTTACAGTTTGTCGCCGCGGTTGAGGAGACCTTGGCTTTTGCAATACGAGGAGCCGTTTCGACACTTCATCAGTGGTTCATTTTCATTCAGCTTCTTTACACCTACCTGATACTGTTTGTACAGCATCTTTACCTGATCGTTCAGCACCACAACTTTTGATTGCAGCACCATCAGGTGGTTTGCAAACGCTGTCTGCAAAGCGTATGCGATGGGCCTACCATCATCTCTTATTCAGCATTTAAAGAACTATCCATTTCTTTAATTCGTGACACACCCAACGGTGGCAGGGTTGAGAATAGGCGGCAAGGCCATAGTTGCGGTTATTGTCCCCAACAACCGCTTACGTAACCTTATCGTGTACATTCAGGCTCTTTTCTCTTTCTAACACAACCCTATCGGCTATCAGCCATGCCAGGCTGGGAATTTTTTTTGGGGGCTGGCAACTAATCCATCGGGATATCTGATTTCAACCGCAAAAAATGAATCTCAAACCCGCGGGTAGCATGTCATTCGCTTGCTTTAGCTATGCATTAGATAAAAATTAATCCAGATTCCCCTTTTCCCTTTTGCATTTTAAGGCGCTGTTCCTTACCTTTAAGCCCACAAAAAATTAACTATTATGCCTGCCACTACAAAAGCTTACGCCGCGCATAGCGCTACTACACCACTTGAACCATGGAGTTTCGAGCGGCGCGATCCCAAGCCTACCGATGTACAAATGGATATCCTTTTTTGCGGTGTATGCCACAGCGATCTGCATTTTGCCAAAAATGAATGGGGCATGACGATTTTCCCCGTAGTACCCGGTCACGAAATTGTGGGTAAGGTTACGGCCGTGGGCAATGCCGTTACCAAATACAAAGTGGGCGACTATGCAGCCATTGGTTGCCTGGTAGATAGCTGCCGCGAGTGTGATAACTGCAAGCACGATCAGGAACAATATTGTACGGGAGGATTTGTATTTTCCTATGGCGGCATGGAGCGCGATGGAAGCGGCATTACACATGGCGGCTATAGCAAAAGCATTCTTTGCCACGAAGATTTTGTACTACGCATTTCGGATAAACTTGATCTTGCTGCCACCGCGCCATTGCTTTGTGCCGGTATTACCACCTACTCACCACTACGCCACTGGAAGGTTGGCCCCGGTATGCGGGTAGGTATTTTGGGTCTTGGCGGATTGGGCCACATGGGCGTAAAATTTGCCGTAAGCATGGGCGCTGAAGTTACCATGCTCAGTCACTCCCCATCCAAGCAGGCCGATGCCGAAAAGCTCGGTGCCCACAAATTTGTACTTACTTCCGATGAAGAACAGGTAAAAGCAGTAGCCGGATATTTCGATTTTATACTCGATACCGTTTCGGCACAACATGATTACAATATGTACCTCGGTATGCTTCGTACCAATGGGGTAATGGTGTGCGTTGGCGTGCCACCTGCACCTACACCGGTACACTCCATGAGTCTTATTTTTGGCAGGCATACGCTTGCCGGTTCACTCATTGGTGGCATTGCCGAAACCCAGGAAATGCTGGACTATTGCGCCGAACATAATATTGTAAGCGAGATAGAACTGATTCAAATGGACCAGATAAATGAAGCCTACGAACGGATGCTGAAAGGCGATGTACGCTACCGGTTTGTTATTGATATGGCTGCCTTTTAAATAATAAAGATTAAAAAATAAAAAATAAGGAATCACAAAGGAAGCGATCCCGGACTTCATCGTCCTGTCTGTTCCTGGTTTATTAAAAAAGCCTGCCGGATTGGCGGGCTTTTTCTTTGCTCGTCGTTCCGTCGTAGCGATTGTTTATGACGTTGCGGGATCCGTCGGACGTTGCGAGTCCCGTCGGGTGCGCTAGCTACCGGCGCGGACAACTAAGGCGACGTGAATAAGGAATTGCCTTAGACGACGGTTAGAAAAACGAAAGCGAGAAATTTTTCTTTTTAAACTACCTAGGCTGTTGGAATCTCGAAAAAAACGTTTACTCCTGCACTTCCCGCAGTCCTGCACTTCCCGCCGGGAACTCGTTACTCCTGCACTTCCCGCCGGTCCTACACTTCCCGCCGGGAACTCGTTACTCCTACACTTCCCTACACTTCCCGCCGGGAACTCGTTACTCCTGCACTTCCCTACACTTCCCGCCGGGAACTCGTTACTCCTACACTTCCCTACACTTCCCGCCGGGAACTCGTTCCTCGTGCCCGACGGGAAGTGCCCCGCGCATAACTGCAAGACTTATTCAAAAAAATCTCTCCTGATTTTCTTTCTTCTGATAATTATTTTAACTTGGTTCCGAAAAACGCATTACCGCCATTTCTACCCCACGTAAATAAAGCAGAAAAAATGTCCTATACCTCAACAACGCTACCCATTGAAACAGGAAGGATTTATCATATCTACAATCATGCGGTGGGCAATGAGAACTTATACAGAAATCAAAATGACTACTTACGATTTATAAGTGATTGGAAAAAGCGCATGCCGGGAATTGCCGATGTATATGCGTACTGTTTATTGCCCAATCATTTTCATATGATGCTGAAAGTGATGGCACCTCCAAAGCAATTCTCCGATGCATTTGGCGTGGTATGTAATGCCTATTCAAAGTACTTCAACAACAAATACAGGCGCATGGGATCGCTGTTTGTAAAACCATTCAAAAGGAGAATTGCAGATTCGAATAAGGAACTCGCCTGGATTCCCTGGTATATTCATAGAAATCCATTGCATCATAACATTTCTGTGGATTGGGAGCAATACGTATGGTCAAGCTTTCGGGAATATGTGGCGGGTAAATCTGAAATAGTAAATTTTGATTTTCTACTTAATTTTTATGGAGGATTGGATGCTATCATTGCGCATCATAAAATGAATGAATTACTTTGGAATGCAAAGGGATAAAATAATTCAATTAACACATCGGTCTTTCTTTACGCTTTCGCTCCGGGCTTCCAGTCTTTCCCGCCGGGTCTTTCCCGCCGGGAACTCGTTCCTCGTACCCGACGGGAAAGGCTTATTCCAAAATCATCCTACCTTGCCTGCATGAATTTCACTAGATGTTTCATTGTTGCAACCTGCCTGTTGCTTGTAAGCAATATCAAGGCGCAAACACACGTGCGTGTGCGAGAAGCAGGCATTACCATAGGTGTAATGAAGCCAGGCCCGCTTAATGCCATTACCGATGTGGCAGGCGTGCAGGTAGGTCATACTACGCTTATTGCCGGTGATAGCATCCGCACTGGTGTTACAGCCATTCTTCCCCATATTGGCAATCTTTTTCAGCAAAAAGTACCGGCTGCTATTTATGTGGGCAATGGTTTTGGCAAGCTTGCAGGCAGCACACAGGTGCAGGAACTGGGCAATCTTGAAACACCCATCGTGCTTACCAATACCGTAAGTGTGCCCGTTGCCATGCAGGCTGTTATTCAATATACGCTGCAGCAAAAAGGTAACGAAAAAGTACAAAGTGTAAATGCGTTGGTAGGTGAAACCAACGATGGTTATCTGAATGATATTCGTGGTATGCACGTCAATCCGGAGCACGTGGTAAGCGCCTTTGCAAATGCAAAAGGCGGTGCCGTAGCTGAAGGCAATGTAGGCGCCGGCACGGGTACCGTATGTTTTGGTTTTAAAGGTGGTATAGGTACCGCATCGCGCAAATTGCCGGCAAGCCTTGGTGGTTATACGGTGGGCGTATTGGTACAAACCAATTTTGGTGGGGTACTGCAAATAAATGGCGAGCCGGTGGGCAAAAACATGGGGAAATTCTACCTGAGTGATAAGCTGAACGACACCCCCGATGGCAGTTGTATGATAGTAGTAGCAACCGATGCGCCACTTGATGCCCGCAACCTGCAAAGGCTTGCCAAACGTGCCTTCATGGGCCTTGCAAAGGCTGGTGGCATTGCCAGTAATGGCAGCGGCGATTATGTAATTGCCTTCAGCACCGATAGCACGTTGCGTGTTCCGCACAGTACCAGCGGACGCAGCTTGACGCAAACTATTTTACATAACGAAGCGGTTTCACCCTTATTTATGGCAGCGATTGAAGCTACGGAAGAAGCCATCCTCAATTCACTGTTTATGGCCGAAACCATGAAGGGAAAAGATGGAAGAGTGGTGGAGGCGTTGCCGGTGGGGAGGAAGTAGGTTGAGATTAAGGTTAAGGTTGAGATTAAGGTTGAGTGGGGAAGATGTGATTAAGGGAATGAATAATTGAATACATGAACAAATGAATACATGAGTACAGGAATGGGGTTGCGTGAAGCTCCAAGGAGGCGATTAACCAAAACATCCTGCTGAAGGCCGATGCGAAAAAAGTATAAATGAATACATGAGTACAAGAATGAATGAACCCAAGCACCACCATTACTTACCCATCAACCATAGCTACATTGGGTAATTTCCAATTGCAACCAGCTAAAATCACCTTCCTTTAATTTCCATGTAACACTACTGCGATAAGGAATACGCACGCCATCAAATTCTTTATATCCTGTATGTGTAATAAGCCATCGTTCCATTTTTGCATCGGGGCCACTGCCATAAAAACGCTCGGCTTCAAATGCCACTAATTCGCCATTGGGGCTGAAAGTGAATAACCCTTCCACTTTTTGTGAACCCACTGTAAGCGTTGCCTTTGCGCGCAGCGAATCTATTGCTACACAGGTTATATAATCATGCAGCGCAGCCGATGGGAACCAGCTTATTTCACCAAGGTAGCGCAGCGCGGTTCCACTGTTCAGTTGCGGGTTATTTTGTTCGTTCACTACTGTAACCAATGACAGCAGTTTTATCTGCATTGAACCTGCCCCGTTATCAAACTTATCGCGGCCCAGAAAGAATACGCCCGGCATCAAGGTGGCACGGGTACTCCATACAAACGCAGGTTTTTGAGTTTGAACAATTTGGGTGGCGGTAAAATCCAGCCAGCCTGCTCCTGGTTTGAGCTTCATTTTTCCAGTCTGCTTCAGTCGTACCGTTGATGCAGGTGGCTTGCCTGTAACACCACTTTGCCGCAGCCATTGCTGTACTATGGCGGGCAGGTGTTGTATATCTGCTTCGGTTACCGGCAGCAAGGCGGGCGCCGTTGTGGTAAGTATTTCTGCCTGTTCTGCCTTTACCATTTTATCGAACTGCCTGCCCCCATACACCGGCCAGGCGATGGCCAGTAGCAGCAGGTTGGCCAGGGTGCCAAACTTTGCATCGCTCCATGCAAAAAAAATAAGTACCTGCGACAATGCGACCCCCGTCAGGCAGATTACAGGCCAATTTTCATTTTCCATAATATACAAAACACCGGCAACCAAAAATAAAATGGCCACCAATGCCCAAAGCAGGCCAAGGGGTTTTGAAATGCTGTGGGTAAGCTGTTGGATATTGCCCAAATGAAAGGCTTTTGCAAATCCGAGTAAATGAATAAGGCCATGGATAAAAATGAGGGCGATAAATAATATTTTAAGCATCATCCAAAAGGTTTTTAGTGTTATGGCATATGACTGATAATGAAAAACTATTTTTTTCAATTACCATCAGGTTAAAAATGAATTCACTTTTTTTCGGTAATCCTTTTGTAAGCAAGTTACTACACGGATAGTTTTTGAAGGTGCCTTTCTTATCAAAGGGATTTAGCATGACGACCGTTTCCATTTTACTGATGCTACAATGAACAGTAAACATTACTGCACTTTCATCACTAATATCCGATAAGGTCTTCCCTGAAAATTAGCATTATTCGGATAGTAAAAAACAAAAGTGCCACCCAGGTAATAAAAAATCCCTGTTTTATCAGTGAAGTTGTCGTCATACCCATTAATACCCATCCACCCAAGTCCGCTGAATTGAATTTCCAATGAAAGTACACGTGTATTATCTCTGTTATAACCCGTTGGAAAATTGAAACTTGTGGCACTTCCCGTTGCATTAGTCGTACCGGTGATTTCCCTGATTTCGGAGAATACCCTTCCTCCTGAACCGACCACCATGGTGCCATTAACATCCAAAGCGGCATCAGGTGCAGAAGTATTAATGCCTAGTCTTTTGTTGGTGGCATCAAGGGTTAGCAGGGTAAAATATCCCGCACCGCTATTGATGGCAAAGCGGATATTCTCATTCACATTGTCGTTATAAAATACCATTTCACCATTGTAGGCGCCAATTCTCATTCCATTAGCACCTATGTTATCTTTTACCTTGATAAAACAAGTGTTGCTGTTATTTTCAATGGTAAGCGGATAACCAATTGTTGAGGTTCCGATTCCTAAATACCCCGAATTGTAATAGAGGTGATTCCCATTTTTTAGCCATGGTGCAGCGGGCATCCAAAATGGTGTTACTGTAGAACCGGCATTGTAGTAAAAGCCCGGTGTATTATCTGTTTGGTAAATCATGAGCCCGGTAGCGGGGTTTGCAATGGCATTGCGCTGTGTCTGCGTCATGCGGGGCACAAGCAGGCCACGGTTGGTGCTGCTTATATCGAGCATTGCGGAAGCATTGGGCAATGCACCGGTATTATTAATAGCTATCTGTGCTATGGTACTTGCTGATAGGCAAATAAGGAGCCATAAAGTAAGCGCTTTCATAACCTAAGTTTTGATGTAAGCAAAGCAGTGAAAGGTAATTTCATGCACCTTTGCATACTCTTTTCAAAACCTTTAAGTTAATTTATTAATGGATTGATTTTTATGCCTTATGTCAGATTTATTTATGTGTTTTTTCCTTATATTTTAAATCCGAAACGGATAACTATAAAAACCTATTCAGCTTTTCCGATTTTAATTCTTCCTGATTGTGCAGCGCGTACAAGTGCTTCATAATCCTTCTCATTTTGTTGGGCATACGAAAAAGCAAACTTTACCATAGCATCATCCAATTCCTCACTATTACCACAATAACCCGAAAGCATGGCCGCATCACCCGATTTTGCATGTGCAAGTGCGGTGGCCCTGGCACACAAGGCTGCATACTGTGGCATAAATCCAACTTTTACTTTTGTAGGGTCAAAATCTACACCTCCCTTCATATCGCGTAACTGCCTTAGATAAAAATGCAGGCCGTCCACTTCGCCCCATCCAATAAAAATATCCGGGGCAGCCTGTATCATCCGTTGGCCGGCCACCACCCTGTGGCCTTCGTTTGCATAAACTGACTTGCCGCAATAAGGTGCAAGCACCGAAGGCTGTGCTTCCTTAAATTGCAGAAACAGGGGGTCGTCGCCATGGTTGCCGGTTAAGAAAACGATCCAGCACCTTGTACCCACACTGCCAACACCAACTACTTTTCGGGCTACATCGGTTATGCGGTACCTCTTTAGCAAAGCTACCCTGTCCGATGCCATTGAACTGAGATAAGCGGCAAAAGTCGCCCCTAATGCTTCTTTTATTGGCGTTCCCGTTTGCGTATGTGTTTGCCTTACAATAAAGGGTGCATCTTCCCTGAAACAATTCTCAGCATCCACTATGTCCGTAAGTTTTTCCAATACCTGCAAATGCGTACGCTGCCTTGCTTTTTCCATTATTTTTTTTGCGTTTACCCGTGCATCCGAATTAAGGCTTTGCATAACATCTTTTTCCCTGATGGTGGCATACCAAAGTTCAAGGTTACCCATTCGGGCATATTGTTTCATATGCTTGCGATAGGACGAAACGGCAGCGCGAACACCTTCTTCACATAAAACTTTATCGGCACCCAAAAATTGTCCTGCCACCACAAGGCTTGCAACAAGCCTTTTCAAATCCCATTCCCATGGGCCCGGCAGCGTTTCATCAAAATCGTTGATACCAAAAATCAGGTTGCGCTCGGCTGAAGCAAATACGCCAAAATTAGCCACATGCAAATCGCCGCAGGCCTGCACCGTTAAACCCGAAACATTTCCATTAGCTGCAAGGTCGCCCGCCATTATAGCTGCACCTCCGCGTAAAAAAGCAAATGGAGATGTAAACATCCGTGCATAACGCACCGGAACGAGATCCTTAAGACGGGTTTTCGCCTGCTTTTCAAGTAATAACACAGGATCCTTCCGGGAAGGAGATGGTTTATAATTGCCCAGTTCCGTTCGCGCACAGACTTCACGCAAGGCTTTGCCGGAAGCCGTCCTTTCTTTTATGGAAGGATGCGGTTGATGGAAGTATTCCATGTTATCAGCCTTCATAGATTCCTTTTTCATGTGATTCCCTAACGATATCTCCAAATGAACGGCAACACATACCGTAATCACCGTAGATGCAGACAGGTACTTACAAATCTAATTTTAAGAAGTTATTTTTTTCATGATAATTATCAGCACCTAATATTTGATTTTTTAGACAATAAATATTCCCGGAAAAACTAAATCATTATAACAATCCAATAGTTACCCTTCCACAAAATACATATCAATCTCCCCTTTATTCTTTGCCTGAATTTTACCTCTGTATGTACAGGTGAATGTATCCTTCACCAATTCATAAACACTTCCGCTGATATTTACTTTTCCTTCTTCGCCGGAAGATTCCATTCGGGATGCAATGTTTACGGTATCACCCCAAATATCGTAAGCAAATTTCCTAACACCTACAATGCCTGCAACCACAGGCCCGGTATGAACCCCAATCCGGATTTCAAGGACCGGTCTGTTTTCTTTTTGCCGCTCCAACGAATGCTGCTGCATGAAATTTTTAATTTCCAAAGCAGCGCGCACCACATCTTTTGCGTTTGTAGTGTTAGTAACCGGTAAACCACCAGCCGCCATATAGGCATCACCAATGGTTTTTATTTTTTCAATATTGTATTTTTCAATTATGTTATCAAATGCTTTAAAGCATGTATGAATTTCGGCAACCAATTCGGAGGGTGATAGTTTTTCCGATAACTGAGTAAAACCTTTGAAGTCGGTAAACATAACGGTAACATCGGCAAACTGTTTAGCATCTGCACTTCCTTTAGCCTTCAGTTCTTCCGCAACATCTGCCGGAAGGATATTGAGCAGCAATTCATCGCTGCGCTTGCGTTCCTTTGAAATTTTGTTTCGCTGATGGTAAACAATTATTAAAAATAGTAGTGACCCGGCAAGGGTAGCAGCTATAGAATTACGAATCGTTCGCTGAAAGATATCTTTTTTTTCCTGTTCAGCCCGAGTCGCCGCTTCCTTATTATTAAACTCAAGTTGCATAATGGTCTGGCCTATGCTCTTAGAACGCTCATCAATATTCAGTTTGCTTTTCAGACGTACTGAATTTTTATAATGCAAATAAGCATCTTTCCAGTTACCTGTTGCGCTATCTATTAATTCCACCCCTTCGTAGTAGAGGTAACTTAATGACTCATTTTGTGATTTTTCCAGCAATACACGTGCATCTTCAAAATACTTTTTTGCTTCCACATATTGTTGCAGGCGGGAATAGCAACCACCAATAGCAAAAAGTAATTCCGCTTCCAGCTTATTATCGTTTAATGGATTGGAAACTTCAACTGCCAATAAAAACATTTTCAAGGCTTCTGTATCATTGTTCCTTGCAACGTAAAGTTTTCCCAAATGGCTGTACGCTTTCGTAATTGTTTTTATATCATTAATTTCTTTCCCTGTTTTTAGTGCAAGTTTAAAATAATTTAAGGCATCAAGAAATTTCTTTTGTTTCTGATAAATAGAGCCAATATAAACATAAGCGTTACTGATCAAAATTTTATCTACAATTAACTGAGAAGACTTTTTCTGCCTTTTGGTAATAGCACTATTCAGGTATACCAGCGCTATTGAATCATTGCCAAGGGCCATATAGGTTTCTCCGATATTTGACAACGTAACGGTTTCCAAATCCATGTCGCCTTGTTCCTGCGAGATCCGTAATACTTCAAAATTCATTTTAATGGCTTCGGGGTAATTACCCTGCTTTTCATAAGCCCAAGAGAGAAGGTTGTATAGGGATGATGTTCTTTTTATATCCCCCGCCTCCCGCGCAACGGTAAGTGCTTTATTAAAATACTTCAGGGCTTCAGGGTAGTTGGCATTGTCGCCATAATCCTGACCAATTGCGCTCAGGGTAGCCGCAATAAGCTTTTTATCATTCAAATTTTCTGCAATAGGTAATGCGGCAAAATGACATTGCAAAGCTTCTTCAAATTTATTCAGCCGCCAGTATATTTTTCCTGCCACCTGTTTCACATAATATATGCCACGTTGCCAGTTAAGCTTTTCGGCGAGCTTAAGTGCAGTTATTTCGTACCGCAAACCATCTTCCTGCTTATAATAAATATGATTGGTCATAACTTCAACCAGCAGTTTAACCTTATTGGTATCTTCCTTCGCACGTGACACATGAACAAGCAATGAGTCAATGGTTGACTGTTCACTACTTTGTGCATACAATGCATTTTTTTTCAGTATATGAGGTGTCATCAGCAGTAAGAAGATATAGACGTATTTCATTTTTTCACATTTTCGGCTATTATGTTACATGCGTTATCTCTATTCCAAAAAATATCGGGTACCCAATCCATTGGATACCCGATATATAAATAAAAAGAAAAATTAGTTATTGTTTCTTAGCTCCATCAGTCAATGCCTTTACATCTATTTCTTCAATAAAAGGAATAGATTCCTGTACAGCAAGCCTGATATTGTTTTCAATATAATCTTCGAGCTGCATAAATTTGGAAGCTTGCGCTGCACCGATAACTTTTGAAATGCTGCCATAATATTTTGACTGCATTTTAGAATAATTAGTCAGCCACTTCATTTTACGCTTCATCAAAGCATCCGATGTCTTATCATCCATAGCTGTGTAACTGTTTGCATAATCTTCAATCAACTTAATTCTTTCGCGGCCAAGTTCGGTGCGGGCTGCTTCATAGTCATCGTAGGTTTTCCAAAAAGCATCCTTTTTATCGGCAGGAATGGTCATGTATTGGGAAACCAAATCCTTTTTAGCTTTACCAAACATGGATTGAATCATAGCAACATCTTCTTTGTTGGATTGTGCCATGGCCATCATAGAAAAACAAATGGCTATTACAGTACTTAAAACATTTTTCATAATTGTTTAATTAAATATTAGTTTAAATCTTTATTTCCGGTTAATAATTACTTTTTAATAAATCCTTCTTTTTGCATTTGATAGGTTACTGCATCGGCTATTTCGTTGATGGTTTTATCCATTTTAGATGGATTCACCGTTTTGGTGGTACCCGTCCACAATAATTTATTAGGCTCAATGGAATAAACCGTTGTTTCTACAAAGTAGTTTTTATCTTCCTGGTAGTAACCGGGTGAACCGTACATGCCTGCGCCATAACCATAATACCGGCCATATCCGCCATAGAAGCCCGTTGTAGTTCCGGGAACATACGATGTTTCTTTTTCTACATCAGCAAGACGTGAAACTAAAACATGGGTAAATCCACCCGATTTCAGGTAAGCTTCCAGTGCATCTTCTTTGGCTGCTTTTACCATTTCTTCGCTTAATATGGTATAGGAAGCAACCCCTTTAACCTTCAACCTTTTTACCAAATTATCTTCCACAATACGACGGGAAGCTTCGTCTTTCACTAATCCAATTACCAGGACTTTTTCTGAACCTGTAGGTGTAATGGTAGTTCCCGGTTCCATCCAGGATTTAACAATTTCGGTTGATGGGCCGCAAGCTACAAATGCACTTACACCCATAATAAATAACAGCTTTTTCATTTTGTTTTTAATTTTTATGTATTGTTTTCTAAAGGTTTCCTTTACTTTTTTTGAGGCTACCTTTGTTTTGAAAGTGCAAGATAAAAAAAATATGCGTCTTCCCTATTACAATCTACCTTCATCCTGTCGTTTATATTTTACCTGTCTTTTCAGCATTTTTGAATTCATTTTGTTTTATTCTTCATGCCGAAAGGCAATTTTCACTATTCCATCGTCCGGTTGCTGTTTTTGCCAGGGTACTGGTTGCAGGTAATAAATGGTACCCAACAATGCATACCTGCATTGCCATCACCGGGTACTTAGCATGCTATATTGCCAATACAGCTATGCTTCAACATAGCTGCCCTTTGGCTTCGCAATGAAGAAAAGCTTTCAAACGCAGTTATTTACTACTGCCTGAATTATGACAAAAGTCAGGCATTGAAAATGCTGATAACATGCGGTAGAAATGCAAGGCAGCCATTACTGAGATTTAAACATATGCTTGAAATTCTGGTAAAAAGGGCATATTTGTAGTTGAATTCATGTAACAGTTAAATGGTGGTGGTTAAAATACCGATATGAATGATTTGGTTCCCAAAACGGAAATTAAGGATGAACTCGAAAAAATCCTTGCGACCAATGGTTTTAAACGGTCGCCCCTGCTTTCCCGGTTTTTACGATTTGTGGTTGAAAATGCGCTTGACGGCAAAATTAATCAGATTAAAGAATATACAGTAGCTGTAAAGGTACTTGGTAAGCCGCTTAACTTTAACCCACAACTTGATGCCTCAGTGAGAATAAATGCGATCCGGCTACGCAATATGCTGTCGGAATATTACCATGCGAACCAAGATCATGTAACGTATCATATTGAATTACCAAAAGGTAGGTATATACCTGTATTTACCCATCATTCCAAAGAGAAGGAAATAAAAGCCTCCACACCCGCAGAAGAAGCCCTACGCGATGACACTATTTGTGTTCTTCCTTTTCATGGTTTGGTTCAGCAATCCTCACTTGATTTTTCCATCATTGGTTTTTGTGAGTTCCTGAGCGAAAAACTCTCACAATTCCAGGATATTCAGGTGATTTCTTTTCATTCTGCTTTGGAGTTTATCCGGGAAGGTGGGAAAAAGGAAAACGCTGGCACTTCACTCGGCGTATCTTATTATCTTACAGGAAGCATTGAGGTTGAAAAAGAGCAGTTACTGATTTCTTTTCAATTGTTCGATGCGCTGAATAATGTAATTATTTGGTCACAGGATATTTCAGCATCTCTGATCTTTACAAACGTAATGACAGCAGCCGATACCATCAGCAACAAGGTAGTGGCTTCGCTTGCAGGCTATTCGGGTTTCCTGCACTACCGGAAAGTGTTGGATAAAAATCAGGCACCTCCGCTTTCCAATAAAATGGCAAATGCCATTTTCTGGTTTTATAATTACCATGTTTACCAAAGCGAAGTCCTGTATTATGCAGCTATTAAGCGGCTGGAAGAAGTTGTTGCGTTTGATGAGCATTGCGCGCTTTGCTGGGCCGTACTATCCAACTTATATGCCGATGCGATGGTATATAATTTTAAAACCGATAAAAATCCACTGGAAGCTGCCATTGCCTGTGTTGAAAAGGCTTTTGCGCTTGACCCTAATTGTCAGCATGCCCACCTCGCAAATGGATGGATTCAAATTATTACCCGTAATAAATTAAAAGCATTGGCTTCTATTGAGAAGACAATCGAACTCAATCCCAATTCATCCACTTTTAATGCAATGTGTTGCCTTGGATTGGCTTTTTTGGGGGAATATTCCAAAAGCCTTACGTTATTAGAAAAGGCAAAAAAACTGAATCCACTACCTTATTGGTGGATGAATTTACCCGAATCATTTATGGCATTGAAGGCTAATGATTTTGAAAAACTAATCTATCTGGCCCGCAAATCAAGTACGCCAAGGGTGATATATGAACATGTTTTTGAAATGATTGGTTTGTACTACCTGGGTCATTTTACTGAGCTTTTAAAGGTTCTGCAGGTTTACAAATCCCATTATCCCAATGGGCTTATATTTGTTGAAAATGCTTTACGTACTATATTGCTTGATGATGAACTTGTTGAAATTATCAGTAAAGCACTGAAGGAAATAGACAAAATAGAAATTTCACCCGGCACCCAATAATGCTGCCTATCAATCACGTACCGAGGCAAACTTTCCCACCAGTAATGCCATAATGATGGCAATATAAAGCTGACCAGAAATACTGATTAAAATGGCAAGCGACTTGGCAACAGGGGCTATAGGTAAAATATCTCCATAACCTGTCGTAGTAAAAGTTACAAAGGCATAGTAAATGTTCTGACGGATAGGATCATAATCTTTTATATCCCCTGTGCCAACAAAATTATAGGATCCCGGAATTAATTGATTTATAGTGGTTACCAGCAGGCTGAAAGCAAAACCAAGCAGCAGGTAGGCGGTAATGGCATCCATAATTACTGTGCTGGAAACGTAAGGTGTAATAAAAATTTCGCGAACAAGCGCTCCAACCATAAATAGAAAAAAAAGGATCTCCAATAACCGTATCACTAATTTTAAATCCTGCCACTCACCCAAATAGGAAAGCCAGAAAAAAATGTTTATGATAACCGCAAAGAAAACGATTATCCTTCTGTGCGTGATAATTGAAAATGCAGCACAAAGACAAATACAAGAGAAAAAAGGTGGATACAGGTAAGATGTATAAATTCTGGGTAAAGATGGTATAATAAATATAGGAAAAATTACCAGCAACAATAACAGGGCATTTACTTTTGGAAATCTTTGGTTCCACCACTCCTTTTGTATCATATAGACAATTGGTTTTTTTAGTTATATAACTAAATAAAAAAAATGCTTGGAACTCAGGTAATCCATATTTGTTTCAGGAAGAAGGATTTTAGTCGCTACAGAAATTTGACAAAATGGAAAAGCAACCAGTGACAAATAATAGTCGCTGGTTGCAGTAAAATCTAATACCATTTACCTATTATTTTCCGTTACTTTTTCTTAGGAAAATCAAAACAAACTGCACCACCCAAGCCAAACTGAAGCAGGGTAGCATAATCTGGTACTGCAACCGGACCATACCAGGAGTTCCAGTAATCGTAACCAAAAGTGGAGATAACGGATTGCAAGTAGGCATTCAATTTAAAAGAGATAGCTTTTCCGGTATTTATTTTTACCCCGGTTTTTATATTCCATGCAAACTTGGTAGCCGATTCACCGCCGCCATTCACAATACCAACTCCTACACCACCACCAAAAAATGGTTGTGCTTTAGCATCATAGGTTTTACCAAAATAACTATTGCCACCCAGTAAGATATAATTTACCGAACCGGACCCGTCAGCTTTTTGAACACCAGTTGCTGCGTATAAAGGAAAATCTACATCGATCCGCTGATAGCTTAGTTCAATGGATTGCTTTGCAGATGTAAAATATTCCAGGCTGCCACCATACTGAAATCCATCGCTTACATCGGCATAGGCAGCATCAAATTTTACCCTTTCTTTAAATGTGTAACCACCGGTAACATTCAAAGCAAAATTACCCTTTTGCGCAAATGAAATGGTAGTGCATGCCATAACAAAAATGAGCACCATTGAAAACTTCTTCATATACTTTTTTTAAATTTTTTGTAAAGCGGTAAATACAGCTTATTTGTTTGTTGCGTCTTGCGTTTACCGAATATTGTTTTACCCAAATTCCGGCCTTCTCATGTAAGCCAGCACTTTTTTGACTATTGCAAAACTAATTTATCCTTTGACTATGATCTTAAGCATCGGCACGTTTAACAGTTACATGATAAACCAAAACTTACGTCATAGTTGGCTGAATATCGCTTCCAGTAAGGCTTACATCGCTTTTTAATTTCATATTGAACAAATACAATGACATTTATCATAGTTAAAAATGTATCGACCTGATAATTTTAACGATTGTAGAATATTTTTATCAATATTTCTTTACGTCTGTGATACATAGTTTCAAAATCTACACCTGAAAAATGGATAATTAAATATACAAAAATGATAAAAATGATTCCTTCTTTTTATGGGTTATTGAGAAGTTTATGGCTGTTAATACTTGTTTTTTGTTTTCAAATAGTAAGCGCACAGGATAGCGCTTCAACAGCACCTATTAAGACAAATAAATGGCATTACAGGGTAGAGCCCTACCTGCTTTTTCCCAATATGGTTGGCGAAACAGGTATAAGCGGCTTACCCTTAGCCGAAGTGGATGCAAGCACCGGCGATATTTTTGAAAAATTAAAAATTGGAGCCATGCTCAACCTTGAAGCATCTAATGACAAATGGGCGATTAATTCCGACCTTTTGTATATGAACCTCGAACAGGACCTTAAACCATCCACGCTAATAAAAAGTGGCAGCATAAATGCCAAACAGTTTGGCTGGGAAGTGGCAGGATTAAGACGAATAAACAGTTGGCTGGAAGTGGGGGCGGGTGCCTTACTGAATTCGCTGAAAGTGGAAATGAATATTGTACGAAATGCAGCAGGTGGTGAAACGATTACCCAAAATGGTTCACAATCCAAAACCTGGGTAGACCCCATGCTGATTGCCCGGCTTGCTACCAACCCATCAAAAAAAGTAACCGGACAATTTCGGGGAGAAATTGGTGGTTTTGGCATTGGTTCCGATCTCGCCTGGCAAATACAGGCAATAGGTAGTTACCGTTTTTCAAAGCTCTTTGATATTTCGGCAGGTTACCGGGCTATCAGCCTTGATTACACTTCCGGCGAAGGAAATAAGGCATTTATATATGATGTGGTTACGCATGGCCCTACTATAAAATTTGGATTTAATTTCTGATTTTGCATACATTAGCTGGATAACTATCCTAAAGCACAAAATTCCGGGAAAATAGTTGAGTCGGCAGCCAAATGCATATATGAGTGAGCAGAATAATTTTACAACCAATCTTTTTATCAAAAAACTACCACGGATTCTTTGTTTTTTGGTTTTTTTTTATATAAGTACATCTCCGCCTGTATTTTCTCAGATCGCACTCAAAACTCAGGAAGTATGGCCATCATTGGATGCCTATTTTCGCCTCAATAAAAACTGGAGGTTTTATGGTACGGTTGCCGGCACCAAACTGGATGAATCTTCCTATTCAGAAGGTGCACTTGGCATTTTTGCAGATTATTTTGCCCAACCGCTCAAGTTTGTTCAAAAAAGGGTTCATTCACGTAATGATAGCCTGCCCGGAAAATATTTATATTTCAGGTTTGGCTACCAATATAGCGCTTCGCCGCCAAGTTCTGAAGATCCGTTTGAAGAAAGTATGATTGTTTTGGAAGCCAATGGAAGATTTTACCTGCCTTATAATTTATTACTATCGGCAAAAAACCGGTTCGATTGGCGAAGTAAAAATGGGGATATTAATATACGGTACCGGCCAAGATTAATGTTGGAAAGAGATTTGAAAACAGAGTTTATGACCTTCACCGCAAGTGGATTCGTGGAATATTTTGCAAACTTTGGAAATGGGCAGGTAGATAAATTGAGAACACAATTGGGCGTAGAAATAAGGGTAACAAAACATATGAATTACGAAGTTTTTTGGAACCACCAATTCGAACATCAGCCAGAAGTACAGGAAGTAGACGCCTTTGGGATGACTATGAAAATATACATGAACAAAAAGGACTTTCAGAAGCCACTCTTAAAGAAGCCCTTATTTAAAAAGCATACAAAAAACTCGACGCATCAGTAAAAATAAAATAATTTTGAAAAAAAACTAAAATAAGTAAGCCGATTTTTTTAATACTAAAAACCATAATTATGAAAACATCTTTTTATCCCATTTTAATGATTGCATCCATTGCAGCGGTAATGAGTTGCGATACCCAGCCCAAAGAAGCGGGCGAAAATGCAGTACCGGTAGCAAGCGATACTACCAAAAAAAGTGACCGGCCTGTACATTGGGCCTATTCGGGTGAAGATGGACCATCCAATTGGGCCACTTTATCGCCTACTTATAACCTCTGTGGCACCGGTACCGGCCAATCACCTATTAATATTGATAAGGACGGCGTTAAGGCAGGTGCTTCCTGGAACCTTGACTATAAAATGACTTCGCTCCGTATAGCGCATAATGAGCATATGGATGAAATAATTGACAACGGCCATACCATTCAGGTAACGGTGGACGAGGGAAGTAGTTTCACCTTTGGAACAAAAACCTATATCCTGAAGCAATTCCATTTTCATACCCCTAGTGAGCATACCATAAATGGAACCAATATGCCTATGGAAATGCACATGGTACACCAGGCTGATGATGGGTCGCTTGCAGTAGTTAGCGTGTTATTTAAGGAAGGTACCAAGCCCAATGCAAACTTTAATAAAATAATTGAACACCTGCCCAATGCAAAGGGTGAAAGCAAGCACCTGAAGCAGGATAGTATTGACCTGAAAATACATATGCCGGCTGATAACTATGCTTACCATTATACCGGCTCATTAACAACGCCTCCATGCAGCGAAAATGTTCAGTGGCTTGTTCTACGCGATATGGTAAGCCTTTCGCCCGACCAAATAAAGGCTTTCTCATCAAGAATTGGACCTAATAACCGCCCTGTACAGGCCATTAATACCCGCACCATACAAATGGACGACTTAAAAGCTTCCGTAACCCAATAACCAGATTCCAATGAAATATATTGTAAATACTATAGGCTTGTTTTTGTTGGTACAAATTAGTTTTGGCCAGGCACAAAGCGACACAAGCTTACCTAAAGGTTGGTGGCATATTCCCAAAACAGATGTACGTTTTAAGGTAGGTGGTTATGTAAAAGCAGATGTAATACATGATTTTAACCCTATTGGCTCACCCGATTTTTTTGATGTTTCAAAAATACCAACCGATGGATCCGAAGGGCAAACCACCCATTTTAATGTAAAGGAAACGCGATTATTACTTGATGTAAGAACCCCATCAAAAGTGGGCGAAATACGTGCTTACGTAGAAACCGATTTTTATGGTACTTCCGGTGCTTTTCGCATTCGCCATGCTTTTGTGGATATAAACGATAAATGGCTTGTGGGACAAACGTGGAGCAACTTTATGGATGAATCCATTATTCCCAATACACTTGATTTTGAAAAACCTACAGCCTATGCATTCGCCCGGCATGGAATGGTTCGCTGGAAACAAAAGTTTTCCAAAAAAGCCTATCTCGCACTGGCACTCGAAGAGCCCAATACCAATGCTACGGCACCACAGCAGGCAGGTAAATTTTATAGCCCGCTGCCCGATTTTACGGCCCGGTACCGCTTTACTGATTCATGGGGACATGTGCAACTATCAGCTTTTGCGGGGTTGATCTCTTATCAATACAGTTCAGGCGGTAAAGATGATGTTAGCCTGTATGGCATCAACCTTTCAGGAAGATTCAACCTGGGTAAGAAGGACTATTTTATTTACCAGGTAGTGGGTGGACCGGGTTCGGGCCGTATGCGTGGCGGGCTTGCTGCAGCGCCTGATGCCAACCAGGAGTTGCAGGCGCTCGATGATTTAGGTTATACGGCAGGTCTTTGTCATTTTTGGACGCCATCCTTATCTTCTTTGGTAGTATATAATTCGGGTGGTGTAGATAACAGTGCAGGGCAAAGCAATGGAAGTATCCACAAGGTAGATTATGTAGCCGCCAACCTTGTGTGGCAATTTGCACCCAATACAATGGCCGGTATGGAATATTTATGGGGTAAAAGACTGGATAAGAGCGATGCATCCGGCACGGCTAATCGTTTACAGTTCAGTGTAAAGCATAGTTTTAATCTTTAGGTCTTCAGAATAATCCAGCAATGTTTAAATTTGTTTAAAAAACCAAAAAAATAATGAATATTTCAAAAAATTTGCTTCCCGCGTTTATGGCCGCTTCCCTATTGATTTATGGGTGCGGGCAACCAAACGATACGGAAACTGAAGCAGCAGCAAAGGATGGCACCGACCGTACCATTCTTCCAATTCGGGAACCCGCCCGGCAATTTTACAGTGATTTGGATGTACGGAATACCCAACCGCCCAAGCGATTTGATGTAAAAGCCCCTGAGGGAGCACCCAATGTGGTCATCGTACTGATTGACGATATGGGTTTTGCTACTTCCCAATCTTTTGGCGGCCCTGTGCCCATGCCGGCTTTTGATAAACTGGCTTCTAACGGGTTGCGGTATAACCGTTTTCATACTACCGCTTTGTGTGCTCCTACGCGTACGGCATTGCTTACCGGCTACAATCACCACAGTAATAACATGGGTGTTATTACTGAACTGGCAAGCAGCTACCCCGGCTATACCGCGGTGCGCCCACAAACCATTACCCCGTTGGCCGAAGTACTCAGGCTGAACGGTTATAATACAGCCCAGTTTGGTAAATGCCACGAAGTGCCACCATGGGAAATTTCGGCAAATGGTCCGCAGGATCGCTGGCCTACCCGCTCCGGATTTGAAAAATTCTATGGCTTCCTTGGTGGTGAAACCAATCAGTGGGCACCGCTTATTTACGATGGAGTTACACTAGTGGAAACACCTAAAAGTCCAGATTACCATTTTACCACCGACATGACCAACCATGCTATTTCATGGGTACAGCAGCAGCAATCGCTGCAACCCGAAAAGCCGTTCTTTATGTACTTTGCCCCCGGTGCAACCCATGCCCCGCATCATGCCCCAGCAGATTATATAGCCAAATACAAAGGCAAGTTTGATATGGGATGGGATAAAATAAGGGAAGCATCCTTTGAACGTCAAAAAGCAATGGGCATTATTCCCGCCAATGCAAAACTCGCACCAAAACCTAAGGAAATAAAGGATTGGGATGCGCTTACAGCCGACGAAAAGAAACTGTTTGCCCGCCAAATGGAAGTGTATGCCGGCTTTGCAGAACATACGGATGATCAAATTGGCAGATTGGTTTCGGCCATTACAGAAATGGGCGAACTCGACAATACGGTATTTATTTATATAGCCGGTGATAATGGCGCCAGTGCCGAAGGACAGATGAACGGAATGTTTAATGAAATGAGCTATTTTAACCAGGTACCCGAAACGGTTCCTGATATGCTGAAACATTATGATGAGTGGGGTTCTGAAAGCACCTACCCGCATATGTCGGCCGGTTGGGCCGTAGCCATGGATGCACCCTTTACCTGGACAAAACAAATGGCAGCAGATTTTGGCGGAACCAGAAATGGAATGGTCATTCACTGGCCTGCAGGCATTAAAGACAAAGGGGCTATAAGGGAACAGTTTGGCCACGTAATTGATATTGCACCTACTATTTATGAAGTTTCAGGTATTCCTTCGCCAAAAACCGTAAATGGCATTAACCAGGATCCCATAGAAGGCACAAGCCTTGCTTATTCGTTTGCTGAAGCAAAAGCACCGGAAAAGCATACGGTACAATATTTTGAAATGTTTGGAAACAGGGCAATTTACCAGGATGGATGGTTAGCACGTGCCATACATAAAGCACCCTACCTGGGCAAACCTTATCAAACCCTGCAGGAAGATAAGTGGGAGTTATACAATACAATGGAGGATTTCAGCCTGGCGAATAACCTCGCATCATCCAATCCGGATAAACTGAAAGCTATGCAGGCAGAATTTATGAGGGAAGCCGAAAAGAACCATGCCTTACCACTTGACGACCGGACATTTGAAAGAATGATTGCCAGTGATATGGGACGACCATCCATTATGGAAGGAAGAAATACGGCAACCTATTTTGAAGGTATGAAAGGAATGGGTGTAGATATTTTTATTGATTTACGTGGTAAATCCTATACCATGACTGCGGATATTGAAGTGGCTGCAAATGGCAATGGCGTTATTATTTGCCAGGGCGGACGTTTTGGTGGACTATCCTTATACCTTAAAAATGGCAAACCAGCATTTACCTACAATTTCCTTGGGTTGGAATCGAATACCATTATTTCGCCAACAGCTTTAAAACCCGGAAAATACCAGGTTGTTTTTGATTTTAAACATGATGGTCCCGGTCTTAATAAGGGAGGTCAGGGTACGCTGATGGTAAACGGTGCCAAAGTTGCCGAAGGTCGGATTAACAAAACCCAATCAGGTATTTTCTCTGTGGATGACCTTGCCGATGTGGGCTTGGATGAAGGAACTCAGGTAGCCGATTATGGGGCTCAATCTAAGTTCAACGGGAAAATCGCTAAAGTAAAAGTTGAAGTAAAACCATAAAATAATCATCCGTAAAGCCACAAAAGGGAAAGCCTGGCTTTGCGGATGTTTTTTTAAATATTGCCATTATAGCGGCAAGTGAAGAATTAGTATTGATTATGCTTGCTTTAAAGCAAAAACAAAATTATAAATGCTAACAGGAAACAAATATTTCATTGAAACTAATTTACGTTTCCCATTCATTATTCCTTCCACAAAGTTTTCTGTATTGGTTTGCATCTTATTTTTATTTCAGCATGTGTCTATTGCGCAGGACACGGTTACAAATGCTGACTTACAAAAAATTGCCATCGATACAACCTGCGCCCAACGCGATCTTAGTGATGTAATCCGCAAGGCAATGCATAAGCCACCCAAAGTAAAATCCGAAAAAACAAGTTCGCTGATCGCCTTCCCGATAATTGGCTCCAATCCTGCCACGGGCTTTATGTTTGGTGTAGGCGGGCAATATGCTTTTAAAAAGCCGGAATCTTCAAAATATTCCATCATGAGTGGAAGCCTTCAGGCAACCTCAAAAAATCAATACCTTATAATTTTTAAAAACAATATTTATACTAAAAAAGATAAAATATTTTTTACAGGCGACTGGCGTTTCCAGGTTTTCTCCCAATCTACTTATGGGTTAGGTACCAATGCCCCGGAAGGAGGTGTGCTGGATTATCAGTTTGGTCTGGCCGGCATCGAAACTACTTCCGATTCTCTGGCACAACCCATGAAGTATAACTTTATAAGAATACACCAGGGTATGGCCTTTAAAATTAAACCCAGTATCTACCTCGGGTTTGGATTACAACTTGATGGTTATAACAAAATACAGGATGAAAAACTACGGTTAACACCGGGCAATACATTGATAACAGCACATTATGCCTACAGCAAAAAATACGGGTTTAGTACCGATGAATATTATTCATCAGCCTTGCACGCATCTTTTGTTATTGATAAACGCGATAACATGATACAACCTTATAAGGGCTATTTTTTATCTGTTGGCTATCGTGGCGCTTTGGAAATACTGGGTTCCGAAAAAAACGCCAATATGGTAAATGCTGAATGGCGTAGCTATCATAATGTTTCACCGCGTAACCCGGCGCACCTGTTAGCTTTTTGGCTGATAGGCGAATTTTCACCTGAAGGGCAATTTCCCTACATGACGCTGCCTGCTACTTCCTACGATCAGCGCAGCCGCAGCGGACGTGGTTATACGCAGGGCCGTTTTCGTGGCAACCAATATACCTATGGCGAAGCAGAGTACCGTTTTCCCATTTCAAAATGTGGCGGGGTTTGGAGCGGGGTAGCATTTGTAAATGCCACATCTGCCAACAACCCTGCACAAAAGCTCAAAATATTTGAATCCATTCAACCGGGTTATGGTATGGGGCTCCGCATTATGCTCGATAAAGCATCGCGTACCAACCTGACACTTGATTATGGATTTGGCAAAAATTCCAGTGGCTTTTACCTGGCTGTATCAGAAACATTTTAAATCTTATTTTCTAACCTGATTTATACAAAAACACATCTAAAAAAAAGAATTTTTAAAGCTAAAATCAATTAACATGAAAAAGAAAAATGTAACCAAAACCATTGCAGGGATACTAGTTCCCTTCCTGCTATTGTTCTTAAGCCAACATGGATTAGCACAGCAGCCGGCAGGTGCACCACCTACCTTACCTGATACATCAAAAATGGCCTATAATGCCATTTCACAGCAAATGAAATTATATGTATACCCATCCAAAGGGCAAAACAAGCAAAAGCAAAAAGAAGATGAATTTGAGTGCTACAAATGGGCAGTGGAACAAAGTGGAATTGACCCGCTAAACTTACCCAAAGTAACCGCTCCGGCTCCGCAATCCGGCCCAAATGGTAGTGCAGTAGTGGGTGCGGCTAAAGGAGCGGCGGCGGGCGCTGCCATTGGCTCCATATCGGGTGATATGGGAAAAGGTGCTGCTTATGGCGCTATGGCCGGGGCTGTAGTGGGAAGAAGACAGGGAAAGCAGGCACAAGCACAGGGCAATGCACAAGCGCAACAGCAAACCGCAGCACAGGAACAGGCTATGAAAGATAGTTTTGAAAAGGCGTTTTCGGTATGTATCGAAGGTAAAGGATACACCATTAAGTAACCAACTTCGGATGTTATCATTCATCATTAGAAATTAAAAAAATACACACATGAAAAAGTTGATTTTATTTTTTGTACTCAGTATCAGCCTTGTTGCCTGTACTTCATCCAACGATAAAAAGGATAAAGAAAACCTGGAATTGGTTTCCAACTACGTAAAGGCAGTAGAGACCATGGATTTTGAAGCTATGGATAAATACCTTGCAGACGATTATGTGGGATATGGCCCATCATTTGGCGATACCATTTATAAAACACAAGCCATCGAAAACTGGAAGTATAATGTTGAAAATCTATATGAACATATACATTATAATCGGCAAAAATTGGCTCCGATAACGGTAGCAGAAGGTGCTAATAAGGGTGAGTGGGTTGGTTTTTGGTCCGAACTGGAAATTGAGTATAAAAATGGGGGTGGTAAAGTAACCCTGTGGGCTAGCAGCGATTACCTGGTAGAAAATGGAAAGATTAAAAGAAGTTTTACTTTTTATAATGAAGCTGATGCATTAAGGCAATTGGGTTATAAAATTGTTCCTGCTGAAGAATAAATTTTTTCAGGCCAAATTATAATATTCAGCACTATTGAAATAATTGTTGATTTAATAGCTACAAAATGAATAACAAAATTGGAACAGCTTCGGTATATGATACCATGATACGCCTGTTTATGATCATTCTGATTGTAGGGTGGTGCCTGGCTATTATGTTGCCATTTTTCCATATTATACTATGGGGCCTTATTTTAGGTATTTCCTTTATGCCGCTCCATCAATTACTGAGTAAGAAGTTGAAGGGAAATACCAAAATGGCATCCATCGTAATTGTAGTAACAAGCCTAGCAATTATACTCATTCCAAGCTGGTTGTTTATTGACTCAATTGTAGAAGGAATAAAAAGCTTGAAAGCTGATTATAGCGCCGGCACGCTTACCATCCCCCCTCCTACCGAAAAGGTGAAAACCTGGCCCGTAATTGGGGAGCAGGTTTATGCTGCATGGTTGGCTGCTTCCGAAAATTTGAAAGGCTTTTTGCTTCAATACAAAGAACAGTTAAAGGAGATTTTAAAAACAGTTGCAAAGGGATTAATGGGCAATATATCTGCGGTACTCCAAATGGTTGGTGCGGTTATTATTGCAGGCATACTTTTGGTGGTGCAAGGTGTAGGGGAAGGTGTACGTAAGTTTTTTAGAAAGTTGGCCGGTGAGAAAGGCGATGAATTTGCTGATATTGCTAAATTAACCGTTGGCAATGTAGTGAAAGGTGTATTGGGGGTTGCCCTTATACAGGCCTTTGTAATTGGGATTGGCTTACTGTTAGCAGGTATTCCTTTTGCAGGCCTTTGGACCTTGGTAGTTTTCATTTTTGCCGTGCTACAAATTCCCCCTACGCTGGTAGTTATTCCTTTGGTGGCGTATTTGTTTTCCGTAAAAGAAACTACACCTGCCATTTTATGGACCATTTATTTGTTGGCAGGGGGATTTTCGGATAATATTTTAAAACCCGTTCTGCTTGGCAAAGGAGCGCCTGTACCTATGCTTGTCATTTTTATGGGCGTGGTTGGCGGTTTTGTTTTATCCGGGTTTATCGGGCTTTTTACCGGTGCTATCATTATGTCAATTGGTTATAAATTATTTATTGGGTGGTTAGATTCGGGCAATACTGAGCAAATTCCTGCTGTGCAATAAATATTCATTTCTTTCTTAAAGCCATTTCATGTTAAAAAGGATTTTAATATGAAATCCCCACGAGCAGGGGCTCACCCAGCAACGATGAGCATTGGGGATTCCATGTGACAAATAAAAAACAATATAAATACACACATGAAATGGCTTTCATATTTTGTCCTAAATTATCTTCTCCCAAAAAACATTAAATCATACAGAATGTTTTGTTTATAGGATACCCATACAATTAGGCATTATTTGAAACAGCGTACACAACAGCTGGTTTATTTGCATTGGTTTTGTATTGTGATACTTTCCCAATAGCCCATGAAAAAATAATCATAAACGGTAAGGCGAACATGACCATTATTATGGAACGATCGTCCACAGCTGTAAATGCAAATAGTGGCGCAAGACCTGCACCAATATTTCGGGTACTCATACCCATGCTAAGTATAATTCTTTCATCCTCCTGCACGCCTATACTTAGCCAATAGGTTGCTGCTGCCATAACACTAAAGAATATGAACTGGGAGAGAACCGCAAAACTTCCTGCTATTCCAACCATCTGTTTTCCATATATCATCAGGCAAAGTGCTGCGGAAGAAATGGCAAACAGGGTATTTATCTTCTTCATATAAGGTTGCAGAGCCTTTGCAAAACTGCTACGCCAGCGTAAAAGACCCATACCGATGGTAAGGGGTAATATAATAAGAAAGAGCAGGGGTTTTGCAATAGTCCAGGGGCTTACTGTTAAGCCCTCTACAAGAAAGGGAATAACAAGGGGAATATAGATAACCGTAATGATGGAAGTCAAAAGCATGAATGAAGCAGTATAACCAAGGTCTCCTTTTACCCTTTTTATCAGCATGGGTAAAAAGGGAGCCGATGGTGTCATACCTAACAGCATCAATCCAAGTGCCAATGGAGGGTCAAGCGGAACCATAAGGGTAATAGCATAAGCCATTGCCGGGCCAAATGCAAACCCCCAAAATAGCGTAAAGCATACAAACCGCAGATTCCGTAAACCTTTAAACGCATCAGCAAGATTGAGCTTGATACCCATTTCCAGCAGGTTTCCGGCAATAAAAATTACCAGCGATATTTTTAAAACGAACAGTAAAGCCATAAGTGGCACCTTTTTACTACCTAAACGATCTTTAAATATTTAATATTCGAAGCCTCACTTGTAAAATACCCTTTGTAAAACCCACACCATTTTTGGGGAAGGTGTACCCACATTGCCCAGGAAATGAGATGCAATATATTCATTCATTCGGTTGGCCAATATAATTGCCGGGGCGAACACATTTTTTTTGCGTGAAAAAGAGGGCACAGGAATACACGCTATGTGCTGTTGCAAGTGCGTCGTGCTATTTGTAACTATCTGTCAGCGTTAGGTTTTTTTGCGGATGACGAATATTTACAAGGCTATATGTTAGAGAAAGGGTAAGTTTTTAAACATTTACCCTGGTTCATGTTGATATCGCCATCCCTGAAAATGCCAAAAACATGCTAGTTTTGGTAATAAAGGAATTAACTGTTACATGAAATTTTTCTATCCGGCCAATGCGTTGCCACCTAATCATGTGTCATATTTGCATGCTATTTTATCCATTAATATGCATATTGTGATTTATATCATACCATGTAATCAGGTGCATGAATAATTTTGGATCTTAATGCATATACTCATAACCAAAGCTTTTATTCCCATTACCATAAATCGGAACATTCTTAAAAGGTATCTATAAAATTTCAACTATTTGACCATGAAACTGAAAGACTTTCTATTACCGATAAGCATGCTGATATTTTCACCATCTTTTTCGCAAGTATTTACGAATAAGGAAGTGGGCAAAAAAAATGATGATCTTATTGATAGCCTTAAAAAGAAAGAGTGGCCCTATGCCCTCCCTATCTGGGGTAAAAAAGTAACGGCAATGGGTTACGATCTACCCTATTCTGCCGGCTTAAGTGTGCAGTATTTTAACCAGGTATCCGACCTCGTGATTGAAAACCTGATGGTGGGTTTTAATAACGGTACCATGTATAATGTTGACGAACTGATCCGTTTTGATAAGGCGAAAGCAACAGCAGGTGGTTTTTCGGTAAGGCCCGATGTTTGGGTATTTCCCTTTCTAAATGTTTATGCTATCCTGGGGCAAACGAATGCTTCTACCGAAGTTGGATTTGGTTTATGGATTCCGGATTCTACCAATACAAGCCAAAAAGTGTTTTCCGCAGCATCTACCGTTGATTTCAATGCAACTACTTTTGGCTTTGGCATGACCCCCACCATTGGAATAGGTGGTGGTTTTCTTGCGCTGGATATGAATGTGGCCTGGACGGATGTTCCGCAGTTGGCAAAGCCAGCCATGTCATTTGTTTTTGGCCCGCGCATGGGTAAAAGCTTTAAGCTTAAAAAGCCACAGCGGAATATTACAGTGTGGGCAGGTGGCTTTAGGGTACACCTGAATTCTGAAACCTATGGCTCTATTGCATTGGCCGATGTTTTCCCTCCCGGAACACTAGGAGGCAGGGTAGATGAAGGCATTGCAAAAGTGGGCAATGCGCAGCAGCAGGTTGATACATGGTGGGCAGGACTTACCCCACAGGAACAAAAGAATCCGGTAAATGCGGCTAAATATGAAACGGCCAATAACACGCTTGATAAGGCAGGACAAATACTGGCAGCAGCCGATAATGCAGTAAATACCATTGAAAGCTCCACTGTTCAATATTCCATGGACAAGCGGCCAAAGGATATGTGGAATATTGTGGTTGGCTCGCAGTTTCAACTCAACAAACATATAATGCTGCGCCTTGAATATGGCGGCTTCGTAGGATCAAGAACACAGATAATGACAGGTTTACAATACAGGTTTGGGTTATAAAAAATCATACATGAAAAAAATATCATTAGTACTCGCTTTCTCTATTTTTCTATTTACCGCAGGCTATTCACAGGTGCTTATTTCCCTCATTTTTGGTGACAAACTCAATACCGGAAATATTGAATTTGGCCTTGATGGCGGGCTATCCTTATCAACCTTGCAAGGAGCACCCGGGGCTCAAAACCGGTCGGGTTTAAATCTGGGATTCTATTTCGACATTAAAACCAAAAACCCTGCATGGATGATTAGCACCGGAGTCGTTGTAAAAGGGCCAATGGGTGCCAAAGGTTTAGCCCTTTATCCAACCGGCGATCCATCCATAGATGCCGCATTTGAAGGGGGATCGGTAACAACTCAACTCGGCTACTTCTATGTACCTATTACTATGAAGTACAGCATGAAAAACAGAATATTTGTAAAAGGAGGTATTCAACTTGGGCTTATCAATAAAACGAAGGATGAGTTTATCAAATCGGTGGTAGATGATGACGACCTTACTTATTTGCTTAATAGAAGAGGCGACTACCACCCTATTGACGGCGGACTTGTGGCAGGCGTAGGTTACCGCCTAATGAAAGGTTACGGCATGAATATTGGCATCAATTATTACCATGGCCTTTTGGATGCTGAAGTATCAGATGCTGGCCCCGACAAATATAACCGTGCTATGTATTTTAATGTAGGTATTCCAATTGGTAAGGGTAAAGCAGAAAAAAAGGCGGCGGAAAAAGAATAAATGTTGGTTTACAGAGAGTTGTAAACAGATAATTAAGGATGGTAACCATTTTAAGTGAGAAGCAGGATTGTTGATTCTTTTCAATTTGTATTACATAACAAAATATCATTGGAGTGGATGGAAAATATTCGGCCACTCCAATGATATTTATAGTTTAGATAAGTAGGTAAACCAATTCAGATAAATTTCACAACAAGCCGTGAAATAATCAAAAATAAAACATTGAAGATTAAACGATAATTAACGATCAAAGCAAATTGGACCACCTAAACCAAATTGAAAAAGAAATACTCTATCAGGGTAAGCAACTACATTTCCACTACCCGTTTGCCAATAATCAGAACCAAAGGTTGCTGTCATAGATTGTGCATACGCCTGCAATTTGAGCGCCACTGATTTTCCTGTCGCAATTTTTACTCCCATTTTCATGTTGAATGCAAAATTCGTTGAAGATTGACCTTTTGAATTCATAATACCAACTCCTGCGCCTGCGCCAAAAAATGGCATAGCATTTGACCCGGATTTTTGAATATACTTGTTACCGCCAACTAAAATATAATTCAGCGAACCTTCAGGATCTGTTTCATTCAAATCAGCACCCGAAGTTGAAAAAACAGGAAAGGTAGTGGCCATACGCTGATACGAAATCTCACCGGAAGTTGTAGGCGAAGAAAAGAACTCAAAGGCGCCGCCATATTGAAAACCACCCTTAGCAGTAAGTTTTCCTCCATCAAAACTTGCCGATTCATCAAATGTGTATCCCAACGGGATATTGAAAGAAAATTTTGGAGACTGAGCAGTTGCAGGCAATATGCCCAATGTTATAAATACCAACACTGCCAGATACTTTAAACGCATAAAAAAAAATTTATTGATGATTGAAATTTAGCAAAAGAAACTGATTGATTTTTGCGCATCCAACCCTTCTGCCTAATTATGAGAAAACACTAAACTAACATACAAATTTACTCATGAAATCACTGTGAAAAAACCCACATTCTCACTTAACAGTTAAATCTAAAAACCAACCCACTACAATTGGCCTGAAAGTGCCTTCTTCACTATATTTAACTATTATAATCAGGCATACAAACATGTACGTAAATTTTATCATTTTTCTTTTTAAATAATACATACTATTACCATGATTGGTTTGTGTAAAGCCGAAACCTTTTTTCAGCTATACATTTTCGTAAAAAGGCACCCATCTACCCACAAAATATTTTCAACTTTTCGATAACGATTTTAAAATAAAAAATACAAAATGAAAAATCAATTTCTATCCGCACTGGTTATTTGCTTGTCTCTTTCTGTGGCTGCAAATGCGCAGTCCGCCGACCCCAAAGCGGTAATGGCACAAATCAAAAAAAACCTGGATTCGAGCCAGAAAAATCTTTCCACTTTCACCTGGATAGAAACCACAACTATCTATAAAGGCGATGAGGTAAAATCTGAAACCAAAAATCAGTGTAGCTATGGATGGGACCGGAAGATTGCCAAAGTTCCCATTGGCGCGCCTGCTGCTGCAGAAAAAGAGAAACGGGGTGTAAGAGGTAAAATAGTAGAAAATAAAAAAGAAGACATAAGCGAGTATGTAAAAAAATCTATTGCTAAAGTACATGAATACCTGCCCCCCAATCCTGAAAAGCTTCAGGCCATTAATGCTGCCGGCAAAGTAAATATTCAGGCAGTGCAAGCGAATGTAAAATACACGCTCAATTTTCCGGATTATCTTAAGGCAGGCGATAAGATGGCCATTACGCTGGATATGCAGAAGGCATTGTTTGGAGGCATTGTAGTAAATACTTTCTTAGACAAACCCGATGATAAAATTAATTTCACCATGAACTATGGTGTACTTACAGATGGCACTGAATATCCTGCGGAAACGATTTTGGATCTTCCAAAAGAAGGATTGAAAATTGTAATAAAAAATGGCGGATACCAAAAGGTTCCACCCGTTCCTACTCCGCAGTAATATCAATTTTTATTAAGTAAAAGGTTAGGCTTTCCGGAGAAGCCGGATTTGCATCGCTACCATTAAAAAACATGAATATGAAATGCCCACGAGCCGCTGCACCCGTCCGAACGGCAAGGCCGGGCGGGCACCCAGCGCCAATGATTATTGGGCATTCCCTGCCCGTTCGGTCAGGCGGGCATGTGACAAATAAAAAACAATAAAAATAAACACATGAAATCCCCACGAGCTGCCGCCCACCCAGCCCAAATGATCATTGGGGATTCCATGTGACAAATAAAACCAGCAGCCGATAGGCTGCGCACTAAAAATGAACACATGAAAATGATTTTTAGTTTTTTAATCAGTATGCTTTTCGTGCAGGCAAGCTATGCTCAGGATGAAAATTGGGAAATTATCGGCTCAAAGGAAATTGGTTTCAAAGCCGATTATGATGTTATTGTTCTGACCGCCGGAAACGATAGACTTAAAAGGATTAAGTTCCAGGTAAAAGGTTCTGCGGTTGATATGATTAAGATTGAACTTACCTATGATACGGGCGCTGCAGAAGAAGTGGAAATGCCACGGTAACCATTTTTGGTGTTAATTAAGTAATTTATTCATAGATATTTTAATAAAAAAGTCGTTATAGCACATAATCATGTTTAAAATGCCTTAATCAAACCATCCCTTCTTCTTAAAAAACAAATACATACTACCGGCAATTACTATCATTATTGCTATCGCGAATGCATAACCATAATCATTGTTGATCATAGGGATATATTGGAAGTTCATGCCCCAAATACCTGCCAGAAATGTAATCGGCATAAAGATCATGGAAAGAATGGTTAACCTGCCGAGCCGGTTATTCATGGTTTCCTGTGCATGCATATCAAGTGCTGAGCGCATAAGTTCAATTCTATGTTCAAGCCAATCGAGTTTCTTTTCAGCTGCTTCCAAATTAGCTATTGCCCATTGCAGGTAGTCCTTGGAAGTTTCTTCGATATGTAACTTTCTGTCGGATGATGTCACTATTTTTAAAATAGGTAATTGGCCTGAAACGATGGATTCAAGTACCATTACCTCAGATCTCCGATCGGATAATTCTTCAATCTTAACTAATTGAGGTGTTTTGTCCAATCGATTTTCCATTTCTGATATTGCATCTGCCAATTTTGAAGTTTTGCGTAACCCTTCAAGCGACAATCCTAATAAAAGTGATGCTATAACTCCCGCAGGTGTTCCATCCGGAAGCACTTCTGCTGAGTCATTAAAAGCAATACTACTTCTAAAACGAGCCATACTACTTTCACGAATGGTAACAACAAAATGACTGCTCAACAATATCGAGAGATACGAAATGCGGTTTGTATTTTGTATATCCATTTGTACAGGCATTACCACAAGGGAAAGCGGATGTAGTGGATAAAACCCCGGATGATCAGAAGCTCCAAGGCAAAAACTTCTTAGCATGCCATGAATCTGTAGTTCATCAAATTGATGTTGAAGATCTTCCTGATTGGCATCGGTAATATCAATCCATACATTCAATTTTCCTTTCTTGTACATTTCAATTGCCGCATCATATTCGCAGGAAATGATTTTCGGTTCGTCAGTTACCTGGTAGCAGTTTATTTGCATAAGATAAAACTATGATTTCTATTTTACAGGTAGAAAAAAAATAACGGATACAGCAATGATGCCATACCCGTTATGCAATTGAGATCATTAAAAGTGATGCTTAATATGATCATGCATTAATGCGAAAACATTTAAAACAAATGGTTTCAATTTGTATGATATATGCTGCAGAATAAGAATTACTGCATGGGTAAATAAAAATTTTACTCCGCTCCCTTCAACCGCTGCATCCCTTCTATCAGGCTATGCCATCCAAAAATGAGGGTCATACGAAATCCATCAATGTTCAAATCACCCGGCTCCTTATCATTCACGGTAGAAGAATAAGAAAGGTTCATCTGCATGTTTGGATTGATTTGATATCCAAGGGTTCCGCCTACACCAAGGTTGTTTAAGCTGCTGCCTGCAACCCCATCAATGGTAGCCATACCGCCCGAATAGGAAATGACATCAATAGAGCCCCACAGCTTTTCCATAAAGTCGCGGGTAAGGTGACCTTCCAATTGAAACATAGGTTCTGTTGACATGGTTTTACCTGTAAAATCGGTATTATCTCCAAAAAGCCAGATAGCCGGAAGAAATTCGAGGGTAGTGCGCTTACCGGGAACCCAGGCGCCAAGCTGCCAAATAACCGGTACGCCAACCCGTCCGTACCATCTGTTCTGACCTATATTGATCGGGCTTTTGTTGTCGTAATTACCAATAGGAATGGCAAGACTGCCAACCACATCCACTGAAAACTTAGGTTCATAGCGCAGCATATCGGGAATATTCATGATGGCTTTAGGGCCCACTACATTCATAGAGAATTGCAGCATAGGGTCACCAAATCCTCTCGCTGTCTTTGTTTAGTTCAGTTGATTTATAGTAGCCGATCCGCTTAAATTGCCCATCGGCAGAATGATGGATACCATTCCCGAGCGTTTTCCTATCGGAAGCATTTTGGCATAACCGGCCATGGCCATGGATGATTTGAAATCAGATCCGGGTAATACCACATGCGAAGGATCAAGGGGGTTTGAATTGCCGCCCATGGAACTTGCAATTACCGGGAAGGCATTGGTGCCCATCAGGGTTTTCCAGTAAAACCGGGGGCCATCGCCCTGCGCCATTGTGGAAATGGATGCACAGAGCATGACGATAAATAGTGCTATCGAATTATTACCTGCACGCATGCTGATAAACTTTATATAGTTGTTCATGATTATTTTTTCTTTATTTCTTTAGGTTCTGCCATCATGTCTTTAGGCGGAATAAATTGTCTGATATTAATTAACGGAGGATAGCCTTCCTGAACAGGGAACCTTGGCGGTAATTGATCTTCGAGTGCTTCAAAAGGACCGCGGTTGGGAAGTATCACATTATTTTCCTTCACATATTTATCCCAAAGTGTCAGCATTTCTTTTAGCTTATCAGGGTTTTGGACTGCTAAGTCATTTCGTTCGGCAGGGTCTTGAGCGATGTTAAACAATTCCCAATCCGACTTACCAATCGGTTTTATCTCCCAGCGTATTTTCCAGTCGCCTTGCCTTACAGCGCGGTTACCGAAAACTTCCCAGGCGATGTAATCTTTATCTGTTCGAGGAGAAGCAGCTTGCCCGTTTAGTACAGGAAGCCAGGATTTACCCATTAATTTGGGTTGCGCCTTGCCGTTAAAAGTTTCGGGATAGTTTCCACCGGCTACTTCAAGCAAGGTTGGCATAATATCAGCCACGAACATGGTGCCATGGTTGATGCTGCCCTTCTGTAGTTTATTGATCGGACCACTTACTACCAAGGCATTCCTTATGCCGCCTTCGGCTATCCAGCCTTTGTACTGACTGAAGGGCGTCATGGATACCTGTGCCCAGCCCGCGCCATAGCCTACGTAGGAGTTCGGTTCTCCCCAAGCATTGGGATGGTTGTTGGACCATTTGGAGGCAAAAAACAGGTAATTGAGTGTGCCGGGTGTGCCACCTATCATGGCGCCCAGGTCTGTACCTTCTGCCCCGTTGTCACCAAATACGATAAAGATGGTGTTTTCATACTCCCCGATGTCTTTCAGATGCTGAATTAACCTTCCGATATGATGATCCAGGTTTTCAACTAACCCGGCATAGAGCTCCATTTTCTTCCCAACCACGGCCCTGGCCGCAGGTGCCAGAATGGAGTAATCAGGAACGTACCACATCCGCTCAGCGAGTTGGGTGTTTTCCGGAATGATGCCGAGCTCTTTTTGCTTCTTCAGTCTTTGTTGCCTGACCATGTCCCATCCCTTGTCATACTCACCCACATGGCGGTTTCTCCAATCTTTGGGCAGGTGGTATGGATCGTGAGGCGCCTGATGTGAAACATAGGCGAAGAAGGGTTTGTCATCTTTTTTTCCCTCATCAATGAAATTGATCAGCTTATCTGTATAAGTTTCCGTAGCATAATAGTTTTTAGGTAGTTTGGTCAGGTATTTTCCATCTTCTGTAAACACTGAAGTATGATTGAGTGCTGTCATATTGGTCATGTCCCAATAGCTTCCCATTCCATCCAGCAACGTGAAATCTCTTTCAAAACCACGGGCGGCCGGAATCTTGTCAGGTGCTTTACCCAGGTGCCACTTGCCAACCATATAGGTGTGGTATCCTGCATCCTTTAGCAATTGAGGCAAGGTTACCAGGCTGGTGCTCAGATTCCCCTCGTACCCTTCTTTTCCCTTCTGGTTTGGGGCGGTCCACTCATCCATCGCACCCAAACCGTTGAGGTGCGTATCATGCCCCGACAGCAACATAGACCTTGTGGGGGAGCAACTCGCGTGCGTGTAGTAATTGGTGAAGCGCGTGCCGTTCATGGCAAGCGCATCCATGTTGGGTGTCTTGATTTCGCTACCGAACATGCCGATATCCGAGTAGCCCATATCATCGGCAAGAATAACCACAATATTGGGGCGCTTGCCGGAAGGGCTTGTTCCGGGGGATTGACTGAAACCTGCCTGTACCATCAATAATAGTGCGGAGGTTAATAAAAGATTCCTTTTCATATGCTTTCTGATAGCGGTTAATGTATACTGATAAATATTCTTTGGAAGCATGTAACAGTTTTAATACATCATTCCTATTATATATACTTATCGTTTGCAGGTACTCGTATTCAACTTTCCGGCCTGGCTTCAAATAACTTTTAAAGATCAATTTTTTTATGCACATCAAAAAATGAGAGATGTCACATTTTTCATCATTTTCTTAGTTAACTGTTAGTTGTTTTATTTTCGTTTAAAACCATCAATTTTATTGAAATATCAGTTGTCAAGTATCCTTTTGGTTTCTTCCAAATGGGCTAAAATTGCATTGCCAAAACAAATGGCACTCTATATCCTGTTAAGGGCTATATTCGTTAGTTAACAGGGTAATCCATGCTTGAGGAAAACAATCTTTCAAATTCAGAAATTAAGAGTGAACTCGACCATATTCTTTCGGGAAGAAACTTTGTTAAATCTCCCCTGATTTCCCGCTTTTTGCGGTTTGTTGTTGAAAAAAGTCTGGGCGGCCATACGAATCAAATAAAGGATTACACAGTGGGTGTAGAGGTTTTTGATAAACCTCATAATTTTAGCCCGCAAACCGACGCTTCGGTGCGGATTGCAGCTATCAGATTAAGAAAATTACTGGAAGAGCATTACCATGAATACCATTCTGCTGATACGATACGCATTCATTTGCCAAAAGGCTCTTATGCGCCGGTATTTACAAAAGATTTAGCTGATTACAGGTTTGATGTTCAAGTTAAAAACCAGGGTACTCAAAACATTCCGACTGATTCCATTTGTGTTGTGCCTTTTACAGGACTTGTCAAAAACCCTTCCAACGATTTTTCCCTTGAAGGATTTTCGGCCTACCTGAGTGAAAAATTATCTCTTTTTCAGGAGATGCACGTGAAATCTTACACTTCGGTTTCAACATTTCTTCGGGGTGGGGGTAGCGTCGATACTGTTGGTACGGCTCTTAAAGTGACATATTATCTATCAGGCAATATTGAAATTGAGGACCAAAAAACAAAGGTTCAAGTGCACTTGTTTGATGCCGGTAGCAATACCCTTATATGGTCGCATGATTTTTCGGCGGTAGGAAAGTCTGATTCTCTTGCCGTAATTATCGAAGAAATCATTTCTAAAATTGTTTCTTCTATAGCAGGATATTCAGGGCTTATTCATTACAAAATGTTTTCAAAACAGGGTGGTAAGGTACCTCCTATAAATGATACGCATGCCATGGCCGTTTTCTGGTTTTATAATTGCCAGGCAAGGCTTTCCGAATCCACCTACCGGGATGCCCTGTATTATCTTGAAAAGTCAATTCAGGATGATCCCAATTGCGATTTATGCTGGGCCGTACTGGCGCATTTGTATTTATTTAGCCTGGTATATAATTTTGATGCAGGAGTTGATTATCCCATTGGAAAGGCACAAACTTATTTGGAAAGGGCCTTTGCGCTAAATCCAAATGGGCAACAGGCCCATTTAACATTAGGCTGGATTGGTTTGTTGACCCATGATAAATCCATGGCCATATCCGCTTTCGAAAAAGCCGATCAGCTTAATCCAAACTCTTCATATGCCAAAGCAGTATGTGGTATGGGGTTGAGCTTTTTGGGTGAATATGAAAGAGCGGACGAAATGCTGGAAGGGGCCGCCCGACTGAACCCATTGCCCTATTGGTGGTTTAATTTACCTGACATTTTTAGGGCCCTGAAAAGCGGTGATTATGAAAAGATGCTCTATTATGCACGCAAAATTGGAACGCCGGCCGGCACACATGAGCATATGTTTGAATTGATTGCGCTTTATTATCTGGGAGATACTGAAACAGTTTCAAAAGTGCTTTCAGGATATCTGGAAAAGTCTCCGAACGGGCTGGAACATGCCCTAAAATTCTGGAAACAACTTCTTTTTGATGAGGAATTTTCTGAAAAGATAATTTCAGCTATTCAAGCTTTCCAAAAACAAGTATAAACCATTGTAAGCCTTATAGACAGAGCCTTCAATACCTGGCCAAGTGCCCCAAGGTTGCGCATAGCATCTCCATTACAGTTTTCTAGTCATATGCAGGGTTCAATATAAGTTTTAATGAATTACTGATTAAAAAAATGGATTATGCATTAACAAAAATAGACGCATTATCACACGATTAGTCGTATGATAATGCGTCTAAATGTATTCAGCTGTTTTTCGGACAAACACCTTTTAGTCCAAATTTTTTCATCAGCCTGTTAATTCTCCATTACTTCTATAAATCCACCATTTTTATCAAACAGGAGCCATATTTTTTCGTCATTTTTTGCTAACCTTACCGTATAAGAAGGATCGTACCGCAATGCCTGATTGAGTGCAAAGCCTTCGTAATTTTTCTTAATGTATTTCGTAATACTTTTATCTACATCGCCTAGCGACATTGTCGTTTTACTTTGAAAAGCTACCTTATCTTTAAAATCAGCAGGTCTTGTATAGATAAATTTTCCATTGTGGTCAAAAACCATTTCTATTGTTGAGTCTGCCTTTGTAGCACCCATCAGGTAAACCGTGTTATACTTATATGCTTCTACGGTTGAATGTGTTTCATAGTGGTTTTTAATGTACTTCTCTATATTCTTGTTAAGATCTTTTACGGCAAGCGAAACTCTTTCCTGCGCGTTTGCATAAGAGACTGTAATAAATATAGCTAAGAGTAATACTATTACTTTTTTCATAATGTTTTGTTTTATTTGGATAATTAAAAATGCCCTTCTTTGTTGTTAACCCTTCGCCGATGTTTCAGTTTTGATTATAGATTACAATTGAGATGAATCAATCCATTTTAACATCAAACGCCAAGCTGGCCAAACTGGCCATTTTACATAATTTTTCAATTTCAAAATTAGCGTTGGCAAACAGCTAAAAACATGATAAAAAAGGGGATTTTGTACTTAACAGTTAAATGAAAAAGCGGGGTTTGTCCGATGTTGGGAAGTGACATGGTAAAAACGGGCGCTCATTGGATGCATCCGGTAAGGTACAAACGTTGGATGTATCCATAGAAAACCTGAAATTGCAGCGATATGGCATTTTTACGCAAAATTTACGCATCTGGATGAAGGCTATAGGTTTACTTTCCGATACCCATGGCTGGCTCGACCCGCAGGTATTTACCTACTTCGCTGGCTGCGATGAAATATGGCATGCGGGAGATTTTGGTACCCATGAACTGGTTGATCAACTTGAAGCCTTCAAACCACTAAGGGGCGTGTATGGTAATATTGATGATGGTAACATGCATCGCCGGTTTCCTGAACAACTTTCATTTACCTGTGAAAACCTGAAAGTTTGCATGCAGCATATTGGCGGTTACCCCGGCAGATATGCACCACGGGTAAAACCCTGGTTACAGCAGGAAAAGCCCGGGTTGTTTATATCCGGCCACTCACACATTTTGAAGGTGCAAATGGATACTGCCCTGCAATGCCTGCATATAAACCCGGGCGCTGCGGGTAAACATGGCTGGCATACGATGCGCACCATGGTAAGGTTTACCGTAGACTGCGGAAAAATTAAAGATCTTGAGGTGATTGAATTGGGGAAGAGAGGGGGAATGTGAGGTTTGTTTTGTGGGCATCGGCCTTCATCCGGATGCATAGATGAATTCTTCAATTCTCTTCAGCATCGGCCCGCAGCAAGATGCATGGATGAATCGCCCCTTTTTGGCTGGCTGATGCCCATTCAATTATTCCTTTTGACATGCATTCATCGGCCTGCAGCCAGATGCACGGATGAATCGCCCCGTTGGGGCTTGCGAATGCAAACCTTCAATACTTCTATGCCGCCTGGCATAATCGATATTTTCATTAGTAGATGCCTTTCCCTTTCTTATTATTTATTTTTTATTCCTTATTTGTTATTTATAAACCCCTTTCTTATTTATTATTCCTTATTCAATGTCGTTTACTTAAGGTTTTACAACTGTTTATAGTTCATTGATGGTGGTTTTTTCTGTGTTTTCTTTCTTGGATTAGTTCTGTTTGGTCTTATTAGTTCTGTTGTTGATTGAAGTATCTTATCCATAGCTTTT
>JBGSLS010000077.1:0-3864 GCA_041740575.1 Chitinophagaceae bacterium | reverse complement strand
GTCTTTAGGGGACACCCAAGGAATATCACCGTCCCAGAAATCCTTCCTTTCTTTACTTGGCGTTCCGCCACCTTTTAGCGTAAATAAAAACTTCAACTTTTTTACTTCCCAACCTTCCGGTATCTCCCCAATCCACTCCACGCCGCTATCTTTCATTTTTACATCAGGGTTTAGCCCGCGGGTAACGGCTTTTTGAATGAGTATTTGCCGCCGTTCTTTCAGCAGTTCTATTTGCTTTTCTTTGATTGTGATGGCTTTGTCAACCTGTCCGGTTTTACGGTCAAGAAAGGCGGCAATGGCGGTTTGTTCTTTGGATTCTGGTATTGGTAAAAGGGAATAACATAACTCTTCGTAACTAATGTTTTTTCCCTGCCTTATTCCTACTACACTTGTTTGAAGTTCTGAAATAAAGCTGTCACTTTTAAACAGATATTTATAGTATTGTGCATCAAATTTCCTTTTTGCTTTCAGTACTGTATAGGCTGGGCTGATGATACCATCATGATGACAATATTCCAACCCTCCTTCAAATGACCTTAAGCTAATTGCAAAATCACCTTTGTTGATATGTTTAAAGCTTTCTAACGCACCGGATGGCATAACCATTCTATTTTCAACCCAGGTTCTTGGAACTACCCCCTGATCTTGTGTAACAGATAGCAACTCTGCATTGGGTTTGTTTTTAATGGATACATCACTAAAAAGATGCTTCATTCTTATACATTCCCAGTGCTTTGGTATCTCTGCCAGCCATTCGACCCCACTGTCTTTATAAGCAGAATATCTTTCTATTTGAATTCCATCCATCACCGCTTCCATTAAACAAGGTTTAGTATTTCCTTTATCAATCCTTCGCTTTCTTCTTCCAGTTGCAAAATATCCCGGCTCACTTCTTCCAAACTGCGCAAGGGTATGTGGCGGTAGAAGTATTTATTAAAGCTGATTTCGTAGCCAATTTTTGTAGCATCCAGGTTTATCCACGCTTCGGCAACATGCGGTTTTACTTCCCGTAAAAAATAATCATGGATGTTTTCTTTCAGCGGCACGTTCTCCGTATCCCGCAGGTCGCTTTCGGTTTCGTATGCTCTGTACTCGCCTTTTTTACCCGTGGGGTAATATCCATAATCGGGCAATTGGTCAGCCGTGCAATTAAGATGTTTCAACAGCTTTTCCAATTTATCGCCGGTTAATTGGGTAGTTGCACGAAACACTTTTTCAGCCGTTGCATCGTACCAGCTTACCGCATTGAGTATGGCGTTTTTCTCCGAAGCCGATAGTTTCTCCTTGCGCTGTTTCAATCCGGTATCCACCAGCGCTGCAAAAAGGTTAAAATCGTTGTATTCGGCCGTACCAATGGCTTTCATTAAACCGGTGGCAATGTCCAATAGTTTGCGCTGCTTTATCCAAGTATCGCTGCTGCACAAAGCCTTTAGCTTTTTGGTATTCAGGTTCAGGTCCTGCTTTTCGCACCATTCGGTTATTTCTTTTTCATACAAATCCAACGTGGTGTACACTGCTTCGCCATATTCGCTGTACACCCATTCCATGGGCTCCTGCAGGTTTTTATCAAAGCGCAGGGCGGCAATCCGTTCTTCGGTAAACTGTGCCTTCAGCCGTTTGGGGCGCTCTATCGTAACCTTGTAATAACCAAAGTCGTTATTAGTAAACACTTTGCTTGCAATGCCTTCATCACCTGCCCGCTCAATAGGCTGCATGGCGCCATATACCTGCACAATCTCCCTGATGTGTTCGGGGGCAAACTCACAGTTTTTGTTGCCCAGGTTTTTGCGCAGTTTGCGGTATAGTTGTCCTGCATCAATCAATTGCACTTTACCGCGACGCTCTATTGCTTTATGGTTGCTTAGTATCCAGATATAAGTGGTAATGCCCGTGTTGTAAAACAGGTTGTTGGGTAATTGTATAATGGCTTCGAGCAAATCGTTTTCTATAATGTAGCGACGGATATTGCTTTCGCCCCCGCCTGCATCGCCGGTAAACAGGCTGCTGCCGTTGTGTACCGAAGCAATGCGGCTACCCGTGGGGCTTTGCGTAAGCGGCTTCATTTTATTCACCATCTCCATCAGGAAGAGCAATTGCCCGTCGGATGAACGTGGCGTGGCATCGGCAGGCGCTTCTACGCCCCAATAATCTTTCAAGGGGACAATAAAGCGGGGATCAATGATTTCCTTCCCGTCTTTAATGTATTTTAATTCGCTGTCCCAGCTTTTGCCATAAGGCGGATTACTCAGCATAAAATTGAAATGCTTGCCGGCAAATTCATCGGTACTAAGGGTGGAACCTACCCGTATGTTCTCCGGGTTGTTACCCTTAATCATCATATCGCTTTTGCAGATGGCATAGGTTTCATCGTTTATTTCCTTGCCATACAAATGCACATCCCCGGTTGCCCGTATTTCGCCTTCCTCGTCTTTTATAAAATTCTGCGATTCGGTGAGCATGCCACCCGAGCCACATGCGGGGTCGTAAATAGTAATAACCGGTGGCAACTCGTTTTTGATGGGGTCAAAAATTACATGGGTCATCAGGTCAATCACTTCACGCGGCGTAAAGTGTTCGCCTGCTTCTTCGTTATTGTCTTCGTTAAACTTGCGGATGAGCTCTTCAAATACATAACCCATACCGAGGTTGCTGAGTGGTGGCAGTTTGCGTCCATCGGGGTCGGGTTTTTCAAAAGGCGTAAGGTTGATATAGGGCGAAGTAAATTTCTCAAGCACATTCAGCAGCACGTCTTTTGCTGCCATGTGGCGTACCTGGCTTTTAAGCTTGAATTTTTCAATGATCTCTTTTACATTGGCGCTAAACCCGTTGAGATAATCTTCAAAATTGGCCTGCAGAATCTGCTGGTTATTGGTGGCGGTATCTTTCAGCCGTTGGAGCGTCCACTCGCTGGTATTGTAAAATACATACCCCGATGCATCCCTTAACCCGCTTTCATCCCATTCGGTAAACTTTGCTTCGTCCCGTTGGAATGCCAGTTCTTCCATTACCTTATCTTTTGTTGGTTCCAGCAAGGCATCGAGTCTTCTTAATACCACCATGGGCAAAATCACGTCCCTGTATTTACCCCGAACGTAAATGTCCCGCAGGCAATCATCGGCTATGGACCAAATAAAAGAAACTAGTTTATTGTGTACAGCGGTGTTCATGGAGGCAATATAGGGTTTTTAATAATTGGTGAATAGGGTTACATAGGTCAGATGGCAAATCAGTTTAGGTTTCATGGAAACACTTTATATCACACTATTGAAAAAAGGTTGTTTGTGCTGGTGGTTTTTAATGTTTGAATGTGGTTGGATTGTCAAATTGCTTGGTATGGCGGGAAAGATAGAAAAAAAAGTAATTATGGGCAAATAGATTGAGGGAATGGTAAAAAGGTTGAGTTTTTGAAGGCTGGGTTTGTGGCTTACATTTCAAGTGAACATTACCTGCAGCCACGGTTTGCATTGCGTGAAGGTTAAGGTTTGGGAGTCACAAACCAAGGCGTGGATATGTATTTCATAGCTTTCAAAAACCACTTGTCAGCAACGACCATTTTTTACAAAATTGTCCAACATTTTATTGAATCGCTTTTCATCGGGTTGCCTGAGTTTTATTGTTGTAACATCTATTTCATATGTCTTGTCAAGCAATGGGTAGTATAGAATTGCCCTTTCAACCAGTTCATTTTTTTCTGGGTTTATCCTTTGACCTGCAAAAATTAAGTAAGTCATACATTGCAGATAGTTGTCAGTTGACAGATATGATTTGGAACACTTTATTTCATAAATGCAATTATTAATTAGTAAATCAGGACGTGCCCGAATTTTTTTCCAGCTTAAATCTGGTTTGAAGATTACTTTTTGC
>JBGSLS010000076.1:0-89060 GCA_041740575.1 Chitinophagaceae bacterium | reverse complement strand
AATCTATGAGAAGAAAAAAAATGAAACCAGATAACTAACGTAACCTATCTTTATCAAAGAAAAAAGCTCTTGTACTTACCAGCCAATGAAGGGGTGGGTCAACATCCCGGAATGGTGGGTCAACATCACCAGAATTTACACCTACTATAGCTGGAACACCCGTCAACTCACTTATAAGGAATTATTACAAGAAAAAATAATGAAATGAAATTATATTTACTGGTACTAATTTTTTGTATTAGCGATACTAAGGGTTGCCGTTCTCAAGTGCCTGCCGTAACAAAGGAAACTACTCTTAAATTTCTTTACAAAACAAAATTAGATACTGCTAAGGAGAATTACGGTGAGCATATCGAAGTAAGGCATGATTTACCCGATTCAAAGGAATTCATTCTACTTTCTATTGACGATAGGGATATTATGAGCCGTGCTGAATACTCGTTTAACGAGAAGATAAAAGTTTTATATGAGTTTTTAAGTTTCCGATATGATACAATGGCAAGCAATAAGAAGTATATTTTTACAGGGGCCTCCCATATGGTTCGGCCTCAAGGAATTGAAGGCTTTACTATACAAATTGAGGCCTTGTACTCATTTACACGAATGCTCACAATAGGGTATCCACCAATTATGCCAATGCTGATTAACCGTAAAACTAGTGAGGAATTAAACAAGAATACTAAAGCAGTAAATGAGATATATGATATTTATTTGAAGTGGTACAATGACAACAAAAAAACAGATTTTAAGAACATCAGTCTCCCATTAACTGGCAGTCCCTATTGTTGGCTTGGGGAAGATAAAGGTATCGAACCATATTTAAAAAAGTCATTCTGAATCAGCCTTCCTTCCCAGCAATGTGTCCTGTAAGGCACGTTGCGTAATTCTCATTATATCACTACACTTTTTCTCCTTAATTTAGCCTTGCAAAAGTTCTTTGAGAAGCATTACATTATTACCCGTTCGGGTTAACAATGGCAGGGATCAGCAGTAAGGCGGCAGGGAAACTCGAGAATAAGTTTAAGTACAACGGTAAGGAAGAACAAAGGCAAGAGTTTAGGGATGGTAGCGGGCTAGAGTGGATGGACTATGGGGCGAGGATGTATGATGCGCAGATTGGGAGGTGGAACCATATTGATCCGTTATCGGATAAAATGAGAAGGTGGAGTCCCTATAATTATACGTTTGATAATCCGATAAGGTATATAGACGCGGATGGGATGTTACCAGATGATTATTACAGTAAAAGGGGTGAATATTTAGGCAGTGATGGAGCAGAGACTAATAACATTAGAATAATTAGCTCAGAAAAATTTTATGACACTGAAAGTAGTCAAGGTGGTACTAAGTCTGAAACTGCAACAAAAGAACTTCAGAATAATAGTAAAACGGTAACTGTAAAGATTGGTAATGGGACAATGAGTGAAGGGGAGTATTTCCAAAAGTTATATAATAGTGGCGATGGCGATGGAGTAAATTACAAATCTTACAAAGAAATGAGTACAACTTTGTTACTTGACCCTGAAAACGCAATCCTTACAGTACATACAAATTCAAGTGCCATGAATCTCCCGCAATTTTCATTTGTGGATGATCCAGCTACTATACCTGGAGTTAAAGATGGAAAGCTAATAAAAATTGGAGATGCACATACACACCAAGTTGCAGATATTATGGACGATAAAAATCGAGATGCTTCTGCCCAAATGACTGGTGATGGTGTTTCAGCCCGTAGGGCAGGTGTGCCAGTATTTACCATAGACTCCGAAAATGTCGATGCTTTTGTACCTAAAAAGGGAATTATGGGAACCCAAGTTGTTCCAAATAACAACATAAGTAATACATCAGATTTGTTTAATAATAATTTCAGCATACTACGTGCTGCATTAGAATACTTTGGAGGTAGGCGATGAATAGAAACATAATACTTATTTTCTTTTTTGTACTTAACACTAATTGCAATGCACAAAAGAATATATTTTACGCTTTCGAAGCACCTGTGATTGATAGTTTAAAGAATGGGGTTAATGAATATACCAAACTTCTTAAGTTAGCAGAAAAAGATTTGAAATTTTATGCTATTATCATTGAAAGTGATAATGAATTTGAAATCTATTTACAGGAATATTCGGACTTACCTAAAAGCGGCTTCTTAGATCTAATTCACAAGACAAATAGAAAATTGAAAATTAAGAAATCTCTTGTTGTTCCAATAATTTTTCCTTCTGATTTAAATAGTGTTGAAATGAAAAATGAAAAAATTGCAGCCATTCCATTGAGTGGGTATTATGTTAAGGTTATTTATGAAAATTATAAACAAAGAGTTATTAAAACGGCAAATCTTTATTAATGCAAACTCTTTGTTTCCAGCAATAGCTTCTTTTTGCCGCTGTTGTGTCTTTTCGACCAACAGCTCCATAGCCAAAGCGAAGTCGAAAACTAGTTGTATTTTAAATAAATCATACTCCCTAATTTAGCCCTACAAAAAGTTCTTTGAATACCATCACATTATTATCCGTTCGGACTAACCATGGCTGGGATAAGTAGTAAGGCAGCAGGGAAAATGGAAAACAAGTTTAAGTACAACGGAAAGGAAGAACAACGGCAGGAGTTTAGCGATGGTAGCGGCCTTGAATGGATGGATTACGGGGCGAGAATGTATGATGCGCAGATTGGGAGATTTTTTACACAGGATAGATTTGCAGATATGTATTTGTCTTTCGCACCTTATCAGTATTGCGCTGGTAATCCTATTTCTTTTATAGATGAAAATGGTGATTACATAACCATCGATAAGCGTAATGAAAAAGGAGATGTAGTGCTTTCCCTACTTTATGAAGGTGGTAAGGCTTATTTATATAGCATGGATTCAAAAGGAAACGTAACCAAAGGCGATGCATGGGACGGAGAAGATGATTTCATTTCTCAATCAGTTACAGATTTAAATAATGTTGCATCTACAAAGCAAGGTGGTAATGTTGTAAATGATTTGGTGGGTTCAAAGTTTCAATATAGTATTAAAGAAGCAAGTAGTTTGGGTGGTTCTGGATTTGGTGCAGTTGATGGCAGTAAAGGAGGATGCGAAATATTCTACTACCAAAAAGGAGGTAGTCACTCTGATGCAAGAATTAATAAAAGCGTGGTCGTGCTGGGACATGAGTTATATCATGGCTGGGCATTTGAATTTACAAATGAGCCCAAAGGGATGAATTTCGGAGATAAATTAATCCGTGAAACATCTGCAGTTAAATTTGAAAACTATCTAAGGGCAAGTTTTGGAGAAATTTCAATGCGGACTCAATACACACTTGACAACAGCAGGAATAAGGTCGCATCAAGTAGTGTGAGCGAAGCTAAGTTGTATAGTTTACCAAGGGCTAACTATTTAAAGTCCCGACAATTGTTTGATTACGACAGGAAACTTCCACAAGATGCTGATAATACCGTTCAAAAGAAGCTATTAAGTCCATCGCAAACAATCGATACCCGGACTCAAAAATTTTAACTTATGAAATCCCCATGAGCAGGGGCTCACCCAGCACCGATGAGTATTGGGGATTCCATGTGACAAATAAAAAACAATAAAAATACACACATGAAAGTAAAGGGTATAATTTTTGCATGTCTCTTTTTCTCATGCAAAATGAATAAAGGAATAGTTAAAAATGATAGGTGTCTTGATACTCTAACCTTCCCTGTAATTATTCAAGAAAAAATAGATAGCATAGAGATTTATAATAATCAAGGCAAGTTCATTTATGTGCGTGGGGTATTTAGGTATAATTTTGAAGATGTTGCCATATATCCAAAAGCAAATTCCCAATCAACGTCAGCGCTTTGGATTGAGTTTAATATTCCAAAAACTATTTCCGATAGCACCTTAAATGCCTTGAATGGCAAAAAGGTTCATTTGATTGGTAGAGTAAATACCTTGAGGAAAGGCCATTTCAATAGCTACTTAGCAACTTTAGATAGCACCTTTTGTTTAGAGGAGTATTAGGCTAATTATTTCGAAAATTTCCTTTAATTAAGCGCTAATATTCCTATTGATGGAGTTCTGATCATTAAATGTAACATAAATCATTTATTTGCCGTTTACAACAATATTTTACGTTGCTTACGCAATTCTGGCCTTAGCATCACTGATATAGGTATCAATCAGGTTAAAAAGGATTGACTTTTTATTACAGTCTATGGTGAGTATTTTTTAAAATGCGTCATTTCCGGCATTACATCAATTCTTGAGCGTATTAAAAAAATGTAAAATCGCAATTTTACTTGTCAACAACCTACCTGGCAACATTATTTTTGTTGACAACATTTCTGTTGACAATTACGACAACACCCGCCAATGAATAATAATAATGTTGACAACCTTTCAGTGTGGTTAAGTAAGGAAACCGGCATCAGTCAGAGACAGCTTGCCAAATGGCTGCAAACCGACCATAGCTTACTAACCAGGATGGCACAAGGCACAAGAACACTTCCTTCGGGGCCGCTATTAAAATTGGTGGAAGCCTGGAAAATGCTCAATGAATTTCCCGTACCTGAGCTGCAGGATTCCCGGCACACCCAGGATGTTGAACTTTTCAAACGCCTTGCCAATGAATGGGATTGGAAGGCGAATGAAAAAGATAAACAAATACAATATCACCAGCTAAAATATCGGCAGGGCCTTCGTGCCCTTCAATGGCTGCAAACCCTTAAGCAAACTGAAACACCTATTACCCCTAAAATGGAAAGATGGATAGCAGAAAGCATTTATCAGGCCCAACAGAAATTACAAAAACACGGCCCGGCTGTATGGATGCCGCTGGAAATAGAGCGCGACATGTTGCGCATGGGCGTGGCACGATTAGCTGAATTATCCAGTGATCCAATGGATGGTGTATAGTCCATTCCGTTGTTAAAGGCCATTGTAAAATGCATTGTTAATAGTGGAATCTTTGAAAAAGGGTTTGCATTCCTTTAACCAATATGCGCGCAATTCCCTCGTTTTTCGAAAATTATTTCACTAAAAACATAAACACAATGGCTTACGCAGCAGAAAAGCTGTTAACCGCAGCCGAATGCGATCAGGCGCTAAACCTGGCGAATGTAAGGAAGGATGATCTCCAGTTTGAACAAACCGTTCAGGGCCGCACCCTGAATAACCAATCTGAAAGCATTGCACTCGCCAATGCCAAATTGGTGGCCGTAAGTGCGGAGATTACGGGTCAGCAAGCCGCACTGGCCACCCTACCCGAAGGGCACCCAAACCGGAGAACCATTGAAAGCAAAATCCGCCGCCTGAACGACCAAAAAGAAAACCTGGAAGAACGGCTTGAAAGCGGGGGCAATGCAGCACTGCTGGATGATGAATTGGATGCAGGCCTTCTCCGGGCACAAATTATTGAGATTGATACTTATGTATCAGCACTTAACACCCGTAAGGCGGCATTGGCTTAAGAAAAAAAATCGGGTTAAACAGGGTAAAGGCAACCGGGCGCTTTTAAAGTGTCCGGTTTTTTATGGAAAAATATTTTTGCTTACCCAATGAGTTTGGTGAAACCAAAGATTGCTTTTTAAGCCTACTTTAATTTACGAACCTGTACCTGTACGGGCAGCGTATCCCCCCGGAAAAGTAGGCTCCCCTCCAAAAATCCACCCTATCATTTGCTTTGCATTGCGATCGTTATTAAAAATGCTATCCAGCATTTTCATCCGATGCTCAAAGTTGTAATATGAATAGGGTAGCTCATAAAGCCTTTCAACTTCTTTTTGCATATTGCTGCAGGTATTGGCTATCGTACAGCAATCATCAAGACCGCTGCCTTCTACTGCTGATGCATTCAGCAAGCAATGCCTTCCATTATAAAGTGCATTGATGAGTTTCAATTTTACACCGGTATTGTTAAAGGATGGAAGGATGTTTACCTGTGCCTTGCGAATCAGGTCTTCAAGCTCTTTGTCTGATGGGTTGGAAACGATACAGGTATGTAATTGCGCATGGGAAAGTTTTTCCAGCTTTTTCGATGGATTTTTCCCGGCAATGACCAATGGAATTTTCACCTTACTAAAAACCTCTTCCAGCAGCCATGTGGCGGCATATTCATTTTCATCCACTGCAAGATTGCCATGATACAGGCAAAAACCACCTTTTTCGCCCTTCCATACCGGGTTGTAATCCGGCAGGTAAAGCGGCAGGTTATCTATTTTTTGGTAACCCAGTTCGTATTGAAATACATCACAGTCTTTTTGGCTGATGGTCCAGAAATCGGCTTTATCGGCGAGTCCCTTTTCGTAATTGTACAACAGTTTGGATTCCCGTTGGTAATATAATTTTTTAGGAAGGCTGCTTGTAGTTTCTGCCAGTTTACTGTAGTAATTGTACTCCACATTTGGCAATCGAACAAAGCAACGTTCGCGGGGTAAATCACCGCTATGCACAAAATAGGTGCAATGCATACCTTCCATTAAAATGGGATAGTTATCCATTTTAAGGTTTGCAAGCAGTTGGACATTGGCACGGCTGCAAACGATGTAGGGAAGCGTAGTGGAAATACTTTTGAAAGCAGATAACCTCTCATAATAGTTAACTTCCACGCAATATTTTTCCAGTTCAGGTTGCCTGCCTCTGCCATATTCAAAGCAATGAAGATGAATTTTGACGCCGGCTTCAGAGAGGGTTTTTATTTTATAATACAAATCAAATACACCTCCGTAATCCACAGGGTAGGGTACATCGTAACAAACTATATGAAGGTGCTTATCTGCCATTACATTTATAAATAAAGAATTATTGCCATATTTTTTCCCAGCATGTGCGCAGGGTTTGTTCTTCTTGTTCCCAGTTAAGTGCTACCGATGCGGCTTTGCACTGAGCCTGTAAAGATGAATACAAAACACTATCACCTATTAAATTGTTTAGAGCTGCCGCAATGGTTTCGGGTTGGGTGTTGTTAATGGGTATGGCAACGGGATAATCTTTAAGAATAGCGGCATACTCGGGGTAGTTTACACAAACCTGCGGCTTTTGGGCCATTATATAATCGAAAAATTTATTGGCTAATGAGTAGTACTGGTTTTTACTGAACGCATCGAAAAGGGTAATACCTGCAAAACAATGGGCTGTCAGGTACCTTAAAGATGCGGGCGGCACATTACCACACATATAAACTTTTTTTTCCAGCCCTTCTGTCAGTATATAATTCCGCACTTCGGCTTCCATATTACCACTTCCCGCCATCAGCATGCGGGCATTTACTGTTTTCATAGCTTCCAGCATAGGTAAAAGGGCACGGCCTTCGTTAATGGCCCCCTGGTATAATATAAAGGGTTCGGGCGCTGGGCAACTGGTATTAAATGCCTGAAAAATGTTGGCAATATTTTCCGGAAGGGGGGCGGTATCTTCAATGGGAGGGGTTAACCGGGGCATATTACGTACCAATGCATACTTGACGCCATACAATACATTAAGGTCATCGGCAATGGCCTGCCCTACCGTGTAGCCATGCGGAAACTTTGGCACCAGCCATTTTTCAATTTTTTTCCAGATAAAATGAATATAGGGCCGTCGTTTCACTTCTATCATTTCGGTAAAAAACTCATGTGCATCATACATACGGGGAATGCCCTTTTTCTTACTTGCTAGGTATACAGGCACGATCGTATCGAGGTCTATAGCGCAAAGCGCATCCATTTCCTGTGCCAGCAGGTAGTTGTATAATTTATAGTTGTATTCAAGGTAAAAAAGCTTTCCCTTATGGTTGTTAAGCGTTAATCTTACTTGTTTAAAAGGCATTTTGTGCAGGGCAGGGGAGTTGGGCATTTCGCGACCCACAAGGGTAACATCGTACCCAAAAGATACCATAGAAGTACAAATCCGCTGCATCCGCTGATCGAAAACAAGATCATTGGTAACGGTGAAAAATATTTTTTTGGTGACGCCCATACGCTGCTAAAGATTTTTTACGGGTAGATTAAGGTCGCGGCAAATAATTTCTACTATTTTTTCATGCACCTGTCTAAAGGCAAGCGGATGGTTATCCGGCAGTCCTTCCCAAAGCGTATCGTTGTGCCATATCGAAATAAATTGCCCGCCCACCGCTTTCACTTCCTGCCAAAGTTCCAGATAATAAGGTAAAGATTGAGCCGCGGGGATATGCAAATCATCCCGAAAAGTTGTTTCCATTATGCAGCCGGGGTGCAGGGTAAGCGAAGTAATCTCATTGGCTGCCACATCAAAAAAGGGGAATGGAAGACAAAGTCCGGCCCTGAAACCCGGCATTTCAGGGTATTGCAAGCTATAGTCATGTTGAATGCCTGCTTGTATTAATTGCCTGAAAGTATCGGGAAATCTGAACCGTAAATAATGTTGTCTGCTTAATGTAACCCGCTGATTTGTAATGCTTTCTAAAGTATTTTTTTCAATCTCAATTAGTTCGGGGTTTTGGCTGCTAAAATAGGATGGGTGTATGCCCGACTTTGTTTTTGCTTTGATAAGTTTTTTAATTAATGCCTGAAGAATAGGGTTTTTGGGATTGATATTCCGGTCATAAGCCGATTTTGCTGCCGCAAGAAGGAAGAAACAAATTGTCGGCAATGGGTTATGCTCAATTATTGAATAGGTATCTGAAGGATCGCTTTTTGCGCCAAACCGGGTTTTTATCTTCCTTTGAATATTTTTAATATCGAAATGCATTAAATCTTTTCCCAAAGAAAGCAGGTGGGTTGTAAAGGTTCTACCCCGATAGGCGTATGCTACATCAATGTCGTAGGTAAATATGGCAAGTGGTTGATTAATAATAATTTGTGAACTTTTATTGGTATCGCTTATTTTGTCATAAAATATCTTTGCCCAATGATGGACCACCGGTATTTTGGTGAAATTGTTTTTACCCGAAACACTTTGCTTTTCAGGAAACCTGCCGTAACTATCTGGCGTAAATGGCAGGTATTCCTCGTAGCGTGAGACCATAAAGAAAACTGCACTGAAAATATCGAAGCCCAATTGGCAGGGGGGCGCATTGGTAAAAAGGACCGGAATGTGCTGTATTTGAGAAACGGTTGGCGTAATTGGTATTATTTCATTTGAAGAAACAAGCCCCCTTGGAATAATAGGTAAGGCATTTGCACAATCCGTTTGTTTGACTGAATACCAAATGAAGGTTTCGGAATAATCAGGCAAGGCTTCTTTGGTACTCTGCAGCCGGTAAGGTATTTTTAAAGCCACATCAAAAAGGATCATGCAGGCATATTGCATACGCGGCGTAATAACATCGCTATATATTTGCAACGGTTTCAAATGGATGGTTATAATTTTACCGCAATAATAACCCCGGAAAAAATCTATTCAATAAAATTTCCTTAATTAACTCGGAAGCCCTACTTTTGCACCCCGAATTATTTGCAATTACAAAAAAGATAAACAATAAATATTCAATCGGATGCCTTATTTAACCGCTGAAAGAAGAGCTGAAATTTTTACACAGTATGGTGGAAGTGCCGCTAATACCGGTTCCATCGAAGGGCAAATTGCCTTACTTACCGAGCGCATAGCTGCGCTTTCTATTCACCTGAAAGCCAATAAAAAAGACTTCAGCACCCACCGTGGGTTGATGAAGATGGTAGGTCAGCGTAAGCGTTTGCTTATATATCTTAGCAAGCACAACCTTGCCGGCTATCGTGCCCTGATTGAGAAATTGGGTCTTAGGAAATAAAAAAACCGGTACAAATATGACAGGAAGGATTTTGATAGCTTACAGCTCGTCAAAATCCTTTTTTGCATTCAGGTACAACTTAGCCCTTTAGCTTTAACATTGCTTTCCATTTTAAGGTATCCGAAATGCATCGGTATCTATCTCTTAAAAAGTCCACAAATCGTGGCATATTTATTTTATGTTGACACAACCACATTCAGTTACCATCGACATGGGCGACGGACGCCCTGTTACCATCAGCACCGGTCGCTTAGCCCGTCAGGCTGATGGCTCCGCCATTGTGCAGTGCGGCTCCTGCTATTTGCTTGCTACCGTTTGCGCTACCAAGGAAGCCAAACCCGGCCAGTCTTTCTTTCCCCTGACAGTTGACTACCAGGAAAAATTTGCATCTGCCGGACGTATTCCCGGTTCCTTTTTTAAGCGCGAAGGTCGCCTCAGTGATTACGAAGTACTCGTAAGCCGCCTGATTGACCGTGCTATCCGCCCTTTGTTTCCCGAAGATTACCTCTGCGAAGTGCAGGTATTGGTATCCCTTATTTCAAGCGATCCTGAAATAATGCCCGATGCACTCGCTTGTTTGGCTGCATCTGCTGCATTAGCAGTAAGTGACGTACCCATCCAGGAAGTAATTTCTGAAGCCCGCGTAAGCCGCATTAAAGGTGCTATGGTGATTAATCCCACCCGCACCCAGATGAAGCAAAGCGATATGGACTTTATTATTGCCGCTACCGAAAAGAACATCATGATGGTAGAAGGTGAATCAAAAGAGTGTAGCGAAGAAGACCTGATTCTAGCCATTGAAGCTGGTCATGCTGCTATTCAAAAGCAAATTGCTGCTCAAAGAGAATTACATACGTTGGTGGGAGCACCAGCCAAACGTGAATATACCAAGCCTTATCGCAACGAAGCGTTGTATAAAAAAATTAAGGAAATTGGTGGCGAAAAAATGAATGCGATTGCTACGGCTGCATCGGCCAAGCATGAGCGCAGCGATGCTTTCAGCAAGCTTCATGATGAAGTAAAAGAAGCCTTAGGTGAATTAAGCGATGAAGATGCTTCATTGGTTGGCATGTACGTTGGCGATTTGCAGTATTATGTGGTACGCGATATGATTATCGATCAGCGTGTACGGCTTGATGGTCGTGCCCTTTCTACTGTACGTCCTTTGGATATGATGGTGGATGTGCTGCCTTCGCCACATGGTTGCGCTTTGTTTACCCGTGGTGAAACACAATCAATCACTACGGTTACCCTTGGTACGCCACAAGATGAATTACTCACTGAAAGCGCTGCTATCAGCGAATACCAGAAATTTATCCTGCATTATAACTTCCCGCCATTCAGCACCGGTGAGGTGAAAATGATGCGCGGTGTGGGTCGTCGCGAAGTTGGCCATGGCAACCTTGCTATGCGCAGCCTTAAGCAAATGATGCCCGGTTCTGAATATCCTTATACCGTAAGGGTAGTAAGTGATATACTTGAATCCAACGGTTCTTCAAGCATGGCTACTGTTTGTGCCGGTTCACTGGCACTTATGGATGCAGGCGTACCATTTACCAAACACATCAGCGGTGTAGCCATGGGGCTTATTACCCGTGCAGATGGTAAATATGGCATTCTTACCGATATCCTTGGTGATGAAGATCATCTGGGTGATATGGATTTTAAAGTAACCGGTACACGCGATGGTATTTGCGGTGTACAAATGGATATTAAAGTGGATGGCCTTAGCATGGACATTATGCGCGAAGCGCTGATGCAGGCAAGGGAAGGCCGTCTTCATATTCTGGATGCCATGTATGCAACCATTGATGCACCACGTGCAGAAGTGAAGCCACATGCACCACGTATGGTTATGCTCTTCATTGAAAAAGAATTCATTGGTGCCGTAATAGGACCCGGTGGAAAAGTAATCCAGGAAATGCAAAAAGTTACCGGCACTACCATTACCATTGAAGAAAAGAATGAGCGTGGTGAAGTAAGCATTTTTGGTGTTAAGAAAGATGGAGTGGACCAGGCTGAACGTTGGGTTAAGAGCATTACAATGGTACCAACCGTTGGTGATATCTACGAATCTACCGTTAAAAGTATTATGCCTTACGGAGCCTTCATCGAATTTTTACCCGGCAAACAAGGGTTGCTGCACATCAGCGAAGTTTCCTGGAAGCGTCTCGATACACTCGAAGGCATTTTGAAGGAAGGCGATGTGGTAAAAGTGAAACTCACCGGAACCGATCCAAAGACCGGTAAGTTTAAATTGAGCCGTAAAATTTTGTTGCCTAGGCCAGATGGTGCTCATGCAAATGACCACGGTGAATAAGATGTATTAAAAATGTAATATAAGCCACCCGTTAACTGCGGGTGGTTTTTTAATTATAGGAATGAAAAATTATTTGCAATTTCAAATTGCCAACCACGACAGTGCTGAGCGCGATATTATTATCGCAATCCTTTCTGAATTTGGATTCGATGGTTTTGAAGAAACGGATGAAAGCATAAATGCCACAGCCATGCAAGGGCAGGTAAATCTTGAAGAAGTGGAAGCCTGGCTGAATGAAAATGGATTTTTATTCACTTATGCAATTATCCCTGATCAAAATTGGAATGCGTTATGGGAAAGTAATTTTGAGCCGGTAGTTGTAAATGATTTTGCAGGCGTTCGTGCCCATTTTCATGCACCCAATACCCAGGTAAAATACGATCTGCTGATTACACCTAAAATGAGTTTTGGTACCGGGCACCATGCCACCACCTGGCAAATGATGGAGCAAATGCAGCATTTACCCATTGCAGGTAGCAGGGTATTTGATTTTGGCACCGGAACCGGCGTGCTTGCCATTTTGGCTGAAAAAATGGGGGCAGTGGAAGTAGAAGCTATTGATATTGATACTTGGAGTATTGAAAATGCAGCAGAAAATATCGCTAATAACGGTTGCAATAATATTGAACTGCATCTTGCAGAAAGTGTAGAATCCTATGCTTCAGCAGATGTAGTTTTGGCTAATATTAACAAGCATATTTTGTTGGGAAACGCATCTGCATTAGCTACCCTGGTAAAACCCGGTGGTTATTTATTGCTGAGCGGTTTGCTTAAGGATGATGAAAATGATATTCAGGATGCGTTTACTTCTCTAACTTTTGAATTCCTGAATAAAACGGAACGAACAGGCTGGATTGCCATATTGTATCGTCAAAAGAAGGCTGAATGTTAATTTAGTATAAACATTATATACAAAAACCTATCTTTGCACTCCGAATAATTGTCTAACACACACCTGCAGTCTATAAAAGACTCAATAACAACCGATTTAAAAGAAAAGTTTTAAATGCAGGAATTTTTGTTGATTCTCACTGCCTACTGTATTGGATCCATTCCTACCGCAGTTTGGGTAAGTAAATATTTCTTTGGAATTGATATTCGCGACTACGGTAGCGGTAATGCAGGTGCAACCAATACCTTTAGGGTTCTTGGCAAGCGTTGGGGGTCATTTGTAATGGTGGTTGATATGCTAAAAGGCGTATTGGCGGCTTTCCTTTACCTGCTGTTGCCTTATTATTTAACAAATGAGTGGGATCGTACCAATTTTATGATTGGACTTGGTTTAGCTGCAGTTGTTGGCCACATTTTCCCCGTTTGGGCTGGGTTTAAAGGTGGAAAAGGTGTGGCTACGCTTATGGGTATGGTTATTGCCATTCAGCCTTTAGTTGCATTATGTGTAATGGGTGTATTTGTACTTGTGTTATATCTCACCCGTTTTGTATCATTAAGTTCCATTCTTGCCAGTATGGCATTTCCTGTTTTTATCCTGGTTATTTTTAATGAGCCCGAACCTTTATACAGGGTTTTTGCCTTAGCAGTAGCTTTATTAGTTATACTTACTCATCAAAAGAATATTGGAAGGCTTTTACAAGGGAATGAAAGCAAAGCAAGAATATTCTCAAATCGTGATAAAAGAAAACGCAAGCAAAAGGATTAAATATTTCTTATTCCACTTGTTTGAAATTTTTTAATTCAAGTAAAAAGTTGATAGATGAAAATTTTGAATATATTCTTCTAATTGAATTATCTTTTATGATTCAACAGATATGTTCTAATTTTGCAAACTTTCAGATTATTTCTCACCAAATAGATTATTGAGGCATGTCGCAACCAAGCATTGTTGAAAAATTACATCTGAATGAGGAAAGGAATCTTTTGATTCAGGGTCTTCCTTCTTCAATTGAAAAGCAATTCGCCAAGTTATCTTTCGCCAAAAATGTTACTCCCTTATTAAGGAGTAAAAAAATTGATTGGGCGCTCGTTTTTGCTGTAAACGAAAACCAATTGAACAACATTTTGAAAGAGGTTCTTCCGGCCTTGCATGAGGAGAGTAAACTTTGGGTGGCTTATCCAAAAAGTACTTCAAAAATTACCAGTGATCTTAATCGGGACTGCAGTTGGAGCGCACTTACCGGTAATGGTTACGAAGGGGTAGTTCAGGTTGCACTCGATCACGTGTGGAGTGCATTGTGGTGGAAAAAGTGTGAAATTATCAATGGTAAATTGGTATGTGCAGAACAAGAAGATTTGGAATTGGAAGTCGTAAATTAATGTGCAACTGATAAGAAAATAATATCAAAAGACTTTTATTACCATCATCAAAAAAGGGCCATTGCGGCCCTTTTTTGATGATGGTAATATTTCTGATTTAACTGGCAATTTCCCATTTGCCTGCTATCAACCTAAAAAGTGTAAGTTGCTTTGTTTCAAATTCCATATCAATGGGATGGTTGGTTTCAAAATAACTTCTTGCCCGCGCTAAGGCTCCCTCAGGAATATCCCTTGTGGCAATCGTTACGTGCGGATTAAAGTCGGGTTTCATCCCAAATATAATGCCGGGAAATGCATTGCCAAACTCCTCCATACATTCTTTTTCCAAACCTAATAAAGAATCGTTGGGCAGCGCAACATCTACAAACAATACCCTGTCCGCAAACTGTCCATAATTTTTAAGTTGAATAGAAAAAGGAACAACGCCAATATTAAATGTGTTTACAAAATCGCGCAGGTTAGCTTCCATTTCATCTTCGGCCCTAAAGGGTGGAACAATGGTAATATGTGCAGGTGATTTTCCGGCTGCACGGCATCCAAACTCCCTAAACATATAATCCTTCATACCGGCAATCTGCTCATCTACATTTGCGGGGCATGCTACTGCTATATAAAAAAGGGAGAATCCTTCGGGTAACGGAGCGCGCTTTGGTTTATTAAAATTTCTTTGCGGTGGTCGGTTAAATCTTTTGTTCTGTTGTGTGTATGCCATAATTAATTTTCATTTTAATCTACTCTTGTAATCTTTATCATGTTGGTGGGAAGGTGTAAATCTACCGGCGTGCTACCTGTATTGATAACAACATCACCCGAATGTAAAAAACCTCTTTCCTGTAATATAGTTATCTGATCGCTGATGATATCATCAACACTTTCTTCTTCAGCATAATAAAATGCTCTTACACCCCAGCTTAGGCAAAGCTGGTTTAACAATGAACGTTCCTTAGTGAAAATATACAATGGTGCTTTAGGTCTGTAACTGCTTAACATAAATGCAGTATAACCGCTTTGCGTCATGCCAATTAATGCATCCGCATTTACATCAAGAGCCAACTTGCAGGCATTATAGCAGATTGCATCACTCAGGAATGAAGGTGAATGTGATTGGGGTTTCAGTAATTCTTCACGGTCGTAACTGTATGCGGTATTTTCAATTTCCTTAATAATTTTGGACATGGTTTCCACTACAAGCACCGGGTGTTGACCTGCTGCAGTTTCGCCACTTAGCATAACGGCATCTGCACCTTCCAGCACAGCATTGGCAACGTCTGTAATCTCGCTCCTGTTGGGTTTTACCCGGTCCATCATGCTTTCCATCATTTGGGTAGCTACTATTACCGGCTTAGCACGGTGCATACATTTCCTGATGATTTCCTTTTGAATCATGGGGACTTTTTCAACGGGCATTTCAACTCCAAGATCGCCACGTGCAATCATAATTGCATCACTTTCCAGAATGATATCCCTGATATTGGTAATGGCTTCGGGCTTTTCAATTTTAGCAATGATCTTAGTTTTGCTCTTTTTTTCGTCCAACTTACTCCGCAGAATTACGATGTCCTTTACGCTTCTAACAAATGATAGCGCTACCCATTCGCATTCCTGCTCTATAATAAATTCAAGGTCAGCCAAATCTTTATCGGTAAGTGCAGGAAGTGAAATCTTTGTATCAGGAAGGTTAATACCTTTTTTGGAAGAAAGTATTCCGCCTATTGTTACCTGAACTTTTACATCCTTTGAACGGGTAATTTCTTTTACAACGACTTCAATTTTTCCATCGTCAATCATAATCACATTACCCAATTTTACGTCACCTGCCAGGTTAGGGTAGCTTACATAAATTTTTTCGAGGGTACCAATACATTTTTCATTGGTAAAAGTGAGAATGTCACCGGGTTTTACTTCAATACCGTTATTTTCAATTTCACCTACCCTTAGTTTGGGTCCTTGCAAATCGGCAAGAATAGCCACGTTAAATGGCTCTTCTTTATTGATACGGCGAATGAATTGAATCACTTCCAATTTATCTTCATGTGTGCCATGCGAAAAATTGAGCCTGAATACATTTACACCGGCACGAACCAAGTCAACCATAATTTCGTAGGTATTGGATGCAGGTCCTATGGTAGCCACAATTTTAGTACGCTTGTTGCTGTGTGCATATCCTGCTTCCTTATCCATCCCGCTGTGCAGGTATTTATTAATATTTTTTGACATATTTATTTTCGATTATTTTTTATCTGAAATTAGTTATTTGAAATCGATATTGGCTTTTCGCTGTGGAAAGGTACCGATTAGCTTGCCAGTATTCTAACAATATCCATCCATTGCTTATCAAATTTTGTTTTCGCCTTCAATGCTTGCTTTAATGGAATGTAGCTCATTTTATTATTTACAATCCCAACCATTACATTTTTGCGTCCTTCAATAAGTGCTTCCACTGCATGATACCCCATACGACTGGCAATTAGCCTGTCGAGGCAGGTAGGAGATCCACCACGCTGAATATGACCAAGAATACAAACCCTGATATCCGTTTTGGGTAATCTCTCTTTAATTGCTTTTGCAACTTCCTGTCCACCACCAAAATCATCTCCTTCTGCTACTACAATCAGGTTAACCAGCTTTTGACGCTTTTCCTTTTCCGTCATGTTTTCAATAATCTCTTCAATGTTGGTTTTTGCTTCGGGAATTAAAATGTTTTCTGCCCCGGTAGCAATGCCGCTGTGCAAAGCAATATATCCTGCATCCCGCCCCATAACTTCTACAACAAACAGGCGGTCGTGGGCATCCATTGTATCCCTGATTTTATCAATAGCTTCTACTGCCGTATTTACCGCCGTATCAAATCCAATGGTAAAATCACTGCCTGCAATATCTTTATCTATGGTGCCAGGCAACCCAACACAAGGGATGTCAAATTCTTTGCTAAATATATCAGCGCCGGTAAAACTACCATCGCCTCCAATTACTACCAAGCCATCAATGCCCAATTTTTTTAGATTTGTATAGGCTATTTTGCGCCCTTCGGGCGTCATAAACTCTTTACTACGTGCTGTTTTTAAAATGGTTCCCCCCCGCTGTATGATATTGGCAACCGACCGGTTATCCATTCTGAAAATATCATTTTCAATAAGGCCACTATAGCCCCGGTAAACGCCAAATACTTCAAGACCAAAATAGTTTCCGGTACGAACTACTGCCCTTATGGCGGCATTCATACCCGGACTATCGCCTCCGGAAGTTAATACGGCTATTTTATGTACATGCTTTTCCATGGTTGTTTTACTTCTTGTGATTGCTTTCTTGTTAAGAACTTCCGGTATAATTTTCTGTGTATTATCTACACAATTGGTGTCAAAAATAAGGTTTTTGGATTGCATGAAGCCTTCCGCCTGCATTTCACAACTTTTTATTCACTTGCTTGATTATCTTGCGCAAAATATCACTAGTCTTAGATAATTCTTTTATATTTTGGTTTATTATGCTGATGAATTGATAAAATGCTTTCAATTATGAAAATAAAAATACTTTCAGTATTGTCAATTTTATGGATTATGGATGATTTGACTGCCCAGATTTCTTACCCTGTTACTACCAGGCAGGACATAGTGGAAAACTATCATGGTACACAGGTTGCCGATCCTTACCGCTGGCTCGAAGATGATAATAGTGAAGCGACTAAAGAATGGGTAAAAGCACAAAACAAGGTAACCTTTGATTATCTGGAAAAAATTCCATTTCGTAACAAAGTAAGAGAGCGTTTAGAAAAACTTTGGAATTACCCCAAATATTCCGCACCTGCCAGGGAAGGTGATTTTTATTATTTCTACAAAAACGACGGGCTGCAGAATCAATCTGTTTTATATCGTCAAAAAGGGCTTGATGGCGAACCTGAAGTTTTTTTGGATCCCAACAAGTTGAGTAGCGAAGGAACAGCAGCTTTGGGTGGTGTTTCGTTTAGTAAAAATTCTAAATATTGTGTTTATACAATTAGTAAAGCGGGTAGCGATTGGAGCGAAGCCTTTGTAATGGATGTTGCATCTAAAACACTTTTAAAGGATAAGTTGGATTGGCTTAAGTTTAGTAGTTTGAGTTGGATAGGTGAAGATGGTTTCTATTACAGCCGTTATCCCGAACCCGATGAAAAAAACAAGCTAAGCGGGCAAAATAAATTTCATATGGTGTACTATCATAAAGTGGGTACATCACAGGCAGATGATATCCATATTTTTAGTGACGAAGCCAATCCATTACATTATCATTTCGCAACCGTAACCGAAGATCAGCAATATTTAATTGTAGGAAAAAGCAAAGGAACGAGTGGCGTGGCTTTGATGGCAAGAAAAATAAGCGATGGATTAGATGCACCGTTACGACTAATATTTTCAGGCTATGACTATGAAGCCACTGTTATAGAAAGTGATGGGGACAGGTTGTTGGTTCAAACGAATAAGGGTGCACCTAATTATAAAGTAGTGGGTATTTCCTACGCTAATGCATTGGAAATGAACTGGACAACTATTATTCCTGAACAAAAAGAAGTGCTGGAAAGTGTAAGTACATCAGGTGGATACCTTTTTTGCAACTATCTTAAAGATGCATCATCTTTGGTGGTGCAATATGATATAAAGGGAAAAAAGATTCGTGATATTCAGTTGCCGGGCATAGGAAGTGCAGGTGGCTTTTCGGGTAAAAAAGAAGACAAAGAATTGTTCTACTCGTTCACTTCCTTTACAAATCCTGCTGATATTTTCAGGTATCAATCTGAAAGTGGTGAGAGTACATTATTTCGCAGTAGTGAAGTAAAATTCAACCCGCAAGATTACACTACAGAGCAGGTGTTTTTTACCAGTAAGGACGGTACAAAAGTCCCCATGTTTTTAAGTTATAAAAAGGGCATAAAACGAGATGGAAATAACCCGGTGCTGTTGTATGGTTATGGAGGTTTTAATATTTCGCTAACGCCTGCATTTAGTATCAGTAACCAATTTTTTATGGAGCAGGGGGGCATATATGTATCGGTAAATTTGCGTGGTGGAAACGAGTATGGCGAAACCTGGCATAAGGCAGGTATGCTGGAGAAAAAACAAAATGTGTTTGATGATTTTATTGCAGCTGCTGAATACCTTATTAAAGAAAAATATACCCAACCATCGAAACTTGCTATTCGTGGTGGAAGCAACGGAGGACTCCTTGTCGGAGCTTGTATGACACAGCGCCCTGAATTGTTTAAAGTTGCTTTACCTGCTGTTGGCGTTATGGATATGCTGCGTTATCAAAAATTTACGGTAGGTTTTGGCTGGGTGGTAGAGTACGGCAGCAGCGATAATGCAAAGGATTTTCCATATATATATAAATACTCTCCTTTACACAATCTTAAGCCCGGAACGGCTTATCCCGCAACCATGGTCACTACTGCGGATCATGATGATAGGGTAGTGCCTGCGCATAGTTTTAAGTTTGCGGCCCGTTTGCAGGAATGTCATAATGGTGAGAACCCGGTATTAATTCGGGTGGATGTAGATGCGGGACATGGCGCCGGAAAACCAACAAGCAAAACCATTGATGAAGCAGCAGATATCTGGAGTTTTGTTATGTGGAATTTGGGGATGAAGTTTATGGAGTAGTGGTTTAGCGTTTAGGATGGTTCAGTGCTACGCGTTTAGTTGCCTTCGGCGTTTAGGGTGGTTTAGTGCCTCCGGCGTTGGGCGCTTCGCGCCTGTCGTAGTCTTAAACTATTCTAAACAACACTAAACTAAACTGAACTATTCTAAACCAAACTCAAAACATCTTTCATATTAAAAACACCCTTTTTACCTGCCAGAAATTCGGCGGCCATTACCGCACCGGCAGCAAAGCCTTGCCGGCTATGGGCTTCATGCTCAATGGTAATGGTATCAATATCGGAAACATACCGAATGGTATGTGTACCAGGTGCGGGATCTATCCTTTTACTTTCAATGGATAGTTGTGTTGCATTTGCATCTTCGGCTACTGCCCAGCCGCTAAGTTGGGGAGTCTTTTCAATAATTTGTTCTGCAAGCGTAATAGCGGTGCCACTGGGTGCATCTAATTTCGCTGTATGATGAATTTCAGTGATAGATGCTTTGTATTGCGGGTACGGCGCCATCATTTCAGCAAGACGCTTATTCAATTCAAAGAAAAGATTTACGCCAAGGCTAAAATTACTTGCATACAACAGGCCGCCATTTTTTTCGCTGCAAAGCTTGGTTGCTTCATCATAGCGACGCAGCCATCCGGTGGAACCACACACTACGGGTATACCTGCATCAAAGCATAATTGTAAATGATGAAAGGCACTTTCAGGTCCGGTAAACTCAATAGTTACATCGGCTTCCTGCAAATTTTCAATGGTAAGTTCTTCGGGGTTTTCAATGCCTGCACGCAATACAATTTCATGGCCTTTCTGTAAAGCTATTTGCTCAATGGCTTTACCCATTTTACCATAACCCACCAATGCTATACGCATAATATTTTTATTTAATGTAAAAGTAGAAATTTACCGGGCAGGTAAAGGTTTTAGTTTAGGCGGATTCGGTTTTTTGTGTACCGAAATACCCACCTGCGTGTACCCGTTTATGGGGTTAAAATTGGGGGGTTGTAAGCGTAAGCCAATATCATCCGATACATCAAAATCCTTAAGGTGTGCAAATACTGTTGCATCCACCACATTCAATCCCCAAATAATGAGAAAAGCTAATACGCTTAAGTCCACATTCTGCCGGAATTCATCGCGGTAATACTGTATGGAATTATTTGAAAGTGGTTTATATTTTTCATCAATATCATCATCATTACCCGGAATGGTATCGGTGCGGTATATATATGCTTGCCGTAGTGCTTTGTATTCTTCAAGATTATAAAAGAAAATATACGTAGAAACACCTAGCGCCCCATAAATCAAGGGTACTTTCCAACCTTGTTTATTATTAATTTGTCCCCATCCGGGAACGAATGCTGAGTGTCTTGTTACCTTTCTTTTTTCAGCTCTTCTTACAGAATCTACAATAAAAGCACTATCCCTTACAATGGGTATGGGTTGGGGTTTTAATGCAACGGAGTCGGCTTGCTGCTGCGCGCTTGCCCATAATACGGCAAAACACAGTGCGATGGTTGCAATTATGTGCTTACTATTCACAAATATTCCCAGTTAGATTATTGTACTTTAATTCCCAGCATATCAATCAGCTTATTGAATTCCTGCAGGGAATAGTATTCAATGGTAATGGCGCCTGTTCCGGTTTTTGAATGTTTCAATGCCACTTTGGTGCCAAAATGTGAGGCTAAGTTATCTTCAATACGCTTATATGCGGGCGACAGACCTGATTTTACAGCGGGTTTAACAACAGGCTCTCTTTTGTAAAGCCTTCTTACCAATTCTTCCGTTTGTCGAACCGATAAACCTTTTTCTGTAATTTCTTTATATAGCAACAACTGTTTATCAACATGATCAACGTTGATAATGGCGCGTGCATGTCCCATACTCAGGCTGCCATTGCGTACAGCAATTTGTATATCCGGTGGCAGTTTGAGCAGGCGTATATAATTGGCTACGGTACTGCGTTCTTTACCCATTCGCTCGGCTACTTCTTCTTGCGTATAATGCAGTTCTTCCATCATACGCTTGTAGCTCAATGATATTTCAATGGCATTCAGGTCTTCGCGCTGAAGATTTTCGAGTAGCGCCAATTCCAGTATTTGTCCATCATTTGCTTCACGTTCAAATACCGGCACATCCTTAATACCGGCCATTTTTGCGGCACGATACCTGCGTTCACCAGCAATTATTTTATATTTTCCCGATGCTAACCTTACTACTGTAAGCGGCTGTATAATATCATGAAGTTGTATGGAAGCCGATAGCTCTTTTAGCGCCTGTTCGTCAAAATCGCGGCGCGGCTGATTGGGGTTGGGTTCTATCAGGTTTAGGTCAAGGCGGTGCGATGTGGTTTGTTTTTCTACAATATCGCTACGCAAATGGCCCGAAGTTGTCTTAAGGTCGGCATCAATATTATTCAAAAGGCTGCGCAGCCCTTTGCCAATCATTTCTTTCTTATTTTCTATTTTGCTCATGCGGATGGTTATAATTGCGGGGTGCAAAAGTAGGTACAATTAAGGCAAAAGCCCCTGCAAATATTACCAGAATATGTAGGATACTAAACAGCAAAAGTTGCTACCTACGGGTTTAAATATCTTTCTGATTCGGGTATTTTGGTAAAGTTATTTTTTTGTAAAACTTCCTTGGCAAGGTTAAGATAATTTACGCTTCCCTTGCTGCTTGCATCGTATAAAATAACAGGTTTGCCTACGCTTGGTGCTTCACTCAGGCGGGTATTACGGTGAATAATGGTGCTGAAAACCATAGCATCAAAATGGCGGCGTACTTCGCTTACCACCTGGTTGCAAAGTCGCAGGCGTGCATCATACATGGTCATGAGGATACCTTCAATTTCCAAATCGGGGTTAAGCCTGTTTTGTACGATTTTTATGGTATTCAATAATTTGCCTAAGCCTTCCAATGCAAAAAACTCGCACTGAACCGGCACAATAACAGAATCGGCTGCAACCAATGCATTTACGGTAATTAACCCAAGCGAAGGTGAGCAGTCAATAATGATAAGATCATATTGATCTTTAATGGGTTCCAGTATTTGTTTAAGTACATTTTCCCGACTTGGGTAGTTAATCATCTCAATTTCTGCACCTACCAGGTCAATATGCGATGGTATAAGGTCGAGATTGGGTATTTCAGATTTTAGAATTACTTCCGATGCGGGTGTTTTATTTACGAGGCAATCGTACAGGCTTACATTCACATTATGCAAATCAAAGCCAACACCGGTAGTGGAGTTAGCCTGCGGATCGGCATCTACCAGCAACGTTTTAAATTCCAGTACAGCAAGGCACGCTGCCAGATTTATGGCTGTTGTGGTTTTACCAACGCCCCCTTTTTGGTTTGCTATTCCTATAATTCGTCCCATGAATACTTAATTCCTGATAAATAAAATCTGTTTACAGATCAATGGTTTCCCCAATGGCGGGCAATAATAATGTTATCTGATTATCGGCAAATATTTTTTCTGCCCTATGCTTGTCAATTACAATATAAGGGAAGGTATCATAATGCACCCCTATTACTTTTTCTGTTTGAACCATATTAGCCGCCATAGCTGCATCTTCGGCACCCATGGTAAAATTGTCGCCAATAGGCATTATTGCAAAATCAATGGTAGTCCAGCGGGGAATTAATTGCATATCGAGCGTAAGTGCGGTATCACCGGCATAGTAGAAGTTGGCATCATCCGTGGTAATTACAAATCCAATGGGGTTGCCGCCGTAGCTACCATCGGGTAATTGAGCGCTATGTTGAGCTACTACGCACCGTACGGTTCCAAAGTCAAATGTTTTTTTGCCACCGGTATTCATGGGATGCACATTGGTAACACCCTGACTATTCAGCCAGCCCATAACTTCCCAGACACAAATTACCGTGGCGCCTGTGCGATTCGCAATCGATACGGCATCGGCTACATGGTCTTGGTGACCATGTGAAATAAGTATATAATCAGCTTCAAGGCTATCCACACTAATACCCTTCGCCAGTTCATTATAAGTTACAAAGGGATCGAACAAGAGTCGCTTGCCATTTGTTTCAATTCCAAAACATGAATGACCGTAGTAGGTTAATTTCATATGTTCATTTTTTGTGCGCAGCCTATCGGCTGCAATTTTTATTTGCCACATGGATCCGAACATTCGGATGCCCAGTGATTATTCGTTCTCTGGTGTGCTGCAGTTAGAGGGCATTTCATCTTGAAAAATATTTATTCTTCGAAAAATGGTTTGTTAAATACTTGCTTTGCTTGATGAGCGGATCCGGTGATAAACCTAAACCACTGATTTTTACACTGAAATGCAAATATGCATTAACCAATTGGCAATTTAAATGTAAGTAATTCACATGCGCATATTTATGGGACAGATTTTGTTTATCCTCGTATTTTTAGTATTGCTGGACTTGTATGTTTTTCAGGCAGTAAAAACCGTTTCGGCACAGGCCGGTAAAACTACCCGCAACTGGGTATATATCATTTATTGGGTGGTAACCGTACTTTCACTGGCCACCATAATGGCAATTCCCTATCTCCGAAGCCAAACATTTTCAAGGAGTTGGGCTATTTACCCACTTGCCATTTTAATTGGTGTTATTATAGCAAAACTGCTTTCGGTTTCCTTTTTTCTCATTGATGATTTGCGCAGGCTGATACAATGGGTTGGCTCCCAAATATGGGTAAAAAATACCCTTGCCATATCGGGCGGCGAAAAATCCGAAGCCATTTCAAGAAGTACTTTCCTGAGTTGGTTAGGGTTGAGCATTGGTGGTACCATTTTTGCCAGTTTGCTATATGGGTTTAAAAACCAATACAATTACCAGTTACGCAAGGTGGCTCTTTCTTTTGCAAACCTGCCCGATGCTTTTAAAGGGTTGAAAATCATTCATATAAGTGATATTCATAGCGGCAGTTTTATGAATAAGGAGGAAGTGCTTAAAGGGGTAGAAACCATAAATGCACAAAATCCGGATGTAATATTATTTACAGGCGACCTGGTAAATGACCGGGCAGGGGAGATGGAACCCTTTAAAGATATATTCAGCCGGTTAAAAGCGCCCATGGGCGTTTTCAGTACACTGGGAAATCACGATTACGGTGATTATGCAAGCTGGCCATCGGTGGAAGAAAAGGCGGCAAACCTTGAAAAATTAAAACAAACTCATGGTGAAATGGGGTGGCGATTATTGCTGGATGAAAGTGTAAAGCTTGAAAAAAATGGAGCATCCATTGGATTAATAGGTGTACAAAATATAAGTGGTAAAGGACAATTTCATTCCTATGGCAACTTGCAAAAAGCGCATTCGGATTCAACCGATCAGCCCTTTAAAATTTTAATGAGCCACGATCCGAGTCATTGGGATGCGGAAGTAATAAAACAATATCCGGATATTGACCTTACGCTGAGCGGTCATACCCACGGTATGCAGTTTGGGGTAGAAATTCCCGGTTTTAAATGGAGCCCTGTGCAATGGTTATACCGTCAATGGGCGGGATTGTACGAAACAGGGGTACAAAAATTGTATGTAAACCGGGGCTTTGGTTTTATAGGTTATCCCGGCCGTGTAGGTATATTACCCGAAATTACCCTGATAGAACTTTCCTGATTTTTGCATAAACATAACAAGGGAAAAGTAAGCGATGTTTTGTATTGGCGTTCTAAGCCACTAAACACACTTACAATGAAAAACATCCTTGCTTTTTTTCTGCTTTTTTGTTTGGGTACCGTTTCCCATGCACAGTTTTTAAAATTTGGAATAAAAGGTGGCGCCAATCTGGTAAAAATGGATGGCGTATCTTTTAATGATGGCTTTAACCTTGGTTATTATGGAGGTGGTTTGGTGGAAATGCGCTTAGGTGAAAAATGGTATATTCAGCCCGAAGTGCTTTTTGGGGAAACCAACCTTGCGTATTCCGAAGATTTTGAAGATATTTATGGTAATTTGCTGGATGCCAACAAGCTATCTTCCATGAAATTGCAACGGCTTAGTATTCCTATTACGTTAAATTATAAACTAGCCAATGTATTTTCTTTAAGTGGCGGCGTGCAATTCTCGAAGGTTACCGATAGGGGAGAGACCTTTATGAATAATGCAGGTAAGGCCTTTTCGGAAGGGGATTTGGGATTAATTGCCGGGGGTAACCTGATGTTGGGTAAATTCAGGGTAAATGCAAGGTATATTTGGGGGCTAAAGGACATGAATAATATTGATAACCAGGATGCCTGGAAATCCCAAACGGCTCAATTAGGATTAGGTTTTGTTTTTTAGTATAAAAAAAAGGCATGCTAATCCGGTTTGTTGCAGTCTATGCGGCAGACCGGATTTTTATTTTTGAATCATTTGCGCCAATTAGGCAATACCATTTGGGTGGCATTAATATTGGAACCATAAGGGAACACGAATTTTTTAAATAGTAGTTATTGAAGACTGCCATTTTGACTAATAAATATATATGATGAATGACTTTTTTATGAGACCAGAGGATGATAATGATTTCATGCCCATAATCCCTATTACGGAAGGAGAATCTGACCAGGATAAAAATGCAGTTTACCCAACTGAAATACCTGTGTTGCCGCTTCGGAATACCGTTCTTTTTCCCGGCGTTGTAATACCCATTACAGTTGGCCGTGATAAAAGCATTAAAGCTGTTAATGATGCATGGAAGGCAGATAAATTGGTTGCGGTATTATCGCAAAAGGATAGCAATATTGAAGATCCTGCTGCGGGCGATTTGGTGGAAATTGGCACCGTTGCACGTATTATTAAGCTGATAAAAATGCCGGACGGTGGCACTACTGTTATTATGCAGGGGAAAAAGCGATTCAAGTTAGCTGAAATGCTGACTGACGATCCGTATTTTAAAGCCCGCATTGAATATTTACCCGAAGGTGAAGTACCGGAAGATCAAAATTTTGAAGCATTGATTGGAAGCATTAAAGAACTAGCTACCCAAATCATTCAGCTTTCCCCCAATATTCCAAGTGAAGCAGCCATTATTCTAAAAAATATTGAAATGCCTTCCTTCCTTATCCATTTTGTTACCGGCAATATGAATACGGATGTAAAGGAAAAGCAGGCCGTGCTGGAAATGGATGATATTCAGCTAAGGGCTGAGGATTTGATAAGGTTGCTAAACCGCGAATTGCAATATGCACAACTAAAGGATCAGGTTACCAATAAAACAAGAACCGAGCTTGACAAACAGCAACGCGATTATTTTTTGCAGCAACAACTTAAAAGTATCCGCGAAGAATTGGGAACAGATAATGTAGCAGAAATACATGAAATGCGCAAAAAGGCCGAAACCAAAAAATGGCCTGAAAGTGCAAAAAATGCATTTAATACAGGAATTGAAAAGCTGGAGCGCATGCATCCAAGTACGCCTGACTACAGCGTAGTATACAACCACCTTGATCTGTTGCTTGACCTGCCCTGGAATGAAGTAACTGAAGATAAGTACGACCTTGATAATGCAAAAGATGTGCTGGATACCGACCACTACGGTATGTTTAAAATAAAGGATCGCATCCTTGAATATCTCGCTGTGCTCAAGCTAAAGGGTGATATGAAAAGCCCGATTTTATGCTTTGTAGGGCCTCCGGGAATTGGTAAAACTTCGCTTGGACGCAGTATTGCACATGCCATTGGGCGTAAATATGTACGGCTTAGCCTTGGCGGCCTGCACGATGAAAGCGAAATTCGTGGTCACCGCAAAACCTATATTGGGGCTATGCCGGGCCGCATCCTGCAAAACCTGCGCAAGGTAAAAACGAGTAACCCTGTTATGATTCTGGATGAAATTGACAAGATTGGTAATGATTTCAGGGGCGACCCTTCGAGCGCATTGCTTGAAGTGCTTGACCCTGAGCAAAACCATACTTTTTACGATAACTACCTTGAATTGGAATATGACCTTAGCAAGGTGCTGTTTATAGCAACCGCCAATAAGCTAGATAGTATTCAACCAGCATTGCGCGACAGGCTTGAAATTATTGACCTGAGCGGTTATGCCATTGAAGAAAAAGTGGAAATTGCCAAGCGCCACCTGTTGCCAAAGCAAAAAGAAGCACATGGACTTAGTAAAATTAAGTTCACCATTGGCGATAAGGTAATGGAGAAAATTATTGAGCATTATACACGCGAAAGTGGTGTGCGTGAACTGGACCGTCAGTTGGCCAGCATTATGCGAAACCAGGCAAAGGAATATGCCATTCATGGAAAAGCAAAGACAAATATTACCAGGGAAGATATTGAAAGAATTCTCGGCGTACCTCGCTACAGCAACGATATGTATAAAACCGCCAACATGCCCGGCGTGGCTGTTGGACTTGCATGGACCTATGTTGGTGGAGATATTTTGTTTATAGAATCATTGTTAAGCGAAGGAAAGGGTGAACTGAAACTTACCGGTAATCTCGGAAATGTAATGAAGGAAAGTGTTTCAACGGCACTAACCTATTTGCAGGCCAATGCGCGTAAATATGGTATTGACCCTGTTGAATTTACCAAGAATAACATACATGTGCATGTACCCGAAGGCGCTGTTCCCAAAGATGGTCCTAGTGCGGGTGTTACCATGTTTACGGCACTTACATCAGCCTTCACCGGCCGTAAGGTTAAGCCTTACCTTGCCATGACAGGGGAAATTACCCTGAGGGGACAAGTGCTACCTGTAGGTGGCATTAAGGAAAAAGTGCTGGCAGCAAAAAGAGCCGGGCTAAAAGAAATTGTAATGTGCTGGCAGAATGAAAAAGATGTTAACGAAATTGAACCTGATTATATAAAAGGCATGCAATTTCATTATGTGAAAACCATGCAGCAGGTATTGGATATTGCCTTATTATGATTTCTATAACATTATTTAATAACCACAATTGAACTTTATAGTTAGCGCCATGTTCTAGTTATTGAATTTTTCATGTTGGTTGTTTTAAGGGTTATAATTCCCTCCTGTTCTCGGGGGGGAATTTTTTTTAGCCATTTTTTATCAATTGTCTTTTATAAAGTTGAATCGTATTTTCCAGCCCTAAATAAAGTGCATCGCAAATCAAAGCATGACCGATCGATACTTCATCCAACCCGGGTACATGATCGGCAAACCACTTAAGATTATGTAAATCGAGATCGTGACCTGCATTAATGCCTATTCCAAGTTCCATTGCTTTTTGCGCAGCAAAAGTATAGGGAGCTACGGCTTTTTCCTTCTCGCCTTTTTCAAATAGCCTTGCGTAGCCTTCGGTATAAAGTTCTATTCTATCGGTACCCGTAGTTGCGGCGGCTTCCACCATTTCAATTACAGGATCTACAAAAATGGAAACACGAATGCCTGCATTTTTAAAGATGGCAATGGTTTCTCTCAGGTATTGCTGATGAGTAATGGTATCCCAACCATGATCGCTTGTTAGTTGTCCTTCCACATCGGGTACAAGGGTTACCTGTTGCGGTTTTACTTCCAGCACCAGGTCAATAAATTTTTGTTCACGGCAATTACCTTCAATATTGTATTCAGTGGTAATAATGGATTTTATTTCCCTGGCATCAGCATATCGGATATGCCTTTCATCGGGGCGCGGGTGAATGGTAACCCCATCTGCCCCAAATATTTGAACATCCATGGCTGCTTTTACCACACTTGGGTTATTTCCACCTCGGCTGTTGCGCAGGGTTGCAATCTTATTTATGTTAACGGATAATTTGGTCATGGTTCTATGATAAGTTTTATTAAAAGCCCGGTTATAATGGCAAACGCAAAACTAATAAGTGTGCCAATGAGAATATACTCAGCTTCTTTACGCCCGGTTTCCTTTTTTGTTTCGCTAAACCGCAAAATAGATTTCGCCGTAATCAAAAATCCGATACCCGCAAATTGGTTGGTAATTATAAATGTGTAAACAAGTATTCTTTCAAACATGCCAATCCATTTGCCTGCTTCTGCCAGCGATTGCTGATTTCTTTCCAGTTGATGACCAATATCAGTACGCCAGCGCTGGGTTATATACCCAATCAGCAGGCCAATTGGCCAAAGTAAAAGCAGGTATCCAAGCAGTATGCCCCAGGCTTGTTCATGATTCCACCAATAGGTAAAAAATGATCTGAGATCTTCAATATTGCTTTGTGTTGTTATAAATAAAGCCACAAGCACTGCAATGTGAAACAATTGATCTGCAATAAAAAAAACTGCTTTATCGGGTTTGTTTAGTTTCCACAGGTCAATAAAAAAATGGGTTACAAATACAATGATTGGTAGATACCAATTGGTCCATTGTGCGGTGAAAAGGTAAACAAGTAATGCATGAATGAGACAATGTACATACAAAACCCATGACCTTGCTTTTAAGCGCTTTTTGTGCCGAACCATAGCACTGCTTTGCAGCAGAAAATCTCCCATCAGGTGTGCGCAAATCCATTTCAATAAAAGCATAAAAGTGAAATTAATACTTTGACTCGAAACGTTGCAGAATGGCTTTAAAAACCGGCCATCCCGCCGCTTGCAATCTTTGCTGAACTGTGGGTTGTGAGATTTTCAATTTTTGTGCAATTTGTATTTGGGTCATGTCCTGTAACGCATACAATAAGGCTTCCGATTGTAAAGGCGTGCACCTTGTAAGCAAGTAGTCAATGCTCGTACAATGCACTTCATATTCAAGGTTGGTTTCTTCATCAGGTGTTTTTATGCCTATATAAGTACCGCTCTTTTTTTTCAATTCTTCCAGTGTTCGGCCCGAATGTACATAAGCCGTGCCGTCATTTGTACTTACTTGGCCTGAATCAAATACCGTACTGCCCAATCCTAAGGCAATCCTGATCATCAGGTTTTGTTTTCTGAAAAGAGTAAAAACCATCAGTGCATAGCGCAGGCTTTGGGTAATACCCAAAGATGTTGCCCCCTGGAAACTATCACCCTGGAAAATTTCCGGTTTCCAGTCGGGCATAATTGTTACACCTGATTCCATGGCCTGTTTCAGGGTTTTCAGCATTTTTCTTTTTTCCGGTTGCGTTAACCCCGATGAGTTTACAATATCGCCCGTAAGTACAACCGATGTTGTTTGTTTTTGCATATTGGTGAAATTTTTCCATTCTACCCTTGGGACTAAATATAGGTATTAAAGCCTATAAAGCACAAATATAGGTATTAAAGCCTATAATTAGTAAATATAGGTACTAAAGCCTATAATATATAAATATAGGTAATAGAGCCTATAAAGTAAATAAGGGTTGAAAGGAATAGGGCAATCAATATGCTTTAAAAGATTATATCCATTTTTACATTGGAGAAGATGCAAACAGAAATATTTTTTTCTGCGAAATAAAATGCAAGCCGTACTTTTCTCCCTGAAAAATGATTGTATGCCATCGAAAAAACAACTAATAAACAGCCGTAGGAATTTTCTAAGAAACGGATTAACCGTTGCAGCCGGATTTTATATTATTCCTCGCCATGTTTTGGGTGGCCCCGGTTTTTTGGCCCCAAGCGATAAATTGTTAATTGCCGGTATAGGTGCAGGCGGAAAAGGGGAAAGTGATCTCAATAACTTTTTTAAAGGTGGCAAAGCCGATATCGCCATCCTATGCGATGTAGATGAGAAGCGCGCCATGAAAAGCAGGGAGCGTTTCCCCAAAGCAAAATTTTACCACGACTACCGCGAAATGTTGGATAAGGAACATAAAAATATCGATGCGGTATCCATAAGCGGCCCCGACCATGTGCATGCCATTCAAACATTGGCAGCCATGCAATTGGGCAAACATGTATATGTGCAAAAGCCACTAACGCATACGATACATGAAGCACGTTTGCTAACCCGCGCGGCAGAAAATTATAAGGTAATAACACAAATGGGCAACCAGGGTGCAAGTGGCGAAGGTGTGCGCCAAATGCAGGAGTGGTATGATGCAGGCGCCATTGGCGATGTACATACTGTCTATGTATTTACCGACAGGCCGGTTTGGCCACAAGGCATATCATGGCCATCACAAACGGCGAAAATTCCTGATACGCTTAAATGGGATTTATGGCTGGGTCCGGCATCCGCCCGAGATTATGTTGACAAGCTTGTTCCTTTTAACTGGCGGGGTTGGTGGGATTTTGGAACCGGCGCGTTGGGTGATATGGGTTGTCATTTAATGGAAGCACCATTCAAGATTTTAAAACTTGGATATCCTACGGAAGCTGAATGCAGTGTGGGTTCTGTGTATGTAGATGAATTTAAGCGCGGTTATTTTCCTGAAAGTTGCCCGCCTTCATCGCATGTGATATTGAAGTTTAAGGGTAGTAATGGAAAGCCCGATATAAAAATGGTGTGGATGGATGGTGGCATACAACCGGAACGCCCCGAAGAACTTGGGCCAAATGATAAAATGGGTGATGGTGGCAATGGCATTTTGATGGTAGGCACAAAAGGAAAAATGATGGGTGACACCTATGGCGCCAATCCAAGGCTATTGCCTGCAAGCCTTATGCAGCAAACCAATGTTCCAAAAACGCTTTACCGGGTACCAGGTAACGAAGCGGGACATTATACCGAATGGGTAGAAGCCTGTATTGCGGGGCACGGAAGCACGCAAGCCAACAGGCTAAGTGCACCATTTAGCATATCGGGGCCACTAACCGAAGCCGTGCTGATGGGCAATTTAGCCATCAGAAGTTATGATTTACAAAGGCCATCAAAAACCAATCCAGGCAGATTTGAATATCCCGGTAGGAACATAAAACTACAATGGGATGGTGCAAAAATGGAAGTAACCAATTTTAAGGAAGCCAACGCTTTTGTAACCAAAGCTTACCGCGATGGGTTTACCTTAAAATAATGGCCTTTCAGTTAAAAGCTGAATCCGGTTATTTGCTTTTGCTTTTCGAACAGCTTGGTTTTGGTATTCCAAATTTCCACTTCCTTCCAATCTATGGTGAGTGTTTTGCCATTCATTTTGGTAGGGTCTTTCACCAGCGCTTCTGCATTGGTAAAAGGGAAAAGCACCAATAACTTAACTTGTTTACCGTTTTCGTCCACTACTATGTATTGGTAATTATCCGTTTCGGCTTTAAGGAATTTCCCGGTGGTGGAGCCGCCTAAGGCGGTGGTTGTAGTCATCTGCGATTTTGCCATTGAAATCGCCATATCCTTCATGGCAGGGCATTTTTTTACTAAGTCAAACCCAATTTCTTCTCCAAATTTTTGCATGGCTGCTGCATCTTCAAAATCTTCCAAACCCAGGTCCATCATAGTGCCTACCGGGTCTTCGGCAATAATATCCATCATGCAGGTTTGTACAGCTTCCTGTGCTTTTTCAGCATCGGTTAATTTTCCGGACTTAGTGATACAATCACACATTTTGTTTAAAACAGAATCACGTGCAGGATTGGCAGGTTTGGTTTGTGCAAAGGCAATACTGCTTAACAACACAAGCGATAACACAGAAAGAGTACGTTTGAAAGACATAAAATTGGTTTAGTAAATATTATTGGTTTGCAAAATTGGGTGATTTTTATGTTATGTATGGTTAAATTTTGGTACCACTTAACATCCGTTCATTTCCATTTATATCCTTCTTTACTATCATAGGGGTAAATTGATTACTGAAAATTTCACCAACCTGCTGCATGTATTGCTGATGGCCTTCAACGAAAAGGCTGCCACCGCTTACCAAATGTTGTTGGCAAAAGGCGGCAATGGCATGGTAAAAAACAAGCGGGTTATTATCAGGGGTAAAAAGTGCCGTTGCTGGTTCCCAATCCACCACATTTTTTTCGAGTTGTTGTTTTTCACTTTCAGGGATGTAGGGCGGATTGGAAATTATTATATCATATGTGTTCAAAGTTGGCCAGGTTTGATTGTCTAAAAAATCAATTTGTTGCCATTGCACCTTTGCGCCAAGGTTCACGGCATTAGTTTCCGCAGTTTGTAAAGCGGTTGGGCTAATATCTATTCCTGTTACTAATGCAGCCGGAAGTGAAAGTGCAAGGCTGATAGCTATACAACCACTGCCGGTACCAATATCTAATATGGAAAGGTTCTTTTTTTGTGTAGTAGCTGCGTATGCTAACGCCCATATCACCAATTCTTCAGTTTCGGGTCGTGGAATTAATACCGATGGATTTACCAAAAATTTTCGGTCGAGAAACCAGGCTTCACCCAAAACATATTGCACGGGCGTTCCGGTTAACAAAGCCATTTCGAAATCCGTTGCTGTTTTCTCCAAAGCTGCGGAAAGCTTTCCTGATGTAATTGACTGTTGTTGTGATGCGGGTAATCCGGTAAGCTTTTCCAGCACCATGCGGGTTATGGCCTTTGCTTCGCCGGGGGCATACAACGCATGTAATTTTCCGGCTAATTGTATGCTATATTCACCAAAAGTCATTGGGCAAACTTAAGGCTTTACGATGAGCCTTACCTTTACCGCCTTTGTAATATGCCGGCACACGAAATATATATGGAACGAAGCCTTCAATTGGCGGCATTGGGTGCAGGATTCGTGGCGCCCAATCCTTTGGTGGGAGCGGTTCTTGTTTATAACCATCGGATAATTGGAGAAGGGTGGCATAAAGTGTATGGCGGCCCGCATGCGGAAATTAATTGCCTGCAAAGTGTTGTAGAAGAAAGCCGGCACCTTATAAAAGAAAGCACACTGTATGTTACGCTTGAACCTTGTGCGCATTATGGTAAAACACCACCTTGCGCGCTTCGCATTGTGGAAGAAGGCATAAAAAAAGTGGTTATAGGTACACGCGATCCTTTTCCCGAAGTAAATGGAAAAGGAATAGAAATACTGAGACAAGCAGGCGTAGAAATTACAGTGGGTGTATTGGAAGATGCCTGCAGGTGGCAGAACCGTAGGTTTTTTACTTTTCATGAAAAAAAGCGACCCTATATTCATTTGAAATGGGCTTTAACAGCCGATGGCTTTATGTCGGCTGGAAAGGATGAAAGACTTAAAATTTCATCACCTTTTTCAGACAGGCTTGTACATAAATGGAGAAGTGAAGAAGCGGCCATCATGGTGGGAACGCAAACAGCATTGCTCGACAAACCTATGCTGAATAACCGGCTTTGGAGCGGTGCACAACCGGTAAGGATATTAATAGATAGAAATTTAAAAATATCCGGTTCGTACCTTGAAAGTCTAACAGGTTCCACGGTAATAATTTTGAATGACCAAAAGGATGAAACTACCGGAAATATCAGGTGGGTGAAAATTGATTTTGAAAATTCACCGGATGTAAATAGAATACTTAAGCAATTATATGATGTAAAGTTGCAAAGTGTTTTTATAGAAGGTGGTCCTGCTTTGTTACAAAGTTTTTTACAACAGAACTGTTGGGATGAAGTGCATATGATTACGAATTCAAGGTTACTTGCAGGTAGTGGATTAGCCGCCCCTGCCAAACCAATGGGGCAGGTATTGGTGCAGCAAAAAATGGATACAGATTTTATTGAATGGATTGTAAACAAATAAATGGATACCTATAAAACCATTGCCCGCGAAGGGCACGCTGAATTTAAAGATCGGGGGAGTAAATTTCTTGCTACTGCATTTCCTATGCAAACTGCCGATGATTTTAAGAAGAAGATGGCAGCTATAAAATCGGAACACCCAAAGGCTAATCATCATTGCTTTGCCTATCGTATCGGTACGGATGGCAATCAGTTTAGGGTAGGGGATGATGGCGAACCTTCCGGTTCAGCAGGCAGACCCATTCTTGGCCAGTTGGACAGCAAGGAGATTACCAATGCCGGCGTTATTGTGGTGCGTTATTTTGGCGGTACTTTACTAGGTGTGCCGGGGTTGATAAATGCCTACAAAACCGCAGCATCCTTTGCCTTACAAGTTGCAACAGTGGAGGAAAGAATGATTGAAATACAATTGAAAGTATCCTGCACCTACAACGATATTAACGATGTAATGCGTATTATAAAAATGTGCAATGGAAGTTTATTGTCAAATGATCAGGGGCTTTTTTGCACACTCCAGGTTTTAATACCGCGCAACCGGCTGGAACAAGCTACTATACAATTGGGCAGCTTGTACCAGGTAAGTTTTGAGCAAGTGTAAATTGGAATGATGCGTGCCTATTCACTGAAAAAATAAACCCTTTTAACTAATCAGGGTTATCTTCCACTTTTACCGGTAAATGGATTTCTGCCATCATACACCTTGCACTACCGCCACCATTGGTTTCAATTGTTTGAATATCGCTTTGCACAATTCTGTTAAATCCTTTTAATTTTTCCTGGTGTTCAGGTGTTAATGCACGCCATGCCTGCAAACTCATTACCAATATTTTTTCTCCTGTATTGTTATGCACTTGCAGCATATTACCGGCAAAGCGATTCATTTGTGCGAAACTGATATCTACAATTTCTTTACCGCTATTCAGTATTGCTTGAATGACCATTTCCCTTTCATTGGGCTTAGGTATTGCATCAAGGCAAATGACCACATACCGGTCGGCAACGGCCATTAATACATTGGTATGGTAAATGGGCGTTCCATTTTCATCAGCCGCATCAAATACAATGGTTTGGTAGCCGGTAATTTCCGCCCACTGTTCCAGCAACGCGGGGTGTGTACGCGGCGAAAGGCAAGCATAGGATAATTTATTTTCACGGTCGAGTACCATGCTACCGGTGCCTTCCAAATATTGATTATTGTTTTCCGATTCCGATAAATCAATTTCTTCATGTACAATAAACCTTTTGGATATTTTTTTCAAAATATCAGGATCTCTTTCCAGTCTGCGGTTATCGGCAAACATGGGGTAAAGTATTACCGTTCCGTCTGCATGAAATGAAACCCAGTTGTTGGGGAAAATACTGTCGGGCGTATGCGGGGCGTGTGTGTCCGAAATTACGGTTACATCCACACCGGCATCCTGCAGTTTATTTACAAAAAGGTCAAATTCTTTTGCTGCCATTTTCTGTACTGCAAGCTGATCACTGGATGCAACCTGAAAAGCATTATTCACCGCCGTTTCAGCATTATAGCCAAAGCGCACCGGGCGTATCATTAATAGATATTGGGTAGTTTGTGATTCCACAAATTTTTTTATTTATTGTTTATTATTTTGGTGTTTATTGTTTTTGGTTTAGTATTTATTGTTGCCATTCGGTAAACAATCACATAGCCAATTTCTCCTAACCATATTCTCTTAATCTATATCTCTTAACCTTAACCTTAACCTTAACCTTAACCTTAACCTTAACCTATACTTACTTCGTACTTAAAACTTCTTACCTCGTACTTAAATTTTAGGCTGTATTTATATTTCTTATTATTTATTCCTTATTTCATCTAGTGTTCGACGCAAAACATTGCGTCGCTACAAATCGTCTCTCAACAACGGCATACTCATGCAATGGAAACCACCGCGTGCACGGCTTAATTCAGCTGACGGCATGGTAATAAACGTATCTTTAATTTTATCCGGCGATGATGTGCCATTTTCGAATTTATCCAGCAATTCTTTTACCGTTATGACTGCAAATCCCATTTTCTTAAAAGCCTCAATGGTTTTATCATTCCGGTCGTAACCCAGTACCACTCCTTCTTTCAGCGCCAGCAGGTTACAACTATCCGTCCATTGCTCACGCGCGTCGTAAGGGAATTCATTATCGCCGGAGAAAATAAATCTTGCTTGTTTACAACCTAAATCTGTGGTGCTGATATCGGCGAGTAATTCTTCAAGGCTATCAAAAATAACTGGCTTATCAATATCCTTTTTATTGAATTGAATAATTCTTAACCCGTTATTTTTTCCTGTATTTCCTTCCAGTATTTTTTGAACGCTGTCGGCATCTTCGTGCAAAATAGCTTTACGGCTAAAGTTGCCGAGCATTACCCATGTATCGCGTTTTACCTGTGTAAAAACAGTATCAATATGCATGTAGTCACGCTTGCGTGGAATTCTTACGATGGTAATTTTTTTTACTACCTTTTTATCAAACAGAATTTTAATAGCCTGGTGTGCTGCTTCCCATGAAGTGCGTTCACTTACACCAATAAGCAGGTGATCTTTACTTACCACCATTACATCACCACCTTCCAGTGTTACTTTTTTTTCTTCCCCTTCGCGCGGGTTAAGAAAATGGAGATGTGTATCGGGCAGTTCAATTACATTATCGCGGATATGCTCAAAAAATGGGTGGTTGAAAAAGATATATTTCATCAAAAGCGCTTCACGGGTGCGCGCTTGTTTTGCAGGCTTATTCAGCAATACATGATTATTAATCACAATGCCAATATCACGGGTAAAAATGAAATTGGGTATTGGTGGAAATATCATGGTTTTTTCATCAAGGCTGCCGCTTATAAATACTTTAGCAAGTACTGAACTTGGAAATTGAAGCAATTGCATTTGTGTTTCATAGCTGCAGCCTTCAATGGCGCAAACAGAAGCTACAAGTTTCAATTTTATATCCGGCATTTTCAGGATATCCGATAGCAATGTTTGAATTTCCACCACTTTATCACTATGAAAATATTCTTTATGATCGGGTTTGTAAAATGCCCTTTTTTGCGACAGCGCATCTACTTTCTCAATCTTACCTTTTACTTTTTCGGGGTCAAGAAAGTATAGCAGAATTTTGGTATAATAGTCGTATTCATTCCTGCGGATGGTATCAAGGTGAACGATGTCTTCAAACAGCCAATCCTGTGCTTTGGAAGGAACTACTTTGCCTAAACCACTATCTGGACTGTGCACCAGCAATCGTCGTAATGTACCAATTTCTGAAGTTACATGAATGTCTTCAATCTTCTTTTTAGCCATAAAGCCATTTTAGGTGAATAAAGGAAACGCGTGCACATTTTCCCGGTTGGGATCGTGCAATTACATGTGCTTCAAGGGTTTTTAATAATCTACTCTGAAAGCAGTTGCAAGCGTCGCGTTCAATTAAGGGGCTAAGGTAAGGTTTTAATACTCCTATCAAAATTTAGTGATAACCTTAAACCGGGTAAACATTTCTTCACTGTACCAATTTTCAGCATGTGTTTTACGGATTACTTCCTTATGGTGCGGACTTTGGTAAGCAAATTTTCGCATAAGCGCTTTATTTTCCCAAATGCTGAAAGTAGCTTGTTTTATCCAGGGCCATTCGCCCACGCCATAGCTGGTGATAAACCCTTCTGCATTTGCCATTTCCATAGCAGCTTCGGGAACATGTGCCCAAAACCGGCTGAGTTTGCTGAAACGGATAGTGGCACGTGTCATAACGGCAATTTGCCCTTCATAGTCGCTGTTTTTGGGTAAATTGCCAAAAACCTTACGGCCATTCCAGTTGCCATGGCTTTCAATAGGATGCAGTACATAGGTATGACTATCGGTGCAAACAAGTTTCAGCCAGTTAGCAATAAATCCGCCATAGGCATTTGTCAAAATGGTTTCATGATTGAATGTTTCATTAAGCTGGTCGGCATTTTTCCCATCGAAAACACCCATGATTGCCCATTGTTTCAGGTCGGGGGTTTTATCGAAAGTGCCGTTTTTTCCACTACCCATCAGGCGCCAGAAAAGCAATTTTTTCCGGAAAAATAATGGGATACGAAATAGCACCATTGCCATAAAAGCAATGGGTATGGCCCAGCCGGGATAACGTGCTATGGTAAGGGTAACAATTGTATGTTTTGCGTTATCAGGCATGGCTGATTAAGGATGCATATTGACTTTCTTTTTCTGCAGGAATAGCAATCAGGTCGCCTTGCAAGTGCTGATTGGCATCGGGGTAGGGTACCAGTTTTTCTTTTCCGGCATAATAAGTTATGTAATTCACGTCCTTAAATAACTTCATAAGTGTGTTTTTGTTGTCGCCTTCTGTTTCAATTTGCATAATGGGGCGCAATTTTTCAATCAAAAGACGCATCGCCGGAATTACCGGTACTTCGTATCCTTCAATATCACATTTTATGTAGTCCACCTTTTCAAGGTTGCCAAATAATTGCATGGGGTTTTTTACCGGCACTGCATATACTTCGGCATTTACTTTCACTTCATTATCCTTCAACACACGCATTAGTCCATGGCGGTGTTTATCTGCTGAAGGATTGCCCATTTGAATAATGCCTTCTGTTTCTCCCAGGGCATATGGTAAAATGGTGACCTGCGTCAAGCCGGCCAGGTTGTTTTCGAGTACTTCCCTGTATAATGCAATAGGTTCCACTGAAAATACCTGTCCACTTTTACCTACTTTAGTTGCAAATGGCAGCGAATAATAGCCAAGGTTTGCACCAATGTCAATTACCGTATCACCGGTCTTTATAAATTCCAGTGCAAGGTAATGAGCAAAGTAAGCGGGTTGATTGTGTAACCAGTTTTGATTACGCGCGGTAAAGAAAAAAGTTGAAGTAAGTTGCAGGTATCTTTTATGCCCAAGCCATTGCAACAATAGTTTTTTTATTGTCTTCATTTCACCCCGGCTACCGGATTTTTCTGTAAAAATAAAAGTGCTTCTTTCACTACCGGATCATTCTGATTTACCAATTGGAGATAGCCGGTATTTCTCCATTTGTACCGAGCAATGGTGGCTTTTAGTCTTGCTTCAATTATCGCTTTTTCTGCCGGTTGAATATTGGATAAGTTAATGCTATCGGCTGCTGCACGTTTTACCACTTCCTGCCAGTTTGCTTCACCGATGTTATATCCATTGTTAAAGGCATTTATATCAGTAAAAGCATTGATGGTATTTTTTTCTTTCAGGAAAAATTGGAAAGTAAGTTCGCTTACCAGGTTAGAATTATACAATCTGCGCAATGATTTTGGTAACAATGTTGTATCAGCACTTACTTGAATATCCGGCGTAATGCCGCCTGCTTCGTATAGCCTTTTTCCTTTACGTGTGGTAAATACTTTTTTACCTACGGTGTCGGTTTGCTGCACCGTACTTCCGTTTTGGGTACGTAACATTACTTCGTGCCGGTAAGCATCATACCCGCCATTGTAGGGTTTTTGAATACTGCGTCCAAGGGGCGTAAAATACCTCGCAGTGGTTAACCTCAGTGCTCCGCCATTGGCCAGTGTAAATTGCTCCTGCACCAGGCCTTTGCCAAAACTCCTGCTACCTACAATGGTTGCCCGGTCATGATCCTGCAGGGCACCGGCAATTACTTCGCTTGCACTAGCGCTTTGCTCATCCTGTAAAATAATCAGGGTCCCTTTTTCGAAAATTCCCGGTTTTGTAGCCGTGGTGGTTTGTGGTTTTACATGTGCGCCCTTTGTGGTTACGATGGTAAGGCCATCTTCCAGTAATTCATCGGTAATGTTGGTTGCTTCTTCCAGTAAACCACCCCCATTTCCTCGCAGGTCGAGAATCAATTGTTTCAAACCCTGTTTTTCAAGCGCGGTTGCCGCATCCATAAATTCAAAGAAACTGGTTTCGGCAAAACGGTTCAAACGAATATAGCCCACACCGGGTGCAATCATATATTGTGCATCTACCGAAGGGAGTGGAACTTCACCACGGGTAATCGTCTTTTTTAAAAGGCTTCCATTACGCAAAACCGACACATCAACTTTCGATTGTTTTTTGCCCCTTAGCATGCTGCGCAATTGGGGGCCTTCTATATCAATGCCGGCTACAAGGCTATCATTTACTTTTATTATGGCATCACCCGCAAGCAACCCTGCCTGTGCTGCAGGGCCTTTTTCCAAAACATACACCACCATTACCGTATCGCGGAGAATCTGGTATTCTACCCCAATACCACTAAAATTGCCATGCAGTTCGGCGTCAACTTCTGCAATATTGGATGCCGGTATAAAAACGGAGTGGGGATCCAGCCGGCGCACCATATTTTCAATAGCACCCAATTCCATTGAATCAATGGCTAAGCTGTCAACATATTTTAATTTCAACAAATCAAGCACCTGCTGCGCACTGCCGGTATTACCTGAAAGTTGCGGACCCTGACGCCAGGCCATATGTTTATACAAACGGTAACCGCCCAACATGCCGATAGCCATGACTGTTCCCAGCAGCAGCGGGAGCCAGGTTTGAATTTTTCTACTATTTATCATATAATACCAATGCTTTCCAAAAGCGGCTGCGAAAGTACAGCAAGGCTGTGGTTGTTCAATTTTTTGCTGTAATTACCATGTTGGATGTTTGGCAATAAATAGTAATATTGTTGGCTACGAATGATTTTTCAATTATAACCTAACCGGATTTTTATGCAACTGATAGCAGATAGTGGTGCCACCAAAACTGCGTGGAGTCTTTTGGGTGGCCGTTCCCCCAAGTCATTTCAAACCCAGGGCCTTAGTCCTTATTATTTTACTTCAGCGCAAATAACGGAAGTGTTGGAAAAGGAGCTACGGCCACAGCTTAAGGCACCGGATGTTTCGGAAATTCATTATTACGGAACCGGTTGCGCTACGCCACCTATGCAGCAAATTGTAAAAAAAGGATTGAAGAAAGCCTTTCCCGGTGCGGAAGTGATTACGGTGGAAAGCGACCTTACGGCTGCAGCAAAGGCTTTATGCGGCAAAGAAAAAGGGGTAGCCTGTATTTTGGGAACCGGCAGTAACAGTTGTGTGTATAATGGAAAGAAAATTACCCGGAACAATCCTGCCCCGGGTTTTATACTGGGCGATGAAGGCAGTGGTGCTTACCTCGGAAAGAAAGTGCTGCAGCATTTTATATATGGCACTTTTGATGAAGACCTGATGCATAAATTTAACCTGAGCTTTCAAACCGATTACCGTACCATACTTGACCATGTATATAAACAACCGCTACCCAACCGCTACATGGCTGGTTTTACTACTTTTTTAAGTGAAAACCGTGGTCATTACATGGTAGAGAATATCCTTGAAGACGGACTCAGCGACTTTTTTATGACACATTTGTACAAATACCGCGAAACCTGGTCTTTACCTATACATTTTACGGGAAGTGTTGCCTGGCATTTTAAAGATAAACTCCAGGAAATTTGTAACTCTTTTGAATTACAGTTGGGAAAAGTGCTGAAAGCTCCTATGGATGGGTTGATACTATACCACAAAAAATAATTATATTTTTTTGCGGTTTTTTGCTGGTTCTACCTACTTTTACGCGCAATCCTGCTGATAAATGCCCATTATAAAAGGCAGGTGCTACTAATTTATGCAGTATTTTGAAAAAATTACTGAACAGCCTTCGAAGTACCGTGACCTGGAAAAGATGACAATTCATCAATTGCTGGTTAATATTAATGCCGAAGACAAAACCGTTCCGCTTGCGGTGGAAAAGGCTTTGCCTCAAATTGAGCGGTTGGTGGAAGCCATAACGGATAAAATGCTCGTTGGAGGCCGTTTGTTTTACATTGGTGCAGGCACAAGTGGCCGGCTTGGTGTGGTGGATGCAAGCGAATGCCCACCAACTTACGGTGTTCCGGCTGGTCTTGTTATTGGTTTAATTGCCGGTGGCGATGATGCTATGTTTAAGGCAGTAGAATTTGCAGAAGACAGTACAGACGATGGCTGGAAAGATCTTGAAGAGCATAATGTTTCGGATAAAGATGTGGTGGTGGGCATTGCGGCAAGCGGCACCACACCCTATGTAATTGGTGCACTCAACGAATGCCGGGCCCGCAATATTGTAACCGGCAGTATATCGTGTAACCCTAAATCTCCTGTGAGCGATGCAGCCGATTTTCCTATTGAAGTAGTGGTGGGCCCCGAATTTGTAACCGGCAGTACCCGTATGAAAAGCGGTACCGCACAAAAGCTCGTACTAAATATGATTAGTACAAGTGTGATGATTCAATTGGGCAGGGTAGAAGATAATAAAATGGTGAATATGCAGCTTAGTAATGAAAAGCTTCTTGACCGTGGGGTAAAAATGGTGATGGAAAAATTGGAGCACACTAATTACGAAACCGCCCGTGATTTACTCATTGAACATGGCAGTGTTAAACGAGCCGTTGAATCAATTTTATAAAAAATTGTTCTGCAAAGTTGTTTTATTATAGAAAAGCTCCGTAACTTTCTTTTTCAAAAACAGGAGCCTATGAAAGCCCAAATTTTACTATTTAGTTTTTGCTGCATTTCCGGCGCATTCGCCCAGCGCAGCAGTATGTTTTCTGTATCGGATTTGAAAGCCGGTGGTGCCGCCTGGAATTCCATTCGCGAAATGGATAATGAAAAGGATGCGGGCAAACTGCTCCTATCTGATCAGTCCTTTTCCGGTACACGTATTGAAGCAGGCACCCAACAAAAACGTGCGATTTCTGCGCAGTCATTAACCCGTGCCGATGATTTACCCATGTATTCGGGTGTTGCCGCACTCGCCTATGATGGTCAGCATCATCGCTTGTATTTCAGCACCATGTTTGGTGGCGATATCCGTTACATCCAACCGGGAAAAGATCAGGGTACCTATTACCACCTGGGAAATGTTTATGATGCCATACCAAGGGCCAATAATTCGCCGGTAAGTGCCCAAAATCAGGGTCCGGTAATTACCCGAATGACCATGGGTGATGATGGATATGTGTATGGGCTGAGTAATGATGGAGAAAGTTTTTTCCGTATATCAACCACTGCCAAAAAGCCAGCCATTGAAAATATGGGCAGATTGGTGGATGATGCTTCCAACGGCGCCATGAGTGTACACATGAGCTGCAGTAGCTGGGGTGGTGATATGGTTGCCGCCGCTACCGGCGATTTGTATCTGTTCAGCATGTATCAGCAGGTGTTCCGGATTAATCCTGCAACCCGTTCAGCTACTTACCTTGGGAAATTGCAGGGATTGCCTGGTGATTTTACCATCAATGGAGCAGCAGTAAATGAAGATGGTGTACTCATGCTTTCATCCGCAGCCGTTACCGAAAAAGTTGCTTTCGTAGCTGATATTACGAACCTGACCGCAGAAATTAAAATGCGTCCGGGTTGGTTCAATACAAGCGATCTTGCTAGTAGCAATGTACTATTTGGTAACAAAGAAGCTACGTTTGGAGTATTTGCAAACAATACACAATCCTCGAATCTCGATGTATTTCCAAACCCTGTTGTAAATGGTCAGATGATTGTAAACTTTAAGGCTGGAATGGAGCCGGGTAAATATGCGCTCGATATCCTGGATAATGCCGGCGGTAATAAAATGCAATCGTCTGTAAACATCAATGGACAAGCGCAAAGAGTAACCTTGCGTACCGAGCGTTTGGCAGCGGGACTATACCTTTTAAGAGCTACCCATGCACAAACGAAAAAGATAGAAACGGTTAAAGTTATGGTGCAGTAGCCATTCAAAATTTGGAAACGGCCAAGGGCATGCTGTACATTTGCAGCATGCCTTTTGTTTTGTATGCGGAGGGTAGAACCATTGTGAATGGCAACTGTTAGTAAGGCAAGTATTGAATATGCAAGAGTTAGAACCTTTTTACCGGTGGCGGGATAAATATATTGCGGAAGAAGATCCGCGCAGTCCTTTTTATGGCCAAAATCATGATAGTATGGAGTACACCACCACCGTGTACAATTATTACATTCATCCCGATTGGGATACCATGGGTAGCCATACCCTTTATTGTAAAATTTTATTTGCCGACTACCGGAAGCATTACGCTATTATTGAATTGATAGGCGAGTGGAATGATGCCATTGAAAATGATATTATGACGCTCCGGCGCGAAGTAACGGACCATCTTTTTGACCAGGGTATTTATAAGTTTATACTGATTGCCGAGAATGTGCTCAACTTCCACAGCAGCGAATCGGATTACTACGAAGAATGGTTTGAAAATGTAACTGATGAAAACGGTTGGATTGTTTGCCTGAATATGCCGGTAGCTACGCAACACGATTTCCGCAAACTCAAACTCAATTATTTTATAGAGCTCCGCGAAATGATTGATTGGCGGAAGTATCTGCCAGATGGGGTTTTTACCATTATTGATACGGAGCTTAAGAAGCGGTTGGCGATTTAGCCCCCCCAGCCTCAGCCCCCAGCCCCCCTTAATCCCCCCGCAGGGGGGAAATCGTGAATCAAGACCTTCGTGGAAATGCGGGAAATATTCCAGAATCGAAGTTCGAATTCTGGAGTGCGAAGAACCAAATAAGTATAGAGCAAATTGGTCTTTCCCTTAAGGAAGGAAGTTAGTGAATCAGGAGCTTCAGGAAACCACAGGTAATAATCCTCAAACGAAAGTTCGAATACCAGATAAGTTCCCTTCGAAGCCTACCTCCCCCCTGCGGGGGGATCGAGGGGGGCAAACAACGCCTTCAGCTCAGTTGCATCATCCGGTTTCATTTTACCACCTAAAACAAGCCGTAGCTGCCGCCGGCGCAAAGCCCCATCATAAAATTTTTGTTCTTCTTCCGTTTCTGGAATAAGCTGCGGAACCGCGCGGGGATTATCATTTGGATCGAGCGCCACAAAAGTGAAATAAGCTTCATTGCTTTCGTACTTAAATTGGTGAAGAGTGTCTTCGCCCCACACCTTCAAAAATATTTCCATGCTTGTAGTAAAAGCGCGGGTAACTTTTACTTCGATGTGTACATAATGCCCAAGCTTAATAGGATTTTTAAAAGAAATATTATCTACCGATGCCGTAACGACCGGTGCATTACAATGTTTCGCTGCGCAATAAGCTGCGGCAATATCCATCCAGTACATTAGTCGTCCACCCATCAGGTTACCAAAAGTGTTGGTGTCGTTGGGTAGCACCAATTCGGTCATACGATTAAAACTCTCACTTACTTTTTTCGTTAGCATGGGCGCAAAGGTAACTCTAAACGGATATTTTTTCGGAGTTCTTAAGCCACTTATCATCCATATCCGCCCCAATGCCATGATCGTTGGTGATTTTCAGTTTAAGATTATCAAACGTAACCCCGCCAATAACCGGGTCTTCATGGTGGCCAAGCAGGCAGGTATCAAGGTCGTAAAACTGAATATTGGGGCAGGCAAGTGCGAGGTGCACATTGGCCGATAAGGCTAAACGGCTTTCGAGCATACCACCCAGCATATTGGGTATTTCTGCATGGGCACATACATCATGAATTTTAAGCGCTTCCTGAATGCCGCCGGCTTTTGAAAGTTTGATATTCATGTAATCGCAGCTTTTATGCCGTACCAAATGCTCGGCATCGTAATGGTCGAAAACACTTTCATCGGCCATGATGGGAATTTTGCTGATGCGCCGTAGCGTAGCCATTTTATCATCGAGTCTTTTCGGCATGGGCTGTTCGCAAAATTGAATATTCAAATCATCCATAGCGGTGAGCGCCATTACCGCGCATTCGTAATCCCAACCCTGATTGGCATCAATACGGAGTTTTACATCAGGACCTACGGCTTCGCATATCAATTGCATCCGCTTAATATCATCTTCCGGTTTTTTGCCCAGTTTTATTTTCAGGAAATTTACTTTTCTGTGGTTCATCAATTCCTTGGCCCGATGCGCCATTTTTTCTGCTGTATCAATACCAATCGTAATATCACTTTCGGGCTCAAAATAGGTGCCACCAAGGTATTGGTACAGTGGCACTTCTTTTGCCTTGGCAGCAAGGTCAAACAACGCCATATCAAATGCGCTTTTCACCGTATGATTGCAGGCAATATAATTATTGAGTTCTTCGAGCCGGTCTTCAATTTCGGCAGGGTCTTTTCCTTTCCAGATATTGGCAAAATCCTTGGCCAGCACAAAACAGGTGTCCTGCGTTTCGCCGGCAATCATGGGGAATGCGGAGCACTCACCTACACCGGTCAGTCCTTCGGATGTATGCACGCGGATAAATAAGTTTTGTGCAAAATGCATGGTTCCGGTGGCAATGGTAAAAGGGGCCATGGGTATGGAGAGGCGGTAGATGTCGATGGATGTGATTTTCATGCAGACTTTCAGATTATTTTATGTGGTCAAATATCAAATAACAATGTCATGACATCAAATTAATTCTTTTTTCACATCAAATATTTCTCCACCTTCTTCCAATACCCAAAAAAACTCGGAAAATACCCGCTCACTTCCGGCACCAACCAATCCCGGCTATCTTTTTGCCCGGGATAATGCGTACAGGCCGGATGTTCTTTACTGTACACCGCAGGGCAGGTTTTAAGGTTGGGAATCGTTGCTACTTCACCGGTGAAAATTTGTATGCCGGGGATATTTTCAGTAGCGAGTTTTAGGATAAATGAAAGCACTTTTTCGCTGACGGGATAGTTGGCGAAATGTGAAGGTTCTAAAAGTAAAATTCGGTTGGCAGGTTCATCTTTTCTCCACAGCGGATCAAGGTTGTAGCTGTTGTACAGGAGTATGGGTAGGGTAGGGTCGATGGTGGGCAGTTGGGTTTCAGGCAGCAAGGTTTCATGCGAAAGCGGTGTTGTGGCTTGCAAGGGCTCGGGAATGGTTGCCAATGGAAACGCCGAGTAATCTTCATTCAGGTAACTGCGCTTTTGATTGCTGCCAGTGTATTTGCTAATGTTTTCCTGGTTGCAATAATATTTTTTGCCCGAGAAAGCTGCAGCAACCCATTGCCAGCTACAAGTATTGCTTGCAAGGTCGCCATCGAGTAAATGATAGTATAGCCAGCTTGCAGGCGCCTTCCAGTGTGCACCCGCAATATTGCAGGCAATACTCGCGGTGTACATGCGCATATGGTTGTGCATATAGCCTGTTTCATAGAGCGCTTCGATGCCTTTGTCAACGGCATCTATGCCCGTGCTTGCTTCAGGCAGTGCAGTGGGGAGTTGGTATATATGTACATCTGGCTGCGGCTGACGCAGGTCTTCAAATATCGCATTCCCCTTTGCCTGCCATACCCGCTGAAAAAAATCGCGCCACGCCAGTTCGCTCACCATTTTTTCCATTTGGTATAACGTGTAGCCCCTTGCTTTCAGGCTTTCATATACCTGCCTTGTGCTTATCACCCCGCGACTGATATAAGGCGATAAATACGTTACTGCCCCGGTAAGAAAGTTTCTGGTTTTTGCGTATTTGCCCGGATCAATTTCCATAATTCTTTGCAGGATGGAAGCATAGTCCGTGGGGAAATGTATTTCGTTATTCATTATTTGAAGATTTGAGATGACAGATTTGAGATGACGGATGACAGAATGTAGATGATAGATTTATGATGACGGATTTGAGATGAAGGATGACAGATTTGAGATGAAGGATGACAGATTTGAGATGACGGATGACAGATTTGAGAAGACGGATGACAGATTTGAGATGACGGATGACAGATTTGAGAAGACGGATGACAGATTTGGGATGACGGATGACAGATTTGGGATGACGGATGACAGATTTGAGATGACGGATTACAGATTTGGGATGACGGATGACAGATTTGGGATGACGGATGACAGATTTGAGATAGGAAGATTTGAGATTTTTGTACTTAATCCTTCGTTTGGTTTCCCACACAAAGAACACAAAGGTTATTGCAGCTTGCGTCAGCCACTTCCTTATTAATTATTTCTTATTTATTATTCCTTATTCCTGTATTCATGTATTCTCTTATTCATGTACTCATGTATTCTCTCATCCTTAATCTCAACCTTAACCTACCTTTTACTCACTTTATTCGAAGATATCACCCGCTGCCTCGTACACTTAAATCGATCCACCTCACTCCCCCGCAATGCGCTGTGCTTGGTCGCCCGCCCCTGCACCCGCTTCCGCCACATGCGAAAACTCGAAGGTTTCATTTCGCGGCGCATAATGTCAATGACTTCTTTTTCGGAAATACCGAATTGCGCTGTAATCGCATCAAAGGGTGTGCGGTCTTCCCAGCCCATTTCTACGATACGGTCAATTTCTATTTGAGATAGCATTTTGTGTTTATTATTAATTGTTTGGTATTTATTATTCCTTGTTTGAAGTTTAAAGTGCAATGTTTGAAGTTTGAAGTTTGATGTTTGAAGTTGGCTGACGCATTTATCATTTGGATCCCTTGCCCACTTCCTTATTATTTATTTCTTATTATTTATTCCTTATTTTCATTCATCATTCTAAATTCTTATTATCCCTTTTTCTCCAAGAAGACTAGTTGTTAACACATCTCCTTCATTCAAATTTTTATAACCCATTACATCACACAAATACATCCTATGATCGCCGCCTTCCATTTCATTCACCACTTTCAGATGCATAACGGCAAGGGCTTGCTGTAGTATTGGATATCCTTCCCATTCGGATAATAATTTTCTTTTATGTAACCTGCTGATCTTATCAATATTTTTACCCGAAAGCTTCCCGAGTTGGTTGACTAAATTATACTGATGATCGGCCAATAGTTGTAATACAAATGCCTGGTCTTTTTCTACATTCACCAATGTTTGTGTTCCATGATAAATCGCTACCATTATCCGCTTGGGCTGCATACTCACCGCGCTTACATAGGTGCATATGTGCATGTTTGGTTTTTCACCATTGCTGCTCACGCTATACACGGGGAGGTTGACGCGGTTCCATGGTTTTTTTTTCGTCATTCGATATTTGAGATTTGATATTTGAGATTTGAAATTGGCTTACGCGATTAGGACCATTTGAATATTTGAGATTTAATATTTGAAATTGGCTGACGCGTTTTAGATTATTTTATTCCTTATTTGATATCCGAAAGTTGAAAATGATTAACGCGTTTTTTTATTCTCTATTCAAACCCCAACTCTCACTATCACACTCAGACCCCATTCACCCATTGACTCATTCACTCATTGACCCCCACTTATCCAGTTGTTCTAAAAAGCCATTAGCATTTTGCAGATGCAACGATTTCTTCTCTTCCTTCATTTTATCAAACGTATTCACCAGCATCCCCAACCTTGGATTTTTCAAAAAGAAATCGCGATGCACATGCATAAAGCGCCAGAACAATCCATCCCAAATGACCTGCCAATCACCTTTTGGCCAATCGCCCATTTTCAATAAATAATTGCTGCCACTGATATACGGTTTGGTTGTCATCAGTCCGCCATCGGCAAACTGTGTCATGCCGTAAACATTTGGCACCATCACCCAATCGTAAGCATCAATATACATTTCCATAAACCAACGGTACACTTCATCGGGATCAAATTCGCAGAGCAGGAAAAAGTTGCCCATCACCATCAATCTTTCAATATGATGATTGTAGGATGTTTTCAATAATTTTTTGATAACGATATCCACTGGTTCAATGCCGGTTTCGCCTGTCCAAAATTGTGGCGGAATTTTTCGGGTAAAGCCCCAATAATTTGTGGTTCTTTGTTTGCGACCTTCTCTTTCGTACACCAATCGTATAAACTCGCGCCAACCCACAATCTGCCGAATAAAACCTTCGAGTGAATTAAGCGGTATTTCTTTTTCCGAAGCTTTATTGAGTGCGGCATGTACAATTTCACCGGGTTGCAGCAATCCTATATTCAGCATGGGCGTAAGTACGGAATGGTACAGGTAGTTTTCTTTGGCCACCATCGCATCTTCGTACACACCGAATTTTTCAAATCGCTTTTCAAGAAATTCATCGAGCCATTGTAAAGAATCGTTTCTGTTTACCGGGAAAATAAAATCTTCGGTTTCGCCGTAGTTATTTGGGAAATGCAGGTTCACATATTCGGCGGCTTCTTTTACCCAATTATTTTCAGCAGGAAATTTTAGCGATGGAACCCTTTCAGTCTTTGGAAATTTTTCCCGGTTTTCGGCATCAAAAGTCCATTTGCCACCGAGTGGTTTTCTGTCGGCATCCAATAAAAGTTTGCGGGCCTTTCTTTGTAAAATATAGAAATCAGTTTGATGGTAATGTTTCTTGTTTCCAAAATACATTTCACCATCTTCGGGGGTATTCAGAAAATTAGGATTTTCAATCCATTGAAGTGCTATAGCATTTTTTTTACAAGCTTGTTGCATGCGACGTTGCAACCAATCGTCGGATGGATAAAAAGCAATCATCTTTTTTAAACCTTTTTGCGCCGCTTCTGCAATAAATGTCCTGATGTCATGTAAGGCATCAGTTGATTCTGCATAATCAACCTTAAAACCCAGGCTAATCATTTCCGCCTGCCATGCTTTCATCGAAGCACGATGCAGCATTAGTTTCTTTTTGTGAAACTTATATTGGGTAAAAAACAGTGATTCTTCCACCAAAACCATTTGTCTTTCTTTTACAAACCATGGGTGACCCGCATACAACTGATTGGGTAAAATGAGCAATATTTCGGATGGATATGGTTGGTTGTTACTTTTTTGCATGGGTTTAGCATAAACAATAAGGACGCATCAATGTTTAGTTGACTCACAATTACATTTTAAAGCGAATACATAAACAATGGAATCAGTAAAAGGGAAACACATCTTAGTAACCGGTGCCACCGGTGGAATTGGTGCGCAGGCGGCGAAAATGCTGGCTGCAAGTGGCGCCATCGTATATATCAGCGGGCGTAATGCAGCAAAACTGAATGAAACAGGAGCGCAACTGCAAATTCCTCCGGACAGGATATTGGTGGCAGATATGGCAGATGCCGCTTCGGTACAGCAAATGGCGGCAGCTATTCATTCACAGGTACCTGCATTGGATATAATGGTAAACGCAGCGGGTATTGGTATCATAAAACCCATGGATACTTTATCCTTAGAAGATTTTCAAGCAACCTTAAGCAGCAACCTCGTGGGACCTTTCAACCTGTTGAAAGCCTTTTTACCCGCCATGAAGGAGCAAAAGAAGGGTTTGATCATCAATATCCCCGGTGTGTTGGGTAAAGTGCCAATGGCAGGTGCAGCGGCCTACAGTGCCAGCAAATACGGACTTGTAGGCATGATGCAGAGTGTGCGGGAAGAACTGAAGCGCACCGAAATCCGCATTACCAATCTTTTTCTTGGTGGCGTGGATTCACCTTTCTGGGATAATATCGACCTGCGTGTACAGCGGGATAAGATGATTGTGGCCGAAGAAGCAGCAAAAGCCATTTGGTTTTTATGTCAGCAACCGCGGAGTGGGGTAGTGAGCGAAATGGTGTTGCAGCCGTTTAATCATCAGGCGATATAAGGTTTGATGTTGGGGTTTTGGGGTGGTTTATGATGGTTTAGGATGGTTTAGTTTGGTTTAGGGTTGTTTAGTACATGTCAACTTGTCAACCCGTCAACCAGTTAACACGTCAACTTTCCAACCCTACCTTCTATTATACCCCCGTTTAAAAATCTCCCTGTCATCTGTGTCACCATCTTTAACAAATAGTTTTACAAGGAACAGACCTGCCAAAAAGCCACCGATATGGGCACCATAGGCTACGCCATCATTTTCGCCACCAAGTGCACCTACGCCAGCAATAAACTGGAAAATAATCCACATACCCAAGGCAAAAAGCGCAGAAACTTTTAAGGGGAAAATGCCGATGAGCACAGTAATTCTGCGCTTGGGGAATAATAGAATATTGCCGCCAAGTATGCCTGAAATAGCCCCGGATGCACCAATCATGGGTATGAGTTCGGTGCCTGGTATCAGGAAACTGGACATAACATGTGTTAAAGCCGCCAGCACACCTGTGATGAGGTAAAAAAGAAAGTAGCGGCTATGACCCATAATATTTTCAAGGTTGTCGCCAAAAACCCAGAGATAAAGCAAATTTCCTAGCAGATGGGCAAAACCACCATGCATAAACATACTGGTAATGAGTGTAAGATAAACGGGTATAGGTGTAACCTGTAATCCGGGTAATTCAAAACTTCTGCCGGTAAATTCATCAACAATTTGCTGACTTTGGGTAACAATATCTGTTCCTGTTAAAATTTCAGCAGGTACCGATGCGAAAGCATAAGTAAACTCCAGGTTATTGCCTAATTGCTGTAAGAAAACAAAAACAGCAATATTTATAGCAATCAGCAGGTAGTTGACGAAGGGCGTAATCTTACGGTCGGAGTTATCGTCGCCAATGGGTGTGAACATTGTTTAAAATTTAGGTAAATAAACAACCTTTTCAGTAAATAATCCTAATAAGGTAAGGTTACAACAGTTACTGTAAATCATTGATTTAATTCCATTCAAATGTTTACTTTGCAACTTATAATTAGATTGTTATGTCAACCATAAATAAACAGCAGATTACTTTTGATAATACAGAAAATGCCTTTAAATACAAATCGGATAAGGATTTAAAACAGGCGAATTATCTATTTTCTAGTATGGGTTTTCAATGGTTAGTGCAATTAGGTACCCGCGTTACGCCTTGGGCAATCAGGAGTGGTTTGCCCATAAAAGGTATTATCCGTAATACCATTTTCAGGCAGTTTGTAGGTGGAGAAACCCTGGAAGCTACCAAGCCGGTGGTGGATATGCTTGGCCAGCATAAGGTGCAGGTAATATTAGATTATGGAGTAGAAGGGGGGGACGATGGTGAAGCGGGATTTGACCATGCCATGGAAGAATTTATTAAAGTAATTGATTATGCCGGCTCGCAGGAAAATATTCCTTTTATGAGTATTAAACTCACTGGTATGGCAAGGTTTAGCTTGCTGGAAAAGTTGGACGAACTAATGCATAAAAGCACCAATACGCTGATAAAAAGATACGAATGGGCGTTAGATAAACTGGATGCAGGTGAGCGTGCTGAATGGCAAAAAGTGGTGGATCGCATGGATGCCATTTGCAAAGAAGCGATTGAAACAGGGGTGGGGGTTTTAATAGATGCAGAAGAAACCTGGGTGCAGGATCCGGTGGATGCGCTTACTATATTAATGATGGATAAGTTTAACCATGAAAAAGTGGCTGTTTACAATACAGTTCAATTATATCGTCATGACAGGCTTGCTTTTTTACGTTCTATGCTGGAAGCAGCCACGCAGCGCAATTTTGTGTTGGGGGTAAAACTGGTGCGCGGTGCCTATATGGAAAAGGAAAGAAGAAGGGCCGAAGAAAAGGGTTATCCTTCACCTATACAAACGGATAAAAATGCTACAGATGCTGATTTTAATGAAGCCGTTCAGCTTTGCATTGACCACCTGGAAAAAGTGGCAGTAATTGTAGCAACCCATAATGAATACAGCAATAAACTGGCAGCCGAATTACTCCTTAAAAAAGGGTTGCCGCTCTTTCATCCGCATGTGCATTTTAGTCAGTTGTTTGGCATGAGCGATAATATAACTTTCAACCTTGCTGCTGCAGGATGTAGTGTAAGCAAGTATCTGCCATTTGGCCCTATTGAAGAAGTGGTTCCTTATCTTATGCGTCGTGCACAGGAAAACAGTAGCGTAGGCGGGCAAACAGGCCGCGAGTTATTAATGATTCGTAAAGAAATAAAACGAAGGGGAATTTAGAAAGGAAGACCTACTGCAAGATTAAATATGAGGTTTTCTTTTCTCCATTGCGGTTCCCAAATCTGAATATCATTGAAAAGCCAATACTTACCATCCGTCAAATAAGGTTTGCGCAATGGCATGCCTAGGTCTAGCCGCATCATAAAAATACCGGCTATATCAAATCGTAAACCCACACCACCTGCAACTGCAAGTTCTTTCATAAAGGATGATGAAAATTTACCGCCCGGCCGGCTTGCGTTTTCATTAAACAGCCAAATATTACCGGCATCAACAAAGGCTGCGCCATGCACAAGACCAAATAATTTGCCCCTCCATTCGGTATTCATTTCCAGTTTAATATCTCCAACAAGATCGGGAACAAAACCATCGGGTGGCACTACTACCTCATAAGTACCCGGCCCCACACTGCGTACCCTGAAGCCACGGAGAAAATTGCTGCCCCCGGTATAGAATTGTTTGATATAAGGCAGTTGTAGCGAATTTCCATAGGGTACACCAAAGCCAATATTAATCCTGCTTACCCATTGCTGATTTACAGTGGTAGCGCTTAATTTACGATAATACCTTAGCTCCTGTTCTGTTTTTATAAACTGATTATAACTTACGCCTAATAAGGTTTTAGGATTGGTAGTAGCATCAGCACTTTGTATAAGACCAAGTGCATTATTTGATAAATTAATATTGGCGCGATAATACCATCCATTGGCCTTACGTGGATTAAGCGTATTGGTATAAATAAATGAATATTCCGGCCCTACAATTAATTGTTCTTCAATTACCCGTGCCAATGAACTATCCAATGCAATCTGATCTAAGTACTCCTGTGTAACATCCCTGTTATTTACAAAAGTGGCTTGCAGGGGTGTAAGCAAATGTTCATGTCGCAGGTCGGGCCGCCATGCCCAATCAAACGATGCCTTAAGTGTATTTACAGTATATAGTTTTTGCCTTTGTTGAAAATCATTACTTAATGTAAGTTTTGTATGGGGTACAAAAGCACCTTTTGATATTTTCTTTAAAGGAACAATACGTGGCCATGTAATGCTACCTTCCGCACCCACACTATAAATATTGTACCCCTTGTTTTGGCCGCCATATTGAATGTCAAAACCGCCATAAACTTTTATCATCAGTTGCTCTGCTCCCCTAAACCAATTTCGGTTTCGCCAGTTTAAATTAAGCTCTACACCTGCAAGACTTGCTGAGTTGGTTTTGCCGGTGGTTTCAAGTCTCAGGCTCCTGCGCTTATGCGAAATCAAATGATAGTCTGCATTTAGCCAGCCGCTATCGGAAGCAGAAGGCAGGTCTTCAAATTGATTTTTTACATATCGGAAAGTTCCCACATTAACAAGACGGTTAAGTGTTTTATTATGCTCTTCCCGATTATAGATGCTGCCGGGCTCAAATGAAATTACCCTGTCAAAAACGATGGGTCTGTAGTTTTTTTCCGGGTCGATAATGTAGTATTGGTCATGCCAATAAGAACTATCTATTTTAATGGTATCTTTTGCCGCATCGTAATCCGGGAAAATATAGACGTTTTTAATGTAATATTGCTTTAACGCAATTCTGGGTGTTTCTCTTTTAAGGGTTACATGAAGGTCAATCTCATGTGTTGCTACCGTACTATCTCCCCTTATTAATATATAATCATCGTTAAAGTAGTAGTAGCCTTCATTTTTAAGCAAACCATCAATGCGCAAACGCTCCGCTTTCAGTACGTTGAAATTATAGTAGTTGCCGGGTTTTAGAAGACTCTCCTCCTGAATTTTTTTACTTATGCCGAAGTACCTTATTGAATCTTCCGGAAAATATACATTTCGGATTTTATACCTGTACCCCGGTGTAACTGAGTAGTTTAGTTTTCCTTCTTTTGAACCCCAGGTAGAATCGAATTTCCCATTTGCAAAATAAAAACCATTATTCTCCAGGTAGTTGGTTAATATGTCCACATTTTTCTCGGGGTCAACATCACTCATGAAAACCGGTGGCTGACCCAGTTTATATTTCATCCAATGCCCAAATCCTTTTTCCTTTTTAGGATCGCCAGCCAAATAATAGAACCACACTTTTTGGCGTTGACCCAGAAAGTTCTTTTTATTAGGAATCGGCCTCAGTAAAACTTTTAATTCTTTAACTAATTCTTTTTTCTTTTCAACTTTAATCGTGTCATCATTAATTTTTATGGTAGCTCCCTTATAAAAAATTTCACCGGGTGGTATTTTTTTCTGAACACTACAGGCAAGCCATAATGTACTAATGAGTAACAAACCACTCATCTTTACAATGTACCTGCCTGTAATATGTATGTTCAAAATTCGCATGGGTTAATTTACTTTCTATGCTTTTTTTCGAAAATCTCTTTGAATTTTTCAAATTCAATGGTGATGATAAATGTTAGGCCTGTTTCTACCACCTGTCCTTGAAGTGCAACCTCATACTGGTCAACACGATAGGCACGCAAAATATATTGCCCGCTTTTGCTAAGCATATAATCTACCTTAATATCTCCGGCTATATTGCTTGTCTTTTCATTGGGTCTTGCCGCGCCTTCCAATTCAAAATTGCTGCCGACCGAAACCTTAAGCCGGTCCTTTAGCAATTTTTTACTGAGTGCCACATTCAGGTCTGTTCGCATAGTTCCTGAACCCATGGAATAATCCTCTTCACTATCTATTCCAATATCCACATCTATACCTTCAATCAAGCTGCCGGCAACCCTGTTTAACTGATCGGCTAAGAGGTTACTTACACTTTGGCGTGCAAATGCGCTTACACCGCCATTTCCCGATGAACTTCCAAAAGGATTATCGGCCACAAAGCCTCCAATAAGTATCAACGCAAATACCTGTTTGTTCATTTCTGATGGTTCAAGCCGCAACTGATCTAATTTACTGTTAACTGTGCTTACCACCTGGGCAGAACTACCACTCGTTTCAGCAATTTGTATATCAAAAGTTATATCGGGTTTTAGTAATTCGCCTTTTACCATCAGCAATACTTTAAATGGCATCCGGTCACGATATTTAGCTTGCGATTCAGCACTCTCGGCACTTATCATATTTTCAACCAATTCGTAAGGTGTGGTTCTCGCATTATATATGGCAGTTACATTTATATCGGCAGCAGTGGGTTCACCTGTCCATCGTATGGTACTGCCTTTATCAATGATAAATTTAAATTTCAGCATCTGTAAACTCATTTCATAAGAGCCTTCAACTAATTCATAATCGCCCGTCAATGAAATTTTTCCTGAAGGATCAATGCCCATACTTAAGTTAGCTGTTCCTTTTGCCATTAACATGTCTCCATTCGCTTCATCAATTACGAAATTTAATTGTGCATTCGGGTTTATTTCAACATTTGCTGATAGCGTTAAACCCTGCAATTGGCTGGAATTGATAGAATCAACCAACACCAATAATGTTGAGTCTATTACCGGATTATCAGCATCAAAAAATTCTATAACGCCTTCCCGTGCTGCCAATTCAGGGTCATCCTGTGGCAAAACCATGGTAAGGTTTGTTTTACTATTTACTTTGAAAGCTGCAGTCACCACGGGCCTTACGGTACTGCCACTTACATTAACCCTGGTATCCAGGTAAAGTGTTCCATAAATTAACTTATTATCCCTTCGCGTACTATTGATTATTCTAAAATCATTGGCATTAAGATCGAGTGCATACCGGTAGTCGAGCCAGTTGGTTGTAACCAATGTACCATTCAGCACTGCCTTCCTGTCAATGGCATCTGTTAATGTGAAATCGTTGAAATGCACGCCATCTTCCTGAAAGCGTATACGTTCATTACGCAATGAAAAGACACTATTTAAAAATGGTACGTTGGCTTCCGCATCGCGAAAAAGAATATTGCCAATCACTTGTGGATTATTCATGGTACCAGATACCGAAATGCCGCCTTCCATATGACCTTTTAAGCGATTGAGATAGCCCATCATAAAAGGTTCAATTGTATGCATCATTAATTTCTCAATATCCAGTTGCACATCAAAATATTCCTTTGTTGTATTATATGTACCCGCAGCTTCTACCAAATTTTCATTGCCACTTAATTTTGCAATCAGGCTTAATTCATCAACTTCTTTATTATGAACATTTAAGGTAATACTACCTACGGTATCCAATTTGTACCTGAGGTGTGAAACATCAAAATCTGCATTGAAAATTGGATAGGCTGTTTCTAGCTGCAATTCAGCATATCCGTTGATGGTACCATTCAGATATAAGGAATCCTGCCGTGCAATTGAAGTGAAGGTGCTGATTTCAAAATTAAAAAGTCGTACACCCAATGGGTCGTTGGGTTCGGTTCCAAAAGTATTCATAACCAGTGCCTGCGAACCATTACTAAACGTAAATGAACTGGCTAGAATGCCACTACTGGTAAAATATAATTCATTTCCTGCATCCAGTCCCCACTTTTCATAATCCAGTAATACACTATTGGGATCAAAATGTAGGGCATATCCACTATCCCTGTGTTCCATCCGAAAAGAAAATGTATGTTGCAATCGACCATTATCATCCAATAATCTTAGGTCGTTATAAATAATGTTATTTAAAATATCACCCTCAATGAGTGCAGTTGGCACACCATATTTATCATTACCAATATCATTCAGGTATATTTTGTAAGCAATGGAAGAGTCGTTTCCAAGCGCAGCAATCGTACCACCACTTATTGCATTACCCATTGCGGTTATTTTGGGTATTACACCTTCCAAATCAAATATGCATAGTTTGGAATCAAATGCCAGCGACATTTCGATGTTAGAATTCATTTCTATGTCGGGCATAAATTGTTTCAATTGCGGAGATGGCTTAATGGAAACCTGCAGATTGGCTTGTTGGTCGCCGCGCAAAGCAGGTAAGGGCTTACCAAGATCGTAATAGCGTACAAGGTATTGCTGTAATTCGGGAAAGAAAGCAACCGGTGAAAAATTCCCTTCTATTCTGGCATCTGCAAAATCAGATTCAAAAGAAATTCTTTGTCCTAATTCTGTTTGACGTGCACGAATATGTAATGTATCAAATTGATAAGCCAGGGTATCGTACATACCTGAAATTTCGGTTATGGTTGCATATCCATATGGTGCATCCATATTCAGGGTGGGAATATTCGTTTCAATATTAGCCTTTAGTAAAAATGGTTTTTCAGTAAGTCCCATTTTTTGGAAATCAAAATTCAGCAATTTGGCAGTGGCTTGAATATCGGGAAATTCTTTTTGCATGTTTGCCTTCAGTACAATGTCAAATTCTTGCCCGGGGTAGGTTGAGTTTGATTCTACATCGTACAAACCATTGATGATATTTCCCTTTGCATTAACATCATGAATGACAACCCCCTGAATTTCTGCCGACTTAATAAAAGTGGTAAAGTTGCTTGAAAGGGTTTTGGGGTTAAAACCTTTTCCGGTTGCAGAAAATGAAGCGGTAATTTTTCCAAAAGCTTCTTCGTCCCCTAATAGCTTGCCGATATCTGTATTACTAAGGCTTCCACTTAATTTGTAGGTGGCTTTTTCTGCATCATCAATATTTTTCATCCATCCTTTTACGGCTGCATTTCCAAGGCTTGATTGCAGGGTGATATCCATTACCATCGATTGCGTAAAATTACCATCGAATTTACCTTTAATGGTCATGGTTTGTGGTAAGGTAATATTATCGGGCAATGTACCCGGGGGAATCATTTTTAGCAGATCGTCTGCCGTAAGTGTTAATTCGGAAACGGATAATCTGCCACCTATCTTATCGGGGTCTGGCAGGCCAGTGAGCCATCCTGTTAATTTTGCACGCGTACCGCCGAAAGCCTTTACCGTTACATTGCCCAGCCATAAATTATCAAGCTTACCTTTTATTATGCCGGCAAGTTCCATTTTGGCATTGGGTAGTTTGGAAAACATATCATAGTTCTCAAGCAAAGGCACCACATTAAGCAAATCTTTATGTCCAAGTATCGATGGCTTCAGGTTGGCATTTATAAACAGGGTTTCAGGATGTTCGGCTACCAGCGCCGGTGAAGGATAGCTTACTGCAAGCATACCGTTCAGCGATGTTTGCGGCGTTTGCAATGTTAAATTATTCAGACTTATACCATTGGCAGTGTACAGTAAATCTGTTTCCATCCGCTTAAGGTTTAAACCGCTTTTTTCAAGCAATGCACCTTCTTTAATATTAACTTTTACGGTATCGCCGCCATAAATATATAGATTACGGCCCCTAAGGTTTATTTGCGAAAATGCCAGATGCCCATAATCCATTCCTTTTTTAATGTAGGGCGCTTCTATATCGTTATAGGTAAATCTTGTATTCAGCAATGCAATTTCGTCACCAAAAATTTTCCATTGAGGGGTAGGCGGGGCACTGGGATTTAAATCTTGAGGTTGCCCGCTGCCAAGGTTTATGGTAAATGTGCTATTTTTTATCGTGCTATTTCCTAAATGAATTTCCTGTGGTGTAAGCAGCAGGAGCAGGTTTTCAACCTTGTAACTGCCAATACGGGCCACAATATCCATGTCATCATCGGGGTAGTCATAGTTAAACCGGATGTCACTTATGATAGCATCGTCAATCATGAAATGGGGCAGGCGATTGATGATGTCAATAAGTGTATCGTTTCTTATTTTTTTAGGCGTTGGAAACATTTTCAAATCAACACTACCCTGATTCCATTCTAAATTGCTGATGCCAAAATTCTGTTTGTCAAGTTCCAGCGATTTTACATTTGCCCTTAATTGACCAATTTGAAAAACGCCATCAATACCGGCACTGCTATCCTTATAAAAAAACGTTACCCTGTCCATTCTCACGGTCTCCAGCATAAAGTTGATGGGTGCCGATTTTGAAGTATCGAGGATGGCAGGTTTTGTTGGTTTAAAAGCTTCAACGATATATCTGAAATTGAAATTTCCGGCACTATCAGCAGAGAGTTTAATCCTGATATCTCTTAGCCCAATATCATTAATCTGTATCTCGCTTATAAGCAGTTTCCATATATCAAGTGTTGCGTCAATGCTTCCACCGTATATCAGTGTATCTCCCGCAGGGTCGGCAAGAAAAACCTGTTGCAAAGAAATATCTCCGGGGAAGGCTATGGATATTTTTCCCACTTTCGCCTTGTCGCCCAATTTGGCATTTAAGTAGGCTACTACTTCGTTTTTCAGGTATTGTTGCACAGAAGGAAACTGGATTAATAATGCCACAATCAACACCAACGTCAATACAGCACCTACTATATACAATAGCCAGTTTATGATCCGCCTTTGAATGCGTTTTTTTGGTTTTATTATCGTTTCTTGTTCTTCCAAAGGGATGTACAATATCTTTTTGTTATGGTTGTTGGGAATCGTTAATACAGGAATCCTTGTTTTTTCATTTCCTTAGTTATTACTTTCCCTATCGCTTCTACCATTTTGTCAAGATTTTTGGGTTCAACAGTATTGGTAATCCCATTCCAAATCAACTTGTTTTCCTTGAAGGAATACATATTGGTTTCAACTGCATAACTGTTTTTACTTTTACTATAATTCTCATCCTGGTATTTACCTGAAGCTTCATCGTAAAACGGATAAAAATCCTTGTAATAAAAAGGATACATACCGGTTCCAGGCATATGGCTCAGATCTTTTGCGGGGTCAATTAGTCGCATTACAATGGCTCCGTCAAATTCATCTGTTTTTATTTTTTCACCTAGTTCTTCGGTGCTGAGGGAAGTTGGCCCTTCACCCAGATATTGATAACTTGCTATTCCTTTTGATTTTAATAATTTTACAAGATCATCTTCAACGATTCGCCTGCTTGCGGAATCTTTTACAAATGCCACCACCAAAACCTTATTGAATTGGCCCATTTTCACCATTGTAGCAGGATCGCGCCAACTTGAACTTAGCGTGGTTGATTGTGCATGTGTATCCAACATCCATAAAATAGAAAAGAGAAAAAGAAAAGGTTTCATTTCAGTATTTATTTTTATTATGTGTTATCCCGAATCCATAGGTACGTTAATTATCTGCCAGAAATAAAGGATTTAATACATTTATTTATTGCGCGGTAAAGATAGTTTGCTTAACCTTCACCTTATAATTTGTTGTCTTCCAATTTGTTGGTGAAACATTAAATAGTGCAGGTTCCCATTTTTCTGCCCATTATTGGATAAATAAATGTTGATTACAATATCTGCTTAAGACCATAAAATTATAAATACATTGCTGATTTGATTCGATTCGTCAAGATGAAACACCCATAATGTGGGAATTACATTACAATTTCATCTAAATTTGCAAATTCAAAAATGGATTTGAATAAAAATCTACCTTATACGCACCTGATTAACTAAATTAACTTCTCATGAAAACAAAAATGCTGTTATTGTCACTTTTGACAATTATTGTAACAACCGCATCCTTCGCCCAGGATTTTAAGGATGAACTTGATGTAATTCAATCGGTTTGGGGCAAAAACAAAAAAGCCATGACCCTTGACTTCTTAAAATTAACGGCTGAGGAAGCTGGTAAGTTTACACCAATTTACGATGGCTACCTTGAAGAGCGTAAAAAAGTGGCACAGGTAAGGGCTGAAGCATTGGAAACCTTTGCGGCAAAAGATGCGGTGTTGGATGATGCTACCGCTCAAAAGATGGTGACAACACTTATGAAGAACAACACCAATTTAGCTAAGCTTCAATCAAAAACCTTTAAAAAGCTTTCAAAAGCCCTTTCACCTGCCAAAGCAGCGCAGTGGTGGCAGTTGGAGTCTTATATTGATGCTGAAATACGTTCCGCCATACTTGGGGAATTACCTTTACTTGAACCTGTTAAAAAATAAATTCACTTACTTACTTATTCAATTAACCGATTTTATGAAAAAAACACTTTTTGCTATTGCCATGTTGGTGGCTTTTGGTGCATCAGCCCAAAACATGCGTTTTAATGCTTATGCATCTTATGTATTTGATGATAAGGTAGATTCTTATTATTCCAATACATCCTATTTTGAAGGAAAAATTAAAGGAGGTCTATTGTGGGGTGGTGGCCTTGAATTTATGGTAAATCAGGATTATGGAATTGAATTGAGCTATTTGCGCATGGATACCAAGGCGCCAATGACCTATTATAGTAATCAGCCTCCTGCCGGTGTTAAAAATTCTGAATTTGACCTTGCCATTAATTATTTACTCATTGGCGGCATGCGCTATGCAAGATTTAAACCGGGTATGGAAGGTTACGGTGGTCTGCAATTAGGTGCTGCATTTTTACACGCAGAACGTCCGGCCAATGGATTGATTGGCGAAGCTTCCGGTAATGCAACCAAATTTGCATGGGGGTTTAGGGGAGGATTAAATGTTTTCCCTAATGATGGAAATGTAGGTATTAAATTACAAGCTGGTTTACTTTCTGCGGTGCAAGGTGCAGGTGGTGGACTTTATTTTGGAACTGGCGGTGCCGGGGCAGGCGTTTCTACCTATTCATCTATGCTTCAGTTTACGCTTGGTGGCGGACTGGTGTTTAAATTTGGTAAATAATTAAAGCATCATATAGGTTGTTGTAAAAAGCTCAACAACTTTATTATTTTGGCCGGGCATGGGATACAAAACCATTGCCCGGTTTTTTTATTTAATCTTTTGTTTTATTTCATTCAGTTTCAGCAAAGCTTCCACGGGTGTTAGCCGGTTAATATCTATGCCATTCAGCGTGTTACGAATATCGTCAAACACTTCGCTATGCGCATCAAAAATGGAAAGTTGCAATTGCGGCCCGCTTATTTGCTGAATTTTTTTATCGAGCTTTTGCTTTTTACTTTCTGCAGGCATATCATCTTCATCTACCTGTTTTGTTTCCAATTGCGCGAGTATTTGGTTGGCGCGGTCGATAAGCGAAGGAGGCATGCCCGCCATTTTGGCCACATGAATACCAAAGCTGTGCGTACTGCCGCCCCGGGCAAGTTTACGTAAAAAAATTACTTTATTCCCCGATTCGCGGTTGGTGATATGGAAGTTGCGCACCCGGTCGAGCCGCGATTCGAGTTCGTTCAATTCGTGGTAGTGGGTGGCAAATAATGTTTTGGGTTTTGCAGGGCTGTTATGCAAATGCTCCACAATACTCCATGCAATGCTGATTCCATCATAGGTGCTTGTGCCACGTCCAATTTCATCGAGCAAAATCAGGCTGCGTGCCGATACATTGTTGATAATGCTTGCGGTTTCATTCATCTCCACCATAAAGGTACTTTCGCCGCCGCTCAGGTTATCGCTCGCACCCACACGGGTAAATATTTTATCAGTTAGCGGCACTTTTGCAGATGATGCGGGAACAAAACTGCCCATATGTGCCATCAGGGTAACGAGCGCGGTTTGACGCAACAACGCACTTTTACCACTCATGTTGGGTCCGGTAAGGATGATAATCTGCTCTTCATCGGGATCGAGCAAAATATCGTTGGCTATAAAAGCTTCGCCGGGTGGTAGCGCGCGTTCAATTACCGGGTGCCGGGCATCACGAATGTCGAGTACGCCACCATCGTGCATAATTGGTTTACGATAGTGATATTGTATAGCAATATGGGCAAAACAGCAAATGCAATCCAACACACCAATTACCTGTCCATTCGTTTGGAATGGTTGCAGATAATCCTGAAGCCCGGTAATTAATTCTTCGTATAGCTGCTGCTCAATCGCCATTATCTTGTCTTCGGCACCGGTAATTTTTTCTTCGTATTCCTTAAGTTCGGGTGTTATATAGCGCTCGGCATTGGTAAGCGTTTGCTTCCTTATCCAGTTTACCGGCACTTTGTCTTTATGCGCATTGGTTACTTCAAGATAATAGCCAAACACATTGTTGAAGCCAATTTTAAGCGAACTGATGCCTGTAATCCCCGCTTCTTTTTGCTGCATCTGTGCCAGGTATTGTTTGCCATTGGCAGCAATATTGCGGAGTTCATCTAGTTCGGTATGAATGCCATCGGCAATAAATCCACCCTTGGCAGCAAGCCCCGGCGGATTTTCAACCAGGGTTTTTATGATTTTATCATATACACCCGGGCATGGATTGAGTGATTCGCCCATTCTTTCCAGGTACGCCAGTCCACTACCGTTGCAAAGCTGTTTTATAATGCCGGTTTGAAAAAGTCCGCGGGCGAGTTGCAAAATTTCCCTTGGGTTAATTTTGCGTAGCGGCACCTTACTTACCAGTCTTTCTATATCCCCGCATTGTTTAATGGCCTGCGTTAGTGTAGTTCGTAATTCGGTTTCTTTTACCAACCCTTCCACGGTATCTAGCCGCTGACGAATACGTTTAATATCATATAAAGGCATCAGGAGCCAACGCCGCAATAATCTGGCACCCATAGGGCTAACCGTTTGATCCATAATGCCGAGCAGCGTTTGCCCGTCGCGTTGGTAACCATCCACCAATTCCAGGTTGCGAATGGTAAACCGGTCCATCCAAAGATGTTCTTCGCGGTTGATGCGTTGAATGGAAGTTACGTGTTGCAGGTGCGGGTGTTCGGTATCGCGCAGGTAATGGAGTACGGCCCCGGCGGCTATAATGGCATCGGGCATTTCATCAATACCAAAACCTTTCAGGCTGATGGTGCCAAAATGCTTGAGCAGGGTTTCGGTGGCATAGTTTTCATGAAAAATCCACTCGTCCAATGCGTAGGTATAAAACTTGCTTCCGAATATTTCTTTGAAATGCTTTTGTTGTTGCCGTACAAAAATCACTTCGGCAGGTTTCAGGCTTTGCAGCAATTTGTCGGCATAATCCCTGTCGCCTTCGGCAGCAAAAAATTCCCCGGTTGATATATCGAGAAATGCAATGCCAAAACGGTCACCGTTTCCAAAATGAAGCCCGCAAAGAAAGTTGTTGCTGTTATGTTCGAGCAGTTTATCGTTAGTGGCTACACCGGGTGTCACCAATTCGGTTACCCCGCGTTTTACAATGCCTTTTGCCTGTTTGGGGTCTTCTAACTGATCGCATATGGCTACCCGGTAACCGGCTTTTACCAGTTTATGCAGGTAAGTATCGAGAGCATGGTAGGGAAAGCCTGCAAGTTCGCTGTCGCCCCCGCCATTGTTACGTTTGGTAAGGGTAATGCCCAAAACCCGGCTGGTGTGTATGGCATCCTGTCCAAAAGTTTCGTAAAAATCGCCCACCCTGAAAAGCAGGATGGCATCGGGGTATCGTTGCTTGATTGCCCGGTGCTGATTCATAAGTGGTGTATCGGATGCGCCTTTTGCCATGGCCGACAAATGTAACAGCGTAATAGGAACAATACAGGTCAGTAACCCAATGGTTTTCCACAATATGCGCGCAGTATAGGCGGTGAAAGGCTATTCGGATAATTTACAGGCCAAATATATGTTCGATGTGGAGTTGAGTCCAACGACCCCAGCGGGGTCAAATATTTATAGCTCCCGAATAAACCTTTAGACGAACGACCCCCAACGGGGTCGAATGTTTAAAAGCTTCCCGCAAATGCAATAATTTTTGCATCTATTCTAATTCCATTTTGATCAATGCTACCTTTTGGGTTCTTAGATGAGGAGCTAATGATGTTCGACCCCGCTGGGGTCGGGTAACAGCTTGGGTTGCGGTTTTTACAAATATGCGACCCCGCTGGGGTCGGGTAGCAGCTTGTGTTGCGGTTTTTACAAATATGCGACCCCGCTGGGGTCGGGTAGCAGCTTGGGTTGCGCTATTTACAAACATGCGACCCCGCTGGGGTCCAATGCCCTGGGAATTCAAGGTGTTCGATGGCTAAGAACAGAAAAAATGTGAATGGAGCTATTTCATCAACTTTTGCCTGATTTTGGCGCGGTTTATTTTGCTTTCAGAAAATAGGGTGGCGAAAGGCTAATGATTCATCATTCATCTTTCAACATTCATCATTCAGTTTGAGTTTCATCATTATATCGATTTGCTCGTCATCGCCCAATTTGAAAATATGTTTGTCAAACGCTACAAAACCATTTTTCTCATAAAACTTTATAGCTCTTGCATTTTCTTCCCAAACACCCAGCCAAACATAGTCAGCATTTTTTTGCCTTGTTATCTCAATAGCCTTATCGTAAAGCAATTGGCCCACTTTTTGTCCATGAAACGTTTGTAAAACATAGATACGTTCAATTTCAAGTGCCTTTTCATCCTGCAATTCGGTTTGAGATGCCCCGAAGTTTAATTTTAAGTACCCGATTACCTCATTGTCAAGGGTAGCAAAATAGCATTCGGCATTTTTGTCATTGAGTTCAGCAGTTAGTTTTTCAAGAGAAAACCCTTCAGCCATGTACTTTTTCATATTCTCTTCGGTGTTTACCGCTGCAAATGTTTCTGAAAAAGTTTGGATGCTGATTTTTTGTAATTGGTCAATGTCGGAAAGCGTTACTTTTTGAATGGCAATGGTTGGCATTTTTTCCTTGTTATAACAAGCGTAAGGCAAATTCATTATTTTGACGGCTTGATTCAAAGGCCGGTAGGCAGGTTGTCAAATCAATCATATTAATCCCTGATGCAGCGAACAGAAAACCCATCTTGCTTATAGTTGTTAATTCTGAGCAAGCTGGTATTACTGAAGCCCAGGAGGCGGAACCACGCGAATGAAGTACCGTTCTCTGTAGAACCCCACCAGCCGCCGTCGAACCTAATGCTAGTGTATGAGCCATTGGAGCCACGGAAGCCTCCCGGCAGCCCTGTCCAGCCGCTGCTATTATCAGAATCGGTATTAGGGGGTGTCCAATTAACCGAACCGGGTTCCTTCATTTTCCCTCCGGCAACTAAAGAACCACCTAAATTAGTGACAAGTGTTGTCCACTCTGCATCACTGGGGATATGCCAACCCTGTGGTGCTAACCCTCTTGGATCATTTACAGCATACCAATTGTATAGTTTTCCATACGAGTTACCCTGGATTGGATCATTATTATAATAACACCAGGCCCCTGTGGTTAATCCTGCCCATGCTGTGGGGTCGGTAACCTTCGGTATGGGGTCGCCGTTTCTGTAGAAGGCTACATCCAGGTTTTTACTCATCCATTTCTGGGTGCCAATTTGGATAGTCGGCAGTGCGTCGGCTGCCGGACCCAATGATACCCAGGCCGAGCTATTTCTGATCTCCAAACTATGGGTAGTGGTGTTATAAATTATTAAGCCGGGAGCAGGGTTTGAAATTCCATCTCTGTCTTGAGTCGTCATTCTCGGTGGCAAAAAGCCTTTGGTGGTGCTGCTTACATCTAATTGTGCTGATAAAGCGGGGGTGTTGGTGCCAACACCTACATTCTGCGCCCTGCCGGCTATTGTCGAAGCTAAAATAAATAAAATTATTAATGCTTTATTCATGTGTTTATTTTTATTGTTTTTTATTTGTCACATGGAATGCCCAATAATCATTTGTGCTCTGGTGTGCGGCAGTTCGTGGGCATTTCATAATAGATTATTTTTTAAATTAACAAAATACTGTAACCATTTATCACAAATTTTATTTCTAATTTAATGTTTGCGCTTTCAAATAATCAAGCCCTGCATTAATCGTAACACATAACCCACTGTTGAAAACAACCAATGCAAGAGTTCCATAGATTACCCACGGGTGCCCTGCATATTTTTCAAACCCGGCATCAATGGCCATTGATAGGCCTGCACCGGTAAGTACCAATCCCAGCGTGGATTGTAAAAGCCATTTTGTTTTGGCTGTAGGCATAGATATTTGATTTAAGATGGTGTATATGTTTTATTCCAGCACGGCAATTTTACCACCCGGCCCGGCAAGCCAAAACTTTTTACTGCCCGGCAAGGTTTTTACCACATGGAAAGGGATTGTGGAAATTACGGTCCATGGAAGCGGGTAGGAAGGATTGGGCGCTTTATGGATACTTACCCCGCTAATACCACAGGCTACACGAAAATCCATATCGTTATCGGCAATGCCGCTTCGGTACCCGCCTGCAATTTCAGCCAATACAGCGGGACGCTTTTTATATTTTACTACAAAATTGCTGTCGCTGCGGGTACGGTTGGCAAAATCGCCGCCGGCAATCATCAGATAATGGCCAGAAAAAGCAATCGCATTGGCACCAGTGGTGGCACCGCCCTGTTGAATGGGTAAAATAGTTGCTTCAGGTTCATATTCTTTAAAAGGAAAAACCTCCCAAAGCACAGATGCTTTTCCCCCGGTTACGATTAAAAAGGAATGCTTATCTGCCGGGTTAGGAATGGTATTGGTGCCGCTTGCGGCAAAAAGTGCTTCACCTGCAGTTACCATTGGACTTTGCAGGGTTGAAAGCGATTGCCAGGTTTTTCCACTATCCTGTGTGGAAATAATTACGAGCAGGCCGTCAGCTAACGGGTCGCCAACGCAAATGCCCACGCCACCAGTGCGAAAAGCCATATCATCGAGAAAGATTCCCTTTTCGTGGTTGGTATAAACCGGTTGCCAACTGTTACCGCCATCAATCGTTCGCAGGATGAGACCGGGAGAATCAACGGCCATGGCAAGCGCAATGTTGGCTGAAAAGGCTTCAACATCTCTAAAGTCCCGATTTTCATAACCTGAGGGGTTTACCCAGTTCCAGGTGTTGCCGCCATCCTTACTTGTTCCAATTGTCCCCCGGCTACCACTCACCCAAACCGAGCCATCCGGTGAAAGTGATAATCCCCTGAATGACACTTTATCATGAGAACTATCTAAAACGGTAATGGATTGCGAAAAACCTTGTAGACTCCATAATGCGATAAAAGCCCAACAGGCAGTTTTGTTTTTTTTCATAGCCATTCCTATTAAATTTTTTATTGGTTGGCGAGGACACCAACCAATAAAAAATTATTCCCCCTACCGGTTGGTGTCCCCAACAACCAGTAGGGGGAATAATTTTTACAGGGCATAAAAATAGCCACTCCCGGTTATGAAAGACCAGGAGTGGCCAGATAGTTGAAATAAATATTTATGCCGGTATTTTCAGCACCCAACCTACTTGTATATAATCGGGCTTATCGCCAATCCGATCCCGGTTAAGGTCCCAAATTTCTTTCCAGTTTTTACCCAGTTTTTTACCGATTTTACTAAGGCTGTCGCCAGAAACGATGGTATATTCCGTATGGGGCAATGCGGCACCCGCAGCAACCGAAAGGTTCATTACCACATCAGCGGCACGGTAATCGGGGTCAAGCTGACCATAAATATCCCAAAGCTGTTGTTTTACTTCGTTAGTTGGTGCTTCACCGTCAATATATAGTACGCTGTCCTGATCGCGAACAGCAAGGTTGGCAACGCCATTCATTTTCGCTGCATCTATTAAAGAAGCATATTTTTCCTGTAGTGTCATAATTATATTGCTTTTTAAAGGTTTACTTAATCGTTAATTGGTTTTCAACCTTTTTTGGTTTAAGCGACTGCGCAGCCTGGATTACCTTTTGAAGATCAGCTCTTTTAATCTCACCGGTAAGGGTAATGATGCTGTCCTTAGCTACCGCCGTTACTGTGGTAAAAGCAGCCATGGCAGTTTTAATCGCCTCATTCAGTACCACATCTCCCGAAATTACAGGTACTTCAACGCTAATTTCATTGGTAACACTTTTTACACCTTTTACCGCTTTGGCAGCATTTTCAGCAGTTGCTTTTACATCATCCGAAGCCACCGTGCCGGTGAGGGTTACCACGCCTTCATTTACACTGGCAGTAACACCACCTACGCTAGAAATAGCTGTATCTACAGCCGTTTTAATGTCCGCATCTTTGGGCTTACAGGCCTGTATGCTTATAAATGCTACTGCAAGCAATAAAAAAATCAACTTTTTCATTTGATAAGAATTTTTTGAATGGCTAAATTAACGGATAGTGGGTATCAGGTTTTCTTTCTTTTACCAAATTGTGTTTCATATTGACGTAAACTTGTTTTAATTAACAGAATGGGGTGTACTTGTTTATAAAAATGAACGGCAGCAGTTGCGATCGGATTATTTTTGTAACCTACGTGTAATTGACTATGGCTAAAGAAACGGTTGAATTGTTTGAATATAATGAAGATAGTATCATAACACTGGACTGGCAGGAACACATTCGCTTGCGGCCTGGTATGTATATTGGTAAGCTTGGCGATGGGGCAAGTGCCGATGATGGAATTTATGTACTGCTTAAAGAAGTAATAGATAACTGTATCGATGAACATACCATGGGTTACGGCAAGTCCATTGAAGTAACTGTAGATAAGGATGGCAATGTAACGGTGCGCGATTTTGGCCGGGGTATTCCACTGGGTAAAGTAGTGGATGTGGTGAGTAAAATTAACACGGGTGCTAAATACGATAGCAAGGTTTTCCAAAAAAGTGTAGGGCTTAACGGGGTAGGAACCAAGGCAGTAAATGCGCTTAGTAACTATTTTAAAGTAGTATCCTACCGCGAAGGCAAGGCTAAAACCGCTGAGTTTTCAAAAGGTAAACTAAAATTTGAAAGCAAGGAAGAAAAGACCACCGAACCCAATGGTACCTATGTATATTTTACTCCCGATGAAGAAATCTTTCATCACTATAAGTATAAGACGGAATTTATTGAAATTCAATTACTTAACTATTGTTATCTCAATGCAGGTTTGACATTGGTACTTAATGGTAAAAAGTATGTAAGTAAAAACGGATTGCTGGATTTGCTTACCCGTCGTACCAACGCAGATGAGCTTCGTTATCCCATCATTCATTTAAAAGGCCCCGATATTGAGATTGCACTCAGCCACAACAGCGATTATGGTGAAGACCTGTATTCATTTGTAAACGGGCAATACACCACACAAGGCGGTACGCATCAGCAAGCTTTTCGCGAAGCCTTTGTAAAAGTGATCCGCGATTTTTATAAAAAGGACTACGATACCACAGATATACGTCAGTCCATTGTAGCAGCTATTTCGGTGCGGGTTCAGGAACCGGTTTTCGAAAGTCAAACCAAAACCAAACTCGGAAGCAGCAATGTGGCCATTGGCGGGCCTTCCATGAAAAACTTTATGCAGGATTTCCTGGCTAAGGAGCTGGATAACTACCTGCATAAAAACCCTGCAACTGCGGAAGCGCTGAAAAAGCGGATTGAACAAAGCGAACGGGAACGGAAGGAATTGCAGGGAATTAAGAAAATTGCCAATGAGCGGGCCAAAAAAGCATCGCTTAATAATAAAAAGCTGCGCGACTGCAATGTGCACCTTGATGAAGAGCCGCCTGCCAAAAACAAGGAAGTGTTTCTTGAAAAAAGGAGTAATTCCACTTTATTTATTACGGAAGGCGACAGTGCAAGCGGAAGTATTACCAAGGCCCGCGATGTAGATACACAGGCAGTTTTTAGCCTGCGGGGTAAACCGCTCAACTGCTTTGGGCTTACCAAAAAGATTGTGTACGAAAACGAAGAGTTTAACCTGCTGCAACATGCACTCAACATTGAAGACGGCATAGAAGGGCTTCGCTACAACCGCATTATCCTCGCTACCGATGCCGATGTGGATGGCATGCACATCCGGCTGCTGATGATGACCTTCTTTCTGCAGTTTTTCCCTGATCTTGTAAAAAAGGGCCACTTATATATTTTAGAAACCCCGCTGTTCAGGGTGCGCAATAAGCAGGAGACCATTTATTGCTACGATGAAAGAGAAAAACAGGATGCCATGAAAAAATTGGGTAAAAATCCTGAAATTACACGCTTTAAAGGATTGGGAGAAATTTCGCCAGATGAATTTGGACAGTTTATAGGATTGGATATACGCTTACAGCCGGTGCTGCTTGAAATGGGAGACCATATTCAGCAATTGCTTGAATACTATATGGGAAAAAACACGCAGCAACGGCAGGAGTTTATTATTGACAACTTAAGGGTGGATCTTGACCGCCTTGAAGTATTGAACTAAATACCTTAAAAATGTTTGAATTTCATACTGACCGCCATGCCTATCACCGATTGCTACACAATAATGCGGTAGAGCATATTATTCCCTTTATTGAAAAAAATATGGTGCTGGGCAGTTCCCGGCGTATACTGGAAATAGGCAGTGGCGATGGGGGCAACCTTTCCGCCTTTCTTACCCTTGGCTGCCATTGTGTAGGCGTAGAGCTGGATAAGCGCCTGGTGGATTTTACCATGGAAAAGTTACCTACTTATGTAGCAAGTGGCCACCTTAAGATGCATAGCAAGGATATTTATGATGCGGACATTGAAACAGATCTTGGCGGTAAATTCGATTTAATTGTATTGAAGGACGTAATTGAACATATTCACGACCAACCAAAACTATTTGCCCGCATGCGCGAAATGTTGCGTCCGGGTGGCATGATATTTTTTGCTTTCCCACCCTGGCAAATGCCCTATGGCGGACATCAGCAAATATGTAAACATACGCTTACGAGCAAGCTTCCCTGGTACCATTTGCTGCCGCGTAGCTGGTATGCAGGTATCTTGAAAAAGTATAATGAACCTGTTGAAGTGCTAATGGAAATAAGGGACACGGGTATTTCCATTGAACGCTTTGAAAGTATTGCCGCTAAAACGGGTTATGTGATTGCAGACAAACAATTGTGGCTGGTTAACCCCGTGTACGGTCCTAAGTTTGGGTTGCAGCCCCGCAGGCAGCTACCCATCTTAAAATCAATACCCTGGTTACGTAATTTTTACACCACCTGTGCTTATTACCTGCTAAAAGCGAATAACCATAAGGCGTAAGCCCATTATTTTGAATATTGAACTATGATACATGTTGTTTTTAATACACCTGATATGGCAGTGCTATCGGCTGCGCAGCAACTGGACGAAAGCCTGGCGGGTGAGATTTTTGAAATAAAAGATGACTACGCCGTTGGTCCTTTGGACGGGTTGGCAACACCCGCCGGATGGCAGGCCCGCCGCGATTGGTGGCATGTACTGCTGGAAACGGTAGCCGATTACGATACCGAAGGACTGATGGATATGGTTGACGACAAAAAAACCTTTGTCGCCATTACCCGCCTGCTAGATGAAAACCCCGATGAAAAATTATGGATTTGGGCAGCACAAAATAAGCATGATGTATCGGGCTATTACTGGCTGATAAGTCAATTGCAAAACTGGCAGGGAAGGGTGTTTATTTTATACCTGAACAATCTTCCTTTTTTTAATGATAAGGGCGGCATCTTTTACCCGCAATGGTTATCGCAAATACCCCCAAAGGAATATCTTAAAGCCAAAAAACTGGCAAGGCCGGTAACCCCAAGCGAGTTTGAAGTAGATAGCGATGAGTGGCTGCGGCTTACCCGCGATGGGAAAATGGTAAGGTTGCTGGAAGGTGGTAAAAAACTGGTACAAAAAGATGTGGATTTTTACGATGCGGCCATTGATAACTATGTTGGCGGCGATTTTGTAAAAGGCTCGCGGGTGGTGCAGCAGTTTTTAACCAAAGAAAAAGAAACCACCGGTGATGTATTTGTGCTATGGCGTTTAAAACAATTGATTACCCTTAATGGATATGAGGTAAAGGGCGACCTTGCCAAAACTTCGAAGGATTTTGAAGTAAGGAATCCGGGGAAACCGGTACTCAAGAAAAAGGATGAGGATGTTTGATGTTTGAAGTTTGAGGTTTGAAGTTTGAAGTTGGTTTAGAGTTTAGTGTGGTTTAGGGTTGTTTAGTATGGTTTAGGGTTGTTGATTTGGTTTGTAAATTGGAATTTGGGATTTGATCAATTGGAATTTCCCTTTAGGCATTGGAATTTGGGATTTGATTATTTGGAATTTGATTATGGATAATATAGATGTTCAGGAAAATACCGGGAATGATTTTATCGGTGTAAGTGATTTGTACAAAGGATGGTTTTTAGATTATGCTTCGTATGTAATATTGGAGCGGGCGGTGCCTGCTATAAATGATGGGCTTAAACCTGTGCAGCGTCGCATTTTGCATGCCATGAAGGAAATGGATGATGGTCGCTTTAACAAAGTAGCCAACATTGTGGGGCAGAGTATGCAGTACCACCCGCATGGTGATATGAGTATTACCGATGCGCTGGTAAACATGGGGCAGAAAAACCTGATGGTGGATACACAGGGAAACTGGGGTAATATTCAAACCGGCGATTCAGCCGCGGCAGCGCGTTATATTGAAGCAAGACTCAGCAAGTTTGCACTGGAAGTGGCTTTTAATGCCAAAACCACCGAATGGCAACTCAGTTATGATGGCCGTAAACAGGAGCCGGTAAACCTGCCGGTGAAATTTCCTTTATTGGTTGCACAGGGCGCAGAAGGTATTGCGGTTGGACTATCCACCAAAATACTGCCGCACAACTTCATTGAAATTTGCGATGCAGCCATTAAGTTTCTTCAGGGAAAACCGTTTGCATTATACCCCGATTTTTTAACCAACGGGCAGATTGATATTACCAACTACAACGATGGTAAGCGTGGCGGAAAAGTGCGCGTACGTGCCCACATAGAAGAGCTTGATAAGAAAACGTTGGTCATTAAGGACGTACCGTATGGTGTAACGGTTGGTAGCCTGATTGATTCAATAACCAAGGCCACCGATGCAAAAAAAATACAGGTAAAAAAAGTAACCGATAAAACGGCACAGGACGTTAACATTGTAGTGGAACTTGCGCAGGGTGCTTCGCCGGATGTAACTATTGATGCACTGTATGCTTTTACCGATTGTGAAATCAGCATTTCGCCCAATGCCTGCGTAATTGTGGATGATAAACCCCGCTTTTTGGCCATAAGCCAATTGCTGGAATGGAATACCAATCATACCCGCGAACTTCTAAAGCAGGAACTCGAAATAAAGCTGGGCGAGTTAAATGAGAAATGGCATTATACATCACTGGAAAAAATCTTCTTCGAAGAAAAGATTTATAAGGAACTGGAGAAAAAGCATGAGACCTGGGATAAGGTAATTGTAGCCATACAAAAAGCCTTTGAACCTTTTGTGCCAAGGCTGCGTCAAGCCGTAACCCGTGAGGATATTTTAAAGCTGACAGAAAAACCTGTTCGGCGTATTTACAAACTCGATATTGATGAACTGGATAAACAAATACGTGGTATAGAAGCCGATATAGCTGAAGTGCAGCATCATCTTGCGCACCTTACCGAATATGCCATTGCCTGGTTTGAAAATCTGAAACAAAAATATGGCAAGGGTCGCGAACGTAAAACGACGATCAAACTGTTTGATACCATTGAAGTAAGGCATGTAGCCATTGCCAATACCAAACTGTACATGAATCGCAGCGAAGGTTTTGTTGGTACAGGTTTAAAAAAGGATGAGTTTATTGCCGATTGTTCCGACCTTGATGATTTGATTTGTTTTACGCGTAGCGGTAAAATGAAAGTGGTGAAAGTGGCCGATAAAGTGTTTATCGGCAAGGATATAATTTATGCGGCCATCTTTCAGAAAAACGATGAGCGTACCATTTATAATATGATGTATGTTGATGGTAAATCGGGTGTTACGTTTGCCAAACGCTTTGCGGTAGTGGGCATTACCCGCGATAAGGAGTACGATCTTACTATGGGAACCGAGCGCAGTAAAGTACTGTACTTTACGGCCAACCCCAATGGGGAAGCCGAAGTGGTAAGGATTGTGCTGAACCCAAATTGCTCTGCACGCATAAAGGAACTGGATTATTATTTTGAAGAGCTTGAAATAAAAGGCCGCAGCAGCAAAGGGAACACCGTTACCAAGTACCCGGTAAAATCGGTTAAGTTTAAGGAAGCAGGCCGCAGTACGCTTGCCGGCCGCAGGCTTTGGTACGACGATCAGTTTGGAAGATTGAATACCGATGAAAAAGGTATAGCACTCGGCATGTTTGATGGTGATGATAAGCTATTGGTGATTTATACCAATGGCAGTTACGAGATAACGGACCAGGAATTGACGCAGCGCTTATCGCCCGATGATGTATTGCTGATTGAAAAATTTGATCAGCGCAAAATTGTAACCGCCATCTATTACGATAGCGACAAGCTGCAGTATAACATAAAGCGTTTTAAAATAGAAACCACTACGCTGAAATCGCATTTTCAGTTTATAAAAGAAGGAAAGGATAATTACCTTGAACTGGTAAGTACGGCCGATGAACCAGTGCTGATTATAAAATCGGGTAGTGGGCCTACTGCCAAATTTGAAAAAATGAAAGTAGCCAACCTTGTGGAAGTAATGGGCTGGAAAGCGGTTGGTAATAAACTGATTGATAAGCGTGCGGTGGAAATGAGCTGGGAAGCAGTAACGGAAGTTAATAAACCTGAACAAGGAGAATTATTTTCTTAATTATGCCTTTGCTTACCGCCATAAATGCGTGGCCCAAAGGAAAGGTGGCAAAACGAATTGTTTCGTTGGTGCCATCCATCACCGAAACGCTTTTCGACCTTGGGTTGGAAGATGAAGTGGTGGGTATAACCAAATTTTGTGTGCACCCCGAAAGCTGGTTTCGCCACAAAACAAGGATTGGCGGTACCAAAAATGTGAATGTTGAAAAGGTATTGGCCTTAGAACCTGACCTCGTAATTGCCAATCAGGAAGAAAATGTGGCAGAACAGGTAAAAGCCCTGGCGACAACATTGCCGGTTTGGGTAACGGATATTAAAAACCTTGAAGATTCGCTGCAAATGATCAGGGATTTGGGTGTTTTAGCAGGAAAAATGGATCGTGCATTCTTATTGGCAGACGAAATTGGAAACCGGTTTGCCATATTACCAAAATTGGCGAAACCTCTTACGGTGGCCTACGTTATTTGGCGCGAGCCATGGATGGTAGCCGGATCCGGTACATTTATCCATGATATGCTTACCCGAATGGGGCTGCACAATACTTTTAGCCATTTGGCCCGCTACCCACAGGTGGATTTTACGTTCACCGGTCAACCACATCCTGATATCGTTCTATTAAGCAGTGAGCCTTATCCATTTGGTGAAAAACATGTGGCGGACTTACAAAAAATATTGCCTGATAGTATTCTGCAACTCGCTGATGGCGAAATGTTTAGCTGGTACGGATCCCGGTTTTTACAAGCAACTGAATACTTTACCATAATGGTGGAAGACTGGAACCAAAGATTCCATTCGGGTGAATCCGGTTGAGTAATCAGAAAAATTTTAATAAGAATAGGGTATCGCATTACTGCTTTTGTGGGTACAAAACGGTTTCCCCCTATTTTTGCCGGTTAAGGGTCAGGTACATGCTACTGCCTTATCTTTACAAACCGTATCATTATTATTGATAACCGTTATGGACAACCAAAATAAGCAACTAGAAGAATTTGAACATAAAATTTCCGGTGAAGATTTGCATGCCGAAGAAGTAGCGGCAGCATCGGAAAGGTCATCGTGGTTCAGGCGCCATAAAAAGGGGATTCTTACCACTACCACCGAGAAAAGGGAAACACCTGATGGCCTTTGGGTAAAATGCCCATCTTGCCGGTTTACTTGTACGGTTATTGAGTTGAAAGAAAATTTATTCGTTTGCCCAAATTGTAATTTTCATCACCGTATAGGCAGCGATGAATATTTCGATATACTTTTTGATGACAAACAGTTTACAAGGCTTTTCGACAATATTCGCAGCAAGGATTACCTGGGATTTACCGACCTGAAGAATTATCAAAAAAGGCTGGAAGAAACCTGGGCTAAAACCGACCTGCACGATAGTATGAGTGTGGCGGTAGGCAATGTACATGGAATGCCTATGGTGATAGCCTGTATGGATTTTGAATTTATTGGCGGTAGTCTTGGAAGTGTAATGGGTGAAAAAATTTGCCGTGCAGCCGATTATTGTATTGAGCATAAAATCCCTTTTATGATCATTAGCAAAAGTGGCGGTGCGCGCATGATGGAAAGTGCTTTTAGCCTGATGCAATTGCCTAAAACGCTTGGGAGGTTATCGTTGCTGAGTGATTTTAAAATTCCCTATTTCTCGCTGTGTACCGATCCAACTTTTGGCGGAACTACGGCATCTTTCTCTATGCTCGGTGATATAATTATGGCCGAACCGGGCGCACTGATTGGTTTTGCAGGCCCAAGGGTAATTAAAGAAACCATTAAGAAAGAATTACCCCCGGGTTTTCAGCGCAGCGAATTTGTAATGGACCATGGGTTTTTGGATATGATTGTGGATCGTAAGATGCTGAAAGAGCGCATCGGTCAGTTATTAAAACTTTTTACCACCTAATGGAACTTAGCAACAGGTCAGCATTTCACGAATATTTTATTGAGCAACGTTTTATTGCAGGCCTTGTTTTATCCGGAACCGAAGTGAAATCTTTACGTGCAGGAAAGGCAAGTTTTAATGATGCCTATTGCTTTTTTCATAAGGCCGAGCTTTTTGTAAAAAGCCTGCATATTTCGGAGTATAAAATGGGTACCATTTACAATCACATGCCTACACAGGAGCGCAAACTTTTATTATCCAAAAAGGAACTGCGTAAGCTGGAAGGTAAGATGAAAGAAAAAGGCTACACCATTGTGCCACTCAAAATATTTTTTACTGCTGAAGGCTGGGCCAAAATGGAAATAGGGTTGGGCAAGGGTAAAAAAACACACGATAAGCGCGATACCATTAAGCAGCGCGAAAACGATCGTGAATTACGCAGGGTGTTGCCGCGGTAAAACTTGTACTGGATTTTGTATAAAGTTGAAGGTACCCTGATTTGCTGACCCCAGAGGGGTCACATATTTGTAAAAAACGGAATATCATCTTAGCCGCATGACCCCAGCGGTGTCAAACATAAACCAATAATATATACTGTTCGACCCCATCTGGGGTCGCGAGAAAGGCTATTACAAAATAATTTCTATAAATATGTGACCCCGCTGGGGTCTTTATCAGGAATATATACCAATAACCACCCTTATTGGGGTTTAATGTTTGTAGCCCCGAAATAAACAAATAGTCCAACGACCCCAGCGGGGTCACATATTTGTAGTTAAATAAGTAGTAATAGATATTCTCGACTCCAGAGGAGTCGAACATGTTTTTCATTTTCCCTGATTGTCCTATTTAGTGCGGTCAAACTTTTTATGAAAATTATAGTTTTAACGAAAAAATCATTTAAAGAAATTGAGAATTGAATATTTGAAATCTTTTTCATTAAAATTTTTAATATTGAAAGCTACAGGCTAATATCTAACAAAATGTTTTTTGAAGGAAAATGGATTATTGCGGTCAAATAAGAAAAAAATATCCATAAGTAGTTGAAAATCAATTAATATTTTTTTTAAATTATTACACGCCGGACAAGTCAGGAGTCCAACGACCCCAGCGGGGTCACATATTTGTAGTTAAATAAGTAGTAATAGAAATTCTCGACCCCAGAGGGGTCGAACATGTTTTTCATTTTTCAATGGATCCATAATTATAATTGTTTAATATGTTTTTGTACATTGTTTCCAACCAAAAAAATTAAAAATGGCAAACACCTATTCTCAAATTTACATTCAGGTTGTATTTGCAGTACAAAACCGGAAAAGCCTTATTTCCCCGGATTGGGAAACTGAATTATACAAATACATTACAGGGATAGTTACCCATAAAGACCAAAAACTTATTGCCATCAATGGCATGCCAGACCATTTACATATTTTTTTGGGCATGAAGCCTGATTGTTTGTTGTCTAATCTGGTGCAGGAAATTAAAAAGTCAAGTAATCAGTTTATAAAAGATAGTGGATTTACCCAAAATAAATTTAATTGGCAGGATGGGTATGGTGCATTTTCTTATGGACATTCACAAATAGATGATGTGGTGAAATATATACTCAATCAAAAAGAACATCATAAAAAATTTAATTTTAAAACGGAATATCTTAGGTTATTGGAGTTGTTCCAAATACCATATAAGGAACGATATCTCTTTGAGTTCTTTGAAGATTAGCTATTGATGTTCGACCCCGCTGGGGTCGGATAGCAGTTTGGTCGTTTCTTTTTACAAATATGCGACCCCGCTGGGGTCAGGTTGCAGTTTTGTTATTTCTTTTTACAAATATGCGGTCCCGCTGGGGTCAGGTAGCAGGTTTGTTGTTTCTTTTTACAAATATGCGACCCCGCTGGGGTCAGGTTGCAGTTTGGTCGTTTCTTTTTACAAATATGCGGTCCCGCTGGGGTCGGATAGCAGTTTGGTCGTTTCTTTTTACAAATATGCGACCCCGCTGGGGTCAGGTAGCAGGTTTGTTATTTCTTTTTACAAATATGCGACCCCGCTGGGGTCGGATAGCAGTTTTGTTGTTGCTTTTTATAAATATGCGACCCTGCTGGGGTTTCAATACATTTCAAATATTGAGTGTCCCAGTATGTAGAAAATAATGATCAGGCAAGGGTAAAAAAACACACGATAAGCGCGATACCATTAAGCAGCGCGAAAACGATCGTGAATTACGCAGGGTGTTGCCGCGGTAAAAAATTTTCTTCTATATTTATATGTTTGAAAATATCCCGAATTGCCGACCCCAGAGGGGTCACAAGTTTGTAAAAACGGAGTAACATCTTAGCCGCATGACCCCAGCGGGGTCAAACATAACCTATGTTTTATCCTGTTCGACCCCTCTGGGGTCGCGAGTGAAATGAAAAATAATTGACTATAAATATTTGACCCCGCTGGGGTCTTTAGTATCAATTTTCCTCGAAAATGATCGTGAATTACGCAGGGCGCTGCCGAGGTAAAACCTGCTCTTTGGCTGGTAAATGGTTTACCGGTTCGCGGTATCGCCCATGCCAAAGCGTAAGCAGGAAAGGTGCTACTTCAAAATATGGAATGCGCATAATAAAATAATCAAAACCAAGGAATAGGATAAAAAGCGCGATAAGTACATGATCGTACCGTTTGGTAAAAAAACCAACGACAAAGAATAGCTCAATCAGTATCCCCATCCAATAAAGCAGAAAAGAAACCAATGGCATGTCTATCAGCCAGTAAATAAATTCGGCATGCCAGTATGTGGTCGATGATACCAGCCATTCTTTATGCTGTTCCAGTAAGATGGCGCTCATTTGCCCGGGGTAAAAAGCGCCGCCTTGTACTAGTTTCCATATACCTGCTGAAACAAAGAAGTAAAGGAAAAAATACCTGAGTGCCTGCAGTATGTAATAATAAGATGGTAAGGAAGCCATAGCAAATAGCACAGGGAATAACAACCATGCAATGTGTGCTTCAATGGAATTAATAGGGTAGGATGTGTACAATTGTACATACAGCCAATTGGCTACAAGCCAAAGCCATGCAAGCTTTGCGGCCATAAGGGGATTGCGTAAAAAAAGTATTCCGTACACCAGCGGAAGTCCATAAAAGATAACATCTGCAACATAACGGGCTTCGGATTGCTGCATTACGAATCGGTGGAATCCCGTTTGTAATAGTTGCCAGGTTATTCCATCGAACCGCGTTACAAACATAAATGGATCTGCCTGGTAAAGCCACATGCCCTGCCACCATTTATAAACGGCAAGCAAATAAAAAATTGCCAGCCAGCTAAAAGTAAACTTCTTTCTATGGGTTTGGTTTAATAGCATGGAAAGGTTTGGGTCATTATATCCAATGGGCCTTCATAATCCAGGTTTGCTTTGTGGTAACGGTAGCCGGCTTGGTGCACTTCTATTTCAGCACCGGGCTTGCCCAACTGTTTGCCAAGCCATGTTTTATATAAGTTCATTTTTTCCTGCCGCGTCCCTTCGTTTACAAAATTAATTGCATTGGGTGCAGGCAAAACTTTTGCTTTTGCATAAAGCCTTTCCACCTGCCAAGTGTAAAAGCTGCTATCGCAGGATGAAGTTAATACTGCCTGCAACGTAAAATGAATTTTATCCCATTTTTGCGGTGAAAAATCTTTTCCCCGGAGCGTATCACCATTTAGCGTAACCACATTTACATCATACACCCGCATTGCCTGCTGCGGTGCCGAATACATGCCATAATGGAAAAAGGGTGAAAATACCATCCCCTTTTTCAGGTTAACGGCCAATTGGGCCAAAATAAAAAAAAGCATACCGGCAAACATCCATTTGGAGTGCCGGTATACTTCTTTTAAAAACATAAACCTTATTTTATCTGCGCAAACTAATCAAAATAGCTCAGGTTGGTTTTAGGTGTAATGGCTTTTAGCGAAGCCATCATGAGTAAAATCGTATTTTCAATATCACTTTTATGCAACATTTCTACCGTGGTATGCATATATCGAAGTGGAATACTGATAAGCGCCGATGGGCAACCATCATTGGAATAGGCAAAACTATCGGTATCAGTTCCGGTGCTGCGGCTAAGTGCGCGCCACTGAACAGGAATTTTTTCTTTTTCCGCTACTTCTTCAATCAGCGCGAGCAGCTTGTTATGCACGGCGGGCGCATAGGATAAGGTGGGGCCTTTTCCACAGGAAATATCGCCTTCAATCATCTTGCTGATGAGTGGTGTAGTGGAATCATGTGTTACATCCGTAATAATGGCCACATCCGGTTTTAGCCTGCGGGCAATCATTTCGGCGCCACGCAATCCTATTTCTTCCTGCACGGCATTTACCACATACAAGGTAAAAGGCAATTTTACCTTTTCTTCTTTCAACCGGCGGGCTGTTTCTGCAATCATATAGCCACCGATGCGGTTATCAAAAGCACGGGCAATCATATAGTCGTATGCCAATTCGTCAATGCCTTCTTCGTAAGTTACTACAGCGCCCACATGAATGCCAAGGTCTTCCACTTCTTTTTTGGTACGCGCACCACAATCGAGCCAAAGATTATCCACTTTTGGAAGTGGTTCTTTTTGTTCGGGGTTGCCAAGCCGGGTATGGATGGCAGGCCAGCCAAATACCGCTTTTACCTGCCCTTTTTTACCATGAATCCATACACGTTTTGCCGGTGCAATCTGATGGTCAACACCGCCATTGCGCTTCAGGTAAATCAAACCCTGATCGGTAATATAATTTACAAACCAGCTAATCTCATCGGCGTGAGCTTCGATTACCACCTTAAAAGGCTGCCCGGGATTAATTACCGCTACCGCAGTACCATAAGGATCAGTCATTATTTCATCGGCAATAGGTTTCATATAATTAATCCAAACCTGCTGCCCGCTTTTCTCGAAACCCACAGGGCTTGGCGTATTCAGGTAGTTTCGCATAAAGTCCATAGAAGCAGCATCAATGACGGATGCTTTTTTTACCATCTTTTTTTCTTCTTTTTTCTCTTCCTTCTTTTTAGTTTTCGCCATATAGATTATAATTTATAGTAATAGAATGAATTGCTTAAAATGCTCCATGCAAGGTAAATGGATTGCACCCAACGGTGTATCCCATTTATGCAGGTTTTTGCCACAAAATGTTAGTTATTCCTGATCAGGATAGGTTGGTCCACAGAAACTGTATCGCTTCGGTTACCGGCCAAATCTTTTATCCAAAACTGGAAAATGGCGGTATCTACCCCCGGGCACAGGTTCAGATTCCATATGGGTGCCGAGGGATCAATTACCCCTACAAGGTATTGAATATTGATTTCTGCATCGAGGTTCGATTTTTGGGGCACCAAAGGCATTTGGTAGGGAATGGTAAGTCCCGAATTAGGACAACGGCGGGTAAATGCGCGGATAAATATACTATCGGAAATATCGCCTTCCTTATCGGTTACCTTCAGATCGAAACGCAGGTAATCCCCCTGGCTAAGGTCATATCCGCCTGCCTGCAAAAAGGTAAGCGTTGGTTTGGTGTTAAATTCTGTTTTATCGCAGGCAATTATGGTAAGTGATAAAATTATTACCAGTGCAATGAGCCGAAGTCCTGAAATTTGATGCATCATAGTTCAAAATTAATGGTATAAAGATGATTGGCGAAAACGCTTTTACAACCGATGCTATTTTTAACGATAATGAAAGCGATTTCGTTGCACTTGCGATTAAAATATTTGCTTTTCAGCGGGAAAATAATGCAATTTATCGAAGCTTTTGCCAAAACAGGCCCATCCCTTACGGTCTTGAATCCATTCCATTTTTGCCCATTTCCTTTTTTAAAACCCATGTAGTTGCCTGTACACAAGGGCCTTTTGAAAAGGTATTTACCAGTAGTGGCACCACTGGAATGGATGTTAGCCGGCATTACCAGGCTGACCTTAGTACATATGAAACTGCCTTCCTGCGTGGGTTTGAGCTATTTTACGGAGCCCCCCATCAGTATGCAATCCTTTGTTTATTACCTGCTTATATGGAGCGCGAAGGTTCATCACTTATTTATATGGCGGAACGGCTTGTGCGGGAATCGGGGCAGGCTGATAGCGGTTTTTTTCTAAAATCTGAAGGTGAATTGGTGGAAATGATGATGCGTCGCGAAAAAACGGGACAAAAAAGCCTGGTGCTCGGGGTAAGTTTTGCTTTACTCGATTTTGCGGAGCAAAATCCTATGCCGCTTGCCCATACCATTATTATGGAAACCGGGGGCATGAAGGGCCGCCGGCGTGAAATGACCCGAATGGAACTGCACGAAACCCTGCGAAAAGCGTTTGGTGTGGAAGCCATCCATAGCGAATATGGAATGACTGAATTGCTTTCGCAGGCATACTCAACAGGAGAGGGGAGGTACAGATGCCCGCCCTGGATGCGGGTTTTGGTGCGCGATGAAGATGATCCTTTGAGGGTGCAAACCGAAGGTGCAGGCATTTTATGCATTGCCGACCTTGCAAACTGGAATACCTGTTCGTTTTTAGAAACTGCCGATGTGGGCAGGGTTTTCCCCGATGGAAGTTTTGAAGTACTCGGGCGGATGGATAACTCGGATATAAGGGGCTGCAGTTTATTGGTAGTGTAGTTTATTATCGGGTAAATATTTCAATGGTATCTTTCAAATCGGGGAACTCAGCTATTAAGGCATTTCTTTCAGCCATTTCAAAATCGGCAAAATCGAACCCGGGGGAAACCGTACAGCTAACCAAGCCAAAACCCTTACCATTCTTAACCCTAGCAGCAAACCAGGTATGTGCCGGAATGAGCCATTGTGGTCGTGTACCGTTTACAAAATCATTGCTGAGTAAAAGGGTTTCTATTTTGCCATCCGCTATGCAAACAATTTCAAGTGGTTGGCCCTGGTGAAAAAACCAAAGCTCATCGGAACTTAACCGGTGAAAATGTGATTTGTCATCATTTTCAAGCAGGTAATAAATAGCGGTACCAAGATTACGTTGCTTATTGTTTGCATTCAGGCAGGTTTCTGTACTCCGGTAGGTTTCTTTATAATATCCGCCTTCGGGGTGGGGGAGCATTTCCAATGTTGTAATAATATGTTTCGCTTTCATATTTGATTTTTTAAAAAGGACCTTCCTTGATTATCCGTTTCCAGCCTAGCATATTTTCCTTTTCGCTTACCTTGATAAACCCGTTTTTTTGCAATACACTGTAAGAAGAAATATTCGTTTTTCCGGTAAAGGCCAGGATAGCTTTTACGTTGTATTGGGTTTTGGCCCATTCAATCATTCCTGCAACCATTTCTGTCATGTAACCTTTATTTTGAAAGGCTTCGTAGGTTCCGTATCCAATTTCAATTTCGCCTGCCATATTGGGCTCTCCAATAATACAAAGGTCGCCCACCATTTGGCTATCGGCTTTAGATATGGCAGTCCATAAGGTGGAGAACAAATAATTGTTACGGGTATTGGCTACCGCAGGAAGTATGGTTTTTTCGAGTGCTTCTTTTAATTCCGGCGAAATTACCCTGTTAGAAGGCTTTACGTTCAGATCCTGCTCCAGCGAGTTATCAGCCCTAAGGTACATAACCAATTGATCGTAGGTTAATGGTTTTATAATCAGGCGTTCGGTTTCTACTACAACAGGTGGTGTGTTATTATGGTGTGTCATGCTTGTATTTTATCGAAAAATTTATGGTGCACTTTAAGTGTTAGATTTTATTACACCTTTAGAAAAAAATTGTCTTTATTAAAAGGGTTATCCTCATAAATATGTGCAATGGAAACTGCTTTGTTTAGTGTTTGCTTGAGCTTGCCAAAATCAGATGGTTTGGTAATATAAATATTAGCTCCATTGAGAAAGGTTTCTTCCATATCTTTTGCATTATCTGATGTAGAATAGATGGCGACTGAAATATTTTTTAATTTTTCAGTACTTCTGATTTCTTTCAGGCATTGTAGTCCGTTTTTAAGCGGCATATTTAAATCAAGAAAAAGGAGTTGCGGCAATTTAATGTTATCCTTATTAAGCCATTCCATAAGTTCAATTCCGTTTTTTACCGTGTGAACAATCGTTTTTAATTGTAATTCTGCTAATGCATCCGTAAAAAGAAGGCGGTCAGCATCATCATCATCCGCAAGAAGAATATGTATTGGTTTGGTTTCCATGATTAGTTATTTCTTTGTATTGTTGGAATATAAATATCAAAGGTTGCTCCCTTATTTATGTCCCCTGTTGCCGTTATAATTCCATTATGGTTTTCAACAATTTTTTTTACGATGGCAAGCCCTATACCGGTTCCTTCATATTCATCTTTTCCATGAAGCTGTTGGAATATTTCAAATATTTTCTCTCTGAATTCATTTTCAAAACCAATTCCATTGTCAGAAACTGAAATATGGCAGTATCCTTTTTGTATTGGCAGATTTGCAATATTAAGTTTTTTGTAGGAAATGTTTTTGCTGGTTATAATAATGTGGGGCGGCACATCGTGGTGTGAAAACTTAATAGCATTGCTGATGAGATTATGCATTAATTGGCGAAATTGGAAAGGAATAATATTTATTTCACAACTGCTTGCTACTTCAATAACCGCTTGCTTTTGTGCAATACTTTCTTTCAGTTCAGCCTTTACTTCATCTATAATTAATAGGATTAGGCATTTTGTACGCATACCATCAAAAAGATTAGATAAAGACTACATTATTTAGTATTTTTGCACTAAATATTGTAGCCATGGATAACTTATTTTACGGAATCAATGCAATTGAGTTTGGAAAGAGATTTAAAA
>JBGSLS010000075.1:0-73980 GCA_041740575.1 Chitinophagaceae bacterium | reverse complement strand
GAGGACCACAGGCAACTTCTCTGGTTTCTCTATCTCAGGCAAACTAAACTGGCGGTATTCAAGTCCACGAAGTTTACATGCATACCGCATGCCATAAACGGTGAATTTAAAAAAGGTGGCCGATGCTGTACCGCGTGACTTTACAAGGAACAGGTAATCCATGACCTGCTCTTTATTGAGCTCAAGTGGGAAGCACTTGTAATGCAAGGCAAGGTGGGCTAACTGCCGCCCATAATTGGTAAGCGTACTCGTACTTTTACCTGTAATGGAAATGGCGCGCTCCATTTCTTTGAAAAGTTGTTCGAATCCACTTACTTCGTTGCAGGCTTGTTGTACAATGGTAACGTAATCGCTGGCCCGAACACCGGAGCCGGTAGTCTGTTTTGTTTGCATAAAATGGTTTTTTTTGTGAATGCAAACAAAAGAAGCTCTGGCGTAAATGCCAGGGCTTTCTAAACTACCGAAGGTTTAGTACAACAATAGATGTTTAAAAGTTGAAGTTAGCCCGGGAATTGGTTCCCAATGGGTTCCTATTTAAACGAATAATAAATTTATTAAAGTAATGGTCTTGTCAGAAAAGGACTTCAATGAATTTCAGCCAAAAGTACTTTAAACTTATAGATTGCTTAAGCATGCTAAGGGACTGACCGAAGTGATAAGGGCTTATAATATGCCTACCTGGATTTTGTAGAAATGTGTCTCGATGAAAGTAGTTGCCGAAGCGATGTTTTATGTCCCACAATATTACTAAGGTAGGTAATCTTGACTTAGAAATTTGTAGCCACCGCAGGTGATAACACCATTATTTTGACTAATCACTAATTCCTTTTAAACTTTTCTATCGCAGTTTCTATAATAATTGTTTAATTTACAATTATTATGAAAAGACTTACATTTTTATTAGTCGGACTGCACCTGCTATCCGCATTCCATGCATCAAGCCAGGCCCTGAAACTTAATGATCTTGAGTATTTCGAGAAGCAAGGTGTAAATTTCCTTATTTACAATAACCTTTTCACCGGGGGATTTAACGACGAAAAGAACGCCGGTATAGAATTGATTCACCATGGCGTGCGAACTGCGCAAGGCGGCGCGGTGCGGCTTTCGCATACGCCTGAGCAATGGGACCTTGTTCCGGACATATCCAACCGAAAGGTAGACCGGGCATCCAATTCCATTGAGACCACACAACGGTATAAGGATTACGATTTTACTTCGCGGGTGGTGGTAACGCCAAAGGGAAACGGTGTGGAGATTGCTGTTTACCTGGATAAACCTGTACCCAAAGCATTGGAAGGGAAGGCCGGATTTAACCTTGAATTTTTACCCTCGCAATACTGGAACAAAGCCTATACCATGGATGGGCGTTACAATCGTTTTCCCCGCTATGTGGTAGGTAACAGCCTTACAAGACCCAACAGCGAAAAACCAAAGCAATACAAGGGTTATATTACTTCCGACGACAGGGGAACAGGCAAATTTATTGATCCGCTTCCGCTTGAAACCGGGCGCAACTTTCTGCTGGCACCTGACGATCCATCCCGGTTGGTGAAAATTACTTCGCAAGATGCCGACTTTATGCTTTTTGACGGTCGTATGCTGGCGCAAAATGGCTGGTATGTGGTGCGCAGTATGCTGCCTGCCGGAAAAACTGGCAAGGTGTTATCCTGGACAGTGGAACCCAATGCGATCAAAGATTGGGTGCGGGAGCCCAACATCGGTTTCTCACAGGTTGGCTACACCCCTTCGCAACAAAAAATTTCCGTTATTGAATTGGATAAGAAGGACAAACCGCTGGCAAAAGCTTCGTTGTATAAAGTGGTGGAAGACGGCAATGCATCGGCCGTTTTCAACGGCAATATTGTACCCTGGGGCAACTATTTTAAATACCACTATGTAAAATTTGATTTTTCTTCGGTTAAAACCCCCGGCATATATTATATCCAGTATGGCACGCTGAAAACCAATAACTTTTTAATAGAAAACAACGTTTACGATAAAATTACCGATGCCACAAGCGATATATGGATTCCCATCCACATGAATCACATGTATGTAAACGAAGGTTATCGGGTATGGCATGGCGAGCCTTTCAAGGAAGGCTACCGGCAGGCACCACCTAACACCGATCATTTCGACCTGCACGATCAGGGGCCAATAACCGATACAAAATACAAAGCACTGGAATTAATCCCCGGGTTAAACATAGGCGGCTTTTTCGACGCAGGCGATTTTGATATCGAAACGCACTCGAACATTAGCGTGGTGCAAAACTTCGTGCAAACATGGGAATATTTCAAACCCTTACGCGATCAGACATTTGTTAGCCAAAAGCAGCGGTACGTGGATCTTCACCGGCAAGATGGAACGCCGGACGTATTGCAGTTTATTGAACATGGAACCTTGAACCTTGTGGCACAGGCAGAAATTATCGGCCACATGAGTCAAACGCTTTCCAATTCAGTGCTCGATAACTATCATCATTTGGGTGATGCAGCTTCCTTAACCGACGGCCTGCCGTATAATTCCAACCTTGGCCCTTACGAAGTTGCGGCAGATGGACGGTCAAGCGGCGTAAAGGATGATTTATGGGCATTTACAAGTCGTAACCCGGGCCTCGATTTGAGTGCAGCCACCATGTTTGCCGCAGCAAGCCGCGCATTGAAGGGTTATAACGACGACCTTTCGGAAAGAGCCCTGGTACAATCAAAAAGACTGCTGAAAGAAGCAACGGAATTGCTCGCTAACCGCACACCGGATACCGGACGCAGGGCCGGCGGAGGTGCCGGGGATATATCCACCAACCTGCAATTGTATATCGCTACCGGTGAGCCTCAGTACCTCAATAAATTTCAGCAACTATTATGGCCTGCTTTGGATCGTAACGTTAATTTCATTTTGCTGACGGCGCTAAATGCCATTCCGCATATGGATGCATCGTACAAAGAAAAGTTGCGCCCCTATGTAGTTAAATACAATGATTATATCAAGGGGCTTGAAAAGGATAATCCCTACGGCGTACCCATTGGGCTTGGTAACTGGGCAGGCAATGGAGCCGTTACGAGTTTTGGTACCACCATTTGTTTTGCCAACAAATATTTCCCCGATGTGGTGGATGCAAGCCATGCGTACAAAGTAACCAACTGGTTATTTGGCTGCCATCCCTATCACAATTATTCATTTGTAGCCACGGTGGGTGCCACGCGTCCCAAAGCAATGTTTTATGGAAATAACCGTGCCGATTTTTCCTTTATTCCGGGCAATGTGGCACCGGGTGTTTTATTCAGAAAACCCGACCATTTTGAAAACTACGATGACTGGCCATTTTTTTGGGGGCAAAACGAAGGCACCATTGCAGGTAATACGAGCTACCTGATTTTTGGATCGGCATTTAAAAATTTAGTGAAATAGATTACATCTAATTAACATTCCAGTATTTATATCCATCATGAAAAAACACGCATTCGGGTTAAAGGACCAACAGGTAGTTTTATTATTTTCAGTACTATTTCTTTTTGCTGCAACACAAGTAAACGGACAAAACACGCCCAATCAAACTGTCAAGGCGGAAAATAAATTTGTTCATACAGGAGCAGGCAACCCCTATTTGCCACTATGGGAGCATTTGCCTGACGGAGAGCCGCGCGTTTTTGAAGATCCCGATAACCCGGGAAAATACCGTGCTTATATCATTGGTTCACATGATCTAAGGGTTACAAGCTATTGCGGGCCGGATATCAGGGCATGGTCGGCACCGGTAGAAGACCTAACAAGTTGGCGTGATGAAGGCGCCATTTTTACCTACCCGATTGACGGGCAATGGGATGTAATGTATGCCCCCGATCTCGTTGAAGTAAAAAGAAAAGACGGAAAAAAAGAGTATTACCTGTATCCGCACAGCCGCGGGGCCAATAGGGAAGCCATGGTGTGCAAAGGCAGCCGCCCGGATGGACCTTTTACACCTATAAATCTAACCGAAGACGGAAAACGTACCGTTCAGGGGAGTATTTTAGGATTTGACCCGGCAGTATATATTGAATACGTTACCGACCCAACGGACCCTGATTACGAGATGGGTTTCAGGGCATATGGATTTTGGGGATTCCAAAGATCGTCGGCGGCACAGTTGGACCCGAAAACAATGTATTCGCTTAGACCGGGAACCGAAGTAATTCGTTACTTATTACCCGCAAGCAGGCGATACGGAGAGATCCGCGAACCGGCAGGCACCCCATATCCCAACATCTATCCCGGTGAAGATTTGGGAACCTTCAATTTTTTTGAAGCTTCTTCCATTCGTAAAGTGGGGAATAAATATGTAACTGTTTTTAGCGGTTATTCCGGCCCTGAATATGGCGTTGGTAGCTCCAACTCTACCCTGCGCTATGCGTTTGGCGATTCGCCCTTAGGACCATGGAAAAGCGGTAGTGTGGTGGTAGATTCACGTGCCCCGGTGCTGAACCAGGACGGAACCGCGCTGCAGACCACGAATGCGGGTCATAACACGCATGGCAGTATTGAGTTGATCAATGGCCAATGGTATGTATTTTACCACCGGCCTCCCAGGGGATTTGGCTATGCAAGGCAGGCCATGGTAGCGCCGGTACATATTAAATGGGATGAAAAACCGGTGTCAGCAGGTGGAACCGTATCCATCAGGGGATTTGATCCCTATGCAGCCGATAGTGTATGGACTGCAAAAGACACCCAGGGAAGGGAATATAAGGGTGCTGAAGTTACTTCGGAAGGCTTTCACTTTTATGGGCTCGATCCCTATCAATATTATTCAGCGGGGTATGCTTCCTATCTTTCGGCCAACAACATTCAACAGGATTCATGGGATATTTGGGACAATCACATGCCGATTGAAAAGGTGAAGAATGGCACCATTATCAGTTATAAATATTTTGGATTTGGGGGCCTTAATCGGGACGAAAAAGGGTTGAAAGCCTTTAAGGGAACTAAAAAAGGAAACAAAACAGCCTTCAACCTGTTCCTTACGCCCAAAACGGAAAAAGCATTCAAAGTGAACGTTTGGTTGGATGGACCCTGGGATAATGCTACCTGGAAAGGAAAAAAAATCGCAGAAATTGTGGTACCAGGCAATTCCAAACAGGAAGTAACGCAATATTCCGCCGACGTTTCGAAGTTTGTTGATAACCTCGATAAGAAGCATGCCATTTATCTTGTTGCAGAAGGTCAGGAAACGGACACGCTTTTTAATGTAATTGGCCTTGGTTTCAGTTCGAAGAACAAGAAAATCATTCGTCCCGTTGCACCTTCAGTAGGTCTTGCTGTAAATGGGCAGGCCATTGATGTTCCCGCTACACCGGTTCGTTCTACCAATGCTAACGGCATTGTGGGTTACGATTTGTACCAAACCACTTATAAACTTCCACCGGGCACCACAGAAGTGCCTCGCGTAGTGGGTTTTTCGAATAATGCAACAGTGGTGGTAATAAATACGCAGGCAGAATCATTGTCGGGAACCGCAGAAGTGAAATTTAATTATAATGGGGTAGTAAAAACTTACAGGATTAGTTTTATATCAGAATAAAAATACTTATTTACAGAACTTTATGGCTGAAAAAAGCCTGGAAGTCGGAGCAAAACTAAGCGATGCTTTAATGTTTTTTGCTGTAATGTAGCAGTATAGGTATTTTACCAAAATTAGCTATTTGCCCTTTATGGTTATGTTATTTCGTATTTATATAGTAAATTAACATCCTATATAAAATGTAAGGAAATGCCCGCAAGCAAAAAAAGCAGATTCAGCTTCGAACGTAAGCATTGGGTTATTCTATTTTGTCTGATTGGTTTACTGGCATTCGCCCTTGCCTACCTTTTTGTTTATATACCTTCCAATGAAAAATACCTGAATGAAAGGCGTTTTAATGCTATGCGGCGCATTGAAACCAATATTGATGCCAAGCAAAGCAATACCTTTCAGCTCATAAAATCGCTTACAAGGTCTTTAGCAGAACCCAACCAAAAAATAAACCGACAGGTATTGGAAAATTACCTTGACAGTGGTTTTTCACATCTTGAACCATTGGTATTTGACCAGGTGGTGAGGTTTAAAAGAAAGGACACTACACTGAATGGGCACGCTGTATCAAAGAATACCATTGACACAGAAACTTCTTACACCAATGGCAATATTCAATTTTCAGGGCAGAAAAATTATAAAGATTCTGCAGTTCTTCTTCGTATGAATTATACGGTGGAAAGATTCTTTGAACCACTATTGCTTGGTGCAGGGTTTGATGAATTTGTGGTGGTAATGAATGGGGAAATAATTTACGAAACATTTCCATCGGGTTTAAACGGGAGCAGATTTGATTCGCTGCTACAAATTAATAAAAATCTTGTGGGGGCAAATAGCAGGCAACTTAAGATTGCAGGGCTCGATTACCAGGCTTTCATTCAACCCTTTGCATTGGGACAGGTAACACAGGGATGCTTTATAATGGGCTTAGTACATTATGAAAAATTTCAATCCGAAAGGGTTCAATTACCCGCTAAGCAGGTTATTGTAATTATTACGACAGGTTTTTTGATCATCATTCTTTTGCCCTGGCTTAAACTATTTAACCTTGGCAGTAAGGATAGACTAACGTTGTATGATGGCGCCTTATCTTTTGTGGTGGCCATGCTGCTTGTATCCATCACTTTTATGGGATTTGCATCCCTTGCTGTTCGCTATCAATCACACAATCATTTAACAGGTCTTGAAAATATTGCTGAAAGTATTGAAAGCCGGAATTCCGATTATTTCAAACAAATAAAACAAAGCCTTGATAGTTTAGATGCGCTGGTATATAGGGATTCCAATTTACGTACCAATATTATTGAATTGGACGATTTGGAAAACATGAAACGCGGCACACAATATGTTAGAAACCCTGCCTACGAATCTAATATTACCCAAGACCAAAAGCTAAAAATTCATAGTATCATTCAGCATACGCCGGTATTCCAGGTGTTCTGGCTGAACAAAGAAAACGGGTTTGAAGTTTTCAATTGGAGTACAGATAATTATAATGCACCAACGGCCAACTTATCAAGAAGAAATTATTTCATAAATCAAAGAGATACGCTTGAGCCCTACTCTGCCGATCAGGTAATTTCCTGGACCACAGGATTGTTTAGAACCATCATTGCAAAACAAAGCAAAGATCCAGCAATGATTGCATGTGTCTCCTTTCCACTGATTTCGGTTGAAAAATCCATTCTTCCGGAAGGATATGCATTTGCCATAACAGATAGGAATGGTGAAGTATTATACCATGCAAATGCAATGCACAACCTGAATGAAAATGTCCCTGAAGAAACGTCTGACCCCGATAAAGTAAAAAGTGCCATCAGCAGCCATGCAGCACAGCATATTGAAACAAAGTATAAGGGGACGGATAGCAGGTTATTTATTCGCCCTGTTTCATTGGATGGCATTACCTATTGGGTAATTGTAACCTATGACAAGCAATATGAATCCGTAATGGATACCGGTGCATTTTCTTTTACACTTTTTATGACGTTGCTTTTCTTTTTAATCGTATTCATTCAAATGGTGCTGGTTGTTTTTATTAGTGCAAGAAAAAGCAGGCTAAATGCAATCAGGATAGAAACAGATTGGATATGGCCAAGGCCATCGCTCCACAAGGTTTATCATTATGCAAGTATCTACCAATTATGCATTTTTATGCTACTGTTTTTGATTTATTACTATGCCAATTTCCTGGGTTTTTTATTTATCCTTATTCTTTCCCTAAGTCTGGTTACGCTTTTTATAAATTTTTTGTATTTAAGAAAATATCAAAAGGAAAAACGCATCACTATTATCCGATATAAAAAGAGAAATATTGTCGCATTATTTTCCATACAAGCCATCATTAACTTTTTTGCAATATGGCAATTGGTTGATGATTTTGCGAGCATATTGTTGCTTATTCTTTTTCAAATTGCCGGATTTACGATTGCTAAAATGGTATTTAATAAATTCTGTAATGACTTAGAGCATAAACATACAACCAGTGATAATACCCAGGGATTAAAGCGGGATGTATTTATAAACAGCTATGCGCGTTTGGCTATTACAAGGCTCATCATTTCAAGTGGCTTACCTGTATTTTTCTTTTACCAATACGCTTATAATAATCAGCTATCTATTCAGGCGCATTACAAACAACTATCGTATGCCTGGAAAATTCTTGATAAAAAAGTTAATACAAAAAAACAGCCTGTATTCAATTCGCTGAACCATTACCCGGATAATTACTGGATTAAAAATATTGACAACCACAACAATTTTATACATCCCAATAATCCATTAAAGGCAGATAGTATTTCGGTTCTATTGCTGAATCGTTACCGCATTTATAATACGGAAATTAGCCGTAAAACAGATGCTTTTGCTCCTTCTTCCATACAAGACAGCGCTTATTCATTTTTTCCGGTAAACGGAAGATTTAGCTGGGATACCGGCTTTTCCAGTTACGTCAGGATTCGTCCAAACCAATCCGTGTATCTATCCAGCGAAAATATTAGTTTCAAATATCCTGTCATTACTTCTGTTCCTGTTGCACTCTATTGGATACTTTTTTTATTGGCCTTATTCATTTTGTATCTCATAATTAAGCGGGTAATACAGCAAATCTTTGCTTTGGATGTACCGGGAGAAATTTCTCCTTATTCACTGGCCAAAAAGGTTATGGGTTTTTCAACAGGCAGTAAGCTAACTTATATTACGGGGTTGCCGGGTGCGCGTAAAATGCGTTTTATAAGAGAATCTACTTCACCCGCCGACCGCGTAATTATCGACTTGTTTAAAAATCCCCCTGATAACCTATTTTGGAAAGATGCAAAAGCCATCGTTTTCAATCATTTTGAATATATACTTCAGGACAAAAATGCGATTACCCGTTTTTTGGGATTATTGGAAGAAATGCTTGTTTCAAATGAAAAGCCTGCCATCATCATTGTTTCTACGGTTCATCCAGATCGGGCGGTTAGCATGATTTCACGTTTAGTAAACGAAGATAACAGTACTTCAAATACACCCATAAAAGAAAGGTTCCAGATATTATTGGGTCATTTTAATGCTATTACCCTTCCCATTTTACCTTCGGCTATAGAAGTATTGGATGAGTGGGAAAGAAAACATCAGCAAAAATGGATGGATAATGAATTCAGTATTTCGCCATTTATTGAAAGACTCAGGTTGCCGTTAAAAGAAGCTTATTTTAAAGAAAGAAGGGAAGATATTCATACGCAAACCCATAAAAAAAATAAATGGCTGATGCCGCATTGGTGGCACAAATTATCGGGATGGTTCGATGATTCAGGGTCTGAAACCGGCGATACCGTGATATGGAGTTTACAAAATATTGCTGTTATTTTTTATCAGCATATTTGGCAAAGCCTAAGCCCCGAAGAACGGTATCTTGTGTATGACCTTGCAGAGGAAGGTTTGGTAAATCAATCGGATAAATACCACCTGAGTATGCTTATTCAAAAAGGTCTTATTAAACGCAAAGAACCATTTGGCCAACTGGAACTCATGAATGATAGTTTTAAAAATTTTGTACTTGTATCGGTTAACAAAGCAGAAGCCCTGCAACTTAAAAACGAATTGAAAGCCGAAAGTTCCTGGAGTGATTTACGCAGTCCTATCATGCTGGTAATTGTAGGAATTATGGCTATCATGCTGGCTTCACAACAACAGGCGTTTTCCACTATCATTGGTTATTTAACAGCAATTGCAGCTATAATACCTACCTTAAATGCTATTTTCAGTCTCATAAAACCTGCTACACCCGGAAAAACTTAAATTGAAATAAGGCTTGCTCCCTTTATATTATAGCTACCTGTTACAGATTTATAAAAAAAACTGGTAGTATTTTATGGATTTGATTATATAAACTTAAGGATCCAAAAGATTGTACGGATCCTTCCGCAGATCATAAAGCACAAAGTGAAACCAACTTCTTCGACGGATATCTTCCTGGCTCCATCCTGCCACACTCCGACTTACATCTACAAACTTTATGGTAGCCCGGCGAATACTACCTTCAATGAGTTCACCGGTTGCCACCGTTTGATCCCAAGATCCGTTACCAACAGGATTTACCATCAATAACATGCTATCCTTATAATAGGGATGGCTTGTAGTGGTAAGGGTGTACCATCTATCGTCTACATCCCAATTAACACTAAAATTACCACTCCCCGATTTTACCGCACCAAAACTGTCCACTACACCCCATGCAATCATAGCAGGCCCGGTAGATATAGGTTGCCAGCGGCTTGTTGCCTGTCCGATGATGTTGGTAGACCGAAAACGCATCCAGGTATACAACTGATGTTCTGTGGTATTATAAACGATCATTCCTTGTGCAACAGGACTTACAGTATTCATTTGTGAGGAGGTAAGTCTTGGAAGAATAAGCGGTTTGCCGCCTGATCCCAAATCTAGAATGGAGGCTGCATTTGGATTCGTTGTGCCTATTCCAATACTTCCCTGTGCATTCAGTAAGCCTGTGCCAAGTAAAATTACTAATACTGCTGTTGATAGAATTTTCATAAGCCTGATCTTTCATTATCTAAATGGGACAAAGAAGTGGACAAGATACTATTTTGGGTGTTAACATCAAAGCATTTAGGAATGGTTTAATCAGGGCCTGTATACATTTTTATAATATTAAACCATCTTGGTAGGATGAAGATTGATTGCGTATTTGCCTATAGTTAGTTTCTGCGCCGTATTTCATTTTGGTAAATAAACTTACCATCAAGGTGAATTTGGTGCATATTTTCAAAAAAAAAGACCCCGCCAAAGCGGAGTCATTTATTTTTTGCGGAGAGCGAGGGATTCGAACCCCCGGACCTGTTACAGTCAACAGTTTTCAAGACTGCCGCAATCGACCACTCTGCCAGCTCTCCGCGGCAAATATATTGGCACAAATCAACTCACCAAAAACTTTCATGAATTTTTGGTTAACTTTCCAGTCCAAAATCAATCAAAGATTGCCATGAAAACGTTATCCAGCCTGAGTTTCCTGATATTTTGCACCTTGCCTGTTTTAGCCCAAACAAATATTTCAATTGACGGTGCATGGCAGCGCCAAACCGATTCTGCCACCATTTCATGGATTATTTCTGACGGATATTTTATGAAAGTGAGCTATACAACTGATGGAAACCGGTTTATAAATGCATCAGGTGGCATGCTGAAACAACTCACTTCAAGCATTGAAACCGAAGTAGAATTTAACAGCGCGAATAAGGATGATGTGGGTAGTTTTCACCTGTATGACTTTACACGCACCGGGAACCAACTTATCCTGAAACATCACGATGATGTGCAAAAATGGAGCCGGATTGATGATGGTAAGCCAGGACAGTTGTTTGGGGCATGGCTTTTTAGCGGCCGAAAAACCAAACCGGAAGACGAAATTGCACCCTATACCCCCGGCGTGCGCAAAACCATGAAAATTATGAGTGGAACCCGTTTTCAATGGGCAGCTTATAATACCGAAACCAAAGAATTTTTAGGTACAGGCGCCGGCACTTATACCACGGCCAATGGAAAATATACCGAAAACATTGGTGTTTTTTCAAGGGATAATAACCGGGTGGGCGCTTCGCTTTCATTTGATATGGAAGTAAAAGATCCGCATTGGTTTCATAGCGGAAAGAGCAGCAAAGGTGATCCCATTTATGAAAGGTGGAGCAAACGGAGATCATTTAGCGGGCAATAACCTAATGCAATGATTTGCGGTAAGTTGGGGAAAATGCAATTAGTTTGCAAACATCCAAAAGGTGCTAAAGCATGGTTTCAGCTAATCAATTAACTTATCAATATGCCGGCGGCAAAAGCATGGCTTACCCCGATATACAAGCCAATAGCGGCGATTCGCTGCTTATACTAGGCCAATCGGGTTGTGGAAAAACTACACTCCTGCACATGTTGGGCGGTTTACTAAGACCGGCATATGGCTCGGTAACCATTAAAGACACCAATATTGCTACGCTGTCGGATAAAAACCTCGACCGTTTTCGCGGCCAGCACATTGGATTTATCTTTCAGAAATCACATTTTGTGCAAAGCCTTACTGTAAAAGACAATATTCTACTTGCACCCTTTTTGGCAAAAAAAGTAACGGATACCAAACGCATGCAATCGCTGGCAAATAGCCTCGGCATTGATCATTTACTCAATAAACTACCATCACAACTTAGCCAGGGCGAACAGCAACGGGTTTCCATTGCAAGGGCTATTATACACCAACCCGACCTTGTGCTTGCAGATGAACCTACGAGCAGCCTCGATGATGTGAACACAGCCATGGTGGCAGCATTATTGCAGCAACTGTGCCATGAAAATGGCGCTGCCTTAATTATTGTTACGCATGATGTGCGGTTAAAAAACCTGATTGCTAACCAAATAACGCTTACACCATGATGCTGAAAATTATATACCGCAACCTGGTGCATAAGCCGTTGAATGCCTTACTCAGCCTTGCATTACTCACGCTTAGTGTTGCCATTATCAGCCTTTTACTGGTAGCGGGCGATCAGGTAAGTAACAAACTCGACAAAGACCTTGAAGGGGTAGATATGGTGGTAGGTGCCAAGGGGAGTCCCCTGCAATTGGTATTATCGGCCGTGTACCATGTGGATGCACCAACCGGCAATATTTCGAAAAAAGAAGCTGAAAAAATGGCGCGCAATCCCATGGTGGAAAGTGCTATTCCCTTAGCCTATGGCGATTCGTATAAAGGTTACCGCATTTTGGGCACCACCCCAGCCTACCTCGACATGTATGGCGGAAAACTTAGCACCGGTAAAATTTTTGCAGCTCCGCTTGAAGTAGTCGCAGGTTCAGCGGTGGCCAAACGGGCAGGATTGCAGGAAGGTTCTTCTTTTCAAAGTACCCATGGCGAAGATAGTCGTGGACAGGTGCATGAAGATGGCGCTTATAAGGTCGTGGGCGTGCTTGAACCCACCGGCACCGTACTCGATCAGTTGTTGCTAACCCCTGTAGAAAGTGTTTGGCAAATACATGACGAAGCGCATCATGACGAAGATTCGGAAAAGCCGGGAGCACCCGTAGCGCATGCAGATGGTAATAACCATAATGACCACGATAACGAAGATACTGCCCACGTTGCGGAGGACAAACAAATAACCGCCATGCTCATTAAGTTCCGTAGCCCCATGGGTATTATGATGCTGCCCCGTATGATAAATGAACAATCTACCATGCAGGCTGCTGTTCCTACACTGGAAATAAACAGGCTAGTAAACCTGATGGGCATTGGCATAAGCACGCTGCAGGGCATTGCGCTTGCCATCATGCTGATTGCGGGGTTAAGTGTATTTGTTTCACTCTACAACCGGTTAAAAGAAAGAAAATACGAACATGCGCTCATGCGGTCGATGGGTACTTCGAGATGGGTGATATTTTTATTATTGATTTCCGAAGGTTTATTACTGGCCATAGCGGGATTTTTGGCAGGCGTTGCCTTATGCCGCGTTGGTATAGTATTGTTAAATAAAGTATCTGCGGCGGATTTTCACTTCCGTTTTTCCTATGGATGGGTTTCCGAAGAGTGGTGGCTGTTCGGAATTACGCTGTTAATCGGTATTTTTGCATCGGTAATTCCCGCTATTAAAGCCTACAGGCTCAATATTGCAAAAACATTAAGTGATGGTTAAAAAAATATTCGTTGTTGTAGCTTTATTAGGTCTTTTTTCTTTTGCTCCTTTTTTTGAAGGGCCTTTCCTTACATGGAGTAAACTGGAAAATATTGAATTTGTAGAGAAATATGTGAAGGATGTAGAAGGCTACATGCTTTTTCCCAAGTTCCCCGAAGATATTAAAAAACTGGGCGGCAAACCTGTGGTAATTGAAGGTTATGTAGTACCGGTAGATAAAACCGGCGCCACCGTGGCCCTTTCCGCCAACCCCTACGCAGCTTGCTTCTTTTGCGGTAAGGCAGGCCCTGCAAGTGTAATGACCATTAAACTGAAAACCAAAAATCCTAAATACAAGATTGACGATTACGTAAAGTTTACCGGAATCCTGCGGCTAAACGATGATGATGTAAAGGAGTTTTATTATATTTTAGAGCAGGCGGTGGAGACGAAGTAACTCAATTGTTTAGGATTGTTTAGAATGGTTTAGGTTGGTTTAGGAATACAGCATTCGGGTAGTTATATATTGGATACTATTCTCAGCCTGATACCTCACAAAAACTCCAGCTAACACTAACGAATTAACTTCTGGAAATTTATTATTTTCTTTCTCTAACTTCATTGGTCCTAATAATGCTAAATATTACGGTACTATAAAATGAAAAGGTATTGTACATTTTTACCAATTTTATTTTGCTTTTCAGTCTTTGCTCAATTTAGAATAGTTGATGGTTCAGAATTTGAAATTGCAACTCCTGAAAATGTTAAGTCTTACAAAATTTATTGCCATTCAACGAGTCTTGGTTTGAAGGAAAGTTTCAAAGGAAAAAGAATACTTATCAAATCTGTATTTATTAATAAAGGATTGGAAAGGAAAATAATAGAAAGCCACGGCAATAAAGTGTTATTGGTTCAGTTTAATTATTATAAGGATTCCTTGCGTCTGCAATCTGTAGTTAAATATAAACACCCGAAGTCGCTTGAAAAATTTTACTACAAATACGACACTACTTCTAACAATCCGGTTGATGTGAAAGGCTACAAGGATGGGAAATTGATATACGCTGAATCCCAATATTACGTGAAGGATACTTTGATAAATAATAAGGATTATGATATGGTGGATTTCATAACGGCAAAAGAAAAAACGGTTACATATTATGCACAAGATAGCCTGACAAAAACTACCATACATTATAGAAGTAACTCCCCTGATACAAATTATTTAATTATTACGTACAATAATGAACAAAAGGTTTTACAGGAAGTAGATTCTTCAAGTGATTCATATTCCAGGACAACTTACCAATATGACACTATGGGCAGGCTTATTTTTGAAGATAAAACAACAAATGAAACTTATTATAGAGCAATTAGTTGGACTTACACTTATGATTCGCTAGGAAGAAAGACGAAATTAGAATGGATGATAGCGCTGTAAACTTCTTAATTAAGCATTACTATGCTTTACACGAAACAAAAAAAGTTGAACATATAATGCTGCCCAATGGGGAACCTGATACTATCAGAATGGTTACTAAGCAATTTGACCATGAAGGAAATTTAATTTACGAAGAAGAGAAGGAATTCGATGACAACGGTAAGAAGCCCGGAGAACCTAAAGATGTAACTACATCATTTCAATCCTGGATTTACGAGAAAGGCAGGATTATAAAATATACCCGGAACACAGGAAATGATAGCCCGATAATTACATATGATGTTACCTACCGGGAATGAAGGGACTGTAATTGACTCTTTTCATAATTTTCGATTAAAAATTAAGACTTTTGTCTACTTCTAAAAACGTACTGTTTTTGGGGGAGCTTGCAACACGCCTGCCTGATGCAAGCCAACATCAAACCTCCACCCTCTCCATCACTTTCACCAAATCACCCATATCTACCGTTATAGGTATCACCCCAACCTGTACAATCGCTTTTTTACCCCGGATTTCCTTTACAATTCCCACTTGCCGGTTTTTCCGCATCAGTACCTTATCGCCTTCTACAATAGTACCAGATAATTCAATGAATTTTTTATCAAGTTTACCTGACTTTCTTTCTTCGGTTGTTTTCTCTTTTTGTTTAAAAAGCAACGCGTTGATGAGTTTTACAGATTCTTCTTTGTCCTCCGATTTACGCCACTCAATTACCATGTGCTTGAGTTTACGTTCCATTTCCTTCAGGTAAATTATTTGGTCCTCCTTAACGCGGTTTTGTTGTTTAAGCAACTCAACCTGCTGCGTATGTTTTTCCTTATCCATTACCCGTTCCATTTCTTTTTTCAGCCGCTCGTTTTCTTTCAGCAGACTTTGCAGTTCCTTTTCCCTTAGTTCAAGCCGCTGCAAATCCTGTTCGGTGCGGTTAAGCAATCCATCGAGGGTAAAATGGTCTTCATTCACGAGTTTTTTTGCTTTCTCAATTAGTTTTTTGGGTAAGCCAATTCGTTCGGCAATAGAGAAAGTATAACTGCTGCCAGGTTTACCAATTACGAGCCGGTATAAGGGCGAAAGTTTTTCTTCATCAAATTGCATGGCACCATTTATGACACCCGGAACGCGGTTGGCCATTACTTTCAGGTTAAGGTAGTGGGTGGTTACTACGCCCATGGAATGTTTATGCGCAAGTTCTTCCATAATTACTTCGGCAAATGCGCCGCCAAGGTTGGGATCGCTTCCACTGCCAAGTTCATCTATAAAGAATAATGTTTTGCCATTGGCCAAATCAATAAAATACTTCATGTGCTGCAGGTGGGCACTGTAGGTACTCAATTCAAATTCAAGGCTTTGCGTATCGCCAATATGAATAAATAGCTGCCTGAAAATACCCATTACGCTGTCTTCCTGCACCGGAACCAATAAACCGGCCTGCAGCATCATCTGATTGAGTCCGATGGTTTTCATGGTAACCGTTTTGCCACCTGCATTGGGCCCGCTGATAACGAGTATTCTGCTTTTTTCGTCCAGTTTAATATTGAGTGGAATGGTTTCCTTTTGGGTATTCTTATTATACAAGTAGAGCAATGGATGGTAGGCTTTTTTCAACTCAATATGTGCCTTGTTTACAACGTAGGGCAGGTTGGCGTTCATATCAAGCGCCAGTTTTGCCTTGGCACGAATAAAATCGAATGTACCTATGATGTCAAGATAACCCTGCATAAGCGGGGCATATGGCTGCAAACGAGCCGTGAGTTGACGCAGGATCCGGTATACTTCTTTGCGCTCATCGTTTTCGAGCGAATAAATATCATTATTAATACCTGTGGTTTCTTCCGGTTCAATAAAAGCAGTTTGCCGTGTATCGCTTTCGCCATGCAACACGCCTTTTACCATCCGTTTGTTTTCTGCAAAAACTGCCAAAACCCTTCTTCCATTTATAAAACTTTCTTCAATATCAGCGAGATAACCATTTTTATTCATCTTCTGCAACAGCTTATCAAAAAGCCGGCGCAGTTCATTGCGTTTCCGGTAAAGCGACATGCGTATCTGTTGCAGTTCTTCGCTTGCATTATCCTTCACCTGCCCGGTTTCATCGAGCACATCGTCAATCATTTTGCGCAGCGATTTTTCGTAATACGAATCTGCCACCACCTTGCTTAATGAAGGATAGAATTCCCGTCTTTCTGCATCGAACCACCTGAATATATCACCTGCATTATCGAGCAACCGCCGGATAAGGTTGTATTGTTCGCCGGTAAGCGATGCCCCTGGAATGCTCAGGAGTTTTACATCTTTATGAATGTTTTGGGTAAATTCCAGCGGAAAATGCACGCCGGCCTGCAACAACATTTTGAATTCATGCGACTGATGTAATGCTGTTTCAATATATTGAATATGGTTATGGATACGCAACTCCAACGCGCTGTTTAACGCAAAGTCGGTTTTGCAATGTGCAGCGAGCAATTGTTGTACTTTGTCAAATTCCAATTGTACCGGGGCCGAATCGGGATATAATCGCATGAATCCTATTAACGCTTTACTTTTTGAAAAATCTGTGCAAAAGTAACCCCTAATGGGCGGAATGGTTTGTTCTTGAATAACTACACCCTACATTTGTGACCTAATTGTTTTCTAAAACACTGAAACCAAAATATCTTTCGGTTGTTTGTTCACCTAAAATGTAAATTCTAATGAAAAAGTTGACATTGGCTTTAGCAGCCATTCTAACGATTATGAGTGTAGAAGCGCAAACGCTTAAAACGCCTGCTGCATCTACAACGCAAACGGTAAAGCAGGATTTTGCCCTGGGTACCATTGAGTTAAACTACAGCCGTCCTTCGGCAAAAGGTCGCAAAGTAATGGGCGACCTGGTACCTTTTGACAAAGTATGGCGTACAGGTGCCAACCAGGCTACTGTTATCACCTTTAGTGAGGAAGTAACCATTGGCGGCACAGCAGTAAAGCCGGGTAAATATGGCCTTCTGAGCATCCCCGGTGCCAAAGAATGGACCCTTATCCTTACAAAGGACCTCAATGTAACTTCACCTTCTGCTTACAAGGTAGAAAATGATGTGGTTAGGGTTAAAGCGCCTGCCATGGGTATTCCAACCAAGGTTGAAACATTTACGATTCAGTTTGCCAACATTACAGGTAATGCATGCGAAATGCATATTATGTGGGAAAATACAGCGGTATCTCTACCTATTACCACCGATGTAGATGCTAAAGTAATGAAGCAGATTGACGATGTAATGAATAAGGATACCAAGCCTTATTTTGCTGCTGCATCCTATTATTACGACAATGGTAAAGATCTTGACAAAGCACGCACATGGGTTGACAAAGCCATTGCTGACAACCCAACTGCTTACTGGATGACATTGCTTAAAGCACGCATTCATGCCAAGCAAGGTGACAAAGCCGGTGCTACTGCTATGTGCGACAAAACCATTGAACTGGCTACTGCCGGTAAAAATGATGATTATGTAAAAATGGCCAACGAACTTAAGGCTACTTTGAAATAATGGGAAGGTAAATGATTAAAAAAATGGGCGGTCAGTTATTGGCTGCCCATTTTTTATGGTTGTAAAAAACATTTAATCCTAATTTTGATTACAAACAGCAAATTTTGTCTTCAATAAACTATCAATTTAAAAATTTACCAAGGATTCAACAGATAGCTTTCATAAAAGATGAAATTGCTTTTGTGCTGGATGATGGGCGTGTAGTATATATTCCGCTTGCCTGGAGCGAAAAGCTTTCGAAAGCAACCATGGCCCAAAGACAAAATTTTAAGAATACCGGCATCCATATATTTTGGGATGAAATTGATGAAATTATTGGCGTGAAGAATATTCTTTTGGGCAATAAATTATTTATTTAACGCTATTTAGCCGCCTATTTGGCATATTTTCCCCACAAAGCGCACATTCTGTCATTATTCCAAAACCGTAAAGGCCTGTATTGTAAAATGGTTATATTTTTGCCCACTTATATTTGATTATTCATTTTTAAAAAACATAAACATGGCATTAGAATTTACAGACGCCAACTTTAAGTCCGACGTTTTGGATAGCGATAAGCTGACCGTGGTTGACTTTTGGGCAGAATGGTGTGGCCCTTGCCGCGCAATCGGACCCATTATTGAAGATTTGGGCAAAGAATATTCCGGACGTGTAAACGTAGGTAAAGTAAACGTTGACCACAATTCCGAAGTAAGTATCAATTATGGTATTACTTCTATTCCTGCAATCCTTTTCTTTAAAGGTGGCGAAGTAGTGGATAAATTGGTAGGCGCGCAGCCTAAAGGCAATTTTGTTAAAAAAATCGAACAGCACTTGTCTTAATAACATTTTTTAGATGTAAGCCGGCTCATTGGGCCGGCTTTTTGTATTTTACAACTTTTGCGATCTTAATTTTGCACCATGTTTACAAAATGGAAATCACTGATACCGGAAGATTTTGACCCGACAAGTCGTGTATGGGTTTATCAAAGCAATCGTATGTTTTTTTTATCCGAAGCCTTACAAATAGAAGGCCTGCTGGAAGATTTTACGGCCAATTGGCAAACGCATGGTACACCGGTAAAGGGTTATGCCAACCTGCTTTTCGGACAGTTTGTGGTATTCATGGCCGATGAAACTGCTGCCGGTGTAAGCGGTTGCAGCACCGATAGTTCTGTACGTGTTATAAAAGAAATAGAAAAGCTTTTTAAAGTAAATATGTTCGAAAGGACAACGCTTGCCTTTATTCGTAAAGAAAAAGTAGAAATGATTCCGCTCAACCAGTTTTCGCCGGCTATGAACAGCGGGCTTATTGGTCCGGAAACACCTTATTTTAATAATTTGGTGGCCACTAAAAACGACTTGCTACATAACTGGATAATCCCGGTAAAAGATAGCTGGCTGGCAAAAAAATTTCCGCTGCTAAATGCAGATATGGCCTGAAAACAAGCCGTTACCTGATTAAAACGGATGTACCTTTTCGGGTGATGATTTCACCACTTATGCTAACGCCTTCCGCCATCCAGATATAGGATTGGGAAGCTTGTTTCATGCCCTTTACAGTTCCATCCCAAAGCGGGTTAGCTGCACGGGAATCATAAACAAGCTGGCCCCATCTATTAAATACTTTAAAGTAGCGGATCTCCTTAACACCCAAAGGAACAGGTCGCAGGAAATCATTCAGGCCATCACCATTTGGCGTAAAGGCAGTTGGTACCATGATTTCAGCTTTTTCTACAATTTGTACCAGCAAAGTATCCACTGTTGTGCAGCCACCTTGCGTTACGAGGGTAATGGTGTATTGCCGGTCCGATGTCCCCCTGAAAACAGGGCTATATATATTCGCATCACTTAGTTGAGATGAAGGCAGCCAACGTGCGGTAACACCTATCTTCCTTGCTTCAACCGGTAATGGAAAATCACGAAGCGCAAATGCAATGGGGTATCGTTTGCCGGCGGACTGTTCTTCCACCTGGAAAGTTTTTGTAAGTGTTTGCACCGGTAGCGGGCATTGATCGCTATAAACATTTAGCATAACCTCGTGGGTGCCGGGTACATTAAAGGTGGTGGCAGGCGGATTGCGTTGTGTTGTAAATGGGCTTCCATCCATAATCCAAGCGTAATGAATGGGAGAACCGATATTTTCATCGGTAAGATTGTTGGATAAAAAGGGCAATCCCACACAAATTGCGTTGGCATCAAAAAGTGGAATTGGGTTTTGATCAATAGTAACGGGTACATTCAAACTATCAGCGCAAACATCATTTGTTCTTACAATTAGTTTTACATTTAACTGCCCTGCTACCGGGAAGGTGTACACCGGGTTAACCGATGTTGAAAATCCTGTTCCGCCAAAATCCCAACGATATTGCATAGTCCCCAACACATTGGTGCTGGAATTGGAAAAACTGAAGCGGTTTCCAACAAGGCATTGGCGATTGCTGTCAAGCGAAAATATTGCTTTGGGTAAGGATGAAATATTGATAACCTGCATGGGAGTGGTAGCCGAACAACCATACTGATCTTGTAAAAAGGCATTATAATCACCTGTTTCCAAAGCCTTGTACCGATTGGAAATGGCCGTTGGAATAAGTTGGTTATTTTTATACCATCGTATTACCAATGCATCTTCTACCTGCAAAACCGCACTATCATTGCTTTCTATACAATATTGCGGCCGCCCTAATACCTGCATTGAATTGCCTAGATTACTTGCGATTACCCTTACCGTGTCTGAATCAAAACAGCCACCCCCAGGACTTTGTGCGGTAACTATATAATTGGTGGTAACCAATGGCGATGCAAATGGGTTAGATGATTGTGGATTTGATAATCCTGCTTCAGGACTCCATCTATATTCCAGGCCATGGCGTGGTGCACTTCCTATTCTTACTGCGCCAAGGTTACAGGAGACGGTATCCTTACCGGCATTAGCCTGTGCCAGCAGGTTATTTATAAGGCGGGTGGTAAGTGTTTGTGGACAACCATAACCATCATAGGGTGTTAACCGCACATTTACCGTTGTTCCTGTTGCAGGTGGTGGAGAAATAGTTAACGTTGGGCCTGTTCCAATTTGACGGCTCATATCACTGTTAAACCAAACATAATCCTGGAAACCAAAAGGCGCTGAAATCGTTACTTCCGCGTCCTCAGGGCAATAAGATGCACCGAGAAATTCACCGCTGCAATCGGTATCCACATCAATATACGCATATCCAAAATGGCGTCTGAAAGTGCAATCTCCCGTTCTAAAGGTTAACCGAATGGTTTTGCCTGCATTCCCATTTAGATTTATGGTAACAGGTGTCCAATCTTTGCACCAAACAGCACTATTGTTTGCCGGAACTGGGGATTCAAAAAAGCCCGGCAAGCCGGTTCCGAATGGAATAAATGTAAACGAAGCACAGGGGATGATTGAATTATCGGTAACGTTGTTAATCTCAATTTCCATTCGGGGCTGTTCGTATTCTTCGTGGTTGGGGTCTTGAAATACCACCGCATAATAATATATCAGGCTAAATGTGTCGCGGTTAGCAGGAATCGTAAATTCATAGGAAATAGCTTCTCCTTCCCCACCCCCTAAATCATTTCCTAATTTAATGGAGTACCCACTGGCATTGGGGCTGTTGGTAGAAAAACCACCGTAATAATCTAGCTCCGATAAAAAAGATGGAATAATTGTATGCCTTCCGACTATAGGTCCGGGTTCTTCGTTAAGAACAAATTGATGAACTCCACCATTATTAATAACACTGCCGGTATAACATTTCCATCCATCAAAAGTACCCGACTCAAAATCTATATTAACCGGGCAAATCTGTGCGAAGGGTGCTGCCCATGCGGCAAAAAACAGAAAAACTGCAAATCCTATTTTTTTTAGATTCAGCATAAAGGAAATTACAGCATTTGTTATTCTGTGCAAAGCAACTTAACCATTCGTAAACCAATATTAGTATTTGCTTCCGTATAAAATTACAATTTTCCTCAATCAAATGCATTTCATTCTTAAATTTTAAACAATTTGCCCATTTGTATTCAGTTGTTTAGTCTTTATACTTTTAAATTTAAAAATATGATTCAGTATTTTGGGGATTCTTTTATTGGAATCGGGTGTTCTATTATTTGAAATTTCTATCACATTATTTGCACCAAATTCACCAATACTTCTACCCCTTTTTGCATATCCTGAACGCTGATCCATTCGGTTCTGCTATGAATGCCCTGCATACCCGTAAACAAATTAGGACAAGGTAATCCCATAAAACTTAAACGGCTGCCATCGGTGCCACCACGTATCGGCAATTGGCGCGGTGTAAGACCCGCCATTTCAATGGCTTTGCGGGCACTTGCGATAATGCCCGGATGTTGGTCGAGCACTTCCTTCATATTGCGGTATTGCTCACGCACGGAAAACTCCATAGAGGCGCCGGGATGTTTATCAACGATATCTGAAGCTATATTTTTTAACCTTTCTTCAAAATGAGCGAGTTCGGCAGTTACAAAACTGCGGATGATAAAATCAATCGTTGCCTTTTCGGCAATACCCTGCATACTTACCGGATGTACAAAACCTTGTTTGGCTTCGGTAGTTTCAGGGCTCCAGCTATCTTTTGGTAATGCGGCGAGTATTTCTCCGGAAATTTTCAAGGCGTTTACCAGTTTATCTTTTGCATAGCCCGGGTGCGCGCTTACGCCATGCACGGTAATACTTACAGCATCGGCGCTAAAGGTTTCATCTTCAAGGTCTCCGGCTTCTCCCCCATCGAGGGTAAAACCAATATCAGCACCTAATTTTTTCAGATCTACTTTTTCTGTGCCACGCCCGGTTTCTTCATCAGGTGTAAATAATATTTTGATGGTTCCATGTTTTACGTCGGAGTGTTGTTGCAAATATTGCACCAAATCCATGATGATGGCTACACCGCTTTTATCATCCGCTCCCAATAAGGTATGGCCGCTCGCAGTTATTATATCATTACTCATTTTTTCTTTCAGGTAAGGATATTTTTCTGTCGTTATTATTTGTGTACTATCGTCGGGCAACACAATCGGGCTTCCATCATAGTTGGCATGCAAAAGGGGCTTTACGTTTGTTCCACTACAATCAGGAGCGGTATCCACATGGCTGCAAAAGCATACAACGGGGGTTGGCTTGTCGCAGTTAGCAGGAACAGTTGCATACACATATCCATATTCATCCATGTGCGCATCTGCAAGTCCCAATGCGCGTAGTTCCTCAGCTAAAATGGCAGACAGATTTTTTTGCTTTTCACTCGATGGAAAACTTCCGTTATTGGGATCACTTTGTGTATCTACCTGTACATAACGCATAAGCCTTTCCTTCACCGAAAAACTATAGTTACTATTGAATGTAATCATAAAAAAAATTATTTAGTCATTGTAAACTCAAGGCTACCACCCTGCATCAATTCGGCATGCGTAATTTTATTATTTTCAATTAACACATTATTCCATTTGGCAGATTGTATTACCGCGTGCTCCGGCTTTTGCTCATTTACTAATATGTTAATGGTATTACCATTGTCCAATTTAATGGTTGCACGCCTAATGAGCGGACTACCAAGATAATATTCGCCCGATGCTGGGTTCATGGGATACATTCCCAACGCACTCCATACATACCAAGCGCTCATTTGTCCGCAATCTTCATTACCACTCAATCCATCTGGTTGTGCCGAATATAATGTTGTCGCTATTTCCCTTATACGTCTTGCGCCTTTATCCGGCGCGCCAAGTGCAGCATACATATAAGCAATATGATGGCTCGGTTCGTTACCATGCGCATATTGCCCAATCAGGCCGCTGATATCATTGGAAATATCTTCTCCGGTCATTGGTTGCCTATTGGTGAAAAGTGAATCGAGTTTTGCAATCAATTCACCTTTGCCACCCAGTAGTGTGGCATACTCATTCACTGCATGTGGAACGAAAAAAGTATGTTGCCAGGCAGTGCCTTCAATATAATTTCCTTCAAATCCATGTTCGCTGCGCATAGGATCAAATGGTTGACGCCATTTTCCATCGCTGTTCCTGGGGCGAAAAAAACCTGTTGAAGGATCAAATAAATTTTTAAAATGCTCAGCACGTTTCGAAAACAAAGCATAGTCATCTTCCTTGCCCATTTTCTTCGCGACTTGCGCAATGCACCAATCATCAAAAGCATACTCAAGGGTCATCGTTACACTCCAGCCATGCTTATCCTGCGGAACAAAACCGTATTTACGGTATTGATCTGTGGCACGAATATTTTGCATAGCGCTTGCCTTCATGGCCGTATAGGCTTTTTCATAATCAAACCCTTTGATATCCTTTAAAATAGCATCCGCTACAATAGGTACCGCATGGTAACCCGTCATGGTATTGGCTTCCCAAAAGTGCAAATCCCATACCGGCAATAAACCATGCTGATCGTAAAAAACCAGGTAACTATTAATTATGTCTGCTACCCTTTTCGATTGTAACAAAGTGAATAGCGGGTTGGCACCCCGAAAAGTATCCCATAACGATTGAACTGTATATATATCACTTTCGGCATGCTTTATGGTGCTGTCGGTCCCCTTGTAATTCCCCTTCACATCTGAATATAGTGATGGCGCTAAAAAGCTATGATACAACCCTGTATAAAAAATGGTTTTCACAGAATCTTCAGCTTCAATTTTCACTTTACCCAATTCGTTTTCCCAAGCAGCGCGCGCATTGGCAGCAACAGCATCAAAATCATACCCCGGTTCCTGTTCCAATGCAGCTAGTGCGCCTTCAAGGTTTGCAAAACTGATGCCCGTTTTGAAAACTACCTGCTCGCTTTCTGTAGTTTCAAACTGTAGGCCGGCTACTACCTTTTCTCCTTTTGCAGAATCAGCGTAAATGAATTTTTTATCACTGAGCAATAATAATTTCGCCCTATTTAATTTCGGACTACGCAAAGCAAAATAAACCTTCTGTCCTTTTGCCCAACCGGTGCTAAAACGATAGCCTGCGAGCGTACTATCGTCAATCCGATGTACGTAAGTCTCTGTTGCCTTATCCCAATTGATCGCCCATCCAAGATCAATCCGTAGCATGGCATTTTTCGAAGCAGGAAAAGTATGTCGTTGCCAGCCGGTATGTTTTGAAACAGTCAACTCAGTTTGGATATTGTAATCTTTCAGTTTTACAGTATAATACCCGGGTGATGCTTTCTCATCGCTATGGCTGAATGCTGATGGCGTCATAATGGTATCAAATGCTTTGCCTATAGAAGGCATCATGCTGATATCAGTCAAATCGCCAATGCCGGTGCCGCTAAGGTGTGTATGGCTAAAGCCAACAATTACTGAATCGCTGTAGTGATAACCACTGCACCAATCCCAGCCCTGTGTGCCATTATCGGGGCTTAGCTGCACCATTCCAAACGGTAATACAGCCCCCGGATAAGTATGCCCGTGACCACCGGTACCAATAAATGGATCAACATAATCAACAACGGTTTTCTCTTTTTTTGAACCATTACAGCCAACTAGGCCAAGGAACAAAATATAAGCTAGCAGTCGCATGGGAAATTTGAGATTTGAAATTTTTTATTTGAGATTTGAATTCCCACCTTTTGGAATCTGACTTATCCCAATGGAATTTGAAATTTGATTATTGGAATTTTTATTCTTCTCTACCGGTATCCGCACTAATTATTTTTCCAAAGAAAATAGCATTGGTAAACAAACGCATGCTACCCAACCAGAATGCCCTGAAATTAGGATTATCTGCCATATGAATTACACGTCCGCTTCCCACTGTTTGTACCACCACCGATGCTGTGCCTTTCAATGCTTCATAATTTTGTTTGGTTATAAAACCACTTTGCAATGGAGCCGTACCATAACGTACAGGAGAAGCAAAAGGATTTTTTGCCGGTTGCAGAAATACATCATTCGTTTTAAATAAATCAATATAAGGTTGTGTTAAACCAAAACAAAGCGGATGCGTAATATCTGCTTCGGCCCTGAAAATAGCACCATTCATTCTTTGTGCACCATCTATTTCATCCTTATCGGCATAGGCAAGCATTTTACTGCTATCCGCCACTGCAGGACCTTTTTTAAATTGCAATTTGCTTATACCATTACGCGCACACCATTGCACTGCATCTTCACAGGCAATCAAAACACCACCGCCTTCTACCCATTCTTTTAGCTTTTCCTTGCTTAACCCTGCATAGCTGCCACCAACCATAATCAAGGTATTATATTTGCTCGCATCTATCCGGTTAAAGGTGGGTATTTCCAACTGACTGAGAGGCATACCCAAACGTTGATCAATCAAGTGCCATACTTCACCGGCGCCGGTTGCATTTACACCTAATCCTACCAGCATGGCAACTTTAGGTTGTGTTACAGCAATAGATTTTGGGCTTCCCAAATCGATACCTTCATTGGACAAACCACTGGCTAAACCGGTAAAATTTACTGTGTGTTTCGCAGCTAAGTCTATAAGTGTTTGCTCTATTTCCTGCTTTGATAATTTTTGTAATTGCGAAGGAATTACAACTGTTCCTGCCGGATAGTTTACCGGTTTTCCATTTTGCATTACCGTAAATGCACGGGACATTACTTTCGTAATAATTCCCTTTCCCTGCAATGCATATAAGGCTTTTGATGCTTCAAAATCGCGCCAGTCAAGCAACCATGCATAATCGTTGCCAGTGCTGGCAAAACTACCTTTTGCTAGCATTGATGTTGATGGATTGATCGTAGAAATATTTTTCAATGCACCTGCATTGAGTTCAGCATAATCAATGCCCATGGCAAGCGGCATCGTCCATGATGTTACATCATAAAATAAACTGTCCTTGTAGGTAAGTTGCTTTTGAAAAATGGTTTGGATAAGCCTGTATTGTGCCTGTTCGCAAGAAACATAATATGCCTTTCCTGCTTCAAAAATTTTCTTTCCTTCGGTAAAATCTTTATCCAGTACCTTAACGTCGATGCGGTGCCGTTGTAATATAGTAGCAAGGACACCTGCATTAAAAGTATTTTTATTGTTGCCGAAAACATAACCCTTAACGGTAGCCTGTTTGGCTTCGTCTAATGCCTGCTTATACGATGTGCGCTGGTAATCCAATAACTCGGTGCGTAAGGCACCCGCAGCTTCCAATGTACTTAGTGTTGTGTAAAACTGGTTGCGTATGGTAAATGGGAAAGTGAGTAAACCGTTACTGGTTTCCTGTGCATGTCCTCGGCTGCTAGCCTGTTCAAACAATATGCCTATAGCGCCATGTATATCCGGGAAGGTTGAACCTTTACCATAATAAAAATCATCATACCCTTCTTTCGTAAAATAAAGGCTACCAATCTTATCAAGGTATTTAGCATGATACGTCCCAATTTTTCCGGTTAGTACCTGGTTTTGTGGCGGTGTAAGCGGGTTTACCCTTGATGGTACACCAGGCTGGAAAAAAAAGGTACTACCGCTTCCCATTTCGTGATGGTCGGTAAGAATATTAGGGCGCCAGTCATGGAAATACTTTAACCTGTTCTGACTTTCCACATGAACTGCCGGCAGCCAGTCGCGGTTAAGGTCAAACCAGTAATGGTTAAAGCGTCCACCGGGCCATACTTCGTTAAACTCACGGCTATTGGGATCGGTAACCAATGTTTTGCTTTTGTGTTGGTTGGCCCATGTACTAAAACGTTGCAAGCCATCGGGGTTGAAGGATGGGTCAAGGAGTATAACGGTATTTTCCAGCATTTTTTCAATATCAGCCCCTTGTGCAGCAGCAAGATGATAGGCTGCCAGCAAGGCTGCATTGGCTCCACTTGATTCATTGCCATGAATACTGTAACCCATCAGTACCACAGCAGGCATTTTAGCAATATCCATTGACCCTGATACATTTGGATCTGTAAGCTGCACATGCTGTTTACGTATTTCTTCCAGCTTTGCATGATTGGCAGCCGAGGTAATAATAAGTAAAACCTGCTGTCTTCCTTCATAAGTAGTACCGGATACCTGCATTTTAATACGCGAAGGATTTGCTGTTGCCATTGCTTTCATATATTGTACCAATTTGTCATGGGTAACATGCCATTCACCCACTTCATGGCCTATTACAGCCGAGGGAACCGGTATATTTTCGGCATAATTTACATTTTCAGGTAAGTAATAAGCAAGGGTTACTTTATCCTGCGCCTGTGCCGGCGAAAAAACAAAAACAGAAAAGACTAGCAAGCAAATCGAATAAAATGGACGCATAAAAGTGATTTTAAAATAACAAACACGGGGCACGAAATAAAAAAACCCTTCTGAAACCGAAGGGATTTTTTTTAAGCAAACATTAGACGCTACTAAAAAGGAAGATCATCGCTGGCTCCCTGTTCGCCCGGATAACCCATAGGGTCATTGGCCGCATTGAAGGAAGAAGGTTCACGCGCAGGTGCAGATTGTGGAACACCGGGGTTTACCTGCATATCACCACCACCTTCGCGGCCACCAACCAGTTGTACATATTGAACGCGAAGTGAAAGGGATGAACCGCTGGTACCATCGTTACGGGTAAAAGTCCGTATTTCGGGGGTTCCTTCAACAAAAACCTGCTGACCCTTTTTTAAATAAGGTGCTATTCCGGTTCTGTCGGTCCAATAAGCACATTCCACCCAGGTGGTTTTTTCCTTTTGCACACCGGTGCTGTCCCTGAAACGTTCAGTATGTGCCACACTAAAATTGATGACATTCTTGCCATTCACCATGTTTACCATGCAATCTTTTCCCAAATTGCCAATTACCTGAAGTTTAATCATAGTACTCGTATTTTATAGTTTGGCGTAAAAATAGAATTAATTAGGGCAACTTTAATAGAAAAAACGAGGGAATTTTTAGGTATGGAAGCTTAAACCCTACACAAAATGACGATGATTGAACAAGAGCTGATAATTTCAATTTTTATGAGCAACCAACCTCCGCATACCAACATGTTTGTTGAAACAGGGCCTATAACATTCGGGGAAATCTTTCCGGATGAACAAAGTTTTTTACACAATAAAAATCAGGAGCCTATTGCTCCATTTGCCAAAGTAAAATTACTGATAGACACTGGAGCTAATATTTCCGGTATTGATAGTAATATTATTAATGGCCTGGGATTGCCACGGTACAACGATTATTGTGAAGTAAACGGTGTTGGTGGTACCTATGCATTACAGCGTTACCGTTGTGTACTTTTCCTGCAAATTTTTGGCATGAAGGGCCTTCCGATCGATATTTTAGAAGGTGATTTTTCGGAAAGTCCATATGACGGCATAATTGGCCGCGATGTATTGCAATTTTGTACTTTCAGCTATCATGGCCCCTCTAATTCCTTTCAGCTAATCGCCGATAATTTTTAAGGTTGATCAGTCCCAATTCCAGCTATCCACCAGCTTTTTTAAAAATCCTATCTTTGCCACGTATCCGGACTTTGACCCCGGCTCGTACAATAAGATCATGAGTAAAAATGGAAAAGTGCTCGTTGCCATGAGCGGCGGCATAGATAGTACCGTAACCGCCTTAATGCTCCACGAGCAAGGTTACGAAGTAGTAGGCATTACCATGAAAACATGGGATTATGCCAGTAGCGGCACCGGCACCAAAGCAAAAAAAGAAACAGGCTGCTGCAACGTTGATAGCTTCAACGATGCCCGGTTAGCGGCCGTTGAACATGGTTTCCCCCACTACATTCTGGATATTCGCGACGAATTTGGCGATTTTGTCATTGAAAACTTTGTGGATGAATACCTGGCAGGGCGCACACCCAACCCCTGTGTTATGTGCAACACGCATATTAAATGGCGGGCATTGCTTAAAAGGGCCGATGCGTTGGATTGTGCTTTTATAGCCACCGGCCATTACGGGCAAATTCACCAACACGATAATGGGCGCTATTTTGTGCGGCGGGGCGTAGATGAAACCAAAGATCAGAGTTATGTGCTTTGGGGATTGCAACAAGATTTACTGAGCCGGACGCTTTTACCCTTAGGAACATACCACAAAACCGAAATCAGGCAGATGGCGCATGATTTTGGTTACCCGGAACTAGCCAAAAAAGCCGAGAGTTACGAAATTTGTTTTGTTCCCGATAATGATTACCGCGGCTTTCTGAAACGCAGGGTAGATGGATTGGAAGAAAAAGTGGCCGGTGGCTGGTTTGTAGATAAGGAAGGGAAAAAATTGGGACAACATAAAGGATATCCATTTTACACGATTGGACAGCGAAAAGGGCTTGATATTGCCATGGGCAGGCCGGTATATGTTACCCATATTTCGCCCGAAACCAATACGGTAACCCTGGGTGATGAGGCCGACCTTGACCGCGCCGAAATGATTGTAAATAAAATTAACTGGATGAAATTTGACGGTATAACAGATGGTATGGAAAGCATAACCAAAGTACGATACCGGGATAAAGGGACGTTAAGTAACCTCTATGCCGTTGAAAATGGGATTCGGGTTCAGTTTTATGAAGATGTAAAAGGAATTGCCCCCGGACAAAGTGCTGTTTTTTATGATGGAGATGATGTTATGGGTGGAGGAATTATTCAGCGGTATTAATTTTTGTAAAAGGGTTTTCAACGGTAGGGTTTCATTCGGTTTAAATCACTTAGTTTAGCGTAGGATATGCAAAAAAAATATGTAGGCTTTGGTATATTGGTAGCGGGACTCATGCTATTTGCTTCTTGTTCCGATAAAAAAGTGGAACTGAATTCTCCTTCCCTGTCCGAATATTTTCCACTGCAAGTAGGAAAATACATAACCTACCGGCTCGATAGTACTGTACTTACCCAATTTGGGCGCGATACCACTGTGCGTACTTACAGGGTACGAGATCTTGTTGATGCAAATGTGAAAGACGCAATGGATAGAAGCGCCTTTCGGATTGTACGCTCCACGAGTAATGCTATAGGAACAGCTCCTTATATTCCTTCTCATACTTTTATGGCTATTCCTGAAGAAACAGACTGGGTAGAATATGTAGAAAATAACCTTAGATTTATGAAGTTGCGTTTCCCCATTTTTGAAGGATTTGAATGGAAGGGGAATAGTTTTATTGAAACGGGATCTATTAATAGTCCTGTGCGATACCTTGCTGACTGGACTTACACTTACCAAAATGTGGGTGCTCCATTTACCATTAATGGAAAAACCTATCCAAATACCATAACCATTTTACAGCGTGATGAAGTGGTGCCGGAAGGGCCATTTAACCCGCAGTTTTTTAAACAATACGATTATAGCATTGAAGTTTATGCGAAAGGTGTTGGTCTTATTTATAAAAACTTCGACCATAAAGTGTGGCAACCACCTACCCCACCACCCGATTCAAGACCCGGATATTGGGAAGATGGCAGCTACCGTATTATTCTTACAGCACTGGATCATAATTAATTTTTTTTCATGATAGCTACATACATGCTGTCATGAAATTGTGTAGTGCCATCTATTACTTCTGCATGAATTAAGGTTAACTTATTTTGTTGTAAAAGGGTCTCGGTAACCTGTTGGTTTTCTGCAGTAAAAACCGAACATGTAATATATATAAGGTAACCGCTTGATTTTATATGTGGAATAACGGTTTTGCATATCTGCAATTGACGGTTTGAAAATGATGCAACCTTCTCCGGATTAAAAAAATAATGTTGCTCAGGTGTACGTGCCCATGTACCACTACCAGTGCAGGGTGCATCTACCAAAGCAACATCTACCCGGAGGTTGGCCTGCTTACCTTGCAAGGGTTTGGTAAGGTCAGCAACAAAAGAATGGTAAGGGTGAACGCCAGCCTGTCTAAATCTTTCTGAAAGGTTATGTAAAATCGTTTCTCTTATATCACTCACCCATAATTCATTATTTCCATATAAATCTATCAGTTGAATACTTTTTCCACCACTTGCCGCACAGGCATCCCAAATTTTCCCCCTTAAGTCAGGTAAAATCTTTTTTATGATTTCACCACATTTCTGACTACCTGCATCCTGAACTACTACATCTTTATTAATAGAAAAATAATCTTCAAGCTTTGTAGCATTAGGAAAAGCCAGGGTATTTTCCTGCAAAAATTCGACCGGCAAATTATTTGCTGCTATAATTCCTGAAACTTTAGTTTTATTTCCCGGTCGTACCCGAACATAAAGATTGGGTTGGTAAAACATGGATGCTGCATAATTATCCGGGGGAATTTCTGTTTGTATGAGATGGTACCATGGTGTATGCAATTTTGGCGACCAAGGATATCCGAGCTTTTCTATTTTCTCAGAACCTGTAAAACCTGCAAGTGGCAGCCATTCTGGCTTGATGGCTTCTATGAGTTTAGATGGTTTATCCTTGCAAACAAATTCAGCCAGGAGTAACCTTTCTTCCAAAGCAATATCCGTAAAAAGGTGACCAAGCCTGAAATATTGGTAGCAAAGTCCACCAACCATTTTGCGGTCGTTGGAGCCAAATTTTTTTTCCGTTGAAAAATATTGTTTTAAATATATGGCCAATGGCAACGATCCATCGTATTTAGATACGAGTATTGAGGCATTACGCAGGTAAGCATGAAAACGTGACAATATTATATAGAGAATTTACTATAAGAAAAAAAGACCACAAATGGTGGCCTTTTGTAATTTATAACTCAAGCAAAGTTTTTACCGGATCTTTTCCGAAAAGCAATTGTTCAGGTTTTTCCAAAAGCTCCTTTAACCTAACAAGAAAGCTGACTGACTCCCGGCCATCAATAATACGATGATCGTAGCTTAATGCAAGATACATCATGGGTCTTATTTCTACTTTTCCATTAATGGCCATGGGGCGTTCCTGAATTTTATGCATCCCGAGAATAGCACTTTGAGGAATATTTATAATGGGTGTACTCATAAGGCTGCCAAATACACCACCATTCGTTAAGGTAAAAGTTCCCCCGGTCATTTCTTCAATGGTGAGTTTGTTTTCCCTTGCTTTGGTGGCTAGTTCCACAACTTTTTTCTCAATGTCGGCCATGCTCATACTTTCAGCATTGCGAATTACCGGAACCACGAGTCCTTTTGGTGCGCTAACTGCAATGGAAATATCGCAGAATTCATGAAAAACAATTTGTTCGCCATCTATTTTGGCATTTACAGATGGCCACTCCTGCAAGGCAAAACAGCATGCTTTTGTAAAAAAGCTCATGAAACCAAGGTTTACGCCATGTTTTTTAGTAAACGAGTCCTTATATACTTTTCGTAATTCCATAATTGGCCCCATGTCCACTTCGTTGAAAGTGGTAAGCATAGCGGTTGTGTTTTTAGCTTCCACCAAACGCCTGCTAACCGTTTTGCGGAGGTTGCTCATTTTTTCCGGGCGGGCATTCCTTGTAAAAAGTTCTAAGCCTGGTTTACGGCCCGGGTTTTCTAAAGCGGCTAACACATCCTGCTTCATTATTTTTCCTTGCGAACCCGATGCGGTAACAGATTTGGGGTCTACTTTCTTATCGGCAATAATGGCTGCGGCAACCGGGGTTGCTTTTACCGATGTTTCTGCCGTTTGGCTTTGAGCGACAGGTGAAACTGGTTCTGCAGGGACCTGGGTTTCCTTCGCTTCCTGGGATGGAGCACCTTCCGGCTTGGGTGCATCAGTATCGATGGTACAAGCTACATCGCCAATTTTTAGTGTATCACCTTCTCCCGCAACGATTTTTAGTATACCTGCTTCAATAGCATTTATTTCAAAAGTTGCCTTCTCACTTTCTAATTCGGCTAACACTTCATCGCGATTTACGTAGTCTCCATCCTTTTTTACCCACTGGGCTAAGGTAACTTCACTTATACTTTCTCCAACACTTGGAACTTTTATTTCAATTGCCATATTGCCAATTTATGAATTAGGCTGCAAATTTCAGGGAAAATGCATTGCCACACCCTACCCAATTTATTACAAAATTTCGGGGATATGTTTAAAAATACCTTAAAAAGGGTATTGCGTGGTAAAATTTATACCTATATATTTGGCGTATAATTATTTAACATTCAATTAATAGCATATTTCAATCTAAATTTCTCATGCTTAAACCTATTTTCAATCATTTTAATTACAAAAAACTACCGTTTGATAAGTCATAACCACAAATCACTCATTTTATTTTTCTTAGTTTTAAAAAATTTGTACCTTCATACTATCATAATAATCCGAAAAGCATGAAATCCATTTTACTACCCGCAGCTTGTTTTCTGGTTTTTTCAACACAGGCGCAATTAGTCATTGACAATGCAACCTTTTTTATTGGAGCAGGTGCAGTTGTTACCGTACAGGGCAATCTAACTACCAATGTGCCCATTCAGGCCGGTGGGTCAGATGGCACCCTTGGAAAAATCCAGTTAAAGGGTACTGCCATCCAACAAATTAATACTAACGGAAATGTTATTCCTCGTTTGGAAATTGACAACCCAATGAATGCAAGTTTGGTGGGTGATGTAAAAGTTGGCAGTGCGCTTGAATTTACCAATGGTAAAATTCAATTAAATGGGTTTAATTTTATTTTAGAAGATGCCACTGTAGTAAACAATGCAGGTCCATCTAAATTTTTGGAGGCAAATGCAGCTGGAGAAGCGCGCAGGCTTGTTGGCGCTAATGTTGCTGACAGGGTAATTCCGGTAGGTTTTGGAACTAATTATACCCCTTTTACTTACACCACTACCGGCGGTACTTATAATGCCGGTGCATTTGTTGGTGTAAAAGCTACCGGATCTGCTATTCCTACCCCACAGCGTCATCCACGTACTGAGTCTTATTTAGGAACTGCATGGAAAGTTAATCGCTCAGGCATGCCTTCAGGCACTTTAGCTGGAAAGGGTACATATTTGGATGGTCAGGTTACCGGTACCGAAGCGGATATTGTAGGAATGTTTTGGAATGGTGCCACTTGGGCATTAGGAACAGGACAAGATGCAGGTACCAATTTTGTAGGAGCAAATATTCCGGCTGGAGCAAGTGATTTATATGGGATGAATAAGTTTTTATTAGTGAACACTAAAGTTCTTCTTCAAGGTGCATATAATGCCGGTACTGGATTAATGGCAGAAACTTATAGAACTGCCCCATCAGTAATTCCTTTAACCGATCCTTATCGTTCTGCTCAACTTTCTTCTTCTTTTACGCATGTTGCAAACAATACTGCCGAAGCCATTGACGCCTCCGTATTGGCTAATCAGGCAAATGGAAACAATAATATAGTTGATTGGGTATTCATTCAATTACGTACCATAACAAATGCAACTACAGCTCCTGTGGTTCAAACTCGGGCGGCATTGTTACGCCGCAATGGTGAAATCATAGACATTGACAATTTAAGTCCATTATATTTCAAAAACTTAGATGGTGGTAATTATACTGTTTCCATCAGACATAGAAACCATCTAGGCATATCTTCAAATCCTGCTGTTCCAATTGCTTTAAGTCTTGCACCTGCTTCATTTGATTTTACAACCACAGCCGCTGGTAATATTTATGGAACTTCTGGAACAAATTATCTTTTTGCTAATTCAGTAAGGCAAATGTACTCAGGTGATGTAAATACTTCAGCAACTTCAAACTATATTGGTCTTGGAACAACTGATAGGGCTGCAATTCTTACCACAATGGGAAATGCAGCTAATGCTCCTACTCCTGCTCGTAGCATTGCTAGCATTTCTGATTATTTAAATTATGGTCGTGGTGACCTCAATTTTGATAAAAATGTAAATTATATTGGACTTGGAGTTTCAGATAGATCTTATTTATTAAGTAGTGTACTGGCTGGTATTACCAATTCATCAAAGACTCAACTACTTCCCAATAATTAATTTAATTTTTTAAGAATTATCTAATTTAACCTACAACTATGAAAGCTTTTTTATCTACAATTACTTTTATACTATTAAGTTCTTTGATTTTTGCCCAAAACTTAAGCTTTACAGTAAGGCCTACACCGGGTGTCGATAGTAAGGCCAAAGTATTTATTCGCTCAAATGCAGCAAAAGCAGGCGTTGCGTCACAAGTTTTGGTAACTTTTCTATTACCAGCAAGCGTTGTACCTGCTCCAACTGCAACTTTCGCACCAACAGGAGCCTTTTTACACTTAGGTGCATACACCCTTCTAGACGTTAACCAGCAAATGGTTGGTGGTACTAACTACAATGTATATACATTTTACAATGTATATACTGGAACAACTTCAAGTAATATTGTAGAGAACACAGAATATGAATTAGGAGAAATTACCTTCAATTATGGAGGATTTACCACTTCGGAATTGAGGTTAGCCTACCTTCCAGATGGAGGAAGTAATGCCTTATCTGGTTTAGCTTTTGAATTGGGTGGTATTCAAATTGGAAATGAAGCGTCAATTGTTTATGGTACAGGAGCTACCAATGCTGGAAACGCAAGTGGTTTTTCTTTTGTTCCTGCTGCAATAACACTCCCTGTTAATTTCAAATCCTTCTATGCTTTAAAATCAGGTGACGATGCAAAGCTTACTTGGGATATTAGTAATGATGATAATAACTCACATTTCCAAGTACTTCGCAGTTCTGATGGTCGCAATTTTAAATCTATTCAACGCATTAATGCATTAGGTAATGGTAATAGCGATAATACGTACGAAACTGTTGATTTTAGTCTCAGCAAAATCGGCAGCCGCGAAATTTATTACCAAATTCAACAGTTTGATAAAGATGGACAGAATACCAAAAGCGCTGTTCGCATGCTTTCAGTAGATGGTTTAGGAAAAGCAGTAACTGCCTTCCCCAACCCTGCAAGAACTTCTACCAAACTCGTTGTGGACGCACCTGAAGGAGGAAAAGGCAATATCATTATGCGTGATGCCATCGGACGTCAGGTTCAGGTTATCAATGCTCAGTTCAACCGTGGTATTAACCAGTTTGACCTGAATGTAATGAACCTTTCATCTGGTGATTATAACATTCAAGTTTCAGGTGGGGGAATTCAAGAAACCATTAAGTTAACAAAGATTAATTAAGATACTACTCATCCCTACTTACTTCTTAAAACATACAAGGGCCGCTCCATTTTTGGAGCGGCCACTTTGTTTTAGGTGAAAAGGAATATCATGTGACCCACAATAATCTACCGGTCTATTAAAAAATAGTATTCATTGTTTTCCAAGTAAATCAGAAGTGCTGAAATATAGTATAAAAATGTAAAGCACTCAACGTTTGCATTTTTACACTAATGTGACACATATTTTTTCAATTGTGAAGGTCTTTAGAGATAAAAGAATGGGCTGTACACAATGGAATAAATCTAGAAACTGGGTTTAAAAGCTATTTAATTAATAGGAAAATCATTTTGGTCTCTTTTCATATTTCAAAACCCTTCCACCCCAGGGAATAAAATATTCAAAGTTAGGCGCATCGGTATGCCCACCATCGTGCTGACGCCAAGCCAATTCTCCATCAAGCAATCCGCTCAATACCGGTGGCATTTGTTCTGTATTATAATCATTACTTACGCCTAAATCTTTGGCTCCCAGTAATTTATAAACTGCACCTGCAGCAACTGTTGCTTTATAACTTCCATTTTGGTCGAGCCATTTGGCATCTCCTTTTTCAGGAATGCCATAGCTAACAAAAACCGGTCGTGGTGCACAAAGGGCAAGCAATTCATGCGCATCAACCGGCAGGTCGCAGCCGGTTTTCCTGCCAAAGTTTGATTCTTCGGTAGCATATTTCAAATAATTACCCGCCATCCAATGAAATTCTCCGCTGCCCGCAAGACTTTCAACTGCTTCACCAAAAACTCTTCGTTGTAAGGTTACACCTCCTTTTCCCGAAGACCCAATAAGCCCTATTCCAAATCGTTGGTCAAATGCCATGGTAACCAATGCAGCCTTGCCGTAGCGGTACACCCCTTCAATACCCACTTTTTTAGCATCAACCAGGGTGTCTGTTTCCAAAAAATCAAGCGCCCTTGATGCACCCCAACCCCATGCCCTTAAGGCGCCCCAATCTTCGGGTTTGCGGGGTTGCCCTTTATTTACCAAACCTATGATACCACGGGTAAGACCCGCTCCGTTATCGGCCTGAATGCTATTGGGCTCAATTGTACAATACCCCCAGCCTGCTGCCAGTAATTGTTCGGTAGGAGGCGAGTCTTTATTGGTAGGCGGGGCAAAAAAGTTAGGGCCATTATTCAAACGGGTAATAGGTGCATAGGCAGGGTATTTATCGAAAATGGCTTTCATCTCCGGGTTGTTTTTTATCATCATTTCCTTGAAAGCAATATTGATTTTCTCCAGATCTGCCGGATTAGGCTGTGCAGGGGCAGGTAGCGAAGAGAATCCGAACATTATTAATACCGGAACCGGTCCTTTTACATTTAATGGCAAAACCAATACCATATTGATGTTTACATTAATAAGTGGATAAGCACTATTATCAACCTTGCCCACCATTTGCCTGGCAATTACCGGTGTACGACCTACAAATTCGTAATCGGTGACTTTAGCTGTCCAGGTTACTTTTGGGGTGTTAGCAGGAATTCTGCCATACATTTCGGTTTCAAAATCTTCCACTATTTCGGGGCGTCTTTGTTTCCACCACAATTCAGGCGTGGAAACTTTTTGCCCCTTTTTTGTTTGAAGTGCATCGGGGAGTATGGGGCAAGGATTAGCCAGTGATTCATCTTCATTTGCATGGTTAGGGTCTTTTTGGTTACCACTGGGACCCGGGCGTAGTTTTTTTATACCCAATTGCTCCATCATTTGTGCCTGATCCTGCTGGGCAGTAAAAGTTTTTGGTGCAGGATATTTGCTACTATCTATAACAGGCACTTGTGCCATTACCGAAATCGAAACGATTGATACAATTAAAACAATGTGAATTTTTTGCATGGCATCCATTGGTTTCAGTCTTTTTTAAATGTATTTCAACTTATTTATCAGTTCTGAATGGCGAAGCCGGTAATCCTTCCTTATTAAAAAAGTTGGGGTTTACCGGGTTATCCGCCCATGCATATCTTACGAATTGCGGATTGGCAATTTCATCGCTCCAAACCACCACCTTATCACCTTCAATGGTTGCCTTTGCCCACACAAACTTTTTATCTTCCCCTGCAATGGCAAATTCGCCTAATGGCTCGCCATCAATAGCAACTAAGCCACTCCCAGTATTTGTAAAAGATAATATGATTTTCCTTCCTTCCACCACGGATGATTGGAATATGGGGCCAGAATAAATAATGTTTTCATTATATGCAATTTTCAAAGCGCCTAATGCCATTCGCTCACCAACATCCTTTTTATTGTCGGGGTGAATATCATTCCATTCACCTAAATCAATGGCAACTGCCAAAGCTGTATTTGGTATTGCCAATCCTTTCAATTGTGCTTCTCTTAAGATTGCCCACTGACTTTCGGATGGCAAATAATTGTATTCCATAAATCCGGGAAGCTGCACATTCAGAAAAGGTAAATTTCCCAGGTTCCATTTTGCTCTCCAGTCACTTACCAAAGTGGTCAAAAGTTTTTCGTATTCCTGCGGACGCCCCGCATTGCTTTCGCCCTGATACCAACCCAATCCTTTAATGGTATAATGGATTACCGGCGCTACCATAGCATTATACAAGGCAGCGGGTTGGTTTTGTGCATTTATACCACATCCACCTTGCCCACCTCCTGAAAATGGCTTGTAAGCCACTCCAACCTTGTATTCCCATGTACCTTTCAGGTCCACGGTATCATTTCCCGAAAAAATACAATAAGGTTTATCAGGAACAAAACCACCCTTGCCGCCAGCATTGGATACACGAATGACAAAAATATTCTTGCCGGCTTTTAAAACGTCAGCAGGTACCGGGTACCTGCGTTGTGGATATTGGTACGTTGTGTTGGCAATCTGCTTTCCATTAATATATAATTCATCGGCATCCACTATTCTACCCAGGAAAACCTTTGCAGGTTTACCTGTCATAGCAGCAGGAATATCTATTTCTTTTCTATACCACACTACTCCATTTAAGTCTTTTATTCCCTGATCTTCCCAATAGCCGGGTATATTAATATTGCGCCATCCCTTTGGAACATAAGTCATTTCAAACCACTTTGGAGCAGCAGCCATTCCTTCATCTACCGGGGGGTTCGGGTGGCTTGTATTAGGCGTGGGGCGCCTTGCTAAGCTGTTGAGATAGGCAGTATCTTTATTTTTTTGAATGGTTGCAAATTCCTTAGCAAAGTCTTTGAAACCTTCCTCGCCTATCCATGCTTCAATGGGTGTACCGCCCACACTTGCATTAATGATGCCAATGGGTATATTATATTTTTCATGTATTTTTTTGGCGAAAAAATACGCTACTGCTGAAAATGGTCGTACATCCTCTCCTACCGCGGCTTTCCAATAACCAGTTGGCAGGTTGTTTTGTGGACCTGCCAAGCTGGTAAGTGCAGGTATCCAAAATTGTCGTATGTCCGCGTCATTTGCTGTGGCAATTTCTTTGGCATAGGTTACATCATGTATGTTTAACTGGTGAACCATATTGCTCTGTCCGCTAAAAAACCATACATCACCAAACAAGATTTCTTTAAGTGTTATTTTATTACTTGCAATAATTTCCATGGTATAAGGTCCACCGGCTTTAACTGCTGGCAATTGAATTTTCCAGTCACCATTAGAATTTGCTTTTGTCTTATAAGTTTTACCCGAAAACTTTATACCTACTTTTTCATTTGCCGCTGCCCACCCCCAAATATTTACAGGAGCATCTCTTTGTAAAATCATACTATCCCTTACAATTTGCGGAAGCCTAACCTGTGCATAGCTTTTATTCAAATGGGTAATCAAAAGAAAGCTGCACAAGAATGCGGTAGAAATATATTTCATCTTTATAATCCAATTAATACTTCACGTTATAACAATTGCACTGACTTTGTAATTACATTACTCGTTGTTTTGTTTACTACGCCCGGTTGGCCACCACCAATACTTATGCTCACCCTTCCCTTAGGTTGGTAAGTATTTCCTTTTTCATCCACAAGCGACAAGTCGTTCCCCGTTAGGATAAAACTTACTTCACGACTTTCCCCCTTTTTAATTGATATCCGTTGAAATCCTTTTAAAGCTTTCAGCGGAGCCAGTTCACCAACACCATCATGCGAAACATACAATTGAATCACTTCTTCTCCGTCTTTAGCACCAGTATTTTTAATGGTAGTCGTTACTTTAATAGATTTCCCGGCGGCAATAGTTTCCGGGACTTTCATATTAGCATAATCAAAATTTGTATAGCTTAATCCATATCCAAAGGGATACAATGCTTCACCATTAAAATACCGATACGTACGGCCTTTCATTCCGTAATCTTTAAATCCGGGCAAATCGCTGTCGGATTTGTAAAAGGTTACAGGTAATCTACCAGCAGGATTATAATCACCAAATATTACATCAGCAATAGCTGTACCTGCGGACTGTCCGCCATACCAACCATTAACGATAGCAGGAATATTTGCCGACTCCCAGGGCGTTGCAATGGCACTTCCCGTCATCATTACAAACACCACCGGTTTACCGGTAGCATGCAATTTCTTCATCAATTCCGTTTGAACCGCAGGCAATTGAATGGAAGTTCTGTCGCCACCGCTGAAACCGGGAAAATTTACAGGCATTTCTTCGCCTTCCAATTGTGGAGAAATACCACCTGCAAAAATGATGGCATCGAATGCAGAAAACCTTTTTGCCAGTGCATCAAAATTCGTCCTCTCAAAATTACCTTTAATCATCCTGATAATGGCACCACCGCCACCTTGCCTGTGTTCCAAAATGATATTGTATGTCTTATTTTTTTCAACATTCAGGCGATACGTGCGGGCACCCCACCTGTTTCTTGTCCATGCATTAATGGCTGTATCACCATTAACGATTAAACGATAGCCATCATCACCTTCAACCTTCCACACCAATGTTTCATTATTCGTTGCGGTAATGGAAGTAGAAAACCTTGCAGAAAAATTATTTGCCTTTATGCCATTTGCAGGTGATTCTCCTTCAAAATAACTAAAATCAATATTGGCAACCTTGCCCGATACCACCGGGTTTCCTTGCAGCTCCTCGTTGTTCCAATAAGAAACATTAAAACCAGAACCTCCATCAATCGTGTAAGGAAGTTTACTGTTATCCGCAACAAACAAGGTATCGTTGGTGAAATTGATAGCCTGTTCATACACCACTTCAGTACCGGCACCTAATTTTTCCTTTATGCCATCAAGCAACGAAACAATCCGCGAAGGCGTACCATTATAATTACCTAAAACAGAAATTTTATTTTCAGCATTAGGCCCTACTACAGCAATTCTTTTAATGGATTTAGATAGCGGTAATATTTTATGTTGCTGACCAGGCATATTTGCATTCTTCAGCAGGACAATCGATTGCCTGGCCATTTTTAAGGCATGTGCTTTGTGGTCATTTGATTCTAAAACAGATTCTGGTGTTTGGGCATATTTTACCAAAGAAGCCGGATCAAACATTCCCAGGCGATAACGAATGGTGAAAAGCCTTTTTACCGATGCATCTATTTGTGCTTCGGTAATTTTACCTTGCTTTACAGCATCTACCAATTTAATATAAACAGAAACGCCGCATTCTACATCGGTACCATGAATTAAGGCATCCACCGCGGCTTCCGTTGCATTTGCATGTGTTTTATGAAACTTGAAAAAATCATCGAGTCCCCAGCAATCACTTGTAACATAACCCGTAAAATTCCATTGCTTGCGTAACACATCATTCATTAGCAACGTATTGCCACAACAGGGTTCTGTACGAAACGCGTTGTATGCGCACATTACACCAGCCACGCCTGCATCTACTACCAATTCTTTAAAAGCAGGCAAATAAGTATCCCATAATTCATAATCCGATACATTAAAATTATCTGAATGTCTAGTTGGCTCGGGTCCACTATGGACGGCAAAATGTTTGGCACATGCCGCAGCAAGCATATACTTTGGATCGTTGCCTTGTAGCCCGCGAACAAATGATGCACCTAATTTGGCTGTAAGAAAAGGATCTTCACCATAAGTTTCCTGTCCCCTGCCCCAGCGCGGATCGCGGAAAATATTTATGTTAGGTGTCCAGTAAGTAAGCCCCATATATCGCTCGTTGTTACGACCCATTGCGGTCGCTTTATTGAAAATAGCCCTGCCCTCAAGTGCAGAAAAATAAGCCATTTTCTTTAGCGAAGTGGTATCCCAGGTAGCAGCCATACCAATTGCCTGCGGATACACTGTTGTTTTAAAAGGCGTACGTGCAACGCCATGCAACACTTCGTTCCACCAATCGTATGCAGGTATGCCGAGCCTTGAAACAGCAGGTGCGGCATTCAACATTTGCGCCACTTTTTCCTCGAGTGTAAGCCTGCTAACCAGGTCATTCACACGCTGTTCCATAGGGAGGCTAGCATTCCACATTGGAAAGGATTTGTAGTCCTGTGCGATAAGCTGAGCGTTACATAATAACAGTAAAAATCCAATTATATATTTCATTCGGCTACCTATATTTTTACTTTTATGGTTGAATCGTAATAATCTTTCCATTTTCATCATGTTGTAATTCCGCAACTTTTACACTTCGTAAATGCGTAACACCTTTTGATAAACTTGAATCGTGGTAAAACAAATACCATTTATTTTCAAACACAACAATAGAATGATGAGATGTCCAGCCTACAACAGGTTCTAGAATGCGCCCCTGATAAGTGAATGGCCCATAAGGATTATCGCCTATGGCATAGCAGATAAAATGTGTATCACCGGTTGAATATGAAAAATAATATTTACCGTTATATTTATGCAACCAGCTTGCCTCAAAAAAACGTTTTTCGGTGTCTCCCTGCAATAATGGATTTCCATCTTCATCTAAAATTAATACATCAGTAGGAGCTTCAGCAAACGACAATAAATCATCTGTAAGCTTAGCCACTTTTGCACACAATGCAGGCTCGTTAGTTTCTGGTAAAAATGCAGTAGGGCTATCAGGTTGTTCGCCATTGAATTGGCTGGTACGCCAGCGTTGTAATTGTCCGCCCCATATACCGCCAAAATACATATAGTAACTTCCATCATCATCTTTAAACACAGCAGGATCAATGGAAAAACTTTCCTTTATTGCAGTAGGTTCCGGCGTGAATGGACCTGTTGGTGAATCACTTGTAGCAACCCCTATTCTGAAAATACCATCATAATCTTTCGCGGGAAAAAATAAATAATAAGTACCATCTTTTTCATTTGCATCCGGTGCCCACATTTGCTTATCCGCCCATGGCACATCGTTTACATGCAGCGCCAAGCCGTGGTCCGTTGCTGTTGCATCGAACGGAGAATCCATCGATAGGATATGATAATCTTCCATGGCGAAATGACTACCCAAATCATCGAAAGCATCGCCTGCATCCACATCATGTGAAGGATAAATATAAATTTTCCCATTAAACACATGTGCAGATGGATCTGCTGTGTAGATATGGTTTACCAGCGGCTGCGAAATCGCCTTACTATTTAAAACATCAAAATCGATATGGGAAATGCTATCTTCTGGCATGATAGATGTAATATTTTATTATTGAATATTTAATATTGATCGTCATCCGACATTTGAAATTCCAAAATCAGCGTTCAATTTCCTCATTCACTTTTTGACTCATTCACTTATTCACCCTTTCACTTCCCACGTCTTGCTTTCAAATCCGATTCAATCTCGTTCTCCATTTTCTTATTTATCTCATAAAAAAACAATAATCCTGCTCCAATCAAAAAGGGAATAGACGGAAAGACACTCACGAGTAATTTGGTGCCTTCTATGGCAGATGCTACCTGTACATTATCACTGTTAGGGACATAGTTAAATAGTCCCAATATTTTGGTTAGCAAGGCGCTACCAATACTTAAACCAGCTTTTAAACCCACCATCATTGCAGAAAAAATAATGGCCGTAGCACGACGGTTATTTTTCCATTCGCTATAGTCAGCCACATCGGCAATCATAGCCCATAGTAAGGGAATGGTAATACCATAAGAAAAACCATGTAAAACTTGTGATGCAAACATCATCCTTACAGATGTTGGCGGGAAAAAATAGAAGGCAAGAATGAAGAGTGTAGAAATCACCAGGAACACGCCAAATACGTCCCTTTTACCATATTTATCGGCAAGCTGTTTCGAAAAAGAAATGCCCACGATCATAAAAATGATTCCACCGGCATTAAACAAACCAAATCCGGCAGAAACAGGGTCTTCGCCAAAGAAATCTACCCCAATACTTGTTAAACCATTCAATATGGGGGTAATGAAATTTACCAGGCTTTCCTTATCAACATAGTTTTTAAAGTAATATACATATGCACCACCTTTCATTGCCAAAGTAATAAAAACAAGTGTGGTAAGCGTAAGCATAATAACCCAGGGTTTGTTCTTGAACAAGTCACTCAGATCTTCTTTCAAACTAGATTTTTGTTCCGCGGTAGGTACAATTCGTTCTTTGGTTGTAAGAAAAGTAATCAGCAACATAACAGTACCAATAACGGCTAACCATGTCATTACCTTTTCAATTCCAACGGCTTTATCACCACCACCTGCGGCTTCAATTATCGGCAGCATAAATACCTGTACAAAAAACTGTGCAAACATAACCGCAACAAAACGGTAAGCAGAGATGCTGTTCCGCTCCTTCATATCACCTGTTATAACGCCGCTGAGTGCAGAATAAGGAAGATTATTGCCGGCATACAACAATAGCAATAGCGTATACGCTACCACCGCATAAATCACTTTCCCTTTATATGAAAAGTCGGGGGTACTAAATGCCAGCAATGCAATTACGCCTAGGGGAATAGCTGTAAATAAAATCCAGGGCCTGAATTTACCCCATTTTGAAACCGTTCTGTCGGCAATAGCTCCAATAATGGGATTGAAACCAAAAGCAGCCACGAGACCCACCGTTAGTATAATGGCAGATGCATCACCCGTTTCAAGCCCATATATATCTGTGTAAAAATAGGCAAGGTAGGTGACCAGGGTTTGAAATACCAAATTGGCTGCAAGGTCGCCCAGGCTATACCCTACTTTTTCAACTATGGATAATTTTTGTGTTGCCTGATTCATGTGCTTCAATGGGTGCTTAAAAAGGATGAAAAGTAATATGAAATAAAATTATTTTTTTAAAGCCACGACTGAATAAAATGCTGGCTTAGGATTGTATTGACGATCGAACAATAACGGATAATTGGTTCTTCCACGAACCGGCCATCCATTCAACCAGGATTGACCATCACTTACACCCCATAAAGTAACACGGCTTACCACATTCTTATGCTTTAAAAACAATGCAAATAAATCAGCATAATCTTTGGCCTGCTTCTGAAGCAATGAGTCAGGAATACCATTTGCATATGGATTTGTTGTAGCATCGGCAGTCATCCTTTGACCAACATCAGCACCTTGAAAATTACGTGGCAACATCTCAATATCCAATTCAGTAAACATTACTTTTATTCCTAATGCAGAATATGCAAGAATACTTTCTTCAATATCTTTCAGTGGTACACGTCCTACATGCCAGTGACCCTGAATACCAACACCATCAATACGTACGCCAGCCGCCTGAATCTTTTTAATGATAGCGATACAACCTGCGCGCTTTTTTGGCTGCTCATTATTATAATCGTTATAATACAATTCAGTTTTAGGTGCAGCCTTTTGGGCCAATCTGAATGCTTCAGTAACAAAATCATCACCAAGCTTATCAAGGAAAAAAGATTTACGCATAGTACCATCTTCGTTCAGCGCTTCATTTACTACATCCCAGCCCTTTATCTTTCCGTCATATCGGGAAGCGATCGTGGTAATATGATCAGAAAAGAACTGCTTCACCGAATCAACATTTTTCATTTGTCTTACAAAAGGTGAAAGTTGGCTATGCCAAATCAATGTATGTCCAACCACTTCTATTTTATTTTTTTGACCATAAGCAACCAACTGATCTGCCAGGGTAAAGTCATATTTATCCCAGGCAGGATGGATGACTTCACATTTCATAATATTTTCAGGTGTTAACTGGTTGAAATGCTTAAGGATTGTTTCGTTTGCTTTGGCATCTTTTTCCTGAATCTGCCCGGTATTGATGGCAGTACCTATCAAAAAATCATTTTTGAATACCTGCTTCAAAGCGGGTGGTTCTCCATTTGCACTTCCTTTTCCACTTTTATTGCCCGAACAGGCATAAATAAGTAGCCCCATTACACCGAATGCACAAACTGCAAAAAATTGACGTTTCATATTATTATATTTTATAATTCTTAATTTTGTACTATTGTTTGATTAGGACCTAAATAATCCTGTTGTAAACCACCCATATTCGCTAAAATATTTTGAAGTATCATTCCCGGAAAAAGCGGTCGGTAGCGGATGGTTTGTTTTCCTTCTTTTATTAATGAATACAGCGATGAAACTTTAATAACATTGGACGCTACCCAACCTTCCCATGTTCGGCCGTCATAATCTTTTTTATTAATGGATAATATTTGTGGTTCACCATTATTTACGGTTACTTCAAATTGAAATCCTTCAGGTGCATGCAGGAAATTAAGTGTGGGTGAAAATAAAAACTGCAATTGCATGGTATCCTTACTGTAGGTATATAAATCATATTCTAACCAGGGTGAAGACTCATCTTTTTTAACTGGCACATGGGTTACGGGCCATGTAGTAATAGCGTTGCCATTTCTTCCATGGTTGGGATAAACTTTCCATGTGATGGTTGACGATTCATTCTTACGCGTGAAATGATCTGCATGTATAGATGTATAACCATCCTGCTCAAAAAAGATATTTCCTTTTACATTGGCCGGCACTTTTTCTTTCGCGGAAAAACTAATGGCAGGTTTTCTGTAGAGCCGTTCATTGAGATTGTACATTGAAACCATTTCGGTAACCGGCATACGGTTTACCGGTGGCTGCTGCCAATAGGTGTAACCAATATGTGTTTGGCTCATCATGTGGTTCCATTTTCCATTATTCAGCTTGTGATAGATTATGGTTATGGCAGAATCGGTCGCATAGAATTGCCTTGCTTCCCTTGCAAACCTGTTGGCTGCTGTATCTCCCTTTTGCGCATAAAAACGATTCATCGCAACTGCATGGTACATACGGTATAAATTCGATGAAGCCTGCACAGGATGCAGCACTAATTGATAGTATGCATCCTGATAGGCGTTTGGAATTATCTTTCTGATTGCATCGGCCTTCCTGTAAAGCTGATAATATTCGTCAGAAACCCTTTGCCATTCGCCCGTTTCAACAGAAAAAGTATTTGCATCGAGCAATTCGTGTTTACGCCTGCTATTAAATTTGGTATATGTGTTTATTACATCAGCAATATCTTTTGCATGTGTGGCATCAAATTGTTCCATGCTCCATTCTTCTGTGTATTTCAGCAAATCATCTGCACCAATCGCATTTGGATTCCATGCATAATCGAGAAAAAATGAAATAGGGAACTCCATCGGTTTCAAATCCCCCACATTTACAATCCATATTTCTTTTGCATTGTATTGGTAGGCCAAATGCATTTGTTCCCATATACGGCTGATATGGTTGGTATTTAACCATTTGTAATTTCGTGGTCCACCCACATAATCAAAATGATAATAGATACCATAGCCTCCTTTACGTGGCTTTTCATTCGGGTCTGGTAATCTTCTTATGTTTCCCCAATTATCATCACACAAAAGAAGCGTAACATCATCAGGTACACGCATACCTTTATCGTAATAGTCCTGCACTTCTTTGTATAAGGCCCATAGCTGTGGTGTTTGCTCTGCAGGCTTGCCTGTTACATCTGTAATTATTTTTCGCTGATCCGTTACAATGCGCTCTAATAAGGAAGTAGCTGTTTCCCTGCTCATAGGTTCGTCACCATCGCCACGCATGCCTACCGTTACAATCTTTTCATTGGTTGCACGCTGCATTCCTTCTTTCCAAAACGCTTTCAACCTTACATCGTTGCTATCGTAATTCCATTTACCCTTTCCGTGCCTGCGCCATTCGTCATGTGCACGCATCAATGGCTCGTGGTGTGAAGTGCCAATTACTATGCCATATTCATTGGCTTTATGAATATTCATGCTATCATCATCATAAAAAGCATTGCCCCACATGGCAGGCCATATATAATTTGATTTCAACCTAAGCATCAACTCAAATACCTTTTCGTAAAACTTATGGTTGAACCCTCCAAACTTCTCTTTACTCCAATTGCTTAAAGCAGGCGCTTCATCATTCAAAAAAATGCCCCTGTATTTTACCCTTGGGGCATCATTTATAACTGATTTTGGATCTATATAAATATTGGATTGTTTTTTTACCGGCACATCTGCCCACCAATACCAAGGGGAAACACCCATTTGTCTTGATAATTCAAATACACCAAAGGCTACTCCCCTTTTATCACTGCCAGCAATTATAAGGCTATTGCCTACTGTTTGAATTTGGTACCCTTCCCATTTGTTGGTAAGGTTTGCGGTTCCTATTTTCTTTGATGAAACTAATTGCTGAATGAGTCCGGAATTTGTAATCGTACCTAGTATAATATTAATTTTAGGTGATTTGCCAATTTTATTACTAATTGGAACTTTTTTTCCGGTTACGGCTTCAATATCCTGTTGTAATAAAGTTGCAGCCTTTTTTACCAAATCAAAATCCTTATCATCAACAATAATGGTAGCATTTACTAGATCCAAATTCGTTTTTGTTGTTACGACTAATTGAGTGTTCCCTTTTAAAAAAGCTGTTATTAAAAACAGGCAAGTAAAAATCGTTTTTTGCATAACCCACTTTTTATGTTCAAAATATGAACCCATATTATCACCCATTAAAAACCAATTGAATTGCCGCCATCTACCGGCAACACGACACCTGTAATATATTTAGCTGCATCACTTGCCAGAAAAAAAGCAGCTTCACCAATATCTTCAGGCTGACCCATAATACCCATAGGTGTTCGGCCAAATACTTTTGCCTTCCGCTCCGGATCGCTATTCAGTGCCTTTTCGGTCATGGCAGAATAAATAAATCCCGGTGCAATTGCATTTACACGAATGCCCCTGGGGGAAAGTTCAACTGCCAGCGCCCTTGTCATGCCATCAATGGCTGTTTTACTAGCGCTGTATGCGATTACTTTAGGCAACCCATATTGCGCAGCCATCGAACTTATATTGATAATAGAGCCACTACCCCTTTTCAACATGTCCTTTACTACTTCCCTTGTCATAGAAAAAACCGCAGTTAAGTTGGTGGTTATTACATTTTGAAATTCTTCATCTGTAACTTCCGTAAACGCTTTCTTTTGATTGATGCCTGCATTGTTTACCAGGATATCAATTTGGCCAAATTGTGCAACTACATTCTCAATAAATACGGGGATGGTTTCCAAATTTGCAACATCACAGGCCATTGCATAGCAATTTTCTCCTATTTCTTCTTTTGCTTCTGTAAGCTTATCAATATTGCGTCCTACAATAACCGTAGTGATACCATTATCGCAAAACTTTTTTGCCATAGCCTTTCCCAGACCCGATCCTCCACCGGTTACAATTGCAACTTTTTTTATCACCGACATATAGTAGTTTATTTATTAATGTGTATTACCCGGCGCATACGGAAATGATAATGATTTATAATATTCAAGATCAAATTCCGGTTTCTCCACACCTTGTGGTATGGGCATGTTACTGAAAGTGCCAAAATAACTTAAGCATGCATCGCGCCACCAAACAGCTTCCTTAACCTGTATACTGAGCAGCATTTGCACTTGCTTATACCTTTGGGCATCTACATCCGATCCAACGGTTGTCCATTGACGTTCCATCTGCCTTGCACCTTCTACACCTTTTTGATATGATAGTCCCAAATTATTCCAGAAGTTTTTTCCGTTTGCCATTTGGTAATCCCATGGCACATGATGAAACCACGTAAGCCATTTATCGCCAGCAGTAGATATGTTTCCCCACTTCGTTTGCAATGGTTCTGCATATTGCGCCAATGCATTGGTTCCTTTGGAAGTTCTGTCAAAACCTACACCCTTTGCATCTGCTTTGTGAAAATAGGTGCAGTTCCAATCTTCCCGGCTTGCCTTATTGTACCAAGGTGCGGGACCATAGTGGTGACCATAGCCCATAATATGATGCAAACCCAACGGTGTCATATAATTCACCACTGTTTCATGTGAACCGAGCATGATATTTTTGATGGTATTTACAGTGGCTGTTTGATTGGTAAATGTTTGACGAATCCATTCGTCAGCAATTATTTCGGAAGAAATATATGGGTCCCATGCCAACCTGCCGAGTGCATACCAATTGGCTTGTGCAAAGGGATGTCCGGTCCAGTTAAGATCGCTGCCGATATTGGCTACACCGGCCATTCCGGTATATTTATAATTAAATGCAGACCCATCAATCACCTTTGCAACGGTGGTACCTTGACGCGGGCGATAGGTATCTGCATCCAATACTTCGCGAAACATGGGGGCAAGAAAAACAAGGTGGGTAGCAAAACCCAGGTATTCCTGTGTAAGCTGAAACTCCATCATGGTGGGCGTTTTGGGCATAGCCCCCAAAAGCGGGTGAAAAGGTTCGCGTGGTTGAAAATCTATCGGGCCATTTTTTACCTGCAAAATTACATTATCGGAAAACTTACCATCGAGGGGTACAAACTCGGTGTAGGGTTGTTTAAACCTGTCTTCGGGCGTTTCGCTGCTATATACAAATGCACGCCAAATAACCACTCCATTATGAGGCTTAACGGCTGCCGCCATCATATTAGCGCCATCCGCATGGTTTCGTCCATAGTTTTGAGGGCCGGGTTGACCTTCGCTGTTTGCTTTTACAAGGAAACCGCCAAAATCGGGTATCAATGTGTAAATTTCATCTGCCTTATTTTTCCACCATTGCTGCACCTGTGGGTCAAGCGGATCTGCAGTTTTCAGCATTCCTATTTCAATAGGTGAACTAAAACGGGCCGTAAGAAATACCTTAATGCCATAGGGCCGGAAGGCATCAGCCAATGCTTTTACTTTTTGTAAATAAGATGGGGTTAATACTGTGGCATTGGCATTTACATTGGTAAGCGCTACAGCGTTAATACCAATGGAAGCATTTGCCCTTGCATAGTCAATATAACGCTGATCTATATAATCCGGGAGCGAATGCCAGTTCCAGATGGAACTGCCGGAATAGCCCCTTTCTACGGTACGGGTAAGGTTATCCCAATGATTTAGCATGCGTAACCCAATACCGGGCTTTGAAAGGATATGAATGCCATTAAGCGCAGCCTGACTGTTCATTAGCCTGAGCAAATGAAAGGTACCGTATAATAAACCGATATCGGTATTGGCAGTAATAATGGTTTTTGCATTGCCGGCTGTTCCCGTTTGGTGGATGATAAATCCTTCCTGCCCAAGGCTATCCGATGTTTTGGCATCAAAAAAACCTTTTACCGCAGGATGCTGAATCTTTTCAATAATAAGGCCTTTTGAATTGGCGGTAGCGGACAAAAATTTCGGTTGGATACCCAAAGCGGTACCAATAGCCAACGCTAACTCTGCACGTATAACGACTTTTGTTGGCGAATTGGCTTCCATAGCAATCTGGGAGAACAAGGAAACAAACTGATTTTTGGATGCTGCATTAACTATTTGTAGGTATCGAAGCCATAAATCATACCCGGATTCGGCCCTTGCTGTTCCCAAAATGAAAAGCATTACATATAAACAAACCAGCAATTTTCTATGCATAAGAAACAATGTTTAGACGAATTACAACTTTAGCTTTCTGTTTGACGACTCTCTTACCAGTAATTCGGAACGTATAATGATGGTGCTTGTTTGTTTTAGATCTCCTTCACCTTTAAGATGTGCAATCAGGTTTTTTGCAGCAATTTGGCCCAAATCGGAGCCGGGGTAATCGATGGTGGTAAGTGTCGGTTCTACTATGCGGCTGATAGCGTCATTATTGAATCCAACTACTGCTATATCTTCCGGTATCCGGATTCCATGTTCTTTAAGCGTACGCATACATTGAGCGGCCACAAAGTCGTTGGTAATAAATACACCGTCCGGCATGGGTTCCATAGCGATTAATTCGAGTGCACATTCAATGCCGCTTTGTTCACTCAGGTCTTTTACAAGCACCCGACGATTGTCAAAAGCTATTCCCAAATCAAACTGTGCATCAACATATCCCCTGTAACGTTGCGCATAAACATTCCGTTTTAAACTTGCCGTTACGATAGCTACCCGCTTACAACCCTGTTCCAGCAAATGTTGTGTGGCAAGGTACCCTGCTCTGTAATTGTCAATTACCACTTTAATTGTATCACTGTTTTCCTCTACCCGATCAAAAAAAACCACAGGAATTCCCTTCTTTTCAAAAGGCTCAAAGTGTTCAAGTGATACCGTATCAAATGATAGAGATGCAATCAGCCCATCCACCCTTTTGTGGTAAAGGTTCAATGCATTGGCCTTTTCCTTTTCGAAACTTTCCCCTGAATGCGCAATTATTATGTCATATCCAGCTTCGGTGGTTACCTTCTCAATACCGGACAAAACAGATGTCATGAAATTACTGTTCAATTCGTGCACCATTACCCCAATGGTATGGGTCTTTTGCTGACGGAGATTGGCAGCAAAACGATTATGCCGGTACCCTACTTCCTTGGCAAGATCAAATATTTTCTTCTTGGTTTTCTTGCTAACTACGGGGTCATCATTAAGTGCCCGGCTTACCGTGGCAATGGAAATATTAAGCTCTTTGGCAATATCCAATATGGTTACTTCTTTATTACCCATTCCGATGCAATCGTTAAAGATGGCTGTAAAAGTAGGAGAAAATTACTTTAAAAAATATTTTTTGTAAACGTTTACATTTTCCTGAAATTTCCCTTTACCTTAGCATCCTGAATTGATTCTTTGAAATTCCAATATTCATTACCTTTTTCTATTGAAAAAATCGAATAAAAAGATAGTATAGTTGCAGGCATAATGTCACTATTTATATATTAATCTTTAAATTTATAAATGGTGAAATAATGATTATTAAAAAATGTATCATTTGATTATATAGCATTTTATAAAAACAAACCGAACAGGTTATTATTGATAATAGCTAAAATTTTCATAAGCAAGCAGTCAATCCGAAGGGGCGATTTTGTCTCGCTCCTTCCTTTTTTCTCTTATTGCCTTTTGCCCAAGTAAAATAAAACTCTCTTAAGGATTTCTTCTTCTCCTGGTATCATTGCTTATTATTTCATCCAGGTTATGTACCGGGCGTTCAATATCAAAGGGTATTGGCATACGACTGAATTGCTGAAAATATAGCAGGCATGCATCTTTCCATAAAACAGCATTGGAAGACTGACTTCTAAGTTTTCGCTGAACCGCTTTAAATCTCGTTGTATCCACAAATGGTTCTGCTCTATCCCACATTTTTTGAAATTGGCGGACTTCCTGAACTCCTTTGTCATATTTATAACTCATTTCATCCCAAAGCGTGTGCCCGTTTTTCATTATGTGGTTCCAGGGCAAATGATGAAACCATAGCAATAATTCTTCAGGGCAAGTGTTCACATTGTTATACTGTGAAGCAAGTGGTTCGTGATATTGACTAACGGCATTGCTTCCTTTTTCGGTACGATCAAAGCCGATTCCATTGCTGTCCGCCTGGTGGTAGTATGGTGGCGTCCAATCAGCCCGCATTCTTGCAGGTGCCCACCAGGGGCCCGGGCCGTAATGTTCATTTGCCGACATGATATGATGCAATCCAAGTGGCATCATATAATTCACTGCCGCTTCACGGCTTTCCAACAACATTTGCTTAACCGGGTTTAAAAATGTTTGGTTCCACCCGGCCAGGTAATCTGGTGTATTTAATTTTTCCGATTCACCCCCCTTAAAGGTTAGTTTCAGCCATTCATCGGCAATTTCTTCACTTGTTATTTTATTATTCCATGCCAGCCGGCCAAATGCGTACCAGTTGGACTGTGCAAAATGGTGCCCACACCAATTGGTATCCAACCCAATATTAGCTACGCCTGCAATGGCTGTATGTACCTGTGGAAATATACTTCCATCCGTAGTCCTTGCAACCGTACTTCCTGCACCCTGCTGATAGGTATCACTTTTTAATAACTCTTCCCACATGGTGGCTAAATAAACCAAATGCGTGGAGTGACCCAGGTATTCCTGTGTGATTTGCACTTCAGCCATTACAGATGTTTTTTTCATAGCCCCAAATAGTGGACTGAATGGTTCCCTGGGCATAAAATCTACCGGGCCATTTTTGGCCTGGATAATCACATTATCTCTAAACTGACCATCAAGCAGATTAAATTCGGTATAAGCCTGTTTTGCCCTGTCCTTATCATTTGGGCTGTACACAAAAGCACGCCACATTACAATGCCGCCAAAAGGTTTTAATGCATCAGCCAACATATTAGCCCCATCTGCATGCGTTCGATTATAATCTTGTGGGCCCGGTTGCCCTTCGCTATTGGCTTTCACCAAAAAACCGCCAAAATCCGGAACGAGTTTGTAAATCTCAGCCACTTTATTCTTCCACCAATTAATTACTTCCGGATCCAATGGGTCGGATGTTTTTAAGCCACCTAATAAAGCCGGTGAAGAGAACTTAAGCGACAAATAGGTTTTTATTCCATAAGGGCGAAATATATCAGCAATGACCTTAACCCTGTTCAGGTAATCGGCTGATAATATCAAATGCGATGCATTCACATTATTAAGCACTGAGCCATTGATACCTATGGAAGCATTCGCGCGTGCATATTCCTGCCAAAGGATTTTGTCTCTTTCAGTCACTACAAACGAACTATCCTTTCTCCAAAAAATAGATTGACCTGCATAGCCACGTTCAATAGACCCATTAGGATTATCCCAATGATTTAAGATACGACGCTCATAGGAAGGATTAGAAATTTCATCTTTTAGAGTATTACCTGTTTGCTGACGCCTTAACAATTCAAAAGCACCATATAAAATACCCGTTTCTGTACTGGCCTGTATGCCTGCATCACTAATTTTAAATCCATCGGGCTTAATTGCTTTATCTTTTTTAACGGTTAAAGAAATGGATGCATTTGGCTTTCCCTGCCATCCCTGCTTTAATTCATCGATGGCAATGGAAATTATGGGGGATTTTTGGGAACTTACTACATTTACAGGTGCAGCTTTGCGCTTCATAAGCCATAAGTCGTGTCCATCCTGCGCAAAAATATGAATTGACAAAAAGAGCATCCAAATACCGCCAATCATTCTTCTCATTTTGCAACTATTTAATTCGATTAGAAATAATTTCAATTTATATTACTGGTAAGATGTCATTTTATAAATTATCTGTTGCTTTATTGAAAACGAATCCAATCAACTTCCACCTGTTTGCCTTCTTTATTTACAACAAATAAATTTTGTACACCTGTTTGCGTTTTTGAAACCGTAGCTTTAATCACTTTCCAATCAGTGCTCTTTGGAATTGTAACTTCTGCTATCACGGGACCTGCAACGCTATTGGCCCGAACTTGTAAAGCACCACCGTTGCCGGCCAAAGCATTTACTACAATGGTTTTCAGGGGTTTGGTTCCAAAATCAACGCTGTTATACTTTGCCCATGCTCCTGTATCAGTGAAGATCGTTTTCCAACCTTTAAATGTATTGAGTGTATCCAGAAAATCAATGGATGTACCCTGCTCACTTAGCCGCGTATAACGGTCTATTTGTAAAGCTGTGGTGGCAAAGTTTATACCTGCACCCCTTAGCGTAGGAATTACTTTTTGAATGGTACCATCTGCATTAAAAAACAAACTATCTAACCGAACGGAACGGGCTTTATCAAACTTTGGCGAATAATCGTTGTGATGATAAAAAAGATACCATTGATTGTTAAACTGAAGGATGGAATGATGATTGGTCCAGCAACCCGTAGGTGATTCATCCATAATGGCGCCAACAATTTTAAACGGACCCAAAGGATTATCACCGATGGCATATTCCAATCGTTCAATTTTATTTTCAACATGCGGATAAGTTAAATAGTAAATGCCGTTACGCTCAATCATATAGGGACCTTCTTTCAGGCCTTTGGTGGGAAGTTCGCCCAATGTTTTCACTTCGGAATCAAGCTCCAGCATATTTGCTTTCAACTTGGCTCCATAAATATTTCCCTGCGACCAATAGATGTAAGCCTGTCCATCTTTATCAATAAACAAATTGGGATCAATTCCCCGAATACCCTTAATAGGTGTTGGCTCAGGAATGAAAGGCCCTTCAGGTTTATCGGCAACGGCTACGCCAATGGTAAAGCCGCGTCCAAAAGCAACGGTATCCTTTGCTGCAGTAGGAAAATAGAAATAATATTTACCATTGCGTTCAATACAATCGGGCGCCCACATACTGTAGCTATCGGGCCTTACCCATGGCACTTTATTTTGGGTAACAATCATTCCATGATCTGTCCAATCAGTTAAATTGGAAGAAGAATACACATGATAATCTTCCATGCAGAACCACCCTATCCTTCCTTTCCCTTCTGTGGCAAGTATATCATGTGATGGATATACATACACCCTGTCACCAAAAACCCTTGCTGACGGATCGGCAGAATACATGTTCCGGATAATCGGATTTTGACCCAAAGCGTATTGGGTAAACAGCATACAGACAAGTACTTTTTGTATTAATCTAAATGTATACATATGGTAATTTTTTACACTAAATAATTTTCTACTTAAATCAAGACATCATTGATTTCAATTGCAATTTTTTAATTGGAATACAACGCTTTTTGTAACTGCTATTTTATTGCTGAATTCGTTGGCTCAATATTGAAATAATCAAAGTCAGCATAACCACCTATATTTTTGGTTGCATAGTTGAACAATGCAAAACGATAACCCATAAATTGTGGAATGGTATAAGCCATTTTTAGTTGTGTTCCAATAGCAGACCAGTTGGTTCCATTTAAGCTATAGTAAAAATGGGCGGTATCCTTTTTATTGGTAAAATCGCATTCGGCTTTCAGATAAATGGTATTTTGATTGAGTGGTATGGCGGCCACTTCTTCCGGTTTACCCGTACTTGCATTTATCATAACGATCGATTTGTTGCTGCCATTAACTTTTACACCCACTAATCCGTAATTTTTTTGCAGCAGGCCTAAACCTGCAAAATCACCGTCTTTCATATTTGAAACATCCAAAGCTGCAGAACCAGTGCAAACCGGGCCAATGGTACGTTGGGTTAATGCGTTCCTTGCAAAAAGAAAATTGGTATCTATTCTACCTGTGGTAAGTCGCAAGTACCCCTTGCGGGCCTTAACCGACCATAAGCTATTGTCAGGATTATGATTCCACTGCCACACCAATGGCAAAGCAGCCTGCTTTTTCTTACGTTTAAAATCATCGGATGCTGCAATGCCGGATATTAAACCCTCGGATGCAGGCAAAGCAAGTGTAGTTGGAACTTTACCATTTTCACCTAATACCGGCCAGCCATCTTCCCATTTTACCGGAACCAAATAAGGAATACGGCCTACGGCACCAAAATCACGAAACAGGTAAGCATACCAATTTCCATTTGGCATATCAATTAAACCACCTTGTGCCACGCCTAAATCTTCAAGGGCTACCTTCCCTTCCCATGGACCTGTGATTTTATCAGCCCTGTGGATTATGACTGTTCTCATTTTACCCCTTGGCCAACTTATATTAAATAAATAATATTTGTTATTGACCTTGAAAAGTTGTGATCCTTCGCCCGGTAAACCAGGACCTCCGCCAGAAGGTAAACTTGCATTTTCAATCAGCACTTTCTCAGTGCCGGGTATTACACCGGTAAGGTCATTATTTAATTCAAGAATACTCAATTTACCTGCACCATAAATCAAGTATACTTTACCATCATCATCAAAAAATATGGTATTATCATGATACGATGGTCGGAATGACACTGATTTCCAGGGCCCCTTTTCAATATTTTTAGTTGAATAAATATGTGTTCTACCGGTTGTTGCAGCAAATGTAGAAACATAGAAAATACCATTATGAAAGCGCAGGCTGCTTGCCCAGGATCCCCTGCCATAGGTGCTCTTACCATTAGTTAATGTAAGTTCATCTATACTTGCGAGGGTATCATAAGCATAGCTCACGAGTTTCCAATTTATGAGATCCTTCGATTTCATAATGGGTACACCGGGGCTTAAATGCATGGTGGTGCTGCTCATATAATAGGTATCGCCAACGCGAATCACCGACATATCCGGTACATCTGCAAAAATGACAGGATTGGTTGCCTGCTGTGCTTTTGCAGTTATAGATGAAAGAACAATATAATATATTAAAAATGGTATAGCAATTCGTTTCATTGTAATCTGTATGTTTTTTGATTAATATTATTGAACCGAAAAAGAATATAATTTACCCTGTGCAGTAGATACATCATATAAAATGGTATCTTTCAAACCAATGGTTGCAGGTTCCGCTTTGGGAGAAATAATCGGATCCGCCGTTGCAATAATTTGGTAGAATGGATTGGTATTATCACCCTTCGCTTCTTTCAGACTACCACCCTTCATTACAAGAGCATTGGGTGTTCTGATACGCAGGTTACCACCTAAATTAGATTTCACAACCAGCTTCACTACTTTAGCATTTTTCCATTCCAATTGTACAATTTCAAATCCGCCGATAGCTTTAAGTCCCGAAACGGATCCATCCTGTTGCCATGCATCCGGTAATGCAGGTAATAAATGAATAGCACCATCCGCGCTTTGCATCAGCATTTCTGCAATGCCGGATGTACAGCCGAAATTTCCATCAATTTGAAACGGTGGATGTGCATCAAACAAATTATTGTAAGTGCCACCGCCGCCGCGAACAACGCCTAATGGTGTCAATTGATTTTGAATTAGTTTATACGCATGATTTCCATCCTGCATTCTTGCCCACCAGTTTACTTTCCATCCCATACTCCATCCTGTAGATACATCGCCCCGATGTATAAGCGTAGTTTTAGCAGCATTAAATAATGCAGGTGTTCTATAAGCCGATATTTGATTGGAAGGGAATAATCCATATAAATGCGAAACATGCCGGTGGTTATCTTTTGGATCATCGATATCATCCAACCATTCCTGTAATTGTCCATACTGCCCCACATGCATGGGTGCAAGGCGGCTACGCATTTGTTTTAAGGTATCAATAAATGCAGCATCTGTTTTTAAAATTTCAGCGGCTCTTATGGTAGCATTAAATACATCAAAAACAATTTGGTTCGTCATAGTTGTACCTACATCCAATGAAGAACCCTGGTGTGCAGCGGGTGCATTTTCAGGTGACTCGTCAGGGTTGATGACCAGCCAATGATTGGCAGGATGTTCCACTAAAAAATCAACATAAAAAGTTGCAACGCCCTTTAAAACAGGATAGGCATTTGCAAGAAATTTCTTATCACCGTTATAAAGGTAATGTTCCCAAAGATGCTGGCTTGTCCATCCCCCACCCTGGTTCCACAATCCCCAGAAAGCACCATCCACCGCACCGGTTGCGCGCCATATATCTGTATTATGATGTGCCATCCAACCCCGTGCACCATACATATCTTTTGCTGTTTTTTCCCCGGCTACCGCCATTTCTTTCACCATTTGCAAAAAGGGTTCATGCAACTCTGAAAGATTGGTTCTTTCTGCCGGCCAGTAATTCATTTCTGCATTGATATTAATCGTGTATTTACTATCCCATGCCGGGCGTAACCTGTGATTCCAGATACCCTGTAAATTGGCTGGTTGCCCACCGGGTTGTGAACTTGATATTAATAAGTAGCGACCAAACTGAAAATATAAAGCTGCAAACTGCGGATCGGTGGTGGAACTAAAGTTTTTCAACCTTTCATCGGTAGGGTGTTTTGTTGCATCTGTAGATCCTAAATTAAGCTTAACCCGGTTAAAATATTTTTGATAAGCAGCAATATGACCTTTGAGAATGGTTGCATATGATTTTAAGGTGGCTTTAGCCAGCCACGATGCAGCTCTTTCGTTTTCGTTACCGCTTACATCGAGATAGTTATTAAAACTGGTAGCAATGGAAATATAAATAGTTACTGCATCGGCATCGTTGACCATAATGGAAGTATCTGTAGCAGAAATTGTACCGCCAATTGTTTTAAAATCTGCTATGCCTTTGTAACGAACAATTCCCTTCACACCTTCATGGTCAATCGTGATGCCTGAAAAAGTTAATTGTTTGGATTGTTTCGTTTTAACATTCACTTTGGGTTGGGGACTTGAATAAAATGCATGGAAAGAAATGCTTTTTGCCTTGCTTGCTGTTAAATGAACAACAATAACACGATCAGGAAAAGATGCAATGGCTTCCCTTGTATAATGAATACCATCAACCGAATAAGTTGTTTTTGCAACCGCTCTTTCAATATCCAATTCCCTGTATAAATCTGAATAGTTTTCATGACCCTTAAAGGCAAGGTGAAGTTCACCTGCAGGTTCAAACATTTGACCATTTGATTTTTTACTGATAATTACCCTGTTGGCCAATTGTTCTGCCTGTTTTTGCTTCCCTTCCAAAATGAGTTTTCTGATTTCAGCCAAAGAATCCAACGCCATTGGATTGTCGTTACGGTTTGGCCCGCCACTCCAAAGCGTATGTTCATTCATTTGTATGGTTTCTGTTTCAACATTTCCATATATCATAGCACCCAACCTTCCATTGCCAATGGGCAAAGCATTCTCCCAAACATTTCCCGATGGCTTATTATACCAAAGTTTTAATGAAGTGTTTCCTTGTGCAAATACGGATGAAATCGATAGAATGAAAATTAGAACTAATATAAATTTTTGTTTAGCCATTCCCCACCTTTTTCTCATAACCTTTACTCGTTTTATGTTTAATTTTTCGTGTATAAAAATACTTCATCCATGTATACAAAATGCTAAGCTGGTTCGAACGAAAAAAAACCAATATCAAAAAAGAGTTTGGTGCCTGATAAGGACTATATAAATTTTGTTACTTCGCATTTGCTTCAAGCGCTTTGGCTACGTAGGAATATGCCAATTTACGTACATAGCCATCGGTCCACAATCCTATGGGTTTACCTGCTCTCCAACTAGAATTGGCCGGGCTATCCAAAGGACTTCAAATCGTAATACCATACCGTTGTGCAGCAGGTTATTATTTTTACCATTTCTAAATCGATAAGTTTTTTTCTTCTCGTCTACTTCCCGTTCTTCCCGCCTTACCGGCCTAAACTGTTGATATTAATTGTATTTATTGTTATTGAATATTAACTTTTACCATTTTCAAATCTTTTGCAGCCGAACTGTTTCCATACCACAATTCATATTCACCTTGTGTTACCGCCATCTTCAGCGCTTTGGCATCATAAAACTCAAAAGCGGATGGTGCAAACGTAACCTTTACGTTGGTTGATTTACCTGCTTCTATCGTTGTTCTTGCAAAACCCTTTAATGTTTTTATGGGGCCATTTGTATCGTTAACTTTTTTTACATATACCTGTACTATTTCTGTTCCATTGCGCTTACCCATATTGGCAACGGGAATGGTAAGTTCAACGCTTTCATCTTGCTGAATGGATGTTTTATTTAATTGCGCATTACCTATCTGAAAGCTTGTATAACTCAATCCATATCCAAAAGGAAAAAGGGGTTCGGCAGTCATATACCGATAGGTTCTGCCTTTCATGGAATAATCTTCAAAATCGGCTAATTGCGTAGTGTCTTTGTAGAAAGTGATGGGGAGCTTTCCGGAAGGATTGTAATCACCAAACAATACATCGGCAACTGCCTGACCACCGGACTCGCCGCCATACCAGGCCTGTAAAATGGCATCACAGGTTTTCGTTTCGGGAACCAACCCAATGGCCGAACCGGAACAATTCACAAAAATCACTTTTTTACCGGCATCTTTTAATGCCTTCAAACAATTGCGCTGCACCAGCGGAAGTTGAATATCGGTTCTATCACCATCTTTAAATCCGGGGTATGAAACAGGCATTTCTTCGCCTTCGAGCAAGGTAGAAAGACCACCCACAAAAACCACTACATCAATACCTTTGAGTTTTTGGATAAGCGCCGTAAAATCAATATCGAGTTCTTTGCCAAAATCAAATTCAAGGTTTGCCTGCCAGTTATTTAATTGCGCATACCTGATTTCTATTTTGTATGTTTTACCTTTTTCAACCTGATAGGCAATACGCGAAGGAAGTGTACGCCAATTGTTATAACGTGCCAACGATTTACCCCGTCCGACCGAGTCGTCCGGGCTGGCGTTTACAAATAATTCAAAGTAACCGGTAGCGCCACACTTAAAAACAATCTCTTCGGTTTCCGGTGCGGTAAACTCCGTTTCGTACAAGGCAGAAAAACCCACGAGTTTTACCCCCGATGCAAATTCATGATCACCCGCTGTGGTAATTTTAAATGGATTACTAATCTGATCGGTAGTAACTGCGTCACCGCTGCGTTCGCGATTGTTCCAATAGGTAGCTTTGAAGCCCCTTTTTCCCGCTGCCATTGCACTGGAAAAGTAACTCTGCGTCACCTTATTTTCTACGGCATCACAGGCTTTATCATACACTACACTGTTGGCAGGCAGTTTTGACTTAATGCCGTTTAATATTGAAATGGTGCGAACGGGCGTACCATTATAATTTCCCCAAAGCATCGGTTTATTATCCGCATTGGGCCCCACCACTGCTATTTTTTTTGTGGACTTATTTATAGGTAGCACACTATTATTATTTTGTAACAACGTCATTGATTCAAGCGCCATATCCAATGCCAGTTTTCTATGTGCTGCATTGTTTACAATGTAAATTGGAATATTCGCCCAGGGTACTTTAGCATCATCATCAAAATCACCCAAATCAAAACGACCCACCAATACTTTTAATAAATGACTATCCACTTTCTGCTCGGTAAGTAAACCCCTTGAAATGGCTTCTGGCAAATTTTTGTACGCATAACCTTCCCAAACACATTCCACATCGGTACCGGCCAATACACCCTTTGCCGCTGCATGTACAGCATCCGAAGAAGTTTTGTGACTGGAAAAAAAATCGGTTATAGCACCGCAATCCGATACTACGATATGCTTGAATCCCCATTCTTCGCGCAGGATGGTTTGCAACAAACGGGTGTTACCACAGCAAGGCTCATCGTCCAACCTTTGATAGGCGCACATCACCTGCCGCACATCTGCCTCCTGCACCAAAGACTTAAAAGCGGGCAGATAGGTTTCCCTTAAATCACGCGGGCTTACATGGTTCAGATTCAACGTATGCCGGCTCCACTCAGGCCCTGAGTGTACTGCATAATGTTTGGCACAAGCCAACAACTTACGGTATTTGGCATCGGCGGGGCCTTGTAACCCATTTACCACCGAAATGCCCATACGCGACGTGAGGTAAGGGTCTTCTCCATAGGTTTCCTGTCCCCTGCCCCACCGCGGATCCCGAAAAATATTCACATTAGGTGTGTATACCGAAAGGCTTAGAAAACGCCGGTTTTCTTTACCGCTTCTTAATGCATCATGGTATTTGGCACGCACTTCATCGGATGTGGCATTGAATACTTTATAAACAAGCGCATCATTAAAAGATGCGGCCATTCCAATAGGTTCAGGAAAAACCGTAACATTATCATTATTGGCAAGCCCATGCAAAGCTTCGCTCCACCAATTGAATTTCCTGATTCCCAGCCTTGGAATGGCAGGTGATTGATCAAACATCAGGGATGCCTTCTCCTCAATGGTAAGTCGTGAAATTAAATCCTTTGCACGTGCTTCGGAACTTAAGGCTGAATTTTGATAAGGCATTTGGCCACTTGCATCTATGACAGAAAAAATGGTAATGATCCATAACCAAACAAAACCCGGGAATGCTTTTTTCATGATGCGTAATTATTTACGGATGGCTGAAATGATGGTTGGGCTGCCCTTTCCATTGAAACCGTTATGGGCGTTGCATTTAAACGCAGCATTGATGGCATAAAAAATACCCCAATAATGGAATCAATAGCATTGCGCATACATTCCGGTAAAAGTGATGATAACACATTTTGCATGGCAGACCTATCATTATGGTTTCACTTAATCGTTGTGTTCGTTTCTAATCATCCCGGATCAGGCAGTCCTCCGGAGATGGAAAGAAAAATGAAGGTATTATTAAATGTCCAATTGACTTTTAATAATTTATATAGGGGATTTTATAGAGGGAAAGTATCCAAAAAATCCTGTCCGCCGTACATACTTACAATGCGTTAATTGAAAAATATGCTTTAGCAAACCAAAATAAACGATACTTATTCCGGGTTAAAAACCCGGCGATAAGCGTCCGGAATTATAAATCCCGAACAGCTTGGACAGCTTGTGCCAAAGGGCTGTATAGCATAAACCACTCCATCCAACGCCTTGGTTCGTGCGCCACGTACCAAGGCGTTGATAAAAATATTTTTAGTATAAAATAGTGAGATGCGCGCCTGCATTTACTTTAAAATTAGCTCCAGGTGTAGTTTTAAAACTCCGTACCGTTGCAGTTGAATTAAGTTCCACTATCCCGGTACCGATTGGAATAATCACATCCGTATCAGCATTGGGTAAGGCATTGCATCCCCAGTTTGAAGCGTTCTCCCAGCCCGTGCCCTGGTTTCCAGTCCAGGTAACACTAAATTTTAATATCGTGCTGCTGGTTATATTATTATTTACCAAACACCTGAATTTTGCTCCATAAAAAGAAGATGGCATGTTTGTAAGCTGCAGTTGTAAAGTGGTTGCGCCTGAGTAATAGCCCCCATTAGATATACTTGTATATCCGCTGCCGTTATCAACCTGCCATTGGTAGGTGGCGCCCAAATAAGGGGCATTGATGGTGATGCTGCCATTTGGGCATATTGATACCGATGAAATGGAGCATTGTTCCATCAAAGTAGTTGTACTAAGGCAATTTGATTTGTTGCCCGAGATTGATCTGAATTTTATAGAGGGGTCTAAACTTAAATAATCACAGATATTGGGATGGTTGCAAATGGCAAGTTGTGGATTACCAATGATATACAGCTTTGTTATTAAATTCAGACTAATACTTGCAAGACTCGAAATATCAGTTAATAGGGTATTGTAAGCAATGGCAAGTTCCGGATCTGTACTACCTACACTTGTAATACCCGATAAGCCTGCAAGTGTGAGTAATTTTGGACAAGTATTAATCTCTAATCGTCCTCCAATCGTTTTTAGGTTTGAAAGGCCTATAATACTTGTTAATGCAGGGCATTGCCATAACAAAAGTGTTCCGCCGATGCTTTGCAAACCCGACAAACCGTTAAGATCGCCAAGGATGGTATTTGATTGTATCCACAAATAGCTACCAACGGTTTTAATATTGTGGAGACCGGTAAGGTTGGGTAATACAACATTTGACTGAATGCGAAGATGCCCGCCAATGCTTGTAAGACCTGATAAACTGCCAAGTGAGTTTAAGGCAGCATTGGATCTTATGTGAAGATTTCCGCCAATGGTTTTAAGCCCGGACAACCCAACAATATCAACCAATACAGGGTTCGATATAATGTTCAGATAACCACCAATGTTCGTTAGGTTTGATAAACCATCAAGGTTGGTAATATCGGCACCCGTAATAACTACATACCCTTCAATGCTTTCACACCTTGGGTAGTAAATGCGAAAACTATCCACCTTAGCTTGTGTATCAAAAACAAAATCTCCTGTAGGGCAGCCAGATGGTGAACAATTAATTTTTACAAAACTTTCATCTAAACAGGTAGCATTATTACCTGAAATCTCTCTCGGCTTATTGGCAGGATCAATTATGTACGCACAGATATTTGGATAATTACAAACAGCGAGTTGCGGATTAAACAGGATACTAAGTTTTGATATGGATGACTGTTCAATATTCGAAATGCCTGAAATATTGTTCAGGACACTATTGTAACCTATAAGAAGTGCCCGTTCCCCGGCACCAATACTGGTAATGTTGGATAAGCCGTTAAGATTGGTTAAAGCATTACAAAAGAATATCTCCAGGCGTTCCCCAATACTTCGCAGGTTTGACAGGCCTGCAATACTCGTGAGTGCAGCATTATTAAAAAGCACAAGCACCCCTCCAATGCTTTGCAAACCCAATAAACCATTAAGGTTTGGTAAGGAGGTATTTGAATTAATTCTGAGATACCCTGCAATATGCGTAAGGTTGGATACACCCAAATCCGTTAAAGCGGGGTTCGCCTGAAATTGAAGAAAGCCGCCAATCCCCTTGAGTTTTGATAAAGCCAGCGTAGTTAAAGCTGCATTATTTTCAATCAAACAATTGCCGCTTATACTGTCCAATAATGATAAGCCACTCGTGTTCAGTAAGTTTGCATTTGTACTGATAACAAGGTCGCCGGGAATTTTCGTGAGGTTTGATAACCCGGTAAGGCTGTTTAAAACTCCATTTGATATAATGCTAAGAGAGCCCCCAATACTGTTAACATTTGATAACCCTGTGATGTTATTTAAAGCAGCATTTGATTCAATGGTGAATGCTCCTCCAATGCTTGTGAGTTTTGACAATTCGCTGAGATTCGCTAAAGCAGCATTTGATTTAATAATACAATCCCCGCCTATGCTTACAATATTTGATAATCCGTTTATACTGGTTAAAACAGCATTAGATTGAATGGTAAGCGAACTTCCGATGCTGGTAATATTTGATAACCCGTTGATGTTGATTAAAATAGGGTTTGAATGGATGCTGAGCGCCCCTGTTATTGTTTTTAGAACGCTTAACCCGTTGAGGTTGGTAATATCATTACCCTGTATAATTACATTATTCAAACTTACATTGGGGCAATGGGCATAGGTTAATGGGAAGTCGTCAACCTGTTTTTGGGTTGTAAATGTGATATCTCCGCCAGAGCAAGGCAGCGAGCAAGCATTGGTTACTGCCTGCAGGCTTATGCAGTTTCCTACATTACCTAATATTGACCTTCTGCCAGAACCTTGCAGATAAGTACAAAAATTAGGCAGGTTGCAAACTGAAAGGTTTGGGTTGTTGGTAATGACTAAACCTGTTTCAGCTGGTGCTGTACCATTTATGAGAAGTGGATCAATATTTTTCAAGCCCGTTATGTTGTTTATTTGAGCATTAAAAGTAACAAGTACAGACCCAAACACCTGAGTTAGCTTATTCAAACTGTCAAGGTTTAGTAAGGCAGGATTTGAATTGATATAAAGACTTGACCCAATACGAAATATTGAAGCAAACCCATTTAAATTTTGCAATGAAGCATTATTTATAATGGATAAATAATTACCAATATTTGTTAAAGCCTTAAAGCCATTCAGGTTGGTTAACATGGGATTAGAAGCAATTTCCAGTGACCAATCCATACTGTTTAAAGCCTTAAACCCGTTTACGCTTTGTAATACAGGGTTGCTGTTTATTTGAAGCCCACCTGTAATTCCCGTAATTTGGGTTACCGCATTAAAACCATCAATGGTTTGCAATGAAGCATTATTGTATATTTTTACCCCCGATCTAATTGTTGAAACCGCATTAAAACCATCAATGGATAATAATTGGGCATTATCAAAAATCCGGGAATCACGATAATTATTTGAATTTGTACCAATTCCACCAATAGTTGTTAAAGAATTGAACAGATCAATATTGCGTAACGCAGTATTTTGAGTAATCGTTAGAAAACCGCCGATAGCAGTAACGTGAGAAAGCCCATTAATGTTGGATAACGCAGCATTTGTATAAATTGAAAGATCCCCGCCAATATTGGTTATTGCATTTAATGCATCAATGTTTTGCACCCGGCTATTCTCCATAATCGTAAGGGTGCCTCCAATACTGGTTAACCCATTTAACCCGTTAAGGTTTTGCAATTGCGTATTAAAAATTGTCAGATCCCCGCCAATACTGGTTAACCTATTTAACCCATTAAGATTCTGCAATGAAGGAACATTCCTAATCATAAGCGTTGCAATACTGGTTAAATTGCGTAACCCATTCAGATTGGTAATATCATTATCCTCATCATTATCGTCAATAAGCAGTGATGTTGTAATTTGGGTACAATTGGGATATTGTATTATAAAATTATCGATGGCCGCCTGTGAGCCCAAACCCAGACTAATTGGACATTGTGCCTGCACCTGGAAGTAACCTGTTGAACAAAGGGAAACGAAAAAGAAAATACTACTCACTTTTTTCATCAAAACAGAGCGTATCAATTTTAGCCATGTAATGCTGCAAATTTTACGGGGAGGCAAATGAGTTGGAGCCATCATAAAATTAATTTTGCTGTTAAAAGGGATTTCAGAATGAAAGAAGCAATTACTCTTTTCTAACCGAATCAAAAAATAAGTATTGTAAAAATGCCGGAAAGATTTTATTAAAACAATTCCCCTTTCGGGGAACGCACCAGCATTTTTTTTTTGGCATCAGCCAACTTTGCGAAGCCCTGTTTCGTGGCTCACGAACCAACCAAGGCCTGTAACAGGCACCCACCTCGTCGTTGCTAGTAAAGTTTCGTGCTTGTATCGCTCACCCAGACCATACATTCATACCTTGGAAAACCGCCGCCATTGCACCTGCCCTGCCTGCCGCACAGGCAAGCTTATGGCAAAGGCAAGTCTTTCCAACCAACCACACCTGCCCTACTTGTAAACGTGCTTTTCGGAATTTGAAATTCCGAAAACCTATCAGCGGATTTCCAAACCGCTATACATGATTACCATGCGTTAATAGGAATATATGCTTTAGCAAACCAAAATAAACGAAACTTATTCCGGGTTAAAAACCCGGCGATAAGCATTCGGGATTACAAATCCCGAACAGCTTGCAAGACATTGCTGCGAAAAAGTTTAGGATGGTTTAGGATGGTTTAGGATGGTTTTCTATTGCGAAGCATACCCGCAATTTCCTTCGGAGCCCCCGGCAATGCCACAGCGTTAGCAAGCGTGCAAGTGGAATGGTGTTTTCGGGTCAAAGGAAAATAATTAAGCCTAAAAAAAACAAAGCACCTATGAATTTAAACCTTGGCCCGAAAACAAGCCTGAAACGCAGCACGGTTGCGTTGCCGCTATCGCAACTTCCCAAAAGAAGCAATCCCAATAATCTTAATAAAAGTAATGCGGCAAACGCATTGGCATTGCCTTGATTTTCCTGCCTGTTGGCAAGCAGGTTTGTTACTTCTTTTATCAAGAAAAAAAGTAAAGAAAAAAGCTTGCGGAGCAATTGCGAAAGCCGTGTCCACTATCGTGAGACACGGCTAAAACCTATCAAAAAAAACTTCATTGCAAAGCAAACCCGAAAATTTCTTCGGAGCCACCGGCAACGCCGCACGGTTGCGTTGCCGCTGTTGCCACTTCACCAACAAATACAATCCCAATAAACTTAACAAACGCAATGCGGCAAACGCCTTGGCATTGCCCTAATTTTTTTGTTACTTTTGGCGCCTGCCCTGACGAACGGAAGGGTCAAGAAAAAAAGTAAATGATAAAGGTACCCACCCCGGCAGCGGTTAGCTAAACCCGCCCTTGCGGTTAAGCAAGTAATACCGCAGCCACCCCTCCGTTGGAGGGGATTTGCTAATCCCGGCAGTGGAAAGAACCCACCCAGCGTTTCTTTCGAAGCCCACCGGCAATGCCACAGCGTTAGCAACCATGCAAGTGGAATGGCGTTTTCGGGTCAAAGAAAAATAATTAAGCCTAAAAAAAACAAAGCACCTATGAATTTAAACCTTGGCCCGAAAACAAGCCTGAAACGCAGCACGGTTGCGTTGCCGCTTTTAAAGCTAAACAGAAGATGCAATCCCAATAAATTTGTTAATCGTAATGCGGCAAACGCCTTGGCATTGCCTTGATTTTTTTGTTACTTTTTTTATCAAGAAAAAAAGTAAATGATAAAGGTACCCAGCCCGGCAACGGTTAGCTAAACCCGCCCTTGCAACGCCTTGGTTCGTGAGCCACGAACCAAGGCGTTGGCCGGTAAACAATACGCAATATAAATATTCGCTACCTTCATACATTAACCAAATAAAATAACAGATGAACCGCCCTAATATAGCTGCCGGCTTGTTGATTGGATTTTTTGCCCTTTATAGTAGTTTTCCCGCGGCAGGTCAGGTGCCTAAAGAAAAGGAGTTAAAAACAGAAATCAAGGAAGTAACTGTTTTTTTTAAAGGAGCACAAGTTTTTGAAAGCGGTTCTGTCGCTATCCCTGCTGGTAAATCGTTGCTGCAGGTGAAAGGTCTTTCTCCTTATTTAGATGAAAAAAGCCTGCAGGTAAAGGCCACCGGGGCCTTTACGATACTTGGCGTAAACCATCGGCTCAATTATCTCCAAAAACTAAAACGGGATGACAAAATAGACAGCTTAAGTAAAAAGATGGAAGCCATAGAAGCGCTTATGGCGCGCGAAAAGGCAAGGCTTGAAGTATTGAAGGAAAAAATGAGCTTGCTGAATGAAAACAAAAAATTAAGCGGACAAACCACCGTACTTACCATGGCACAGCTTAAACAGGCTATCGATTTTTATGAAGCCGAAATTGGAGGCATAAAAGAAGAAGAATTGAAAATTCTAAACACCATTGAAAAGCAAAAAATGGAACAGGCAGCCTTTCAAAACCATATTGCCGAACTTAATAAGCAGCCTGCCTTACCGGCAAGCGAAGTAGATGTACTGGTACAGGCCGATAACCCTGTAAACGGGCAATCTCATATGTTTATTTTTAGTGCGCAGGCTCTCGCCTGCTGTTTTTAATTGTCATATGGAATGCCCAATAATCATTTGTGCTGAGTATGCAGCAGTTCGTGGGCATTTCAGCTTACCTACCTGGTAGCCAATGCAGGCTGGTTTCCCCGTTACGATGTAAGGGTTGAAACCATCAAACAGCCCATTGAACTTACTTACAAAGCTGAGGTTTACCAAAATACCGGGGTAGACTGGAAGCAGGTAAAGTTGCGCTTTTCCAATGCCGATCCCAACAAAAGCGGGGTTTTGCCCGAACTCAATCCCTGGAACCTGAATTATGCCCGCAATACCATTGTAGAAAGATCGGCTTACGGGCTTAGCGGCAATGTAAAGGGAGTAGTAACGGATGAAAACGGGGTGCCACTTAGCGGGGTAACGGTTATGGTAAAAGGTAGTACCATAGCTACAGCTACCGATAGCAGGGGAAGCTACAACATAACCTTGCCTAATAAAGCCACACAACTTATTTTTTCATACGTAGGCATGAATACCATGGAAATGGCCATCAACAAACCGGAAATCAATGTAAGGCTTAGCAGTAGTAGTACTGCACTCTCTGAAGTGGTGGTTACCGGGTATTCATCGGCCCGAACGGGTACTGCAGATACCTATGATAACTTTAAGGAAAAAAAGAAAACGGAAACCATAACTACCCTGGTGGTAGAAAATGAAACCACGGTAGAAATGGAAGTTAAGATGCCCTATTCACTGGCTTCCAATGGCGACAAAATACAGGTAGAACTAAAAACCTACCAGGTGAATGCCTTGTATGAATACTATGCCATTCCTAAACTGGATAAAGATGCATTTTTGGTGGCAAGGATAACAGATTGGGGTAAGTACAACCTACTTGAAGGAGAAGCTAACCTGTATTTTGAAGATGCCTATGTAGGCAGAACGATCTTAGATGCAAGAGCTTTACAGGATACCCTCGATATTTCACTTGGCCGGGATAAAAGCCTGGTACTTGGCCGCGAAAAGGTTGAGGAGTTTTCAAAAACCAGGACCATTGGCAGTAATACGGTTGATACACGTGGTTTTAAAATAGTGGTACGAAACAAAAAATCGCAACCCGTCAAAGTCACCCTGGTCGATCAGGTACCGCTATCGGTTGTAAGTGATATTTCGGTAAACACCATAGAACTCAGCAAAGGAATCCTTGATGAAAAAACCGGTAAGGTGTCGTGGGAACTATGGCTGGAACCCCAGCAACAAACAGCGTTGCTTTTGCAATACGAAGTAAAGTATCCTAAAAAAGAGCGGGTGATACTGGAGTAAGGGGAATTGCTGAAAGTCTTGAAGATTTTTACCAATGGCAAGATAATAGTAAACACCCGAGATAGCGCGTATTGTTAGTACCCTGGTAGTGATTGTATTTTTGGCTTATTTAAATTTTATACATGGAACTAAATAATAAGCCATCCATCCATAGAAGGTCAGCAGCAGAAATAAAGTCAATA
>JBGSLS010000074.1:0-16957 GCA_041740575.1 Chitinophagaceae bacterium | reverse complement strand
AATCTATGAGAAGAAAAAAAATGAAACCAGATAACTAACGTAACCTATCTTTATCAAAGAAAAAAGCTCTTGTACTTACCAGCCAATGAAGGGGTGGGTCAACATCCCGGAATGGTGGGTCAACATCACCAGAATTTACAGATATAGCTAGGAGGGCTGCAGATTGTGGCTTTTTCAGCCTATGGTTTGAAGAATTTGCAAATGAACCTATGGTGATGGAGAAGTTAACAAATAACCTTATTTTTAAGGGAACAGCAACGATTTGCTTTGATGCTAATAATGGATACCAACCTATACCACGCAATGCAATCAATGCGGCGGATCCCATTTAAAATTGCTTCAAAAATATTTAAATTTGCAGATAAATTGCTACATTTACACTGTTATTCCCCGTTTGGCGCTGCTTGCATCCATCGGGGTTTTTTATTTAAGTAAATCTTTACTGCACTCATTTGTGGTCGCCATAACTGACATTCCATGCCACTGCCAATTTGTCGCATGGCAAGCAGAATAAGTGTTCATGCCTAAATGTTTCTCCTTTTAATCAACCGGGTATCCCTACCAGTTTAATGTTACAATACCGCCTTCCAGCATAATTTTCCCCATTGTTTTATATATTTGTTCCTATGACAGATTCCATTATGCACAGCAAGCCCCACCATGGCAGAAACATTAAAAGGATTCGTGAAATACTGGGCGTAAGACAGGATGGCCTTGCAACTTTACTTGGTAACGAATGGACTCAGCGACGTATTTCGTTATTGGAACAAAAGGAAGAAGTGGAAGATGAAATACTGGAAGAAATTGCGGGGGCGCTGAAAGTAAGCGCTGATTCCATCAAAAACTTTAATGAGGAAGCAGCTATAAATATAATCGGTACAACATTTCATAGCCATGACAATTCAACTTCTTTAGCTTACCAATCTACGTTTACATTTAATCCCATCGAAAAAATAGTACAGTTATATGATGAGAAGATTGCGTTGTATGAGCGGATGCTGAAGGATAAGGAGGAGATGATAGAGAGGTTGGGGAAGTGATTTTCTCAATTATCAGCCATTAAATAAGTAGGCAGTATTTAGTAAAAAAAACAATACCTTTTCATATGCCGCGAAAAAATTCATGATTGCCTAATTATATTTAATGACAAGGTTTCAATTATAACCCACATTTCTAAAGCTGTAAATTTGGCGAACATGTTGGAATATTTGAACTATGGAATAGGAAAAATTGGTATCTGAATTCTTGATAGGCAGGTTTATGGGGTGCGGTTGCTTAATTTTACTACGTAAAATTAAGCAACCGCAGTAAAATATCAGCGTAATTCTAAAAAATTTGTTTATATGGGCTACGTACTGCAACTTTGTACAAAGTTGCAGTACAAATCTTATCAAGAAGTAATGAAAATCAAAGTTACCATAAAAAAAGGTTCGGCCGCAGCCAAAGTAGTTCATGCAATGAAAGCAGAAAAAGATGCTTTTAAGGCAGTTGTAAGTACTGGTAAGGCAGCTCATAGTCCTGTTCGCTCAAAGCCATCTAAAGTTGCAACCGTATAATATCTCCTTCCACAAGGATACCAATTCATTTTCCTTTACCACTTACCAGCATATCACCTACAGTTGCAAATTTGGCAATGTGATGCAGCTTTTGCCGCCACTTCTGGGTATTTATAATATTGAAGTCAGGGATTTTATGTTTTATCCGTATGACCCTAATCCGGATGTTAAAAAAAAACAGGATAATAGAATTTCAGAAACTCTTTTTGAACTGCTCATTAAGGAATTTTTCAGTTTACCTGAACGGGTATTGGTTTTCACATGTGATAATACCGAACACCCGTTGAGCGCCATGAGCAGGCAAAAACTTTTCAGCAAATGGCATACAGCATTTCTTAAGGAATTTGAAATGGTAGAATTGGAAGTAGAAACAGGTAATGATCAAGATGAAGAAACTGCATATGGTGGCCTAATATTTCGCAAAGATTTCCCTTACCCTGACATATTGAAAGCACAATTAATTGATCAGGCACAGAGTATAATATTGGAAAAATATGGGAATTAGTTTAGGTTGCATTCTTCCATATTCGCGATAGCTTCCTGCTAATAGTTATAATTTAGCGCAATTTTCATCACATAAGAAAAAGTGACATTCCTTCCCAGAAGGCCACCAAATTTGATGCCACATAAATATTTTGTGGCAGGGTTTCGTGTGGCAATTGCCCCTAAATACTTATATGCTACCACTTTAAATTTTTGGAGGCCTGAACCACAAATAAGGTGAAATGGCAAAATCTCTCAGATTGGAAAATCAAGGCAACCCAAACATATAGTATTCATCAGGCAAAGCCCGTTCTTTAAATCTTAATTTACCTTCAAAATATAATTTATCAAAGTCACCCTGTTCATAAGGAGAAAATGTAAATATAGTATCGCTGCTTTCCGAATAACGTTTAAACTCTAAAGGATTCTGGAGAAAAGTTGCACATACATCCAATTCATCAATTGCATACATTTTTCCATGCAAATTCCTTCTCCATTTCAGAAAGTTTAAAAAATTACCAACAGGGTTTTTCGTACTATTCTTAAGCGCTAATAAAAAAATTTCTAAGTCATCGATATACACTGACTATGGATAATCGATGTCATTATCCTTCTGAAGCATTAAGCTTAAATCCGTTTGCAAACTACCAAATCTTTCAAGAGTGACCACAATTGTATAGACACTATGTATTCGCCTGGGCCTTACCGTGTAAAGTATTCTTCCACTTTCGTTTTTAATATCAAAAGGACTATCCATCCAAAAATAATCTTCAACTCTCTTGCACTGTTCGAAACCATATTGAATGGCAGATTTAAAATCATCTCTAAGTCTTGTGATAGCTTTCTCCAAATCACGGAAAGGCTCCCTTAATTTTGATGCCTTAATTTCAATAATAATAGCAGTTCCTTTATTAATAATCAAAAGGTCCTGTTCAAATCCATTATCAACAAAATAATTCTCATAAAAAAAATTTTCTCTTGAAGTAAAAAAGTTTTTAAATACTTCAACTACTTTCCTTTCAATCACTTTATCTCTATGCTTTCGCAATTTATCATTGGTGCTTGATGCTTTAAATAAATGATTATATACTCGTTTATAAATTGAAATTGGAATTTGCTTTCCACATAAGTTAAAAAAAACATTTTCCGCCATTTTTAGTATGGGAGTTAATTCAAAAGGACTCTCAGAAGCATAATATCGCACTTTTGGATCAGGTGATGGTTTACACGAAAATAATTGAAGAAACTTATCCACCTTTTCTTTTTCTAACCTGTGATATAAATCATCAGCAGTAAACATTAAATGAGCATAAGTTTTGCCATCAAAAGAGTGAAAAGCATTTTGGAAGGTTTCAGGTAGTAAATCAACTGATTCTAAAAAATTCATTTTTCTCACCTGAATTCTCTCCATAAAATCAGTAAATTCCCGTGTATGCGAAAACTTTTCTACTTGCTTATATCTAATAATTGTAATAAGTTCTATTTCTTTACAAATATTAATCAGGAATTCAATATTAAGGCCAAATTCATCAATAATCCTATCTTCAAATGGTGTAAACACAGTCCTTATCCTTTCTAAATCTTGCTCAACATAACTCAGCACTCCATTGTCAAAATGGTTCCTGAATGCCATCTCCTGAATGACAGATTCCTTCGTATAATCCGTATAAGTCTTAATACGATTAAAACCTTTAATTTCATTTAGCTTTTCTGAAATTATCCCCAATTCTCCATTCGAATGATCAAATTTCTCATTCCCTTTTTTCTCTGAGAATGCATTTAATCCTATTAAATAGAGAAAATCCCTGAGTTTCGATTCAAATTTATTTAAGTCAATTTCAGCAAAGGGATCTGGTCTATGTTTAATAAAATATGCAAAAAAACCGGCAAAACTTTCAGTATCATATTTTGATACTAATTTCTGTAGATCATCAATATTCCTTTCAATATTCATAATTGTTTACACTACTGTTATTTGTTCAGGATTTATTCACTTTTACCAGGCATGTTTTACTTATATCGCTTTCAGCATAAGTATTAACTTTTTGATTTCAACAAAAATAAATACAGCAAGATTAGTATCGTTAGATAGTAACCTTACTGTATGCCCTTTCGATTGATTTTTTCGAACTGACCTATTTTTGACAAGAATAACTGGCCGCAATTGCCAATAGCGCTAAGAAAATACCCAATACAATTATCCTTGCATTTTCACCCCGGGCTTCTATGCAGGTGTTTTGAGCATTGCAAATCCTTATCTGGTCAGTCAGCATAAATGGAGTAAATTTTTTAATCATATGCTTCATTTAAATGTTAATAATACGCCACATCAGGCCCGGCGGGTTGGGCTATTAAACGTTTAATTATAATTATACTCCTTCCATGGTATTCGAGATATAGATATAGTGGCTAAAAATTGTACTATATCTTTTCTTCCGTAATAGGTTGGCACGCCTTTACTATTTTGGGCCATTAAAACAATTGGCACTCCAGGAAAAACAGTACTAAATCCATTTTGCGCTTCCAAAGCTTGAATTCTATTTTGCACAATACTTGGCTTTACAACCACAATCGCAAAAGTTATTCCTTGCTCTTTAATCAATGCTCCTTCAAATTTCATAATACACCTCCTTTTAGCCTTTCGGCGGGTTTGGGTCCTGGCCATAGGTATTCCGCTCCCTGATCTGACCCTGACGGTTGTGAATAAATAATTCAGAATGATTGTTTTGGGCAATTTCTCTTGCCCTTTCAATGGATTCCTGTTGTGTTGAGGTAACTACGGTTGCTTTGGAATTACCCGCTCCTTTTACTGCCCATTCTTTACCATGCGGGACCACATGCTGATTTTTTTTACTCATGTTTAATTTTTTATGAGTGAATAAAATAGCGGCCCGCAATTAACTTACGGATTAGCAGGCCTTGTAGCCGAAAAGCAAATAAAAAGGATGTTGCCGGCGAGTAATTGCCGAAAAGATGAAATAAAGCAGGTAGGCCATTGTAAATGGGAACCCCTACTTTTGCGTCACGAACTACAACAAGGGAAAAGTTTTGCTTTTAAACACTTTTCCGGAAAGCCTTGGGTTGCCGCCCGGGGCTTTCCCCTTTTTATTTTAAACCTTTTAAAATTTCTATAACCATTACATTTTATGACAATTTGATGACAAATCTACAATTATTTATTTTTTTGACAAAACCTTTAGTGTTTGATACTAACTTTTTAAGGGATAACTTTTCCACACATTGATATCATTATTTATTTTAGGGATTTGTTCTCGGTCGTAATTTGCTTTTTTTTCCTGGAAGGCTTTTTTTCTAAAATTTCAGCCTTTTTCTGTTGTATCAAATCATTCAAGTCTATAGAGGGCAAAATGTATCTTCCTGCAGGTGCAATAGCTGTTGTTTGACTTATGAAACCTCTAAGAGTGTTGAGTGCTATATAAATTGTAGAAAAACCCCCAATACTGTTTCTGATTTCTTCAGTAATTTCAATCTCCTTATTAAATTCAAACACACAGGCTGCTTCAGCCATTATACTATAGCCTGGCAATTTATGATCGCTGCGGTTAATATTTGCTTTTATAAAAACCTGAATGACATCATTGCCCTGTATTGAAAAATCAATATCAAGGGGATATTGGTCAAAATATCCCTGGAAGTTAGTCTGTTCTTCACTTTCTGGTTGTATGAAATTAAATTCAAGATTCAGTAAAGCGAAGTCAATAATTTGTAGTGGTGATGCTTTTGCTTTCATTATGCTACTTGTTTTTCTGCATTTTCTGTCTCTAAATGGCTAAGTATTACTTCATCATTTTCTGGATGTTTTGTAAACATTGACCATCCCATTCGCAGTTTTCCACTGGCGAATCCTACCTTATTATATTGACTACCAATGGATTTACCATAATCATCATTCATTAATTTACATGATACTTCAAACCGGGCGTCTAAAGCATTCTCAAACCGGGCCATCATAGTGGTGTTAATACTTTTAGAGCCATTGAACAATTGGGTTATATAGCTTTTGGAAGTACCTACCATATCTGCCAATGCTTTACGGGATATACTTCTTTGATCGCAAATTCTTTCCAGTTCACTCAATATCCGGTAAGAAATCATTTGTGCATCATGTTCTATTTTGTCTTCTTTACTTTTGAACGAAAAAAGGTCTTCAAAAGCTGGATTTACTTCGATATTATTCAATTTCGTATTCATATGCTGCGATTTTTTCTATGATTGCAATTTCCTTTTTTGTAAGTTTCTGTGATTTTTTCTTTTCGTAAACTTCTGCCGTTACAATTATAAAAACGCCTTCCATTTTTTGCTCTTTACAATAAATTCTGTCGTTCTCCTGCCCCTTAAAAAACTTCATAGCTGTAATATCCTTGCACTTTTCGTTTATATTTTCCTTATCGTACAATTCGCTGTTTTTGTGTCCTTCCAAAATTAATTGAACGATATGCCGCCACTTTTTGTAATGCCTGGGCGATTGATTAACATAGGAAATAATGGAATCTCCGTTTAGTTTATCAATATAGATGGCTTTTTTCCCATCGGCTGAAGTTGCAAAAAGGTTACATAATCTTTTCAAAGTTAAGCTATTGGTTAACAAATACAAAGTTAAGCTATTGGTAAACTAATAGCCAAATAAACTTTTTTGATGGTGAAAGACGATGATTTTAGCGGCAAAAATGAATGAATGAAGTATTTGAGTGTGTTTTTCGGTGTTATCCTGAACTTTCTTACCACTATTTAAACGCCACCAAAACTTCTGTCACATAATTTTTTGCCACCAAATTTTTTGCCACATAAATATTTTGTGGCAAGGTTTTGAGTGGCATTTTTATGGGCAGAAGGATTGTCCGGGCGGGATGAACTATGAATGCAGCGGCAAGCCAGGCAGTTTACGTTAATTGGCATTTAAACAGAAATAAAAAAACTTTTTGCCATCAGAAAGACCACATAACATACATCCTTCCTTTCTGGGAGGAACGCAGAACCAACCTTCCATTTCAAACTATTATCCGTTCGTCTGGGTGACCCACGTACCCCTCACCTACCCTGCTACAGTACCGTATCACCAATTGAACGAAAATAGTATAGAAAGAATATGGATTTACATGCAGGATTCATTAATGGACCACATGAATATGTCCGTCGGGTTTTACTGTAATTGTAGCACCGTTTGTCAGCGTTAAACTTCTGCAATATACCTCAGTACTTACTGTTATGGTTCCGCCGGAAATGATCACATCCACATTTTCGTTGGGCAGCGCATCGCAACTCCAGTTGCCCGGGTTTTCCCAATCGCTATTTTCATAGCCTATCCATGTGCTGCCAAACCGAAGGGTAAATATGGGGCTATACGTAGTATTGCCCGGCCTTATGTAGGCAAGCCGGTATCTATAGCCCTGCCATTCGGCAGGTGGTTGCAATATTTGTAAATCATATATACTCATATTATATTTCGATACATCGCCGGTGATGTTTTCGAATCCGTTACCAACGTCAAGCTGCCAATGGTAGGTAATATTGAAAGTATCGGAAGGATGACCCGCAAAAAATTGGGCATTGGAACCGGCGCATATGCTGGTGTCGTTGCCGCTAAAGGTATTGTAATACTCGTAGGCACCAATATCCAAACCACCCCAACGTCGCTTGTTGCCTGCCAAATCAGTTTTTATGTGCGATAAATCCGGTGAACGACCCGTATTAAACAGCGCAGTATCGGCCTTATCGCGCAAAACGCTATAGGGATGCAGACTAAAATTACCGGAAGTGAATGGAGCCTTCTGATTAAGGTTGAAGCCAGATTCTATAAAACCCGGTGTAGAAGAAGCATAGGGAGCGTCGATGTTCCCATTGGCACCATTCCAGGTGCGGGCTTGTATCATGCTGTGCCTTACGTGCATATTGGGCGCACTTGATGTGAAATCCCCATTGCTGAACCTGTTGAACACTTCGCCAAAATAATTATAATAAATTACACTGTTATTGATAATAACACTATCTGTAGCTGCAATTTCATTGAGTATTCCACCGCCAAACCCATTTGCACACCTGTTGCCTGCAATGGTAACATTGGTAAGAATGATAGAGGCATACCAATTTAAAATACCTCCTCCGTGCCATAAAGTATAGTTTCCTGTAATAAGGGTATTGGTGAGTACAGGCAGGCAGTGGCCGGCATTGGTAAAGCCGCCCCCAAAGCGCGCCTGATTGCCACTTATCTGCACATTGGTAAGCAGGGGATTGGAATAATTGCCGCAATAGATACCGCCCCCGTAGCCGTTAACATTGATGTTGGCCGTATTGCTGTTGATGGTTACCCGCATCAATTCGGGTGAAGAAGTATCGGCGATATACATGCCACCGCCGTTACCTGAAGGAGCTGTATTGCTGTAAATGCTAACATCGGATAGTTTGGGATGGGAACGGTTTACCACGAAGAGCCCGCCGCCCCCCACGGTGGTACTGCTGTTGGTGTGGAGGGTGGTGTGTGTAATGCGGGGCGAAGATTTTTCCATAGATATGCCCCCGCCCGATTTTGCCGAATTGTTTTGTAGCGTATTGTTACGGAGATGCAAGTGTGATGATGCCATATTCAGCCCACCCCCTCTGCCACGGTTAACCTGTATGCCATTGATAAGTAAATTGCCGGTACCATCGGCTTTTCCATCCTTTATGGTAAAGCCATCGAGCACTGCAAGGCTATCTGTGTTTATAGCTACTACCACATGGTAAGCCTGCACAAAACTGATGGAGTCGGTAGTCATGCTGCCGGTTAACACCGATGGGGTATTCACCCAATCGCGACCGGAGCCATTAGCCGAAAAACCACCCAATATCTGAACCCCCGATTTTAAAATAAAAGCATTGTCTCTATCGAGCGGAGAAATAGCTTCCGGATTATCTCCCCGCCTGTTTGGCGCATAAATACCTGCGGCTACTAAAATCCTGTCGCCCTTATCAGCAGAGGACGCGTTGATCATAGCTTGCAAATCGCCGGAGGCATTTTGCCAACTTGTTCCGTTGCCGGTTCCGTCCACAGATACATACCTGGTTGTTTGTGCATTTACATCTTCATCAGCCTGCCAGTCGCAGTTATTATCCTTTCCATCCGGCAGTTCGACAGCGCCAGGGTAGATCGTTGAATCCATGTCATTGCAGTCGAAGTTATTGGCCACATACCCTTCCGGTTGACCCATCTGAAATACCCGAATGCCGGAATTACCGTAGCCGTCTTTATCGTTATCAAGGTACCAAACAGGGGCACAATCTTCATTTTGCTGCCCGTTGCAGTTCTCATCAATGTTATTGCCACACAGTTCTGTTGCCCCCGGATGAATGTTGAGATTATAATCTCTGCAATCGCCTGTGGTGTCCACAAGTTCCAAAGCAGATTTGTAACCGGATGGACGATTGCATGCTACCTTCGTGGTTCCGTTGCTATAGCCGTCGTTATCAATATCCTGATACCAGGTGGTTAACACTCCATCGTCAGTTTGCCCGTTGCAGTTATTATCCACACCATCGCAAACCTCGGTTGCGCCGGGGGAAATGGAGGCATTGTTTTCATTGCAGTCGCCGTTGAGGCCACTTAACTCAGTGCTGAGTTTATACCCTGCAGGCCTCCCGCATTTGGCTTGTGTAGTTCCATCACTATATCCATCATTGTCGTAATCTTTATACCAAGTAGTCAACACGCCTTCGTCGGTTTGGCCATTGCAATTGTTATCCACGCCATCGCATATTTCAGTTGCCCCGGGATATATGGCTGCATTCTGATCATTACAATCAATTCTGGTATCTATTAGTTCATCAACTTTTTTATAACCCGCTGGGCGGGCACATAACCGCAGCACATACAAATGATCATCACTAAAGTTATCGTTATCCTTATCCTTATACCAGGAAGTAAGCAAGCCCTCATCGGTTTGCCCGTCGCAATTATTGTCTATGCCATCGCATTTTTCAGTAGCTGCCTGGTTGACGGCCTTATTATCATCATTGCAATCGCCACTCAGCGCCTTGAGTTCGGAAGCTTCTTTATAGCCGACCGGCCTGAAACAACCCACCTGTGTGGTTCCGTTACTGTAGCCATCGTTGTCGGCATCCTTGTACCAGGTGGTAGTTGTGGCACATGTATCCTCCCCAATAAATTTCACCAGGTATGCATCGCTTGACCCCGCAAAATTATTTTGATGACCTCCCCGGGCAATGCCGGTTGTTGATTGTGAATATCCCGCAAGGTAAACATGGCGGGAATTATCTGTAGCTATTGAGTAGCCATAATCCGATTTAGCACCGCCATAATAAGTTCCCCATTGCCGGTCTCCATGGGTATTGAATTTTGCGACAAATGCATCCATAGAACCAGCTAAAGTATTTTGATGTCCGCTGGCAGAAATGCCTGTGGTTGACTCTGTATGACCAGCCAGGTAAACATTTCCGGAAACATCGCCAGCTATGGAAAAGGCCTCATCATATCCACTACCTCCGTAATATGTGCCCCAAAGCCGATTACCATTCGTATTGAATTTTACAAGGAATGCATCTTCGCCTCCACCATACGTATTTTTATACCCGCCTATAGCAATATTCGCCGTTGAGTAGGTATTGCCAGCCATGTAAATATTGCCCGAAGCATCAATGGCAAGGGCATTTGCAAAATCAGATTCTACACCTCCATAATAAGTAGCCCACTGCCGAACTCCATCGGTATTGAATTTTACGAGGTATGCATCTGCCGAGCCACCATATGTATTTTGATGCCCCCCGGCAGCAATGCCCGTGTAAGATGATGTATAACCAGCCACGTAAACATTGCCCACGGCATCGGCGGCTACTGCAAACCCACTTTCATTTATACCACCTCCATAATAGGTGGCCCATTGCCGAACGCCGTTGGTGTTGAATTTTACGAGGAATGCATCATCTGTGTTGCCCCCGGTATTTTGATACCCGCCTGCGGCAATGCCCGCCGTCGATTGTGTTCTTCCAGTCAGGTAAACATTGCCTGAGCCATCATTAGCAACGGATGTTCCTTCATCAACATTATTGCCACCATAGTAAGTGGCCCATTGCCGAAGGCCATTGGTGTTGAACTTTACGTGGTATGCATCTCTGGTACCTCCACCGTATGTATTTTGATGCCCACCGGCTGCCATGCCCAAAGTGGATTGAGTTGATCCGGCCAGGTAAATATTACCTACGGCATCAACAGAAACGGAAGACCCAAAATCATATTCTATATCTCCATAATAAGTAGCCCATTGCCTTTCGCCCATGTCGTTAAATTTCACAAGGAATGCATCGCCCTTATTGCTAATGTTATTCTGATGGCCGCTCAATGCAATTCCGTTGCTGGAACTGGTACCACCACACATGTAAATATTACCTTGCGCATCAGTAGTAACAAGTTGAGCACGGTCTGCTGCCGAACCCCCGTAATAGGTAGCCCATTCCACACCAGGGTCAATGATAAGTGTGGCACCTGGTTTGGGGTTTTGAACATCAAAACCCAGCTTATTGCCTTTTAATACATAGCTGCTTTTAAGTTCACTTCCACCTTCCTCATAACTATAGGGTGCTTTTTCGGTTATGCTGCCAAGGGGGGTGTTTATTTGCAAGGAGCCATTTTTAGCCAACTTCATGGTTTCGGCGCCAGTATAATTTACTTGTATATCACTAAGCTGAGCCCCAGGCCTTACAATAAAATCGTGTTCCAGTTTACCATCCTTAGTATATAGCACCCAGTCAATGCCGGGGTAAACTTCCATTAAAACAATTTTTCCATAATTGCGCACGCCCGTTATGCCATCGGGGCAATTTGCACGGAAAAAATTTTCAGTATCCGGGCCGGCATCCATTACCTGAACCAATGGCCGGGGATTACTGCCATTTAACTGCACATCCAACCTATATGTCTCGTTTATATCCACTTCTGGTTGGTTATTTCTTTCCATACGCGGCATACCCTTTTCCTTTCCTTCCGTCTTTTCCTTATAATGCAGGCGGGTAAACTGGTAATGCAGCCCCGTGGCAGTTACAAAGAGCTTTACCCCCTGGCTTTGAGCTGTAAACAAAATGTCGGGGCGGGGCTTGCCATTAATGTCAGCAACCTGACCCCGGTTTTCCGTAAACCGAAGACCTGTTGCAAGCGTAACCTCCTGTTGGGTGGTTGGTATTTGTCCTTTATTTTCTTGTCTCTTTACCTTGCTGGTATTGAGCAGTTGGCTATTAATCGCAATCAAGGCAATCAGCATAATAATGCAGGAAATTGAAATGCGGAGTAATGCCTTCATAATTAAATGAAATTGGAACGGTTTCGGAAAGGTGTGGAAGCAGGTGTTGATAGGTCAGAAAAACTGATCTGGCTTCAAAGGTAATGGGGTAATATCTATTATCTAGTCCTAAAAAAGTTTACACTTATAAGAGATTATCCTGATAAAGGAATACAGGATCATTTATTGAAATATTGCTAGTTCCGGATAATCTACCTCATTTAATATCTCCGGCACATTCCGATCATTTTTTGACCCATTTGCTAATTTCGAAACAGTGTACGCCGTCATATCTGTTTCTGGGTATGGCTTTATTAATGAATTGACTTCTTCAGCTGTCAAATCCGGGTCAATCCATTTTTTCTCATTTTCCTTTGAGATGATGAGCGGCATCCTTTTTTTGAAGTTATGTATTTTTTCCATCAGGGGGTTTGCAGCAGTGGTTACAATGGAAAAAGTATTACGGGTTTCACCGGTACTCCGATCCACCCAGCATTCATAAATGCAACCCAATGAAAATATGTCAACACTTTTCAGGTGAATAAAATGCGGGTACTTTACCTTGTTCACGTCCCTCCATTCAAAAAAACCGGAAATCCCAAGCAGGCATCTTTTCGAGCCAATGCTTTTTCTGAAGGAGGGTTTCTCGAACACCGTTTCCCCGACTGCGTTCAATGTTTTACCCTGCATATCTTTTGCAGTATCTATATCTTTAACCCATCCCGGAATCATTCCCCATTCAAATAGAAAAATGCCATCCTGCTTAACAATGGGCAATAGCGGGTGCGAAAACCCACTCACAAAATAATAAAATGGTAGTATACCTTGCGTTATGGAACTAAAAATGGGTTCGGGCAAAACGTCTTTATAGCGCTCAGCATATCTTTCCTGCCGCCGTTCCATATAAGAGAGATTGTAACACATTGGATATTCTATTTGGCATTATTAAAAGCCCCACGATAATTACCGCGGGGCTTTTACCCTTAACATCATAACAGTATAAAAATAATTTACTTCTTTGACATTTCAAAACCGTTCAGAAGTTAATATTTTTAGACCTGCATTGAGCATCTGATCATAAAATCGTAGGAAGCAGCCACATAAGAAACAGCGCTTCCCGCTCCATTCAACCGCTTTAGGGCGGTTGAATCTTTTTAGCAATTACATAAATTTTGGTGTTTCGGTGCGTGAATACAGATACTTTCGCATGGGTATGACAGCACTTTCTCGAGGACGCATAGCAGCGACCGATTTTCAACGACGGACTTCAGTCCGGCGATTTACAACATCATAGTGTGTGCTGCGGTGCGTGAAGGCACGCATCGTGGCGTGGGTGTGTGAGCACTTCGAACAAGCCGCGTAGTGGCGACCGATTTTCAACGACGGACTTTAGTCTGGCGATTACTACATGCCGGTGCATGAAGGCAAACAAATTGGAGTAGTGGTTTGTGATAGTATTCTCCAAGCCGTGTAGCGGCGACCGATTATAAACGACGGACTTCAGTCCGGCGATTTTCAACATCATAGTGTGTGCTGCGGTGCGTGAAGGCACGCATCGTGGCGTGGGTGTGTGAGCACTTCGAACAAGCCGCGTAGAGGCGACCGATTTTCAACGACGGACTTAAGTCCGGCGATTTACAACATCATAGTGTGTGCTGCGGTGCGTGAAGGCACGCACCGTGGCGTGGGTGTGTGAGCACTTCGAACAAGCCGCGTAGCGGCGACCGATTTTCAACGACGGACTTTAGTCTGGCGATTACTACATGCCGGTCCATAAAGGTAAACAACTAGAAGTTGTGGTATTTCTTGTTGTTTTCCAAGCCGCATAGCGGCGACCGATTATAAACGGCGGACTTTAGTCTGGCGATTACTACATGCCGCTCCATGAAGGTAAACAACTAGAAGTTGTGGTATTTGTTGTTGTTTTCCAAGCCGCATAGCGGCGACCCATTATCACCGTCGGACTTTAGTCTGGCGAATTACTACAATGCAATGCATGATGGCAAACAACATTGTGTATTAGCTTGTGTTGTAGTTCACCAAGCCAAGTAGCGGCGACCGATTAACAACGACGGACTTTAGTCTGGCGCTTTACCACCACAAAGCGCATGCAAACAAGCAAATAGACGAGGGTGTGGGTTGCGGTGCCTGAAGGCACGCACCGTGGCATGAGTGTGTACTAATTTTGAACAAATTAAGTCACATTTGATAAACACATTCCAATTGTTTAAAATTTGCAAAAATTAGCGCTAACTATTGCATTCCGCTATTTCACATATTAGCTTTATACCACAAAACCATTTAGCTATGCAAAAACTTATTAAACAAATTGGCAGCATACAACGCTGCCTGAAAGCAGGTTTTATTAAAACGCTTTTATCCATTTTCAACTTTTGGGGCAGGCCAATTAATTACCACCAATGGAAAAACAATAGATCATGCACAGGGTTAATGAAAAAAGATGATTGGCAAAAAGCTTACCAGGCAATTAAAGCCAGGCAAACTGCCCAGGCTGCCTGATGTTGATTAATTTTTTCCCTTTACAAAACCCCAATTTATGGAACCCAACAACGCCAATCCCAGCGGTATGGTATCATTGCCTCCAACTGATTTTAATTTACCCGAAGAAATTGACCTGTTACTGAAGGACCTGCCCGAAACACAACAAAACGCCGTAAGAGCAGTATTAACCGGCATGGCCTGCCTTTGCCTTTGGCAGGGCCCATTGCCACCGCCAGGTTTACTAAAGGCCTACAATGAAGCAATACCCAATGGCGCTGAAAGGATACTAACGGAAGTGCAGCGGCAATGCAGACACCGGATGGATCTTGAAAACAGGTTGATACCCGAGCAACAGCTTCAATCACGCCGTGGACAAGTGTATGGTCTTGTTGTAGCACTCAGTTTTCTTGTTGCTTCCTTTATCCTGATTACCATGGGCTTTGGCATTTTTGGTACCATTATCGGTACCGTTGATCTGATCGCATTGGTTACCGTTTTTGTAACCGGTCGGTACCAATTGGAAGATGAAAATAAAGGATCGCAGCAAGGATAAAATATTTCAGGCATCAACAGCGGGTTGGTTTCCAATGTTGCATGCCTGTCCTTAACCCCCAAAACAACCAAAACCCTAACCCTCGAAAGACGCTCTCCGGAGCGTCTTTTTGGTTGCTATAACATGATGCATAATACATGCATACAATTTATGCTGTGTTTAATCAGTATATAAACATCCTAATATATATATGAATTTAATTTCAACTGTATATTAATCTATCAAATGTGCATCATCTATAAATATGGTTCCTTTTCCTGTTCGCTATTTTTGCTGTAGTCTGCCCACCCCGCCTGCGCCATTCATATTCATGTACTTGCGCGACCGATATCAGTTGGCGCAGGCACCCCTCCAAAGGAGGGGATAAGCTTGCAGGCATCGCATACAAAAAAAAACCGGCGCCCAAAAGGGCGCCGGGGCGGTTGCGAAAGAATATAAAATCCTTTCTTAACCCGCAGCTACGATTGCGTCTTTCCGAGTAGTTACGGCTACAAGAAAATCATCAATCACAATAATTTGCGCATCAATCATACTGCGCTCCATTTCGTTGTCGAGCAACGCAACGGCACCGGCTTTGTTCCTGCTTTCTTCCAGGTTCTCCATACGGTCATTCAAACGGCGGAGCCTGGAATTCATCGCGTCCTTATCAGGCCCGTCGGGCATTGCATCTCTTGCTGCAGTAAATGCAGTAATCTGCGCACTCACGGTTGCCAACGTTGCGGTTAGCTTTGCTGATGAACGGAGCCGGTCATTGTTCCGTTTGGTGAGATTGGTTTGTGCGAATTGAAAATCGCTCTTGGTGTCATTGGCCGTGCTGATAAGTTGATCACACTCGGCCGCAGTGGTCAACTGTTCTACGTTGTAAGCCATACGTAAAGGTTTAATGGTTAAAAAAAAGAAAACAAATAATATGATGAAAGGCGTTATGCAATACCCTTCATGCGAAAACTTTTAAATAGTATTCAGCCGAAGCGCTTCTTCCCATGCGGCTATACGGGCATCGCATTGACGTAACTTTAATAACAAGGGTAAGTACTCATGTTCCCAGCATTTTTGCAACAATGCCTGCTTCTCTTCCTGGTGCCGTTTCAGCCATTCAGGTGTACAGACCAACTCCTGCTGACATTGACACAGCACTGCCCAAAAACCTGCCTGCTTCTGCATTTTTTCCAGTCTGCACAATAGCCGGGTAAGCTTTTGTTGCCAGATGGTTTGTTTCAGTTTTTCCTGTTCAAGCCAATCGGGTGGCTTGGCAAGCATTGCTATACCGCTATCCATATTGGCCGGTACCGGCACACTTCTTACTTTCAATAATATATTCCAGCAAATGGAAAGCATTTGATTATCCATCATCCTTGCATTACCTACCATTTTGGATATATTGGTTCTGTGTTTTCCGGTAAGTTGCGACAGTTCTGTATGTGTTAATCCATAATCATGTATCAATGTCGTTTACTTAAGGTTTTACAACTGTTTATAGTTCATTGATGGTGGTTTTTTCTGTGTTTTCTTTCTTGGATTAGTTCTGTTTGGTCTTATTAGTTCTGTTGTTGATTGAAGTATCTTATCCATAGCTTTTA
>JBGSLS010000073.1:0-275508 GCA_041740575.1 Chitinophagaceae bacterium | reverse complement strand
ATCTATGAGAAGAAAAAAAATGAAACCAGATAACTAACGTAACCTATCTTTATCAAAGAAAAAAGCTCTTGTACTTACCAGCCAATGAAGGGGTGGGTCAACATCCCGGAATGGTGGGTCAACATCACCAGAATTTACATTTAATCATTCTCCCTAATTTAGCCCTGCAAAAAGTTCTTTGAGTATCACCACATTATTATCCGTTCGGACTAATAATGGCGGGGATAAGTTCCAAAGCAGCGGGGAAATTGGAGAATAGAAGAAAGTTTAAAGGTAAAGAACTGCAATCAAAAGAATTTAGTGATGGAAGCGGTTTAGAATGGACTGACTTCGGAGCAAGGATGTATGACAATCAAATAGGAAGATGGCACGCAATTGACCCCTTAGCTGATATGTATAATGATGTTTCACCCTATGCGTTTGTTAAAAACAATCCGATAAATAATATTGAAATTGATGGAAGATATTTTGAAGGGAAGGATGAGAAACGAGCAGCTAGAATAGAGCGGAAAGTAGAAAAAAAGTCAGAAAAACTATTTAATAAGGCTGTACGACTGTATGAAAAAAATAAATCCCCAAATAAAGTTGCTGATTTAACTCAAAGGTCAATGGAACTTGACAAATCTGCGCAAGATGTAAGAGATATGTCAGCTGATCGTGGAACACATTATCAATATAAGAAAACTGGAAGTTCTGAACACAAAGCATTGAATGTAGGTGGCCCAGTAACTCAACCAACAGGAACTAATAAACAAGGGCATCAGGTTGTAACAATGTTCACCGAGGGCAATATGGGAAGCATACTTCACGAAACTAGACATGGTGGGCAGGTCGCAAGAGGTGAAACTAATTTTTCACAAAACTCAGGTGGCACCTGGATTGGCGGAAGCCTGTATGGAGTTCAGGATGAAATTAGTGCTTACCGTGCACAATATTCATGGTCAGGCAGTTTAACAGCTGTTTCTTATTGGAACTATGATCCTACCAATCCTACCCATGTTTCAAATTTTAGTGCAACACTAAAATATAGAACGGTAACCATAAAAGATATTGGACTTATCAATGCAAACAGTATTAATGCTTTTGCCGATGCCACTATATTTGGTGTGGATTATATATATCCTAAGCAATTTATTAACTCGCTAGGTTGGAACAACAATTAAATAATATCAAATGAGGATATATGTAATTATTTTTATATTATTGGCTTCTGCATGTTCCGGTACAAAAGTATATCATTTTGAAAGCAGGCATTACCTTCATCTAAAACTTACTCTGAGTAAAAGTGGGCAAAAATTTGAAATTGCTAATTCCAGTAAGGAGCTACAACCTTTTGGATTTTTGATAACTGGTTCATGGAAAAGATTATCTGATACATCATTACAATTATTGGCTGATACAAATGCGTATTACAAACCATTTTTTGACAATTCAAGAGTAGCAGTCCCATCCGCTGCGTTTGATTGGGAAATATATAAGTTATATGGGAATAGTTATTTATTTCCATTTTTTGTAATCGATACAGTTTATGAATTAGAAAATAGAAAAAAGATACAATTGGATAAAATTATTTTTGAAAAAGGTTTGAAAAAGTAATGAATTACGATACGGACCCGCTGTTCAAGTTTCCCTAAATGAGCGTCCAACTAATTTTTTACCCGCGTTGGTGTTGTCCTTAGACGTAATCCACTTCCAACCCGCCGCCGTTGTGTATTTTTCACCAACGGCTCCAAAACCACTGCGAAGTCGAAATCTTCCTACGAATAAATAAACTACATCCCCTAATTTAGCCCTTGCAAAAAGTTCTTTGAGTATCCATTACATTATTATCCGTTCGGGTTAACAATGGCAGGGATAAGCAGTAAGGCGGCGGGTACCTTAATTAACAAGAAAAAATTTAATGAAGGCAGTGAATTACAGAGCGAAGAGTTTAGTGATGGTAGCGGTTTAAATTGGTATGACGTTGATGCCAGATATTATGACCCACAATTAGGTAGGTTCATGCAGGTTGACCCCAAACCAGATGAGAGTGGTCAGGAAAGTTGGGTGCCTTATCAATATGGTTTAGATAATCCCATTTCTAATAATGACCCAGATGGTGAAGTTTGAAATTGGGTCGTTGGTGGTTTAGCAGGGGCAGCGGTTGATTACGGTTCTCAAGTCGTTTCAAATTTAGCCGATGGAAAATCTATAAGTAAATCACTCACGGATGTTAATGGTGGCTCAATTCTAAAATCTGCAGCTCTTGGCGCATTAACATCTGGGACATCAGCGTTTGCGGGAAAAGTTGTTGCCAAAACATTAGAACCTACAATAAAAAAGTTAGTCCAAACAAATATTGTAAATCAAGCAGGCAAAACCGGGAAAGAAATAATCCAAAAAAGAGGTGTAAAACTCAGCAAAGTCGAAAAGTCAATAGAAAAAACAAAAATTGGTGATAAATTTTCTAAAACTACAGAAGTTAGGCCTGGTATTGGACCTGGACAATCAAGGGCTGTTTTTGAACGAGTTAAAGATGCAAATGGTAACACTATAAGAAACATAAAAACTTCCTATGACAGAGGAAATAAGATTCAAAATATTAAAAATAAACCTCTACCAAATAAATAGAAACAAATGTTACTAAGTTCATTAATGAAAGTGTCAAGTTCTGAAATTAGTATTAGTCAGTTTAAAGCTGAAATAAAAGAAGAAGTGGCTAACTATAAAGAGTTATTAAGAAAAAAAGGAGTTACTATACCGATACTTCTCGAAGAGGATATTGATTTGTCATTTATTGATATTAAGCAATTGCTTGACATTATAAATAAGGGGCAACTGGATAAGTATGAAGCTAGTTATATAGCCGATGCTTTAACATTTTCAGAATCCTATGATATTTTAAACGGAGCTGATGCTTATTTAATAGAGAGCTTGGTTTTAGATACCTTCTCTGACCTATCTACTCCACGCCTAAGGAACGGGGCTGTTGAGTAATTAGATTATTCTTTGGCCAATGCTTGTGTTCCCTCGGAGTCGCCAATGCATTATGTTATCACCAGCATTTTTCGCACTATTGGGAAACGGACAATTGGGTGCCTATTAAACAAATGAATTAACTATACAATAACCTTGGAAACTGTTCTTTCCAAGCCTGTCGGCTTTTGGTAGTTTAGCTGAATGAGCGGCAGCCAATGCAAAATATTCATAAACAAATCTATAAAAAAAACCTGAACACCCTCAATTCCCCACAATTGCTTTATTTTGAACCCGAAATCTATTTTAATTCATGCGCGAAGCCCTCTTTATAAAAAGGAATGCAGAAAAATGGCAACATTATCAGCAGGTGCCCGCGAATGATGCCGACGAACAGGCGGAGCGGTTTATCACCTTGCTTGATGACCTTGCCTATAGCCGTACTTTTTACCCGCAAAGCAAGGTTACCCGCTGGATCAACAATATCGCCGCATCGATTTACCAGAAAATTTACCGGAATAAAAAGGAGAAATACGGCCGATTGTTAACCTTCTGGACCACCGAATTGCCGCTTGTTTTGTACCGTCACCGTTGGGTGTTACTAACTACCTTTTTATTTTTTGCCGCCTGCTTTGCCATGGGGGCATTTTCATCGGCAAAGGACGACAGCTTTGTAAAAGGCATTTTGGGTGAAGACTATGTGAGCATGACCGAAGAAAATATTGAAAAGGGCGACCCATTTGGCGTGTACCGCGATGATGACCGTTTCAGTATGTTTATCCGCATTGCCACCAATAATATCAGGGTGGCTTTCCAGGCATTTGTATTTGGTATTTTTTTCGGAATTGGTACCTTATGGATTTTGTTTTACAACGGCATTATGGTTGGCGCCTTTGAGTATATGTTTTTTGCCAAAGGACTCGGCATGCAATCCATCATGGTTATTTGGATTCATGGAACGCTTGAAATTGCATCCATCATCATCAGCGCCTGCGCAGGATTGGTGATGGGTTCGTCACTGTTGTTTCCCGGTACCTATAGCCGTAAAGTATCTTTTAAAAGGGGTGTAAAGGATGCTGTAAAAATTATTCTTTCCATGGTTCCCTTTTTTATTGCCGCCGCCCTACTCGAAAGTTATGTAACCTACCTGATGAGTAATACTTTTAGTAAAGGTCATGCCGCTGCGGGTTTACCCATGTGGGCAGGCATTATGATTCTCGTGGTATCGCTCAGTATTATGCTTTTTTATTTTGTATGGTATCCGCGCTATGTAGCCCGCAAACAAATTACTGCCCTACCCGATACCCATATGCATCATCTGCAAAAAGCTGACATTCTGTAATGCGTAAAATATTTTTTTTCATAGCGCTTTTTTTTTGCTGCCAATGGCTGAAGGCGCAGGTAACGGATACCGTGGAAATAATGGCGCCTGTTGAAGAAATCATTGAAACAGATGAAACCCTGTTGGAAGAAGACGAAGAAAAAAATGATAGCGAACTACGCAAGCCTTATGTAGCCGATTGGTCTGCGGACAGCCTCCCTGCCTTGCGCAAACAAAAGGCTTTTGGCTATATGTCCACACTCGATAGTCAGTTGCGGCAACTCTCGCTTACGCCTATGGAAGAAAATGACTCCGGCAACAGCAGTATGTTTAATTTTTCACCTTTGCGTACCCTGTTTTGGATCCTTGCTATTGGCGCTGTTATTTTTATTCTGTTCCGGTTGCTCGCAGGATCCAATAATCTGTTTAGCCGCAACAAATCGTTGCTGCCGGATGATGCAAATGAAGCACCTGAAGAAAGCATAAAAGCATCACCCATTGCATTGGCACAACAAGCGGCGGCAGCAGGAAACTTTAGGCTTGCCGTACGCTATCATTACCTTTACATTTTACAACGCATGGGCGAAAAAAGGCTGGTACAATTGCTTCCGCAAAAAACCAACGATCAATACCTTGACGAAGTGCGTAACCTCCCGCTAAAAAATGAATTTGCCACCTTAACACTCCAATATGAATATATATGGTATGGTGAATTTGCCATTACGCACGAGCAGTATGATACGATTGCCGGTGGATTCAGAAAATATACAGCAGCATGGTTATAAGCTTTTTACATATTACCCGGTGGACAAGCCTGTTGCTTTTAATTAGCCTGTTTATAGCTTGTAAAAAGAAAGAAGATGCTAATGCCTTACCCGACATGCGCGTTACACTTGCTTCGGCCGATACAAAGCCTATGGGCGGCAAGGTATTTAAAACCATTACCGATGGGCAGTATGAAGATTTGAATATTCAGAAGAATGCTTCCCCATTTAATACCTGGTACCGCAAATATTTCAATCATTATACGGGTAGCACCAATGATGTATATTTTTTAATAACACCCGTATTGAATGCAAGGGAAAAAGAAGCGGAAGAAATGCTGCGTTTTGTAAAAAGCGGCAATACGCTTTTTGTGGCAACCAATAAAGTAAGCGAAGCATTTCGGCAGGCATTTTCACTTCAACCCACCCGATCCGATTCGATGTTTATAACGGATAATATCGGGCTTGCCGATACCCATGTTGGCTATGACTCACTTACCTTTTCCTACTTTTTTAATCCACTGCAAAACAAACTCGATACGCTGCATACTTTCCTGCATTTGCCCATTGCATTTAATGAAAAAAAGGAACCAACAGCTATCCAGGTAAAGATGGGCAAAGGCGAACTCATCATGGTTACCAATGCCGAAGCGCTGAGCAATTATTTTTTACTAACCCGCAACAATTATACCTACGCCCTGCACCTGCTTTCTTACGTAAACGATGCACCGGACGCTGTTTATTGGGATGAATTTTATCATCGAAATCTTTTCCGGCAGCCGGAAGACAGTTCGGTATTTGACGCTATATTGTCAGTACCCGCATTACGATGGGCTTTTTGGCTGATGGTTTTGCTTTGTGCTATTGCTATAATTACGCATATGGCACGCAGGCAGCGGATGATACCGGTGCGCATAGCGAATAAAAACACAACGGTTGAATTTACACAAACCATTGCGCGGCTTTATTACAATCAAAAAGACAACCGCAATATTGCCTTAAAAATGATTCAGCATTTTCTTGAATATATTCGTACGCAACACTATCTGCCAAGCCAAAAACTTAATCCCGATTTCGCACGCATACTTGCCGGCAAAACAAATACCAATCTGGAAAAAACGGAGAAGCTTGTAGCAAAAATGGCAGCTATACAGGATGGCGCAACTGTTTCCGACGACCTGCTACTGTGGCTGAACCGGGAAATTACCGAGTTGTATAATCCATCGAAAGCAAAATAGCTGATGCAAACCCTTTAAGGTGTATTTCCAAAATTTTGCCCATGAATAAATTTCACAAGACTGCGTTTTGCAATCGGCAGTAAGGTTTCATTTACCGGCAGTGTAAGCGATGTTTCAATATTATACACAGCCGGATTGGGCATATAAGAACGATTACGCAATAATTCACCTTTTATGCTTTCGGCCGTATTTACAAAATTGCGTTGCCAGCTATCCACAAACTCGGTACGAATGCTGCGGTATTTTTCCTGGTGTTTCTCAAAAATACTCAGCCGGTATTGATACACCCTTGTATCGCTGAAAGAGCCATCCTGTAAAAAGAAATAACCCTCTTCGCATTGTAATGGCACCAATCCTACCGGTGAAATTTCGATGCGTTCTTCCACATAATCGTAAATGGCTGCCGCACCTTCAATGGTTACTTTTAACTTACCAAGTGCATAGGCAATTATTTCGGATAACTCGGTCATCAGGCTGTCATCTTCCACAATACTTTCATACAAAAGGGTAAGCTTTTGCATATCGAGTGCCGATAAGCGCTTGGGAAATTGCTGCTTCAGGTAATCCTTATTGGTTTTAAAATGCAGCAGGTTGTTGTAATGAAAAATAACATCGGCTAATTGGGGATAGAGCTTTTGTTCATCAAAGCAACGGTTCACTTCTTGCAGGTAGGCAAGGATCGTGTATTGCTTCAATTCGAAATCAATGTAGCCATCGGCAAACCAGGTTTCAGATAATTTCTTCATAATAATTCCATTTTTCTTTATGATCCAATATGGTTGAAATTACATATGGCAATTACTTTCTGAAATGTAAATTAGGGAAAAAATAAAAACCACCCGAAGGTGGTTCCATTTTTTAAAGAAATTATTTTCAATCTTAACAGAATTTAATCGTGAAACGGCAAACGTGAAAAGACATATTTGATATTGGATATATGAAATCCCCACGAGCAGGGGCTCACCCAGCACCGATGAGTATTGGGGATTCCATGTGACAAATAAAAAACAATAAAAATACACACATGAAATTTGAAATTGGCTGACGCACTTACGCCCACACTTCAAACGCTACTCACTACTCCCTTCGACAAGCTCAGGGCGGCGCACTATTCAATTATTGACTTATTGACTAATTGACCCATTCACTCATTCACTATATTTCCCTTTGCGGATCAAAATTTTCCAACTCCTTGGATACAGCATTTAAAAAAGTAGATCCCAATCCACCATCAATAATCCTGTGGTCGTAGCTAAGGCTGATGTACATCATGTGGCGGATAGCAATGCTATCTCCCTGCGGAGTTTCTATAACTACGGGGCGTTTTTTGATGGCACCAACCGCCATGATAGCCACCTGAGGCTGATTGATAATGGGTGTTCCCATAATGCTGCCAAAAGTACCCACATTGGTAAGGGTAAAGGTTCCGCCTGCCGTATCATCGGGTCGAAGCTTTCCGGTGCGCGCCGCTTCGGCAAGACCATTCACCTGTTTGGCAAGGCCCACAAGGTTAAGCTGATCGGCGCCCTTAATCACTGGCACAATCAGGTTACCGGTTGGCAATGCTGTAGCCATACCAATATTGATGTCCCTTTTTACAATAATGCGGTCACCATCTACACTGCTGTTGATTAATGGATACTTCTTAATGGATTTTACAACGGCTTCTACAAATAGCGGTGTAAGCGTAATTCTTGTGCCTTCGCGTTTTTCAAAATCCTTTTTCACCCTATCGCGCCATTGCACAAGGTTGGTTACATCGCATTCCGCAAAGCTCGTTACATGTGCGCTTGTATGCTTGCTGTCCGTCATGTGCTTCGAAATCATCTTGCGCATGCGGTCCATTTCAATAATTTCTACGTTACTTCCGTAGCCTGGGGGGATAGCCACAGCGGTAGAAGTGGCTTGCGGCGCAGGTTGTGGCTGCGTTACCTGCATTACCTGTTGCTGTGCAGGTGCTACTGGTGCCGGTGCGGCCGTTTGTCCGCCACGGTTTTGCAAGTGTGCCAAAATATCCCTTTTACTTACCCTGCCATCCTGCCCGGTGCCGGGTATGGATTCCAGTTCGGTCATACTGATACCTTCTTCCTGGGCAATTTTCAACACAAGCGGCGAGTAAAAACGCGGCGAACCTACCGAAACGGTGGTTTGCGAAGCGGGCGATACCTCAGGCGGTGCAAATGGTAAATCCTGCGAAGCAATATCGGTAACGGCCGGTGCAACAGGTGCAGGCGCGGTTACCGGTGCGGGGGCAACCGTTGCATTAGCAGTTGCTTCCGTGCTTATACGTGCAATTACCGTACCAATGGGTACCACATCATTTTCTTTAAAAAGTATTTCGGTTATTACACCTGCTGCGGTGGATGGCACTTCGCTGTCCACTTTATCGGTGGCGATATCCAGTATGGTTTCGTCCTGCTCCACCACATCACCCGGCTTTTTATGCCATTTCAGTATGGTGGCTTCCATTATGCTTTCACCCAACTTGGGCATTACCAAATCTATCATGGACATATTCAATCGTTTAATTCGTAGAAAAAAAGCCAGTCAACAGGTTGAAAGGCGGTGCAAAAGTAAGGTTTTCGGGGGAGGTGGAAATGAGGGGACAGAGATAGATTAGAATGTTGACTTTAGATTCATCCCCAATAATTTTCAGCAAACAATATTTACATTATCCCACATATCCATCCTGCAAAACAGTTGAATATTTTTAAATTATATCCCTGGTAACATTTAACACAGTTTATCGGTCAGGTTTTTAAAGAAATGGACCTAAGCTATATACACGAAAAAAGTTCATCTAAACCAACCGCTTTCCTGTCCTTCGTCATGTAATTATATGATTCTTATCAGCCCGTGATAAACATCACCGCAGCCCCTTTTTACCCCGGGTAAATTTGTGTTTTTCAGTGCTGCAATATGCAGCCATTACCCAAAATAAACGTTATGAAAAAGCTTTTCTTCTTAATAGTACCTGCACTATTAGGCAATTCTCTATTTGCCCAAACCGGACATATTATGCAGGGTATTGGTGCCCGCAACATGAGTATGGGCGGTGCGGCTACAGGTCAGCCACTTGATATCAACGGTGCCATCAATTGGAACCCTGCCGGTATTTCAGCCTTTAAAACAAAGGAATTTTCCATTAATGCCGGAATGTTCTTTTCTTCTCCCCAATTATCATCCACCGTTCCAACACCGGACGGGCCATTTAGCGGAACCACCGAAGATGACCGGGGTGTTTCCATTATGCCTGCGTTGGCAATGGTATGGGGTAAGGAAGATAGCAAACATACCTTTGGTGTATCAGCTTTTGGTATCAGTGGGTTTGGCGTAACCTTTCCCGAAAGCAATTCTAATCCCATTAATTTTCCACAAAGCATGGGTGGATTCGGAAGGGTAGAATCTAACTATCAGCTTATGCAGGTTGGTATAACTTATGCCTATGAAATATCAGATAAATTTAGCATAGGTATTGCGCCTACTTTCAATTTTGCAAGTCTTGAACTCGAACCCAACCCGCTTGCCTCACCAAGCATGACTTTAGGTTACCCGGTAAGTGATAATGCATCTGCCTTTGGATATGGTGCGCAAGTCGGCATTTTCTATAATTCCGGCAGCGGATTTAAAGCAGGGGCTTCCTACAAATCACAGCAATATTTTAATGAATTTGAATTCGAAAACACCTATCTCGATAATTCAGCAGCACCCGGCAATACTTTCACTATGAATTATCCTTCCATATTTTCAATTGGTGCCGGTTATTCAAAATCCGCATTTGATTTTGCGTTAGACTACCGGTTGGTGGATTATAAAAACACCGATGGATTTAGTGAAAAAGGCTGGACAAATACGGCATCTGTAAAGGGTTTTGGCTGGGAAAACATTTCCATTGTATCGGCAGGTGTACAATATAAGGGCATTGAAAAACTTCCGTTACGTGTTGGATATACTTATAGCTCCAACCCAATTAATAGTGACCTGGCTTTCTTTTCGGTTCCTGCAACCGCCGTTATTAAAAATGCCTTTCAATTGGGGTTAGGTTATGAAATAAGTAAAAAAGTAACCATTGATGCTGTATACCACCATGGTGCAAGCGGTGGTTCTACAAGTGGCCCGTTACTTAGCCCCATGATGGCAAGCCAATCTAATCCCTACGGTGCCATTCCCAACAGCGAAGTATCTTATAAAATGACTACCGATATGTTTATGATCGGATTAAATTTCAAATTCTGATTAACCTATTCCAACATAAAAAAAGCCGGTTCATTATTAACCGGTTTTTTTTATGCGCTCAATATTTTGTAAACTACAGTGAAATCTTATGACTAAATAAAAACTGTTTGGCATCAAATTAACAACTCCTGATCTCTCAGCATTCCATGGACGGGCAGGGTTTCTTTGAATTTTCCGTTACTTTTGTTTAAAGGAAAAATAAATAAATGGGCGAATCAAATCAAGGATTTGGGAACGGTATATTAAAAGGACTGAAAAGAGTTCTTTTCACTGCCCCCCCCGACGAATCTTCAACAACTACTTACCCGGCAGACCCTTCTGCCACTCCGGCAAATAAGCCATCGCTTCCCACCCATAAAGTGGCCGAAACCTCTGTTATTTCTGCAACATTTCCGCTTGCGCCACCGCCGGAAGGTGATAGCGATGTAAAAGATATGAAGCTTAAGGTGTACCAGTTGCTTGAGCAAATGAATAAACCCGGGGTAGATTTTTTTGAAGTATGGAATGCAGCGGTGGAAATGGGCGGTGCCAATGGAAGCAACCTTAAGTCTGCCTTTACATCTCTTCGCTTTGCTGATAAATCGCTTAATAAATTGCGGTTAATAGAAAGCGGAAATGGATATATGAATGAGCTTCAATCGGTTTTTGATACAGAGTCGAAGAAAAGAAAGGATGAAAAAGCAAAAATTGCAGCAGAAAAGGAACAGGTAAGGGCCGGACTAACTTCAGAAATTAAAAATCTTACATTGCAAATAACGGAATTGCAAAAGAAAATGGATATTCAGAAACAAAAGCTTTCTTCCATTGATGAAAACTATAATCCCCGCTTACAAGCCATTGAACAAAAAATTAATAATGGAAGTGAAGCGGTGAATAGTGTACTAGCCGAAATGCAACAGGTAATTCAACTTATAAATAAAGAAATAAACTAAATCAATGAGTAATACATCCAACGCGCTTACCGTAATACCGGAATCGCTAAAAAACCAACTTCCTATTTTCCAGGTAATTGGCGACAAACTACCTGCACCTTTAAAAACACCGGAAGGAAAAAAAGTGGTCTCATCCATTTTTTATTGGGCACTCATTTTAGGTGGATCATTCTGGTTTTTCAAAAACCTGGATTCACTGCTGGCCTTTGCCCAAAAATCGGTGCTGCTTGTCGTATTTAGCATCCTTTTGATCGTATTACTTATGCTGATGCCAAAAATTGTTTCGGCATTACATCGGTTAGGTACTACGTTGCTTTTCAAAAGTGAAAAATCAATTGTACGCAACAATCCCATAATTGCACTTCAATTGTTGCTGAAAGATGCGAAAGACACGCTAAAACGTGTAAAGGAAAAAATATCGCATGTAGATGGGGTAAGAATTGATATGATTACAAGTGGCACAGATGCGCAAAAGACGGCTGAAGAAAAATACAGTTTGGTAAAAAGACTAGCCACTGATGCTTCCAAACAGGAAGAAATGTCGAAAGAAGCCAATCAGGCCGGTCAATTGGACAAAGCAAACGATTTAAATCGCAACGCTAAGGAAACCCGTACCAAAGCATTTCTGCTAGGTAAAGAGGGAGAAGCCGAAGAGCAAAATGCCCGCAGTTATGCGCAATATGCCAACCAGTTTGCTAAAGTAATAGAAGTATTAAAAGATAATGAAAGTGCTGCCCGCATTTATGTAAGTACGCTCGATAGTTCTATTTCCATTCTTCAGAAAAAAATGGAAGCCACGCAAAAAATGAAAAATGCCACAGAAGGTTTGGCAGATGTATTCAATATAAAAGATGGTTGGGTATTCCAGGAAGCCATGAGTGCTGCTACACAAGCTATCAGCCAGAATATTGCATCCATTCGTTCTAACCTTGAGTTCCTCGATCAAAATAATAATGTAACCGTGGGTGGTACACCTTCGCAACAAGAGCTTAACGACTTTGTGAAAAAAGTAGAAGACAGGAACATGACTAAATTGAATGTTCATATGATAGCTTCTGCCAATTACGAATTAAAAGATAACGAAATTGTAGATAAAGGTTTTACACTTTTAAACTAAATCCATAGAGACTTTATAAATTTCAATCAACATAAAATAATACACTAAATAAAATGTCAAATTCAACCTGGGGCCGGTTACGCTGGCCATTTAAAGCACTCATTATTGCCGCACCTATTATTGGGTTAGGATACCTGGCTACCACCAACGAATGGTTTAAAAATAGTGGCGAAGAAGAAATGATTATCATTGATAAAACGACTTCCAATGATAATGCAACCACGGGAACAAAGGATGGTGAAAAAACCACAACCGTATCTACCAATGATGGAAGAATTTTTGCCTACCAACCCGAGAAACCTGTTGACGGAAAAATAAAAGGTATTGTAGAAGTTGGCGCTACCGGATTTAACTCTTTCGTGGTCAATATGGATGCGCAAAAAAGGTGGGAAATAATCTCCAAAGATTTTGGTCAAAGCCTTGTATATGAAGGCCTCGCCACAACGGATGATATTCGTTCAGGGTTGAAAAAATACATTTCCATGATGTTTGATAAGGGTGTAAAGTCAAAAGATGTACACTTTATCATTAGTTCGGGTGCACAAAAAGAACCTAAGACAGAAATTATTGCTTCGGAATTAAAAAAAATGGGGTTTGTGGTAAATCTTGTAACCGCACAACAGGAAGGGCAACTCGCACTGAAAAGCGCACTACCGCCATCCTATTACGGAACAGCATTTGTAACCGACATAGGCTCGGGCAACACCAAAATTTCGTGGATGAACAGCACAAGAGTACAGGCTACCGAAGCACCGGGTTCCAAATACTTTGAAAAAGAAATGACCGATGCCGCCGTATATGACATGGTAAAAACAAAAGCTTCCGAAGTACCTGAGCGCAACAGGGAAGTATGTTTTATCATCGGTGGCACACCTTTTGATCTTGCCAAGCAACACAGGAACGGAGAAGAACGCTATACCGTACTAAAAAACCCCGCTGACTATGCAGGTGATAAACCTAAAACAAAAGCAGGGCTTAATATTTATAAAGCCATACAAGACGAAACCGGTTGCGATACATTCGTTTTCGATTGGGATGCGAATTTTTCTATCGGGTTCTTGTTGGGGTTAGCGTACTAGTGTCTTGTTGGTTAAATTTTGTCTCATCATTCAAATTTATTCCTATAGGTACACATCAATCTATCTGCTTTTATAAGTTTATATTCTGCTGGCCTGGATGGGATAAGGAGATATTTTTATGCCCATATTATTTCAAATTTTCAGGATAAGGTAAATAGAAAGCAGAAATGCTTTTTTTGTTATAAAATATGCGATCCATCATAACCAATCCTTTTGAGATACAAATTTCCACTTAATAAACAGTAAATCACATTATTGAATGAAGGCTGGCTCAGGGTCCCTATACCCTTCCTTTACTTCTTTCAATTTATCCTTCATCATAACCTGCACGTTGCTGTAAGCAGGATTTCCATACAGATTTTTCATTTCCGATTTATCCTTTTCAAGGTCATACAATTCCCAATCATTGTTTTCATAAAAATAAATGAGTTTATACCTGTCCGTTCTTACACCAATATGTTTGGCAACTTTGTGCTCCTGGTTTTCATAAAAATGATAATAAAGTGCATTGTGTCCACTACCCTTTTGTTTTCCTTTTAGCAGCGGTGCAAAGCTTTTACCCTGCATATCCGATGGGATGGGCAGTCCGGCCATATCAAGGATGGTTTCAGCGTAATCAAGGTTTTGCACCATACTATTTGTGGTAACCTTCTTTTTGGTTACACCCGGCCATTTTACAATCAGCGGTGTGCGAAACGATTCTTCGTACATCCATCTTTTATCGAACCAACCATGCTCGCCAAGGAAAAACCCCTGGTCGGATGTGTAAATGATAATCGTGTTCTTATCCAGTCCGTTTGCTTTTAGATAATCCATCAATCGCCCCACATTATCATCCACACTCTGCACGCAGCGCAGGTATTCTTTCATATACTGCTGATATTTCCAGATGGAAAGATCGCTGCCGGTAAGGTCCGCTTTTTTAAAGGCTTCAATGGAAGGTCCGTAAGCCGCGTCATACTTTTCTCTTTGTTCAGGGCTAAAACGATTGTAAATTCCCTGCCAGCTTGCCGCCAATCCTTTCCGCTGATCTTCGGGTAGCGACAAAGCCAATTTCAGGTCGAAAGCATCGTTCATATGCGTCGCAATTTCCATTTCCTGTTCTTTAGCCGCTTTTGTTCGGGTGCTGTAATCGTCAAAGAAATTATCGGGTATGGGAAAGTTGATGCTATCAAAAAGATGATAATACTTTTCTTCCGGCATCCAGTTTCTATGTGGTGCCTTTTGCTGATACATCAGGAAAAAAGGTTTGGATGTATCTCTCTTATTGAGCCATTGAATGGCAAAATCGGTGGTAAGGTTGGTAACATAACCCTGCACTCTTTTGCGTACGCCATTTTCGATAAAATCAGGATTATAATATTGCCCTTGTCCGGGTACAATATTCCAGTAATCGAATCCTACCGGATTAGAAACAAGGTGCCATTTTCCAATGACAGCGGTTTGGTAGCCTGCAAGTTGCAATAGCCTGGCAACCGTTTGCTGACTGCTATCAAAACGGCTGTGGTTATCCTTAAACCCGTTGATATGACTGTGTTTGCCGGTAAGCATAACGGCACGGCTTGGCCCGCAAATGGAATTTGTCACGTATGCCCTTTGAAATAACATCCCTTCTTCTGCCAGCTTATCAATATTGGGTGTTTGGTTGAGTCCATATCCATAGGCACTTATGGCCTGGTAGGCGTGGTCGTCGCTCATCATGTAGATGATGTTGGGGCGGGTGTTTACTTCCTGAGTAAACCCTGAAATGGCATTCATGACACATACCAACAAAAACACTTCGCTTAAAAAATATTTCCTGATCATGCTAATCAATTTAAAAGAATTATTTGAACGCGATAATCTATGTAAACTTAAAAAAAATTACGCTGCCCTGTTCCCATACCGTTCCTTAAAGAAATTGAAAAGAACATCGGTTTTAAAAGCGATATCGGCATCGCCATAGGTTGGGTAAGGCAATGTATTAAACAGGTATTCGGTAATGGCTTTACGAACGGCGGATGCTGTCTGCACTTTTTCGGGCCAACGGTCAATAGTAAATTCATTCGCCTGCAACCGTTCCAATAATTTTCGTGCCGTTTCTTTTACATCATCCTTTTCTTTATCACTAATTTTTTTATCGCGGCCCAGCATATCGAAAACAGCTAATTCATCCTCATTAAGGTTTTCAGCTTCTGCACGGCGCTCTTCTTCCGTCATCTTATTAAACAGGTCCTTCAACCTTTCAAAAATTTCGCGGATGGTGGCATATTCTTTGCCCTTGTTGTACAACTCAATTATTTCTTCGTACTTCTCGTAATAATCTATCCGAAGCGGGTTTTGCTTCAGCATTTGCAGGAGCCGGCTTTCTATTTTTTCTTTAAGCGTTTGTACAACCGTATTCTTTCTTTCGGATTTTAAAAACTCCTTTTCTATCTGTTCAAAATTGAGGCCGCTTAGGTCAATTTTTGTGCTGTACTGTAACCCTTGATCAATGGAAAAATCATGACTCTCAATGGATTTATCCACTACTTCCTGCACACTTCTTATGATAGCTGAAATATCCGATTCAATGATGTTGTCCGTTATGGTTTCGTAAATGGCATTGATAGCATCGCGGCATTCTTTGTACGTATAAATTGCTTTATCGGGCATCAGTGCCTTGTATTTTTTAAATACTTCCCTTGCCAGCACACCAAATTTATTTTTGGTTTCATCGGTGGTGTACACCGCTTCCACACCTAGCCCAATTGCCTTTATTTTATGCAGGCCTTCACTTTTCACTATGGAAAAAAGATCAAAGTCCGTTTCCACCTGTAAAAATTCTATGGTAGCATCAATTGCATCCTGCAAATCTTTCACCAATTCCTCCAAAGGCTTCACCGGCACTTCAGGCGCGCCTTCGCCACCATTGCCCTTATTGCCGCCAATTGCATAAATAGCAAGTGCTTCGAGCAGGGCTTTGTAGGTTTCTATGTAATCTACAATCAGTCCATTATTTTTACCGCCATGCACCCGATTGGCCCTTGCTATGGTTTGCATAAGCGTGTGCGATTTCAGTGGCTTGTCAATGTACATAGTTGAAAGACTCGGTACATCAAAACCGGTAATCCACATAGCGCAAACAATGGCAAAGCGAAACGGATGATCTTCTTCCTTAAATTCCTTTTCAAGGTCGCGGGTATTCATTTTTTCGCGATGGGGTTCAATGTCCAAATCCCATCCCACAAATTTTTCAATTTCATTTTGCTCATGGCTTAACACCACGGCTATCTCTGTATCCTTTGCCCACTGCCAGTCTTTTTCTGCCAAAAGCATTTCCTGCACATCAGCAATCTTTGCAATTTCTTTACGCCTCTGTTGCAGGTACGCTTGCCATTCTTCGGTAATAAAATTATACATCCGCACTGCGGTAATTTTATCAATGGCAACAAACATGGCTTTGCCTTTATAACCACGGCCAATAAAATGATGCACTACATCTTTTGCGATGGATTTTAATCTCCGCTCCGATGTTAATATTGGATAATCACGGGCAAATAATCGTTTCAACTTATCTTCCTGATCGCTGTCAAGATCGGCGGCTTCAATGGCTTCCCTTATTTCATCATTTATCTTAGGATTATCCAATTTCAATTTCTCCCCACGGTTTTCGTAATACAGCGGTACTGTGGCACCATCTTCAACCGAACGCTTGAAATCGTACACCGAAACATAGTCACCAAAAATGCGTCTTGTAAGTTCATCATCCTTAAATAACGGTGTGCCTGTAAATCCAATGAAAGATGCATTGGGCAAAGCCCTGCGCAGGTTTACCGCTAGCGTACCACCCTGTGTGCGATGCGCTTCATCGGAGATTACGATGATGTTTTCCCTTTCGGTAATTACCTCATCAAAATTAAATTTATGAATGAGCGTGAAAATATATTTCTCGTCCGATTTCAGCAGTTCTTTCAGTTTTTCCCCGCTTGTGGCACGTGCTTTTTTATTAGTAGTGGCGCCCACACCTGCAAAGGTTCCGTAAATCTGCTTATCCAGTTCCATACGGTCGGTTACCAGCAAAAAAGTATAAGAGCCACCAAGTTTGCGATTAATTTTCTGGCATAAAAAAACCATGGAATACGATTTACCCGAACCCTGTGTATGCCAGAATACACCCAACTTTTGGGCATCTTCTTTTTCAATGAGACCGTTTTGATAGCGGCTACGTTGAATTTTTACATGATCAATCGCTTTGTTTACGCCAATAAACTGATGGTTGCGCGCTACAAGCTTAACCGTTCCGTTTACCGAATCATCATACAAAATAAAATTCTCTACAATATCAAGCAAATGGTTTTTATGGCAGGTACCTTTAATAATCGTTTCAAGACTTACAATACCTTCTTCATTTTCGGCAATCCGTTTCCAATCGTGAAAGTGCTCGAACTTAGAAGTAACCGCGCCAATTTTACTATCCATGCCATTGCTTAAAATGATAATAGCATTGCAATAGAAAAGATGTGGAATGGTGTCTTTGTAATCCTTCAGGTTTTTTTCGTAAGCTACTTTTATTTTTTTGTGGTGCGCTTTCAGTTCGATAAACACCAGCGGAATACCATTTACAAAACCAATAATATCGGGCCGCTTTCGGCGTTTTGATTTTCCTTCTACCCAAAATTGCTGAACGGCAAGATAGCGGTTGCCGGTACCCGCAGGATTTTCAAAATCAAATATGCGCAGCTTTTTGTTGCGTACGATTTCCCCCTTATCATTTTTAAACGTAACAGGAATGCCGTCCTTCAAATACTGATGCTTTTCTTTATTGATATCGGCGAGCGGTTTAGTAGCAAAGGTTTCGGCAAGGATATCATACGCAGCTTCATATGCCTGTGCAGGTAATTGCGGGTTTAGCCGATTGAGTGCGTTGATTACATCGCGTTTGAGCAGCACATCGGCTTCCGACAAACGACCAAGGGTTCCATTGGAGCCAAACCGTTCGCCCTGAAAAACATTCAGGGTATCCCAGCCTAATTGATGTTTGAAAATATCAATGCAGGTTTGTTCGATTAGTTTGTCTTCGGAGTATGTGCCGGCCATTAAGTTAAGGTGGTTTGGTATTATTGTTTGGGAACCTCCCACAAAACTTCGCCAATTTCTGCTTCTAATTTGGCAATTGTGCGAAGACTAAAATCCTGCTGACCATTTACCCATTTTACAATTTCTGGCATTTTTGCGCCTGTGGGGGTTAAATCGCCATTTGAACTATATCCCTTTTCTCTCAAAAGATGATTAATGCGCACAACAAGCGCCGCATATTTACGTGCAAATATTCTAGTATCTGCCGGTATTTTATCCATCATTCTTTTTGCTACTTCGCTAATCATAGTTGATAAAATTAAACAGGAAAAGGCCTATCCACTGAATTATTTGATAAGGCATTAATAATTTTCATCTTTAACTCATCCGAATATTCATATTCGAATAAAATAGAACCGACAATTTCACTAAGTAAATCTTTATCTATTAAATTATCAGCCACCGATACAGCAATATTTTCCATTTCGGAAATGAATTTGTTAATAATAAAATCGTATCCATTTATTTCCAAAAAATAGGCAGAAAGGGCAAGTGATGATCTTTTATTACCATCTGAGAATACATGTCCTTTATTGAATGAATAGAAAACATGCACTGTCTTTTCCAAAATAGTCGGATAATAAAGGTCATTTTGAACATGTTCCAGAATGCTCTCAAGTTGCCCATTATCCCTTATCCCTTGTAGACCACCGGATCTCTCAATGATAGTATCATGAACTTCAATGGCATGATTGGCATCAAAATAAAGAAATAAACTCATCGGTCCTTTAATCGTTTAAATACTTCAATATTTTCAATAATCCGATCCTGTAGATCCTTGCTCTTTTCACCCAAGAACCTATTATAATCTGAAAGGTCAATGCTGGTAAGATAATTTTTCAAGTTTTGATGCAATACTTGACGAAACCCATAATCCCGGCTCGCCATTTTTGTTCTAGCCTGCTCAATATGCGGTTGATGAAGTGGATGGCTTGAAAATGTCTCCATCAATTTATCCATCTCATTTTTTTCCAATTTTCTTCCTAATTCTTCCGACAACTTTTCCATTTCATGTGCTATACCCGTTTCAAAGGATGCAATTAGGGTCAATACTTCTGCATACATTGTATCCCTTGGATTCTCTTCTTCAGCCAATTGGAGGATTTGCTTATATTCTTTAGCATTTTCCTTAAAGATGCATTTGTAAATACTATCTGTATAGTATGCATATTTATAATTACCCATGTTTAGATATTTATGCAATGAAGTCGTAAAATCCTTCCTGTAATGGGGTTCCCGAAGCATTGCATGAAAAAACTCCTCATCTCGCTGATTGATGTATTTGGTTGATCCTCCCAAACGTTTATTTAAGGTATCAATTACAATATCCAAAATCTTACTTCTTAGAGCCTTTGCCATTTCACTCTCGCCTAACAGCATACCAATATTAAGAAATGAGCGGAAGTTAAATAATCCCAATTGGGTCGTTTTGGATGGCAAATTGATGATTCCACCAAACTGACTCTTGAATGCTTTTAATCTTGGACCCTTAAATAATTCGTATCCATTATGTCTCAATTCCTTTTCATACTGAGACAAATATGTATCAATGGTAGATATATCAACCTTATAAAATTCAGTAACCTGTTCCTTTGTAAACCTAAATTCGTCCTCAAATTGCATACCCTGAACACCTAAATACCTCTGAATACTAATTACAGCATCAGGATTATTCAGGACATTTTGCCTATCGATTGGCGATATAGTTAAATCCTTCATAATTAAAATTGTGGAAAACTTGCATTTTGCTCACCTTACTAATCAGGTGAGCAAATTATAAACAATTGATTTTCAAATACTTAACAATACTTAAAAGTTCAAACACCCAAAACATAAAAGTAAATATGTGGAAAACTAAAGGTCAATACTCCTTGCTCCCTTCTTATTAATCCAAAAATAATTTAAATCAAAACTAGGCAAATCTTAAATTTATCCTCTATGAAAACTATTCTTGAATTAAACGAGAAAAAAGTACCTGTGGTTCGCATTGACAAATCGCTGAACAAGTACACCAATCTTGTGCTTTTCCCAGAAAAGGTTGAAAAAGCGAAACAGGCTTTTGAAAAATTTGGACTTCCTGACCTAAAAAATACATCTAAAAGACTCCATGAAGAAGAAAATTGACGTTTCAGATCACGTAACCTTCCCAACCTTCTTCAACGCTTTCCTTATCACTTCCCTATCGCTTCCAATATTTCTCAGCAATTTTTTGCTTCTTCCGTGCTCAAAATCATCATACCCCAATTCTACCAACCGAAGGCCATGCCTTGGTAATACATCCCTTCTCCGCGCATCATACAATTTGCGTTGCTCGCCACGGCTAACACCACTAACGGTGTGCCGCCTGTCGAAAATAACCACAGCTTCGGTATGTTGTTTTTCCCGGTATTCAATTACAAGGTTAAGCGAAGGGTAATAAGCATCTACAGGTAATTTTGTTCCACTATCGCCGGTTAAAAAATCGAAGCGGTGTTGACGAAGCGCCTTTATGTTCAACACCTCATCACAAAGATCAATAATGTAGTTTTCATCGCTGTTGGCCCTGCCCCTTGCCGGGATAACGGTTTTTGGGGTTTGAACCTTTTTAGCAGGTGTAGGCAGTGGCGGTGCAATCGGTGCGGAATTCTGCTGCGAAGGACTTTTCCCACCTGCAATGTTGGCAACACTTAAAAACTGTTCAACTGTGTAACCATTGGCAAAGCCGAAATTGCTGGCATAGAAGCCAATCTTGCGAATCTTATCCCGGATACCTTTTTGCTTTATTGTGTCAGCTTTAAGTTTCTCTTGTATAAGCCGGATAATTTCGTCTGCTTCAGAACGGGTGAAGTTGATTTTACCTTTCATTACTCTAGAGTCTTTAAATAATTTATGATTGCAGATGAAACAACTAGCGACAATTTGGCTTCATCAAAACCGACATCAATTTCTCCACCTTCTACTTTTGCATGCCTAATACCGTCCTTTTTGTTATTCGTATAGGCGTAAAAGTTTTCCAACATCTTTACAAGTTCATTATTAGGAATTTTTCCCTTAGATTGAAGTTCCTTCAAGGCCCGTCCGTATGTAGATTCTCCAGTCATTAATCTCATTTGTCCTTCAAGGGCAGATATACTTTCTTTAATAGTATTTGGAAAATCAGGATTTGGCTTTTTTGAAAATTGGGCAATTGCCTTATTAATATGATGTGCAACTTCCTTACTTGCATCATCCGCAGCTTGATTAATTTCATCTATTTCTACCTGACTTGTAATCGGTGAAACCTTTCCGTGAATGATCCTATATCCTGAAGAAAATTCTTCCAGGATAGCATTGAATAGTCCTTCTATTTCCCTTAAATCCTCTATATAAAAATTACATGATACTAAAAAATCGAATACAAATTCAATGAAATCATAAACTTTAAACCATTCGGAATTCCTTAGATAATTCTTGATAATACTCATTCTTACATGAAATTCATCTGGGATTTCATCAATAGGTGTGCGCAATATTCTTACAAAGAAATTTTTGATAAATGATTCAAAATCTTTGTACTCAGAATCATAATTTGATATGTATGATGATTTTCTTATTAGAAATTTTTCAGAAATTTCAAAAACAAGACTGTAAACTGCATTTCTTAAATCTAAGTTTACATTTTCCAATTGCAGAACTACTGATTCTTGCTTATATCCATATCTAACTGAAAATGGGATATTTTTCATTTTTATACTTCAATTGTTTGGTTCATCAATCGGGGTAAAAGAATATCACGAGCTTCCTTTAATTTCAGGTTTTGCTCGCCTAGTTTTCTCCTTTGTTCAAATAGTGGTTTTACCCACAATGTGAATTTATCAATTAATGCCTTATCAGGCAGTAGGACATCATGATCTTTCACCTTTTGTACATTAATGTTTTGTTGCGCAGCACCTATAGCTTTATTATTTAAATTAATACGCTCCTCTAAAAGTTTGTAATACAAGAATTCATTGGAAATGAATTTTTCATCTACAATAAATCCAACAGATGCCTGGTTAAAGCAAGCATCTCTAGTAAGTATTCCCATTCTTCCTAAAGTTGGTGATGCATAAATTGCCATAACAATTGTACCCACTGGAAATAATTTTGCAGAAGAGTTTTCCAAGCCTTCCCTACTAATATATTCTTCTGCAAGATGGATAAAATCGTCCTGCAATTCCTTTGTTCTTATCCATTCGAAATCTGGAGAATTCCAGTATGTTGGTTTATTTCTGCTCGGAGTTCCACCAGATGAAATTGTTTTACAAAGATGGATTAAATTTTTCCTTTCCCACCCTTTCGGCAACCCATCTACAAACTCCGCATCTTCATAACCCGGCCCGGCTTCCGTAGCAGGAAACCGAAACTGCACAAACCATTCCAGGTAAAGGTTTTGGGCAGCTTCTTCCAGCAATTGTATGCGCTTCAGGTTGTTTTCTATCAGGTCGTCGTAGGTGGAGAGAATGGATGCGATTTTTTGTTGGATTAAAAAAGGTGGAACTTTTAAAGGCATGGATAAAAGCTTTTCCATGCTTAAATTTTCCCTGGCCGTACCTTGTGATATCCTGTAAAATTCTTCTCTTCTTGTATCTAGTAAATATTTAATAAAATAATTATTGGCAACCCCCTGATATCCATTAAAACCAATAACGCTATCAGGGAAACAAGCATCAAAACCTAAAATTGCTGTAGCAGCAGTATTAGCACCAACAATAGAAATACACAATGTTCCACTTGGCCATAATTTGCTCTGTGCTAAACCAAAGGAACTATACGTTGTTTTGAATTCTGTTATTCGAAAATTTGCATTTTGAATTTCACTGGTTTGAACAAAGGGAAATTCTCCTCCATATAATCGAGCATCATTCCTTGGGCGATGCCTTGATTTCCCCCTACCTATTTCACCTAATTCATCAAGTCTCTTTTCTTCCCACATCATAACTCCAACTCATTTAAGTGTTCCTGAATCGTATTCGCAAGCGTCACCGCTTCTGCATTCAATCCCTGCAATTCTATTTTTATTTCGCCCATGCGTTCTTCGTAATCAAAGCCATCATCCAAGGGCGGCGCCACGCCCACATAGCGCCCCGCGGTAAGGCTGTAATCGTTGACAGCAATTTCTGCCTGCGTTACTAAACGGCACAGCCCCGGCACATCAGTATATTCCGCATCGGGAAAACGGCTGCTCAGCCAATGTATTTCGCGTTGGTAATACAAAGCAGTTTCGGCGGCTTCGCCAAGCGTAAGCGTGAGCGTATTGGCCAAGGCAGCATTTTTTTGCAGCGCTTCGCGTAGGGTTTTATCCTTGCGTATGTCGTCCTGCTTCAGCAAATCTTTAGTGGCCTGTTGGTAATGTTTGATCGCAAGCAGCAGTTCGCGTTTTTGCTTTTTCAGATGTTCGGGCTGCCAGTTTTCGCCCACATGGGTAAGGTCGAGCAGCGGGTCCATAGCTGCCAATGCCTGTAGTTGTGCATACTGCGTATGCAGGGTTTCCATAGCGGTATGTGCCTGTGCAGCGTAATCGTTCAATGCGCTGCGGTAGCGGGTATTATCGCCACGGTACAGGCTTACCACGGCTTGTATATTGCGCAATTGCTCGGGGGTAAAATCGTGCAGGTTGCTGCTTACTTTTCGGTACACATCGCGCAGGTCGAGCATCAGTACGGTATCCTTGCTACGTTTCAACCTTTCAGCAACGTCCCCCTCCTTCGTCGGGGAGACGTTACTAAAAGACTCCTTTGCCCTATCGTAAAACCACAGCGTACAGGGCAGCGATCGGGTGTAAAAAAACTTGGTGCCAATGCTTACCATTACATCCACAGCGCCGGTTTTTACCAATTGTTCACGGATGATTTTTTCGGTATGGCCGGCATCGCTTGCACTACTTGCCATTACAAAACCCGCACGGCCTGTGGGGTTGAGGTAGGCATAAAAATATTGTATCCACAGGTAGTTGGCGTTATCGTTTTTGGGTAGGCCAAAAGGCAGGCGCGCATCGTTTTTTACACTGTCGCGGCTTTTATCCACCCCATCCACATTAAAGGGCGGATTAGCCATTACGTAATCGCATTTACCTGCAAGGTTGTGATGGTCGTCGTAAAAACTATTGCCCTGCAAAATGGAACAATCGAGCCCGTGTACGGTCATGTTCATTTTGGCAAGCTTGGTATTGGTATCGGTTTTTTCCTGCCCGTAAAAAGTAACTTTCTCCGATGGGTTGAGCCCCATTTCTTCCAGGAAATGCCCGGTTTGCACAGCCATGCCAAAGCTGCCGCATGCGGGGTCGAACACAGTGCCGTGGGTAGGTTCAATAATATTTACAATACAGTTTACAAGCGATGGCGGGGTAAAAAATTCGCCGCCTTCCTGCGCGCCGCTCATGGCAAACTTGTTGAGAAAGTATTCGTAAATGCGGCCAAATACATCGCCAGAAACATTGTTGAGTTCTTCGGTATTAAAAATGCGGATCAGGCGTTGCAGCAGCGCTTTTTCAAACAGGCTGTAGCTTTTGGGCAGTACGCCACTCAGTACTTCGTATTCCTGCTCAATGGCACGCATGGCTTCATCGAGTTTTTCGCCAATATCTTCGGCTTCGGGCAGGGTAGCTATATAATTCCACCGCGAAATAGCAGGCAGAAAAATGGCTTTGGCTTCCTGGAAATCGTCTTTGTTTACCTGCCTTCTGCCCCGCTGCGGGTGAACGGTAAGGTTGGCTTCTATTTTGGTGCTTGCTTCGCCAAAGCGGTTCCATGCATGGCGCAAAAAAATGAGCCCAAGCACGGGAAAGCTGTATTCAGTAGCGGTAAGTTTGGAGTTGGCCCTTAATTGGTCGGCGGCTTCCCACAGTTTGTCTTCTAATCTTTTAAGGTCTTGTCCGGTCATGTGTTCTGTTTTCCCTGTTTGGTAAGGTGCAGTCAAATGTAAGGAAGGAAAGGGGAAAATGGAAGGGAGGATATCAAATCGCTGCTACGTGAAGGCATGTTCCGGGTCGGGGGTGCATCATCTTCGCAACGTCCTGATACATCCTAGCGTCGGTATCAGAGACGTTGCGAAAACTTTTACTCCTATCGTCGGTACCAGAAACGGTGCTCCAACTTTTACTCCTATCGTCAGTACCAAACGTTGCTCAAACTTTTACTCTACAATCACCTTTATCACCGCCCCTTCAATCCCATTCGAAGTAGCTTTTAACTGAATGTTTCCTGCTTTCCCATTAGATTGTAAAATAGCCAAACAAAGCCCGTTAAATGCCCGTTTTTCGCTTCCCTTCAAAGAAGATAAATCTGTTTGCCAGCCATTATCTACCCCGGCAAGCGTGCCCGCTCCTGATACTTCAAACTTTATAATATTATGGGCATCAGGAACTGGTATGCCGTTTTTATCTACCACTTGTATGGTAACAAAGGATAAATCCTTTCCATCGGCAGCTATCGTGCTCCTATCTGCCTTTAAAACAAGCTTTGCAGGCGCATCTGCCGTCTTTCTTTCCTGTGTAAGCACAATCTTACCATCTATCCGCGAAACGGCTTTAATATCGCCCGGCTCGAAAGTAGTGCGCCACATAACATGCAGTTCATCGCCGGTTTTTCTTTTTACCCCAAGCGATTTTCCATTCACATATAATTCTACTTCATCGGCACCGCTGTAATAAGCCCATATATCAATTGTTTGTCCGGGCTTCCAGTTCCAATGCGGAAACAAGTGCAGCATTGGCTTTTCGGTCCAAACGCTTTGGTAGAGATACCAGGCATCCTTTGGAAAACCTGCCATATCCACAATACCAAAGTACGAACTGCGGGCAGGCCAACCATAGGGTGTTGGTTCGCCCATGTAATCGAAACCTGTCCACACAAACATGCCGGCATTATGCTTTTGCTTCTCAAAAATTTTCAGCGTTTCTTCATGCGTGGTACCCCATGGCGTGCTGCAATTTTCATACGCCGAGCAGGTAAAATCATCGTTACCTGTGGTAAAAGCACTATCCCATCTTACCGGCCAACGTCGCATAACTTCCGAAGGCATATCGTAATGACCACGCGATTGCAGCGCCGAAACAGATTCAGTAACGATGAAAGGTTTTCTGCCCCAGTTTTTATGCACGCTATCCTTATCCCAATCGGCATGATGATAGTTATAACCAATTACATCATTCGCACCTGAAAGCAACAGGTTATTATATATCGCAGGTTCGTTGTTACCGGTTACTGAAGGCCTTGTTGTATCCAGTTTTTTTAATATCGAATATAATCTCCTCAAAATTTCCCTGCCCGTTGTATCGGTGGCATCATAATCGCCATATTTATCCCATTGCTCAGGTATTTCATTACCAAGACTCCACATAAAAACGGAAGGATGGTTGCGATCTCGCAAAATAAAATCGGATAGATCTTTTTCAAACCATTCATCCCAATAATTGGAATAATCGTATTTTGACTTTGGTCGTTTCCACATATCAAATGCTTCGTCCATTACCAGGAAACCCATTTTATCGCATAAATCGAGCAACTCGGGTGCAGGCGGATTATGCGATGTGCGAATAGCATTGCAGCCCATGGCTTTCAATATTTCCAACTGTCTTTCAAGCGCACGGGTATTGATAGCCGTACCCAATGCACCAAGATCGTGGTGCATACATACACCACGTATTTTCAGGTATTCATTATTCAAAAAGAAACCATTGTCCACATCAAACCGTAAACTCCGAAAACCTACCGGTGTTACATACTCATCCACCGTTATATTATCAACCAAAACCTTTGTTACCAATTGATACAGGTTCGGTTTTTCAATGGACCATAATGCCGGATTGGCTACCTGCATCATTGCATCAATATTTGCTTTACTATTTGCACTTAAGGTAATGTTTGCATTGGCGTTACTAATTTCTTTTCCTGCATTGTTAAATAATATTTGAACGACTGAAATGGATTGGGATGATGATTGTTCATTCACAACTGATGTTTTCACTTGCAGGGTTGCCGCTTGTTCATTTACCTGCGGTGTGGTTGCATAAGTTCCCCAATGCGCCACATGCACCGGATTGCTAACCACCAACCAAACATTGCGGTAAATACCCGAACCGCTGTACCAACGCGAGTTAGGTTGACGGCTGTTGTCCACTTTTACGGCAATCACATTGGTTCCACCTTCGGGTTTTAGATGTGGTGTAAGATCGTAGCGGAATGATATGTATCCATTGGGTCGCACACCAAGCGAAATTCCATTGATGAAAACTTCACTGTTCATATACACACCATCAAAATCAATAAACACTTTTTTACCTTTTGCATTTTCGGGTGTAGTAAATGTTTTCCGATACCAACCCATTCCGCCCCTGAGTGCGCCTCCGCCTGTTCCGGTTGGACTTGTTTCATCAAAAGGCAGTTCAATACTCCAATCGTGCGGCAGGTTTAGCACACGCCAGTTCTTATCATTGAATTGTTCTTTCGAAGCTTCATTCATTTCGCCAAGATAAAATTTCCAATCCTTGTTGAAATCGATTCTATGTTTTGCATATTGGGCATTTAGGCAAAATCCTATGGATAAAAAATACAGCAGGGTAATAAATGATTTCATTTAATTGGATTAAATAGCGTAATTGAAATTTTTATCATTCTTTTTTTCCTTTTTTAATTGGTTGATGTCTCCACCAACCATAAATAAACTCCCCCCAACTTTATTGGTTGGTGTCCTCACCAACCAATAAAGTTGGAGAGTATTAAAACTTCACAACAATTTGTTTACCCGAATACTTAACCGACTTCGCAGGCTCCGTATTAAAATCCATAGCAGCAGGCTTTTCTTTGTTTATTAAAACAATATGGAATGTCCGCTTTTCAATCATTCCATTAAAACTTCCATTTCTGTTTCCAATCGTCAATGTTTTTGCTGCTTCATTCCAGTTAAAAATAATCTCTGCAAACGCACCTTTTTCGTAATTGTAATTCAGGTCTTCATCTTCATACAACGTAAACGTTGCATCTTTTCCTGCATATACAAAAATGGTTATCACATCAGCAGGTTTTTCAGCCGTGTATTGTAATGCAGGTCCTGTTGGAATAATGGAACCTTCGCGAACAAATAACGGCATTCTTTCATAAGGTGCATCTGCTGTAATTTCCCTGCCACCTGCTTCATATGTACCGGTATAAAAATCATACCAACCATTTCCTGCAGGTAAATAAACGTTGCGTGAAGTGGCTTTATACGTGTACACAGGATTAATGAGCAGCGATGGCCCAAACATATACTGATCGCCGATGTTTAAAACCTTTTTATCATTTGAAAAATCCATAGCCAATCCACGCATAAGCGTATAATCTTTATGATACGCTTGTCCTGCAATGGAATAGATATAAGGCATCAAACGATAACGCAGTTGGTTATATGCAAGCATGCTCTTGTAAGCCGGATGATCATCAGGAGCAATATTGTATATCTCGCGAAATGGGAATTGCCCATGCGCTCTGAACAAAGGAACAAAAGTACCAAACTGAAACCATCTTGTTTGCAGTTCGCGCCATTCAGCAAGATCTGTTTCATTGGGATTTTCATATCTTCTTTCCACGGAAAAACCACCAATGTCCATGGTCCAGTAGGGCAGCCCCGACATTGAGAAATTAAGCCCTGCACTTATCTGGGTTTTCATGTCTTCCCAACGCGATGCTATATCGCCACTCCAGATAGTTGCTGCATAGCGCTGCGAACCTGCAAAGCCTGAACGGGTCAACAGAAATACACGTTTGTTATTATCTACACCTCGCTGCCCTTCGTAAATACCCTTTGCATTTTGCAGCGGATAGGCATTCATAAATTCCGCCGCAGAACCTAATGCAGTTGGCGTCATTTGCAATTTTCTGCGTGCAGGAGATACGTTTGAAAGAATATCCGGTTCACTTGCATCCATCCACCATGCATCAAACCCTTTTGTATACAGTTTATCATGGATAAGATCCCAGAATCCTTTGCGTGCCCCTTCATTAAATGCATCGTAGAAAGTAGAAGTATAGCCATGGGCAATCCAATCGCGCTGCCTATCAGCAATGTTTCGCTTGTACAACCATCCTTTTGCATCAAATTGCTTATATGCTTCAATGCCTTCATAAAACTTTGGCCAAACCGAAATCATAATTTTTGTATTGTACTTTTTGTGCAGCACCTCAATCATGCTATCCGGATTGGAAAATCTTGTTGCATCAAATTCCTGACTGCCCCAATCATTTTCTTTCCAGTAACTCCAGTCGAGCACAATATTGTCCAATGGTATTTTCCGCTTTCTGAATTCATCTACAACCGTCATTAATTCCTGCTGTGTTTTATAACGTTCGCGGCTTTGCCAAAAGCCCAATGCCCATTTAGGCACCATCGATGCTTTACCGGTTAATGTGCGGTAGCCGCCAATTACTTCATCCATATTGTTGCCATATACAAAGTAATAATTAATGCTTCTCCCCGCTTCGGAATAAAAACCAAAACTATTCTGATCCTGTAACGGTATCGGCGACAAGGCGTTCACCGTTAAGTATGATTCACCACCATCCGGAATCCATTCCATTTTTATGGTATACTTTTTTCCTTTGGCCATGTTATGTTCCACCAACCCTACACCTGGATTCCAGGCCTGCCGCCATTTTTCCAACATAAGCTTTCCATCTATCCACACTTTTATATAACCAGCATAGGTAAATTTTAACTTGTGCATTCCTTCGTCCATACTCGCTATACTTCCTTCATAGGTAACTACGCCTTTTTCTATATTAAAATCTTTTGGCAATTGTATTTTCGAATCGTTTACATACGAAATGGCAATTTCAGATTCAGCTTTTTCTATTGCCACATCATTGGGTTTGGTACGATCATTTGCATACGATGCTGTAAGCCATCCATGGTTTCCACTTTTATCAAACAATTGCAAAATGGATAAAGGCTGAAAGGGTCTTGTATCGCCCACAAGGCTATAGGAATAATTATCCCACAGAATTCCATAATTTTTATTGGTAATCAGAAATGGAACCACCACTTCGGTATTGTTCTGGTAAAACATTACTTGTTTCCCTTTATAATTCATAGCATCTTCCTGGTGTTGACCTAACCCATAAAATGCATCATCAGCACCTGTCTCAAATATTTGTTTGGTAGCATACAGTGCATGCCCATCATGGAGTACAGGTTCGATCATACGCCCTATGCCGCCGCGCTCGGCAAGCAAAACGTTACCGGCAGCATCTGTAAAATGTACGGCACCGGATAAAGCATTCACATCTGCAGTTATCAAACCCGTACTTAAAAAAATTTCGCCATCTTTTTCCTTTACATTGAATCCTGATGTTTGTGGTTGTGCAATTACAGTTAAACTATTACGCGATTCTATTTCAGCCTTCGGCGATGCAGTAACATAGATAATGTTATTCGCCATCACTTGTAACTGCACGACTTTTGCGCCACCTGCAAATTCGCTTTGCGGATAAACGATTACACCATCAGGCTGCACTTTGTAATTCACCTTTTGAGCCAATATGGCAACTGGAAATACAAGTAAAAAAAATGCAACCCTTGGCCATTTGCCAGGATTGCATGGTAAAAAATTTTTAATCATTCTAATGTTCGTTGCAGGCGATGCAAAAAATTGTATCTGCCCGGTTAATCAAATCCCTTTTGCTACGTCAAGCTATATCCGTTGTGTGACAAGCAAATCTACTTTTTATCAATCAACATATAAACGGCTGATCTTGCAGGAACTTCTACCTTAATTCCACTTGCAGTTTGTGCTGCATTAGCAGGCACTGTTTTATAATTAGCAGGTCCGCCCGCTGCAAGGGTTGGCCCCACACCATTTATGACTGTTTTACGGGAAAACTCACCGTTATCATTACTTCCGGTAAGTGTATACCATAAAAACCTGGTTCCCATTCCAAAGTTGCTCACTTTTACTTCCACTACTTTAGCACTTGCATTTTTATTGACCAATACAACACCCATTTCACCGGATGTAAACGAAGTGGCATAAGATAGAACATCCGCATCGGTGGAAGATGATGCAACAAGCCGGTCGCCAAAAAAGCGCTGCATAAAATACATGTGGTAAAATGCCGGCCTCGGATTCCATTTAGGAATACCATCGGGTTCATCACCCTGGCTAAACATTCCATGATCATTACCATTATCCCAGCCATTGGCAAGGTCCCATCGTGCGGTAAGCCCAAAATTATTTTTAAGTGATTCTCCTAAAACCATCACTGCATGAAGACCATTAATATGCGATACTTGTTGTTTGCTACCGGTAGAAAAAATATTGAATTCATCGAGAGCAATAGGCTTTTGGGTTTGCGCAGTGGATGTAACATTCCCCTTTATATAATCGCCCATTCTCTTGGTAACGGCTTCAGGCGTGGCCAATATTTCTGCTGCATTTGCATTCGTATGAAAGTTGGTGTAGTAATTATGTACTACATAAAAATCGGGCGATGAACCGGCAGTTGGCAGCACTCCGCTGTTCCAAGTTTTCGTGGTGGCAGTTGCCCATGATTCAGGAACAGCATCGTATAATAATGCACCAATAAAAATGGTGGAACCTACTTCGGTTGCTGCCTTACGCATGGAGTCGGCAAATACTTTAAAATGCTGTCCATATAATTGGCCTGTTACATACTCGGGTTGTCCATCTTTATTGTCGGCGGTTTTTATCCGGTACCCCGCTTCCCAATCGCCAAAGTTTTCATTTCCAATCTCCCAGTATTTTGTACGACCATTATCATACCGCACCCAATCCGCAGCAAGGTGGGCAGCAGCAGCAACTGGGTTTGCACCGGTTCCATAGCGTGCATATCCGTAATTGATGGTAATGATTCCCTTACTCGCTGTTTGTTGAAGCAACTTGTAGTAATTATCTACACTAAATGTCCAGTCAGCCGAATTTTTTCCATACCAAAAACCTGCTGCAGCGCTTACACCACTTGCATTTAATAAATGTGTAGGTGCGTCAACGGGTGGTGTGTTAGGTTGTGCATTCCAGAAAAAAACATCGCTGATGCTACCACCGGGAAACCGGATGATATTGGGCTTCAGATTCGTTATGCTTTCCATCAGCGAAGGCTGGGTAACTATCTGCGTCATCCAGAGATTAGCATTATTACCAAAAATAGAAACGGGCACTTTGGTAAGCACAAGACTTCTGTCGATGTTAACGGTAACAGTTGCAGTGGATGGTGCAGTCACATTGTTAAATGATGCTACACCTGCAAAAGTTTTGGGTTGCCATTCATCCAAAAAGAATCCAATTGTTTTAGAAATGGGTGGATCCACCTGGGGTTTAATAACCGGCGGAGGGGGATCAGGCGGAGGAGGGGGAACGACAACCCCACTTCCGCCTTTTTTATCGCAAGCAAATAACAAACTAAATAGTAGCAAAGGGATTATTCCTAATAATACTCTCATAAAAAAACATTTAAAAAAATCCTGATTCTTAGCAGTTGTCTGCATCGAACCAGGATTTAACCAAAACCAATACTAACTGCAACTTTCGGGTTATTTAAAATACCTGAAAAAAATCAAATCAATTTTAATTCAACCCCATATCATCCACATAAATGGTGAAATCGCCGGATCCACTATAATTTTTTAAATATAAAAATGATAAAGTAGATGCAGAAGAAATCTCACCTAAGGGAATATCAAATTTTGTCCAGGCACCTTCAACTATTGTTACCGTTTTTCCATCCGCTTCGTTAAATCCAATATTTACAGATTTGCCATTGCTACCAGTACCACCATAAATAGAAACCGTAAAGGAAGAATATGGAGCCAGGCTAATGTTGGCACCACCCAATTGCAGTGGTACACCATAGCCACCACTTACATAAGAAATTCTCAACGATGCGGTTCCTCGTTTTACTGGCGAACCAATGGCAGGGTCGTACGTACCACCCCATCCGCCTCCAATCCAACCACTCCATTTGATGGCATCATCAAAAATAGGGAAGGCAGGGCCACCCGGTACTACATATCCAACGATGTTAAGAGCCGATGCCGACAATACTGTTTGATTGGTATTAATGATACCGAGTGTTACTTTGCCATTAATTGAGCCAACCGGTACAACTACAACTATGGATGTAGCAGACTGACTGACAAAAGTTGTAACCGGCGATGCTACTCCCTGAAAAGAAACAGATTTTACCAAATCAAGGTTGGTACCGGTAATGGTAAGATTTGAAGCTATTGCAACCGGATTAGGATCCATATTAGTTATAGCCGGATAAGTTAAAGTCATGTCTGTGGACGAAACTGAAGGCACATTTGAGCCTGGATAAAGTGTTACTTTACCATTCACTGTTTCAGATGGCACTTTAATAACAATCTGAGTGGCAGACTGACTTACAAAACCTGTACTTGCAATAGCTGCTGATACGCCTGGCAGGTTAAGCTTTTGAACTAAATCCAGGTCGGTACCATTAATGGTAACATTGGTTTGGTGCTTTACCGGATTTGGAGAAAAGCTTGTAGCAACGGGCAATGTAACCGTAAGGCTATTGGTGGTTTCAAATTCATCAGGCTTTGTTCCTGCATAATTAATCAACAGTTTTCCACTTTCTGCATTATCGGGCACTTTTACTACAATCTCGTTAATAGTTTGGCTTACGAAAGTAGTTTCCACTAACGCTTTGGCAAAAGTGACGCTGGTAACCCAGTTCAGATGATTGCCCTTTATGCTGATATTGCTTCCAGGTCTTGCTTCTGCGGTAACGCTGGTAATGGTTGGCATTACTTCGAGGTTCAAAATTGTTTTACTTACTATATCGCCATCACTTGATTTTAGCGTAATGTATCCCGGTTCGGTTGTAACAGGTATAATAATTTTGATTAGCTCGGCGCTTTTGCTAATAAACGATGCTGCCAGAACAGATGCACCTGTAAGATCAACCTGGGTAACCCTATCGAGATGATACCCAATGATGCTAAGTGTATCGCCATGAAGCGCACCGGTTGGCCCAAAGCTTTCCAACGTGGTTGTGGAGGGAACCGTAAGTATAGGTTCTGCGGCTTCTTCTTTCTCACAGGCCGATACAAGGGCTATTGCAAATGCCAATGCGGCAAATGCCAAATTTCTTATATATTTTGTTGAAGTCATGATTGGTTTGATTGAATGCTTCTTAAATATTATTTAATCACTTTTGGTACTACCCTGAAGTTGTCAAAGCAAATGTCGGCATCAAGTTCGCCGGGGCCCTGTATGAGCAACCTGCACCAATAACCATCGGCACTTACAGTTGGCTTAACCGCATAACTATTAAACACGGTTAGAAACGGAATGGTAACAGTTTGCCATTGACCTTTTGAATCATAAGGTGGTTGCCATAAATAAGCGTTATTATCCTCGGCCTTCATGCCACAGTTAATTCTAATGATAGAAGCATTGTAAGGCTTAACGGTGTTAATTTCAAATTTGAGGTCGTAATCGGCAGGATTTAAAATGGCATCATCAGGAATATTTTTGCTATGGTTGGGCATTGCTGAAGCAGGTCCACCAGCCACTTCATTCCAGGACCATGCGCCTGTAACTTTTTTATAGCGTATATAGTTTCCGCTTATTAAAGGCGGATCTCCGGCCCCCGGGGCGCTTACAACATAGCTTGCATTCCACCATCCTTCATAAGGATCACTATTGATAAAACTATTTCGGGTATCTCTAAACCAAAAGTTAGACTTTGTTTCGCCAAAGTTTGTTTTAACGGTTAATTGGCCTGAAGTAGCGCCGGCAGGTACGCGTACTTTAATTTCCGTGGCAGTAACCGATACAAGTTCTCCTGTAACACCACCGGGAAATGTAACACTTAGTGGCTCGTAAAAATAGTCGCCCCTTACGGTGGCCACATCGCCCTGGTTTACAAACTCACATACCATGCTGCTTACAAGGGGCTCGCTAATCTGCACTTCAAAGTTGTGCAGCAAGCTGGTACCGTTGGCAAACACCAGTTTTAGTTTGTTGGTTACATCAATAGGTATTTGGCTTGGTACCGATACCAGTATGGAATTTCTGGTTATATAAGTAGAAGTAAGTGTTGCCTTCTGATCGTTAAACCACGCTTCTACGGTTGATTGCAGGTTATCGCCGATAATGGCAATAAGTTGGCCTTGCCCTGCGCCTACCAGCAGCGAATCCGACGATGCGGGGCTTGTGATCCGCACATATTTAATAACCGGTGTGCCGGTGCTTATGTTGTTGTCGGTTTCTTTTTCGCAAGAAGCAAACAGGATTACTGATGCTGCTGCAAACAGAAAGTACAGGAATGTTTTATTGAGAGATTTCATTTGTATATTTTTATTGTTTTTTAATTGCCACATGGAATGCCCAAATAATCATTGGTGCTCGATGTGCAGCGGCTTGTGGGCATTTCATTTGTATATAATTTCTTTTATTAAATGATTTGCAACTTTATGGATAGTCAACCGGTGGCTTTAAAAGGTTAGGCGCCTGGCTTAGCTCTGTATTTGGAATGGGCAGAAAGAAGTTTCCACTGGTCACCACGGCATTCCTTTCTGTAAACCAGCTCGTTTTATTAATGGTCCACTCAGTAGGATTTGGCATTACATCTGGTCGGGCAAAAAACAAACCCCTGTCTTGCGCACTAAGTGTACTGTAAGCCTTTGCAGGATTCCAATACTGAAGGCTTATCATATCGTACCAGGCCATGCCTTCCATAGCAAATTCTTTAAAGCGTTCAGAATAAACCTTATCTAGCGTTAACGGACCCTGACCACCTAGACCGGCAACTTCATAAGGTGCTAAACCTGCGCGGGTGTGTACCGCATTAAAATAATTAATAGCCGTAGCATCTGTTGTAGAAGAGCTGTTGCCAATTACAGCTTCCGTATAAATCAAATACATTTCTGCCAATCGCATCATGTAGGTATTCTGCGGGTAATTTTGCTGAGCAGCATTACCCTTTAGATTGGACATACCCACCATATATTTTTTAATACCTGCTGCATTTTGATCAGTACCGGAAAGCGGTGCTACAAAAGGTTTGCCTTTATCAGGCCCCTCAGCAACATACAAAACTTCCGGGTATTGAAAGCCGGGCAGTAAGAAAGAAGCTTTCAAGCGCTGATCGAGTGTGCGACCCTTTAAAGTATCGTTTCCAATTTTTTCAAAGCCATCGTATTGGCTAAGCATCCACCAGGTGGCACTATAACCACCGCCCCAATTGTTAAGCGCCAATTCGGTACTTGGCGACATCTGATCAATTACACTATTGCCTAAGCCATACGTTCCGGTGCCGCCGGTAAATAGCCATTGCAATTCAAATAGCGATTCATTGTTATTATCGTAAGGAAATTTGTACAAATCAGCATAGTTTGGTAGCAACTGCTTGCCGCTTTGTGTAATTACGCGTTGAGCATAGTATTTAGCACTATCCAAAAACTGCTGATTTCTTGCACCACCAGCAGATTCTACACCTGCACGGGTAAGATAAAAACGGGCCAGCATACCCTCAGCCGACCACTTGGTAAGCCTGCCTGGCATAGAAGATGAAACAGGCAGATCTTCAAGCGCACCTCTCATTTCGCGGGTAATAAAACGCCATACGCTTGGCACGGTATTACGGGTAATGGTAGTGTCGTACAACTTTTCGAAGTTGTTTTCTATGATGGGTACAGGCCCCCAGTTCATTACCAGGTAGCGGTAGGCCAATGCCCGCATAAATCTTGCTTCGGCAATGCCCTGCTTCTTTACAGCCGGTGTTACCGCTGATCCGCCATATCTTTCTATATTGTATAGAAACAGGTTAGCCTGTGCAACCACGGTATAGAAAGCATTCCATGATGCAGTTACATGTCCATTATCGCCGGTGGAAGTAAAAATTACATGCGATCTAAAATCGCCGCCCCAGGGATAGAATAGTGTACCACCTCTAATATCGCCCAAGGCAAAGCTTGCTTTATCGTTATAACTAAACCATACTTTGCTGTACAGCAAGCTGGTAGCGGCCAATACCTGATCATCGGTTTTATAAAAATTGGCATCTGTAATGGCATCAAGCGGAGGCCTGTCGAGAAACTCCTTTTTACAACTCGTAATGGCTACTACTGCAAGCACAGCGCCTATTAACAATCGTGATTTATTTATCGTATACATAAAAAAGTAATAAGAAAGTTTAGAAATTGACACTAACGTTAAAGTTGTACATGGGTGTAATTGGGTAACGCCCATAATCGAGACCTACAGCCTGATTGTTTGAGCTTGCCCCTGCGCCAGTGTAAGCTCCCACTTCGGGATCGTACCCTTTATAACCGGTGAGGGTTAGCAAATTTTGCGCACCTACGCCAACTCTTAGCCCTTTAATAACTTTGGTATAACCAAGTATTTTGCCCGGCAAATTGTAAGAAAGTGTGATGTTTTTTAAACGGAGGTAAGAGCCGTCTTCAACAAAGCGGGAAGAAACCAGACTCTGATTATTATCGCTTGAAACGCCCCCGGTAGTAATACGTGGTATTGATGTACCCGGGTTGTCTAAAACGGGATCCAAAGGATCGCCGCTGAACCTGGCATAGTTGCTCATATCAGTTAAAAAGTTACGACTAAGGTTTACATTATTGGGATTAAGACTCAATTGCCTGATGGCGTTGTATATCTGATTGCCATAAACACCAATAATTAAAATGCTTAAATCGAAGCTTTTGTAGGCAAACGTATTGGTAAATCCGCCACTTATTTTAGGCCATGGGTTGCCAATATTGGTTTGGTCTTCGGCGGTAATTACCCCATCACCATTAATATCTTTATACTTCATATCGCCTACCCAAATGCCTTCGTTTGTGTTAGCCGTAGGTCTGCGGTTACCATTACCATCCACAGGCACCGGACTGCTGTTAATTTCTTTAACCGATTGAAAAATTCCTTCGGCTATATACCCTCTAAACAACCAGGGCTGATTGCCAATAGATGCACGTTGCACCCAAGGGAAGGTATAACCAAAAATCCAGTCGGAACGGCGGTCAATAAATGCACTTTCGGTATTTAATGAGGTAACTTCTGTTTTAAATTGAGAAAGGTTCAGGTTAGCATTCCATTTAAAATCGCGATTTTGTATAACCGCAGCATTTATGGAAAAGTTCCAGCCTTTTGTTTGCAACGAACCAGTATTTACCAATGGGGCTCCCACAGCGCCTATGGCATCATTAATACCCATATACTGTGGCAAACTAGCCTGCAAAATCAGGTTGTCTGTGTTTTTTATATAAAAATCGGCTTCTATGGTAACCCTGTTTTTCCACATGCCAATATTTATGCCTATATTTTTCGTGTTGGTTTCTTCCCATTGTAAGGCTGGGTTGGTAAATGTGCCGGGCATAAAGCCGGTACCCCAGGGCGTTGCGCCCGGAACCATTGATGCATAAATACCCGAACCAGAACCCTGATTACCGGTTAAGCCGGTTTCCAACCTGATTTTTAATTCGCTGAAAAGATCAGAATTAAAGAATTGCTCCTGGCTCACCCTCCATGCGGCAGATACAGATGGGAAGTCACCCCACCTTTTTTCCTGTCCAAAATTGGGCGAACCATCGCGCCTATAAGTAGCTGTAAGCATGTAGCGGTTATCGTAGTTATAATTAAACCTGCCCAGGTAAGATTCCATTGCCCATTGGCCACGGCCACCACCGTTTGTAGCAGTAAGCGGATCGCCTGCGTTCAAATCAAACACATCGTTTGTTAAGAAGTCAGTTCGGGAGGCCGATACATTTTTCCACTCCGACTCTTGGGCTTCGTGGGTAGCCATAAGGCTTACATTGTGTTTGTCAAATTGTCTGCTGTATTCAATCAACTGGTTCCAGTTCCAATACCAGCTTGTATTTGTGCCTTGGTTCAGCGAGTTTATTTTTTGTTCATGCCACTCATCTAAATAGTAAGTTGGCGTATAGTACATGGATAGTCCGTTGCCGACATTGGCATTAAACGAACTTCTTATGTTTAGACCCTTTAATGGCGTAATGCCAAGATTTAAGCCCCCCATAAACTGCTGCTTCTTATTTGTATTGGTAATAAGGTTGGCAATTGCAATGGGATTTACCGGCGCAAATTGCCCCTGTCCATTAATAGGGTCGCTGTTTCCCCAGGAGCCATCAAAGTTTTTAACCGGAATTTGAGGTGTTAAACGAAGCGCATTGGCAATAAGCGGATCTGATGCACTATAATTGGTAGCCGTTAAGGTTTCATTGGTTTGGTTAAAATTAAGGTTTGCCCCTATCGAAAGCCAGGTGCGGGGTTTATTATCGAGGTTCAACCTAAAGCCAAAGCGGTCGAAACCAGAGCCATCTGCCACTCCCTCCTGATTTAAATACTCACCCGACATGTAATAGGAAGTATTACCGGCACCGCCGCTTAAGTTTACCTGGTGCCTGCTCATGGGAGCATTATTAAACAACTCCTTTTGCCAATCGGTACCCTCGCCCAAAATAGAAGGGTCCAAAAAGTTTTCAGGAACATTTTGAGGGGTGCCCAGCACATTTTGGTAATCGTTCACCATTTGTGCATACTGCCTAAGGTTCATTACATCGAGGCTTTGAGGTGGCGTTTGCAGGTTGTATTGATAAATATAACCTACTTTAAAATCGCCTGCTTTACCACGCTTGGTGGTAATTAATATTACACCGTTTGTACCACGCGAACCATAAATAGCGGTGGCAGAAGGCCCCTGCAATATTTGCATATCTTCAATATCGGATGGGTTTAAGCCCGCTAAAGGGTTTGAAGAACTTTGGTTGCCGTACGATACATCTTCATTTACCTGAATTTGTACCCCATCAATTACATAAAGGGGTTGCGTACGCCCCAATGAGCTTACGCCCCTGATATTTACGGAAAGGCCACCGCCCGGTTGACCGGAGTTTTGGGTAACATAGACCCCTGCTGAACGGCCTTGCAAAGCCTGCTCCACAGTTGTGTTAACCGTTTTTTCAATTTGTGCTGCACTCACGGATGTTTGTGCTGAGGTAAGGTTGGCTTTTCTGGAAGTTCCATAACCAACTACCACCACTTCTCCTAAATTTTTATCTGTTAATTCAAGCATTGCTGTAAGGGTGTTTATGCCAGCAATACTGAATTCTTTCGCTGTGGCCCCTACATAGGTAATTACCAATACCTGCACATTTGCAGGCACTGAAAGCGTAAATGAACCTTCAGCATTGGTAGTGGTTGCAATTTTGGTGTCCTTAGCCGCAACGGTTGCCCCGGCAAGTACCACTCCTGCCTGATCGGTAACCAAACCCGTAATCGTTTTGTTTTGTGCAAATAGCAAAGAAGTTGACAGGAAGACTGCAAGAATACACGCAAACCCCTGTAAGAGGCGTTTTGTTCTCATATAGCAATGAATTTTGACAAAAATACATCCGGATGACGCCCTCTTGGTAATACTATTTTAACAGATGATTGTATTCTTAAGGTGAATAATTATTTTTTTTCGAATTTTAACCGGTAAAAACAGTAAAAAAAGGAATATGTAAACATTTACATTGCTAAAAATACTAATTTTTAGCAATAATACATTTTTAGCCAAACTATCATAAGTATGAGCTACTAATCAGGATAATTGTAGATTAAAATGCAATGAAAAAGGTAGAATACATGTGTTAACCGCCAAAAAAAGTGCCGGCTAATAGCCAGCACTTCATAAACATTTAATAAATCGAGGAAGTTTTAGGATGGCAAAGCTTCCATATCCTTTTTAGCAAAAAACTTTAAGGAAAGCCATGCCAAGGGCACCAAAATGGCAGCTAGTACAAAAAAGGATACATAACTTGTTTTGGTTAACACTGGAACCATCCAGGTAGTGATTAGCACCCCCAATACAGCGGCCGTGCCACCCATTCCGGCTACGGTTCCTACATTTTTTCCATTAAAGAAATCAGAAGGAAGGGTTTGTATATTATTAATAAGGAATTGAAAACCAAAAAGGGTAACACTTATCAGGAAAATAGCAACAGCAGGTTTTTCATTCAACTGATTCAGCATGATGGCAGTTACCACCAAAGAAACCAACATAATTACACACCCTATGGTAATGGCCTTTTTTCGAGCTTCAACCGCACTTACGCCCTTTCTTATTTGCATAGATGAATAGTAGCCGCCCAATAGGCTTCCAATGGCGGCCATTAGGTAAGGAAACCAAGCAAAGGCGCCTATTTGTTTGATATCAAAAGCAAACTGTTCCTTTAAAAAGGTAGGCAACCAGGTTACAAATAACCACCACACCGGATCGATGAAAAATCTTGATGAAATAATACTCCAGGTAGTTTTGAACCGAAGCAGTTCTCTCCAGGTAAACACTTTTACTTCCTTAATGGACGTAATTTCATCTACCGGACAATCCAGAATATGCGCTTGCTCCTCTTTTGTAATCCAAGGATGCTTTTCAGGCGTTGTTTTATTAATGATAAGCCAGGGAATAACCCATAGCACACCAAGCAAGGCAATGCCCACAAAAGTGCCTTGCCAACCAATAGAAAGATACAGAAACGCAATAACGGGTGCACTAATTACAGAACCCAATGAAGCCCCGGCACCAAAAATTCCCTGCGCTAAAGCTCTTTCCTTAGCCGGAAACCATTCTGCATTACTTTTGGTAGCCCCCGGCCAGTTACCTGCTTCGCTTAGCCCAAGGAAAAAACGAAATATATTAAAGGAAAGCATGGTTCTTGCAACTGCATGCAATGCAATAGATATGCTCCAGCCAATTATGGAAACTACCATACCCATGCGGGTACCAATGGAATCCATCATTTTACCGGTAATAGTTTGACCAATTGCATAAGCAATCATAAAAAAAGTAGTAAGCAAGGCCAAAGCATTCTTGCTATCCGCATCGGCTATGCCAAAATCCTTATATATATATGGCCACATGATATTGATAGCACTACGATCAATGTAGTTAATTACAGTTGCAATAGCAATCAGGGTAATAATCCACCAACGGAGGCCTTTGATTTTCATTTTGTTCCTTTTAAATTAACAAGTATGGAGTAATTACCCACTTAACGTTGCACTCTTCCACTTCCATCACCTTTCATAAGGTCTTTTACTTCAGCCAAGGTAGCATGATTCATATCACCAGGAATGGTATGTTTTAATGCACTTGCAGCTACACCAAATTCTGCTGCTTCTGCCATAGGCATTCCAGTTACCAACCCATAAATTAACCCACTGGCAAATGAATCACCACTGCCTACACGATCAACGATTCTAACCTTATATTGCTTGGTATGGTAAAAATCATTGCCATCATACACAAGGGCACTCCAGCCATTATCGCTTGCGCTATAGCTTTCTCTTAACGATGACGCAATAAACTTAAAACCAAACTTTTCTTTCATTTGGTGAAATATATCTTTAAAGCCGTCGAGGTTTAGTTCTCCCTTTGTAACATCAGTATGTGCAGCTTTGAAACCCAGGGTTGTATCTGCATCTTCTTCATTGCCAATACATACATCTACATACTGACATAGGTTTGTCATAACTTCCCTTGCCTTTTCCTTGCTCCACAGCTTTTTTCGGTAATTCAAATCAATACTTGTGGTTATACCTTTCGCTTTAGCAGCTTTTAACGCAGCTTCGGTTAAAGCAGCAGCTTTGTCGCTAAGTGCCGGCGTAATACCTGTTGTGTGAAACCAGGAAGCGCCATCGAAGATTGCGTCAAAGTCAAATTCACTTGCATCAACATCAGCAATACTTGCGCCTGCGCGGTCGTAAATAACCTGCGATGCACGCATAGATGCTCCGGTTTCCAGAAAATAAATACCCAAGCGATCTCCACCCCGGGCAATAAACCGTGTATCTACACCATAGCGGCGCATATGATTGATAGCGGATTGACCAATGGGGTTGTTAGGTACTTTAGTAACAAATGTTCCATTCAATCCATAATTGCATAATGCTGCAGCTACATTAGCTTCTCCGCCCCCATAGGTTACATCCAACGAATCAGCCTGTACAAATCTTTTAAAATCTGGTGTTGACAAACGCAACATAATTTCTCCGAGTGATACTACTTTCATGATAAAATGAATAATTAGATAAAAAAATATTATTTAAGAGCTGCTACCGGAACGGGATCCATATCCGTAAACTCTTTATTCTCTCCAGCCATGCCCCATATAAAACCATAACTAGCAGTACCAACACCAAAGTGCATGCTCCATGGTGCAGATATAGCCGCTTCATGGTTAGCTACCACTAAATGTCTTGTTTCCTGCGGCTCCCCCATAAAATGCATTACCCTTTGGGCTGCATCCACATCAAAATAAAAATAGGCCTCCATACGGCGTGTATGTGTATGTGGAGGCACAGAATTCCAAACACTTCCTGCTTCCAAGGTAGTTAAGCCCATTACCAATTGGCAACTTTGAATTCCGTCGTTATGGATGTATTTATAAATTGTTCTTTTGTTTGAAGTAGCAATATCACCTAAGTTTATAGGCGCTGCTTCTGCTTTTGTCATCATCCTATTTGGAAAAGTATGATGGGCTGGAAGGGAGAGTAAATAAAAATGAGCGGGGATTTCGGAATTGTTACTTGCAAAACTTACATCCTTAGTCCCTTTTCCTAAATAAACGCATTCAAGTTTATCTATTTCATATACAACTCCATCCGCAACAACTTTTCCTTTGCCCCCTACATTAATAATACCCATCTCGCGTCTCTCCAAAAAATAGTTTGCCTTTAATTCATCTTCGTTTGGCAATATAATAGGGGCATCTATTGGAACCACACCGCCAACAATTAATCTGTCAAAATGGGAATAAACCAATTCAATTCTTCCCGGCTGCATTAATTCCTGAATTAAGAAATGCTGACGCAACTGCTGCGTATTCATTTCACTTGTTTCTTTTGGACTATGCTGAAATCTGATTTGCATATAATTAATCTTAAACGTTTAAACTTCTTACAATACTAAACTTCAAATCATTTTAAAATAAAGCGGGCGAATTTGTTCAATTCACCCTCTATTATAAACACCACTTCACCCTACATTAAATTCCCGAAATTCAAGCAATAACCTAATTATCACTTTTCTTTTACAAGAAAATGAAAGAATTGAAATTTTATTCTCGACATGAAAAATCGATTTAGTATTCAAAATAATTTAGGTTCTATCTTTTAATAAATGTTCTTCTTACCGAATTTTTTCCAACGATTTCAATAAAATACACACCACGCTGCAAAGCAGATATATCAACACTTAATGAGTTAGCATTTGTGTTTCTCTGCAAAATTTGTTGTCCTGCGGCATTAAATATCCTTATTCTGCCTTGCTCTTTCAAACCGGCAATAATTAATGTTTCTGAAGCAGGATTAGGATAAACGGTAATATCTATTCCAGCAGCCTTATTTACCATGATTACATTGCTATAATTCAGTTGTCCATTTTGCTTCATAAGCCTTATACGGTAAAAGCTTTTTGCGAACATATTTTGGTTATCAAGCATACTATACGATTGTAAAGTATTGCCCTGAACTGCACCAATTTCCACAAACTTATTACCATCTTCACTCCTTTCTACAGCATATCTATTCCCCTTTTCATCATTTAGCATAGTCCATGCTATTTCTACTCCAATATTTTTTACCGTCCCCGAAACTTCTTTAAATCCAATGGGTAACACAAAGCCTAACTCTCCTACACTAAAAGGCGAAAATTCACTGTAAGTAGCCATTGCCATATTTGTAGTATTATCGCCACTTCCTATTACCTGCTCCCAGGCACTTCCATTATACCTTCCAATACCCACTTTATCGTTTGTAAAATTCATAAAGTCGCTACCTTCTAATGAACTTGGCCAGCTCAATTTAACTTCAGCATCACCTGCACCATTCACCCGATTGATAGTCCAAACACTATTCACAACTTTCGCTTTTTGATCAGTAGTAAATGCAGTTCCGTTAGGTGTACCGTCTGCAGTTATTCCTTCAAAAACACTAACCGCAAAATCAGAATTTGCTGAAGGTGTTAGCCATACAGGTAAATAATTGGTAGCTGAACCTATAGGAAACAATTTCATAGTTGTAATATTATCTATACGTAAAACACCGGCATTAGCACCAGCAACACTGCTGATGAAATACTTATTCATACCAAATGGCGCTCCTTGAATATCTGTACCTGAGCTAATTCTTAAAGTATCCGTAGGCCTTATGGTTACTTTAGCGCCATCAGCCAAAGAAAGCCCCCCGGTAAAACTTATATTATAATTAGTAGTAATTGGAGCATTGATGCTAACCGTACCCACTGTCATGCTATTACCAGCTTCAGAACTAATGCCAAAAGGAGCATCCGTTGCCATGTTTACCGCATATTTAGTTCCAGCCTGAAATGATTTTGTACCAGCATTACCAATGGCATTTGCACCCATTGAAGTATTAAATACAAGGGTAGCTGTATCGCTTGCAAAGCTAAAAATGGTGCCGACAGTCGTGGTTAACGCTGGCTTAGATAAATTAATGGCTGAGTTCGAAGATGAAAATCCTACAACATTTGTGTTTCCAGCGAGGCCATCTCCTTTAATGAACAACCCTGTAATGCCTGTAGGACCAGCAACACCTGTAACGATATAGGATCCTGCAGTTGTATTTCCGGTAAAGTTAACTGGCGTTTGATTTACCCTTGATGTGAAATTTGCCGTTCCTTCAATTTTACCCTGAGCACCTAATGTTAGCATGCCAACAATGTTAACCGTAGTTCCAACAGTAATGGTTTTATGTAAGGTTACATTACTATAATTTCCCACAGTAAAGCTAGGTACTGAAATAGACCCTGCACCAGAAATGGTTTGAGGAATACTACCACCTATTACCAAAACATTAGTGCTAGCTGCGGGTGCGCCTAAAGTACCATCCACTATTAAATCACCCAAAACAGCCGTATTTCCACTTGTATGGGTAGTTAAGGTACTTCCACTCTTTATGTTTAAAGTATCAATTTTATAAAAAGGACCATCTGCAGTAAATGCAGTATTATTCTCAACTATAATATTTCCAAAAATCTTAAGATTCGTCCATGATCCTGTTGAAGCGGGATTACTACTTCTTTGAATATAATTACTTCCTGCTTCCATATTGCATGTTTGAAAAGTAGAACTATTACCCATGGGGCTTCTATTTCCGTTTACAATAAGATTTGCTCCCTTTTCAAATTTAACGCCATACTGCACCGACTGAGAACTACTACCAAATGGATAGGCACCACTAGAAGGCGTAGCATCGGAGTAAAAGGTCGATCCTGTTTTGAAAACAAGTCCGTTTGCTTTTTGTGAAGTAATTCTGTGGGTACCCGTATTCGCTATTCGAATGGTACAACCGTTATCTACCTGTCCGGATGCGAAAGAAGTCAAAGCTATATTAACATTCCCGCTTGCTAAATCACTGTCAATAGTAAGATGTGAACCAGATTTAACCACTAAATCAGGATCGTCAGATGCATCACCATTCAGTGTAATGGTTCCTGTTGTACCTCCAATTCTGCTTAAAATAACATTGGCGGCATTTTGCAAAATTAACTGTGAAATAATAGTGCCGGTTATGGTTACCTGCACGGTTCCGGTAGTTGGGGATCCGCCACCTACATTTGAACCATCGAAAATTAAAATATCAGATTCTGTTGGGGTGGATCTGGCATCGCCCGTTCCATCTAAATTTTTATTCCAGTTAGTTCCTTCTCCTATTGCGGCTGGTCCTATACCACCTACCCAATAATAGGTATCTTGGCTAAAAGTTACTATGGAAAGGCATAAAAAAACTATGATTCCACCAAAGTTCTTTAAAAAGTAAATTTTTTTCATAATGGATACATTTTTGTTGGTTTTAAAAATTTGAATTTCTAGTTTTTATAAAATCTGGAAGAATAAAACGCATGATCACTTGCAATTTTTATAAAATACATGCCAGTTTTTAATTGATCTAATTTTAAACTAATTGTATTACTTAAATTGCCAGGCGTTCCGCTACAGCTAATGATTGACCGGCCCAATATATCTGATACTACAGCGTGATAAATTATATCTACCGGGTATAATTGTATCTGCAGGAATTTATGAACAGGATTCGGATAAATACGAAATACACTTTCCACAACAGGGTGAAATTGAATAGCTGATATTTTAGAATATACATTTTGTCCCGCAGCATCAACTTGTTTTATTCTATAAAAATTATGACCGGTTAAGGGCGAGGGATCGATAAGCTTATAGGTTGGTGATACACTGGTGTTACCAACACTGTTAACCCTTTCAACCGTGTTGAATAGCTGACCATCCTGAGACCGCTCTAATAAAAAATAGGTACTGATAGATTCATTTAAAGGAATCCAGCTTATTTCCACTTTTTGATGTATCAAAACAGCCTTAATATCCATTAAGCTTACTGCTAATGGCTTTTCGCCTTCCTCAATACTAAATCCGTTAAACCGGATGGCGTCATCTCTTAAATCCTGTGCATTCAAAAGGCTGCGATAAATACCCCATTTGGGCCTGATAAAATCATTATCTGAACGGATAGTCAAAAGGTTTGCATTTGAATAACTAATAAGCGTAGCATTATCGCTAAGCCGCCGTATAAGCATAGAATAGGTACCCGAACCACCCACTTTAATCACTTCTGTTGCCTCTACCCATTCTCCTTCAAACAAGGATAGATTAACGATAACTACTTTGGTTCTATTATCATGAATGAGTTCAAGCTTATTTGGGTTGCCTTTACGCACTGTTAGCGTGAACAAAGGATCGCCATCATCTCCATTCACTGGTTTTATTTGATGGATATGTGTAAAATTAGAAGATGCCTTGAATCCAACCGGGATTTTAAAAAGCCATTTATAGGTAATGGTTTCTCCTCTTGTTCCAATAAGACTATCCGGAGACTTGTCGTAGGTTTTTATTTCAATCCTTTGCCTGTCGAAACTAATACACCTGTCATTATCCTGTGCAACATGACTATAAAACTCAAATACAAATGCATTTAAACCCGCATCCCATACTTCTGCAATATGCCTTCCAAAAGCACCATGTACACACTCAGGATTTTCAACCACATCATATCCGGGAGCAAAAACGCTATTGATTAACTCATAAGTATCACCGGGTCCATTTGCTTTTAAAACAGCAGGCTGTGCAAAAGCAATAACGCCAGCCCAAAACTGCAAAGTGGTAGTTGCCAAAAACGTTATAACAAAACACAATTTCATAGCCTACTTTAATTTGAAACCAGGTATAGATGAAAGGAAACTTATAATGGCTTTATTAATCATGGTATTTTGTTCTTTTTCAAACTTTCCATGCAAACCGCCGGGTATGGTTATAAATTCGGTTTTTACACCAGCGTCCACTAATTTTTTATGTAAATCCACCGATTGCTGATAAGGCACTGTAGGGTCGGCATCGCCATGCACAATAAATACCGGGGGACTATTTTTGTTTATATAATGTATGGGCGAAACAGATGCAGCAAAATCTTTGTCATCTGCATATTTGCCTAACCAGTTTTTGGCAGACTTACTCTTGATAACTGTCCCATAACCCCAATCCCAAACATCAGTTATACCATACTTATCAATAATTGCTGCTACCTCAACACCATCTACGCCTTTACAATTTCCATCAAACCGATGATCGTTGGCAAGCAGACCGCCCATAAGCGCAAGATGACCACCTGAGCTACCTCCCATTATGACAATCTGTTTAGGATCAATATTTAATTCATTCGCATGCTTTATAAGGAAAATAAGTGCACAGCGGGTATCTTCAATTGCAGCAGGCGCGGTGGCAAACCCTGTAAGCCGGTATTCAATATTAGCCACTGCAAAACCCGCTTTGAAAAATGTACTGAATCCTGTTTGTGATTCCTTTTCACCATGGTTCCAGCCTCCACCATGAATATTGATAACAACAGGGGATGGACCCTTATCTTTTGGTGTAAGATAAAGGTCCATTTTTCCTTCCCAGTTATTTACAACGGTATAAACCGTATTAAGTCTTGCTTCATATCCTTGAGGGAAATCAACAGGTTTAAATGTAGGGATATCCTGACAAAAAGCAGATCCTGATAGAAAAACAAATACAAAAAATAAAATATATTTTTTCATTTATATTTATTAATAACCCGGATTTTGAGCAATTACCAGTTGTGTATTGTTATCAATTTCACGCTGTGGAATAGGCAACAATAATTTGTCGGAAGTAATGTTTGACTGTAACTCTGCAAGTGTAAGCCTTGGTGTAGGATACTGAACATAATGCAAAGGATACATTACGGCATAATGGTCTTTTATAGTTTGCACCGCATTAATAGTAGTGAGGGTAGTGTTATAGCGTAGCATATCAAACCAACGCTGATTTTCAAATGCAAATTCCAGTTTTCTTTCCATTACCAGTGCATTTTCAAACATTGATACAGTAGAAATATCCGCTGCAATTAAATCAGGCAACGTTGTCCTTTTCCTTACCTGATTAATGAATGCGATAGAAGATGTTGAATTACCCTGCGCCTCAGCCATCATCAGCAACACATCTGAATAGCGCAACAAAGGCCAGTCGGTTTCAGCATCACGAATTAAAACCGTTGGGTTAATATGTTTTTTAGGATAAAGCCTTGAAGTGGAACCCGTACCATAAGTGGCAATATTTACCGCTTTGCGAAGGTCTGCATCAATATATTGAGAATTGAGTTCTAATGCAGGATAGCAAAGCCCACTTCCATCTCCATTTATAACAGCAGATCCGCTATTTAATGGTGCAAACAAATTACCATAAGGTGAACCAATACCAAAACCACCTGCTTTGTAACGAACAGCAAACAATATTTCTGAATTCATTTCATTGTTAATGGAAAATACATTGGCATAGCTTGATTGAAGGCTATAACCACTGTTGGTTATTACATCCTGAAGCACAGCAATTGCTTCTGCTTTACGGTTAAGGGTAAGATAAACTTTGCCAAGTAATGCTTTTGCACTCCAACTATTTACCAGTCCACGGTCGGCTGCCGGAATAGAAGAATATTTTTGATTAGCACCGTTAGCTGCTGCGCTTTGCAGATCGGCAATAATCAATTTATAAATTTCATCAACTGTATTGCGGTTCATTTTTTTTGCATCAAGCGGCTCCAAAGGTTCATGAACCAGAAATACGCCACCATACAATCGAACCAGATTAAAATAATGATGCGCCCTTAGGAAGCTAGCCTGTGCGGCCATTTTCTTACGATCTGCTTCCAATACATCCACTTCTATCTTATCATAGGTAATAGTATTGGTAGTTGGGTTGTAGTTAACATTAAGACTATTAAGTACGAGATTTATATTACGGATATTGAAATAGGAATTAATCCAATAATTATACAATCCAGTATGCGAAGTATTAGGAAAAAACATATCAAGGTCGCTGAGATCCCGGTTTGGGGTAGATGTACTTGCAGCATTCCCTTGTACTACGTTATCACTTCTAAGTTCAGTAAGTGACCATTCATCTATCATTACCCTTTGCAAGCCGTTGTAGCAGCCAACCAATGCAATATATATTTCACCAGTGTTTTTATAATAAGTGCCAGTATTCAAATTAGATTGTGGATACAGGTCAATTGCCTTTTCGCATGCCGTAAATCCGAAGGCGGCAAACAGTAGTATTATGGAGATTCTTTTCATTATCAATCGGTTTTTACAGTTAAAAATTAATGTCAACACCAAATACAAAAGTTTTTGGAACAGGGAAACTTCCGCGCTGATATCCATCTATAAGGGTAGATGCGTAATTACCACTTTCTGACCTTCCTTCGGGGTTAAGTGCCCGATAATTGTCTGCCATGTGGAAGTATAGGTTTTGCGCAGCAAAATATAAGCGTAAAGAACTCATCTTCATCGTTTTTGCTAATTTGCCAGGCAGGGTATAACCAAAATTGATATCACGCAAAGCAAAGTAAGAAGCATCTTCAACTACGTAATCAGTAAGCATCCAGTTAAATCCAGCAGTTGAATAGGGTGTTTTACCATCGCCAGGAAACATGGGACTTAACCAGCGATTATCAGTGAACACAGGTAACATACGGCGTGATTCATTATAGTTTGCATCGCCATTAATAAGTTGGCCACCTTGTACACCCTGGAAGGTAAAGGTAAAATCAAATGCCTTATAGGTAAAGTTGTTGGTGAGTCCCCAGGTAAAGTCAGGATAAGGGTTACCAATGATAGTTCTATCACTAGCATCCAGCACATTATCACCGTTCACATCTACCAGCTTAAGTCCACCTGGAATAAATACATTGCTAAGTGAACTTTTTAGTCCTTTAGCTCTTGCTTCATCAATTTGTGCCTGAGATAACCAAACGCCGTCGGTTTTATAACCCAGGAATTGAATAAGTGGATCACCTACTTTGTTTTGGTACACTTCATTACGTTCTCCTTGATTAAGCAGAAAAGCCTCATTACCAAGTTCCAGAACTTCATTACGTACAATAGATAAATTAGCTGAAGTAGTCCATTTAAAACTCTTGCTAATCATATTGGTAGAACTTACTTCCAATTCAAATCCTTTGTTCTGAAGACTTCCGATGTTGTTCCAAAATTGTGGAACGCCGGTAAAGGCCATAGCCGATTGCTGAAGCAATAATTGATCGGTTTTAGATTGATATACATCCACCGAAACATTCAACCGGTTACTCAGGAATGATGCATCAATACCCAGATTTGTTTGGTTCGTACTTTCCCAGGTTACACTTGAGTTACCAGCAATATTAGGTGAAGTAATTTGCCCGGAAGAAGTGTTACCATTACCCGAACCAAGCGGATAATTGCCACTTTGCAAAAGGTTCAGGAAGGCCCAGTCCTGTATGCGGTTATTACCTGAAACCCCATAACTCGCCCTTAGTTTCAACCTGTCAATCCACTTCACATTTTGCATAAATCCTTCTTCGGACACCATCCATCCTGCGGATAGAGATGGAAAGTATCCCCATTTGTTGCCTTGTGCAAAATAAGAGCTACCATCTGCCCTGAATGTTGCCATAAGCAGGTATTTACTCTTATAGGAATAGTTTACGCGACCCAGGTATGAAAGAAGACCTATGCGATTTTTGGTTCCTGTAGTTCGTGCAACATCTATGGATGTCGCATTATTAAGGGTACGAATATTATCACTGGGAAAATCAAGTCCGGTGGTTTGCTGGGTAGTTACATCGGTGCGCTGATAGGTAAAACCTGCAAGTGCGGTTAATGAATGATCGCCGAAATTCTTTTGGTAATTGAAAGTGTTTTCAGAAAGCAGGTCAATATATTTATTATCAATATATATACCTGAGTTTACTACACCGTCTGCTGTTGCATTTCGGTTGGCCCAGTTAAGTTGATTGGTATAATTGATGTAAGCACTTGCTAGTGTTTTAAATTCTAATCCTGGAAGGATTTTTATGGTAAGGTCTGCTGCGCTTTGTAAACGATATTCATTTCTATCAATATCCTGATTTAAAACAGAAGACCTTGGCGTATTTTGTGCAGAGCTAAAGGGATTGGCACTAGATGGTCCCCAAAAGCTTCCATCCGGCATGAACCCAGAATAAACCAGGTTAGCAAAGTGCCTTGGCTGTGCATAATCTCCGGGTCTTATATTCGCCCACTGTGCAGATGTATTCACTTTAGCAGCAGAAGAGTCATTATGATAAACCGGCAGAAAACTTGGATAACGATAGAAGTTGGTAAAGTTCTCAGAAGGCGATTGACGAGTGGAATAAGAAGGGTTCAGATTTAACCCAAGCTTTACCTTTTTTCCCAAATCAGTAGTAATCTTGGCTCTTAAATTAAAGCGCTCAAAATTACTTTTATTCATCATGCCTTCATCACTCTGATAGCCACCTGAAATAAAATACTTAGTATCTTTTTTTCCGCCCGAAGCTGTCAACTGAATGTTTTGAAAAGCACCGGTACGTAAAGACTCATCTTGCCAATCGGTACCTACACCACCCATTAGTGTTTGCTCAATTACATAGGCAGCCCTTTCCGCGGTAGTTGCAATTTGGTTTCCGGTTGGTGGTGTAATGCTCGGATCCGTTGCTTTTAATGCAGCTTCTGCAAAAAGCATTTCGGTGTATTCCGAAGTAGTCATAATATCATAACGCTTATAATCCGTTTTTGCCCCTCTTGAAAATTTGAAGTTGTATTTAGGCTTATCAGCTTTACCCTGTTTGGTAGTAACCAAAATTACCCCACTCGCGCCTCGTGAACCATATATGGCAGCAGAAGCAGCATCTTTCAATACTTCTACACTCTCCACATCTGCCATGTTTACATAGGCTAGTCCATCAGGAATAGGCTGTCCGTCAACTACAACAAGCGGGCTGCCACCTGCATTAATAGAGCTGATACCCCTTACCTGAATTTTAGGTGCTGCACCGGCTTCAGATGATGTATTTTGAACGGTAACACCGGCCATACGTCCTTGTAAAGCCTGGTCTAGCCGCGCCACAGGCGTTTCATCAAGCCGCTCATTTTTATATTTGGCTACCGCACCCGTTACGTCAGAACGCTTTTGAGTACCATAACCAATTACAACAACTTCAGTTTCTTCCACTTTGGCAGCATCAAGCTGTATGTCATAGGACGCACGGCTATCAACAGGTACTAATTGCGTTGCAAAACCTGTGTAGGAAAAAATCAAATCTTTAACTTTCCCATCAATTTTCAGGGTAAATCTTCCTTCTTCATCGGTGGATGTACCAATTTTGGGATTACTTGTAGATATGGAAACACCTACAAGTGGTTCGCCGGAAATTTTATTTAATACTCTTCCGGTAACAGTAGTTTGTTGTGCCCATGAAAATACACTGTGCAACAACAAAGAAATCATAATTAGCAAGCATCGGTTTCTTTTCATAACAGTTTGTTTGAGTGGCTATAAATCATTAATACAAAAGATGTAATATTAATCGGGGAAATTTTTCCCCTTCAATGGTTTTAATACTTTCAATGCAAGACTTACATTTATACTTTGAAAATCCATTAACCAGAATAGTGTATCCTTCTTTAAAATCAAAATCTTTTATTTGCTCTCCTTTCCAGGTCACTTTCTTTGAAAGGTAAGGTTGCAAAAAATCATAACCCATTTTCAAAGACTTCCCGGATTGGGTTTTATAATTCCAAAAATCCACTTTAAGATGTTCTGCCATTTGTGCAATTCCCATAAATGCATCCATTACAAACACTGTATAGTGGAGAGATGTGGTGCGTTCCATTTCCAGCGGGAAAGATCCATTCTCATCCATTTGACTATCTAAACGCAATTGGGCACTTTCCAATACTTTCATAGCTCCGGTTTCGTTATTGGTGAAAAGATTTATTTCCAGTCTAAGCGCATCATACCATGCACCGTGATTGTTCCGTGCCTTTAGCTCATCTATTCCAATTTTACTGGTTTCCATCCAATTCAAAAATTGGGAAAACCATTCTACCATGCCATCCTGCTCTTTTCCCGACCAATATTTACTTCCTTTTAATAAGCCTATACCGTCCATCACCTTAATGAAATTGCGGGCATCTATCAGGCCTGCTCCCCTTCCGGTATTAACACCCTTTATAGCCTGGGCAAAATTCATATTCGGATTCATTTTGGTTTCAGGATTTAAAAACCAAACTTTTATTAGCGTTGAAGCATGCGCTGAATATTTTTCATCACCACTAAAATAATAGGCTAACGATAAATTTAAAATATGTTTACATAATTGAGGCAAGTAATCTTTGTCTTTATAGTCTTTTACTTCAGGGTTGGTTTGTCCATCCTTTCTTATATAGGGAAGTCCATCCGGCTTTGTAGGGTCGGGCCAATGATAAGGTGCTAAACTCATGTAATCATGCTTATCTCCACTTGGAGGCGTATTAAGCTTTTCCATTACACTCACAGGTCCAAACTCTAAGGCTTTATCAGCTTCTTTTAGTAAGCTCTTGTATGGATTCTTAATAAATTCATCATTTGACTGCACTTTCGAAAGATTCTTAGCCAATGCCTTATTATCCAAAAAATAAACTGCAGGCAACTTTTTTTGTGCATACAAATCATAAACTCCCGACAAAAACAAAAATGCAGCTACTAAAAATACTTTAACCATGAATGACAATCGTTTTAAAATCTACCTGTTCAGAAATTGTATTTGGGGCTCCAATTGTTTCATAAAAAATCTTCGCGCATAGGACTAAAAACATCTATAAGTACGCCCGACTCCTTACAAACAGCACCATGCATAAAATGGGGTGGTATATAAAAGGCATCTCCTGCATTAAGTATCTTTTTCTCACCTTCAATTTCCACTTCAAACACACCACTTTCCACATGCGTTATCTGTGAATGAAAATGCTGATGTAATGAACCAATACCCCCCTTCTCGAAATGCACTTTTACCAACATTAGCTGATTATCATAAGCCATGATTTTTCGCTTTAAACCATCGCCTACCTTTTCCCATTCAATATCAGCATTTTCAATAAATACTTTGGCATCTGCTTTTGTTGTCATAACATTCCTTTTTGTATTATAAATATATTTATTTCATTATATTTTCATTATACCAAATACAATAGGTACCCTTCCATTGAATGGATTCTGATTGTATCTGTAATTTATGTTCCTTACCTGTTGCAAAATCCGTGTTGCACTGTGCTATCCGTAACTCTTTACCATCAATCAATATATGTGCTACTGAATAGTTTTTATCATTATAAATAAGTTTAATTTGCTTAACACCCGGATAAGCATTATTTGAAAATTCATTCTTGGGATCATAATTACCATGTATTTCCAGCACATTTACAAATACATGATCTTTTCCTTGTTGGCGAATAACCATGGAAGGTTCACGACGTAAATTAAAGTTTGGATCATTGGCGCCTGAAAGGGTAAAAAATATATTTGCTGTATCCTTTATCATAGAAGATATGGTGTAAAAAGTATTGGCATTTTGAAATGTAAATTGAGCCAATGTATCTGCTAAAAGGGCTTCTGCTTCTTTCCACAAAAACTGATATCCATTTTTGTTTCCAAAAGTTTCAAGTTTGCTGGAATTCGATTGATAAGGAAAAGATGCCTGTATAAATTGCCCCTTATATTGAAATGGCAAATCATATTGATGTGATGTTTCAGATTGTGCATGAAAAATATCCACCAAAACCTTCTTTTCACCTGGCAATTTCAACAAGTAAACATTACGCAGTAGCTTAACATCTTTGTAGGCATGATCTTCTTTTGCAGAAACAACCAGCGCATCGGGATTACTTAGGTCCGAAAAATTCTTTTCAGGATGGTATTGCTGACCAAGTTCCCAATTACCATTAAAATGGCTGGTTTCATCTACTACTATCGTATTATGTATAATGGTTTGTGAAGCAAATTTTGAATTCTCGGGTAAATAGCGCCCACCATACTTTTGTTCAACTCCCACAAAACGTGCAGAACCGTAATCCTGTAAAATCTCATTCCCTTTATTAAACAGGTTGATATTTAATCGGTCAAAATGCCCGTGGCCCATTCCCTGAGAAGCATACTTAAAAATCAAACTGGTTAAATCATTGTCCTTTCCATTTCTTAAAATACTTACACCACCTTCGTCCCCCTTAATTCCATCTGTATTTTCAAGCGATTTGTAGGGATAGTAGGTTGCAATATTTCTATCCTTTGCCAAAGCTGCAGCAATAGATGTGCCACCAGCATTTAACATCACTCTATTTTGCTTCCTGGCAATGGTCAGCAGTCCATCATCACTTCCATATACTTTGAAATAAATATTAATAGAGGTAACAATTTCATTCGTTGTATAATCTTTATTTTTTATGGCATCATTCATGGGGAAAAACACCCCATCCGTATTGGTTTGTTGCAAGCAAGTCAATAAAGCCTTTTGAAGAATCCAATTCCTGTGTTCAAATATTTTTATTGAAGGATCTGAATTATTAATGGCATTAGCAAACAACATGTAAGGCAATATAGCATAACGCACATAATAAGGTCCTTCGGTATAATATCCATCGGGCGAAAACAGGTTGTCCATTTGGGCTATAAAGCCAGTTTTGCCATCCTTGTTAACGCCTTTCAATGCAATATCAATATAATCCTGATTGTTACTGGCAATACCAATAATACCCACCCCTGCACTGGCCCACACGTTGTGATTATGTATTTTGTTGAACCAATCTTTCAGGTCATGTGTAAAAAAATCTACTTCAGGTTTAAAAGCCCCTTCTTCAATTAGCTTTTTCTCCGCACCTGAAAGTGAATTATATACAAGATCATAAGCCATACCTGCATATACCATCCAATTGGCGTCGTTGAGTGCCTGCCAGAAAATTCGCCCAGGGGAAGAACTTGTTGCTTCCGGATGATTTTTTAATGTTGGGTTGAGCACAGCATATTTCAGTAACATATTTTTTACCAGCCTTGCATACTTCACATCACCGGTAAGGTTGTAAAGTATACCGCTGTTAAACATTAGTGTATAATTAGACTTATGCTTGTCATGCGTATATCCACCTGCAGGATCTTTTGGAAAAGGAACATCCACATCTTCCCCTATAAATGCATCAACTGATGCTTTAATTTCATCATAAGATTGAGAAAGTAATGGGTATGCCTGAATACTTTTCTTTACAGCTGCTGCCTCCTGACCGGTAAAAAATGTTACCGGGTGCTTTTGCCCAATCGAAAGAACCGAAGACAATATGAAAATAAAAGAAACAGCCAATCGTAGCATATGTTAATTCAGTTTATCACTTTAAGCGAAATAAGTTCCGCCATTTATTTCTACACTTTCTCCATTAATAAATGAGGATGCGCTACTAGCAAGATATAGTACAAGATCAGCTACTTCATCGGCTCTGCCTTCTCTTCTAAGGGGCGTAGCAGCAGCTACATTGGTTCTAACTTCGGCCTTGGTAAACGTGTCGTGAAAAGTCGTGTTAATCATACCCGGCGATACACAATTAACACGAATACCTTTCGGGCCCAATTCTTTGGCAAGTCCGCGGGTAAGTGTAAGCACACCGCCCTTAGCTGCAGAATAGGCAAGTGCACCAAATCCACCGCCATCCCTGGCCGCTTGTGATGCAAAGTTTACAATGGCCCCGCCCTCTGTCATGTGCGGTAATACCGCTCTTGTACCCAGGTACACAGATTTCAGGTTAACATCCATTACTGCATCCCAAAAATCTTCATCAAGATCAGGCAACAATTTCCTTCCCATTAAGCCGCCCACTACATTTACAAGGATATGCACCGTATTGCCAAATGCTTCTGTACAGGCAGCTACTACTTTTTGCACTTCTTCCGCTTTTGTCATGTCCGCCTGAATAGCTATAGCTTCACCACCGCCTTCCTTTATTAACCTGAGCGTTTCTTTTGCTTCATCATCATTACTGAGATAGTTAACACAAACTTTAGCGCCGGCAAGTGCCAGTTTTACAGAAACCTGCCGACCGATATCCCTGGCACCACCTGTTACAATTGCTACATTTCCATTTAATATAGGACCCATAAAAAAGAAGTTTTAAAAAAAATAAACAAGGAATAAAAAAAAGTAACTGAATGAATTATGGCAATTAATCCGTTCTTATTTCATATTTCCACAAAAAATCGTTAAGCAATATTAACACATGGCAGAATAGAAACACTTTTAAGGCCAATAATAATTTTCTATCAAAAAATAATTTTATTTAATAATTTTCAAACAATTGTTGAAAATACAGGGAATAAAATAAATTTTTTCTACCGAGAATGTTACCGGTAACGCTGCCGGTATTTTCGTAAATAAAAGTAAATTATATTTGTGGCCTTAATTTCCTTGCCATGGAAAAACCAGCTACTATAAAAGATATTGCCCGTGAATTAAATATTTCAATTTCCACCGTTTCGCGTGCAATGCGTAATGCCCCCGATGTAAACCCTGAAACAAAAAAGGCTGTACAGGCACTCTCCGAAGAATTGAATTATCAACCTAACCGACTTGCACTCAGCCTTCGGCAAAAACAAACACATACCATTGGGGTAATTGTTCCCAACCTTGATTATGTACTCTCCATGATGGTTAAGGGAATTGATGAGGTAGCACTTGAAGCAGGATACACAGTTATGGTTTGCCAGAGTAATGAATCATTTGGCCGCGAAATTGTAAATACACGGAGATTGCTCGAAAGCCTTGTGGATGGATTTATTATTTCAGTTTCAAGCGAAACAAAATCTTTCGACCATTTTAAAAAAATTCAGGAACGAAATCTACCACTAGTAGTTTTTGACAGAATTACACCACACCTTGTAGCACCCAGCGTAAGATTAGACAATGAAGAGGGTGGTTTTTTGGTAACCGAACATCTTATAGAACAAGGATATAAACGGATAGCCATATTAGCTGGGCCCGAGAACTTGGGGATTAGTAACAAAAGAATGGAAGGTTACCTAATGGCATTAAAAAAACACCATATAGCAAAAGACTCAGCCTTGATTATACATTGCGACTTCAATCAGGATTATGCCTATTTCGCCACGAAAGAACTGCTTGCAATGAAAAAAAGGCCTGATGCCATATTTGCAATCAGCGATCGAATGGCTATTGGTGCCATGCTTGCTATAAAAGAAAAAGGAATGCAAATGCCAAATGATATTGGCCTTGCCGGATTCAATAATGAGCCTGTAACAAGCCTTGTAACCCCACAAATTACAAGTGTGGATATGTCTTCATTTGAACTCGGTCAGGCAGCAGCAAAATTATTTATTGAAACCATGCACCACTCTGAAGATATGAATGAAGTTCAGAAAATTTTAAAACCAAAACTTCACATCAGGGCATCATCACAAAGAATTATTACCAAATCAGCTTTCTCAAAATAATCAATTATGCTTCGTATTGTACTTATGAATTTTATCCTTGCATTCAGCTACTTTGCAAATGCAGAAACAATAACTGTAAAAAATATAGAAGAGCTTAAAAAAGCCAATGCATCTGCACAGCCGGGTGATGTAATAGTAATGCAAAATGGTGAATGGAATAATATTGAAATAAAACTAAATTGTATAGGTACAAAGGATAAACTGATTACGATTAAAGCTGAAACTGCCGGCAGAGTTTATATTACAGGAAATTCGCAACTAAAAATAGGCGGAAGCTACCTGCAGGTAGAAGGTTTATATTTTATGAATGGCTTTGCAGGTAATGATGCCGTCATAAAATTTTGCATCGACAAGACCCAAATAGCCAATCATTGCAGGGTTACCAACACAGTAATCAATGATTTTAATAACCCCAAAAGGTTAGATGAAAATTACTGGATTGCTGTTTATGGTAAAAACAACCGAATAGATCATTGTAGTTTTCTCAATAAAAAAAATATGGGGGTGTTGCTTGCGGTAATATTGGACGATGAAAGAAGCAGGGAAAATTTCCATTCCATCGATCACAATTATTTCGGTATCCGCATTCCTCTTGCATCAAATACCGGTGAAACCATCAGGGTTGGTGTTTCGCAACATTGTGAATTTAATTCCAACACACTTATTGCAGACAACTTTTTCGATCATTGCGATGGAGAAACAGAAATCATATCTATAAAATCGGGAAGTAACATTATACGTAATAACCTGTTTAATGAATGCCAGGGAAGTATTGTGTTAAGGCATGGTGATAATAATACCGTTGAAAATAATGTGTTCCTGGGAAACAATAAAGATGGTACCGGCGGAACGCGCATCATTAACAAAGGGCAATGGGTTGTAAACAATTTTTATTACCAATGCCGTGGCGAAGTTTTCAGAACCCCGCTCGCCATTATGAATGGAGTTCCCAATTCACCCGCCAACAGGTATGTAGCGGTATCAGATGCAGTAATTGCCAACAATACTTATGTGGATTGTACGCCAATGGGGCTTTGCGTAGGTAGTGATACCGAAAGATCTGTGACACCTGTAAATGTTGAGTTTTTTAATAACATTATTTATTCAACAAAAAATGCCCCGCTCGCCAGTGTACATGATAATATAGACGGAATAAATTTTACCGGAAATTTAGTCAATGATCAACTATCCGTTAATGTTCCGGCGGGTTTTACGAAAAGCGCTTTCAAAAAGGGAAAATCCAGCTTAGTACCAATGCCACGCAAAGGAAATAAATCCTATTATTCAGTTTCAGACTCATTGCAAAAAGCGCGTAACGGTAGACTCTCAGGATCCTTTTCGCAAAAGCAGGGATTTTCAGGTAAACAAATGCTTGCTTCTATCCAAAACAATGCATCATCCAATTGCGGGGCTGCATGGTTTAAGGAAAAAAATAAAATGGCTTCCAAAAAAAGTGTAAAAATAGATTGCAAAAATGCAGCCGAAATGCTGGACTTTATGGCATCAAATAAAAATGCCCCTTTAGAAATCAATTTAATTGGCAATGAATATATTTTTAATGCACCGGTTATGATAACTAGCCCTACCGTTTTCACCAGTAATCATAATAATCCGATTTCATTTATTAGTAAGGGAATTCCAACAGAATATTTGTTTCAAATGGTTGCAGGCAATTCGCTCCAATTCAATCATATCCACCTTGATTTGAAAAATATACAAACCGGGATATTTATTTCATCCGATATAACCGGCAGCAGTAATCATTCGAACTTTAAAATGGAAGATTGTACCATATCACATTTAACCGGAACATTTTTTAGGGCAGCCAAAACAAGTGTTGCCGATAGTATTGCGATACACCGCTCCAACGTTACGGATTGCAAGGGTACGTTCCTGGATTTTTCAAGCGAAACGGATAAGAAAGGTTACTACAATGTTGAGAAAATTATGGTAAGCAACAACACTTTCACCAACCATTCCGGGCAATTGTTAACTATGTTACGTGGTGGTAATGACGAAAGCACCATGGGACCGAACCTGCAATTTTCCAATAACAAGGTTACCAATTGCAATACTATAAATGGTGATGCACTGATCTATAATTATGGCACCCAGGTTACCCTTATTGAAAACAATCAATTCACCAATTGCAACCCCGGCAAATCCATTATCGCTTATGAAGATGCTGTACTGTCAAAACACCGGTTGAAAAATAATGTAATTACCGGTTCGGGCAAGGTGGTAACTAATAAATTTGTGGTGGAAGATAAAAACACTACCAAATAGATTGAATTAATTTTACATATAAAAAATTAACTATATGGTTCGTAATAATTGGGGTTCCTAAAAAATCATTTAGGAAATAGCTGATATTATGCTTCTACTTTCCGATACAAAACTTACTAAAAATGTAATCCAATTGATCCTCATTCGTAATCTGCCCGGTTATTTCACCAAGATAATGAAGACAACGTCTTATATCTAGCGCTAACAAATCGCCGGACCTGTTTTCTTCTATACCCGTATGAATGTCGGCAAGGCTATGGTCTACCTCAAGTAAGGCCTGGTAATGCCTTGCATTGGTTACAATGGTGTCTTCTTTCAGGTGGCGGCCCGCGAGCACCCAATCCACCATGCGCTGTTTAAGTGTGGCAATGCCTTCCCCATCTTTGGCGGAAAGAAGCAATACATTTTCCGGTAATGCTTTGCGGCCATTTTGCGCCAGCGCATCGGCTTTATTTCCAATCAATAGAAAATTCTTGCCCGATTTTTTTAGCCAATCAAGGGTTTCCATTAAATCAAAAGGTGATTCAGTAAGCACATCAAACAAATACAAAACAAGATCGGCCTTATCCATTTTCTCAAGGCTCTTTTCAATACCAATTACTTCAATGGTATCATCAGTGTGCTCACGGATGCCGGCGGTATCAATCAGCCTGAAAAGGATACCTTCAATATTCAGGGTTTCTTCAATGGTATCGCGCGTGGTACCTGCTATCTCGCTTACAATAGCACGGTTCTCGTTCAGCAGTTGATTCAATAGCGTGCTCTTACCTGCATTAGGCTTACCAATAATGGCAACCTGAACGCCATGTTTTATTACATTACCCAATTTAAAAGATTGCAACAGTTCACCTACATGCTGTTGTAACAGGTGCAGCAGCGATATCAACTTCTCGCGATCAGCAAATTCAACATCTTCTGTGGCAAAATCAAGTTCCAGTTCTATCAATGCGCCAAACTGTATTAATTGCTCACGCAAAAAACCAAGGGTTTTACTGAATCCACCCCGCATTTGGTTAAGCGATGTACGATGCGCCGCATCGGTTTGGCTTGCAATAACGTCTGCCACCGCTTCGGCTTGCGCAAGGTCCATTTTACTGTTTAAAAAGGCGCGAAGGGTAAATTCCCCGGGCTTGGCCATACGAATGCCCTTATGAAGGAATAAATCAATAATCCGTTGCAGTACATAAGGTGATCCATGACCGCTAATTTCCACCACTTCTTCTCCGGTATAGCTTTTGGGTCCTTTAAACAAAGAAACGACCACTTCATCTACCCGCTGCCCATTTTGCACAAGCCAACCCACATGAAGTGTATGAGAAGCTTCCTTTTCCAGGTCTTTCGAAGGAAAAAAAATATTTACCACCCGGATAGATTCGGGTCCGCTAAGCCTTATTACCCCAAGCGCCCCCACGCCCGGCGGCGTAGCCAGCGCAATGATGGTATCATTCCATTGCTGCATGGTACAAATATCTGTAAATAAGTTAACGAGTTGACGAGTTAACAATTCATCTTCTCCACCAGTTAACCTATCAACTCGTCAACCTATCAACTCGTCAACCTATCAACCTATCAACCCCTAATTTAACCTGAAAGTAATCGCCTGTATATTTCGAAAGATTACCTTCTGCCCATTCTGCTCAGCAGGCTTCCATTTGGGACCCTTTTTTATAATCCTAACGGCTTCTTCAGCTAAACCATCACCTGGATCATTCAAGGCTTGTACTTCACTAATATTACCGTCTTTATCAACTATAAATTGCACTCTTACCACATCCTGTGTACCATTATCAATTGCCTGATCAGGATAACGAAGATTTTTTTGAAGATAACGGGTCCATTCGCTCTTCCCACCAGGAAATTCAGCTTCAATTTCTACCTTGGTCCAAACTTTGGTGCTTGTATTCTCTTTTACCACCGGAACCACTACTTCTGCAATACTCCTGGTCTCCACAGGTGGGGCAACAATGCTGCCGGTTTCAATACCATCAGATTTTTCCAAGCCGATAATTGCCCCCTCAAGCACTTCTTGTTCCGGAGGCAAATCTTCATCGGTAACATCTCTGTCTAATACAATAATGGGTTGGGTAAATACTTCTGTCCTGAATACCTGCTCAACAGCAGGTGGCGGCGGAGTTGGCGGCACAGGAATTTGAGGAACCGGAGCCTGTTTTAATATCACATCCGGTCCGGGTTTATAATCATTCGCCTGCTTCAGATTTCCCGAAAACGAACCATTGAAATAAAAGCCAAAAGCAGCAAGGCACAAACCCAACATTACCCCAATGGCAATCTTCATGTGGTTACTATAGGCACTACGTAATAAATAGGCTCCATAGGTTTGGTTTCTATTTTGGAATACTATGTCGTTAAACGACGCTGTTAAAATTTGTTGTTGTGTAAGCATAGTAAATTATTTATTACTATGATGCGAAAAGATAAATTATTCCATAAATAAATTACTGACAATCAACATGTTATACAAAAAAAGCCTCTCCGCAATGGAGAGGCTTAAAACATTAATAAAAGGAAAATTAATTATTCAAGACGGAAGGTTACAGCCTGAATGTGACGGTAAATTACTTTACGTCCATTTTGTTCTGCAGGCTTCCACTTAGGACCTTTTTTAATAATCCTAACGGCTTCTTCTGCTAGACCATCGCCAGGATCATTTAGTGATTGCACTTCGCTAATGTTACCTTCTTTATCCACGATGAACTGTACCCTTACTACACCTTGTGTACCGTTATCAATGGCACCATCAGGATAGCGGAGGTTCTTTTGCAGATAACGTGCCCATTCGCCTGTTCCACCCGGGAATTCAGCAGGATTTTCTACCTTGGTAAATACTTTTTCGTAATCCTCTTCAACCACTTTAGGCGCTACTACTTCAGCAACCTTTTTAGATTCAACTGGCGGTGCTACTATACCAATATCCTTTGTACCTTCCTGATTGATGGTACCAATTTTGGCTTCCTCAATCTTTTCAATTTCCGGTGGTTTTTCATCCTCCTTCACTTCCTCATCCTTTACAATTTTGGGAGGGGTGAATTTGGCGATTTCCACTTTTGGAGGCTCCGGTGGCTTCGGTGGTGGAGGTGGTGGTGGTGGCGGTGGTGGTTCATTGCGTTCTTTCACTTCTGAAAGTTGCACATCTTCCACATTCTGCATAACCACTTTCTTATCCTTCACCTGATCCGCAACTAAAACACTAATAAAGATTGCCGCGCTAATTACAGCCATTACTGCAAGTGCAATCAGCAAACGCTTATTATAGCTTTTGCGAAGTTCATAAGCGCCGTACTCCTTGTTTCGTCCATCAAATATGATGTCGAGTAAGTCTGCACTCAAAATTTTATTTACATCCATAGCTTAATAGTTTGCTAATAAGATTCACAATTCCCGGAAATTCCACAAAATTAATTTTGTGCTGCAGGTGCCGGGGCACTACCTGCATCAGCGGCTGTTGTTGCACCTATAAGTGCTAGTTCGCCTTCCGATACATCCACCATTGCATAACGCTTTAGGTCAGCAATCGTCATCTCATCAAGTGCATCTACCACATCGGCAAACGTACAATCAGCGGTTGGCTTAATAACAATTACAAGGTCATCAACAGGTGTATTACTTTTTTTATCCATCACCACCTTACGGATTTCCTTAAAAGGCATTTGTTTAAAATTTGCCCCATCGGATGCAAGTATACCTTCGTAATAATACACGTTCCTGTCTTTGCCAAGAATTAAGGTGAGGGCACCCGATTCCTTGGCTTTATTCAGCTCTTCCGGCTTATCAGTATCCTTAGGCAAAAACAAGTTCATTGCCGTTGGTGTACTCATGGTAGTGGTGAAAATAAAGAACGTAATAAGCAGGAACGCGAGGTCAACCAAGGGGGTTAAATCCACTCTTGTAGAGAGCTTCTTTCCCTTTTTTACGCCCGGCCCTTTCTTATGACCTCCGCCTCCGCCTTCTCCTAAATCTGCCATAAAAAATCGTTTTTAAATGATAAAATTGTCACTGTTAGTCCTTAATAACTTCCTTCCTTGCCCGATCTGCAAGCGGCGTTCCCTCAGGTATACTTTCCTGACTTGTAACGATCTGGAATTTCATTTGGTCATTCTTCTTAAAGGCATCAATTACACCTTTAAAAGCAGGATAATGCATTTTTTGGTCACCTTTTACCATCAGGTTAAGCTTATCGCCCAAAAACACATTGCCAACCGAACGAATCCATTCCGTTAACTCGTTATTAGCCGTATCCTTTATAGGAATGCCGCCAAAAGTTGGTGCTTTTTTATCGGCCATAGGAATAGCTACAAAAGCTTTCAGTTGATTAAGTGATGTAGCAAAATATTCAGATTGCCCTGCTGCATTTACTTCAGCTTCAGTAAGCGTAAGACCCAGGCGTTTATTCAAATCATCTACTATTTCCACCCTGCGGGTTTCTTCGCTCATTGATAAGAATACACGTCCATCTTCGCCAATTGTTACCATTACCTGATCTTCAGCCTGAGCTTCTTTAGATGAAACAGAACCTGGCGTAACAACCGCTAATGCTTCCGGTGGTTTAAATTTAGTAGTCAGAATGAAGAACGCAAGGAGAAGGAAGCCCACATCACAGAATGCAGTCATATCCACCCAGGTGCTTTTCCTTGCAATTTTAGGCCTGCCCATAGTTAATATTTATTTAGTTTAATTGATGAGATTCAAACAAAGGTACTTTCCATAATAAATTTCAGAAAAAGCACCTGTTTTTTTACTTATACAAGGAACCGAAGCTCTGGGTAAGTGTAAATCCTGATTCATCAATACCAAAAGTAATACCGTCAATACGGGTAGTGTAAACGTTGTAAAATACCATCGCTATTGCCGATGTACCAATACCAAGTGCTGTATTATACAACGCTTCTGATATACCTACTGCCAATTTAGATGCAGCAGCAGAACCACCTTCTTCACCCAGGGATGCAAAAGAACGAATCATACCCATTACAGTACCCAATAGTGCAACCAGGGTTGCCAAAGAAGTAATGGTAGATAGGAATACAAGGTTCTTTTCCAACATAGGCAACTCAAGTGATGTAGCTTCTTCTACTTCCTTTTGAATAGCAGCAAGCTTTTGTTCAGTGTCCAATTCGGTGTTGGTGGTCATTTCATCATACTTACGAAGCCCGGCTTTCATTACATTTCCAACGCTTCCTTTTTGCTTATCGCATTCAGCAATAGCAGCACTTACGTTTTTGTTGGCAAGGTGATACTGAACTCTGCGAATAAATTCAGCATTACTTCCTTTTCCTGAAGCCTTTCCAATGGTAAGAGCACGCTCAATTGCAAATACAAATACCATTAACATAAGACCAATAAGCAGCGGTACAATGATGCCACCTTCATACATGCGTGTAAGTGCATTGGAAGGTCCTTCGTGCGTTGGCCAAAACGATGTTGGGCCACCCTCTACATATGGACGTGCGAAATTGCTGGGATTGCCGAGCAGGAAACGCCAAATAGCATAGCCAGCAAGAATACAAGCAACGGGAGCAATCCAACTTATTGAATTGCCTTCTTTTTTTGGTTGAACAGATGTAGCTGATTTTGCTACTGTTGCAGTAGGTTTGTTTTCTGCCATGATTGTCGATTTTTAATGAACAACTTAATTTTAAAAAATGATTAGATTTTTATGAAGGCACAATGGTAAAGAAAAATAAATCATTACACATGCCAAGCATATAACTTTTTTTTAGCACGGCAAATTAGCGAATATTTTATACCAATTTATTTTCCTTAGTTTTTTTTTGTAAAAAACACTTTTGCCGGTTTTAAATTGACGATAATTACCTGAAAGCAATAGTTTTTTTTGTTTTTACCTTCCAATGGGGTGCTCCATAAAGATACACATTAAATGGATGGTCAATTTATGGAAACCATTCATATAAATTTGTTAGCCTTTAATGGATTAGATCACATCTTTGGCTTCCTTGAATTATAAAGGGTGGCTGATTATAAACAATTAATAACCAAAACAAGTTAATTAAAAAACGAAAGCAATGTTGAAAACTTATCACAAGCTGGGCGCGCTTTTATTAGGCACCCTTTCTATGGGCCTGGTGCATGCCCAACAACGGCCGCCTCAGGTACCATCTGGCCCGGATACTTCAAGAACGAGAACCGGCACTGCTCCCACAGGCGCAAGGCCAACCGCAGGTATTAAGCCATTTAAAGAAGTAATAAACGAAAAAGCCAAAGTTCAAAAAGGCATGTTTACTGTGTACGAACATGATGGCAAATACTTTTTTGAAATACCCTACAATATGATGGGGAGAGACATTTTAGTGGTTACACGTATTTCAAAAAGTGCTGCTGGCTTCCGCACCGGCGGCGGCGGCTATGCCGGAGATGATGTAAACCAAAACGTTATACGTTTTGATAAAGGCCCGAACAACAAGGTTTTTCTGAAAAGCATCAGCATCCTTGAGCGCAGTGTGGATAGCACAGGTGGCATGTACTGGAACGTTCAAAATTCAAACCTGCAGCCTATTGCAGCATCTTTTGATGTAAAATCCTATGCAAAGGACTCCGCAACCGGTGTGGTGGTAGAAGTTACCGACTATGTGGCCGGCGATAACGATATTTTGTTTTTCAATAGCAGGTTTAAACGCAGTGCAGGATTAAGTGGCATTCAAAATGACCGCTCTTATATTGAAGGTATTAAGTCCTACTCCGGCAATATTGAGATTCGTACGGTAAAAACCTATACCCGCTCCGCAACTGGCGGCGGTATTCCGGGTTTACCTGCGGCTGCCGGTGGTGGCGAACCTACTACCCTGGAATTGAATTCTTCTTTAGTGCTGTTGCCTGCCCAACCCATGAAACCGCGTTATTTCGATGACCGTGTTGGCTATTTTACCTCGCAGGCCATTACCGACTTCGATATGAATCCACAAGGTGTAGAAACCATCCGCTATATCAAACGCTTTAAACTGGAACCTAAGCCGGAAGATATGGAAAAATATAAGCGTGGCGAATTGGTGGAACCCATCAAGCCTATTGTATATTATATAGATCCTACCACTCCCAAAAAATGGGTACCATACCTTATTCAGGGTGTAAATGACTGGTCTGTGGCATTTGAAGCAGCAGGATTTAAAAATGCTGTAATAGCAAAAGAAGCACCAACAAAGGCGCAGGATAGTACCTGGAGCCTTGAAGATGCGAGTCATAACGCCATTGTTTATAAGCCATCCAATATTGCCAATGCAAGCGGGCCAAGTATAATTGACCCCCGCAGCGGCGAAATAATGGAAACGCATATTAACTGGTACCATAATGTAATGAACCTGCTCCGCAATTGGTATATGGTACAAACTGCAGCGGTAGATCCCGCATCCCGTAAAATGGTGTTGGATGACGAATTGATGGGACAACTTATTCGTTTTGTAAGTAGCCACGAAGTAGGACATACGCTTGGTCTTCGCCATAACTTTGGCTCAAGCAGCACAGTGCCGGTTGAAAAACTGCGCGATAAAGCCTGGGTTGAAGCAAATGGTCATACCCCATCTATTATGGACTACGCTCGCTTTAACTATGTAGCACAACCCGAAGACAAAATTGAGCAAAAGGGACTTTTCCCACGCATTGGCGACTATGATAAGTGGGCTATTGAATGGGGTTACCGTCTTTTCCCTGATATCATTTCAGAGACTGCAGAAATTGAAAAAATAAATAAGTGGACCATTGAAAAAATGAAAAATCCCCGTTTATGGTGGGGTGATGGCGAAAGCAACCGCGATGATCCGCGCAGTCAAACGGAAGATCTTGGTGACAACAGCATGAAAGCAAGCACTTATGGTTTAAAAAACCTGCAGCGTATTCTGCCTATGTTGCCGGTTTATACCAAAATGCCCAATGAAGACTACGAAGGACTCCGCGAAATGTATAGCCAGATTGCAGGCCAGTTTGGCCGTTATATTGGTCATGTAAGCGGCAATATTGGTGGCATTGAGCGCACCCCCAAGCGCCAGGAACAAGCCGGGCCGGTATTTGAATTTACATCCGAAACAACCCAAAAAGAAGCTATGACCTGGTTGCAATCGAATGTATTTACCACACCTACCTGGTTAATTCAAAAAAATGTAAACGGACTTACCGGTGTTGACCCCATGAGTACGATTGGTTCATTGCAGTCAAGAGCTTTAAGTACCGTTACAAGTGCTAATACCATCAATAAACTGTTGAAAGCAGAAAACGAAATGGGTAATGCTGCTTATACCCTTACTGAAATGATGACTGATTTGCGTAAAGGTATTTTTAGCGAACTGGATAGAAAAGCTCCGGTAGATATGTACAGGCGTCAGTTGCAGAAAACCTTTACTGAGCGTATTATTTCGCTGGTAAAGCCGGCTGAACCCATGCCTATATCCATTCAGTTGCCGCCTGGGTTCTCTTTACCCTCCGTAAGTAACACGAGTGATGCACTAAGTGTAGCGAAAGGCCAGTTGCGTGTATTGCAAAGCAGCATAACTGCGGCATTGCCATCTATTACAGATGTTGCAACTAAAAACCATTTGCTTGATTTGCAGGATCGCATTAAAAATGCATTGAATCCTAAATAAATAACAAAAGATTTATTTGAAAAACAGCCTGCCGAATGTGCAGGCTGTTTTTCTTTGTAGTACTACGAATACAATTTCCATAGTAAAATCAATCATATGGTGCACTTACATCTCTTATCCTTTTTTTCAAAACGAAATTTTGTTGTTACATCTTTTATAGCAATTTTCCTGGTAACGCTTGGTGGTTGCTCTAAGGAATTGTCAGACGATGACAATATAAATGATTTTAACCCGGCGGTTGCCAAAACCATCCTCGACGAATCTTATGGCGGTACCACAAGGCAGGTTGCAGATGTTTATTTACCGGCTAACCGCAGTGCAGCCACCAAAGTAGTTATTATGTTACACGGGGGCAGTTGGGCCGAAGGCGATAAAAGTGATTTAACAAGTGTAATTAATGCCTTCCGCCTGCAGTGGCCTGATGCTGCGGTAATAAATATGAACTATACCCTCGCAAATAATACCGTTGGCTCATACCACCCGGCACAAATGAATGACATAAATACTTTATTGGATTATATTAGGGATAATCGCTCAAAATGGCAAATTGGAGAATCTACCGGATTAGTAGGTGTTAGCGCAGGTGGCCATTTGGCTTTATTGTATGCCTATGCATATAATAGCCCGAAGCGCATAAAAACAGTTGTTTCCATTGTTGGCCCAACCGATTTTTCAGATCCTCTTTATACCGGTAATATTATTTTCCAGGCAGTAGCTGCAAACTTATTGGGAAAAACCTGGGCGCAGGACCCGGATTTGCACAGGTCGGTTAGTCCTGCTTTACGTGTAACAGCCACAAGCCCACCTACATTTATGGCTTATGGTGCACTTGACCCTATCGTACCACTAAGCAACGCTATTAAACTTCGTAATAGTCTTACTGCAAATGGAATTACGCATACTTATGTGGAATATGCCACAGAAGGGCATGAATTTACCGACCCAACCATTCTTGATTTAACACCAAGGGTTACCAATTTCCTGCAAACCCATTTGTAGGATTATTCATAACGCAACGCATCAATTGGGTCGAGTTTTGCAGCCTTGCTTGCCGGGTAAAGACCTGCAAATAATCCGGTAAGAAAACAAATTACAACCCCGGAAATTATCCAGCCCCAGGGGATTACAAACCCTGTTTTCAGGATAATGGAAAAAATATTTCCTATAAGTATGCCCAGGATAATTCCAAAGGCTGCACCCAATAAACTAATAATGATAGATTCGTAAAGAAACTGCCTTTGAATGGTTTTAGCAGTTGCACCCAGGGCTTTTGAAAGCCCTACTTCTTTTGTACGTTCCGTTACCGCAACCAACATAATATTCATAAGACCAATAGCTGCACCTATAAGTGTAATAAACCCAATAGCCGCCGCAGCGCCACTTATACCACCTAAAAATTTTATAAACTGCTCTGCCAAGGCGTCGCTCTTATCAATAGCAAAATTATCATCTTCCCTTATGTTTAGCTTACGAATATTACGTAGTAAACCTGTAGCCTGACCTTCTGCCTGCGCCATCAACTGTTGATCCGGAACCATTATTCCGATGCTATAGGTGGTACCTGCATTAGGAAGCCTTCTGATGTTATTGTAAGATGTAATAACTATATTGTCAAGATTGAGAAAGGCACTTGCACCTTTTGCCTCAAGTGTTCCAATTACCCTGTATGGGAGCCCGCCTATTTTTACAATTTTATCTATAGCTTTATTTGCGTTGCCACCAAAGCATTTATCCACCACATCACTTCCTAGCACTACTACATTACGGCCGCTTACAATATCCGGTTCATTAAAATTTCGTCCGGATGCTAGTTTATAACCGTTTAATTCAAGATAGTTTTCATCGCCTCCCTGCATGGAAACATTGGGATTGGTTTTATCTACCCGCCCTTCAGTAATATACTGAACGGTTTCCGCAAAACCGCCGCGTAGCGATACACTTACTATTGAAGGAAAATCAAACTTTTTCTTAAAATCAATCGCTTCCTCATAGGTTATCACCCGACCTTCATTGCTTCTGCGCGCTTTTTTATTATCGCCTTTTTTTGTTTTCTCTACGGTTCGGCGGTTGCCACCGCCCATAAAAAAATTGCGTTCTTTATAGCGGATACTAAAGCTATTGGCACCCATGGTGCTGAAACTTTCGCGCAGGCTTTGGTTCATAGCCTGAATGGCAGTAATAATACCAATAAGCGCCATAATACCCAGGGCAATAATGGCCACTGTTATTCCCGTACGTAATTTATTAGACCGGATGGTAGCCCAGGCCAGGCGAAACAAGTCGATCCCTTGCATAGAAAGCAAAGGTAACCAGCTTACTGCAAAATGTTTGGTTCAGAAGTAGATAAGCGGCAATAAATAGGGACAAAATTATTTTGCTACCTTAAAAGTACAAATACTGTAATACCAATTGAGGTATAATGCCTATGGCAATAGTAAATACTGCAAGTACTACTAACCCAACCTTAAAAGCAAGGGTAACAGGTGCAACCATACTATGTTCCTGAATAGCTGCATCTTTAAAATACATAGCCTGTATTACCCTGAAATAATAGTAAACACTGATAGCAGCAGATAGCATAGCAACAATAACAAGCCACAGGTATTTACCACCTGTACTTAAAGCAGATGCCACCATATAATATTTTCCAAAAAAGCCGGCGGTGAGCGGTATGCCTGCAAGGCTTAATAAAAATATGGTGCCAAGTATTGCAAGGGCAGGATTGCGTTTGGCCAATCCATTAAAACCTTCATAGGTGTAATCTTCCATTTTCAACAAAATGGCAAACAAGCCAATGGTGGCAAAACAATAGGCCGCTGCATAAATAACGATACCTTCTGTAGATACCCCATTGTAAGAAAATACGGCAAACATCATGAAGCCTGCCTGCGCTATGGAAGAATAGGCCAGCATTCGCTTAACACTTTGCTGAAATACTGCCGTTATATTTCCAATGATTAAAGTAAGCGCAATAATAATGGAAATAATAAGTCTCCACTTATCGCGTGGAAATACGCCTGTTGAATCGGCAAACAAATGAATAAAGGCGGCAAAAGCGGCAACTTTTACAATGGTTGCCATAAAGGAGGTAAATACTGTGGGGGCGCCATCATAAACATCGGGTGTCCAGAAGTGGAATGGTGCGGCACTTACCTTAAATGCCATACTGAGCAAAAGCAGCAAAACGCCGGTTACCAAATGATAACTAAGCGGTGATGAAGTAAGATTCATTTTAGCGATACTAAAACTTCCGGTGCCACCATAAATAAATGCTATGCCCAGCAGCATAATGCCGGTAGAAAAGGAACCCATCAAAAAATACTTCAACGAAGCTTCATTGCTTTTCAGGTTTTGCTTATCCGATCCGGTAAGAATATAAAGTGGGATAGAAATAATTTCAATACCCAAAAACAACATTAATAAATTAGAAAACGAAGTCGATATGCCTACACCTGCAAATATAAAAAATATAAGTGCGTAGTAATCTGCGACATGTTTGCCTACCTTTTCAATATGCCGGCCACTCAGCCAGAAATACATAAAGCCGGCTAGCAGCATAATTCCATTTAATACAAGACCGAAACGCGATGTTTCAATCATGCCCGTTAACGGTAGATTTACCAATGGAGCACCTGTATTTATTTCCAGTACATTAACAGCAAATAAAATAGCGATAAATGCAATCGCCATGTAGCTGATTGTGCGATTATTTTTGATAAACAAGCCGCTCAACATCATCACCACCCCGAGCAAACCTGATAAAATGATAAGATTCATAATTATGTCAAATGCATTTACAATATTCTTTCCAATAACCTAATTAGCCGGGTAATTTTGCTGTTACCATTTCTGCCAACTCTCCTGCTCCCAGTTTAAAGAAGGGCGCAGGATAAAGACCTATCCAAACAATAAAAACAACGATTATAGCAAGTGCTGCTATTTCAGCAAACTTTACATCGGTAACTTTTATCAACTCATTTTTAGCCCCAAAAAACACTTTTTGAATCATCCCCAATGTGTACACGGCTGCAAAAATGATACCTGTTCCTGCAAGCAAAGCAAGCCATGGATTATACGTAAACAATCCATTAAACATAAGGAACTCTCCTACAAAAGCATTGGTAAGCGGCAGGGCAATATTTGCTAAAGCAGTAATAACCAGTAAAACAGCCATTACGGGTGCCTGTTGTGCCAGCCCGCCCAATTCGCTCATTTTACTGATGCCGGTTTGGCGTTCAATAACATCTACCACAATCCATAATCCAATAATATTTACGCCATGATTGAATAATTGTATTACTGCGCCATCATAACCAGAAGCATTATTTACAAATAACGCTGCACACATAAGGCCAATGTGCGCAATGGAAGAATACGCTATCAATCTCTTTATATCATCTTGTTTTATAGCAATCAATGAAGCATACACCATACCAACCAGGCAAAGAATGATGATGGGTGTTGCCATTTGTGCACTCATGTCAGGGAAAATGGGAAGCAGCCAGCGTATAATAGCAAACAAACCCATTTTTACCATTACTCCGCTAAGAATCATGGTAGTACCGGTTGGCGCTTGCTGATAAAGATCGGGTTGCCAGGTATGTAAAGGAAATATCGGCATCTTGATAGCAAAGGCAATAAAGAAGAACCAAAAAAACCATGCTTGTTCTGTAGGCGTAAGATCTGCTTGGATAAAGCTACTCCATGCAAAGCTTTGATCGGGTGTTTTAAAATAAACATAAATAATACCAATCAGCATGAGCAATGAACCCAGGAACGTATAAATGAAAAACTTAAAGCTGACAGCAATCCTTTTATCGCCACCCCATTTGCTACACAAAAAGTAAGTTGGAATAAGGGCAAGCTCCCAAAAGAAGTAAAACAACATGGCATCGGTGGCAAGAAAAACACCCATTAAACCCGCTTGTGTAAGCATCATGAGCGCGTAATACTGATTTGCATCCTTATAATCATTGCGCCATGTAGCAAGAAATACCAATGGGAAACTTACGGCAGTTAGCAGTGTGGTTATTTTACCAACACCATCCATCTTCAAGTCGAAATTGCTGCCAAGGCTTCCGAGCCATACGCGCGAATATTGCACCAGTTCGTTCGTATCCGGAAGATACATTGCATACCAAACAACCCCCAATACAAGCAGGGATGCTATCAGCGAAATCGTTTTTGCCATTCCACTTCCGTTGGTAAAAAACAAGCCTAAACCTGCCAGCAGCGGAATAAGAATAAAAAGTAATACGAGCATGTTTTTATAATTTGGCCGGGTAGTTTTCCCGATACATTTTCTTAAAAAATTCCTTTACATTTTAAGGTAATACACAATCCAGATAAACCCTACAATGGCAACTACCATCATCATGATATAATTACCTATGTTACCACTTTGAATGAGCCTGAACTGACGGCTTAGGTATTGTACCGATTTACCCACTCCGTTTACACCCTTATCAATACCACTTTTTTCGATGGTAGTTGCGAAAACATTTCCAATCCACATTACAGGCTTAACAATGATGGTGTCATACAATTCATCCACATACCATTTGTTGGCGAGCACTTTTCCAAGACCCGTTTCTTCTGCATCTGTTCGCGTATAGCCGCCAAACTTTTTGATGGCAAAGAATATCATAACAATAATTAATACCGTTGATACACCCATTAAGATCCATTCCTGAGTATGACTTATGTTATGCGGATGTGCAATTGCATTGATTTGTGTGCTTTTTTCAAATACCGGCGCAAGGAAGGTTGCCAATTTATGACCATTATGCACAAACAGTTCAGGGATGCCGATAAAGCCACCTGCAAATGCAAGTATGGCCAAAACAATTAATGGAATCGTCATAGCTGCAGGGCTTTCGTGCGGATGATGATGCTCATCGCCGCGGTAGGAACCCATAAATGTCATAGCATACAAACGGAACATATAAAAGGCGGTCATAAGTGCAGCACCCAAACCGAGGTAATAATAAATTGGGTTTCTCGCAAAAGCACCCATGAGTATTTCATCTTTGGAAAAGAAACCGCTAAACCCTGGAATACCTGCAATTGCAAGACAGCCTACCAGCATGGTGATATGGGTAACTGGCATCATTTTGCGAAGCCCGCCATACGTACGCATATCCTGTTCGTGGTGCGTACCGTGAATAACCGAACCTGCACCAAGGAATAAAAGCGCTTTAAAGAAAGCATGTGTCATTACATGGAAAACCGCACCTACATATGAACCTACACCCAATGCGAGAAACATAAAACCTAACTGACTAACGGTAGAATAAGCCAATACTTTTTTAATATCGTTTTGCTTAAGTGCTATGGTAGCTGCAACAATAGCGGTAGCCAAACCAATGATGGCAATTACACCACTTGTAGTTTCCGCCAATGTGTACATGATGTTGCTACGCGCAATCATATAAATACCGGCAGTAACCATGGTAGCAGCATGGATGAGTGCCGAAACAGGTGTTGGACCCGCCATGGCATCCGGAAGCCAGGTGAACAAAGGAATTTGCGCACTTTTACCGGTAGCACCAATAAACAGGAGCAAGGTAATTCCCACCAGTGCCGGGTCGTTTACCGCCAGTTTAGCTGCCTGTGCCAACACACCTGCATCACCTGCAAATGTTACCGTACCGAATTTTTGAAGCATCCAGAAAACAGCAAGCAATACACCAAGGTCGCCAATGCGGTTCATAATGAAAGCCTTGTTAGCTGCTTTGTTGTACTCAGTATTTTTAAACCAATACCCAATTAATAAATAAGAACAAAGGCCAACCCCTTCCCATCCAATAAACATGATGACATAATTGCCACCCATTACCAACAACAGCATGCTGAATACAAAAAGATTGAGATAGCTGAAGTAACGTGCAAAATGGAAATCAGATTCTTCGTGCATGTACGATGTACTGTACACATGAATTAAAAATCCAACACCGGTAATAATGAGCAGGAACAGCGACGACAAAGGGTCGAACTGTATAGAGAAAGGAATATTAATATTACCCGCTTTAATAAAATCGAAAAGCGTAACCACTTCGGTTTGTCCATTCATTTGAAAGAACACCATGACGCTAAGTACAAAGGATGCCAAAACCGTTCCGCTGCCAATGATGCCAGACATCATTTTGCTTAAGCGGCCGCTAAGCAACCCGTTTATCAGAAAACCTGCAAGGGGTAAAGCAGGAATTAACCAGGCATATTGTGTCATATTTCCTCCCATTTTTCCTCAGTTCTGCGGTTTCATTTTTCATCCACCGCCTGAAAAAAAATCGTTTAGTTTTTTAATCTGTTCAAAAAGTTTATATCAACGTTGTGTGTGTTTCTATACATCATTACAATAATGGCCAAACCTACACTTACTTCTACGGCCGCCACTACCATAATAAAAAATACAAATAACTGTCCTTCTGAAGCCGCTGTTAATACATCTGCACTCCCTGCTGCCACTGCCTTGGCATAATGCATTTTTGAAAAAGACACTAGCAACAAATTCACCGCATTCAGCATAAGCTCAATACACATAAATATGATAATCGCATTTCTCCGGGTAAGCACACCAATTACGCCAATCCCAAATATAATGCAACATAAAAAAGTATAATATTCAATAGGCATAACACACTTTTATTTCAAGTCAAATTAAATAAACACCACTTAATCTTTTTTACCAATTACCACCGCGCCTACCATGGCACTCAAAAACAGGATACTGCTTATTTCAAAAGGAACGAGGTAGTCGGTGTACAAACGCATACCCAGGTTTTTAATCAATCCTACATTACCGCCTGAAAGACCATCATAAACCGGCACTTGTCCATCGGGCCGAACTGCATCAATTAAAACAAACATAAGCAAGCCGCCTGCAATAGCACCGCTCCATAACATATACTTGTTCTTTTGCGGCTCCGATTCCTTGTTAAGGTTCATCAGCATCAATACAAAAAGAAAAAGTACCATGATAGCCCCTGCGTAAACAATGATATTTACAATAGCGAGGAATTGAGCATTCAGTAATACATAATGCCCCGAAATGGCAAAGAAGGTTATAATGAGATACAGCACACTATACACCGGATTTCTCCGGGTAATTACCATGATAGCGCTAAAAACGGCTACCGCTGAGAGAAACCAGAAGATAAGTTGTTGAGTTGTCATGCCGGAAAAAGGTCAACTAATAAATGAATTATATATAAATATTTATTTCTATTTGCTTTGTGGTTGTCTTACTCTTCCGCCGGCTGCTTTTGCATAGCCTTCGGGATCAGTTTGCGGATTGGGGATTAACAGGTCATCCTTTCCATAAATAAAACCCTTACGCTCAAAATTGGCCGGTGCAAAAGTTTGAGAAAGATAAATCGCATCTTTGGGACAAGCTTCTTCGCAAAGCCCGCAGAAAATGCAACGCAGCATATTAATTTCATATTTAGCTGCATACTTTTCTTCCCGGTACATGTTTTCTTCACCTTCCTGTCTTTCTGCCGCTTCCATGGTGATGGCTTCAGCGGGGCAAGCTACAGCGCACAATCCGCAGGCTGTGCAACGTTCCCTACCATCTTCATCCCTGTTCAATATGTGTAATCCACGGAACACGTCACTGAATGACCGCTTCTGCTCCGGATAATGTATCGTTGGGTTCTTTGTAAAAAGGTGGCTAAAGGTTATGCCCAGACCTTTAGCAATGGCAGGCAGATACATTTTCTCCCAAAAATTCATGGGGCTCCTGTCTACCTGTTTTGCTCTGTTTGTTAGTTGCATATTCGTAAGCCTGTTTGCAATTTGTTGAATGTTTCAGCGGCTATTTCCTTTCTTAGTGCCGCAAATTTATTTTTTATCCTTGTATTGTACCAATTAATATCATGCACATTTAGCACCCATATTCCCACCGGGTGTTATTTACCAATCCAAAGTACCACTACAGCGGTAACCAGCAGGTTCAATAATGCCAATGGAATCAAATTTTTCCATCCCAGATTCATCAATTGATCGTAGCGGAACCTTGGAATGGTCCACCGTATCCACATAAAGAAAAGTATGAAAAGAATGGATTTTACCATCAATGCCAGGAACCCGAGCACACCTGCGAGGTTTACCGACCAGGTGCTTTCATCCACAAATGGAATGTCGTAGCCGCCAAAGTACAGGGTAGCCATTACCACGCTGCTCATAAACATATTGATGTATTCAGAAAAGAGGTAAAAACCCAGTTTCATACTCGAATACTCCTGGTGATATCCAAAATTCAATTCATTTTCAGCTTCGGGTAAATCGAATGGTGTACGGTTACACTCCGCAAAGGCACAAACAATGAAAATAAGAAAGCCAAGGGGTTGATACAAAACGTTCCAGCCAATTTCCTGTTGCCTTACCACTATATCTTTCAAACTTAGCGATTCAGAAACAAAAATCAGTGCAATCAGGCTGATACCCATGGCCAGTTCGTACGAAATATTTTGCGAAGCACCACGCACTGCAGCCAGTAATGAAAATTTATTGTTGGATGCCCAGCCACCAATCATTACGCCATAAACACCCAACGATACTACAGCAAACACATAGAGTACGCCCACATTTACATCGGCAATCTGCAAACTGATTTCACGACCACCAATGACCAGTTTATTACCCCATGGTATAACGGCACTTGTCATCAGTGCAGCCATCATAGCCAATGCAGGTCCTAGAATGAATAGTACTTTATTGGCGCGGCTTGGAATAATTTCTTCTTTAAAGAATAATTTCACGGCATCCGCCACCGGCTGCAGCAAGCCAAACCATCCGGCCCTGTTGGGGCCCGGCCTGTCCTGAAGTGCGGCCGCAACTTTACGTTCGCCCCAGGTGCTGTACATGGCAATACCCAGCGCAACTGAAACTACCACTACAATCAGTACTAATTTTTCAAGAAAAAGCGCTACATCAAATCCGATATTGAGCAATTCAGTTATCATAATGCGGTTGTAATAATTCAGTTCTATTTATTAAAAACACTACCGGTCGCAGGTCCATTTATTTCGCTCAGGTCAATGTCGGGGTTGTTCACTTCACTTACCGAATGGATATCCATCAGCAACCTTGGTTTCAATCCGCCCATTACCCTTTGTATTGTTTCTTCCGGCTTATGGAGATTTTTATATTTCCCCTGACCAATTACCGAATGACGCGAAATTTCCGCCAGCCCCTGAATATCCCAATCGCTTGCCTTTTTGGTTTCAAAACGGCAGGTATTGCAAATCCAACCCGGTTTTCCATCGGCCGTATCCTTTACTTCACCCCACTCATCTTTACGTGCTGTAACCCTGAACACTTCATCACCCCGCATCCAAAGTGTGGCATCGCCACAGCATTTGTCGCAATCGCGGTGTGCATACACGGGTTTGGTAAACCATACCCTGTTTTTAAAACGAAAGGTTTTATCAGTAAGTGCGCCAACTGGGCAAACGTCAATAACGTTTCCTATAAAATCATTATCGAGGCTTTTTTCAATAAAAGTGGCTATTTCTGAATGGTCGCCCCGGTCCAATACACCATGCGAACGCGTTTGCGTAAGCTGATCGGCTACATACACACAACGATAGCAAAGAATACAACGTGTCATGTGTAGCGAAATATAAGGGCCGATATCATGTTTCTTAAAGGTCCGGCGTTGGAATTCATATCGGGTGCCGGCTGCTCCATGCTCGTAACTCAGGTCCTGCAAGTGGCATTCGCCTGCCTGATCGCAAATAGGGCAATCGAGCGGGTGATTGAGCAACAGAAATTCCACAACGCCTGCACGGGCATCGAGCACCTTATCGCTCGTAATATTTTTCACTTCCATGCCATCCATTACCGTGGTGCGGCAACTTGCAACGAGCTTGGGCATGGGGCGTGGGTCTTTTTCAGAACCCTTGCTTACCTCCACAAGACAGGTACGGCATTTACCCCCACTCCCCTGCAACTTACTGTAATAGCACATGGCAGGAGGCGCCACTTCGCCGCCAATTTTACGTGCAGCCTGCAAAATGGTGGTACCATTGGGTACTTCTACCGTAATGTTATCGATGGTTACTTTAAATAAAGGTGTGTCAGACATATCCTTTTATATTTATCAAAGTGCATTCCTGCACGCTATTTCTTTTTAAGCCGGTACTATTTCCAAAGGATCTGCATAATGCGCCAAACCAAAATTCCGCTTCAATGCTTCATTTGGATTTGTTACATGCCATTCAAATTCATCGCGAAAATGCCTGATAGCCGCAGCTACCGGCCAGGCAGCCGCATCGCCCAGCGGGCAAATGGTATTTCCTTCTATTTTGCGCTGAATATCCCACAATAAATCAATATCACTCATTTTTCCTTGCCCGTTTTCCAGCCGATAGAGAATTTTCTCCATCCAACCGGTGCCTTCGCGGCAGGGCGAACATTGTCCGCAGCTTTCGTGACGGTAAAAGCGAGCCAGTGTATAGGTATTGCGTACCACACACTGATCTTCATCTAAAACAATAAAACCACCTGAACCCAGCATGCTGCCGGTTGCAAAACCACCATCGCTAAGGCTTTCGTACGTCATAAGGCGTTGTTCACCTTTAGCTGTTTTAAGCAAAAGGTTGGCTGGCAAAATAGGGACAGATGACCCACCGGGTATGCAGGCTTTGAGCCTTTTACCATTGGCAATGCCGCCGCAATATTCATCACTGAAAATAAATTCTTCCACGCTGATGGTCATATCAATTTCGTAAACACCGGGCTTACGGATATTTCCACAAGCGCTCATCAGTTTGGTGCCGGTGCTGCGACCCACACCAATTTTTGCATACTCTTCGCCACCATCGTTAATAATAGGCACTACCGCAGCAATGGTTTCTACGTTGTTGACCACCGTTGGACAATCGTACAATCCTTTTACCGCAGGAAAAGGTGGTTTAATACGCGGATTACCACGCTTACCTTCCAGGCTTTCAAGTAAGGCTGTTTCTTCACCGCAGATGTAAGCCCCAGCGCCACGCTGTACATATATTTCCAGATCGAAGCCTGAACCTAAAATATTTTTACCCAGCCAGCCATTGTTTTTGGCTTCGGTAATAGCCTGTTCCAGTATATCGGGAATCCAGGCGTATTCGCCGCGTATGTATATATAACCAGTATTGGCGCCCAGGGCAAAACAGGATGAAATCATACCTTCAACCAACAAATGTGGCAAAAACTCCATCAGGTAGCGGTCCTTAAAAGTGCCGGGCTCTGATTCGTCCGCATTTACCACAAGATAACGGGCCACGCCTTCGGGTTTGGCTAAAAAGCTCCACTTCATACCGGTAGGGAATCCAGCGCCACCACGGCCACGAAGACCGCTTTTTTTCACTTCTTCCACTACTTCATCGGGGCTCATCGTTTTCAGCGATTTCTCCACACTACGATAACCACCTTCGCGGCGATACACTTCGTAGGTACGAATGCCTTCTATATGAGCCTTTTCCAGTAATAATTTTTTAGACATATCTTAAAGCCTTTTGCCTTTGCTTATTATGATTTTTTCAAAATGTACTTCTCTTCCAGTGCCCCTTCTATTTTCTTTCCCATCATATCAAGTTGCCATATTCTGCCTTCACCCACTTTAAATCTTGATGGACCATCTGATATCCCAACAAGCTCAATGGTACCTCCATCCACCCACTGAAATCTTCCCATTCTTACAGCTATTGCATCTTCTCCTTTACCGAGGTATTTTTGGGACAATACGAAAGAGTTATCCATTTTCAACGTAAGTTCCGTTTCAATTCCTTCACAATCTGCACAAGGTGTTACACCTTTATAAATACCAGCATAATCAATTGAGTTTTGAGAAGTATGCTCCGGATCAGTTAAGGAAGCAGCGGGCGAAATGGTATCAGAACCCGGTGCAGGTCCAATCTCCAGATTTTCCACTATAGGTTCTTCTTTTTTTTCATCGGCACAGGCCACACAAAACAGTGATATAGAAACAACAATCGTTGAAATAAATTTTTTGCTAACTGTAAAAATTTTCATTCCGTTTGCTTTTAATTTATAACAATTTTAATTAATTTAATTGACCTGAATTTCTCCTGCACTCATCAATTATCTGATCCACTTTTTCTTTGGTGAGATGTTCGCGGTAATGCTTACCCAACTGCATCATGGGCGCGTATCCGCAGGCACCAAGGCATTCTGCTGTTTTAAGTGTAAACAATCCGTCGGCAGTAGTTTCACCTACTTTTATATTCAGCTTTTCTTTTATGTATGCAATAATATCATCGCTTCCGCGCAACATACAAGGGCCTGTATGACAAACTTCAAAAACATATTGTCCTACCGGCTTAAGATTATACATAGTGTAAAAAGTTGCTACTTCATACACTTCAATAGGTTCTAGTTGTAGCAAGCTTGCTACGTAGTCCATTGTTTCGGAGCTAAGCCACCCCCACTCTTCCTGTGCAAGGTGAAGTAAAGGCATCAAAGCGCTCTTTTGTTTTCCCTGCGGGTAACGGGCAATAATTTCATTTGCCTTCGCTAGTTTATCTTCTGTAAATGATACCATAGATTTTAAATTCCAAATAGTTTAATCCAAAAATTGAAATTCCAAATAACGAAATCCCAAATTTCAAATGGGGAGTGGAGTGTGAGTGGTAATTAGTGAGCAGTGAATGGAGTTTGTGTGTGGGAGTAATAGTGTGTGTTTTATAAAATATCAAATATTAAATCTCAAATCATCAAGCATCCATTTCCCCTGCAATTAAATTCAGACTGCTGAGAGTAACAATGGCATCGCTAAGCATACAGCCCTTTACGATTTCTTTATACACCTGGTAATAAATAAAACAAGGTCTGCGGAAATGCAGGCGATAGGGTGTACGGCCACCATCACTAATAAGATAGAAACCTAATTCGCCATTACCACCTTCCACTGCATGGTACACTTCACCTTTGGGAATATCAATTTCTCCCATTATAATTTTGAAGTGCCAGATGAGTGCTTCCATTTTGGTGTACACATCCTTTTTTTCCGGGAGATAATATTCAGGAACATCCGCATGGAATACATCCGCTTCGGTACCTTTAAATTCCTGCACTTTTTTGTAAGCCTGCTCAATAATGCGGAGACTCTGCCACATTTCGCCATTACGAACCATAAAGCGATCGTAGTTATCACCTGTGGTACCTACGGGAATATCAAATTCAAAATCTTCGTAGCTGCTGTACGGTTGTGCAACACGTAAATCGTAATCTACACCAGCAGCCCGCAAATTGGGGCCTGTAACGCTGTATTTCAATGCAAGATCCACACTGAGTGCACCCGTATTTTGGGTGCGATCCATAAAAATACGGTTGCGGTTAAACAGGTTTTCAAATTCCCTTAATACGCCTGGATATTCTTTAAGGAATTTCTCCAGTTTCTGAAAAGCTATATCATTAAAGTTGCGCTCAAAACCGCCGATACGACCAATATTAGTGGTAAGCCGGCTTCCGCACACTTCTTCATAAATTTCATAAATCAATTCACGGTACTGCATAATGTACAAGAAACCAGTAAAGGCCCCTGTATCTACACCCACAATAGAATTACAAATCAGGTGGTCGGAAATACGCGCCAGTTCCATGATAATTATCCGCAGATAATCTACACGCTTGGGTGTTTTTACGCCCAATAATTTTTCGCAGGTCATATGCCATCCTATATTGTTAATGGGACTGCTGCAATAATTCAGGCGGTCAGTAAGCGTTGTAATTTGGTACAGCGGGCGGCGTTCGGCCAGCTTTTCAAAAGCACGGTGAATATACCCAACTGTTTGTTCGGCATTCATTATAGTTTCACCACTTAACTCAAGAATATTCTGAAACACTCCATGCGTGGCCGGGTGGGTGGGACCCAGGTTCATGGTTGTTGTTTCCTTTTGCAGGCTATCGCCCGGAAGCGGAATATGTTGGGTTACTGCTGTATTCGACATAGGTGCTTACATCTATTTATTCAGATTCAAAAAAGTTATAATACGGTTCGGACTAATTATACGAACCACCCCTTCCAAACATTTCATCATCTTTATCAATACGCGACTGATCTTCCAGTGGAAACTCTTTACGTAAAGGGAAGTAATCCATTTCTTCTACATTTAAAATCCTGCGCAAATCGGGATGGCCAACAAAATTGACCCCAAAAAAATCATACGATTCACGTTCCATCCAATTGGCTCCCGGAAAAATAGATGTTGCGGTATAAATTTCAGCCGATTCGATGCTTGTAAAAACCTTCATGCGTAACCGCACATTATCCACCAGGTTATGTAAATGATAAACAACCGCAAGTTCCTTACCCTTATTATCAGGATAATGAACTGCGGTAAGGTCAGTAAGAAAATTAAACTGGAGGTTTGTATCTTCCTTTAAAAACAGTAATACTTTCAGGTTGAGTTCGGCCGGTGCTTCAAAAGTAAGCATACCATACGGCTCATCCCATCCGGTGATTATTTCACCAAATTGCTCCGTCAGTTTCTCTTTAATTAATTCGTTGGTCAGTGCCATATATTAAAAAATTCAGGATGGCCTTTAAAACCACCCATCGTTATTTATTCAATTCCATATTCGCCTAATAAGGCTTTGTACTGTTCGCCATTCCTGCGGCGAATACTTTCGCTACCCACCAGGTCCTGAATTTTCATAAACCCATCCAGAATTGCTTCGGGTCGTGGCGGGCAACCCGGCACATATACATCTACCGGTATTACCTGATCGATGCCTTGCAAAACACTATAGGTATCAAAAATACCACCTGATGATGCACAAGCACCAACTGCAATTACCCAACGAGGCTCGGCCATTTGCAAATAAACCTGCCTGAGAACCGGCCCCATTTTCTTTGCAATGGTACCCATTACCATAAGTAAATCACATTGCCTTGGGCTAAAACCCACTCTTTCGCTTCCAAAACGTGCAAGGTCATAGTGACTTGCCATGGTGGCCATAAATTCAATTCCGCAACAGGAAGTTGCAAAAGGAAGCGGCCATAAAGAATTTTTACGCCCCAATCCTACCACCTCGCTTAGCTTGGTAGCAAAAAATCCCTGACCCTCTATGCCCGGAGGAGCTTCCGCTAATTTTACCTTAGGATTGTACCTAACCGGACGACCTGTATAAATAATATCAGACATAATTTCTTCTATTTAGGGGTTAAACAATAGCCATTTATAACCCAAAAAACCCGCATTAGTTGTAAAAGACCAAATAGAGATTTGAAAATAGTTATTAATCTTCCCAATTTAAGGCACCCTTGCCCAAAACGTAATAAAATCCAATAACAAAAAATGAGATAAAACTAAAAACAGCAATAAAACCCTTCCAACCCAATGCCTTAAAGTTAACCGCATAAGGATAAAGGAAAATTACTTCCACATCAAAAAGAACAAATAAAATTGCCACGAGAAAATACTTGATGGCCACAGGCTGACGTGCATTTCCAACCTGCTCAATTCCACTTTCAAAGTTTTCTAATTTTTCGCTTGTTTTCCTGCTTGGGCCCAACAGGTGGCTAGCGCCAATCATCACCGCAACAAACCCAATAGCAAAAAGGAGTTGGATTCCAATGGGCAGATATTCAGCCGGTGTGCCTGCAATTTGCAAAAAGTGAAACATGGATATATAAATTGGTGCGCAAAAATAAGCCTATGATAACTATGAATTATCATGTTATAAAAATAAGCGGCATGTAATCTTCAATTCTCAAAAAAAATCCCCCGGTTAGCTCCGGAGGATTTTTCCAAATTCAATATTTTTTACATTATTTGTTTCCCGATCCGGCAGATGCTTTTGCAGATGCCTGTTGCGGAGCTGACGAAGCTTTTTGCCCGCCGGTAGCTTTTAATAATCTTTCTGCTTCAGACTTTGCACGCTTGGCATAATCATTTTCAGGATCGATGGCCAAAATATCGTCGCAAGATTGGGCAGCTTTTCCATATTCGCGCGTTTTAATCAGGTAGTAGTAAATTTTATAGCCGTGATTCTCCAAAATGCGGCCTTTATTACTTTCTACATCTTTCATCATATATTGGGTGTATTGATCAACAGCAGGTAAAGCTGTTCCTAAAGAAGTATCAGGATCGGCATAAATTCCTGCCCTTTTTTGCAGGCTGTATCCCTGTGGCTGGTCGGGGTAGGCTGCTATATATTTTGCAGAAATATCCATACTCGCCTTGTATTCTTTGGCTTTAAAGGCAGCATCGGCAAGGTAATAATAAGAAGTAGCTGTTTTATTGGGGTTGATGGCATCCACACGGTTAAGCCACTTATAAGTGCCTTCCCAATTGCCGGCCTTTTGGTATGCACCTGCTAATTCCTGCATGTATAATATTTGGTTTTCGCGGGTGGTATCAAGTGCTACAGCTCTATCTACGAGGTCATCGGCCTTGGATTCCATTCCGGGAAACTTCAGATACAAGGTCGCCATTTCCGCATAATCTTCGCCTTTCAATTCGGCAGGATCTTGTTGCTGCATGAATTTCTCCATATAATCTCTTGCCTGAACTGAATCACCTAAACGATCATAGTTATAAGCATACAATCTATACATTTTAGGGAATTTTTCAAGGGGCTTCAAGCCTGCTTCAATAGCCTTTATTTTATCTAAAGACTCCTGGTATTTTCCCGAGCGGAACAAATAAGCTGCCTGAAAAAAATCAGTTTCTTTATCCGGATCATTATTGGCAACAAATTTGTCCAGATATTCTTTAGCCTTATTTATATCCCGGTTTTCATAGTATTCATAAAGTGAAAGATAAGCTGGTGCAAACTTTGGATCATTTTCAACAGCCATATTATAATATTTCAGAAACATTTCTGTGTTCCGCTGGCTTTCAAAAATTTTACCAATTCTATAGTAGGAACGACCATAATTGGGCGCCTTTTCGATAGCCTTTTCAAATTCACTCTTTGCGGGCCCGCCATATTCTCCACCACGCTTCAGGTGAATCATACCCGCAGCAATATTAACATGTGGATTTTTAGGGTCAAGTTGTGCGGCCTGTCCCAGCTTTTCCAGGGCATATTCAATATCGCCGGTTTTGTCGTCGCCCATGGCATTGGCTATACCAATGGCTTCCAGTATTTCCGCATCTCCGAAATTCTTATTCTTTTTGCTTTTAGTGGCCGCAATCGCTTGTTCAAAACGCTGTTTAGCCTCGGCATTCTTTTTCTCCAAAAGTTCTACATTTCCCATACCTACCAAAATCAATGGATTTTGGTTTGTAGAAGTTAGTGCCCTTGAATATAACTCCTTGGCTTCTGCCAACTTAATGGGATAATCATTAAGATAGAGCTGACCAAGCCAATAAATCGCCTGAGGATCATTTGGATTTGCCTGAACCAGCCTCTCAAAATATTCCTCCGCTTTTACTAATCTACCGTAGCGCAACAATTGTTTACCCTCTTCAAGGGATTGAGCCACCACACTTACGCTAAACAGCACAAAGGCCGCAACAATAGGAATTCTCATTTTTTTTCTGTTTTTGATTCTAAAATACAAGTAAAAGATTCATGAGTTGGATGTTTTTCATAAATCAACTTTTACCTGTAGAAAATTTTTAAATTGACATTAACAAAATCTGAAAGCTCTTTTACTCCGAAATCTCCATCTGCCTTACTCCAAAATTCATTCTTCCTGGCAAAATGTAGGCTCTTTTAAAAATTAATTGTCCCCTTTCGTAAATCAAAAAATTCACAAAACCCTTACCAAGCCCTTCGTAATTCTCCTTTAAGATATAATATATGCCCCTTATCAACGGATATCTGCCAAGTGCAATATTAGCCTGATATGGCAATACGTAAGCATCTTCTGTACAAGTTTCACATTTCATAGACACCATTTGTATCCTGTTCTGAAAACTTAATTGCTGCTCATCTTCATGATTGCCAACCCAACTCACACCCAACAAACCAATAGCATTGGGGCTTTTTTCTACATAATCAATCACCCCTTCACTCGACCTTGCAGCTACAACCTTATTTCCTAAAGATTTTCCTTTCAGCAGTGTATCAATGGCAAAACGTACTGTACTTGTGGCTTGCGTACCATCCATCACAATTTCATAATCCCCTCCAATACTCCCATCCAGCATACTACGCAACTCTTTGATACTCAGTGTATTTCTTTTAGAACTCTTATTGGTTACCACAGCCACTGCATCATAAGCAATAAGGCCCCAGGATGGTTTAAATTTTATTTTATCTTCAAAACCTTTTGACTCTTCCTTTGATAACCCTCGTGTTACAATCACCATTCGCACACTATCTACTTCAAGGTCCCTCAGGCATTCCGCTTCCGGCTTATAATAGGCCACAATATCCGCTTCGGGAAATGATGCCTTAAAAACCTTTAGCTGCGAATCAATTATTGGTTTAAAAGACTCATCAACACTTATCACAATTCTGCCTTGCTTTGGCGTATCGTAAGGCTTCTTTTCTTTGCCATCCTGATCATTACCTGATTGGCATGCCTGACCAACCCATAAAAAAGGGGCTAAAATAGCAATTATCCAACTTTTCCTATAGTAGTGTTTGTTACTCATTGTCCAAAGTTCTTTCTTTTTGTAAAAGATACCCTCTATAGATTCTAAAACCACCATATAGCACAAAAATGAAGCCAAGAAACCATTGCATCCACCCCTTTACGAAATCACTGTCTTCAAAATAATCGTAACCAATCACATATTTTGAAAATACCACAAACAATCCTCCACACATCCACAATATACCCATAAAATACCCAAGCATCATGCGTGGGTCCGGTCCAGGACGTCTTTTTCTTGTATTAAATGTTGGTCTTTCCATTACTTGGGCCGGCAAATTAGCAAAATGGTTTAAGTTTTTACCCGATTGGGTTGTAAAAAAGTTATTTCAGGCGTTTGTTTAACCCCATATATGGTTAATTTGATACAAAATCCATCAAAATTTCACATATCAATTCTTTACAGAATGACAAATGGGTTTGAAAATGGCAGGCTATCTTTGCCACCGCACTTAAAAAATGTAGCATTACATGCAAGAGCCTGCAAAAATATTGATGGTATGCCTCGGCAATATTTGCCGTAGTCCGCTGGCGGAAGGCATTTTGCGGCATAAGGCTTTACAGGCAGGAATTGCCTGCGAAGTAGATTCAGCAGGAACCGGCGGATGGCATATCGGGGATCCGCCGCACCCTTTATCTCAAAAAGTGGCCAAACAACATCAAATAAATATCAGCGGGCTAAGGGGAAGGAAATTTGAAGCAGCAGACATGGAAATTTTTCACAGGATATATTTTATGGATAGCCAGAACCTGAAAGATGGCATCAGCATTGCCGGAAAACGGTGGAATGCCGCAAAAGGGAAATTATTGCTCGAAATGGTTCCGGAAAGTCCTATCACTGATGTTCCTGATCCATATTATGATGGCTATGAAAGTTATTTAGCACTGTTTGACTTGCTTTCCGAAGCCTGCGATTACATTATACAAGATATTTCAGCAAACAAGCGTTAAGCCTATAAATAAAGGTGTATTGTGTTATTGACTGATAAAATAATAAAGAAAATCGTCGAATAAATTAATGGGTACAAATACAAATGCCGGTAAGGTGGTAAGATCGGTAAGAAAACGGAAAGATTTATTGATATATTTCTCCCCGTCTTTCGGACTTTCCGGCTTCCCAACTTTCCAACTCGTCAACTATTCAACTCGTCAACTTTCCAACTTAACTAACTAACATGTCCAAACCGTCATTACCACAAGGCACCCGCGATTTTTCCGCCGATATTGTACGCAGGAGAAAATATATTTTTCAAACCATACAGGAAACCTTTGAATTGTTTGGATTTGAGCCATTGGAAACACCCGCCATGGAAAACCTTGATACCCTGATGGGAAAATACGGGGATGAAGGCGACAAACTCATTTTCAGGATTTTGAATAATGGGCTTGAGCGACCCGAAAAGCACGACAAAGCACGTAAAGATTTGGAAGAAGTCCTTTTAGGCAAAAATGTTTCCGGGCTTACAGAACGGGCCTTGCGCTATGACCTTACCATTCCGTTTGCCCGCTATGTGGCTATGAACCACGGGAAACTCACTTATCCTTTTAAGCGATATCAAATGCAACCGGTTTGGCGCGCCGACCGTCCGCAGAAAGGCCGTTACCGCGAATTTTACCAATGCGATGCCGATGTGGTGGGCAGTGCAAGCCTACTCAACGAACTGGAACTCGCACATATGTATGCACAAGTGTTTGAAAAACTGAAAATCCCGGTTGAAATTCGCATTAACAGCAGGATGATTCTAAGCGGGCTTGCCGAAGCCTGTGGTTGCCCCTGCAAACTGGTAGAAATAACCACTGCTATTGATAAACTGGATAAAATTGGTATAGAGAAGGTAAAAGAAGAATTACAACAACGCGAACTTGGCATTGACGAGATTGATTTTATTCAGGCGTTTTTAGAAATAAATGGAACGGTAGGTGAAAAAATGGGGAAACTTACCGCATTGTTAGGGCAAAATGCCAGTGCGCAAAAAGGTATTGCCGATCTTACCTACCTGTTGGATAGATTTACAAAACAGGGAACCCTGGCAACATTGGTTCCTGATTTTACGCTTGCCCGTGGTCTCAATTATTACACCGGCATCATTTTCGAAGTAAAAGCATTGGGTGTGCAAATGGGCAGCATTGGCGGCGGTGGCCGATACGATGACCTTACCGGACTGTTTGGTGTTCCCGGCATTGCGGGCGTGGGTATTAGTTTTGGCGTTGACCGTATTTACGATGTGATGGAAACGCTCGATTTGTTTCCCGCATCGGTGATAACCGGTACGCAGGTACTATTTTTTAACCTTGGTGAAGCCGAAAGCAGCGGTGCCTATGCAAGCATGATGCAGTTGCGCCAAGCCGGCATCCGTTGTGAACTTTTTGCCGAACCGGCTAAAATGGATAAGCAGTTTAAATACGCCGAGAAAAAGCTGATTCCTTTTGCAGTAATTATGGGTGCCAAGGAATTGGAAGCAGGCACCTGTAATGTAAAAGACCTTCGCAGCGGAACACAGGAAAGTGTTGCGCAGGAAGATCTGATACCATACCTGCAGGGCAGATAAGTAAATATTGTTGTTGAAATTTTATCGGATCCTGAGCGGACTAAGCGGGTTAAAGCGGATAGAACGAAGTGCAGCGCCTTCTTTTGTACCTTCCATCACAAGCGTATCCACAGTTACTTTTACAGCTACTACTTTACCATCGGCATTTCTCCTGAATTCAGCCACGCCGTTATGCTCTACAATGGAAAACATATCGCCTTCCATGCGCTTAAAGGTAACAGGTCCCATTTGCGATTCACCCATCAGCACGCTGTCCACCATTTTCAATTCAACACTTGTTACCGGACTGCCCTCGGGAAAATTATATTTACCGGTGTAATCCTGCAGCGGCGCATCCTGGCTAAATGCGCTAAGCGATAAAGCAATGGCAAAAGCAATAATGGTAATAATCTTATTCATTTTGTTTGGTGTGATTTGAACGCAAACTAAGAAGAATTCTACAAATTTTTATGTTCATGGAAAATCGGCTATGACTTATTTATTTATCTGCGATGATATGCGCTATCTGCGGGCTATAATGTCCCGCGGATTCAACGGATTTGCGCAGATTTTTCTATATAAGCCGAGCTTCACGCTAGTGGACACTGCGTTCGGTTGAAAAAAAGAAATTCCGATTGTGCTTGGTTACGCCGTGTCCCCGATGGGAGACACGGCTAAGACCCAAGACGTAATTACCCGCAACCCCACTTCCCTTCGGCGCCGCTCAGGGCAGGCCTTATTTTTTATTATTTATTTCTTATTACTTATTTCATTGAATTTAATTGGAGCTCATAAACAACCGCAGCCCCCTGCCCTACCCCAATGCACATGGTGGCAACACCGTATCGAACACCGCGTCTTTTCATTTCGTACAGTAAGGTGGTAGATATGCGCGCACCACTGCAACCAAGCGGATGCCCGATGGCAATGGCGCCACCGTTTACATTCACAATTTCAGGATTGAGACCTAACTCGAGTATGCAGGCGAGCGATTGGGAGGCAAATGCTTCGTTTAACTCGAACAGCCCGATATCGCTCAGCGAAAGTCCCGCCCTTTGCACTGCTTTTTTTACCGCAGGCACCGGGCCCATACCCATAATGGAAGGATCTATCCCGGCAATGGCCATACTCACCACCCTTGCCATAGGTTGCAGACTAAAATCCTTTACCGCCTGTTCGCCCGCAAGCAACAGTGCTGCCGCGCCATCATTAATGCCGGATGCATTGCCGGCCGTTACCGTACCATCTTTTACAAAAGCAGGTTTCAGCTTTGCCAACGCTTCCATGCTTGTTTGCCGCGGATGTTCATCCTCCATCACCCAGGTTACTTCGCGGCGCTGATTGGTAATTTCCACCGCCTGAATTTCATCGGCCCATATACCTGCCAGCTTTGCCGCCGCATAGCGGTTTTGTGATTGAAGCGCAAAAGCATCCTGTGCTTCGCGCGAAATATTCCATTGTTTGGCCACGTTCTCCGCGGTTTCTCCCATGGTAAACGGGTAATATCTTTCGGCGAGGGAAGGGTTGATAAACCGCCACCCCATCGTGGTATCCACCATTTGCTGTGTGCGGCCAAAAGCCTGATCGCTTTTTCCCATTACATAAGGCGCGCGGCTCATACTTTCCACCCCGCCGCTGATGTACACCTGCCCTTCCCCACAGGCAATGGCCCTTGCACCATCCATAATAGCCTGCAACCCTGATGCACACAACCTGTTTACGGTTACCCCACCTACAGTTTCGGGCAGCCCGGCAAGCAGCGCACTCATGCGCGCCACATTGCGGTTGTCTTCCCCGCTTTGGTTGGCCGCGCCGGCTATTACATCTTCAATAGCCGCCGGGTCAAGGTTTTCGTGGCGGCTGATCAGCGCGCGTATGGTATCGGCGAGTAAATCATCGGGGCGTACGGAAGATAAAGCTCCACCATACCGGCCCACGGGGGTGCGAATGGCATCAATTATATAAGCAGTTTGCATAAGAAGCATCGTTGGAATGATGGGCAAAAATAGAGGATGGGGATGATTATGGTTTCTTTAGTATTAACTCCCACCTTTCTTTTGTCTTTTTTTGTAGTTGCATGCCGACAGGCAAGTTCTATTGTTTCTTTTGTGATGAATTGACCAGGAGCGGGAGATCTTTGCCGGGAGCCGGATAAGATAAAAAAATAATGAAATAAATTTCTTTGGCAACGGCGTGTTCACATGCTTAGGACACGGCTAAGACTTTGGGAAGAACATTTAAAAACCTACCATTCAATTCGCCTTGCTGATAATGTGAAGCCAACTAAAGCTGCCACTCACCCGGGAAAGGGCTTTTTGCCAACAACTTTCAATAAACCGAAGCGCAGATTGCCCTTAGCCCCTTACTTTTGCCAACTTATAAAAATTCATGAAAACACAAATCAATCGTACAGGAGCTGTTGGCGCATTGGCCACCGCTATCCTTTTTACCATCCTGCAGGGATGCCAAACACCATCTGTTAACAAGCCGGTTAAGGCTGTTATGAAAAACAATACCGACTCCGCTAGCTACGCCTTGGGCGCACAGTTGGGTGGTTCACTTAAAAAAGACGGACTCGATACCTTATTGAATATCCAACTGCTGATGCAGGGTATTCAAAATGGTGTATTGGATACAGCCGGGATGACGAGCGACCAAATTGCTTCCATTGTTCAGGGTTTTTTCCAAAAAGAAATGGAAAAAAAGAATGCCGTATTATCGGAAGCGAGCAATGCTTTTTTGGCTGAAAATGGCAAAAAGCCGGGCATTACCACCACCGCAAGCGGGCTGCAATATGAAGTTATTCAAGCAGGAACCGGCGCCAAGCCTACCGCTGAAAGCGTGGTTTCGGTTAATTACAAAGGATCCTTGATTAACGGTAATGTATTCGATCAGTCTCCGGAAGGCCAACCGGTTGAAATTCCACTTAACCGGGTTATTCCGGGTTGGTCGGAAGGCATAGCGCTTATGCCCGTTGGATCTAAGTACAAATTCTATATCCCCGGTAACCTTGGCTACGGGCCAAATGGCAATCCACAGGGCGGTATTGGCCCCAATGAGGTGCTGATATTTGATGTGGAATTAATAGGTATCAAATAATATTACTGCGTCGGTCAGTGAAACGTGAAAGGTGAAACGTGAAATTGCTCACGTTTCACCTTTCACGTTTCACGTCTTACGATGGTATTTATCAAAATAAGCTGCCAAGCCGCTTACCTTTGCCGCATGCAAAATATCCGCCATCTCACTGCCGACGACTTAAAAGCCTGGTTTACCGCACGCGGTTTACAACCCTTTCGCGCAAGGCAGGTATGGGAATGGCTATGGACCAAACAGGCGCAAAGCTTTGCCGATATGACCAACCTGAGCAAGGAAATGCGGCAGGAACTAGGCAATCATTTTACCCTACCGGCACTCAGTACCGATGAAATACAGCATAGCAGCGATGGGACCATTAAAACCCGTTTTCGTACCTGGGATGGTCACGCAGTGGAAGGGGTACTGATTCCTACTGATGAACGGAAAACCGCCTGCGTATCGAGCCAGATTGGATGCTCGCTAAGTTGCAAGTTTTGCGCTACCGGCTATATCGACCGCAAGCGCAACCTTGATTACGACGAAATTTTTGATGAAGTTGTATTGATCAACCGCCAAAGCGAAGAAGCTTATGGCAAAAAGCTTTCCAACATTGTGTTTATGGGTATGGGTGAGCCCTTACTCAACTACACCAATGTGCTTAAAGCGATAGAACGCATCAGCGCGCCGGATGGATTGGGTATGAGTCCAAGACGAATTACGGTAAGTACAGCGGGCGTGGCAAAAATGATCAAAAAACTTGGCGATGATCAGGTGAAATTTAAACTCGCACTGAGCCTTCATGCGGCCAACGATGCCAAACGGCACGAAATAATGCCGATCAACGATACCAACAATATTAAAAGCCTGGTGGAAGCGCTGAACTATTTTTACCAGCAAACCAAAAATGAAATTACGCTGGAATATATCCTGTTCGATGATTTCAACGACAGCCTGAAAGATGCGGATGATTTAATAAAAATTTACCGGCAGGTACCGGCTGACCTCATCAACATTATTGAATATAATCCCATTGATTTTGCTTCCTTCAAAAAGCCGAGCGAAGAGCGTACTATGGCCTTTATGGCTTATCTGGAAAAGCATAAAGTGAATGCCCGGTTGCGCCGTAGCCGGGGTAAGGATATTGATGCTGCATGCGGGCAGCTGGCGAATAAGTAAGCGTTATTCTTACTGGTCTAAAAAAATCAAGGGTGGTGCCCCTCCACCATTATTAATACATCGTTTTGATCTAAAAAATTAAAGGTTGGTGTCTCCACCAACCTTTAATTTTTATTCTACAATAAAAATTATGCATTAAAGCGGATTCTGAACCATTGCATTATTTTGATTTATCTCATCAATTGGAAAGAGGAATTGCCATTGCTTATCACCTGCCGGTACAGTTTGAACCTGTATCAAAGCAATAAGATGATTAGGAATACCCGTTCTGTCCATAGGCAAATTCAAACGCTTTAGATCAGTGAACCTGAAGCCTTCACCCCAAAATTCAACCCTGCGATTCCAAAGAATTTCATCAATGAGTGTTTGGCCGGTACTTGTTGATTTTACATAAGCTGCATCCCTGTTACGTACCAAAGTAAAGAGCGCATCCTGTGCAGCGGTAAACTGTCCCTGCCGTGCACGTGCTTCTGCTTCAATCAAGTACATTTCCGCAGTACGCATGTATACCACATCCCCAATGCTCAAAGAACTGCTTGCTGCAAGGTATTTCATATTCTGATAAGGTACCCGTGCACCCCCTGGAGGGATAGGTACGTTAGCACCTGTGCGGTCCCAGCATTTTTTACGGTTATCTGTATCAGGAATTGAATTCCACAAATTAGCATTGATAGCACGTGGTTGTGTGCGTAAAACAGTGGAATTGAAATTAGCTGACATATAGGCAAAATAGCTCCAAAAGAAAGTATTATGATCTGATATTTGAGTGCTACCCCAAATCCATTCAGGATTAGATACACTATTAAACCCTTGAAGATACTGTGCATTACTCATCAATGAAAAACCCTGCCTGGCGGCGATTGCATTCGTTGCAGCTTCTTCCCATTTGCCTTGGGTGAGTGCTACGCGCGCTTTTATACCTCTTACCACATTCACATTTAAATCACTTTTTGGAGCAGATCCTCCACGAACATATCCTTGCAGTAACGTTTGCGCTTCATCCAGGTCCTTATTAATTTGGGTATATACTTCCTCCACCGTTGCTCGGGGTTGTCCTTCAAGAGAACTAAAGGTTAATAGAGGAACACCCAATTGGCTATTGCCACCACCTTCTTTATATCTTTCACCAAATAGTTGAACCAATTGAAAATGAGCCCAACCTCTGTAAGCAAGGGCCTGTCCTTTAATAATTCGCTTATCTGCTTCCGGACCTACTGCAGCATCAATACCTTCAATTAACACATTTGCATTTGAAATAAGGCGATAGTAAAACCTGTAAACAAAACGAAGAAATCCATCATTTTCATTTCTAGGCGTTTGCCACCTAAGCCATCCAATTAATCCAGTACTTCCATTGGCCAAAGGATAAACAATATCCTCACCCATCAAATCGCGAAAAATATTTACAGAACCTTCGCCTGCCTGGCCCTGCGCATCATACTGGGTGTACATTACCCTGTGGATACCATTGAGAGCAGCATAGGCATTTTGTGTAGTTTTCGTTGCATCCGAAGCCGATACTGCTGTAGTAGGAAATGTATCGAGCCAATCCTTTTTACAGGCGCTCAGCATTACTACCATCACAGCTAATAAGATCGGGATAGATTTTAGTATTTTCATTTTAAAACATTTAATTTTTTCAAAATTTAACTTTATTCTTCTTTCAGATTTTATTTTAATAAATTAAACCGGATAATAAAATCAGATTATAAAGTTGCAGTAAGGCCAAGTGAAATAATTCTTGCAGGTGGATATGCATTGGATGTAACTCCGGTAAATGCCTGCTGATTATTCATACCTACTCTTTTTGACATGAAGAATACATTTTCCGCTGTAACAAAAATCGTAGCCCCTGACATGGTTGCTTTTGAAACCAATGATGTTGGTAAGGTATAACTTAGGTTGATATTTCTTAAATTCAGGAAAGAACCATCAGTTAACCAACGGTTTGATGCTGCATTAAAATCAACACTACGACCTGCATCCATTCTTGGAATATTGGTAACATCACCTGTCTTTTGCCAACGGTTGAGAATGTCTTTGTGCGAAGCGCCACCATAATTACTCACTGACATTAAGCTTGCATATAAACCATCATAAGTTTGTCCCCCTACCTGATAACTGAATAAGGCATTCAGCGAAAGGCTCTTCCATCTAAAGTTAGTAGAGAAGCTTCCGTAAAAATCAGGTATTACTGAACCATTATACTCAAACCTTGCATTATTGGCTGATGTAGTTACCGTATCTATACCACCATCTTTATTGTTGATATAACGCATAATGGTTGCAGCACCTTGCGTATTTATAGGCAGGTAAAGTGCAGCACCATCTAATGGATCAACACCATAGTATTGGCGCAACCAAAAATCATAAATGGATTTGCCCACTGATAATTTTTTAGTTCCACTGATTATTTCTTCCTGACCCGCAGGCATCTTTGTGATTTCATTTTTAATAGTGGTAACATTTGCAGTTAAACTCCAGCTAAAATCACGCGAACGTATAATTTCACCTACAAGTTGAAGTTCAATACCATTATTCTTTAAAGTTGCAGTATTTTGATTTGTTGATATTGCTCCACTTGATAATGGCTGTGGAACTGCATAAAGCAAATCTTCTGAAACCCTGTTATAGTATTCAGCAGTACCTGAAAGTCTTCCTTTAAATAAAGAAAATTCAACTCCTATATCAGATTGGGTATTTACTTCCCAAGTAAGATTAGGATTTAAGAAAGCAGTTTGACTTTGCACAATACCTGATTGATTAGCATTGTTGGCAAACCCATATAAACCCTGGTAAGCATAATATCCAATACCATCTGCGTTACCCGAATTACCATAAGATGCTCTTAATTTCAAGTTGTCAATCCAACTAATATTTGAAAGAAAATCTTCCTTACCAATATTCCATCCGGCACCAACCGACCAGAAAGTACCCCATCTCGATTCAGATGCAAAACGGGAGTTACCATCAGAACGAACACTAGCGGTTAACAAATATTTACTCTTCAGATCGTAATTTATCCTTGAAAAGAAACTTTCAATGCGATAGCGATCAAGTGCAGACGTCAAAGAGTTAATAGTAGTATAATTATTCAATTCAGTATTACCTGAGAGACTTTGTCCTTGCTTAAATCCATCTACCTCGGTTAATTGCTGATTATAAGTTTCATGACCAGCTATTACGTCAATACGATGATCACCAAACGTATTATTATAATTTAACAATTGATTGAGTACAATGCCAAGATTAGTGCTAGCTGTCCTTGAACTCCTGCCAGCAGGTGCACCATCACCTACTAAAGTATTTTCAGATGATTGATCAAATCCATCCTGAACATCCACCGAAATATTATTGGTAAATTTGAAATTCTTAGTGAAAATAATATCAATATAATTCCTAACACTTGCCGCCGTTCTTCTAAAATAGGATTCGTTTAGTTGCGTCTCGGCCAATGCATGTCTGCCGGGAAAACCGCCGCTTGGCCGGTTAGGAATACCAAGACCAGAATTACCAAAATTCCCTAAATCATATATTTTTTCACCTGCATCATTTAACAGGTACTCACCTGTTGTCATATTATGGGCATAAACCGGAAAAATCGGACCCACATTGCGGGAGAAAAAGAAGGGATTTACAAAACTGGTTGATCCGCCATCACTTGCCGTATTACTATAGGTATAGTTTCCGGCAATATTCAATCCGGTTTTAAACCAATTAAGGGGTTGTACATTCACATTTATCCGTGCATTATACCTCTCAAAATCAGAACGGATCGTGTAACCATCTTCGCGCAAATAACCCATAGAGATTAAATAATCCATCTTATCTGCACCACCATTTATATTGATATTATAATTGCGGCGGGTACCACGACGCATCAGGTCTTTGGTCCAGTCAAGATCGTCAGGATAAATCAATTGAGCATTGGGATTAATCAATCCATCGGTACCTACAATTGTATTCGCAGGCACGTTAAATGGATTGTACGCAAGCAGGTTTGCAATACCCGTTCTATTGGTAAGTCCTGAAGCTACCCGGTTGGCAGAATCAAGCGAAATACCGGTGCCGGAAGTAGGATAAACCAAAGAATTACGGTAAGATTCCCAATAGGTCGGGTAGTATTGAAAAGCATCAAGTCTTTCATATTCTTCCAAGCCACGGGAAGCAACACCTTCCAATGCCTTTACAGTAACAGTAGCCTTACCCTTTTTACCTTTTTTGGTAGTAATAATTACCACTCCATTGGCTGCACGCGAGCCATATAAAGCAGTAGATGATGCATCTTTTAATACCGAAATACTTTCAATATCATCAGGATTAAGATTACTTGTACCACCTACATATGGTACGCCATCAATAACATATAAAGGTTCAGAAGTAGCGGAAAGCGAACCAAAACCCCGAACCCTTATGGCAACACCAGAACCAGGCTGTCCATTGGCAGAAGTAGTTATCAAACCAGGAACATTACCTTCCAATGCACCAGTTGCATTGGTTAATGGCCTTGTTTCAATTTGCTTGGCACTAATAGTACCCACCGAACCGGTCATGGATTCCTTGCGGGCAGTACCATAAGCTACTACCACTACTTCATCGAGGTCTTTATCCGATGTTACCAATTGCACATCAAAAACGCTACGATTTCCAACCGCTGCATCAAAATCGGCAAAACCTACCGCTGAAATGGTAAGTGTTTTTGCATTTGCAGGTACTTTTAATTCGAATTTTCCATCTGCATCAGTTGAAGTACCATTAGAAGTTCCTTTTACAACTACACTTGCTGATTCAACAGGTTTTCCGTTGGAGTCAGTTACCTTTCCGGAAACGGTTCTTTCCTGTGCCCACGATTGCCCAAATAGCAATACAGCGAGCATGAGCGTAAAGATTTTTCTCATACACAGTTTTTTTTGGTTAAAAAATATTGAACTAATTAAATTGCCTTGTTCTAAGACGCAAATAAAACGGATAATGTTCTAATAAAGAAAAAAAAATCACGAATGATAATATGTAATTTTTACACAAATCAGACAAAACAGGCATTTGGGCACTGAATATTACATATATTAATATAACCTATCTAATATTTATAGTGCTAAAATGTTCCATTTTCGAAAGACGAAATAAAAGAAAAAGGGCTTGATAAAAATGAAAAAAGGCAGCGTTGATGCAACCTTTTTGTAGGGAAGATGGCGCCACGCGCTATCTCAGGCTAAATGGAAAATTGATGTCGGCTAAATACCTTCTTGCGCCGCGGCTTTTTATTTTTTTTTCGAGTAAAACTGCTTCTTTTCGCGATGCGCACTCAAATTGATAAATCAAAATCCACGGTTTACCCCTGGTCGAAAAACTACCTTCACCAGCATTATGTTCCTTTAACCGGTTTTCCAAATCTTGTGTTTGGCCAATACAACATTTTTGAAGTCCGAAACTCCAAAGGATGTAGACGAAGTATTGCATAAAATCAAAATAGCCGACCCGAAGGTCAGCTATTTGTCGGGAAGACAGGATTCGAACCTGCGACCCCCTGGTCCCAAACCAGGTGCGCTACCGGCCTGCGCTACTTCCCGAATAATTACCAGTATTCTTATTTCAATATTTCAAACTCTTCTATTTCAACGAACCTGCGACCCTGGCGCCTTAAGCGCCATGCGCTACCGGCCTGCGCTACTTCCCGAAATTCATCTGCCGAATATCTTTTCAGGGATTATTTATTATCCCCGGTAAAACTCCTAATCATACCCAACATCATTTTACTCATCTGCTCGTAGCGATTGTAGAAATGATCATAAGCTTCAGGTGCCAACCAACCCAATTCTTTTGCAAGTTCCATCAAAGCCACACAAGCATTTATATTGCCGCGAGCCAATGTAAGATAATGCTTCTTCTCGGGATGCGTCATTCTTGCAGTGCTTTCGGCAAGGTTAAGAACAGTACCCATGCTGGATTCTTTCCAGTTCTTAGCAAAATCATCATTCATGCTGCTATTTTGCAACAAAAACTTCAAAACCTCAACGTTTTGGGTCTTTGTTACCTGGTATACTTCAAGTTTTTCAAAATCAAACATGAGCGTGAATGAATGCTAAATCAATTGGCTTTTCTTACTTTTAAAAATACTTTCGAAACACAGTACAATTTGTACCAAAAAAAGAGCGGTGGGGGCGGGATTCGAACCCGCGGTACAGACTTAAATCCGTACGACGGTTTAGCAAACCGTTGATTTCAGCCACTCATCCACCCCACCAACTGATCCTTTTTTTGTTCCTAAAGGGCTGCAAAAATAGGGATTTATAGCAATGAGCAAAATGAAAAGTAAAAATCATGGCTTCCATTCCAATAAAATTGTGGTAGGAAGTTCAAATAAATCGCGGAAACGCCCGATTTCATTGAATCCTGTGCCTTCCAACTCCGGTAAAAATTCTAACCTTGAAATTACATAAACCGGCCCTCCGCCGGAAGAATGCTGTAATTTTTCTGCTAAATGCTGCAAAGAGTCGGGCGATTGGGCCATTGGAAATACATAAGCACCATTGCTAAATGAGAAATTGAAAGCAGGGTTGTAAGATTTGTAGCCAAGTACAGTAGCTTTCTCTTTTATAAGCGGTTTTAGGTAGGCCACCGGATTTTCTTTATAAATAAGCGGATAGCCTACCCACATAAAAATGGCCGAAAAAATAATCCATCCCAAGCCCATGGATAAAATTGACTTTTTTACATCCTCTCTATTTATATATGCATATAACGTAAAGGCAGATAATAATATTAGTGGGCCGGCCAACCATGAAAGATGCGCTACTGCCGGTTCATTGGATAAACCGAAATAAGCCGCTATGGGAATGGAAAAAGAAAATAACAGCCAAATCCACCATATATAGGTGGGTACCGTATACCGGCCTTCCCAAAGGTCTTTTAAAAAATAACCAGCCAATACCGCCACAAAAGGATAGCATGGCATAGGATAATTGGGAAGCTTTGTACTGCTGATGCTAAAAAAAAACACATAAACCAATACAGTAAGTAAAGAAAATAAGAAGAAGGGCTCTTTAACGTACTTGTATTTTCCCCTTAAAGCATGAATAGCCAATAATGAAACAGGTAACATACCTATCAATACAATCAGCGGCGTTACAATAAATGGAGCACCGTGGCCTTCTTTACCTGATGAAAAACGGTTTAGGTTATGTTCCAGGAAAAAACCGCGGGTAAAGGCGCCATCACTTTTTACATGTACCCAATAATACCAGGGTACGGCTATGCAAAGCGCAAGTAAACCTGCCAAAAGAATAAAGGGGTCTTTAAAAACCTGCCATTTTTTAGTGACAACTATATACAACAGCATTACCAAACCCGGTAAGGCGAGCGCAACCGGCCCTTTTGCCAAAACGGCCAGGCCCAGCGAAGCCGCAGCCATAAAAAGCGATATCCTGCTTCCCTTTTCCAAATAAGCAAAACCCCAATATAGACCGGCGCCGGTAAAAAAAATAAGGTAGGGATCTGGAACCGAAAGCCTGAATTCGAAAAGAAAATGGGTAGAAAGCACAAGGGATGCTGTAGTAAAAAATGCCACACCCATACCTGCCCATTTGCGCGTATGATAAAAGGTAAGGGCCAATAAACCCAATCCAAGAATGGCACTGAAAAAGCGTGCCTGACCCGCACCTACTCCCCCAACCGTATAGGCAAGCCGCATAAACCAATAATGCAAGGCGGGTTTGTCGGTTCTTAATGCACCATTGAAAGTAGGTAGAATCCAATCGCCCCTGTCCCACATTTCGCGGGCACATTGCGCATTTTTTGCTTCATCGAGAATATAAATGGGTGCCGCTCCAATCCGCACCAACAGTAAAAGGGCAGCAATGCCCATCAACCATTTAAACCACAACAAGTAAGGCGTCGTTTGCAAAGAATTCACGTCAGAAAAAATTAATAAGTGCCAGGCAAAGTACCATTCTTTTTAATAGAATAAAGGGACTCCACTCCAAATGCCAGCCTTTACCAGCATTTGAATTCATTTATCATGATTATCATAAACAGGAAAAGGCTATAGTGAATAAAAGGATTTTATTATACCAAAACCTTGCAACAACAGCTAATTTCGCTTTTTGCAACTTGCCATCAAATATAAAAAAACAATTGTGCTTTAGCATTAACAAAAGTACAATCAATAAAACAGGAACGAACCATGCAGATTACGATTTCATCCATTATCCGCCAGTTGGAAACCCTTGCTCATCCATCGCTGCAGGAAAGCTATGATAATGCCGGATTGATGTGCGGCGATTATGAAATGGAATGCAAAGGGATATTATGCAGCCTTGATGTAACCGAACCGGTGATTGAAGAAGCTATTCGTTCAGGAATAAATTTAGTGGTAGCGCATCACCCGGTCATTTTCAGACCCATAAGGTCAATTACACAAGATTCGGCAAATGGCAGGGTACTCACCATGGCCATAAAAAACGACATTGCTATTTATTGTATACATACCAACCTGGACAATGTATGGAATGGGGTAAATTATGCGTTGGCCAAAAAATTGGGATTTCCACTGGAAAGCCTGAAAATATTAGCGCCGGTCAAACACAAAATTGGCAAATTATATACCTATGTTCCTGTTGCAGATAAAGAAAAAGTGGCCGATGCGTTATTTGAAGCAGGTGCAGGCTACATAGGTAAATATGCTGAGTGTAGTTTTTCCGCACCCGGTACAGGTACTTTCAGGCCGCAACCCGGTAGTAACCCGGTGATTGGGGAAGCTGGCGGTACAAGAGAAAATGTTACAGAAAGCAAGCTTGAAGTGGTTTTTCCGGTTTGGAAACAAAAACAGGTGCTGAATGCATTGAAAATGGCACATCCTTACGAAGAAGTGGCATACGAAATCATAATAACCGAAAATGAGCACCAGGAAATTGGCGCGGGTATGATGGCAACACTTGATACCCCGATGGAAACGGTAACCCTGCTGAAACATATTCAGCATTCGTTGGGTATTCCAATGGTACGGCACTCAAAAGACCCGGGGCGACTCATCAAAAAAATAGCTTTTTGCGGTGGCGCAGGGGCTTTTCTTGTAAAAAATGCCATCTCTGCAGGGGCAGATGCCTTCCTGACGGGGGATTTGAAATACCACGACTTTTTTGAACCCGAAGGAAAGTTGCTCCTGGCAGATATTGGCCATGGTGAAAGTGAACAAGCTGCTGTTGCACTATTGGCAGATGTTTTGCAGGAAAAATTCCCTACCTTTGCCGTACTTCAAGCAAAAATTTCTACGAATCCTGTCCAATATTATGCAGGATAAAGAGATTTTCTGAAGGGATTAACACAATATCCATTTAATAAAGCACTATGGCATCGGTTAAAGATTTTTCAGTGGAAGAGAAATTATCTTCCCTTATTTTCCTTCAAAAAATTGACTCGAAACTTGATGAAATCAGGGTTTTGAAGGGTGAATTACCCATGGAAGTGGCCGATTTGGAGGACGAAATCCTGGGTTTGCACAACCGCCGCACGCGTATAGAAGAAGAAGTGAACGGTATTACTGAATTTGTAGAAGGGAAGAGAGAACTTATAAAAAGCTCTGAAGAGTTGCTGGCGCGATACGAAAAACAAACGGATAATGTAAAAAACAGCCGCGAATTTGAAGCCCTGAATAAGGAAATCGAAATGCAGCAACTGGAAATTAAATTGGCTGAAAAGCATATTAAGGACGCCAATATTGAAATTCAGGATAAAGCAAGAAAACTGGAAGCTGCCAATAAAGCTATTGCTACCAAAGAAGGCTTGCTGAATACCAAAAAAGGCGAACTGGAAAAAATTATTGTAGAAACTGAAAAAGAAGAAAACCATTTTCAGGCACTCAGCAACGAGGCAAGGTTAAAGGTTGATAGCCGTTTACTTACATCTTACGAGCGTATTCGCAAAAATTACCGTAATGGCCTTTCTGTAGTTCCGGTAGTACGCGATGCCTGTGGCGGCTGCTTTAACGCTGTACCACCCCAGCGCCAAAGCGAAATTCGTCAGCATAAGAAAATAATCGTTTGCGAAAACTGCGGTCGTATTCTTACCAATCCTGAGTTAAGCGATTCTATCGAGATTTAATCTTCTAATAAAAATAACACGATAAAAAAGAGCAATTCAATTGCTCTTTTTTATTTTGGCGGCATATGAAAAGTATTATCCTTTTTGTTATTTGCTTTGGCCTATCCGTTCCTGTTGTAAATGGGCAGCAACAAATAACGTTTTCTTCCAATTGCACAAAAGCTTACGATGCCTTGTTAAGCCTGAAAATACAACAGGCAACACAATGGATAGCTATTGAAAAAAGCGATAACCCATCCAATATTGTTCCCTACTTTTTAGAAAACTATATCGACTTCTTCGAACTTTTTTTAAATGAAAATCCTGCTACGTACGAAAAATTAAGGGGTAATAAAAAAAAGCGTCTTACTATTATTGAACAAGGCCCTTCAAGCTCGCCATTGAAAATATGGATGCAATCTGTTATTCAATTGCAATGGGCTGTAGTGGATTATAAATTCGGAAGCCGGATGAGTGCCGGGTGGGGTTTTAGGGACGCATTGTTACTGATAAAAGAGAATCAAAAAAAATACCCTGATTTTACTCCAAACCTTATGATATCGGGACCTGTTCAAATGGCCGCATCTACCGTACCTAAAGGCTATAAATGGTTTAGTTCATTGATTGGGGTAAGTGGCAACCTTGAACAGGGTAAACAACAATTAGCGAAATTTTTATCTGCCAATGATAACTGGGCGAAAATTTTTAGAAATGAGGGAATTTTTTACCATTGTTACCTGCAGTTTTATTTACTGAATGAACCAGAAAGCGCGCTGGAATATGTAAAAAACAATAACCTGGATGTAGTAAACAAGCACCTTTTCACATTTATGGCCGCCAATCTTTACCTGAATAACAAGCAGAGCCATTTAGCAAGGCAAATTGTGAAAAACAGGAATATGTCATCAGAGTACATGGCAACTACCGTTTGGGATTTTGAATTAAGCTATGCAAGTCTTTATCACCTTGAACCCGATACCGAAATTTATTTTAAAAGATTTCTCAAAAACTTCAGGGGGAACTATTATGTAAAAGATGCCTGGCTTAAACTATCCTACTGGTATTTGCTGGCAGGCAATAAAACAGAATATGAAAAATGCCGTAAAATGGTATTATCCGCTGGCAAACAAGATTCGGAAGCTGATAAAAGAGCATACAAAGAAGTTCAATCAGGCATTACCCCCAACCTGCTCTTATTAAAAGCAAGGCTGTTAAGCGATGGAGGCTACCACAGGGAAGCATTACAGGTTTTAGCCGGAAAATCGACCAACGATTTTTATCAGCCACTTGAAAAACTTGAATTTACGTATCGCCTTGGCCGCATCTATGACGATATGGGGCAGGATGAAAAAGCTTTGCAGGCTTATAACGCAGCCTATACGCTTGGCCGTACATCAACTGAATATTTTGCAGCAAGGGCTGCTTTGCAAATGGGTTTGATTTACGAAAATAAAAACCAATTTTCGGCTGCCATTACTGAATATAACCGATGTATAGCTTTGGAAGGTCATGATTATGAGAACTCGCTTGAACAAAAAGCAAAAGCGGGCCTTGAGCGTTGCAAACAAAAAAAGAAATAATTATTTTCAGAATCTTTGCTGCCAAAATTCACCTGAAACAAACAGCACACCATGAAATTCGTACCTTAGCACCATGAAATTAATTTCATTTTTCATATGTCTGCTTTTTTTATCCACTGCAGGCTGGGCACAAAAGAACCCTGCTGTGGAAATATATATTTCAAAATTTGCGCCATTGGCAATGGAAGAACAAGTACGAACCGGCATGCCGGCTGCCATTAAGTTGGCGCAGGCTATACATGAATCGGGCGCAGGCAATGGTGATCTTGCACAACGAAGCAATAATCATTTTGGCCTTAAATGCAAAGCTAACTGGACAGGCCTTACCGCCTACCATGATGATGATGAAAAAGGTGAATGCTTCAGGGCTTACGACAGCATCAGCCAATCGTACCGCGATCAATCGGATTATTTAAAAAGCAATAAGCGTTATGCATCACTTTTTACATTGGATGTTACGGATTATAAAGGCTGGGCCAATGGCCTTAAGCAGGCGGGATATGCAACCAATCCTGCCTACACCCGTATGCTTATTCAGCTAATTGAAACATACGAGTTGTATTCATTTTCAGAAAAAGCAAAAGAAAATGCAACCGTTAGTCTTCCCAAAGCCATTATGCCAGCAAGTGTAACTACAAATCCAAATTAATTAACAGCGCTATATATGGTAAAAATACTTGATAAAACATTTGCTCCCTATTTGCATGCAAAGGATATTCAGGTGCAGATTGAAAGGTTGGCAAGGGAACTGGACAGGGATTATGCGGGCAAAAATCCACTATTTATCGCTGTGCTTAACGGGTCATTCATGTTTGCATCCGACCTATTTAAAAATATTCGAATAAGTGCCGAAATTTGTTTTATCAAGCTTGCATCCTATAAAGGCACCAAAAGTTCGGGGCAGGTAGTATCGGTTATTGGTCTCGATATTTCGCTGAAAGACAGACATGTGGTAGTGCTGGAAGACATTGTAGATACGGGCCGCACGCTTAACCACTTTTTACCTGAACTGGAAAACCAACAGCCTGCAAGTTTGAAACTTTGCGCATTGTTACATAAGCCCGAAGCAACCGTTTTTCCGGTTGATTTATCCTACGTAGGCTTTACCATTCCTGACAGGTTTGTTGTAGGCTACGGACTTGATTATGATGGTTATGGGCGTAATCTTCCTGAAATATATCAGTTGGAAGTTGAGTAATTAAAATTTACAGCATAATGGAAAAGACCATTTTGTGTAGGTAATTTAAAATCTTCAAGTTACCTGTCCCTACATAAGTAACCGTTACAATTTTATAATAAATAGCCTGAAATTATTAAAGAAAGGAAACAAAATATACATTTTATGATTAATGTTACCAAACCATATCTACCATCGAAAGAAAAATTATTTGAATACATAAATGAAATTTTTGAAAATGAATGGCTTACAAATAATGGGCCGATGGTAAGGAATTATGAAGCAAGATTGTCTGAACTATTAGGAACCCATCAATTACTATACGTAAATAATGGAACCATAGCATTGCAGATTGCCATTAAGGCACTTGGCTTAAAAGATGAAATTATTACAACACCCTTTTCATATGTTGCAACTACCAGTAGCATTGTATGGGAAAATTGCACCCCGATTTTTGTAGATATTGATGAAAACACCCTTAACATCGATCCTCAAAAAATTGAAGCAGCAATTACAACCAAAACAACGGGCATATTGGCAACGCATTGTTTTGGAAATGCATGTGATATTGATGCTATTACAGCTATTGCTAATAAACATAACCTTAAGATTATTTATGATGCAGCCCATTGCTTTGGAACTACCTATAAGGGAAAATCAATTTTTTGTTATGGGGATGTAAGTACAACAAGTCTGCATGCAACAAAACTTATTCATTCTGTAGAAGGAGGTTTACTAATTACTAATGATGAAGTTGTGTTGAAAAGAATGCATTATATGAGAAACTTTGGGCATGACGGACCTGAAAAATTCTCGGGAATAGGTATTAACGGAAAGAATTCTGAGTTTCATGCAGCAGTAGGCCTTTGTGTGCTCGATGATTACGATTTAATATTAGGCCGGCGCAAAGATCAGTCCTTGCTGTATGATAAACTGTTGCTTGGATTGCCGTTAAAGAAGCCTGCAATTGATAACCAGTGCGGATATAATTATAGCTACTATCCTATCATTTTTGAAAATGAAGCCAAAGCACTTCATTGTAAGGAAGCCCTGGAAAGCGAAAAAATATTCCCACGGAGATATTTTTACCCTTCGCTAAGTAGTCTTCCATATGTTACTAAAATAAATACACCTATTTCTGACGCAATTGCATCATCCATTTTATGTATTCCTTTATTCCACCATTTACCAAAAGAAATGCAGGAAAAAATTGCATCAATTATTAAAAGTTCAGTTTAATGAAATCATACACCACACTCTTTATTCTAGGTAATCCAAGGTCAGGCACATCTCTCCTAAGGCTGATGCTACAAAATCACAAAGCCATTATCGCGCCGCCTGAAAGCGGTTTTTCACACTGGTGGTTACCAAAATATGCAGCATGGGCATCAACAGATAATACGATAGAAAAAATTTCGATTTTTCTTGATGATATTTTCAGCAGTAAGAAAATCGAATTATGGAAAATCAATAAAGAATTCGTTTTATCAATAATTTTAAAGGAAGAACCTGCCAATTACAATGAGTTGGTACAGTGCATCTACCTGGCTTATAAAAAAGAATATAATAAGGTGGAAGTAATTGCGGATAAAAACAATTATTACATTAACCATCTGGATGATTTACCCCGGATATGGCCGAAAGCAAAATATCTTCATCTTATCCGGGATGGAAGAGATGTTGCTTGCTCTTATTCTGAAGTTACCCGATTAGATTCCCATTCTCCTTACAAGCCAAAACTACCGGTTTCCATTTCCGAAATTGCAGAAGAATGGCAAAGGAACAATCTTGCCATCCATACATTTTTACAAGCAGGTCAGCGGGCATCATTAATGATAAAATATGAGGATGTTATTAGCAATACATCTGAAACTCTTTCGAGAATATGCGAATTTCTGGAAATTGAATTTGATGAAAAAATGATGGATTACTACAAAGCGACTGCCGAAAACAATCAGGAACCAAGTGAAACACTTGATTGGAAAATGAAAACACTTGAGAAACCAGATAACAATAGGATAAAAAGGTATATGAAGGATCTTTCTCAAGTTGAAATTTCTACATTTAATGAAAATGCGTCGAAGGCATTACAATTTTTCGGATATGAGTAAATTGGGGATCCCATTACCTGTTTCTTCCTTCCACCATCGGTACAAAATGAAATAAAGCAAAAAGCGATTCTTCGAAACTTCCATCAGCTTTTTTCATAATGCGTTTCATACGTTGGGCATTACCTTCATCTACCGGTATTACCAGGTAACCACCTGGTTTTAATTGATCCAAAAGTGGCTGAGGTACAAAGGGTGCGGCAGCAGTTACAAGTATTTTATCAAAAGGAGCGTATGTTGGCAATCCTTTAAAGCCATCACCATAAAAAAATTTAATTTGTGGATATTTTCCTGAAAAGGGATAATTCAATGCTCTTTCATCAAATAAAGCCCGCTGTCTTTCAATGGTAAAAACCCGTGCCTGCATTTCGCCAAGTATGGTTGCCTGATAAGCACTGCCCGTACCAATTTCCAACACCTTTTCATAAGGCTTTAATTCAAGTAATTCAGTTTGATAGGCTACGGTATAGGGTTGTGAAATGGTTTGACCTGCTGCAATAGGAAAAGCCCGGTCTTCATAAGCAATATGATCGAGTGCTGTATCTAAAAAACAATGACGGGGAACCTTCATAAGAGCGGCTAATACACTCTCATCTTTAATACCCTTATCGCGTACAATTTGCACCAATTGCTTTCGCATGGCCTGCTGCCGAAGGGTATCTTCACAATTCTTCTTCATGTATGTGCAGTTGGTATTTGATTAAGCAGTGCAATATAACTGGCAATTATTTCTTATGGAAACAAAAACAGCCCGCAGGTTCTCCACGGGCTGTTTGCAAAAATTATAAAAAAATCAAGAAGCCTTTTAAAGTGCCATATCTGTAATAATAGCTGCAATGCGTGCATCTAATCCGGTTTTTACATGATCATAATTTTCCGGGGCATCCAAAGGTGCATTCACACTAAAATAAAATTTAATCTTTGGCTCCGTACCACTTGGGCGTGCACTTACTTTACTTCCATCTTCCAATACAAACTGCAACACATTGCTCTTTGGTAAATCAATGATAAAAGTTGAACCATCCGCAAGGTTTGTTCCTTTTTGCAATTGATAATCGAGCAAGGTTTTTACTGCCACGCCGCCTAATACCTTCGGCGGGTTATTGCGAAAACCTTCCATCATTTCGGCAATTTCCTTTTGACCATTCATCCCCTTTTTGGTAATAGAAATAAGGTGCTCCTGGAAACAACCATATTCCACATAGAGGTCAACTAGTTTTTGATATAAACTGCGACCCTTATCTTTTTCATAGGCAGCCATTTCGCATAATAAAGCCACAGCACTAACTGCATCTTTATCCCGCACCTGATCGCCAATCATAAGGCCATAACTTTCTTCGCCACCTATAATATAATTTTCAACACCGGCCTTTTCTCTGATTAATTCACTAATATATTTGAAACCCGTAAGCACATCATAACAAGCAACGTTGTTAGCCGCTGCAAAACGATTAATCATATCCGATGTTACAATGGTTTTAATTACCATATCATTGGGCTGAGCAATACCTTTTATCTTTCTTGCTTCAATCATATAGTTGAAAGCCAATACGGCGGTTTGGTTGCCATTCATCAGCACCCAATTGCCATTGTTATCTTTTACGCCAATGCCTACGCGGTCCGCATCGGGGTCCGTGCCTAATAAAATATCTGCGTCAATGGCTTTTGCTAATTCAAGCCCAAGATTCATGGCATCTTTTTCTTCCGGGTTGGGGCTTTTTACTGTGGGGAAATTACCATCTGGTGTGGCTTGCGCATCCACGATGGCAACATTCTTAAATCCAAAACGCTCCAATATACCTGGTACCAATTTAATTCCCGAGCCATGAATGCTGGTATATACTATTTTAAGATCGCTTTGACGCATACATACATCAGGGTAAACACTCAGGCTTTTAACCATATCAAAATAAGCCTCATCAACTTCTGCGCCTACCATAACAATATTGGCTTCTCCTCCACTCCACTTTACATCTTCTACTGCCAATATTTTATCTACTTCGGTTATTACATTGGCATCGTGTGGTGGTACCAATTGCGCGCCATCTTCCCAATATGCTTTGTAGCCATTGTATTCTTTGGGGTTATGACTTGCAGTGCAAACCACACCGCCCTTACAACCAAAATGGCGAATCGCAAAACTCAGTTCAGGCGTTGGACGCAAACTTTCAAATAAATAGGCTTTTATTCCATTGGCACCCATTACTGCTGCCACCGTTTCGGCAAAAAAGCGGCTGTTGTTGCGACTGTCGTGGGCAATAGCTACTGAAATGTCTTCGCCAAAAGATTTTAAAAGATAATTGGCGTAACCTTGTGTAGCCATACCAATCGTATATTTATTCATCCGGTTGGTACCTACACCCATGATGCCGCGAAGTCCCCCGGTTCCAAATTCCAGGTTTTTGTAAAACCCTTCTACCAAATCGTCGGGATTGGTATCCAATAAATGCCGAATTTCCTGCTTGGTTGCTTCATCGTAATTTCCTGCAAGCCAGCTATCAATTTTGGCCTTAATCGCTATGTCCATGTTGTTAATTTTTTAGTGGTGGGCTAAGATAAGTGCCATTTTCATCTGTTTCGCCATACCGGCAAAAAACATAGTTCCTAAAGTTGATGTAGGTTTGCAAACATACATGAAAACCAAACCTGGCTTTACGTTTTACTATCTGTTGTTCATCTGGATAATTGTTGCATTTACCAGTACATTTTGCATCCCGGTAAAGGCACAAACAATTCGGATGGAATCAATTTTATCATTTAGCAATGCTGATAGTGAGCAACTAATGCCCGATTCATTCCCTAACGCGATACGCTCATTTGTATTTTCCCCGCTTCCCGATAGTTTTCGATTTCAATTGCCGGAAAAAGCAATTACAAATGCTTCATTTAATTTTAGCAACCCCGATTCACCTAACCTTCAAAAGCGCACACTTGCTATGACGGGATTGCATGTGGGTCTTTATACGGGAACCCTGCTGTTGCTGAATGAAGCGTGGTACAAAGATTACCCAAAGAGCAAGTTCCACACCTTTAATGATTGGGATGAATGGTTGCAGGTGGATAAAGTGGGCCATACATGGAGTGCTTATCAACTTAGCCGGGCTAGTTATGCCGGCTGGCGGTGGACGGGGATGCCCGAAAAAAAAGCAGTTTGGCTGGGTGGCATAAGCGGTTTTGGTTTTCAAACGGTGGTTGAAATACTGGATGGTTTTAGCGAAGAATGGGGATGGAGTTGGGGCGATTTTGGTGCCAATCTTGTGGGTAGCAGTTTATTTGTGGGTCAGCATCTTGCCTGGAACGAGGAGCGTATCAGCTTTAAATTTTCATTTCATAAAATGACCTACGACGACCCGCAACTAAATGAAAGAAGTGATGATTTATACGGCAGTAGCTTGCCCGAAAGAATGCTGAAAGATTACAACGGGCAAACCTATTGGCTATCCGCCAACCTGAAATCGTTTTGTAAAAAAAGCAAATTACCACCCTGGTTAAATGTAGCTGTGGGTTATGGTGCAACGGGCATTTTTGGCGGTACGGAAAATATTTGGACTGACCCTGAAACCGGCACCACAATTAACCGGACCGATATAGCCCGCCAACGCCAATGGTATCTGGCACCCGATATTGATTTTACCCGCATTAAAACCAACAGCAAATGGATGCGTTCGTTATTTTATGCACTCAATGCCATAAAACTACCGGCACCTACGCTTGTTCTTTCCAACGGAAAAATGACGGTACATGGGTTTTACTTTTAAGGGTTAGTATGGTTTAGGGTGGTTTAGTTTTGTTTAGGATAGTTTAGTGTGGTTTAGGACTCCGTCAGGCGCGAAGCGCGCAACACCGAAGGCACTAAACGCGCAGCACTAAACAACACAAAACCCCAAAGGCACTAAACCCTTGTTCCTCTTTTTCCCGATCTCCCTTTCCCCTTTCCCGATCTCGAAAAGAACGCATAAGTTATGCACTTACCTTCGCGCCACTTTTTTACGTACATATTTTGACAAAACAGTCCTTACATATTGCGCTGGTAGGCAATCCCAATAGCGGTAAAACCAGCCTGTTCAACAATCTTACCGGTCTTAACCAAAAGGTTGGCAACTTTCCCGGGGTAACCGTAGATAAAAAAACGGGTGCAAGCAGTATTAATGCAAACATACATGCGCACATAACGGACCTCCCGGGCACGTATAGCCTATATCCACGTAGGGCAGATGAATGGGTGGCTTACAGGGTACTGATTGGGGAGGATAAGGAAACCATTCCCGATATGGTTGTGCTGGTGGCAGATGCCAGCAACCTGAAACGAAACCTGCTTTTTGCCAGCCAAATATTAGATCTGAAAATTCCGGTTGTTATTGCATTGACCATGATGGACCTTGCGCGTAAAAAAGGCACACAAATTGATATTGAAGGTCTGGAACTGGTACTAGGTGTTCCGGTGGTTTCGGTAAATCCCCGCAAAGAAAAAGGCATTGCTGAATTAAAAAGGGCAATTGAATTGGTGGCTACCAACAACGCCCCCTTTCCCCATTACGATTTTATCGATAACCAGGCGTTGGCAACCAACCCTATTCAGGAACTAAAGAAAATATTCCCGGAATTACCTCCCTACAAGGCATTGCATTACCTGATGCACCATGAATCGTTTGACCTGGCACCGGATGTACAGCAGGAAATTGAAGAAACGGAAAAACGCAATGCATTTAATCCTACCAAAACACAGGCTGAAGAAATTATGCAGCGTTACCAGCGCATACGGCAGGTAATGAAGCAAACGGTGGTGGAAGCCGATCCATTGGCCAGAAAGATAAAAAGCGACCGGCTTGATAATATTCTGCTGAACCGGGTTTGGGGTTATATAATAATGATTGTGGTGCTGTTTCTGTTATTCCAGAGTATTTTCTGGCTGGCACAGTTTCCCATGGAAATAATTGACAGTAGCTTCAGTAGTTTACAAAATTGGCTAGCCAATCACTTGCCTGCTGCATGGTGGAGCGATTTACTGGTAAACGGTTTCGTAGCTGGCATGGGCGGCATCGTAATTTTTATTCCGCAAATCATGATTCTGTTTGGCCTTATTACGTTGCTCGAAGACAGCGGTTATATGGCCCGCATTAGTTTTCTTACCGATAAACTAATGCGTAAAGTGGGGCTCAATGGAAAAAGCGTAATGCCCATGATCAGTGGGTTTGCCTGCGCAGTACCCGCTATTATGAGTGCCCGTAATATTGAAAACCAAAAAGAAAGGTTACTTACGATTCTTATAACTCCATTAATGAGTTGCAGTGCAAGACTACCTGTTTTCACGATTCTCATTGCGCTTATTATTCCCAATACTTATTATCTCGGCTGGTTAAGTCTTCAGGGGCTTGTAATGATGGGGCTCTATATTTTCGGCACTTTGGTTGCACTTGCAGTAGCATGGGTGGCCAAATGGTTTATTCATTCCAAAGAAAAAAGTTTTTTCATACTTGAACTGCCTGTGTACAGGGCTCCGCGCTGGAAAAATGCAGGCGTAACGATGGTGGAAAAGGCCAGGATTTTTGTAACGGAAGCAGGAAAAATCATTATGATTATAAGTTTGGTATTGTGGTTCCTTAGCTCCTATGGCCCCGGTAACCGAATGGCCAATGTGGAAACCAAATATGAGCAATTGATTGCCGCTTCGCCTGCAAATCAAGAGGAACTTTCCAAACAACAATCAACCGAAAAACTCGAAAACAGCTATGCCGGCATTATGGGCAAGGCCATAGAACCTGCTATCAAGCCATTGGGTTACGATTGGAAAATAGGCATTGCCTTAATTACCTCCTTTGCCGCCCGCGAAGTATTTGTAGGCACCATGGCAACGCTATACAGTGTAGGTGAAGATGCCGATGAAAATGATATGACCCTGCGCGAAAAAATGCAGTCAGCTACCTGGGCCGACGGAAGTAAAGTTTATACCCTTGCTACCGGTATGAGCCTGATGGTATTTTACTTACTCGCCATGCAATGTATGAGTACGCTTGCTATTGTAAAACGCGAAACAAAAAGCTGGAAATGGCCAATGATTCAGTTGGCCTATATGACTGCCCTGGCGTATTTCTTTAGTTGGATTACTTTCCAGGTGTTTAGTTGAAGATGATTTATAAAAAAATGCGCTACCGCTATCAGCAGTGGCGCATTTTAAATGTTGAACTTCGTACTACTATCTTCGTACTTGAAACTTAGTCTTCTGACCTCGTAACAGGCTGACTTTCAATATACGCTTTCTCTGCTTTGTGGGCGAATACCAATCCTAAACCGGCACCAATAGCCATAAGGGCAAAATAAATCGGCTCAGAATCATGGTCATGGAAAACAGTCCTGTCCAGGATGTAAGCAGTAACCAAACCAGTACCCACACCAATCAACAGCAAACCCCATTTGTAATACCGGTAAGGGGATGGCTTAGCTATATTGGTACGGGGATTTAAGCCACGCTCAATCATAGCAATGTTTTCGCGGGTGCGGTAAAATGCTACCGTTACGATCATTAAAGCCGCTGAAATAAAAAGTGTAATCGGGATAAATACTTCTCCGTTCATAGTGGTAATTTTTAAATGTGTGTTTTTAAATAAATTTATTGTGTGTGGTGTGTTGCTGCATATGACGCGGTGCTTTTCGGAGAGGTTACAGGGTTTTTGAAGTTTTTTTTGTTGACGGGTTGACGAGTTAGAAAGTTGACGAATTGACGAGTAGACGAGTAGGATAGTTGACGAATTAATAATTTCACACTAAACCACCCTAAACCAAACTAAACCCCTTCTATCCCCTCCAAAAACGCCGGCTTAACCCGCTTTTTCGTTGCCTGTTCATAGGTGAAGGCCATTTTAATGAGGTTATGCTCGGTGTAGGGTGCGCCAAAAAGCGACAAACCCACCGGCAAATCGAATACCTGTCCACAGGGAACCGTAATATGCGGATAACCCGACATGGCTGCTGGGGCAGTTAAGAAGTCGTTGCTGTAGCGGTCGCCATACAAATTATCAATGGCACAGGCTGGCGGCATGGTAAGGCCTGTAATAGCATCCAATTGATGCTTTGCCATAAGTTCAGTGAGTATTTTCCGGCTTGCATCCCTACCCTTTTCCAGGGCTTCCTTATATTCTTTTGTATCGAGGCCTTCTGTTTTTTCGCAGTTTTCTAATTGTTCCTGCTTAAAAAATGGCATTGCCTTGTCTTCATTCATTTTATTAAAAGCAATCACATCGGCCAAGGTTATCACTTTTGCATTTGCGCCGGCGAGGTACTTGTTAACCCCATCTTTAAACTCATATTGCAAAATCTTAGTTTCATACTCACCCAGCTTGTCAACCGCTTCAACATATTCCACCTCCACTATAGTAGCACCCAATTTTTTAAGTTCTTCCATTGCTGCATCAAGCAGTGCATTCAATTGATGAAATTTACTCCTGCGTTTCAGATCCACACCAATGCGTTTGCCTTGCAACCCATTACCATCGAGTCCTTCGGCATAGTTAGGCAGCGTTTTACCTGCACTTTCTTTGGTCACAGCATCGCGGGCATCTTCGCCCGTACAAATACCCAGGAAGATGGCTGCATCTTTTACGGTTCGCGCCATGGGCCCGGCAGTATCCTGCGTGGCAGAGATGGGAATAATACCGCTGCGGCTCCATAATCCCACGGTAGGTTTAATGCCCACCAATCCGTTTACCGATGCCGGACAGGTAATGCTGCCATCCGTTTCGGTACCAATAGCTACTACACACAAATTAGCTGCCAATCCCGCACCCGAACCTGCGCTGCTTCCACATGGGTTATAGGTAAGCACATAAGGCATTTTGGTTTGCCCGCCGCGGCTGCTCCATCCGGAACAGCTTGCCGTACTACGAAAATTAGCCCATTCGCTCAGGTTGGTTTTGCCTAACAAAACAGCACCGGATTGACGCAGCTTTTCCACGATAAAAGCATCCTGCTTAGCAATATTACCTTCGAGCGCCAATGCACCCGCTGTAGTTTGCATTTTATCCGCTGTATCAATATTATCCTTAATGAGTACCGGCATCCCATGCATTGGGCCACGTAATTTTCCTGCCTTTCTTTCATCATCCAATTGCTTGGCAATGCCAAGTGCATCAGGATTTAGCTCAATAACCGAATTGAGTTTGGGCCCCGCCTTATCAATGGCAGCAATGCGATCAAGATATGCCTGCGTCAATGCCACTGACGTTAGCTGTCCATCGGCCATTTGCTTTTGAAGATCGTCGATAGTGGCTTCGTTAAAAGCGAAATCATCAGGGATGGGTTCACCTTCCTTTACAGATTTTAATCCTTGAGGATCAACGGTGGTTTCACAAGCGGCCAATGTAGCTACAGCCACAAACGACAAACCTGCGGCAGTGGTGTTTTTGAGAAAGTTTCTTCTTTGCATAATAGGTGGTCAAATATAAAGGAGGAAAGAATACTTGAATACATGAATAATGAAATACATAAAAATTGAAATTAAAGTATAGAAAGAAATAATGATAGATGTTAATTGAAAGATGACAGCATCCTAATGTACCCACATCCTAATTCCTTATCTTAGCAAACCAAAAAAGCAACTTGTCCGTTACCAACTTATCTCACCTTAATGCCCCGCAGCGGGAGGCTGTTACCAGCGATCGTAAACGCCTGCTTGTATTGGCCGGGGCAGGCAGTGGAAAGACCAAAACGCTGCTGCAAAAAATCATATACCTGATTGAAGAAAAAGGTGTGAGTCCTTCTGAAATACTCGCAATAACCTTTACCAAAAATGCCGCCAATGAAATGATTGACCGGCTGATTCTAACCGCGGATAATAATGGTGAATATGAGAAGGTACTCAACAGTAAGCAGTACACCAAAGAATACAAGGACCGCGCCCGCTTCGATTATCAGCGGCAATACCGCTGGATTGAAGGGCTTACCGTACGCACCTTTCATGGCTTTTGCTATGGAATGCTGCGCAATTACGGGGTGAATGAGTTCGACAATCAGTTTAAAATAATTGGCGATGAAAAACAAAAGGAAGACACCGATCTCGGTAAGTTTACCGCCCCGGAAACAGCATTCGAAGTGTTTCACAAACTCCTGATTGAGCTATGCGAAAACACTGATTTTCTCCTGAAACTTAAAAGGTATATACTGGACTATTTTGTACATAAAATTCATCTTGATAAAGAGAACCGAAACGATAAATATAAAGATGGAAAATTTTATACATCACTCAATGGAACAAGGGTACGATCCAAATCGGAACAATTTATTGCAGATTGGCTATACAGACATAGTATCCGTTTTGAATATGAGCCACTGCTGAATGTAAAAGATTTTAATTTTCATCCTGATTTTTATTTGCCCGATGCCAATCTTTACCTGGAACATATCAGCGATAAAAGTTTTGAAACGCGTAATAAAGAAGAGCAGTTTGAAAAAGGCAATCTTTTACTGGTAAAAACTTTCGAAAGTATGACACAGGATTCAGCGCTATTCAATCATATGCTTGATAAGATCATAAAAAACCGTTTACCTGCTGCTTACCACAAAACCGTAATTCTTACCTACAAGGAAGAGATGAATGGTTACCACGAACAGGTAAAAGATTTTATCGTAATGATTATGCGGGTAACCGATATGATGAAAGTGGAAAACCTGAACCGCAAAACCATTGCTGCAAAAGCGGCGAAAGATCCACATGAAAGGGTGCGGGATTTTTATGCAATCTGTATGCCGGTGATGGATAAATACATTGCTTATTGCGTCAATAAATCTTTTCTCGATTTTAATGATATGATTTCGCGTAGTATAACACTGCTGCAAAATCATGAAGATATTGCACATAAATTCCGAAACCGCTACCGATATATTTTAGTAGATGAATTTCAGGATGTAAACAACCTGCAGGTAGAATTAATTAAACTGCTACTCACCAAAACCACCCAGCTATTTTGCGTAGGCGACGATTGGCAAAGCATCTATGGATTTCGCGGTTCAAACGTGAGCTATATTATTGAATTTGAAAAGCATTTTGCCCCCGCCAAACTCATTAAACTCAATCTTAATTACAGGAGTACACAAAATATTGTCGGCGCCAGTAACGAAGTGATTAAGCATAACAAGTTTAAGGTAGAAAAAGAGATAAAAGCATCGAAACAGTCGGAGCATAAAATTGTGGTGTATTCAGGCAATAATGAAGAAGAAAATATCCGGTTTTGTGTAGATACGGTTCGTGAGCTATTGGATGATGGCATGGGTAGCGAAGACATCCTTTTCTTGTACCGGCGCAGCAAAATGTACATGCCCTATTTTTTCCGGTTTAAAAATGAAAACCTGCGGGTACAGGCCAAAACCATTCATGCAGCAAAGGGGCTTGAAGCTAAAATCGTATTCATCATTGGGCTTACAGATGGTTATGGCGGCTTCCCGGATATTTGGCTTGAAGACCGTATATTCCAGGTGGTAAAAAAGGCAAATCACGATCTCCTGCTTGAAGAAGAACGTCGCTTATTTTATGTGGCGCTTACCCGCGCAAAAGAGAAACTGTTTCTGATTACTGAAAAAGGAAAGGAATCATCTTTCATTAAAGAAATTCCGCAAACTTATACCGTACGCAGCACCCTTCCGTTAAAAGCAGTAATGGAAGAAGTACATACCTGTAAAAAATGCTTTAGCCAATTGGAAAAACTTTGGAAAATATGCCCTTACTGCGGGGCAAAAATTGATGGAGATTAATGAAGATTTCCTGATGATGAATAATTCATTACACAAAGTTTTTCAAAAAAAAACCGTGCTCCCATTGCTGGAAACACGGCTCATCAACGAAAGAAAAAAATTATTGCTTTAAAAAGCGTTGAATAAATACTTCGTTACCCGATTGTACTTTCAACATATAAATACCGCTGTTGAAAGAAGATGTATTGATGGTTTGATTCCCGGAAGGAGCAACCATAGTGTTGTATATGTTACGCCCCATTTGATCGATAACAGTTACTTGCGCTTTACTGTTTTCAGGCAAACCTGCCACACGATAGTTTAGTGAATTGGAAACAGGATTCTGCAGAATCATCAATCCGTTTTCTTCTTTTGTAAAATCAATTTTTACTACAGGAGAATAAGCAAATTTGCCATCCTTATCTACCATTCTCAAACGGTAGTTTACAAAGGTTTTACCAAAATTAAGCGGCACATCTTCTGCCTTGTATTGCCCGGCACTATTACCTTTCGCAGCTACACTCGTTTTGAATATCCATGCACCGGTATTGGTATTTTGTTGTTCTACTTCATATTGCTTCATATTTTCTTCGGTAGTAGATTGCCAGCTAAGTACAGCAAGGTTTTTTTGTTTAAAACCATTAAAACCGGCAAGTTTTACAGGCAGTACCACATTACCCAATTGCCCCCTTACTTCGCCACCAGGGAATAGGCTTGTATGAATGTTAATATAAGTGAATCCATTAATAAAGGAATCTACCTGTGCAGCATTCAGTAACTGACTACCTGATACAGTTCCTGTTGTAGTACCCGCAATCGAAAGCGGCATAATTACAGGACCATTTGTGCCGGCAAGTCCCCTGTGAACATGTGCCATGGTAACCGGAGCACCAAGACCCCTAAAAGTTGCAGTTACATAAGCCTGACCTGTAATTCTATCCACCAACATGGCTGCAGTGCCCGAACCGGCAGACGCATTTGCCGGCACTTCCTGTGACCCGTTTACTGCAACCTCGCTGAACTTGGAACCTGCAGAAGTTGGGAATAATTGTGTGCGGGTTTCTCCACCCGGAAAAGTACTGCTATGAATGTTTACATACAATCCGGTATTGAGCAACTGTGCTTCCTGCGACTCGGTTAAAGTGGCTGTGGCTGATAAACCACCAAAAGTACCACCTGTGTTGGTAAGATTTACAATTACACCGCCATTTACACCTGCAGTACCTGTGTGTATATGCGAACCGGTTATGGCAGTTGTTAACCCCTGATAGTCACCGGTAAGTTCCAATTCATTGGTTTCCCTATTATACCGAGCGATTACGGTGCCCGTAGCAGCCGATGCATTTGCGGGAACTTCATTTGCACCTGATAAACGACCACCAAGAAATACCTGTTGCGAATAGGTTGTTATCTGTCCCCTTATTTCACCACCAGGATAGGTGGTAGAATGTACATTTACATAAGTACCTGCGTTAATTAATGATTCTTCCTGTGGATCGGTAAATGTTCCAGCACCATGAATAACCCCGGATGTACCACCACTATTGGTTAGATTCAAAATTACGCCACCATTTACACCCGCCATTCCTAAATGGATATGAGATCCGCTGATATTCGTGGTTAGACCTGTGTAAGACCCGGTGAGAAATACCTTATTGGTACTTAATTCCAAAAGAATAACTGCTTTACCGCTAGCAGTTGATCCGTTTGGCGGCACTTCCTGCGCACCTTGTAAGCGTGCATTGGAAAATACTGCATCACCATCGGCAACTACTGTTAGCTGTCCGCGTATTTCACCACCCGGAAATGTACTGCTATGAACGTTAACATAGGTATTACCACCATATAACGCAGTTTCTTGAGGTGCAGTAAGTAATCCGGATGCAGATAATACCCCACTTATGCCGCTTGTATTATTTAAATTTACAATAACAGGACCATTTACACCAGTTGCAGCCTGATGAATATGCGATCCGGTAATGCCTGTAGTAAGCCCGTTGTAATTGCCAAACAGTTCAAAGGCTTTTGAAATGGAATTAAATTTAAGAATTACAACACCCGAAGCTGTTGATGCGTTTGCGGGTACTTCGTTGGCCCCTGATAGTGTCGCATAAAAATATCTTTCCTGACTAAAGGCGGTTATCATCAGCAAAGAGAAAATTGATAAGAGTAAATGTTTTTTCATAAAAGCAAAATTTGGTTTGAGAATAATTATTGTAATATTAATTAAGAAAAAGGAGAAATCAAAGAAATTGAAGCATTAGATGAACAAAAGAAAATTCTTTTATAATTTTCAAGAACACAGCAATCTCTTCAATGTTCACTCAATCCGCAAAAGTTTTTGTCTTCCTTAATAGCGGATTGTGAAGTGAAATGTGAAACGAAAAGAGTTCTACTCACCTTCCTTTACCAAACAAATGCTCATAAAGCATAAAAGATAATAAATCTGCCACCATTTTTAACCCCAGGAAAAGTAAGCTAGGTTGCCATCCGAAAATTTCGGGTAATAAAATCATCAGGTGCATAGGAAATATACGCAGGTAAGGCAGAAAAAAAAGCGTACCTATTGGCATTGAAATACGGCTTTCCATTTGCTTTTGCCGGATAAAACTTAGAATGGATTCAAGAAAAAAAGCAGCCACGCCTATCAGGAGTAATTTGGAGTCAATGGACTTTACACCCAGCCCAACCAGCAGAAAGATGGCATACACAAAATGAAAAAAACCATAATGGAAAAGAAAAAACCATGCTGCACAACCCTTATTGCCAGCGGTTACCGGCTTACCATTCATCGTAAAATTTGCGGCATCGTAATTTTTTACGGTAAGTAGAAAAAGGAAATTAAACAGGCCGATGATAATACTCTGAAACCAATAAATCCATACAATCGTTGCAAAGCCGTCGGGATGGTTTTGAAAATACCAGATACAATACAAATTACCTGCCAATAAAAACAGAAATGATGGATTGGATAACGCTTTTTTTAGCATCCGGCAATAATTGAATGGCTAAATATAATGCATCATGATTGCTCAATGAGCCAACTACGCAAATAATTTAATGCATGGGTAGCTGTGAGTTCAATGTTCCGCATACGGTCGAAACGGAAATGCAATTGCTTAGCGTCAATGTGTTGTGCGTTACCCACTGCCACCCAAACGGTACCCACTGGTTTTTTTTCGCTCCCACCATCGGGTCCCATAATGCCCGAAACGGCTACGGCAACATCTGCACCGGTTTGCGCCAATACGCCGCGCACCATTTGTTCCACTACCGGTTGGCTAACAGCACCGTGCGCTGCAAGTGTGGCTTCGCTTACACCCAATACCTTTGTTTTCACCTTGTTGGCATAGCTTACTACACTGCCCGCATACCATGCTGAGCTTCCGGAAAGTGATGTAATCAAATGTGCCATATACCCGCCCGTGCAACTTTCAGCGGTTGCCATCATCAGTCCCTTTTCCTGCAAAAGGCGACCAAGTACCATTTCGATTTTCTCATCCTTATCGGTTACCAGCCATTCCTGAATAATCGGTTTGAGTTTTTCAAATTCCGAATCCACTTCATCTTCCAAAATCTTTTTATCTGCACCATGTCCCGATAACCGCAATCGCACCATTCCGTAATTGGGCAGGTAAGCCAGTTTAATATGCGCGGGCAATGCTTCTTCCCAGGTTTGTATTTTATCGGCCAAAAAACTTTCGCCAACGCCAACCGTTAACAGCGTGCGATGCACAATCGAAGGCAATGCCATTCTTTCCTGAAGCCTTGGAATCACCTCATTATGCAGGATGCCTTTCATTTCATGCGGTACGCCGGGCATACTTGCAAATACAACCCCATCCTTTTCAAACCACATACCGGGTGCCGTACCTCTTGGGTTAAAAAGTACTGTACACACATCGGGTACTTCGGCTTGTTTCCGATTGCGATCAATCATGGGGCGATTCAGCCTTTTAAAAATATCTTCAACATGCGCAAGGACCACATCGCTCATCACCATATTACCGCCAAAATACTCGCACAGCAAGGGTTTGGTAATATCATCCGCCGTTGGGCCAAGGCCACCGGTAATCAACACAATGGGGCTATGCGCAGCGGCCCTGTCGAGCGCTTCCCAAATATCGCGCCACACATCGCCCACACTTATTCTTTCTTTCACCAGGATACCTGCTTCGTTCAGTTGCTGTGCCATCCACGCGCTGTTGGTATCAATAACCTGACCTATTAATAACTCATCACCAATGGTGATGATGGAAGCGAAAACTTTGTTCATATGAAATATTTGGCTATATCCGGTTGAAAAAACTTCAAATGTACCACCAAAAGCGTGGTATATTTTCCTACCATTTTCCTGACACAAAGAACATGGTTTTCTACTTTAATTTTTGGATACTTTTATTCCTTATCAGCGATTTCATTTGGGAAATAGCAATTTTGTTCAATTGTATTAATCGTGCCATTTGTTCTAATCCCTGATGAATGAGAACTGCATTAATGCTTTCCATATTACTGAGCACTACCAATTGTTCGAGTGTAGCTTCATCCCTGATATTTCCATTTGCTTTAGGATTATCATCACGCCATTGTTTTGCGGTAATGCCAAACAGGGCTACATTCAATAAATCTGCTTCGTTAGCATACACAAAAGATGTTTGGGTTTTAGTTAATTCCTTTGGAATCAAATTCTCCTTGATGGCATCCGTATGAATATGGTAATTCACTTTTGCCAGGGTGCGTTGCAGGTTCCAGTCTAATTTCAGACGGTCGTTTTCATCAGCTTTGAGGCGTTGAAATTCTTTTATAAGGTAAAACTTAAATTCAGCACTTAACCAGGTAGCGAATTCAAAAGCAATGTCTTTATGTGCAAAGGTGCCGCCATACCTACCGGTTTTTGATACAATTCCTATAGCATTGGTGGTTTCAATCCAGCGTTTAGGAGTCAACGAAAAACTATTTGAACCCGACATGTTTTTAATTCCATCGAATTCGATGGAATTAAAAGCTGGGTTATTAAATTGCTCCCAAAGTCCGATAAACTCAATTGTGCTGCGGTTCCTCATCCAGTTTTGCAGTATATAATCGCTTCTTTCATTATCACGAAAACGTGCAATATCAGTAAGGCTTATAAAGTCTTCCTTATTATCTTGATAAATTACAATCTCAGTCCATTTTACATTTATTGTTTTGCTCTTTGCCATGTTCTTATTTTAAAGGTCACAAATCCGTTAGGTTTAATTGTACATATTTCGGGTTATTTAAAGCGATGCTATCTTTTCAATTAATTCTTAATATTCCTGATATCTTTTTCTACTTCATAAAATGCCATTCCATCTTCTGCCTTTTTTATTCTCCCGTAATATTTAAAATTGCACCGGAGGCCATATTTATGTTGGCCCCGTTGTTGAGTGTAAGGCTGTAGCAGGTGTTGTTAATGCCGGTAATGGTTGGTAAAAAAGGAACACCTGTATTTACAATCAATTTTGCACATGCAGATGGAATCATACCAAGGCTCCAGTTTGTAGGTTTGTTCCATTCCGAAGTTAAACCGAGCCAGGTGTTGGTAATTTCATTTGAATTAAATCTTATGGACATTGATCTACCGGTAGTGCTTAAAGTTACAAAATCCTGTTTACCATCTCCATTCAAATCAGCTATGGCTAATTGGTCAGGACGCTTAGGTAAACTAAAATATGAGCTAACAATAAAACCACCTGCCCCATCTCCAAAAAGAATGGTAACATAAGAAAATAATTCTCCAATAGCTATATCCTGGAATCCATCACCATTAAAATCGCAAATGGCTAAGGAAACCGCAGTAATTTCTGAACCCACGGAAACAACATTAGAACTAAAGCTACCTAAGCCATCCCCCAATAAGATATTAATAATTGTATCAAATCTATTGCCAAATCCTGATTTCCATCTCCATTAAAATCGCCTAGTACAATTGAATTTGGCTGACGTCCTACTTTTACCTTTGAACTTTCTATAAACCCTCCATTTCCATCACCCAAACCTATGGTGACTACGTTGGAATCCAAACTATATCTGATAACTGATGCCAAATCCTGCTTTCCATCCTTATTAAAATCCCCAATGGTTATAGCATTAGAATACCTACCAAAGTTTGATAGTGTGTTTACTGTGAACCCCCCGTTTCCATCACCTAATAAAATAGAAACATAACCATTAATTACAGCAATATCTTTTTTACCATCATTATTAAAATCACCAATAATTAAAGAACCGATAGAACCAGCTACAGTTACTACAGTTTTTTCAGGTTCAAAGTTTCCTAACCCATCTCCAATGCTGATATATACACTTCCAGTATTGGTCATTGCGAAATCCTGCTTTCCATCACCATTAAAGTCCCCAATAACTATTGATCTTGGTATATTACCAACTTTTACTTTTGCCACTTCGGCAAACCCACCATTACCATCGCCTAATCGAACCGAAACATTGTGGTCATCAAAATAAGTGCCAACAGCCATATCATGTTTACCATCACCATTAAAATCCCCTATAGCAAATGCACGAAAAACCGTATCAGATACTACGTCATATCCTTCAATAAATTGTCCCTGGCTACATTCAGGATTGTTTATAGTAAGCGTAAAGGTTTTAGTCGACGGCAAGGCCCCAAACGCCTTTACTGTAACCAAATATGTACCAGCATGCTTTGCATTGGTTACCTGTAAAATACCTGTAACCGGATTTACCGTGAGTATTCCTGAAAAGTTGGTATTAGTATAAGCAACTATGGATGTAGTTGAAGTTGGCAACGCATCCGGCGTAATCATTACATTTTGACCAGAAATTACGGATGTATTTGGATAGTTTCCAAGCGATTGGGACTTTGTTGGTAAAGCAGAAAATAAAAACAACAAAGCATATGCAATTTTAAAAAGGTGGCTCATGGGAATGATTTTGAATGTGGTCCTGGCTATTAATAGAAATGAATAAAAAGGATAAATTGAGGGGCGCATTTCAAAATTAAGGAATTGAGCTATATAATGAACCAACCTATTCTATCTAAAAAAAAAATTAAATGCTTCTACCACACACCAACTTTATTATCGCATTATCCGATTTTAAATTTTTGAGCGTTTATTTGCCTATGCAAAGAATATCTGTTTTCACTGTAATTGGTTTGTTAGCCATACAAACTTCGATCGCCCAACTCCCCGAAAAAATCTCTTCTGCCTACCGCAGTTTCACTTCCGATCCCCAAATGAAATATGGCATCAGCAGCCTGTTGGTGATAGATGCGCAAACCGGCAAAACCATTTTCGCAGCAAACGATGGCATTGGACTTGCACCCGCAAGCACGCTGAAAGTAGTTACCGCAACCACTGCTTTTGATATACTGGGTAAAGACTTCACCTTTTCTACTCCGCTGCAATTTGGCGGCAGTATTACCAATGGTCTTTTGCAGGGCGCTATAATCATAAAAGCAAGTGGCGACCCTTCGCTGGGAAGCTGGCGTTATGCAAACACCAAAAACTTTGCGCAGGTGCAGCAAATTGCCGACGCATTGGTGAAAGCAGGCATACGCCTATGGGATGGCGCTTTTGTAATAGATGAAAAAGCTTTTGGCACACAGGCTACACCCGGCGGCTGGACCTTTGACGATATGGGCAATTATTATGGTGCGGGACCAAGGGGTTTTAATTGGTACGAGAATCAGTATGACCTCGTATTACAACCGGGCAGTGCCGAAGGGCAGGCCGTAAAAATAGCAGGTACCCGTCCGGTGGCAAATGCCATTCCCCTTGTAAACGAATTATCTACCGGGGCAAAAGGCAGCGGCGATCAGGCGATAATTTATCCCGACCAATGGCCGGGCGGTACGGTTAGGGGCACGGTTCCGGCAGGTGTAAAAGAATTTGTCATCAGCGGTTCTATTGCCGATCCCATTGCTTATTGGGAAAAATCGCTGCAGCAATGGGGCGAAAAAAATGGCAATGCGCTTTTACAACGCGCGCGGGTTGTTGCTGCTACCAAAACGGCGGGTAATGGTACCATGAAAACACTTACAACGCTTACAAGTCCCGGGCTTGATAGTATTGCCTATTTCTTTTTACAGAAAAGTATAAATCTGTATGGTGAAGCGCTTGCCAAACAATTGGCATTAAAGGCAGGTAAAGCAGCTACCACCGAAAATGGTGTAACATGGATTCGTGATTACTGGAAAGATAAAGGCATTGAAAGGGGCGCTATGCGTATTGTTGACGGCAGTGGTTTATCGCCGCACAACCGCATTACTACCCGCACGCTTGTGCAGGTAATGCAACATGCACGCAAGCAAAGCTGGTATCCGGCGTTTTACGAAGGGTTGCCAACGATTAATGGTATTAAAATGAAAAGTGGAAGTATCAGCGGTGTGCGCGGTTATACAGGCTACGTCAATTCATCCACCGGTGGTGAATATATTTTTGCTTTCCTGGTAAATAATTTTGATGGCAGTTCATCTTCTGTTATGCAGAAAATGTTCCGCGTACTCGATGTTATGAAGTAAAGTCAAATGATTTTAACCGGCAGTTGCCATCATGGGTTGCTTGTGCATATGGCTTTTACCGGGCACTTTTTCCGATTGTCCAAGCGTACGCATCAGCCGCATGTGCGAAAAGAAGGCTTCTGAAAAAGTATTGTAATACAAATAAGGCATATTAAATTCCTTACATTTTTGTTGAACGATTTTACTGATAGCAGGATAGTGTATATGGCTTACACGTGGAAATAAATGATGTTCAATCTGAAAATTTAAACCACCCACAAACCATGACAAAACCGAATTATCCATAGCAAAATTAGAAGTAGTGCGAAGTTCATGGTCTGCCCATGCGGTTTCTACATGTTTGGTTTCATCTATTTCAATATGCTCAAACTCTGTATTTTCCACCACATGCGCCAATTGAAATACTACAGACATGGTTAAACCGAGCGCAGCCATAACCACAAAATAGCCTGCTACCCAAGGGCCAACACCCAATACCATCGCAGGAATTACCATGTAAAATGCTATGTAAAAAACCTTAGTTCCCCAAAAAATGATGTGATTTTTCAATGTCATTTTCCAGGCAGCCGTAGTATATATTTTATGGGTGAAATACTTTTTAAAGTCCATGGTAAATACCCAGAAAATGCCCGACATGGCATAAGCAGGTAACAAATACAAATGCTGTACTTTATGCGCAGGTACCCATTTTTGCGATTCGCATTGCCTGATGATGGGGCTTTTTGCAATATCATCATCTATGCCATCTACATTGGTGTAGGTATGATGAATAATATTATGTTTTTGCTTCCAGAAAAAAGCACTCGCACCCAAAACATTCATGCTTAATCCTAATAAATCATTTAACCAGGGCTTGGTGCTGTAGGATCCATGGTTTGCATCGTGCATTACGGAAAACCCAATAAAAGCGAGGTTCATGCCAAATAATGCAGCAACGATAAGGGATAGCCACCAGGGCATTGCGACAAACAACAAAGTATAATACAAGCCTACGAATGCTGTTCCAAAAACAAATGTTTTAATATATAACCGCCAGTCACCGGTCCTTTTTAATTTATTCTTTTCAAAATAATCATCTACACTTTGTTTTAAACTCTGGTAAAATTGATTGTCCCTGTTGTCAAAAGTTATCTTAGCCATTCGAAATTGTTAATGAGCGCCTAAATTGATTGGTAAATAATAAAAACCACTAAAATGTTTAATATTTTCTGGAAGATTACTGGACAAAATTAAAAAAGAAATTATTTCCAAACCAATTAAAGGTAAGCTTTTAAGTTACGCTAACACGCAATGCGCATACGAATCCCAGTGTTTTGTGAAAAGATTTCCATAGCCTAAAAATCCCTTATGCGAAATGCTGATTACATATTTTTGATGATGCCACTTAAACCTGAAACAACCATTCATGGGTATCAGTTACTTTCCCATAGCGGATATCGTTAAGGCGATGCAACACTTCAGGAGAAACCACCCAGTTATCTGTTTCAAAATTCATTACAAAATTCCTATACTTCAGTTCGCGGATCAAGCTTATGGTTGCAGCAGTTCCTGAACCAAATACTTCATTTAACTGGCCTGCGTTGTACCAATCTTTCAGTTCTTCCACTGCAATTCGGCGTTCTACAATGGCATAACCCATTTCTTCCATAACCGTCATTACGCTGCGGCGGGTAATACCATCGAGAATGGTTCCTTCTTCCAACGAAGGTGTATAAACTGTTTTACCTACTACAAAAAACACGTTCATGGTACCAATTTCCTGCACATATCTGTGCTCCCATGCATCGGTCCATAACACCTGCTGATAGCCTTCTTTTTGTGCTTTGGCCGTGGCAAACATAGCCGCAGCATAGTTTCCCGCTGTTTTGGCATAGCCCACACCACCGGGTGCTGCCCGTGTATATTCTTCTTCTACATAAATACGCATGGGTGCTGTGTAGTAGGGGCCGGTTGGGCTAAGGATAATCATGAAAGTATAACGGTCTGACGGACGTACCCCAATGGCATTATCGCTGGCAAACAGAAATGGACGTATATATAAAGCATGGTCATCATGTTTAGGCACCCAATCTTTATCCAGTGCAATCAGTTGACGCATTCCTTCTATAAAAATTTCTTCCGGCACTTCGGGCATTTGCATACGTACAGCCGAAATATTGAAGCGATGGAAATTATCGAAAGGTCTGAAAATAGCCACTTCTCCATCTTCCTGCGGATAAGCTTTAATACCTTCAAAAATACTTTGTCCGTAATGTATGGCAGCATTACTAGGATCAATCATTAATGGCTGATAAGGCTTAATTTCGACCGATTCCCACTCGCCATGGGCAAATTCGGCTACCAGCATGTGGTCTGTAAAATATCTGCCAAAGGGCACATTTTCAATATCCACTTCGGACAAACGTGATTTGAGAACAGGTGTCGTTTTTATTTTCAGCGAAGCAATCATTTCAATATCTATTTTTGGCAAAGAAACAAAAAAGCTGCCTAACAGAACATGACTAAAGACACAAACGATGCAGGAACAGGTTTAGAAACCATGCCGGGGGCACTTTTAGCTGAATTATTTTCGGGTGGCATAGTGGTGCTTCCGCATGAATTTGCAAAAACCCCGCCTGTTGCAAGGGCCGAATCTGCTTCCATTATTTTACCCAAACAAGAACCACTGAAGCCAGCCATAATCCCTGAAGAACCCCTTGCACCTATTAAACCGAAATCTGCGGAAATAAGCTGGCTGGGTAATTTTGGAAAGAGGGTACTCGTGGTGGTAAACGACCCGACAGCATTGCACATTAACGATAAGGATTACGAACTTTTAACCAAAATACTGGGTTCCGTAGGACTTTCCACTGCTGATATTGCCCTGGTGAATGCTGCAACGCACACCCTTGAATATAACGAACTTCAGGAAAAATTGCCCGCCGCGGTTGGTCTATATTTTGGCATAGAACCTGCTACCATTGGTGCCCCTATTAAATTTCCGCATTTCCAGGTACAACCATGGAATAACACCAAATTTTTATACGCACCATCATTAACAGAGTTTAGTAAACCAGGTCCTGAAGCTATTGCACTTAAGAAGGAACTTTGGACAGCGCTCAAGAAAATATTCAATTAGTAAACCCCTGATGATGTACGAACTTCTTTTTGCTACCAACAATGCCCACAAAGTGCAGGAAATACAACCCCTGCTGCCGCCTGACATAAAGGTGCTATCGTTAAAAGATGCAGGCATAGATGTTGAAATTGAAGAGCCATACGAAACGCTGGAAGAAAATGCCGTTGAAAAGGCAAGTGTAATACATGCACTTACAGGTAAAAACTGCTTTAGTGAAGATACCGGCCTTGAAGTGGAAGCCCTGAACGGAGCTCCGGGTGTGCGCAGTGCGCGGTATGCCGGGGAAAAAGCTACCCATGCGGAAAATATCGACCTGTTACTTACAAACCTCGAAGGCAACAGCCATCGTGCAGCAAGATTCCGCACCGTAATTGCCCTGCAATGGAATGAAACCATGCATTTGTTTGAAGGCATATGCCCGGGTACTATTATTTCCGAAAAACAGGGTGAAAAAGGATTTGGTTACGATCCCATTTTTATTCCCGATGGAGCAGACAAAACCTTTGGTGAAATGAGTGCCGTTGAAAAAGCCCAATTCAGCCACAGGGCAAAGGCGTTAGAAAAATTGATTTATTTTTTAACCCACTCATAGGGTATTCCGGTTTTACAACATAGGATCATTCCATATCCGCCAGCTTTCTTCAGCCTGAATGGCGAGCATATCCATACCATTTTTTATTGTTGCGCCCCTGTGTGCACCTTCCTGCAAAAAACGGGTTTCAGCAGGATTATATACAAGGTCAAAAAGATAATGGTCCGCACCAATAGCATCATAGGGGAGATTGGGTGCCTCATCTACTTTGGGATAAGTACCCACCGGCGAACAGTTAATAATGAGCTTATGTTCCGCAACGAGTTCTTTGGTAAGCATTGCATAGGAAACCAGCCCCGGCCCACCATTACGACTTACCATTTTATAAGGAATACCCAGTTTTTGCAAAACAAAAATCACCGCTTCGGCGGCACCACCCGTTCCTAAAACCAATGCCGGGGAATGGCCCGGCAATAATTTTTCGCAAAGTGATTGTTCAAATCCAACAATATCGGTATTAAAACCTTTCAGTTGGCCGTTGGAAACTTTAATGCAATTGCAAGCCTGTAATGGCAGTGCTGAAACATCGTTCAAAAAAGGAATGATTTCCTTTTTGTAAGGAATGGTAACATTTAGTCCGCAGAGTTCAGGATGCGGAAACAATACTTCGTCTCGCAGGCGACCGATGTAATCAATAGAAAAAAGTTCATAGCGGCAACCGGCTATATTTTCCCTTTCAAACTTTTCGGTAAAATACTTTTTGGAAAAAGAATGCGAAAGCGGATAACCAATCAAGCCATATAATTTAATCATAGCATTCATTTGTTACCCGCTTCGGAATTTGTATTTCGATCGACGCAATGCCTTGTGTCGATACTTCGCATTTCGTACTTCTAACTTCGTACTTCTACCTTGCTTTAACTTTCAACCTTATCAAGGTATAAATTAAAAGTATCGCCCCTTAAACCTATGCGCATGGTTTCCAATGGTATTACCTCATTCGGCGCAATGTTTCCAAGATTTACGTTACAACCCAGCAATTCCAGAAAGTACAGTTGTTGTGCTTTTTGCGGCGCTTCCCATAGTATTTTTTCACCCGGAATTTGAGTTAAAATTTCCTGAACCAGTCCTTCGCGCACTTCCCCACTACCGCGATAAATACCTACGTTACCCGCTTCACGCGCTTCTGCAATTACATAGGTACTGCCTGCTTCCAGTTCTGCACGCATCAATTCAATCCACTTATACGGTGGAATAATATGCGCTGCATCCTTACTACCTACTTCGCTGAGTACCACGCCATGTTTGGTCATTTTTTCAATATATCCGCATTTTTCGGCATGGGGAATGGTAATGCTACCATCGGATACTTCCATCCAGGTAATTCCATAATCCTTGCACATGGCGAGGTAATCTTCAAACTGATTGCGGATTAAGAATGCTTCGAAAAGCGTTCCTCCAAAATAAATGGGTATATCGTACTGCTGATAAGTTTCAATCTTTTCGCGCAGATTCGGCGTTACGAAAGATGTACCAAAGCCCAGCTTCACCACATCTACGTGCGGATATCCTACGCTCATGAAGTTTTTTACTTCTTCGATACTTAACCCCTTATCCATTACCATGGTAATGCCGTTCGCACGGGGCTTTGCCAGTCTATCCGGCATTTGGCTCAAATAATAGTTTATTCCGTTCATATTCAAAATTGGCGGCAAATATAGCAGGTTTCAAAGCGATGAATCCTGAGGAATGTCATATTGAAAACCCAAATCGGTTTAATGTTTCTTTTTTCGGCTTCGTAAATAGCGGCTTAAGAGTTCCACAACCTGCGGCCGTTGTAGTAATCCGGGTACCCAATCGCTTAGCTTGTTAAACAACCTTGGATTTTCGCGCAAGGCCCTTTCTAATTGCAGCAAAGCTTCTTTGGCTCGGCCTTCCATAAAAAGGATACCACTTTGGTAGTAAATAAAAAGCGCTCCCCCGGGTGTTTGGGCTTCAGCTTCTACCGCTCTTTGCAATGCTTCGGCTGGTTCACCTGCTTTTACAAGGCAGCGGATAAGTGCATCATGACCCGAAATGTTTTTTGGCCTGACCTTTATTACATTTAAAAAGTATTGGATAGCATCTTTCAATTTTCCCTGTTCCATTTTGCATTCGCCCATCAGCAGGTTAAACTCAGGTTGCATTTTATGCAGCCGCATAGCCAATTCCAATTGCTTTACTGCACTTTCCCATTGGTCTTCTTTACAATAGGTAATGGCTATTTTGTAATAGATGCGGCTATCATCGGGGTTAAGATGGCTTGCCTTACGGTAATGGAAACGAGCCTGTGCAAAATTGTTCATTTTGTGGTAGCAGTGGCCAATGGCTTCATGTATCACATCTTCGGGCCGGCTAAGTTCCAGTACTTTTTCCAGGCATTCAATTGCTTCGCGAAATTTGCGCAAGCGGATACAGGCATCACCCATATTCCGATAGGCAATGTCCAGTTTGTCATCAATAGCCAAGGCATATTGGTAAGCATCAATGGCTTTTTCGTATAATTTCAGTCCCTGAAAAGCGGTTGCAAGGTTAAACCAGGCGAGTTCACTAAAGGGATGCTCTTCAATAATTGCTTGGTGAAGCTTAATGCTTTCTTCGCAGCGGCCCGTAAAATCTGCCCAAAAACAAATTTTCAAAAGCGCTTCTTCATTGAGCGGATCATCTTCCAGTATCAGTTTTAAACAGTCAAAAACTTTTTCAAAATCCTCATAATCATCGTAAACGTCCGCCAATTCAAAAAGTAATTCAATTTTTTCATCGCCTTCAAACAGGTCTAGCGCATCCACCAACAGTTCGGCTGCCTTTTCGGGTTTATCCAATGCGAGGTAAGCATCCGTTTTCAATATATATAAGGTAGTATCATTACTATCAAACAGGGAACCTGCATCGAGGAGGTCGAGTGCTTCAAGGTACTGACGGTTGGCAATCAGCAAATCTGCTTTTTTAAACATCATTTGCGCTGAATAGGGAAATTGATGTAAGCCAATATCGGCGGCTTCAATGGCCGACGGCATATCCTGCTTGTCATCAAAATAATTGATGATTCGCTCAAAATCTTCTTCTTCAATGAAGGATGCACTCCTGCCTGCTTTCAAATTTTGATACACACGCAGTAATTCCTGCATCTCTTCCCTTTCGCGGCGACTCGAGAAATTTCCCATGAATTAAGATGTTTTATAAAACTAAGGCCTATTTATCTACCATTTTATATTAATTTATAGGTTTTTATCCACTCATTCACAACAAAATCACAATAAATCCGTTATTTATTTGGCTAAACATTAAGAAAACGTTTAATTTTGCCTACTATGATAACTAAAATACATAAACTTCAGTGTGCTATAAGCCTCGGATTTGTGGTTTTGGTACTTGCTTTTTCATCAAAATGTGCTTTGGCTTCCAAAGGCGATTCAGATGATAAAGACAAAAAAGGTTACGTACTCAAAGTTAATGGCTTTGCTGTAAAAAAATCTTACACCACACCCTTAAGTCTCATGCGTCAAGGTGCCACATATAAAGGTACCATAAGTCCCATGCAAATACCTAATGCCAATGCAAACGGTAACGGGCACTCCATTATTACTTATAAAAAAGGTAATACCATTTATATCTATCCTGTTCAGCAAAAGGGAATTATTCACAAGTTCAAAACGCCGAGCAAAAATTAAGAAATAATAAAAACCGGTTCGCACCGGTTTTTTTGAGGGGTTAATTATTTTACAGGGGCTATTTGCCCTTTTTTATTGCCCATTTTTTCCATTTATATTCCCGTAAGGAATTTGCTTATACCCTTCACCCGAAACAGTAAACCGTGCGCTACCTACCGGCAAAAATTGAACCGAAATTAATTTATAATGCACTTTCAGGCCTTCTACCTGACGGGTATATAAAACAGGCAACCCATTGAGTGGTTCAAACAACTTATCATAACTGCGGGTTACCGGTACTACGCCGGGTGTAAATAAAATTTCGACATCGGTCCCATTCGATAAGGTTGCCACTACTTTTTGACAATAATAACCATCACATGGTTCCTGTTGCGGAAATGACTGATAGGTTGCACCGGAAAAGGGTAATTGAAAATGAACCCATTGTGATGAATCTATTTCAAACAAAAACTTTTCACTGCCCGATTCGCGCAGTAATAATGCTGTTTGAGTAGTAGAATTATAAATTAAACTTTGAACCCTCAGGCTGCTGGAAAAATCTATTCTTACCATATTACCCTTGAACCAAATAACCTGTGTGGCTCCGGCAAAAAGGGTTTGTAAACCATCATTTCCCGTTACACTATCTATTGAAATAGAATATTCTACTCTTCCTTCGGTTAACATCCGCTGGGCAACTGCCCTGGAATTTGCAACCAACAAAACAGTAAAAAAAATAAGCCCTAATTTCATAATCAATTTAATAAGCCTTTTCAAGTCCACCATTGGGCGACTACTTTGTAAATTTCAATTCAGCGGCAGCCACCTTCCATGATCCAAGTAATTCTCCTTTCTCTCCTACAAAATCAACTTGTAGTTTACGGTTTGCTTTATCGCCTGTAACGGTTACCCTGCCATAGTTTTGCTTTTGATCAATACCCACTACCCGCCATGGATTATTCATTTCGGGGCCACCGAATTTGTGCGTACCGCTGCTAAGTGGCGAACTTGTAATGTCAAAAAGCGGGTAAACCCCATCAAGTTTTACCTTAATTACTTCACTATGGTGCCTATCGCCCGAAAAAAACAATACCCCTTCTATTTTATCCTGCTTGATAAAATTAATTAGTTCGTAGTACTCTACGGGGAAATCAAGCATTTTATCAAAAGGGCTGCCGGGATTAAGTACCTGGCTTCCGTTTACAATTACCCTGAAACTTACAAAAGGATTATCCCTGCTATAGAGCAATTCCTGCTTAAGCCAATCTATTTGTGCTTTTCCCAGCATCCGCTTGGCTTCATTGGGTTTACCATTAATACTATCCGGCAGTTTATCATAATCGCGCCACCAACGGTCATCAAGTAAAAAGAAATCAACATCATTATATTGGTAACGCGTATAAATGCCCTCATTTTGGTTGCCATACGATGGGTTTAGCCAAAAATGATTAAAGACTTCGCGGCTTTGACCTTTTAAATGGTAACTTTTTCCATAATCATTTGGGCCATAATCATGGTCATCCCAAATGGCCAAATGCCCCATACTGCGCAAAAAGTTTTGCATTACCGGGAGTTTTCTTGTATGCATTGCGCGATACCACAGTCCCCACTTGCTTTGATAATCTACTTCGCGGGTGTACCAGTTATCACCAAGCCAAAGCATAAATGCCGACTTTTCCTTTGCCATTGTTTCAAATATAGAAGAATCAAGACCATAAGCCCTACCCGGCCTGTCATAAACTGGCTCATTTATGTAGGCACAACTACCGGCTAGAAAACTAAAATCAGGGGCCGGATTACGCCATTGAAAAAGCGTTTTGGTGGTAAGCGCCCCCTTTCTTATTTCAGTTTTCTTTTTTGCATCGGTAACTGTAAGCGTGTATTCATAAGCGGTAGCAGGTTCCAGCCCCGTCAAAACAATTACACCGGTATTAAATTCAAAATGAGAACTTATTTCAGGTATTAATATTCGCTCCTTTGTTTCACCTTGCTTTTTCAACCGCAGTTCTACCTTATCTGCTGCATTGGCCACAGCTACCCAAATGCTTGCTTCCCGCAATTCTACGGGGCCCAACATAGGTCCTGCCACTAATTGTGCCGGTACCTGTAAGCTTATTGTCGATAATACAAGCCAGGTTATTAGCTTCTTCATACAAAGGTCTTTTTTTTTGTGCAAGCTAAACAGAACTAATGATTGCTATATCAAAGGTTTAATAAGATTTAACTATGTAGAATATTGATAATGTAAAATTCACTTTAAACCCTAAAATTATCCTAACAATGTACAATTGAAACGTATGAAACAACAAAAACCCTACTTTTACTATGCAGAAAAAATTCCTTTTTTAAGCCGCTTCGGTTTGCTTGCCATATTTTCCGGATTGCTTTTCGGTAAATAACTTATCGTTTTCTGCACACACACATATTAAGTTTTTAATTGTATCACCCGGGTAATACTTTGCAATAAATAGCGATTATTAATTGCTGATGGTATTTTCTCCCACAAATTAATTTCATGGAAAACATTTTACAAGAACTGGCTCAATCGGTTAAATATCGCGCCTATGCATTACACAATTATGCACAAATTCAACAGGTAGCAGCACTTAGCCCTGAAATAAGAGAAGCGATTGAAGTAGTAGGAAATGTTTTGCCCTTTAAAACCAATAACTATGTAGTAAATGAGTTGATTAATTGGGACAATGTACCCAATGATCCTATTTTCACTTTAACCTTTCCACGTAAAGAATTATTACTTCCCCACCACTATGAAAAAATGAAGGCAACCCTGGAAAGCAATGCTGGGAAAGATGAAATAAAAAGAGTAGCCAACGAAATTCGTATGGAACTTAACCCCCATCCAGCCATGCAAGATAAAAATGTGCCACATTTGGGGGAAACCAAGCTTACCGGAATTCAACATAAATACCGCGAAACCTTATTGTTTTTTCCCAGCCAGGGCCAAACCTGTCACGCCTATTGCTCCTTCTGTTTTCGTTGGCCACAGTTTGTGGGAATAGACGATTTAAAGTTTGCCATGAAAGAAACTGACCTGCTGGTTCAATACCTGAAGGAGCATCGCGAGGTAACCGATGTCCTTTTTACCGGTGGCGACCCCATGATTATGAAAACAAAAATTTTCCGAACCTATATTGAAGCACTGCTCGACGAAGATTTATGGAATGTGCAAACGATTAGGATTGGCACCAAAGCTTTGGGATATTGGCCCTATCGCTTTTTAACGGATGATGATGCTGATGAACTGATTGAGGTATTCCGTTCGGTGGTGAAAGCAGGTAAAAACCTTGCTATCATGGGGCATTTTAACCACCCGGTTGAATTAAGTACCGAAGCTGTAAAACAGGCCGTGACAGGGATAAGAAGTACCGGTGCGCAAATACGTTCGCAGAGCCCCATATTGCGCAGTATAAATGATGATGCGAAAATATGGGCCGATATGTGGCGCGAGCAGGTGAATCAAAATATTATTCCTTATTATATGTTTGCCGTACGTGATACCGGTGCACAACATTTTTATGGTTTACCATTGGTGGAAGCGCAGGAAATTTGGCGGCAGGCTTATCAAATGGTTAGTGGTGTATGCCGCACTGTACGTGGTCCAAGTATGAGTTGCACACCCGGAAAAGTGCAGGTGCTGGGTGTAGCAGAAGTTGCAGGTACCAAAGTAATTGTACTGCGTTTTTTGCAAGGTCGCAACCCCGATTGGGTAGGCAAGCCATTTTTTGCGGCTTACGATCCTAAAGCCATTTGGCTTGATGAACTTAAGCCTGCATTTGGCGAAAAAAGCTTCTTTTATGAAGAAGAGTTGAACGAACTTATGGCAGAAGGGATTGGGATGATTGATGATGCTGTTTTTCCGGTAAGCATTAATTGATTCTTCTATAAATTAGAATTTTACAAAATGGTAAAATTCATTAGCCGGATTTACTAACTTTACTTCCATAGTAAAAGTGATGCCCGCAAGTCTATATTTGCAACCTAACAAAAAACTATGGAACTAAAAGCACAATTTGAACAGGCGGTTGCTGATGGCAAAAGCCTATCTGAAAAACCATCTAACGAAACTTTATTATTACTATATAGCCTTTACAAGCAGGCTACCGAAGGGGATGCTTCTGGCGAAGGGCCATCTAATCCTTTTGATTTTGTAGCAAAAGCCAAGCACAATGCATGGGCAGAACAAAAAGGAAAATCGGCAGATGATGCTATGACTGCCTATATAGATTTGGTTACAAAGCTGAAGGGATAATACCGAATTGATTTTAGAAAACCATCCGGTTTGGGGTAAAAGAAAAACCACCCTGACGGATGGTTTTTAAATGGCGGGCAGTCGTTAATCTACAAAATCATTTCGAAAGCTTTTCGAAAATGATCAGTTATTTATACCAGTTGTAAAAGTTTTTGCTTTAGCACTTCTACTCCTTCTGTTGCCGGTTTTTGAATTAAAACAATTTCTTCAATACCATCGTGGTCTACAGCCGCTTTGTCAATAAGGAATTTAGGCACATGTGCAGGTGCAAAATCAATAAGACTTGCTGCAGGATATACTTGTAAGGAAGTACCAATAACTACAAAGATATCAGCCGTCATGGTAATATTTGCGGCTTCTTCAATAGCGGGCACAGCCTCTTCAAACCATACGATGTCGGGCCTTAACTGATGGCCATCTTCAGCAAGATCGCCTATATTGATGTCGCCATGGCAAGGATATTTCATGGTATCATCCATTTCGCTGCGCATGCTTAGGATTTCACCATGTAAATGCACAACCCTTGTACTTCCGGCACGCTCGTGCAGGTCGTCAATATTTTGCGTAATTATGGTTACGAGGTAATCCTTTTCCAATTCTGCAAGTGCCTTATGTGCGATGTTTGGTTCTGATTTCAATACCTGTTGACGGCGGAAATTGTAAAACTCCAAAACCTTTTTTGGGTCTTTACGCCAGGCCCGCGGTGTGGCCACTTCTTCCACCTTAACATTTTCCCAAAGTCCGCCCGAATCCCTGAAAGTTTGAAGTCCACTTTCAGCGCTAACACCGGCTCCTGTAAGTATAACTAAGTGCTTCTTTTGCATAATAAGTGTCAAACCTAAGGCATATTTTATTTTAAAAACATGATTTCCATCAAAACTTATTGCTGTTTAAACATTCATCCCACCCAGTTCCATAATTACCGCCCATTCACCGGGTGTAACAGGGGAAACTGATAGCCTGCCTTGCTTTATGAGCCCCAATCCTTCCAACCTTTTATCTGCCTTCATGGTAGCAAGTGTAACTGGTTTCTTCATGGCTTTTACCGCCTTTACATCCACTACCACCCAATTGGCATCATCTGTAGTTGGATCCTGGTAATGTTCCTTTACCACTTTTGCTATACCTACAATTTCAAGCCCTTCGTTGCTATGGTAAAATAATACTTCATCACCCTTTTTCATGGCCCTTAGATTATTGCGCGCCTGATAGTTGCGTACCCCATCCCAAAAAGTGGTTTTGTCTTTTACAAACTGATCCCAGCTATACTTGAAAGGTTCAGATTTTATTAACCAGTAATTCATTTATTAGGTAATATTTTAGATGTTATTTTTAATATTCTTCTTGATTGGGTGATTTGGATTTATAAATATTAATCTTTTGAGGGAATTTGGAATTTGGAATTTGGAATTTGGATTTCCCCCATTTACCAACCCATTGCCAGCACATCGGCAATATGCAAACATCTGATGGGCTTCCCAGCCTTTTGGGCATAGCCTTCAATATGCATCAGGCAGCTTACATCCGTACTGATGATGCATTCAGCACCGGTAGCATGTGCGTTGTCCACTTTTTGATCGGCCATAGCACTACTGATGGATTGAAACTTAACCGCGAAAGTCCCCCCAAACCCGCAACAGGTTTCTACATCGTTCATTTCCCGTAATGTCAATCCGCGTACGTTGGAAAGAAGTTTGCGGGGTTCCTGCTTAATACCCACTTCGCGCAACCCGGCACAACTATCGTGATAGGTTGCAAAACTTTCAAAACTCGCACCTACATCTTCTATTTTCAGCACGTTTACCATAAACTCGGTAAACTCATACATCCTAATGGTGAGTGCTTCCACCTTTTCCATTTCACCGGAATTTTCAAACAGCTTTTTATAATAGTTTCGTACGAAGCCAATACAGCTTGCACTTGGAGCTACGATATAACCATCGCCTTCAAAATCTTTAATAAATTTTTTGCAAACATCTTTGGCATCTTCCCAAAAACCGGCATTAAAAGCCGGTTGTCCGCAACAGGTTTGTGCAGGGTTGTAAGTAACAGTACACCCGGCCTTTCGTAAAACCTTTACCATATTCATACCCATGGCTGGGTAAACCTGATCCACAAAACAAGGAATAAATAATTGTACGTTCATGGTTTGCTGATTATGCTCCGTTTTTCATCCAATCTATCATTTGAATGGCTGTTAATGCAGCTTCTTCACCTTTATGTCCATGAATGCCTCCGATGCGCTCCATGGCTTGCGCTTCGGTATTTACCGTTAGCACGCCAAAAATAACCGGTTTGGCTAATTGTGTGTTCAATTGTGTAAGGCCCTGGGTTACACTTTGGCATACATATTCAAAATGCGGGGTATCGCCGCGAATAACACAACCTAAGGCAATAAAAGCATCTGCGGGAAAAGACGCATCTTTTGCAGCATGGTTAACTGCAAAAGTGAGTTCTACAGCACCGGGTACCGTAACTTCTTTATATGCTACCCCATGCGCTTCAAGGGTATGCTTACACCCATCTGCAAGTGCATCTGTTATATATTTATTCCATGCGGTTTTTACTATTACAACCCTGGCTCCTGCCACCTGCGGCAACCTGGCAGGGCTATTTACTCCTTCATTTCCTTTGGTAGCCATGTATTGTAAAAAGACTGGTTTTTTATTTAAAAAAAAACCGGTACACTAAGATACCGGCATGTAATAGCTTGAAAGGATATGTAATGAATGTTAATCCACTACCCCTACCCTGGCCAGGTACTTATCAATTTGATAGCCCTTTTCAGAACGGGGATATTTCTCCTTAATTTCTTTATAGAATTCAGCGGCCTTATCTTCTTTACCCAATGTTTCGCAAAGCATACCTGCCCTGAAAAGATTATCAGCGCTTAAGCCATCGTGTTCGGGATAATAGTGACCTGCTTTTTCATAGAACTTAAGCGCGTCATCATTTTTACCCAATTCGGCGTACGCATCCGCAAGGCGGGCATAGGCAATCGTTTGAATTTCGGTAGCATCGGTGCTAAAATCTCCAAGAAACTTAACAGCTTTGCCAGGATCACCCAATTTGAGTGCACATACACCGGTGTAAAATTTTGCGAGATTACCTACTTTGGTTCCACCATAACTAGTGGCAATTTTCTCAAAACCCTGATGCTGACCATCGCCATTCAACGCAAGCGCAAGGCTATCTTGTGCAAAATATTTTTGTGCATGAAAAATAGCATCTGCTGCCTTTAATTCACGGGGTTCTTTATAAAAATTCTGGAATGCATAATAGCCACCTAGTAATGCAATAACCAATGCACCACCATAAATGATGGTTTTACTGTATTTATCCCAAAAGCCAAATGCCCTTGAAACTACTTCTTGTCCCGGATCTACAGCCTTCACTTCTTCAAACTGCACGTCTTTCTTCTCTGCCATTTACTTTTTTTAAAAAATTTATATTTCAAATTGACTTTTCCGCAATCATTATTTTAACCCAAATCATCATTCATCATTCCCTAATCATCATTCATTAATCTGTTACAAACAATTCGGGTAAATCTTCGTGGTAAACATCCTTTAATACTTCGCTATCATCGGGCCATGGACTTTCTTCTGCAAAACGTACTGATTCGTCTATCAATGCATTTATTCTTGTATTAATAGCTGCAATTTCTTCTTCCGTAGCCATATTACCGTCCCGAATCGTTTTCAGCACCATTTCAATAGGATCGCGTGATTTGTACTCTTCCACTTCATCTTTGGTACGGTATTTCTGCGGATCGCTGATGGAGTGCCCTTTGTAACGGTAGGTCTTCATTTCGAGTAAAGTAGGACCGCCACCTTCGCGGGCACGTTTAACGGCACGCTCCACTTCTTCATGAACTGCTTCGGGATGCATACCATCTACCGGTGCACCCGGCATATCGTAAGCATCTGCAAGGGTATAAATATCGCGAACGTTACTTGTACGTTCAACCGAAGTACCCATAGCGTAGTTATTATTTTCGCAAATAAATACCACAGGTAACTTCCAGGTCATTGCCATATTGAACACTTCGTGCAACATACCCTGACGTGCTGCACCATCACCAAAAAAGGTAAGCGCTACATTATCTGTTCCTTTATATTTTTCAGCAAAAGCCAGCCCTGCACCGGTGCCTATTTGCGCACCTACCAGCCCATGACCGCCAAAAAAGTAATTTTCTTTACCAAAAAAGTGCATGGAACCACCTTTTCCCTTGGCACAACCTGTAGCTTTCCCATACAACTCAGCCATACAGCTTTGTGGGCTGATACCTTTTGCAATGGCCAAACCGTGGTCGCGGTAACCGGTAATATAGGGATCTTCCATTCTCGTGGCGGTCATGCAACCTGCCGCAATCGCTTCTTGCCCTATATAAGCATGAAAAAAACCACGGATTTTACCCGCCATTTTATACATTTCTTCCGAACGTAACTCAAACTGACGTATCAGTTGCATTAATTCGTACCAATACAGATAAGTCTCTTTGGTGAATTTTTTGGCCATACCCATTAAAAATGAGTTGCAAATATAGGGTGATTGGCAATAAGCCAAGCGTATATGACATTTGAAAAAGGCTAATGAAAATAACCCCTTGAGGCTCAATGGCTGAAAAAATGCATTTTTGCTACCCGATGGCGTTTTTAAAAAAAATATCACTTTTACAGTTTAAAAATTATCCGCAGGCTGAATTTGCCTTTCCCGACCGCATTACAGGCATTTCGGGTCCAAACGGTACCGGAAAAACCAACCTGCTCGATGCCATTTACTACCTATGTTTTACTAAAAGTTATTTTACCGGTACCGATGCTCAATTGGTAAAAAAAGGTTGCTACGGATTTCGGATTTCGGGTCAATTTGACACCCATAACGGCAACGAACACCTGGTAACCGCCATTTTGCGTGAAAATGGAAAAAAGGAGATTGTTTGGGACGGTGATATTTACCCAAGGGTTTCGGCGCATATTGGCAAACTGCCGGCAGTGGTAATTGCCCCGGATGATGTAGAAATAATTACAGGTGCAAGCGAAGCCCGGCGAAAACTGGCAGACGCTATGCTTTGCCAGCTTGATGAAGCTTACCTGCAATATTTAATGCAGTATAATAAAATTATGCAGCAGCGCAACAGCCTTTTAAAACAAATGGCTGAAAATCCTGCGATGCAGGATGGCGTTTTAGATGTGCTGGATAGGCAACTAGCAGAAAAGGGGGCATTTATTTTCGAAAAAAGAAAAGCAACCCTGGATCCCTTTTTACAAAAAGCAACGGAACACTACGCACGCATTGCAGGTAGCACCGATGAAATTAGCCTGCAATATGTAAGCCAGCTTGGCAAACCCGGCAGTGAAGAAAATACCGAAGTCTTTTTTCTTTCGCTATTGCAGGCAAGCCGAACCCGCGACAAAGCATTGCAGCGCACCACCACAGGTATACATCGCGATGACCTGCAGTTTGAGATGATGGGTCAGCCATTTAAACAAACTGCCAGCCAGGGACAACGGAAAAGCCTTTTGTTTGCCTTAAAACTTACTGAATTTGAATGGCTGGAAAAAAGCAAGGGATTTCCCCCCATTTTATTGCTCGACGATGTGTTTGAAAAACTGGATGAAAGCAGGATGCAAAATTTACTAAAAGAAGTTTGTCTGGAAAAAAAGGGACAAGTTTTTATTACCGATACGCATGAAGTGCGATTGCGGGAAAGCCTATCAAAACTGGATATTGGTTTTGGATTGATTACACTCTAAAACCTGTTACCTTCACCTTTTAATTGTAGCATAAAAATGGCAGAAACAAACCTTGGCGATGCACTAAAAGCCTACCTGGAAAAAAGCCGGCTTAGAACCGGTGTGCAGGCATTGCAGATAAGCGAAGCCTGGGAGCAAATAATGGGAAAAACTGTAGCAAAATACACGGATAAATTACAGGTAATTCATAAAACCCTTTTTGTACATACTTCTATAGGCCCGCTGAAGCAGGAACTGAGTTATCAGAAGAAAACGATCATAGAAAGGGTAAATGAACTATTGGGCGCCGGCACTATAACAGATGTGGTTATTAAATAACAATCTGTCTACAATACATTGCCATACCATTCGGATGTAACCAGGTTTTCGGAAGGCCCGTCAAATATCTTTTTTCCTTCCCGCAACAGTGCGCGAATTAAATCACCCTGCGTTACAACGCCTACAAAACGATATTGATCAAAAACAGGCAGGTAGCGGGTTTTGTGCGCATTAAATAAACGAATGCAATTTTCTACCGAATCGTCGGGTGAGACCGTGGGCAAATTATGTGTCATGGTATCTTCTACTGTACATATGGCCGGATCCCAACCCCGAAGTGCAACATTGGTACAAAAATCATGCTCACAAAAAATGCCTTTGAAATCAGTTTCGTGCATTACTACCAGGTAACTCATATTAACAGCACCCAGCAGATGCAGTGCGTCTTCTACCCTTGCATCGGGCTCAATAAAATTAAACGGACGCGGTTTGTTGGCTAAAACGGAGGCTACGGTAGTCATGGCACAGAATTTTAGGATGAAACCGAAATTAACCAGAATTGCCAAGTTTATTTATGACCAAAATCATAAATAAAAATTATAATATTAACCATTTATAAACGGGTTTTCAGGAGTGGTATCATTTCCTTCCGCCAGCTATCAAAATCACCGGTAATAATATGTTCCCTTGCCTGCCCCATAAGCCATAAATAAAAGGAAAGATTTTGCAGGGAAGCTATTTGTAAGCCTAATAATTCTCCTGCTTTAAACAGGTGGCGTAAATAGGCTTTAGAATAGTAGTTCCCAATGCCATTATCTATAGCATCGTCAAGCACACCGAAATCCTTTTCCCATTTTTTGTTGTCAATATTCATGGTGCCTTTGCTGGTAAACAACATGGCATTTCGCCCGTTTCGGGTGGGCATTACACAGTCAAACATATCAATACCGAAACTTATGCATTCCAGCAAATCCCATGGAGTGCCTACACCCATAAGATAGCGTGGTTTTTCCCAGGGCAAATGTTCGCAACTCCATGCGCAAAACTCATACATCATTTCGGGTGGTTCGCCCACACTTAACCCGCCTATAGCGTTGCCCACTGCATTTTTACTACTGATAAACTCAGCTGATGCCTTGCGTAATTCCTTGTAGGTACCGCCCTGCACAATGGGGAACAAGTTTTGATCGTAACCATATTTGGATCCGGTGTCATTAAATCTTGTAAAACACCTGTCGAGCCAACGATGCGTAAGGTGCATACTATCTTCGGCATATTTGTATTCGCTCGGATATGGAGGACATTCGTCAAAAGCCATTATGATATCGGCACCAATGGTTCGCTGAATATCCATCACGCTTTCGGGGGTAAATAAATGCTTGCTACCATCAATATGGCTGCGAAAAGTAACACCTTCCTCCTTTATTTTTCGCTGTGCTGCAAGCGAAAAAACCTGGTAGCCGCCACTGTCGGTAAGAATGGGTTTGTGCCAGCCATTAAACTGATGCAAACCACCCGCGGCTTCCAACACTTCGAGACCGGGGCGTAAATACAGGTGATAGGTATTGCCCAGAATAATCTGTGCCTTTACATCGGCCACCAATTGCTGCTGCGTTACCGCCTTAACCGTACCCACGGTTCCAACCGGCATAAAAATGGGTGTAAGTATTTCCCCATGATCAGTGGTTAATTTGCCCGCGCGGGCTTTGGATGCAGTATCGGTATGTTGTAATTGAAAAGTTAGTGCCGGCATAAGGCGGCAAAAGTAAGGTACCGAAAAGAAATGATTCCAAATGGGCTCGTTTTTGTAACCCAATGATAATCCATACATTTAGCCATTCTAGATAAAATTTTATTTGTATGAAGAAGTCAGCTTTACTAACGGGTCTCATTCTAATCACATCATCAACCCTTTTTACCTTTATTTCTTTCAGTCAATCAACCACGCCTACCCGCGAAGAAAGATTTAAGAAACTGGAAAGCAAAATGATATTTCCCCTAATAAAAGGGAGTACCATGTGTGGGGTAATTCCTGTTGAGCATATCACCAGCAAACCTGATCCAAATAAAGAAATAAAAATCATGTTTGATTTCACGCAGACAACTTCGAAAGATAACCAGGCAAAAAAAATAAACGAAGGTCTTGAAGAAGTAGCACGTGTATTAAATCTGCATATTGCGGCAGGCTTAAAAAAGGAAAAACTTAAAGTAGTTATTGTTTTTCATTCAGGTTCAATATTATCAGTTTTGACAAATGAATATTACCAACAAACCTACAAATCCGATAATCCAAACATCGACATGCTTAATCAATTAACTGCGGCTGGGGTAGAAATGGTTATATGTGGACAAAGCCTTGCCCTGCGAGATATCTCACATAACCAATTAATGCCCGAAGTTTTAGTTGCTATTTCAGCAAAGACAACACTAAGCAAGTATGCCGCTGATGGGTATTTTAATTATTCGATTAAGCCCGATTAAACAACGTATAACTGACTAATTCAATTAATCCTGCTAAAAAAAGTACCAATACCTATTACTGCTTGCCATCTAATATAACCGGGGTATTACCCTTCCCCATTATAATAATTTTGGCATTCTGACTTTTGCCCAATTCCATTAAGGCCTTAATGTTCTCATACTGCAATTGCTTATCGGTAAGGCTTTCATTAATTATTTGCTGATAGTCGCTGATACCCCTTGCTTCCACTCTTTTACGCTCTGCTTCCTGAGTTTCTTTTTGCAGTACATATTCCATTTTTTGTGCTTCCTGTTCTGCATTAATCTTTAGTTCAATTGCCGCGCGCACACTTGCGGGAAGGGTTATATTGCGAACCAGCAATTGTTCCAGCAATAATCCACGTTTCTTAAAGTCTTCGTCAATCCCCTTATAAATCCTGTTTTGAAACTCATCCCGTTTGGTACTGTAAAGTTCTACAGCCTGGTAATACACGGCATTATCGCGTATTTTAGTACGGGTAAGTGGTCGAACAATTTTGTTTTCATAGTCAAACCCCGTCTCCTGGAGCAACCTTGGTGCATCGCCCGCTACCACCCTGTAAAGAACGGTTAAGTCTATTGTAACCTGGAGCCCATCACTGGTAAGTACCATAATGGCATCATCACCGGCCTGGGTACCTTCATCATGTACGCCACTCATGGTATAATTTTGCGTGCGAACATCTACAGTTCTCACTTCCATGAGCGGGTTTATAAAATGGAGACCACTACCCAATACTAAAGGTTGCACTTTGCCAAATAGCACTTTTACACCCGCTTCACCTGCTTCTATTTGTACAATACAGGCTATCATAATACCAAGCCCCAGTGAAATGGCACCCAAAATACGACCCGTTGGAATGAAACGTGCTGCCGCAGGATTTTCCTTGCTCACAATGGCAGTAATTACCAAAATAATAACTCCAAGAATTATAAAAATCATAAAATCTGATTGTTCCGGTTGTGTTAACGGAACAATCAAAGGTCGTAAACAAACCTGACGTACAAATGAAATTCCATGAAGAACGGTAATTTAATTTCAAATAAACTTGTTCCGGAATGAAAATAAGTGCACCGTTCTTACATTTTTTTAAATAAAAAGTAAAATGCAAAATCTCTTATATTTCCACCAAATATTGCTGTATGATTCAAAAATTAATTCCTGGCATTTCATTAAGTTTTTCTCTTTTTACCATACAAACCCTCGCACAGGACGACCCCAAACTAACTGAAATATGGAAACCAGAAGCTCCGATTGTTACTCCAGGAAAAACTGCCGCAGATGCCCCTTCCGATGCCATTGTACTTTTTGATGGCAAAAATCTTGATGGCTGGGAAAGCGAAAAGGGCGGCGCTGCAGGATGGACTATTTCAGAAAATGCCATGACCGTAAAGCCGGGAAGCGGAGGCATAAAAACCAAACAAGGATTTGGCGATTGCCAGATGCACATTGAATGGCGGGCACCCATTGTGGTAAAAGGCGAAGGGCAAGGCCGGGGAAACAGTGGTATTTTCCTTATGGAACAATATGAATTACAGGTACTTGATATGTACAACAACAAAACCTATAGCAACGGGCAGGCAGGAAGCATTTACAAGCAAACCATTCCACTTGCCAATGCTAGCCGTAAACCTGGTGAATGGCAGACCTACGATATACTTTTTACTGCACCTGAGTTTTATGAAGATGGTCGTGTAAAATCGGCTGCGCGTATTACTGTTTTACACAATGGGGTTTTAATTCAAAATAACACTACCATTTGGGGTGGCACCCAATACATTGGTATTGCTAAATATGAAAAACATGCTTCAGCCTTGCCCATTATGTTGCAGGATCATGGTGATTTGGTAAGTTTCAGAAATATCTGGATAAGGCCTTTGTAATTATATGTCATTGTTTGCTTTTCGGTAGATAAGTGGTTTCAACAATTAAAGGCAATCAATTATGCCTTACCCCTTCTTTCACCCTGAATACATGCAGAATGTAGGGAAAAACCGCATCCATGGTTTCTTCTGCGCCACGTGGCGAACCAGGAAGTGTAATGAATAAAGAATCCCCGGCAAAGCCGGCAATACCGCGGCTTAGCATGGCATAAGGCGTACGCTGCTGCCCATAGTTGCGCGCCGCTTCCATAAGGCCGGGTACATCGCGCTCAATCAATGGCTTAATAGCATCGGGGGTAACATCGCGTGGCGAAAGCCCGGTACCGCCGGTAAATAAAATTAAATCGTAGCCTTCTGTCATTAATTGCTTTGCTTTCGCCTGAATTAAATCAAACTCATCAGCAATAGCTTTGCGATAGTCGGCTTTCAATCCATGTTTTTCTAGCCGCTGTGCAATCACATCGCCACTTTTGTCCGCATTCAATCCTTTGCTTACACTATCGCTGCAGGTAATTACTGCGCACTTAACTGTATCAGGGTAAGCGTATTTAATATCGCTTTTGCCACCCTTCTTCTTCTCCAGTTTAATCGAGCCAATTTCAATTTCTTTATCTATCGGCTTAAGCATGTCATACATAGTTAATGCGGTAATCGCAACTCCATGCATAGCTTCCACTTCTACACCTGTTTTATAAACCGTATGTACTTCTACTTTTATAAGAATTTCAAGTCCTTGTATTTCATGTGATATAGCCGTGTATTCCACTGGTAGCGGATGGCAATCCGGAATAGCTTCCCAGGTTTTTTTTACAGCCAACAAGCCCGCTGCACGGCTAAATTCAAATACATCACCCTTTGGCACCTGTCTGTTTACAATCGCATCAATCGTTTCTTGCTTCGATACCTTTAAAACCCCTACCGCTATGGCTTGACGAAGCGTGGTTGATTTATGTGTTATGTTGACCATGTTACCCCCAACCCCCTAAAGGGGGCTTTTAGCTTAAACTTATAAATAAAATTTACGACCCTTTAAACAAATATAATATAACAACAATATGGTTCCCCCTTTAGGGGGTTAGGGGGTATTCACTTTCCACTGATACCCTTCCCCTTCAAAAATCTCCTTACCCCAAACAGGCAATTCCGCTTTTATGCGCTCCACACATTCGGCACATGCATCGATAGCCGGCTTACGATGTGCAGATGATGTAAAAACAAAAAGACAGATTTCGCCGGCAGGTACAGCACCTAAGCTATGGTATACATGCATGCATGTAAGCGGGTACTTTGCAAAAATAGCTTCGCGGATTTCATGCATTTTTTCCAATGCCATTTCTTCGTATGTCGTGTATTCTATAGCCTGCACTTTTTTACCACCTATTTCATCAGCACGTACCTGACCTAAAAAAATACTATGTCCGCCGATGTTATGATTGGTAGCGTGCTTCGCTATGCTATCGCCTACAAATGCAGCAGGTATGGCACCTTCGCGAAAAATGTTTTTTGGTTTGCGTTCCATGGAAAATTTGATATTTGAAATTCTTTAATTGAAATTAATCCCACCATTCTTAGCGGTTTGTTCTTCACCGAACACTAGGCTTTTAAGCCTTCAACCCCTCCCTTTACACTATAAAATTTTTTATCCTTATATTTTTGTTTCGCCCAATTGGCCGCAGTAATACTTCGCTTACCCGATTGGCAAATAAAAACAATATTTTCAGCAATAAATTCCCTTTGGGACTCCATTAATTCTGAAAGTGGAATTTGCATATGCTCCCATCGTTTCAGCAATGGCGTTTCATGCAGTTCACGCACATCAATCAAAGCCACGTTTTTTTCCTTCAACATTTCTTCAAAGCTTGCACTATCAATCTCCAAGTCTGTAGAAGGCACACCGCATTCCCATGCATAATCTTTTTTATGCAAAGCAGCAACGGTAGGTGGTACAAGTGCGTCACTATCTTCCCGCTTTTGTAATTGCCATTGCATGGTATCATTCGTCAAGGCGTTGTACGTTAGTAAGGAACCGCTTAGGGTTTTCCCCAAACCTGCCAACAACTTAATTACTTCATTTGCCATCCATGCACCAATAATACCCGGCAGTACACCTAACACACCGCTTTCAGCACAATTGGTTACCTCGCCATCCTGTGGCGGATGCGGAAATAAATCACGGTAATGAATACAATGGCCTTCTTTACCTGAAGGAACATTGAAAACGGCAACCTGACCTTCAAACCGGCTGATGGCGCCAAACACAAGCGGTTTGCTCAATAACACACAAGCATCATTGATAAGATAACGGGTTGTAAAATTATCGGTACCATCTACAATCACATCATAGTCCTTTATGATATGAATGATATTCAATGGTGTCATGTATTCCTGGTAGACATGGAAATTTAATTCCGGATTGATTGCGCGTAAACGGTTGGCTGCTATAGGTGCTTTGGGGTTTCCAATATCATCCATTCCGTATAAAACCTGCCGGTGCAAATTGGAAAGACTTACCACATCATGATCAACAATTCCAATAGTACCCACACCTGCTGCCGCCAAATATTGTAAAACCGGGCAACCGAGGCCACCGGCGCCAATTACCAGCACACTGCCTGCCAGCAATTTAAATTGCCCGGCATCGCCGAAACCCGGCAATAAGGTCTGCCGCTGATAACGCTGATATGATGCAGGAAGATTCTTCATGGTTTTCATTATCCTCCGGAAAAAGGTGGCATCAATGCAATGGAATCAGTACAGCTAAGTGTTGTATTGGTTTGCACCATTTTCTTGTTTACCGCAATCATATATTTTACCTGCTGCAATCCTTTAAAAGTTGCTTCAAGTCTTGCTTTCAACGCATCGGTATCTTGTACCGTGTCTGTTTGCCAGCTCGGCTTTCCAACCATATCGGCCAGTTGTCCAAAAAATAAAATTTCCATCTTCACCATTCCATTTAAGTTCCTACGCGGCTGTAAAAATAAGTTTATACGAAGCTACTGCTAATACAGCAGCAAGCGAATACTTCAATACATTTTGATTAAACCGTAACGCCCCAAAATAGGCGCCTCCCAAACCACCTATAAAAGCAATGGCAACATAGGCAGTCATATCGGGTGTAAACTTAATGCCTTTGCTTAGCTGCCCCATGAGTCCGGCAAAAGAGTTTACAAAAATAAATAGCGCACTGATCGCTGCAGTTTGCTTTTGGTCGGTCCATTTAAGCAACAATAAGATAGGGGAAAGAATAATACCACCACCAATGCCGATTAACCCAGATAACCAACCAATGATACCGCCCATGCCGGCAGACAAAACCGGCTTAACCTCCTTCAATTCCTTTACATCGGTATTGCGGAAAAACAAAAAACGTACGACCGGCAACATTAGCAGCACACCCAATAATTTTTTGTAAATATTTGCATCAATACTAACCAAACCACCTACATATGCCATAGGAACAGAAAGCAGGGCCAGCGGCCAGAAAATATTCCATTTAAAATGACCACCCCGGTAGTATTGAATAAAAGCAGTAAGTGAAACAAAAAGATTCAGCATTAAGGCTGTAGGTTTCATTACATCGGGCGCAATACCAAAAATAGCCATCAGTGCCAGGTATCCGCTTGCTCCACCATGCCCAACTGACGCATAAAGAAAAGCAACCACAAATAATAACAGGTAAAAAATGTATTGAATATCCATAAAGCATTGCGTCAACTGAATAAATGAATCTTCACGATTTCTCCTTTTGCAAATTCGGTAACCTGATCCGGCAGTTCGGCAAGGCAATTGGCTTTGGCAAAACTATTAAGCTTATACGATTCCTGTCCACCTAATAATTCCAACTGCTCCCCGTCGTAATATCCTTTTAGAAAATGGGTAAGGCCTGCTGGTTTTTTATGATTAACCTTCAATGGAACTTCGGCTTCCTTCAAGTTAAGATTTTGGCCACACAGAACACTAAAAGCAGTAAGTACATACTGATAATAGCAGGTAAGCACCGATGCCGGATTTCCCGGCAAACCAAAAACTAATTTTTCAGCTTTCGCACCAAATAAAATAGGCTTTCCCGGCTTTTGCTTTATTTTATGGAATATTTTCTCTACGCCGCAGGCATCAAAGGCCTGCATTGTAAAATCATAATCACCTACACTAACCCCGCCTGTCATTAGCACCACATCACTTTTTTCCAGCGCATTAAGCAATATTTCGATGAGCTGCTCAAGATCGTCCCCACTGCGATATAACCCAAGCGGCTCAATGCCAATAGATTTGAGTGCAGCTAAAAGTGTGTAAGAATTCGCTTCATACACCTGCCCATATTCCAGCGGCTCACCGGGTGTTTGCAATTCATTACCGGTAACAATGATGGATACTTTTGGCAAAGGATAAACGTTAACGCTTGTAATACCCATACCTGCCAAAAAACCAATAGCTGCGGGTGTAAGAAAGGAACCAGAAGGAAGTGCAAGATCGCCTGCTTTAATTTCGCTGCCAACGGGCCGCACATTGTCGCCGTTCTTCAGCTTATCATCTTCAATATGCAAGTAGCCATTTTTTACCATTGACTTCTCCTGGATAACAACGGTATCCGCTCCATCGGGTACCGCCGCACCGGTAAATATCCTAACAGCTTCAAATGAATTCAGGTGAAATGCCTTGTTACTTCCTGCAGCCATTTCTCCCACTAACTTAAGCGGGTGCTTGCGCGGGTCAAAAAACAGCGCATATCCATCCATACTTGATTGCGGATAAGCCGGTATATTGCACGGCGCCACCACATCCGAAGCAAGGGTACAACCTGCCGCTTCCGTTAATGGCAAAGCTTGCCAGGGCAAAGGATTCGCACGCGCAGTAATCATTTGTTTTGCCTCAGCCACTTTTACCATGTATTGAATTTCCTGTTCCATTTTATCTTTCTCCTTTTTTGGCCATTAACCCTGAAAAGGTTAGGCTCATGTAATAAAATCCTCCCACCGACGGTCCACCAAGAAATGAATTATAATAAGTGTTCAGCAAATTAGATGCTCCGGATTTAACCTGTAATGGAAGCTTTCCAAAAGAATAAGTAGCGTGCACATCCACGGTACCATATGAAGGAACCGTACCATTAACCAAAAAGGATTGCCAGTAAAAACTACTTTGCCAACGGTAGGTAATCCCTGCACCAAAGTTTTTACCAATCTTATTATTGGCAAAGGTGGTATTTATCATCCAGGCTGGGGAATTAAATCCATCTTCTAGTCCATCCTGGGTATCACCCCTTTTTAGTTTTGCATAACTGGTATTCGTGGTAAGTTGATAGCCTTTGGGAAACCTTAAATTAAGCCCGATACTAAAACCATAATTGTACACCTTCGAAGATGAGTTGGTCCACATTCGGTAAGGGGCTTGCCGGGTGCGTTCGTACAGGGCATAGGGAATGGAATCAGCCACACCCGTGTTGGGTACGTTCATATTTGCCTGGGCTATAAACTTATTGTAACTGTTGTAGTAAACATCTGCATCCACAAACAATAATTTATCAAACAACATGGCGCGATAACCTAATTCCAGCGATTTTACCTGTTCAGGCTCCAGGTAATTATATGAATTTTTTTGTAGCAGATTCTTGTTTTTTTCAATAGCCTGGTTGCGGGTAATTCCTGATGTATTCATATCGCGTAATACGGCAGATTGAAAACTTGCTATAGAAGTTTGAAGCCAGGCATTTTCGAATATACCGTTTGACATTACCGGCAATCCGCCCACACGCCTAACCCCTCCGCTGTTAACATTACTAAACCCTTCGAAAATAATCGGGAAGCGATATCCTACCTGGTAGGAAGTGCGGAAATAATGATTTTCCCTGAGCGTATAAACTGCAGTGAACCTTGGGCTCCATTTAGCAGAGAAATAATCATTTTTATCGACACGGAGCGCTGCGCCTAACCGGAGTTTTTTATCAAAAAAATTACGATAGGCTGAAAAGAAAGCACCTGTTTTTCCATACAAAAGATTTTCTTCCTGTTTATCAGATCCCGGATTAATAAAATAATTACCATCAGGTTGGATAATATAAGTGCGATGGTCGGCCCCTGCCATTAACGCTAACCCTGATTTTTGGGTAAACCCTTTTAGCCAAGATTCGCCCAGGTTCCATTGCACATCTGCCTGCACAAAGGATGCCTTTACGCGAAGGGCAGCGCCACTATCCCAATTGTTTATATCCCGCAGCTTGTCAAGGGTGGAATTGAAAGCCGATGAACCGGGTTCAAGCCTGCCATTATCCGCAAATTCTCTTGCCTGCCGGTGCGCATCCACCGATGGAATACCGTTGAGGCTGGCCTGGTTAAATTTACCTGAATAATCAGCAAACCAGGTATTATCGTTCTTAAAACTACGGTCAATATTTTCGGCCAAGGAACGCAGGTTGTAGGATTGGCCGGTATTTTCACTATTAAGATAAACATTAGCCTGAACAGCACCGGAGCGATACTGCAAAGCATGTTGCTGAATGAAATAATCATCGAGCCTGAAACGGTTAGCACGCTGGTAAACATTATCCAACCCTGCCCCCCTGAAGATATAAGCAATGGAGCTTCTTTTATTGGGTTTATACATCAGGGTAAGGTCACCCTTCACATTACGCAGGTCGTAAGAAGTAACCTGTGCTTCGGTATAACCCGTCCGGGCCACCACATAACTTTTTCCACCAAGGGTAAGGGTCCGCCTGTTGGATGATTCGTTGCCATAACTGTTCACAGCGTCTTTTGCCGGATTATCTTCACCGGTAAGACCAGTACTTTGGTTGGCATTGGGGTTCATATCCGTATAATCATCTGCTATCCAATCGTAACCAGCTATGTAGGCGAAATTTGCCTTAATAGCCCATTTATTATTCCATGCTTTGGCAAACCGGATACTGGTTTCTGAAAAAAGATTTGCCTTGCCGGCCGAACTATTTATATGGGTAAGGGCCATTTTTTGCTGAACGCTGATGCCCTGGTAATCAAAAGGATTTTTGGATGCGAAATTTGCGAGACCGTTAATCGCATTCATTCCATACAAAGAAGCAGCTACACCCGGAACTATTTCAACCATATCAATATCAAGGTCCCCGGGGCCCAATGCATTGCCAATGGGACTGCCAATATGGGGCGATTGTACATCCATGCCATCAACCAATTGGGCAAAACGCACATTGGTGGTGTTGGCAAAACCCCGTGTATTCAATATCCTGAAACCCATGCTGGGCGTGATCATTTGCACGCCCTTCAGGTTTTGCAAGGCATCAAAAAAGGAAGGTGCTGAATTATATTGAAAATATTGTGAAGTAGCTTTTTGTACGCTTGTTGGTGCTGCAAGCAGCCGTTCCCGCATGCGCGAGCCCGTAATTACTACTTCATCGGTATTCTCACCGGATAATGTATCTTTTACCGGAACCGGCTGTGAAAATCCACTTTGAATATTTAATAATGAGACCCATACCATAAACCCAAATTTCAGGCTTTTATGCATGCTTTTCATCGGATTTTTTTGGTTTTTAGTGCTTAGCCACCAATGGTTATCATGCTTCTATTTTCAATTTTACCTGCTTCCACATGCGCAATATCAGCCGTAAATTGTCCGCCAAGCGATTGCTTTTTATCGCGGATGCTTTGATAGATAAGCGGAACAATATCTTCCCCCTTGCGGAATGGTGTAAGCAAGTCCGTTTCGGTTTGGGAGAAAAGACAATTCTTCATTTTGCCATCGGCTGTTAAACGCATACGATTGCAATCGCTGCAAAAAGGAGCGCTCATAGTACTGATGACTGCAAAAGTTCCCATGTGGCCTGGAACGGTATATTTTTTAGCCGTATCATGTTTATCCCGGTCAATGGGAATAATATCAAATTCTGTTCCGGCAACTTCGAGTATTTCCTGCCAGGTAAATACCTTGTTGCTTGTCCACCGGTTTCCGCTAAATGGCATAAACTCAATGAAACGAACATGGATGGGCGCATGTTTTGTCCAATGAATAAAATCAACAATTTCATTATCATTCATTCCCTTCATGGCTACCACATTCAGTTTTACATGGAAACCACGATTCATCATCAGGTCGATATTACTGCGTACCCGGTCGAATTGATCACGGCGGGTCATTAGATTAAACTTATCCTTTTGTAAGGTATCAAGACTAATATTCAGCGATGTAATTCCTGCACCTTCAAGCACATCCACAAAATCATGCAAACGGGTACCATTTGTGGTAAGCGTAAGCTTAACCGGCAATTCACCCAAACGGCTGATAATATTCGCCGCATCTTTTCTTACCAATGGTTCGCCACCGGTAAGCCGAATTTTATTAACCCCATGCTCCACAAATGTTTTAGATATCGCTACGATTTCATCAGCCTGCATCAAACGGCTTGCAGGTGTAAAATCATAATCTTCTTCGGGCATACAGTAAAAGCAACGCAGGTTGCAATTATCGGTAAGCGATATCCGCAAATAATTATGTGCCCTATTAAATCCGTCAACAATCATGGATGTAGTTCTTTCAGTTAAGCAATTGTTCGTAATCTTCCTTTGTGTCGATGTCTATTGCACCCGCTTCAAAGGGCACGATAGCTACATCGTCCGGGTGTGAAGCTATCAGCATGCGGGCACCTTTGTCGCCTTTTAGTTCCAACAGCTTTTTAAAAAAAGAACGATGAAACAGTGCGGGCGTTCCGGTTTGTCCGCTGTAGCTGCTTGCTGTGGCAGCTTTCCCGGTGCTTTGTTGTGTTCCTATTAAACAAAGTAATACGGATTTCGTAACAAATGGTTGATCGCAGACCATAAAAATTATTCCATCCGTTTCCGGGTGCTTTTCCACCATCCCCATTAATCCTGTATGCAGCGATGATGCCATGCCTTCTTCCCAACCCGTATTCTCCACTATTTCAACAGAAAGCCCATTGATTGCTTCCTTTATTTCTCTGCTATTGGCACCTGTTACCACCATTACAGGCCCGCAATCCGCCTCCATTGCTATTTGTACCGTATGGCGCAAAAGTGTGGTTTCCTTGTAGGGCAATAACTGTTTGGGACTGCCTAACCGGCTGCTTTTGCCTCCTGCCAGTATAACAATGCCGCAATGCGTTACCCGATATTCCATGTTAGTTCAACCTTTTTTCTTCAATACGGGTTTCATTCCGTGCATGAATTACATCTCTTTTGTAGCGTAAAAAACCGCCCTGCTTTCCATTCAGTACCGCCCTTATTTCAGCAATGATGCTCAATGCAATTTCTTCGGCTGTTTCAGCCCCTATTTCAAGACCTACGGGTCCAAAAACTTTCTCCTGCATTTCATCGGTTATTTCCATTCCATCGTCGCGCAGTTCATCTATCATGCGGTCCAATTTTTTCTTAGGTCCCAGCATTCCAATGTAGGGAATATCCATTGGTAACAAGGCTTTCAGCATGGCGAGATCGTAATTGTAATTATGCGTCATCATTACAAAAACCGTTTGGTCATCCATGGGTATTTGTTCCAAAACTTTCTCCGGTTTGCTCACCAGAATTTGGCATGCACTTGCGAAACGCTCCGGCTTTGCATGGGTATTGCGGCCATCCACTACCCGCACATCCCAACCAACGGTGTCGGCTATCCGCATCATAGGAATAGCATCATTGCCTGCACCAATTACCACCAATGAAACAGCGGGTTGTAAAAATTCAATGAATGCGGTAACATTAAAATCATTGGCCACATATTGCCTGAAAGATGATTGCCCGTTTTCCATGACCTGCTTAACATCTTCCAACACATGCTCTTCTAATTCAGGGTAAGGAATATGACCGCTTATGTTGCCATTTGCTTCCATCAGCAGGCAGGTACCCGGTTGTTCGTTGCGTTTATTTTCTAAAGAAAAGAGTGTAACCAAAACAGATTGTTGTCTTACAGCCACTGCTTTGCGCAACAATTGAATAGGATTGTTGGGGTTATTGGCCTGAATGGGTTCAAATAACACTTGTATAACACCCGCACAGCCTAATTGAATGCCAATGGTTGCATCGTCTTCATCGCTTGTGTCATAGGTTACTAATTTCGATTGCTGCTGTGAGAGTACGAGTAGTGCTTTACGCAAGGCATCTCCTTCGAGACAACCACCACTGATAGCGCCGGTTAGTTCACCCTCATCACTCACGAGCATACGCGCGCCTGGCCTACGGTAGGACGAACCTTCAAGATGCACCACGGCAGCTAACGCCGCTTTTTTACCGGCATGAACCGCTGCATCGTAGGCTTTTATTATTTCGCGTAATTCTTTCATTATTTTACATCCCCTCCGGCTGCATCCCAAGTTCCCGCATCTTTATATATTTCGCCGGATCCTTGTCAAATTTAACCTTACATCCATCACAACAGAAGTATATTTTTTCGTTGTTGTATTCCACCACGTGTTTGGGATGGTTCATATCCACGGGCACACCACAAACCGGGTTGATATACCATTTCGGCGCATCCATGGGTACGTCGGTTTGGGCTACATATCCTTCAAAAGCCTGTGGAAGTTTACCTGTATTCCGAAGTTGAATCATTTCTGCAAGAATACTGATGGCTACTTCTTCGGGTTGCTTAGCATGAATATCAATACCTGCCGGCGAATGTAAGGTTGCCACTTTCTTCGCATCATAACCTGCATCTACCAGGTAAGAAGCTAGCGACTGAATCTTTTTTCGGCTCGCCACAAAACCAATATAACCCACATCTTTCCGCAACGCTTCCATCAATGCTTTTTCATCCATTTCACCTTGTGTTGCCACAACAATGCAGGAAGCGGAAGTTGTATTTACATTATCCAGTTTCAATTGCGTAATCAGTTCATCTACCTTATCAAAGGTTTGCAGGTTAGCATCTTGTGCAACGCCTGTTACCCGGTAGCCTGCTGCCTTTGCAAGGCGAACAAGGCTTTTGGCAATCATACTTTTTCCCATTACTACCAAATGCGGCTGTGGCACTTCGGGCTCTACAAATACTTCTACCATACCTTCACTTTGACAAGTCATTTTATATTCTTTCACTTCACCCAAAAACTGATTTTCCAGTTCTTTACCAATTCTTACAAGCCTCGGCTTTCCGCTCTTCATGGCATCTTCGGCTTCCTTCAATAAAATTCCTTTTACACAACCGCCGCCAACCCAACCAAACATTTCTCCCACGCGATTGATAACCGCTTTATCGCCAGGCTTTCCACTGCTTGGCGCCACACGTCGAACGACCGTTGCCATGGCAAATGGTTCGTTCTTCTTTTTCAATTCTTCTATTTTCGAAACATATAGGTCAAGCATTGGCCAAAATATTTTCAAGTTCCAGTAAACTCTGCAGGCTGTGTGCACTGCTAAAGGTATCCAGATGCGGCATAGCTTCTTTCATGCCCCGCGCTTCCGGCGCATAGCCCTGCATACCCTTCAGCGGATTGAGCCAAACAATGCGTTTACTGCGATGCCGCATAAACCTTAATTGTTCTTCAACAAGTCCCGGGGCGCCGGTATCAAGCCCATCACTCAAAATAATTATAGTTGGCGATCCGTTCAACAATTGCTTACCATATTTGGCGGTAAACTGATCAAGACAATCACCAATTTTTGTACCGCTGCTCCAATGATGCGCATGTTCACTAATTAATGCCAAAGCATCATCAATCCTTGTGAGCTTTAATGCTTTACTCACCCTTACCAAATGTGTACTGAAAACAAATGCTTCAAGTTGCCTGAAATAATCGCGCAACGTGCAAATAAAACGCAGTAATAAAAAACTGTATTTGTCCATCGATCCGCTGATATCGAGTAAAACAATCAGCCTTTGTTTTGATGGCTTTTGTGCACGCCGCATAAGTTCAATAGGTTCACCACCCTTGCTCAGGTTTCTGCGAATTGTGCTGCGCAAATGAATCAATCCTTTATGCTGATGATTCTTCATGCGCCTGCGCAAGCGTAAAGCCATTTCTTTGAAAAGCTTTGCTGCAATGGTTTCCAGCCAATCGGCTTCCATTTCGCTTAACTTACTCAGGTCAGTTTGCTTCAGCCTTTCGGTAGCATTGGCACCACTCATATTTTTTGCTTCTTCTTCGCTGTCCTGCGTTTTACCAAAACCCATCATTACTAGTGAAGGATTGGTTTTTTGTTCTACCCTTCCTTGTATGTTGGTTTGATTTTTTCTTGTTTCCAAATCAGTTGGATTGGTATCCCAAAACAATACAAACAGTTTTTCAAATACCAAACGCTCTTCAGGCGATTGACAAAAAAGTGATTTCAGCGCAAAACGCATCTGATCGCGGTTGCTCATGATGCCTGTATCGGCAGCTAATAAAGCATCCTGTGTTTCCTGTATCCCGACATTGAGGCCATGGCTACGCACAAATTGAGCAAAAGCCACAATGCTTTCTGTAATACTTTGTGTTGCAAATGCCTGCTGCTTCATTTCGTTTATTTATACAAAAGCTTCTACGCCGTCTTCTTTCACCTGTCGTATATCTTCTACAGATTTCAGGATGCTGCCAAGCGTAAGTTCCATTGCTTCGGAATCAAGGCTTCGAAAACCTAATGTCATCAGTGCCTGCGCCCAATCAATCGTTTCGCTTATACCCGGAATTTTTACCAGCTTACGCTTACGGAAATGTTGTACTGCATGTACAACCTGCTGCAATAATTCATTTTCAATATCCGGCAAGCGCTTTTTTACAATCGTCATTTCCTTTTCCAAATCAGGATAATCAACCCAATGATATAAACACCTTCTTTTCAATGCATCACTCAACTCACGGGTGCGGTTTGACGTAAGCACCACATAAGGTTTATGCATTGCTTTAATCGTACCAATTTCCGGAATGCTAATTTGAAAAGCAGAAAGCAGTTCCAGTAAAAATGCTTCGAATTCTTCATCGCTGCGATCAAGTTCATCGATCAGCAATACCGGTGATTGAAAAGGTTGTGTAATTGCCTGAAGCAAAGGACGCTTTAATAAATATTCATCGCTGAAAATATGATGTTCCTTTTCATGCAGGCTCATACCGCTACCTTCCTGCAAACGAATGCCCAATAATTGCTTTTGATAATTCCATTCATATACAGCTGCGTTTACATCCAATCCTTCATAGCATTGCAGGCGAATAAGCGGAGCATCAAGCCACTGCGCCAATACTAATGCAATCTCTGTTTTACCTACGCCCGGCGGGCCTTCCAGCAAAAGCGGTTTGTTCAATTTCAACAACAGAAACAAGGCTGTTACCAATTCTTCGTCAGCCACGTATTTGTGCTCATCGAGAAACGCAATCAGCTCGGATGGATTTTGTAATGCTTGCATGTGTTACCTTTATTTTCCGCCAAATAAACCTTTAACCATACTGCCTACCATAGAGCCCGCACTTAATGAAGTGTTGATTTCTTTACCATCCAGCTGATCTTTAAAATTCTTGATAAACTGATCAAATATATGGCTCGTTGCATCCGTTGCCAACCGGCTTCCGAATTGTGCGAGAATACCTTGTACTGTTACATCCATAGTAACTTTCACATCGGTTGCACCATTATTTTCTGTAAGTACACCATCGAGAATCATTTCAGCACCACCCTTTCCTTTAACGTCAGTGCCTACACCTTTCATCTTCATGGTTTTGGTTTCTCCGTTACGTTCCAGGAAACTGATATCGCCACCAAATTTTGATTTTACGGGGCCAAATTTTAATTCCACATCGCCCTTGAAATTATCGGCATCCACCATTTCGGAAAGCGATGCGCCGGGTACACAAGGAACAATTTTTTCAGGATTTGTAATATTTTCCCATACCGTATCAATGGGATGGGGTACGCTAAATGATTTTGTTATTGCTACGTTCATTGATGTTTTATTTTGTGAATTAGTCAATTAGTGAATAAGTGAATAGGGCATCGTTGAATAAATCAATTAGTGAATAAGTGAAATGTTATAGATGAATAAGATTATTAGTTAAAAAAAAACGTGAAAGGATATTCCATACACACCAAATCCCATTTCCCCAGCATCCTTTCACGTTTCACAAGTAATTGACCCAACCACTCATTCACTCATTGACTTATTCACTTCTATTGACTCTCTCAATCATACGCCCCATGCTCTTTCAATGCCTTCCACACTTTAAAAGGTGTAATAGGAATATCGAGATGCGTAATTCCATAGGGCGATAACGCATCCACAATGGCATTGGCAATGGCGGGCGGTGCCCCAACCGTTGGTGATTCACCTACACCTTTTGCACCAATAGGGTGGTGTGGAGAAGGCGTAACTGTATGGCCTGTTTCCCAGCTTGGTGATTCAACCGCAGTAGGCACGAGGTAATCCATAAAGGTTCCGTTTAATATGTTACCTGCTTCATCATACACCAGTTCTTCATACATAGCCGGTGCAATACCCTGTGTTAAACCACCATGTACCTGTCCTTGTACAATCATCGGGTTGATGATGTTACCGCAGTCATCAATGGCCACAAAGCGACGAACATTAATACCACCGGTTTCCTTATCAATATCTACCACGCAGATGTAGGCACCGCTTGGGAAAGTAAGATTCGGCGGATCGTAGTAATGCGTTGCTTCAAATCCTGCTTCCATTCCTTGCGGATGGTTGGTATATGCAGCAAACACAATTTCCTGTATCGTTTTTACTTTTTCAGGGGCGCCCTTTACAAAAAACTTACCGGGTTCCCATTCCAGATCATCTTCACTTACTTCGAGCAGGTAAGCGGCAATTTTACGGGCCTTGTCGCGCAGCTTGCGGGCAGCAACTGCTGCAGCAGCACCGGCGGTAGGCGTACTACGACTTGCATAAGTTCCCAATCCGTAAGGTGCTGTATCGGTATCGCCCTCTTCAATAGCGATGTTTTCTGCAGGAATACCTAACTCTTCTGCAATAATCTGCGCGTAAGTTGTTTCATGTCCTTGTCCCTGGCTCTTGGTGCCAAAACGTGCAATCGCTTTTCCGGTGGGGTGTACACGAATTTCAGCACTGTCAAACATCTTAATACCGAGAATATCAAAATCCTTTGAGGGACCTGCACCTACTATTTCAGTAAAAGTGGAAAGCCCGATACCCATCAGTTCTCCTTTCGCGCGTTTTTCCGCCTGTTCTTTGCGCAACGCGGGATAATCCACTGCGTCGAGTGCCTTTTGTAAACCTAAATGGTAATCACCACTATCATAAATCCAACCGGTGGGTGAATGCCATGGAAAATCTTCTTTTTTAATAAAATTTTCCATCCGCAGTTCCGCAGGATCTTTACCAATTTCAAGTGCATAACGATCGGTAATGCGCTCAATGGCATGCACCGCTTCTGTTACACGGAAGGAGCAACGGTAAGCCACGCCACCCGGCGGTTTGTTGGTATATACTGCATCACACTCCATATAAGTGGTGTCATAATCATAGCTACCGGTAGCAATGCTAAACATGCCCGTAGGAAATTTACTTGGGTTTGCCGCGGCATCCGTATAACCATGATCAGCAAGAATTTTAAAACGGGTACCCAAAATTTTACCATCTTTGGTTCCGGCCATTTCCGCTGTAATATGATAGTCGCGGGCAAAGCTGTCGGCCTGCAGGTTTTCACTGCGGTCTTCTACCCACTTTATTGGTTTTCCTACCAAAAAAGAAACTGCAATGGCAATTACATAACCGGGATAAACAGGAACTTTTCCACCAAAACCACCACCAATATCATGTGCAATAACACGTACTTTTTCTTCTGTTAAACCTACATGCCCAGCAACCAATGCAATTACGGTACGAATAGCATGCGGTGCTTGTGTAGTAAGATGTACAGTTAAATGATTATCTACTTTATTGTAATCAGCTACTACACCACAGGTTTCAATGGAAGCTACATGAATGCGCGGAATATGCATTTGCTCTTTTACCACTACTACATCTTCACGATTAAATAAGGCTTCAGTTTTTTCTTTATCACCTACTTCCCAATGCCAGATGTGGTTATCTGTTTTTCCGGGCTTATCGGAGCGTAACACCGGCGCGTCAGATTGCATAGCCTTGTAAGGATCCACCACTGCCTTCATGGGCTCATATTCAACAATTACTGCTTCACGTCCATCACGTGCGGCATACTTGCTTGTGGCAATTACTGCACATACTTCCTGCGCCTGATACATCACGGTATCAGTAGGTAATACCATCTGCGTATCGCTCATAAGCGTAGGCATCCAATGCAGGTTATATTTTTCAAGATCGCGGCCATTTACCACAGCAATTACACCGGGTACTTTCATGGCTTCTTCGATATTGATTTTCTTTATTTTGGCATAAGCATATGGACTGCGAACAATATCCATATATAGCATGCCGGGCAATTTAATATCATCTACATAAGTACCCTTGCCCTGAATAAAACGAGCATCTTCCTTACGCTTGAGTGAATGGCCCATGCCGCCAATGGCTTTTGATGTTTTACATTGTATCATTTCTTTAAAGTTGAAAAGTTTTGCCCCCCTCGGTCCCCCCGCAGGGGGGAAGTCGTGTAAAGAATTACTTTCTACGCGTTTTTAAAAGGACCGAGCAAAGCATTTGAATGAAAAAAAAAATTGACTTTAAAAATGGCTCTTGAAGAATAACATGTTTAACTATTAAAACCCGAATTTATCTTTAGCGCCCAATCCCCCCCACAGGTTCCAAAGCCAAGCGAAGGGAAGGAACGCAGTTCGTAAAGGGGGGCTAAACAAACTCCGGCTCTGTATCAGGCAATTCTTCGCCACGCATTTTTGCGCTGGCCCACTGAACGGCTTTTACAATATTATTGTAGCCCGTACAACGGCACAGGTTGCCTGAAATACCCCACCTGATTTCATCTTCCGTAGGATTGTTGTTATGCTCCAATAATTCCTTTGTGCGCAAAATCATACCAGGCGTACAGAAACCACAATGCAATGCATGATTTTCTTTAAACCCTTCCTGTAAAGGATGCAGTGGACCACCTTCGGGTGCAAGTCCTTCAATGGTAGTTACACTTTTACCATTTGCCTGAACGGCAAGTACCGTACAACTTTTAATAGATCTACCGTCCAATAAAATGGTGCAGGCACCGCAACTACTGGTATCGCAACCAATATGGGTACCGGTAAGGCTCAGCACTTCGCGAATAAAGTGAACGAGTAATAATCGAGGTTCCACTTCGGCGCTATGCTCGGTGCCATTTACGGTTACAGATATTTTTTTAAGCATATAAAATTATTTTTATGTGTAATATATTTTTTTCATTCTGGTAAAACAGGTTGTATATTTTCCAAGAAGCAACTTATCAACTCGTCAACCTATCAACCTGTCAACCAAAATCACCTCATCGCCCTCTCAGCAGCTTTCACAATCATACGTTTTACCAGCACACCGGTAATGTGACGCTTGTATTCTTCGCTTCCGCGCAAGTCGCTGCTTGGGCTGCAATCTTCCGAAGCATATTGGGCAGCAATCTTTATGGTTTCATCGCTAAGCGGCTTACCAATAATGGCTTCTTCACTGCGTGATGCGCGTAACGGTACCGGGTTGACGTTGGTAAGTCCGATGCCTGCCGATGTTACGATTCCATTGCCATCAATCGTTAATTGTACGGCAACACCTGATGTTGCATAGTCACCCACTTTACGCTCTTGTTTATGATAGGCACTGCCTGTTCCGGCCCCGGGTAATGGGATGCGAATCTCTGTAAGAATTTCACCATGCTGCAAGGCTGTCATGTAAAATCCGAAGAAAAATTCATCAATAGGGATTTCACGCACACCCTCAGCACCCGTAGCAACTACTGTGGCACCTAAAGCAAGCATTACAGCCGGATGATCATTGGCCGCATCACCATGTGCAAGGTTTCCACCAATGGTTCCCATGTTGCGTACCTGCGGATCAGCAATCAGTTTGGTTACATCGGCAAAAATGGGAAAATGCTTTGCCAGCAAATCAGAATGTTCGATTTCTGATTCACGGGTTAGGCCGCCCATTTTCACCATTCCGTCTTCTTCCTTAATGTAAGAAAGACCAGGAATGCCGTTAATGTCAATCAGGTATTCCGGTGAGGCAAACCGGAGTTTCATCATCGGGATAAGGCTATGCCCGCCCGAGAGAATTTTTGCCTCGTCACCATACTTATGAAGCAGTTCAATCGCTTCATTCAACGTTTGTGGCGACTCATACTGAAAGGACTGTGCAATCATACAATCGTTATTTATTTTTGGTTTGTAATGAAAACAAGTTGCTGCCGGGCCATTTTTCTATGCCCGATGAAATACCCATTTTATATAATACGTGTAATAAGCTGCTGTTAAGCCATACCCCAAGAAAAATAATGCCTGCACCTGCGTAATAAAGCGGCATACCGCCACCCCAAACTACACTTGTAATTACCATTGCCGAACCAGCAAGTGCAAGTATCAAAGCATAAAAAGTTCTTATATCTCTTTTTACCAAAATAATACCTGCAATAGCAGCAAGGCAAAAAAGTATGGAAAGAATTATAGTAACGGGAGATTGATGGATTCGCTCGGAAACCATGGTGGCACCTTCGCCACAAAGTAGCATAGTACTGCTGAAAGCCATAAAACAGAATGGACATTTTGGCAACACAATCAACAAAAAACCGGGAATCCAGGAAGCATACTTTCTGGGCAGCGATGTCGGACTGACTTCGTTGCACGGCTTGCAATCGTTATTTTTTTGCGCCATTGGCATATGGCAATCGATTTTTATTGGTCAACAATAAAAATTCCTGATTGAAGGCAAACGGTCTTTAGCTTTTTAGGCTATTTTTTAACTATGTGGGAGAGAGAATAACAAAATCACGACGAACGTGTGAAGTGCAAGCTTAAAACACAATCAAATGCAATATGTTTAAAATTTTCTTAAAAAATGTTTAAACATTAAATTTAAAAATAAAAAAACTATTGTGTTTAATATTTAAACGCCCAATAGAGCATAAACTTAAACCTTTTTCCGATAAATGTAGTACCATCCAACCATCTATTTTAACCGAAGTAAAAATAGCATCCAAACAAGTCTTTTGTAACTTCGGATGAAACTGACAAAGTTGATCCTTCATGTTTAATGTTACCTGATTTTTAAAAAATACCCGACCGCGTGTAATTTTCTTTCGCCTTATTCAACAAATGCATAGGAACGTTACCAAAGGCTTTACAAATTGCGGAAATTGCTGGGTAAACGGTAAAAACGCAATGCCAAAAGCAGGTAACTTGCACATCTTATTTTATAAACACCACAACAAAACATTTTTTATGAAAAGAATTTTGATGACCGGACTAATACTGGTATCTGGATTGGGATTATTTGCCCAGGAAAAAGTTGAAGATATTATCAGCAAACACATCACTGCCATTGGTGGTGCAGAAAACTGGAAAAAAGTGAACACAATGGTAATGGAAGGCACCATGAACGTAATGGGGAATGATGTTGCGCTAAAAATTACGCAATCCAATAACCAAGGCATGCGGCAGGATATTACTGTTGGTGGTATGGAAAATTTTGTCATAATGACCCCAACCGGTGGCTTTATGTACATGCCTATCCAGGGAATGCAAAAACCAGAACCCATGACTGAAGATGATGTTAAAGAAACTTTAGATGATTTGGATATTCAGGGGAACCTTGTGGATTATCAGGCAAAAGGTCATGCTGTAGAACTGTTGGGTACTGAAGATGTAGAAGGTACCGAATGCTATAAATTAAAATTAGTACGGAAAACAAGTGGCGAACAAACCATTTTTCTGGATAAATCGACTTACCTGATTTTACGTGTTGTGAGCAAACGTAAAGCCATGGGCCAGGAAATGGAAATGAAAAGTGATTTTTCTGATTATCGTGAAAATAATGGTATAAAAGTCCCCTATTCTGTGGGGCAGTCTTTTGGTACCATGGTGGTTACTTCCATAAAAATAAACGAGCCGGTTGGCCCCGATACTTTTACAGCGCCTAAATAAGGCTGAGTAACCCCAAGTAACTGTTCACCAACAATTTATAAAATATGTGGTCGAAAATTTGTTCGGCAGGAATGCTTATGTTAGTAAGTACCCTGTCCTTATCAACCTATGCACAAATAAACAGTGCGAGTTTTGGTGCTTTAGAAGCCCGTTGGCTTGGCCCCGGTACGATGAGTGGCCGTATCACATCCATACAAGGAGTAAATAATGAGCCGAAAACCATTTATGTGGGTACAGCAGGTGGCGGTATCTGGAAAACTACCAATGCAGGCGCATCCTTTAAACCCATTTTTGATAAATACTGCCAAAGTATCGGAGACCTGGCGATTGACCAAAATAACCCGCGTACCATTTACGCAGGTGCGGGTGAAAGCAACATGCGCAACAGCGTATCGTATGGAGATGGTATGTACAAAACCACCGACGGGGGCGATAACTGGACCAAAATTGGGCTGGATAGTACCGAGCATATTGCCAAAATTGCGGTGCACCCCAAAAATGGAAATGTAGTTTTTGTAGCCGCTCCCGGACCCTTGTTTAAAGATAGCCCCCATCGCGGACTTTACCGTACCAACGATGGCGGTAAAACATGGACCAAGGCTCTTTTCATAAGTGATAAAGCCGGTGCTGCCGATGTAAGCATCGATCCTGTTAACCCCGATATCATGTATGCTACCACCTGGGAATTTCGCAGGATACCCTATGCATTTAATAGTGGTGGGCCGGGTAGCGGCATTTGGAAAAGCACCGATGGCGGTACTACATGGAAACGGATACAAAATGGATTGCCTCCCGGTATGATGGGAAGGGTTGCCTTAACACTTGCACCATCGGCACCCAACAATATGGTTGCCATTGCTGAATTGGAAAATAACAAAACAGGTCTTTATATTAGCGATAACGGCGGCGAAAGCTGGAAAGCACAAAGCGCATCTATGAATGTGATCAGCCGTCCTTTCTATTTTTCCACCATCGTAATTGATCCTAAAGATCCCAAAAGGATTTACCGCCCTGCCCTATCCTTTTCGTATAGTGCAGATGGCGGATACAGTTTTGCCGAAGCCAGCCAGGAAGGCGGATGGGTACATAGCGATCACCACGCACTTTGGATTAACCCCAACAATACAAATGAATTATGGCTGGGAACCGATGGCGGGGTGTATTTAAGCCTCGATAAAGGTGTAACCTGGAATTTCAGGCAAAACCTGCCGGTTGGACAGTTTTACCATGTTGCCGTGGACCGGGCCGAACCTTACCGTATTTATGGCGGTTTGCAGGATAACGGTAGTTGGGTGGCACCAAGTGCTTCACCCGGTGGCGTTGGCAACAGCCTGTGGCAGGATATTTATGGCGGCGACGGTTTTTGGGTAGTTCCTGATTTGAAAGATCCAACTATTTGTTATGCCGAATCGCAGGGTGGCAATATGGGCCGGGTTATCATCAAAACCGGTAAATCGGTAAATATTCAACCGCAACAAGGTCCGGGGGAAGACAAACTTCGCTGGAATTGGAACACGCCATTATATGTTGGCCCCAACAGCAAAGCCTTGTATGCCGGTGCACAATACGTGTACAAAAGTACCGATCAGGGCCGCAACTGGACCCGCATTTCACCTGACCTTACTACCAATAACAAGGCTAAACAAAATCAGGAAGGTAGTGGTGGACTTAGTGCCGATAATACTTCGGCCGAAAACCATTGTACCATTTTTACCATTGCCGAAAGCGAACTCGATGCCAATTTGATATGGGCCGGAACCGATGACGGCAACCTGCAGGTAACCACCGATGGCGGTAAAACATGGACCAATGTAGCAGACAATTATGCAAAAGCGGGCATTCCTGCGCAAACATGGATCAGCAGCATACAGCCCGGGCAACATAATAAGCAGGTGGTGTACGCCACTTTCGATAACCACATGTATGGCGATAATACTTCTTATGTGGCTAAAAGCGAAGACCTTGGAAAAACCTGGACAATATTGAAAGGCGGTGAAGCACTTGAAGGCTATGCGCATAAAATAAAAGAAGACCCTTCCAATAAAGAATTGTTGTTCCTGGGTACCGAACGCGGACTTTTTACCAGTATTAATGGTGGAAAAGAATGGTTTAGGATGAAAAACAATGTGCCCTGGTACGGACTGGTACGTGACATAGAAATTCACCCGGCCACCCACGACCTGATACTTGCAACCCATGGCCGCGGTATCATTGTGGTAGATGATATAAGACCCATACGCAACCTTACACAGGAAATTGCTGCTCAACCTGTGGTATTATTTGCCATGGAACCCATGGCACTTACAAGTGGCGAATTTGGTGGCAGTGGCTTCCCCGGTGGCGGTGGCTGGAATGGTGGTAACCCGCCTGCCATACCTTCTATTCAATATTATTTGAAAGACAGGGTAATGAGTGGCGAAGTAAAGGTGGACATACTGGATAAGGAAGGTAACCTGGTACAATCTATCCCCGGCACCAAGCGAAAAGGTATTAACCGGGTATATTGGAATCAGCGGATGAAACCGCCTAAAACCGCAGAAGGTGGGGTGAAAATGGATTTTGCCGCATTTACAGCACCCATGGTTTTACCGGGAACGTATACGGTAAAACTAATGGTGGCAGGCAAAGAATATACCCAACCGCTCATACTTAAGCATTCAGATAAAAGCGGAATGAGCCTTGCCGAAAGACAAGCACAATATGATGCCACCATGAAATTGTATGGCATGCAGGAAGGTCTTGCTGCTTTTGTGGATACGATTAATAAAACGCAAACGGCTTTAAAAGCAGGTTTGGAAAAATCGCAAAACAAAAAGACTAAACAATTGGCGCAGGAATTTTTCGATAAATCAGAATCCTTGCGAAGTCAACTGTTGGCCACCAAAAACAAAAGCATTTTTGCCGATGAAAAAAGATTTAAAGAAGAGTTAAGCGAATTATATGGAGCAGTTGCCACCAATGATCAGGCGCCTAGCAACCTGCAATTGCAGCGCATTGACGAATCAGCGAAACAAATGGCTGCTTTTCAAATTGAATGGGCTAAGCTGCAGGCCAAATACCAAAAACCTGTAATGGATGCACTTGCTAAAGAAACAGGTGTGGCGGCTTCCGGCAAATAAGAAGTAGATTTATTAAGGTATAAAAAATCCCCGCTGTAAAAGATATCAGCGGGGATTTTCGTACAATTTTTTATGTCACTTTTAATTCCCGCACTTACTGAGATGAAGGGCTAAAACCCTGGTTACCAATCAAACAGGAAGGTCTTTTTATGCATCCCCCATTCTTATAATCTTAAAAAAAATGAACCACAATCCATTTTGCAATATCCTGCCACCATGCTGAATGTGTATTAGCACCAAGTGCCATCATCATGGCAAGAATACCTAAAAAAACCGCCATAGGAAATGCAGATTTTTTCTGAATAATGTCTGCAATCATCCAACCTAGCGTGAAGATGGTAATAGAAATACCCATTACACCCAGTACAGAAGATGGTAACCCAAAACCTGCAATCAGAAAACGTCCCAGTCCGGGTCCTAAAATCATTAAACCTATACACGCAAAAAACCGGAGATGATAGGATGTTTTCTTTTTATAATAAATGCCTAATCCATAGAGAATACTTATATAAAGCACATCCGGAATGCCACTAAATCCCAGGAATGCAAGTGCTTCTGTTTCACCGGCTGTTTTGATATTTCTTACATATCCAGCACGGGCTACCAGATAAAAAGAAAGCAGCAATAAGGGGAATACGAAATAGGAAGCCTTTCCTACGATCCTGTGCCATTTAAGTCTTTTGGTCCTGATAAAAACAGGCTGGGCAATCATCATCATAATCCATATTAGCATAACCAACCCATGAAAATGATGTACCCATGAAAAGCCTTCAAAATCCGGGAATTTCACCAAATAGGTTTTATAAAATCCTGCCAAGCTCATAAGCAGCAGAAAGATAAAAAAGTAAATCAGGCGATTTGTTATGCCGCCATTTTTTTTGATTTTCCTTGCGTAATTGCTGAAGTTATCATGGTTTTCTTTTTACTGGTTAATTATTGTTTCCTGTAAAATGCAACTACCTGCCTTTTCAAAATAAACCGGAAAGGGTGAATGGTGGGTTTGGTGAGTGAGTAGCAGTAAAAGCAATAAGAAACTTTTAGCACCAGCCATATTTACCACTCCCTCAAAAAATCGGCATTTCACCAAATGCTTTAGCATTTACTGTTGGGTTTGGTTAATTTTAGAAAATATATCCATTTGCTATGCAGCGGATCTTGGTTTCATTTTGCTTTATCATATTTGGCATCACTACATGTCCGGCACAGGATACCCTTATATTGAACGGTCAGCCGAACTGGGAAAAAGCCTTGGATATTGCAGACTACTGCTTTATTTACCAGGAAACTACTGATACTGCACTTTCTTTTGTAGAAGCAAAAAAGCAGGTTTTTGTTCCATACAAAAATGAATGGCGAAAACAAAAATTCAGTAACAGGCCGTTAATCATTCAATGGAAAAAGTTTACTCTAAGCAACCGCTCTGAAACTGATACGTTAAATCTTAGCCTAAGTGCTGTTCATTATTTTACAAGATTGTACACCACTGATGGATTGATAGCAAGAAGCGGTGCATATGAAACCAAAGCCCAAGGTAAAACAGATGCAATTGATCTAGGATTGCTTCCGGTAATAGTACCACCCCAACGCACCATTACCTATTGGCTACGCACAGAAGACAGGCAGAACCAATTGATTGCTCCGCAAATACAGCTGGAAACAAAGTTTACAAGGTTGGAAAGTGCGGTGGAAAATGGCTTTGCGGTCAGGTATCTTTTCCTGGTACTTGCCTGTATGACGGGATGCTTTTTATTCATTGGCATTTTTGCTGCCTACAATTACTACCTGTATCGGAATCCCGCATTTATCTGGTATATATGCTATGCCATTGCTGCTTTTTTTTCAGGCCTGCATTGGATGGATATCAGGCTTGGCATGTATATGTTTTCGCCTTTAGTACATGATATTATCTTTTCGGTCTTCGTTTATTTAATACCCATCCTTTATAGCTTTTTTATTGGCAGCATGCTGCAGTTGAATGTTCATTTTAAAAAAGGTTGGCAAATGGTAAAATTTCTGGTGTTGGTATGCATGCTGCAAATGATACTTCAGCTATTGGAAGTACGATTTGGTTGGTTTCCTTTTAACATCAATTATTATGGTATCATTTTAACCCCATTTGGCATCATATTGCTTAATGTTGTTTTACTAATACTTACCGTAAAAAGCAAAGACCCGGTAAAATGGTTCCTGTTTGCAGGTATCCTAAGCCTGCTGGTATTGTGGTGTTTACCACTTTTGAATTTTTATGCCCCGCCTACTGATATGAATTTAGAGCTGTACCTGATTATTAATTTTGCCATTGTCGGGCTTCTACTAGGATTAATCATTGAAGCTGTCTGCTTTTCGTTTGCGTTAACTTATCGCAGCAAACTGGTTTGGCTGGAAAAAAATACGTTGCAGGAAAACTACAACCTGCAACTTCAAAAAGCTTTACAGCAAAGAACTTTAGAACTTGAAGAGAAAAGTAAACTAATGGAAGCACAAAAAATACGACAGGTGCAAACTGAATTTGAATACAAGATTGCCGAAACTGAAATGATAGCCCTAAGGGCACAAATGAACCCACATTTTATTTTCAACTGCCTTAATTCCATTAAGCTATACACGTTGGAAAATGATTCTCAAACTGCATCAGCATACCTTACAAAGTTTTCGCAGCTCATAAGATTGGTTTTGGAAAATTCCAGATCAGAAAAAGTATCGCTTCAAAAAGAACTGGAGACTTTGAAACTTTACATTGAACTGGAAGCTATGCGGTTTAAAGATAAAGTATCCTACAAAATAAACGTAATGCCACATATAGACCAACAATATATTGAGATACCGCCGCTACTCCTTCAGCCTTATGTTGAAAATGCTATTTGGCATGGGTTAATGCACAAAACTGAAGGAGGTAATATCATAATTGATATAACACAGCCATCAGAATACTTGCTACACATTGAAATAAAAGATAATGGCATAGGACGTGAAATGGCCAAAGAACATAAAAGTAAATCTGCTACCCGTCAAAAATCCTTTGGCTTAAAGATGACATCAGAAAGACTGGAAGCCATTAACTACATTTATCAAACCCATACGCAGGTAAAAATCATCGATTTAAAAGATAAAGCCGGCAATGCTTCGGGAACAAAAGTGATTATAGAAATACCCTTATAAAATAAAAATATGCTTAAAGCAATTATTATAGATGATGAACCAGATTGCGTAAGGCTGCTGGCGCTGCAACTGAAAATGTATTGCCCAAAAGTACAAATAATAGCAACCTGCACTACAAGCACAGAAGGGCTGTTAAAGATAAAAGCGTTGCAGCCTGATATTGTTTTTATGGATATCGAAATGCCCGTAATGAATGCTTTTCAGTTATTAGCACATTTAGATCCTATCAATTTTAGTCTCGTTTTTATAACTGCCTACGATCAGTTTGCCGTAAAAGCTTTCCGTTTTAATGCGTTGGATTATTTACTAAAACCGATTGATGGAAAAGACCTGATAAAAGCAGTTGAAAAAGCGATGCTGCAAAGACCCGACCCGCAACAACTCCGTTCTCTAAAGCAACAGTTTAATGGCGGCGAAAAATACCAACCTGATAAGATTGCTTTGCCATATCAAAATGGTGTATCCTTCATCGAAGTTAAAAACATTCTTTACTGCGAAGCAGATAATAATTATACCCGTTTTTATCTGGTGAGCGGTCAGCAATGCATGGTTTCAAAAACCATGGGCGACATACAGGACGTGCTGGAAGAAAGGAATTTTATAAGGGTACACCGTCAATACCTGGTAAACATGGACCATATTAAAAAATATGTACGCGGCGAAGGCAACTATCTTATCATGAGTAATGATAAAAGCATACCCGTTGCAAGAAACAAAAAGGAAAAATTGATTGAACGATTTGGATGGTTATAAAATTCCTGGACCTAAAACATCCATAAATAAACAACTTCAAACGTAAACCTTCAAACATCTATCTCTACACAGCAAAACTTTCTCCACAACCACAACTGCGGCTTGCATTGGGATTATTGAAATAAAAGCCTTTGCCATTAAGGCCATCAGAGAAATCGAGTTCAGTATTTACCAGGTATAAAAAGCTTTTCAGGTCGCATACAATTTTTAAACCTTTATCTTCAAAAACCTGGTCCATGGGTTTGGTTTCGTTGTCAAAATCCATTTTGTAGGAAAGGCCACTGCAGCCGCCACCTACTACACTTACGCGTAAAAAATAATTATCGTCATTGGCAATTCCGGCATCCTTCATCAGGTTATCAACTTTAATCTTTGCCTTATCGCTTACCGTTATTGCACTGTCTGTTGCTACCATATTTAAAAATAATTTGCTAAAGTGAATATATGCAAATGTGAAAATGCTACCCTTTATTAGAGAGCACCATTCTCACATTCAAAAATTATGCCAATCACTTTAGACTTTTGGTAATGTAAAACCAATTATTCATTCAAAACGTCATTACCCCTCCACACACTTACTAATTCACCTATTGCCTCATTGACTAATTGACTAATTGACCTATTGCCTCAATGACTATTAATGCACGAGACTTTCTTCAAACGCTATTTCTTCCAAACCATTTTTTACACGGTAGTCGTTAATAGCTGCTTTGATAGCGTCTTCCGCCAATACAGAGCAGTGAATTTTTACCGGTGGCAGATTAAGTTCTTCTACAAAATCCATGTTATCCACGGTAAGTGCCTGATCAACCGTTTTGCCTTTCAACCATTCAGTTGCAAGGCTGCTTGATGCAATAGCTGAACCACAACCGAAGGTTTTGAATTTTGCATCGGTAATAGTACCGGTAATTTCGTCTACTTCAATTTGTAAACGCATTACGTCGCCGCACTCGGGTGCTCCTACGAGCCCTGTTCCAACATTTTTGCTGCTCTTGTCGAGCGTTCCCACATTTTTGGGATTCTGATAATGATCGATTACTTTTTCTGAATAAGCCATTTTAAGTAAGATTTACGAAGTGAAAAGTACGAAGTGAAAATTTCTTTTAAGGAAGGTGAGGCAACTTCGTACTTCGTACCTCATCCTTCGTAATTAACCTAATGGTGCGCCCACTCAATAGATTCCATATCCACACCTTCTTTGAACATTTCCCAAAGCGGGCTCATTTCGCGGAGTTTTAAAACGGTTTCAGTGACCGATTTAATGGTGTAATCAATTTGCTCTTCGGTAGTAAAACGGCTAAGGCCAAAACGCAACGAACTGTGTGCGAGGTCATCACCAAGTCCTAATGCTTTCAATACATAGCTAGGTTCAAGGCTTGCGGAAGTACAGGCCGAACCCGAACTAACCGCGATATTCTTGTTAAAGCCCATCATAAGGCCTTCACCTTCTACATATTTAAAACTGATATTGCTTACATGTGGCAGGCGATAGTTTGGATCACCATTTACATAAGATTCGTCAATTTGACTTAGCGCCTGCTCCAACTTGTCGCGCAGAACGCTTGTGTGAGCCGCATCCTGTTCCATTTCGGTAAGGCAAAGTTCGCAGGCCTTACCAAAGCCTACAATACCCGGCACATTGAGCGTACCACTACGCATACCGCGCTCGTGACCGCCACCGTCCATTTGGGCAGTAACTTTTACACGCGGATTTTTACGACGAACATACAAAGCACCTACACCTTTGGGTCCGTACATTTTGTGTGCGGTAAAAGCCATCAGGTCAATGCCGTCTTTATTTACATCCACCGGAATTTTACCAACAGCCTGCACTGCATCGCTAAATAAAAGAACACCATGCTTTTTGGCAATGGCGCTTATTTCGCGCATAGGTTGAATAATGCCAATTTCATTATTGGCGTACATGATAGAAATTAAAATCGTAGAAGGACGAATAGCCGCTTCCAGTTCACCAAGGTCGATACGGCCATCTTCTTTTACATCGAGATAGGTTACTTCCCCACCCATTTTTTCCACGTGCTTGCAGGCATCAATTACAGCTTTGTGCTCAATGTTGCAGGTAATAATGTGGTTTCCTTTATTGGCGTACATTTCAAAAACGCCTTTAATGGCCAAATTGTCACCTTCGGTTGCACCACTTGTGAAAATAATTTCTTTTGGGTCGGCGCCAATCAGTTTGGCAACCTGCTCACGTGCATAATCTACCGCTTCTTCAGCCGCCCATCCAAATGGGTGGTTGCGGCTAGCTGCATTACCAAAATTGTTGGTAAAATACGGAATCATAGCTTCCACTACCCGCGGGTCACATTGCGTAGTGGCGTTGTTGTCAAGATAAATTGGAAATTGAAGGCTCATATAATTGTGTCAAATTTTAATAATTATCTTCCGGAGGAATATCTTGCCGGTAATCAAGTACTTTAAAACGCAAAATTAACCCAATTGTTTATGGTTATGTGGTTTTGAAACCTTAGTACCTTCGCTTTTTCCGCCTTTCGTAATGGCATTTGTATAACTTTTATAAAAAATTTAGCCAAAATATGCTACAAATCGAACATATCGGCATCGCTGTTAAGTCGCTTGAAACTTCAATACCGTTATTTGAAAAAATATTGAATGCCAGCTGCTATAAAACCGAAACAGTTGAATCGGAACATGTGGCTACCGCATTTTTAAAGACCGGCCCCAATAAAATCGAATTGGTTGCAAGTACCACGGAAGATGGGGTTATTGCCAAATTTATTGAGAAAAAGGGCGAAGGCATACACCATATCGCCTTCGAAGTTGCGGATATTTATGCCGAAATGGAAAGGCTTCGTGCTGAAGGCTTTGTGCTGCTGAACGAAAAACCCAAAGACGGGGCTGATAATAAATTGGTTTGCTTTTTACATCCCAAGGGTACGAATGGGGTGTTGGTGGAATTGTGTCAAGAGAAGTTGACCAGTTGACGAGTTGACTGGTTAACTCGTCAACTGGTCAACCTTTCAACCCGTTAACTCAACAATCATATTCCCAATTTCTCCGCTGCCGAAATCGCCGCTAACTGGCTCGCATCTTTTTTATTAAAACCACGACCGGCGGCAATAATTTCACCGTCAACTTTTACGCCAACGATAAACAAGCGGCGGCCTTTTTCCTGCTTTTCTTCGAGGGTTTCGAATTCTATACTCTTGTTTTGCTTACCCGCCCAACCGATCAGTTTATTTTTCACGTTAATATCCAACCCTTCAAGGTCTTCAATAAACATGTAGGGAATAATGATATTTTTTACCACCCATTTGTGGGTTTTGCGGTAGCCTTTATCCAGGTAAACCGCACCTACAAGGGCTTCGAGCGTGTTACCAAAAATCTGGCTGTTCTTGAGTGAACTGTCAATTTTGTTGAAATGGGTAATTTTTTTGATGCCCATTTTTATGGCAATATCGTTCAGCTTTTGCCTGTTTACCATCTTGCTGCGCATTTCGGTGAGAAAACCCTCGCCTTTTTTGGCATAACGCATAAACAGGTAATCGGCAACGATGGCGCTTAAAATTGCGTCACCCAGGTACTCAAGACGTTCGTTATTTTCTTCGGGATTATCGCGCATGCTGCGATGGCTAAGCGCAATGGTGTACAAATCTATATTGCCCGGTTTCAGCCCCAAGACCTCCACAACAGCTCTTTTGTAAGCTTGCTTTTGGGTTTCAGCGCCGAAAAGGGATTGAATAAAATTCACGATATCAGGTTTTCCGGATTAGGATGGTTTGAACCTGAACGCAGCAAATGAGTTTGGCTATAACCATGAATTAAGGTACATATTTCTTCACAATAACGCAGGCGTTATGTCCGCCAAAGCCAAATGTATTGCTGAGGGCAGCACGAACGGTGCGTTTTTGTGGTTGATTAAAAGTGAAATTCAACCTGGAATCCAGTTCAGGATCATCCGTGAAATGGTTGATGGTAGGCGGAACAATATCATGAACCACTGCCTGAATACATGCAATCGCTTCAATTACGCCGGCTGCGCCAAGGCAATGCCCGGTCATAGATTTGGTACTGCTGATATTCATGTTGTAGGCATGTTCGCCGAATACATCCTGAATGGCTTTTACTTCGGCACCATCGCCCAATGGCGTACTTGTACCGTGGGTATTAATGTAATCCAGGTCTTCCGGCCTCATGCCCGCATCCGCTAATGCTGCAATCATTACATTTTTAGCACCTAATCCATTGGGATGCGGGGCTGTAATATGGTAAGCATCGGCGCTAGCACCAGTACCTGCAATTTCGCAGATAATATTAGCACCGCGACGAATGGCATGTTCCAATTCTTCAATTACCAGTAAACCAGCACCTTCTCCCATTACAAAGCCATCACGGTCTTTATCATAGGGTCGGCTTGCTGTTTCGGGGCTGTCGTTACGCTCGCTTAAGGCCTTCATGGCATTAAAACCACCAACACCCGCTTCACTGATAACGGCTTCGCTGCCCCCGGTAAGTATAAGTTCGGCTTTTCCGATGCGTATCAGGTCAAAAGCTACGCCAATAGCATTGGTACTCGATGCGCAGGCACTTGTTACGGCAAAGTTGGGACCACGAAATCCATGACGCATACTCATTTGCCCTGCAGCAATATCCAATATCATTTTGGGAATGAAAAAGGGATTGAAACGCGGGGTTCCATCGCCTTTTGCAAAGTTCATGATCTCTTCCTGAAAAGTAATAAGACCGCCAATTCCACTTGCTGATATTACACCCGAACGATCGGGATTAATATTATCAGCCGTAATTCCGGCATGTCTTACCGCTTCGTCGGAAGCAGCAAGCGCCAATTGACAGTAACGGTCAATTTTGCGGGCATCCTTACGATCAAGGTAGTTAAGTGGGTCGTATCCCTTAAGCTCGCAGGCGAAACGGGTTTTAAACTTCGAAGCATCAAACAAGGTGATGGGTGCTGCACCACTTTTCCCTTCCAAAAGGCTTTGCCAGTAGGTTTCAAGTGTATTACCAATTGGGGTAAGCGCACCAATGCCGGTTACAACTACGCGTTTTAATTCCATATTACTTGCAAGCTGAAGTAAGGTAAAAAGGGGAACACCCCACGAAAAACTTCACGGTGTGTTCCCTGATACGTTAAATGAAGATAGTCTTACTTGGCGTGTTCTTCCAGGTAGGTTATCGCCTGACCTACGGTAGTAATCGTTTCAGCTTGCTCATCGGGGATAGAAATGTTGAATTCTTTTTCGAATTCCATAATGAGTTCAACGGTGTCCAATGAATCGGCGCCGAGATCGTTGGTAAATGAAGCTTCGAGCGTTACTTCAGCCTCATCTACGCCCAATTTGTCAACGATGATTTTCTTTACTCTTGTTGCGATGTCGCTCATGATAGTAATTTTTATAGTGGGCAAAAATATACTTTTTGGAATATAAACAAAATCTGTCCTTTTATTGTGGGGAAATAAAGTAGGTAATTAGGCTTCAGTTTTCATCACTTATCCATTTTAACCTGTGGATTAGGCACATAATGCTTCGCTATTCTCCTTTCGGCCAACCACATTTTTAATTATAAAAGGCTTGAAATCTATATGATTTCAGGTAAGGCATGCTGTTTTTACTGTACTTTCGCTCTCCGTTTTTAAGCTAGGGTTGATTTCTGCAGGCACACACGCAACAATTGTTCTTACTTTTCCTAACACATTCGTTTCCTGATTCAACGTTTTACTGTTTGCAGTTGTTTTTTGTATTCATTCACCTGAAAAACGGTTATAAATAGAAAAAAGTGAAAGCAATTATACCGGTTGCCGGCGCAGGCACCAAACTTCGTCCGCATACATATACGCAACCAAAAGCACTCATTCCCATTGCTGGTAAAACCATTTTAAGTTTTATCGTGGATCAGTTACAGGAAGCAGGCATACGCGAATTTGTCTTTATTGTGGGATACCTTGGTGAGAAAATTCACGACTACGTACAACATGCCTATCCCCACCTTACCACGCACTTTGTGTACCAAAATGAGCGCCAGGGAACGGGTCATGCCGTAAAACTTGCCCACGAAATTATTCAGAACGATGAGGTAATGGTGGTACTTGGCGATACCATTTGCGAATATGATGTGCGCGAAATCGTAAACAGCCCCTACAATATGTTGGGGGTAAAAAAGGTGGACGACCCACGCCTGTTTGGTGTAGCTGAACTTGGAGTTGACGATATGGTTGACCGTGTGGTAGAAAAACCTGCGATTCCCAAAAGCAATATGGCGCTTGTAGGTTTGTATAAAATAAAAGATAGCGACCTATTATTTGAATGCCTTTCGCAAATGGTAAATGGCCTCACCGGCAATGATGGTGACTATAATTTAACCGACGCCTTACAATGCATGATTGACAAAGGCGCTACGTTTAAAGCCTTCAGGGTAAAAAACTGGTTCGATTGCGGCAAAAAAGAAACCCTGCTCGAAAGCAATGCTACCCTGCTGAAAAAATTTGGCGGAAATACCAACCCGGTTAGCCACGCCTTTGAAAATACTATTATTATTCCGCCGGTTAGCATAGGAACCGGGTGTAATATTAAAAATGCCATTATTGGCCCGCATGTAGCTATTGGCAGCAATACCACGGTAAACTACTCCATTATCCGCGACAGCATTATTGGTTCCTACACAAGCCTGTACGAAGTGGTGCTTGATAATTCCCTTATCGGCAGCGATGCAAGTGTAAAAGGCTTAAGCAGGAATCTGAATATTGGGGATAATACAGAGATTGATTTTGGGTAAAAATCTTACTGGTCCAGAAAACTATCAACCATCTTTTTTGCATCAGTTGAGCCATCCTTCTCATTTTTGAGCATGATGGTGACCAATTTTTCCTTCGTTTTTTCATGATAACGCGCAGCCACCAATAAGCAATCTACCATAAGCCTGAGCAAGATTAATAGCATGGCCGCCGCCATGCCCGATTGCATAAAAATAAAAAAGAACCCTGCAAAAATGGTAGCAAACTGTTGTATAAATATCCGCAGATAAGGTTGCATAAACATGGCCTGCATAGTTTGCTCCTTGTATTTGGCGGGTAACAGCCAATTACGGATTAAGTATGCAAGTTGCGTAACTCCCTGTATGGCAAAAAGCAGTACGAATTCCTGCTGCCTGAACAACCATCCATAATTTTCGAAAATATTAAACGCACTGCTGAATGCAGGTACTTTATTTGAGAAAAAAGAAAATATGAATATGGATTGCCCTGCTACAAACATGTTATAGTGCACCATAAAAAACAAAATAACCCCCGGATGATGTAACGATTCCTTCGGATTGGTTTGCTCCTCCCGGTTTTGCGCATCACCCCACCTAAGCACAATCGCCATTTTCACCATATGGATGACGCCTATGATGATGGTTTCGAAGAAATAAGCCATTACCACCATTAAGGGCGACCATCCCCACCAAAACAAACCTGCGATCATAACCAAAGCCTGCATCCAACTCAACATATTATGGGTGTTGGGCGTAATGGCCTTAACCAATGAAATTTTAGATACGGATGATATTTCGCGCATAGTGCAAAATATGCAGAAACTACATGGAAAATAATACCGTGAAGTGGGTATTTTGAAAAAACCTATTTATCGCCTCAGGTTTCTTACCGCATTCCAATAAAAACGTTCTATCAGGTTTTGATTGGCGGTAATAATATCGGCTTCTGCAAGCAGGCCTTCGCGAAAGGCTATTTGTTGGCGGAAAGTAGTTTGTAAAGAGCGGGGAAGTATTACACGCGCCAAAAAACCACTATCGGTAGCAATTGGCTTAATCTCACTAACGGTGCCCTGCAACATACCAAACTGTTCATGCGGATAAGCAGGCAGGCGTAACAACACTTGTTGGTGTAGCGCCACCCTGCCAAAATTATACTGAGGTATGACTAACTCGGCATACCAGGCGACATGTGGTGTACTTACCCAACCCAATAAAGTACCCGTTTTCAGCATTTGATTTTCAGCAAAAAAGGATGAAAAAGAAAAAGTGCCATTAACCGGTGATACCAACAAAAACTGGAACTTCCACTGCGCAATATCGGCCCTAAGGGTTTGAAGTGCCTGAATAAAAAGGCGGTATTGGGTTCGGGTATCTTCGGCCATTTGAAAGGATTCTTTTTCTTTTTCCCATTTTCGCGAAAGATTATCTACCATGCCACTTTCCCATTGGGGCTGCATCATTTTCTTTGAAAGGTATTTGGCACTTTCATTGCGATATTCCACCGGGGCTATTACTTTTTCATTGGCCATACGCTTGTATGCTTCAAAATTTTCGCCCGCCAATTTTATGTCTTCCTGCATCAGTATTTCCTGCTGTTGCAGCCACTTTTCATGTTGATTTAAAAAAACGATATCCCGTTGTATCATTTTTTGCCTGCGGCCATAAAAGCCATTGCCATGATAACTACAAAACGCAATATAAGCCTGCATAAACTGCTGAAATGAACCCTGAACTTCGCCCAATGCATCGTGCTGTGATAATGAAAAAGTTTGAAACTGATTGAATGCCTGTACGATGTCTCCAATTTGGCTCTTTTGAAAATGCGTTGATAAGGTATCGCTCAATTGCTCAAGTTGCAAAACAGCATGTGGGTTGGCAATACTTTGCAGCACAGCAAGCAATTGCCCGGTTTGCACTGTATCGTTTTCCCTTACCAGAATGCTTGTTAATCTTGCTTCTGTACGGGTAGTTATTTCACGTGGCATATTTTCTCCGGTCAATCTTGCTTTGCATCGCACCATTTCAGGATATTGAATAAACCAGCATACAACCCCGGCTAACAGCATAATCATTGCAAACAGGCTTAGACCCCAACGCACCAAAAAGCCCGGACGCTGCTGAAAAGAATGGGGGGAGAAATGATTGGTTGCCGGTATGCTCATGGAGAGATTAAGATTTGCCCAATTCGAGTTGATTTCGTACCAGTTCGTAGTAACGGCCCTTTTGCGCAGTAAGCGAAGAATGGTTGCCCACTTCGGCAATAGTACCCTGATGAAGCACAATTATTTGATGGGCATTGATAACGGTACTTAACCTATGGGCTACAACCACTACGGTGCGTCCATAAAAAAATTGTTCCAATTGTTCGAGAATCTCCTTTTCGTTATTGGCATCCAGCGAATTGGTGGCTTCATCAAAAAACAAAAAAACCGGATTACGATATACCGCCCTTGCTATTAAAATCCGCTGCCGCTGCCCTTGGCTGATGCCTGTACCTTCAGGACCAATTTTGGTATGAAAACCATTGGGCAAGCTTTCCACAAAGGATAATATATTGGCAATGCGACAAGCTTGCAATAGCTTTTCCCTTTCTGGTTTTTCATCCTGAGGGGCTATGTTGCCGGCGATGGTGTCATTAAAAATAAAACCATCCTGCAGCACTGCGGCACAACGACTGCGCCAGTCGCCTGCATGCAGATGCGCAAAGCTTGTAGAATGGCCCCACTCGTGCTGTAATAATATATTGCCTCTGTAGCCGGGATAATACATGAGCAGGAGTTTCAACAGGGTAGTTTTTCCGCTGCCACTCATCCCTACTATGGCCGTTACCTTTCCTGCCGGTATGGAAAGCGAAATATTACGGAGCACTTCCTCATTGCCTGCACCGGGGTAGGCAAAGCTTACCCCATCAAGTTCAAGTGCCATTACAGGCTTAGGTTCTGTTCCGTTCTGGGAAAAGCCATTCTTCTGTAAGGAATCTTTCCCTTCATCTTCATTGGGCAACGCATGTATTTCGCCAATCCTGTCCAGCGAAAGCCTTGCATCCTGTGCCTGTTGTATAAAACCAATCAATTGCTCCACAGGGCTGTTTAGCTGCCCTACAATGTATTGGATAGCAAGCATTGCCCCCAAGGTTAACTGCCCATTAAGCACGGCGGTTGCGGTAAAAAATGTAATCAGGATGTTTTTGCCTTCGTTAATAAAAAAGGCACCTGCCTGTTGGTACTGACCGAGGTAAAGCATTTTGAATTGTAAACTAAACAAGCCTGCCTGTAGCCCTTCCCATTCGGTGCGCTTGTTCAGCTCGCATTGGTTGAGCTTAATTTCCTGCATGCCCTGTACCAATTGCATGGTAGCCGTATTTTCTTTACCCGACAACCCAAAGCGCAGCACATCTAATTTTTTACGCTTTGCCAAAAAAAGAACAATCCATCCTACATACAGCAAACTACCCGCGGCAAACACCAAAAACACCGTACCATGATAGCCAAGCAGGATAATGCTGAACACCACAAGACTGAACATGCTAAAAAGCGTATTGAGCGAAGAAGCCGTAATGAAATTTTGTAAACGATGATGGTCGCCAATGCGCTGAAGCGTATCACCTGTTTGTTTTACATCAAAGTAAGCAATGGGCAGCTTCATGAGCTTTACCCAGAAATCGCTCAGGATACTCAGGTTGAGCCGCGTACTAATAAACAACAGCAATTGCGAACGGATAAACTCAGCCACAGTACGCCCGGCAAACAAAAACAATTGAGCAAAAAGGATAAGCTGAATATAATGCAGGTTACGGGTTTGAATGCCCACATCTACAATGCTTTGGGTTAAAAAAGGAACAACTACCTGAAGCAGGGTGCCAATGAGCAAGCCAATAATTAATTGCACATAATACCGCCTGAATGGCCGGGCATATTTTAAAAGGAAACCCCAACCCGGTTTTTGGCTTTTGCCTACTTCAACTTCCATTTTTTGCTCATAAAAGGCGGCAGTTGGCTCAAGTAATAATGCAATGCCGGTATCGCCACCATTTTGTATCCATTTCTGTTCGAACTCTTTGCGGGAATAAACTAATTTACCATGTGCAGGATCAGCTACCACTATCTTCTTAAGATTGCTTTGCGGGGTTATTACTACAAAATGGTTTTGATCCCAATGGAGGATGGCGGGTGAAGGGGCTTCGTCTAATAGTTTTTCAATGGTAAGCTTTACAGACAAAGATTTAAAACCCAAATATTCAGCAGCTTGGCTAATGCCATATAAATTGGTACCATCTTTATCCAGTTGAAACTGTTTAAAAATAAACGCATAGTCATATATACCTCCATAATAACGATGAACCATGTGTAGACAGGTTGGGCCACAATCTATCAGGGATTTTTGTTTTAGATATATCAATTTGGACATTTATCCCTTCTTTTTCAACGCCACATTTAACTGTTCAATTAATTTTGAACTTGAAGGGGATGCTGCATTTGCATTAACTATGCTACCATCTCCACCAATTATCATATACCGTGGTATAGTGCTAATTTTAATATTGCTTAGGAAACTTAATTGCTTAGGATCATTTACTAGATAATTAAATTCAATAGATGAAAGGTTTTCGAAATCGCTAGCTTTTTTCCAGGCGGATAAATTTTTATCTATACTAAGAAATACAAAATCAATCTCATTTTCAAGATATTTATTTTTTAGAACCTTTGATGCTGGCATTTCTGCCCTGCAAGGAGCACACCATGATGCCCAAAAATCTATGAATTTTACTCGTCCATTTTTTAATATATCATCAAAATCTTTAAAATCACCATTTATGGTTTGCACCTGATTAGATTCTGGAGAACTTATAATCCTATCCGAATTTCTTGTTTGCAAATACGCATCATACTGTAATTTAATGTTAGAATTAAGCGATGCATATTCTTCATTGGATATTGGAATTTTTTTATTCCCATTAATTAACTCCATGAATTCAAATAATTGATAAGCATCACTTGTAATTAGATCATCATACAAAGCATTATCTTTTTTTAAATTTTTACAGTATTGGTAAATAAATCCCCTATAACCAATATTATCAATGTTCAGACTATCCAACTTAAATGAATTTAACGGGGTTTTAAGATAAATCATTTCTTTCAGTTCTTCATCTCCAAACATCAATGCTTTTGACAAAAGATTAAAATGAGTATATGTAGCATAGTAATACATCATTTCTGGTGAGTAGCTCTTTGCATTAAATTCGAGTTTGTTAAAATTGTTGATTTTCTCTTCAATTAATTTGAAAGTTTTAATTGAAAAATTTGGTTTAACTAAAAAATCACCTTGAAAATTTCTGATTTCATGATAAATTAAAGGAATGCCAGCCAAAATTGCGTTTCGGAAATAATCAATCTCTTTATCCCTTTTCAAATCATTATTAAATGTCTTTATTTTTCCATTTCCGTTAATTACGGAGATGTCTAATGAGTCTTCTGCCTGCAATAAATAGGGAGTAAGATCATTTCCACAATAAAAGAAGCAATATTTATTTCGATCTAATTTAATTTCTTTAAATTCTGACGAATCGATAACAAAGTAGGTTGTCATTCTATTGTAGTCGTTTGGATCGGCGGTAACCAAGGGAAAGATGTTTTTTCCATCACCTTTTACAAAAATGGAATTGGAAGTTTTTGATACGTCATTTATTTCTATCTCTGGATTAGTACTTAGATTCTCCTGGCATGATATAAAAACAATGAGGAATAGATAAGTTAATTGATACATGTAATAAAAATTTTAAAATGGCTGAATCAATAATAATTTACTGGCAAATGGATTTGGATAAATTAATTTTTCTCCATCTCAATTAAATTTAATAGAGACTATCTCAAGGTTTTGAGATAGTCTCTATTTCTCACTTAAGGCTGCACAACAGATTGGTGATACCATGATGCTGAGTTACAGCTATCACAACACCAGTTACCTCCACCTTGGGAAGCCCAAGATTCTGCTTCGCTTCTTGGTACATTATATGTAACAATTGGGCCTCCTGTGGCACTGCCATGTGGCAGGTAATAAGCACATGTACCCACCCCGCCTGCAATTTTCTTTTGAGCTTCCTTGCTCAACACGCTTACACCTTGTAAGCTTTCTAATTTTCTAAGCATAATTTTTTGCTTTTAAATTTAAAAAAAATGATTGTTTATGTGTCAGCTAGCATAACACCTTGATAATTCATCCCTTGTGCCTGGATGATGTTTTTGGAAATTTCATCTCGCCACTTTCTTTTCAAACTCTTTTCGCGAATACACAAATCATCGTGTGAGAATCGGCAGCCACTATCTTCTTGATAACGCTTTGCGTGTTTACCAGTACAAAATGATTCTGCTCCCTGTGGATGATGGTCAAAATGGACTTCACTCATTAACATTTCAGTTGAAATACTACAAATTTTTTCAAACCCATTTGCTCTGAAACCATATTTAACCCGAAAATATTATTACCCTCCATACCTAACTCAAAATTACTTATCCCACAACTAACAAATTCCTTGTACCCGTAATGATAAACTACCATGTTAAGGAATACACTACTACTGTCCATACTATTACTCTGCTTAAATTTTAAATTTTTTTTTTAAAATATACTACCAGCTATTTTTTAGATTCTTTTAGTAAATTTTTCTTGATAAAATCTTCATAATCCAAACCAGACGATTCTGATAATCCCATGAATTCATATAGCACTACTCCATTGTTGTTTAAAAATATTACATAAGGAATAGATTCAATTTTAGTATGAGTGATAATCCTTTTTAACTGTTCCTCATTTGCAATTAAATTTGGACAATCCCAATTTTCCCATCCGGCAAAATCAATCCATTTTTGCTTATCATTATCAATTGATACCCTAATTACACACAAACCCTTATCCTTATATTTTATATCAATTTCTTCTAAAATTGGAATTTCTTTTATGCAAGGTGCACACCAAGTTGCCCAAAAGACTACCATATTTAATTTGGCCTCCTTGTTAAAAATACTGTGTAAGTCCCCTCCCTTATCCTGCAATATCTTCATTGATTTCACAATCTTTTCAGACCTATTCATGAAATATCCATTAACTCTCTTCCATTGAATCCCATTTCTTAAAGAAATATCAAAACTTTCAAGTAATTCAATTGCATCTCTTGGTGGCATTGACGAAGCACTTTTTTCAAGTATTGATAATAGATAGCTTGATTTAGGATTTTCAGCAATAATATTTAAATATTCATTGAGTTGCTTTTTCTGTTTTATGGTGTCTGATAATGAAAAATAGCCAAAATTTGTCATTTGTGTTCTAAAAAAAGCCCTAGTTTCATTCCCAGATTGTATAGTAAAGTATGGAGATGGGGAATCTGTATCCTCAATTACAATCTTTGATGTATCTAGAAAAAAACCAGATTCTAAATACTTAATTGTATCTGCACTTAAAACAGCATTCTTATACTCAAGTAACTTTATTTTCCTTTTACTATCATAATATCCTAAACTAAATAGTTGAAGTTTAGAATAATTTTCATCCAAATAAAAAGTATATTTACTACCATTTTTTTTTGCGAAATGTATTGGATTTTCCCAATCATAAGCATCAACCAAAAATACTGAATCAGCTTGTATTTTTAATGTTTTCAATTCAATCACTTTTGTATCCTTATGAATATCACAACCACAAAACAAAAAAATAGAAAACAAAATAGTTGCTATGCTCTTAATCTTCATAGAAAAAAAATATTTCCGAAAATAATCTTAAAATTTTTTATATTTAAAAAGTGGAGAATGAAAAAATAGTAAATCACTCTCCACTTCGATTTAAATTAAAAAATTGTGGCATATGGTGCTCCGCATTTACTAACACCTCCGTTTGATGAAAGATTTGATGGTGATGTATGAGAAGATGTATGGCAATATGGAACGTGCATAGTAGAGCCGAACGGAGAATATTGTGCTGTTGCACAAGAACCTTGCTCTGTATGCCAGGCCCCGGATGAGTCTTGGTATGTAAGGGAACATCCGGTTCCACCAGAAATTTTCTTTTGAGCTTCCTTGGTCAACACGCTTACTCCTTGTAAGTTTTTTAATGTTTTAAGCATAATTTTTTGCTTTTAAATTTTAAAAAAAATGATTGTTTATGTGTCAGCTAGCATAACACCGTGGTAGTCCATCCTTTCATTTCGGATGTTAGTATGGGAATATTCTTCGATATCCATCAAGTTATCAATAAAGTGGGTAATATCCTCCTGCATATACCAATTGGGAAAGCGCTTGCCATTTACGAGCAGTAAGGGCGTTTGGGTAAGATCATTCTTTTTACACCAACCAAATTGTGCTTGTAAGTTTGGAAGCATAGTTTCCAATTCTTTTTTGGGTATCCGTAGCTTATCAAAATGATGCAAACTGGGTTTGTGATACCATTCATTTAATGCAGCTAAACCTCTTTCTGCATCATCTATCCATTGTTTGAGCAGCCATGCGGAAATCATCGTCCGTGGATCGTTCAAATGGTCAGCGGGCACACAAAACCGCCACTCGATGCTGATTTTTTCGGGATATTTATCCATTAATTGCTCCCAAACAGGATGGATTCTTTGACATGCTTCACATAAAGGATTGGTTATTACAATTAGTTGAATGGTTGACATTTTTCCATTTACTTGAATGCCTTTATGCACCTTATCCAACGTATCAGGAATAGGTTCCTGCCCTTTGTACCAGGGTAAGAATAAATGGTAGTTTCGCCTAAAGGCTAAGTTTTCTATAAACAACCGTTCCTGCTTTGTATAGGTACCGATTGCTTTTTGCAATTGAAGTGCTCCAAGGGTTATCAGCAAAATTAAAAAGGTATGTATAAGCACTTGTGAAATTTCAACATTCAATACTAAATCCTGCGGGTAAAATATGAAATAAATAATTGAAATAAGCGCTTGTATCCAGAGTATTCCGGTTACTACCAAACAAAGCGGACACCATTTTTTAATTACAAATGCCTGCTGCCATAAAGTGTACATGGTAACAGGAAGCACCAATAATTGTATAAATGGAATCCATATAGCACCGACATCCTTCCATAGTAGCCAACTTATGGTCTGCCATGAAAAATAAGTGAATACTACAAGCGTTAAAGGTAGCTTTCCCAATAATTTTCCTGCAGGAGATTTAAGAACTGCTTCGCAACTACTGCCTGCAGAAATGTTACAAAATTTCAATAATACAGCATTTCCATGTTCGGCTTGCCATAATGCAATTGCAACCCATATCCCTGCCATACTTAATAAGCATTGCCAAAAGCCCAAAGATGAAATATTAAACCACAAAATGCAAAATCCAATTAAAACCAATGGAAGAAAAAACATGCTCATGTTTCTTCTAACTGATTCCTTTATAGTCCTTCTATTTTCAACATTAGCTTCAACAGCTAATAGCCTGCCGCCCCAAACTTTTAAAAAGTAGGATTTATCCCAGCGCTGTTGTTTTTGCCCATCGTCCACCCATACGTGGTTATTGGCAGTTGGTTCCGCATAAACCAATTGTTCTGCTCCTTCATTTTCCAGAACTGCTAAAAATGGTTGCTCTAATGAATCTAAATCAGTTGGTTGCAATTGAAAAGCCAAATTCTCAATACCTAAACCAGTGAATGTATCACTGAATGCCGCTAGCGATGGAAAGTCAGGATGAGAAAGCAATTGTTGCTTTAAAATATCGGGTGCAAAGCCAAAGCCATTTTTACGCAAAAGTTTATGGGCAATATGGAATAATTGGTTTTGCAATGCAAGGTGATTTAAAAAAGATTTTATCAAAAATGGTAATCAATCATTTCAATACAAAATTTTTCATTACATACTTTATGCAATTCCCCACATATTTTATGCACTAATTCGGCAATTAAATATAATTTACCAAAATCCGTGCCTTTAACATTTTCTTAGGTTACAATTTGCTTGTTTGTGGAAACATACTTTGAATTCAAATTTCAGATACCCCAAATTCAAATGTATGACCGAAACCAAAATCCAAATTCTACGCCTTTCCCTTGGATACACACAAAAGTATATGGCTGATAAGCTTGGTATAAGGCAAGAAGCCTATTCCAGGATTGAATCTGGTCAGCAACCTTTAAAAACATCCGAACTGTCATGCATTGCCGGGTTGCTGAGTGTACCTGTAGCTGACCTTATCAACCATCAACCCATTGTTATATGCACCGGAGATGTATTTGGCACGCAACGACAGCAAGATGGGAAGGATGAAGAAATAGCAAACCTGAAACGACAACTAGCTCAAAAAGAAGCACAAATAGAAAAATTGTTGGAAATGCTTCATGCTGCGGGGGGGGGGGGGGGGGGGGTAAATGATTTTGCACAGTTAAATGGCATTTCAACATAGTGGAATAACACTCCGCAGTTTTCAGAAAATAAAAATCCATAGTTTTTATAAGCCATCAATATGCGCATGTTTCATAATTATGCGTATATTTGTCAGTAAATATCGCAAAATGAAAAGCAGGCTGAATATTACCATTGATGAATCCCTTGTGGAGCAAGCCAAACATTATGCAGAAGAGAACCACACTTCACTCTCAAACCTAATTGAAGATAGTTTAAGAAAATTAGTGAGCCGGCAGCAACCTAAAAAACAAAATGTGCTCGATATTATAAAAACCCTTCCAAAGCCTATAGGTAATACCGAACTATATTCCACTGAAAGTTATTTGGAAGCAAACAAGGCGAAATATGGTTTCTAAGTTGTTTTTAGATGCCAACGTAGTGCTTGATATAACCCTTCAGCGGCAGGGTTTTATTCAGGCTTCGCGCATACTAACAGCAGGCATAAACGGTACGGCAAAATTATATACTACACCCGCTGTGTTGCATGTGGCATCTTATTACACAAAGCGGCATTATTCCGAAGCACAAACCAAACAAATATTTGGCGCATTGCTTAATGAGGTAACAATCATTGATTGTTCCCACGAAACTGCTTTGCTTGCTATTCACTCCTCTATCAATGATGTAGAAGATGCGTTGCAATACTACTCAGCATTAGCTCATCGCCTCGATGCATTTATTTCGTCGGATAAAAAATTAAAGAAATTAGCATTACCTGTATTGCCGGTTTATACTGCGGAAGAATGGTTAGCTGCATCTGATATTTAGTTTATATTGCGAATAACCTTTCATCCTATTCATTCAGAAATGCTCAAATTTTTGCGACATGAATCATAACTCCATTTGCCAACTATTCTCCATCCGCTACCCCATTATACAAGCCGGCATGATATGGGCAAGCGGCTGGAAACTCGCGATCTCACATAATTGCGGGTTTTGAAGAATACACTTTCAGTTACTGATTTAATTGTTTAAAGAGTTTTGCAGGATCGTCCCTCAAGGGGAACAGCAACATTACATAAACCAAATTACCTTCTACCCGATAAATGATGGCAAACGGAAAAGAACGAACTATAATTCGCCTGTAGGGTTTTATGTCAATGTTAAAATAGGCCAATGGGTTTTCCACTAATTTATCTAAAGCATAATTTATCTCTTTATCAAACCTTTTAGAAATATTAGGGGAAATCGCAAAATAGTCAGCAGATACTGCCAATACTTCATCATCGAAATAGTTTAATTTTAAAATTTCAAACTTCATATTTCGCTGCCAACTGCTTGTTTAGATGGTCCCGGGTAGTAAACTGTGCATCTCCATTTAGTATTTTTCCTTCTCTTATCGCTAGCTGCCGCCGCAGCCATTGTTCATTTTTTTTAATGCTCAAGTAAGCAACAAGTTCCTCATCATCCTGCAATTCAATAAAAATGGCAGCCTTTTCTTCGATGGGCAGTTGTTTAATATTCTCATGAAGTGTCATAGATGATTATTTTTTGCTTGTTTTGTACTTTCAAAAATACACATTTTGCACAACAATCCCATTTGCCAACTCTTCTCCATCCGCTATCCCATCATTCAAGCCGGCATGATATGGGCAAGCGGCTGGAAACTCGCAAGTGCCGTTAGCAATGCAGGCGGACTTGGCCTGCTTGGCACCGGTAGCATGTACCCCGAAATTTTGCGCGAGCATATTAAAAAATGCAAAGCCGCTACGGATCAACCATTTGGCGTAAACCTACCGCTGTTGTATCCCGATATTGATAAACACATTCAGATTATTATCGAAGAAAAAGTGCCCATTGTTTTTACAAGCGCCGGCAACCCCAAAACCTGGACAGGCTTGCTGAAACAACACGGCATAAAAGTAGTGCATGTGGTAAGCAGCAGCAAGTTTGCGCAAAAATCGCAGGATGCAGGTTGCGATGCAGTGGTAGCCGAGGGTTTTGAAGCCGGCGGGCATAATGGCCGCGAAGAAACCACTACCATGGTACTGATACCCGCCGTGGTAAATGCTGTAACCATTCCGGTAATAGCAGCAGGTGGCATTGCAACCGGTGCGCAGGTAGCTGCGGCGCTTTGCCTTGGTGCATCAGGCGTGCAGGTAGGCAGCCGGTTTGTTGCTACCCCCGAAGCATCTTCGCATCTTGCTTTTAAGGAAGCCATTATGCAGGCAGGAGAAGGCGATACACATCTTTCCCTCAAACAATTAACCCCGGTTCGACTCCTTAAGAATAAATTTTTCCATGAAATTTATGAAGCGGAAACCCGCGGTGCAACGAAGGAAGAACTCACGCAACTACTTGGTCGAGCTCGTGCCAAAAAGGGGATGTTTGAAGGTGATATGGAAGAAGGTGAACTTGAAATTGGACAAGTGAGCGCGCTGATAAAGGAAATGAAACCGGCAGGGGAAGTGGTAAAAGAACTTTGGGAAGATTGTTTGAAAACTTTTTCTAAGTTTGTGGATATTGCCAACTAATTTAGCAAAAAAGTTTTCTCCAAAAATGATAGATTCCTTCGATATTCCCTTGGTTCCTTCTATTGAGCAATCAACCATTTTCCATGGAGATACACGAGATGTAATTCATACACTCCCAAATGATTTCTATGCAACCATTATTACTAGTCCACCCTATTGGGGGAAAAGAGATTATGGCTATGATGGACAAATTGGTGCTGAAGATGACCTCAATGATTTTATAAAAGATTTGGTCGAAATTTTTTCTGTACTTCGTAATAAGCTTAAAGAAAATGGAACCTTGTGGTTAAATCTTGGTGATTCATACACAAGCGGCAATAGAACCTGGAGGGCAGATGATAAAAAAAATCCGGCAAGAGGTATGTCATACAGACCCCCAACTCCTGCAGGACTTAAACCAAAGGATTTAATTGGCGTGCCATGGAGAGTTGCCTTAGCACTTCAAAATGATGGATGGTATTTAAGGTCCGATATTATTTGGCATAAACCCAATTGTCAACCTGAATCAGTGAAGGATAGACCCACGCAATCACATGAATACGTTTTTTTGCTTTCAAAATCAGAAGACTACTATTACGACATTGAAAGTATAAGAGAAAAGGCCGTAAATGGAAATTATAGAAATAAAAGAACTGTTTGGGCGGTAAATACCGAACCTTTTCCCGAAGCCCATTTTGCAACTTTTCCTGAAGAACTTATCAGGCCAATGGTGAATGCCGGATCGCAGGAAGGTGATTATATCTTGGATCCATTTTTTGGGGCTGGAACTGTTGGCTTGGTGTGTGAAAAATTAAACAGGAAATACCATGGAATTGAATTGAACGAAGAATATATTCAAATTGCAGAAAAAAGAATAAATAAATGGAAGGCCAAAAATCATTCCCTACTCTTTCCCCTAAACTGCAAATAAATTTTTTCTATTTGCTTAAGGATAGCAAGCTGCTTTACTTTAGGGAAGCTTTACAAAAAACGATAAAGAAAATAGACCTGTCGCTGGTTGATAGTGAACTAAACGCATTTGTTAATAGTGCCCATCTATCCAAATTAGCTGGCTTTTCTCTTCGCGGGGAAACTGTATTTCCTGTTCCTTCAGTTTTACAATCAAATCCATTTTTATTAGGTTACTACAGACTCCTTCTTGGCTTTTCTCAAAAAGAATTTTATTCGAAAGGTCCTTTTGGGCAATTCAAATCCATGGAAGAAAGTGGAAAATTATCTGTAAACGCAAAGTCGAATCTAGAACCGTTTTGTTCAAGCCTAATTGTAAGTGCACAGGAATTAGTAGATGGTATGGATAAAATTAATTTGACAAGCTTACATGAATTACAATTATTAACCTTAGGACCACAGTTTAGAGGATCAAAGAATAATGAATATGGTTCCATTGCAACAAAAAAGGTTTTTGATTTAATTCGGGAATTTGCAAATGATAATGTTGAAACCGAGACAGAAACAATCATCCACCTTAGAAATGATTCGAACAGGAAGGTTATTGTAAAATTTTCATCAGATCCGGATATTGAAATTTATGAAGAGCTACCTTCTGCCAAACGTCCCCTTGTTTCTATAGAAATAAAAGGCGGGACAGACATTTCGAATATTCACAATAGAATTGGAGAAGCAGAAAAGAGTCATCAAAAGGCAAAAGGAAGAAAATACTTTGAATTTATTACTATTTTAAGTGTGAATATTGATTACGATCTGTTAAGGAGAGAATCCCCAACCACCAGTCATTTTTTCCATTTAAATCGAATTACAGAAATTGGTTCGTTGGAATACCTGGGATTTAGAGAACTCCTTTCATCCATAATTGGTTTAAAAAACAGGTGAAACTTTCAATAAAAAAACTCAAAAACAAAGCCGGGAGAAAACCCTTTTAAAGTTCCCTCCCAGCTTTCTATATTAATGGAAAATAATCGCTTACGATTTCTTAAACGCCCACTTCCAAAATTCCTTCGCAGTTACTTTTTTACCATACATCAATATAGCGGTCCGGTAAATTTTAGCACTTAGCCAAGTAGTTAACAAAAACCCGGCTACGAGCAATGCCATACTCAATCCCAGTTGCCAATAAGGCACCGTACCGGGCACGCCAAACGGAATACGCGCCATCATTACAATGGGTGAAAAGAATGGAATCATACTCGACCAGGTGGCCAACGAACTCTCCGGTTGATTAATCGCATTAATCATTATGATAATGGCAAGAATGATAGGCATGGTAATGGGGAACATCAGGCTTTGCGCATCCTGCGGATCTTCGTTTACCGCGCTGCCCACTGCTGCAAATAAGGCCGCATAAAATAGATAACCAAAAACAAAATAAAATAAGAAGCAACCAATAATCAGCGGCCAGTTAACGGTGCTTAATTCCTGCTGTGCATTCGCCAAGGCCATGATAGCGCCATTGCCTGCACTTGGCATGGTTTGGTTCATTTGCTGATTGGCATCGTTCACCTGCATCAACACATCTTTCGGAATCAGCATGCCTAGCCCACTCGTCAATATAAATATGAGCAAAATCCATAATATAAACTGTGTTACACCTACCGCGCCAATACCAATAATTTTACCCATCATCAGTTGGGTGGGTCTTACACTACTTACAATAACTTCTGCAATACGATTGGTTTTTTCTTCCATTACACCACGCATTACCATAGCACCATATAAAAATAAGGTGATGTAAATAAGAAATGCCGCGCCATAACCAACACCGAATGCTACACCGGAATTTCCTTCTTTTATTTCTTCCCCTTCACCCAATACTTTATTATCAAGTGCTACGGTTTTTGCCATTGCTTTAATGCTATCATATGCCGAACGGGTAAGTCCGCCTTCCGTAGTCATCATGCGGGTTTGCACTGCTTCATTAATTTGTTTGCTGATAGCGCTTTCCGAACTTACACTCAAATTTTTTCGCGTAAAAATCTGGTACCTATCGGTTTGGTTGATGCCATTTTTTGGTGCCAGCAAAACCGCTGTGTAATTTTTCTGCAGCAACGATGTATCTGCATTTTCAATAAACTCAAATTTTAAAGATTCGCGTGGTTCAAGATAATCTTTCAGCATGCCTTCTTTATCAGCCACTGCTACCACTTCTTCCTTATTATTTTTTACCGTAATAAAAACTACCGCGGCAATAAGTCCTACAAAAAGCAGCGGCATTAAAAAGGTACTGAGTAAAAATGTTTTATTTTTTACGCGGGTAAGATATTCTCTTTTTATAATCAGCCAGGTTTTATTCATCGTAAATATTATTAATAGTGTGGATAATCGATAACGTTTTAAAAAAATAATTTAATTAGCTACCGTTTCAAATGCACGGGCATTTGGTGTGCCTTCTACCAGTTTAATAAAGATTTCATTAAGCGAAGGCAATACTTCATTAAACGATTCAATTTGTACATCCTGCGCTAAAAAATGACGCAATACATCGTTATTGTTGATGCCTTCTCCGAGCTTTACCAGTACTTCCTGCGGGTTATGCTTCATTACCTGGAAAATGTGGGTATGCATATGTTCTGGTAGTGTATGTCCGCCTACCCTGAAGAGATGCTCCTTAAAACTTTGCTTAACCGCCTGAACGGTTCCGTCCAATATTTTCTGACCTTTATTCACCAATATGATGTGGTCGCATATTTCTTCTACCTGCTCCATACGGTGCGTGCTGAAAATAATCGTCGCGCCATTTTTTGCGAGCCGGAAAATTTCATCCTTAATCAGGTTGGCATTTACCGGGTCGAGACCGCTAAAGGGTTCATCAAGGATAATAAGTTTGGGTTGATGCGCCACGGTAATTACAAATTGCAGCTTTTGGCTCATGCCCTTACTCAGGTCTTCCACTTTTTTATTCCACCAGCTTTGCATATCAAGCCGTACAAACCAATCCTTAATATTGGTCATGGCATCGTTATAGCTCATCCCTTTTAGCTGTGCTAAGTAAATAGCCTGCTCGCCTATTTTCATTTTCTTATACAAGCCACGCTCTTCGGGCATATAGCCTAGTTGCAGCACATCATTAATGGGATCAAACTTTTTACCCCGCAGTGTAATGGTTCCGCTATCGGGAAAAAATATGCCGGTAATCATCCGGATCAGTGTGGTTTTTCCCGCCCCATTGGGACCAAGCAGTCCAAAAATGGAGCCTTCGCTAATGTTAAACGATATATCGTCCACCGCTTTTTGGGTAGCAAAATATTTTTTAAGATGTTCTACTTGTAAAATTTCCATGAACCCTTTGTTTTTGTGTGAATCAAAAAAGTGAATTGTATTTTACTTCAAGGTTGGTATCAATTGAAGCATTTATATTACAAACTTGCAAAAAAAACAGGACTATCGCCCCAAACTTTGTACAGTTATCACTTTCGGTGTGAAAAACCTTTTTTTCAAATACACCAAAAGTGTAAATTTCCATTTACTCTTCCTGAATGAGAAAAGTTGCCGCAATTTGACTTACCACATTTTCTCCATCCATAGCTGCACTTACAATACCACCGGCATAGCCTGCGCCTTCCGCACATGGATAAAGATTTTTTATTTGAGGATGATATAACTTTCCTGCATCACGTGGAATGCGCACGGGCGACGATGTGCGGCTTTCTGTTGCTACCAAAACCGCATCATTGGTTCGGTAGCCGCGCATTTTTTGGCCAAAAGTGATAAGTCCCCCACGAAGCGTATCTGCCACAAAAGTTGGAAGTACACCATATAAATCGGAAGGCGTAATACCAGGCAAATAGGAACAATCGGGCAAACCTGCAGAAGTTTTCTTTTGAATAAAATCTTCTACCCTTTGTGCCGGTGCTACCAATCGCCCGCCACCGGCTGTAAAAGATTTCCTTTCTACGTATTGCTGAAAATACATCATACCCAATGGCGATGATAACGCTGTGGGCGAAACACCCGTAATTGCTTCAAAACCGGGAAGATCTTTCAAGTCGCCCGGCTTTATTTCCACTACCATGCCGCTGTTGGCATATGGATTATTGCGCTTACTCGGGCTCCACCCATTTACCACAATTTCGCCAGGCGCTGTGGCGGCGGGTGCAATAATGCCACCGGGGCACATACAAAATGAAAATACGCCGCGTCCATCTACCTGTTGTACCAACGAATAAGATGCCGGGGGTAAAAATGGCCCGCGTTGTGATTCAGCAATATTTTCCTTTGAAGGAGAAAGATGGTACTGACAACTGTCAATTACCGACTGCTGATGTTCGATACGTACCCCAAGTGCAAAAGGCTTGGCTTCAATGAAAATATGCTTTTGATATAATAATTCAAAAATATCGCGTGCAGAATGACCCGTAGCCAACACAAAGGCATCGGCATCCCATGCGACACCATCTGCCGTTCTTACACTTTTCACCTTTTCATCCTTCACCAAAAAGTCCACTACCTTTTGCTCAAAATGCACTTCACCACCACATTGAAGTATATGTTCCCTGATGGCGGTAATAATATGGGGAAGCTTGTTGGTGCCTATATGCGGATGGGCTTCAAATAAAATATTTTCATTGGCCCCAAACTGATGCAGGATTTGCAGTATCCGTTGCACATTACCCCGCTTACTGCTGCGGGTGTACAATTTACCATCGCTGTAGGTACCGGCGCCACCTTCACCAAAACAGTAGTTGCTTTCAGGATTTACTTCGCCTTGTTTGTTTATAGCTGCCAAATCCCGGCGACGCGCCCTTACATCTTTACCCCTTTCGAGAATAACCGGCTTCAGACCAAGTTCAATGCATTTTAGTGCAGCAAATAAACCTGCAGGCCCTGCGCCTATTATTAATACCTTTTTTTCTGCAGCATGTACATCTTTCCACTCAATACTGTTAAATAAGCGCGGTTGAACGGGTTCGTTAATAAATGCCTTTACCAATAGATTGATCCAGATGGTTCGGCCTCTTGCATCAATGGATTGGCGCAAAATATGGTAACCTTTTACCTCTTCCGGGGCTTTTCCTGCAGCCCGGGCAATATAATTTCTCAGAATTTGATCATCTGCTACTTCGGCAGGCAACAACTTAAGTGAAATATCTTGTGACATAGGTGTAAGGCTTTTATCCTTAAAACCGGTTTCAATTTATTAAAATGGAACAAATTAGATTAGCTGCAAAAAAAAACACTTATAAAAATGGTATTAATTGCCGCTGTTTTAAAAGAGTTGTCTCAAAAAACAGCACAAAAATAGCTCCTTGAAAAATAATCGGCTTAACAGAAAAATTTTTAGGCAAAACAGTATTCATTCATGTTGCAAACTTGCGTACTTTGCCCGTCTCTCCTATTGGCACACTTTTCTCCGCACTACCTATTACTAAATGAGATTATTATGATAAGACGGATGTCTTTGTATATACTTATTGCCTGCTTTGCCGTATCCTGCAGTCCAAAACATTTTGCCCCTACGCAATTAAATGTTTATAACTATGGCATGGATGCCACAAAACAAGGCGAACAAACAGGCATGAAGGCATTTTTACAACCTTATGCCGATAGTGTAAACAATAGCATGAACATTTTTTTGGCAAATCTTGATTCGCCACTTACGAAAAGTTGGCCCGAATGTTCATTAGGCAGCTTTATGACAGATGCCTACCTTGAAATGGCAAAGAAAAAATTTGGGAAACAAGTGGATATGGCTTTTATGAATACGGGCGGCATTCGTATGAACCAATTGACACCCGGACCTATAACCAAAGGAAAAATTTATGAATTAATGCCTTTTGATAACCTGATGGTATTGGTAGAGATGGATGGTGTTCAATTGCAGGGTTTCCTCGACCAAATAGCATCGCGTGGCGGTTGGCCGGTTTCGGGCGGCAGCTATACCATTGCTGATAAAAAGGCGACAAACGTACTGGTAAATGGGAAACCGCTCATTTCCACCCAAAAATATACGATTGCCACAAGTGACTATGTTGCTAATGGTGGAGATGATAACAGCGTAATAAAAACGCTGGTACAACAAAATATAGGATACCTCCAGAGGGATGCAATAATCGAATACGTTTCGGAATTTGGTAAACAAAACAAAGGAATAGGAAAACCAACCGGAGAAAGGGTAATCAGAGTCGACTAATTATGAGCAGCAACGTAAAATAGTTGCTACAAAATATTAATATTTATGCAGCGTCGAAACTTTTTAAAACAAACAGCCATGGCAGGCGGGGCATTAGCAGCTTCGCAATTGGGCTTAAGCGAAGCCATGGCCGCACAACCACCCACGCGACTTGTTATACTTCATACGAATGATGTACATAGTCGATTGGAACCCTTTCCCATGGATGGAAGCCGTATGCAGGGATTAGGTGGTGTGGCTACGCGGGCACAGGTGATTCAGCAAATAAGAAAACATAACGAACAGGTTTTATTATTGGATGCCGGAGATATTTTTCAGGGTACACCTTTTTTTAACCTATACAATGGGGAACCCGAAATAAAAGCGATGGCTGCCATGGGCTACGACGCCTGTACGATAGGCAACCATGACTTTGATGCAGGTATTGACAATTTTACAAAACAAATGCAACACGCCAATTTTCCCTGCATTGTAAGCAATTATGATTTTACAGGCACAACCATGGAATCAAAAGCCATACCCTATAAGATTATAAAAAAAGGTCCGCTTAAAATTGGAATCTATGGTTTGGGTATAAAATTAAAAGGGTTGGTGCCAGAAAATCTGTATGGAAAAACCATTTATCAGGATCCGGTGCAGAAAGCAAATGAAACTGCAGAAATTTTAAAGAAAAAAGAAAAATGTGATTTTATAATTTGTTTGAGCCATTTAGGATATAAATACAGGGAGAGTAATACCATTTCCGATGAATTAATTGCAAAAGAAATGCAATGGACAGATCTTATTATTGGTGGCCACACGCACACTTTCCTTGATGAACCCGCAGTATTTAAGGATAAAAATGGCAGTGATGTGATTGTAAACCAGGTAGGATGGGCAGGTGTGCGATTAGGAAGGCTTGATTTTAGTTTTGAAGGTGTGAAAAAGAAAAACCTTTTAAATGCCCATTCTGTAACCATTGCGGAAAAAACAAGTAACTAAAAAATTTTTTTTTCAACAGAAAGGATAGATATTCGCTGCCCTGTCAAACTTTTTTTTTTGCATGCTGAGATTGCTTAACGTTTGCGGGAACATTACCAACTGAGAATATTCTTAACTCCATATAAATTGCTCTTGATAGCATGACTAAAACCTGTGATACAGTCTGGCAAAATTGTCTTGATATAATTAAGGACATTGTAGAGTGGCAACATTTTAAAACCTGGTTTGAACCCATTAAACCAGTATCGTTAAAAAATAAAATTTTAACGATTCAAGTACCTAGTCAATTTTTTTATGAGTATATTGAAGAACATTATATCAACCTCATTGCCAAAACCCTCAAAAGAGAGTTAGGCAAAGAAGCAAGGTTGGAATACCGGATAATGATGGATAGCGGCAATAATCAACACGAACCGCAAACCATGGACCTTCCGGCGAACAATATTCGTATTTATAACAACCATGTAATGGACTTTCCTTTGGTGGTAAATAATCCTGTGAAAAATCCGTTTGTTATACCCGGGCTGAAAAAAATTCAGATTGACCCTCAATTGAACCCGGTGTATTCATTTGACAGCTTGATTGAGGGTGATTGTAACCGTGTAGCACGCAGGGCAGGTAAAACTGTGGCCGAAAAACCCGGTGCCAATTCTTTTAATCCATTGGTGATATATGGTGGCGTAGGGTTGGGTAAAACCCACCTTGCACAAGCCATTGGCAACGATGTAAAGAAGGTGAACCCCGGAAAAGTGGTTTTGTATGTAAGCAGCGAAAAGTTTATCAACCAATTCCAGGATCATAGCCGCAATAATGCCATCAACGATTTTATTCACTTCTATCAGTTGATTGACGTGCTTATAATTGATGATGTACAGTTTTTTGCACGTGCTGAGCGCTCACAGGATGCTTTCTTCGCTATTTTCAACCACCTGCACCAAAGTGGCAAACAGTTGGTACTTACTTCCGACAAAGCGCCCAAAGACCTTGATGGGCTGCAGGAACGCCTGCTTAGCCGCTTCCGCTGGGGCTTAAGCGCCGACCTTCAAATGCCCGATTACGATACGCGTATTGAAATACTCGAACGTAAAATGAAGAATGATGGGTTGGAAATGCCCAAAGAAGTAGTAAAATACCTCGCATATAATATTAATACCAACATCCGCGAACTCGAAGGCGCGTTGATTTCGCTGCTTGCACAATCATCGCTCAATAAACGTGAAATTGATTTGGAACTAGCTAAAAAAGTGTTGCGCAATCATATTAAAACCAGCAGCAAGGAAATTACCATTGATAATATCCAGAAAATGGTTTGTGAATATTATGATGTGGCGTACGAAAAACTACAGCAGAAGACCCGTAAGCGCGAAATCGTACAGGCAAGACAAATAACCATGTATCTCGCAAAGGCATTTACCAAAAACTCGCTGAAAACCATTGGCGAACATTTTGGTGGCCGCGACCATACGACGGTTATACACAGTTGCCAAACGGTAAAGGACCTGATGGATACCGATAGCGTTTTTAAAGAAAATGTAATTGAGCTAACCCAAAAAGTACAGTTGGCAGCATTATAATTATAATACTTACGTATTAATAAACGGCGGTACTTACCCCAATGTCCCATTATAAGAGACCTTGGGGGTAAAGTATCGCCGTTTTGCTTTAAGGGTTATGCTCATTATGGAAATATTGGGAAATACCTGAAAACAAAGTTTGCCCTTAGCGAGCCTAACCCAAAATAAATACTCAAATATGTGTGATATCTATTACTTTTGTTTAAACTTTTAAACAAAAAACTTTACGAAGGCAAAACAAGCCTCAAAAATACCCACTTAGCAAAAAGCCGATATTTCATTAAGTAAAGACGAATCGCCAATAATGTTCATTGTGAAAACAATTGGTGTTTACCTTTTCATCCATCATAGGGCAGGTGTTCTACAAAAAAAGTCAGAGTGAAAGATACAGGCATTACCAAAGGAACTAAATGGGAGTTCTTTTGGGGCTAAAGAAAGTTTTTATAACTTGTAAACAAAACTAATTGCAGCATTTAAAAGTGAGTATTCATTACAAAATAGAGCAAATATGAAATCCTTAAACTAAAAACTTTTACGAGACAATAGCCCACCAACCCATTATTTAGTTCCTAGACCTGAGATTATAAATACTTTAATTATGAAAGCCCCACGTGCGGCTGCCCACCTAGCACCGATGATCATTTGGGCATTCCAGATGACAATTAAAAACAGCAGGCGAGTGCCTGCGCACTAAAAATGAACACATGAAACCAATTTTACTATTTTTTACAATTATCACCATAGTTTTTACTGCTAATGGGCAAATTACACAAGGAAATTGGCTTGTTGGTGGCACTGGCAGCTTTTTAACATCAAAAAATAGTTATACAAGCCCTACATTTTCATCGACCTCCGATAGACTAGATATTAAAATTTCACCAAATGTTGGATACTTTGTTATTGACAAACTTGGTGTAGGTGTAAAAACAAGTTTTTCAAAAAATAAAGAAGAAGTTACTACAACCGGTGGTTTACAAACAAATGTTAACAGGCTTGAATTTGGTCCATTTGCACGATATTATTTTCTGGATGTAGAAAAGCAATATAACGTATTAGCTGATATTAGCTATCAATATGGATTTTATTGGTTTACGCCTACAAAAGGAAATATTAACACCATTTCAGCGAATGCAGGCACAGTAATATTTTTCAATTCAAGTGTAGGTTTAGAGTTTTTGGTTGGATATTATAATCGAAAGGAAATAATTGAACAAGGCGGAGAATTTATTACAAATCAAAGCGGGCTTCAAATAGGAATTGGTTTTCAAATTCATTTAGAAAGATAAAAAGAAATGAAAAAAACATACATTTTATTGATGGTTTCAACCATCGTTTGCTTGGAACTCTTCTCTCGGTTGGCAGCATTTTAACGATATACTTCTTGTTGGTAAACGGCGATACTTTTCAAAAAGGTATCGCCGTTTTGCTTTGCTAAATGCGGTTAAATAAGGTTAATGCCTTTAAACATCGGGGAAAAGGCTGGGTCTTATTACTACAACAATAAATTATCACACATAAAAACAAAAAAAATGAAAAAATCACTCATTCTATTCGTAGCACTTATTTCAACCGCGTTTTTATTTGCGCAACCACCCGGAAAAGGATACAAAGGACAAGGACAGGGTCAGGGAAAAGGAAAAGGTGGAATGCGGCACGAACAACCCTTTAAAGAACTGAACCTTTCCGAAGCCCAACAAACGAAAATGAAGGAAATAAACGCCAATTTTCAAGCTGAAATGAAGAAATTACGTGAAAATGAAAACCAAACCGTAAAAGCACAACGGGATGCCATGTACAAACTCAGCCAACAGCATAAAGCACAGATAAAGCAAATACTTACCCCCGAACAGCAACAAAAAATGGTTTCATTACGTGAAGAGAAGATGAATGAAATGAAACAACAACAGGGAAAGCAATTTGATAAAATGGCAGAACAATTGAAACTTACCGACACACAAAAAGCACAACTCACACAACAAAGGGAAAAGAACCGGGAAAGCATGCAAGCACTCATGCAAAACGAATCCATGGACCGCAGCACAAAACAGGCTAAAGTAAAGGCCATGCAAGAGCAGCACAAAAAGGATATGGAAAAAGTGCTGACGAAAGAACAGCAAAAGCAATGGGAAGAAATGCAGAAAAACCGCATGCATAAAGGCCCGAAAATGCAAGGGATGCGCAAACACGGTGTAGTTTAGGTATTCGGTTAAAGCAGGGGTGATTTTCTATTGAAATTACTATCCCGGCACAAAGCAGGTAAGGCAGGCACTCCACTCATAAAGGGTGGAGTGCCTTTTTATTGGCCAATAAGCAGCATCTTTGTATATTACACAAACCAGTATAATGGGACAATTCGATAGATTTAAGAAAGAACATACCAGCGGCGCTAAAAAAAAGGAACTATTTAAACAGGAAAAGCGCAAGGTGAAAAAAGAAACAGAAGACTTTCACAAACAAAAGAAAAAGGAAAGCCGTGGGGCAAAAAGCCACCCAGCATCAAAGTTTGGTGATAGACAGGAAATTACACCCGGAAAAGGAAAAGATGCTCCGAAAATTACAAGAGCTTCATCGGACCATGAAAATTTCCCCCTCAATAAATTTATTGCTCATAGTGGTGTTTGCAGCCGGCGCGAAGCTGCAGCGCGCATAAAAGCAGGTGATGTACAGGTAAACGGAAAAGTAGAACAGAACCCCGGCTATAAAGTATTACCAGATGATGATGTTGTTTTTAATGGTAAAAAAGCAGAACCCCGCAGGCAAATGGTATATATATTATTGAACAAGCCGAAGGATTTTATTACCACAGCGGATGATGATAAAGGACGCAAAACGGTACTCGATATCGTAAAAAATGCAACCGATGAGCGTATTTTCCCGGTTGGCCGCCTCGACCGCAATACCACCGGCGTATTACTGCTTACCAATGATGGCGAATTGACCCAACACCTTACCCACCCTAGCTTTGAAGTAAGAAAAATATACGAAGTAACCCTCGATAAACCGGTTACCAAAGACCATATTGAACAACTTTTACAGGGTGTAACCTTAGATGACGGCCTTGTAAATGCCGATGCCGTTGGCTATGCCGATCCCAAAGATAAATCGGTGGTGGGCGTTGAAATCCACAGTGGTAAAAACCGCGTGGTAAGGCGTATGTTCGAGCATCTTGGTTATGATGTTCGTGCCCTGGACAGGGTAATGTTTGCCAACCTCACCAAAAAAACAGTGGACAGGGGTAAATGGCGATTCCTGATTGAAAAGGAAGTAAGATTGCTTAAGTTTTTTAATAAAAGTAAACGCAAAACACAGGAAGATAGGGTTGAATTGCAGGATACCCCATTTATGGGAAGACCTTCAACACCCAAAAAAAGGGCAGCTCCAAGACGCGAAAGTTCCGGCAGTGATGCACCCAAAAGGGAAACTACAAGAAGGGAAACAGATAGAAGCGAAACTCCAAGACGTGACACGCGTGGAAGCGAAGCCCCTAAAAGGGAAACCTATAAAAGTGAATCACCGGCTAGCGATTACAAAAAGCGTGAATCCAGCGGGAGCGAAGCACCTAAAAGAGAATCGTATAGAAAAGAATCATCCCGGAGCGAAAGCCCAAGGCGTGATTCGCGGGGAAGCGAAGCACCTAAAAGAGAATCGAATAGAAAAGAATCATCCCGGAACGAAAGCCCAAGGCGTGATTCGCGGGGAAGCGAAGCACCTAAAAGGGAATCCTATAGAAAAGAATCACCCCGGAGCGAAAGCCCAAGGCGCGATGCAAGAGGAAGCGAAGCACCTAAAAGAGATTCTTATAGAAAAGAATCACCGCGAAGTGAAAGCCCAAGGCGTGATGCAAGAGATAGCGAAGCACCTAAAAATGGAAAGGCAAGACGCGAAGCCACAGAGAATAGAAACAAAAGGGATGCACCAAGAAATGCTAGCCAGGGAAATGACTCGCCAAGGAGCGGTAGACCAACGGGTGTAAAACCCAAAAGCGATGGGCCAAAGGCAAAACGGAAGCGTATAGAAAAAAAATGAAATCTACCCTGTAGGGCGCAAACCCGTGCCTGATTTTTGGCAGACAGGCACGAATCATCATTCGAAATGTAAAATAAGCGCAATGTCCCCTACGGGAGACATTGCTAAAACAAAGCGAATTGAAAAGAAATGATGAACTATTTAATTCTACTGATAGCTGTTTGTTGGACAACCTTATTACCCGCACAAGGCAACAAGGATAAGTTTGAAGTAATCGCTTACTATTCGGGCAATGGAGAGAATATTAACCAATACCCCATTGAAAAACTCACCCAAATCATTTTCAGCTTTCTGCATCTGAAGGATGATACACTCCATTTTTCAAAACCGGAACGAAAAGATGCGCTGCGCAAAGTAGTAGCGCTTAACAAAAAATACCCGGGCTTGAAAGTGTTGGTGTCATTAGGCGGTTGGGGTGGTTGCGAACCTTGCTCAAGGGTTTTCAGCAATCCAAAGAGCAGGGTAAATTTTGCCCAATCGGTAAAAAGGGTAATGGACGAATATGATGTGGATGGTATTGATCTCGATTGGGAATACCCCACTATTCCCAGGCATCCGGGCCATCCTTACAGCCCGGCAGATAAGGCTAATTTTACAGACCTGATTGTTCAGATACGCAAAGCCATTGGCCCCAATGGCGAACTCAGTTTTGCAGCGGGTGGTTTTACCCAATTTCTGGAAGAGTCAGTGGATTGGCAAGCTATTATGCCGCACCTGAACAGGGTAAACCTGATGACTTATGACCTTGTTCATGGATATAGCACCCAAACCGGTCATCATACAGCACTATTTAGCCGTCCCGAGCAAAAGGAAAGCACCGATAATTGTGTGCAATGGCTGCTTCAACATAATATTCCTTCCGAAAAACTCATTATTGGTGCTGCTTTTTATGCCCGCATCTGGGAAAATGTAAGCAATACCCAATGGGGGCTTTACCAATCGGGTAAGTTTAAACAAGGACTCGATTATAAAAATTTTGACCAAATGGAACCCGACAGTGGATGGGCGCATCAGTGGGATAATACCGCAATGGCACCGTACGCTTTCCATAAAACCAAAAACTATTTTGCCACCTATGATAATGCTATGTCGCTAAACGAAAAGGTGTTATATGCCAGGAAGTATAAACTTGGTGGCATTATGTTTTGGGAGCTTTCCTGCGATTTACCACAAAATGGTTTGTTGCATGCTCTTGCCGAATCAGTTGAAAAAACGGCACCTAAATGATACCCGAAAAAATACGCACCCGGATTGCACCTACACCAAGCGGTTACCTTCATATGGGCAACCTTTTTTCATTTGTACTTACCTGGTTGATTGCAAAAAAGGAAAACGGCACTGTAAGATTGCGGATTGATGACCTTGACGCCGACCGCATGCGCAGGGAATTCCTGGAAGATATTTTCGAAACCCTTGACTGGATTGGCTTACAGCCCGATGAAGGCCCTTCTGGTTTAGAAGATTTTCTCAAAAATTATGCTCAGCAAAAAAGGCTTCCACTTTACCAAAGCCTGATTGAAAAGCTGGTGAATACAGGTAAAGTATATGCTTGTACCTGCTCACGAAAACAGATATTGGCAATAAATCCGGAAGGAATATATCCCGGAACCTGCTTGAAAAAGAACATGACCATTGACCATGAAAATGCGGCTTTACGGATACATATTAAGGAAGAAGAATCATGGATAAGCATTCCGGGGTTTGAACCGAATAGCCCAACCATTAAGGTAAACCTGCAAAAGGACATGGGTGATTTTGTTATCCGCAAAAAAGATGGCTTGCCTGCCTACCAAATTACTTCTCTTGCCGACGATTTACGTGATGGGATCAATGTAATTGTGCGTGGCGAAGACCTTTTAACTTCCACTGCTGCACAAATTTTTATGGCAAAAACACTCGGAGAAAACCCTTTTTCAGCAGTACGCTTTTTACATCATCCATTAATTAAGAATGAAAACAGCGGGAAACTGTCAAAATCTGCCGGGCATACATCGCTGCAATACATGCGAAAAGAGGGTTTTACAAGCATAAATGCATTAGCAATCCTTGCCAAATGGATGGGTCTTCCATCCAATAACTACCAAAGTTTGGCTGAATTACAGGCAACATGCTCAGCATTACCGATTATTTATGGCAATATTTTGGCTGATAACTAAAACAAAATCCTATTTTTGCAACCTAGTTACATATATTTTTGACAAATAACCTGACATATAAGAAAGCTTTTGGTGCTATTTTATTAGCGCTGTATGTTTTTATTACTACCCCCGTTCAGGTTTGGCATGGCCATTATCATCCTTCTGTAACAGTAGCCAAGTCAGAAAACCTGCAAAATCAGGAAGCATTTACAGAACCGGCTAACGACAGTATTGATGCTAGTTGCAATATTTGTGACCATCATTATTCCGTTTATGTGGATGATGCTATTTCCATCATACAAGCTAGCCTTTCAAACCCTTTAGCTGAAGAAGCTAACCTTAGTTGTACTATTCCTTCTACCCCTGATTTTTATTTCTCTAATAAAGGTCCACCTGCCGCAGCCTGCGCATTCTCCTGATAACTATTTACGATAGTTGGTAACCTTTTTATGTGAAGCATCCTTTGGATGTTAACTGTTTTTCCATTTATTCTATTCTCATTGAAAATTATAGCATCCATTCTGTTGGTATTGTTTTCTGCTTTCCTTGCAGATGCACAAGTATGCAGCTTAACCATTAGTGGACATATAGAAGATGTGGATACAAAGGAAAAGCTGAAAGCTGCATCTGTAACGATTAAAGAAACAGGCATGCAAAGGTCAACGGATGATAAAGGAGACTTTATTTTTAGTGGACTATGTGCCGGCAACTATACCCTTTTAATCACCCACATAGGCTGCGACCCTGTTGAGAAAAAAATTACACTTCAGAAAAACTACCATTTTGATGTTTACATGATGCATAGCCGCAAAGAACTAGGGAATGTAATAGTAGAAGCCAAAAAAAATGTTGCCAATACGGGTTTTAAAAAAGACCTGAGTGGCAATACTTTAGCCGAAACAACAGGATTTACCCTAGCAGAAGCACTGAATAAATTAAATGGAGTCACCATGCTACAATCCGGGCCTACGGTTTCAAAACCGGTAATTCATGGCCTGCATGGCAACCGGATTTTAACCATCAACAATGGCGTACGGCAAGAAGGACAACAATGGGGTAATGACCATGCGCCCGAAATCGATCCTTTTATTGCTGATAAATTAATCGTAATTAAGGGTGTAGATGAGCTTCGTTATGGTTCGGATGCTATTGGCGGGGTTATTTTGGTAGAACCTAAGGCGCTACGCACCATTCCCGGATACACTGCGGAATTAAATACTGCCTACTTTACCAATAACCGGCAAATGGTTGTTTCAGGTTTATTTGAACAGCAGTTAAAAAAACATCCTGCCTTCCATTATCGCTTACAGGGAACCTTAAAAAAAGGCGCCAATGTGGCTACACCCGATTACAGGTTGAATAATACCGGAAATGAAGAACAAAGCTTCTCCCTAACGGCCGGCTGGAGAAAAGAGAAATTTAGTTCCGAACTTTTTTACAGCTATTTCGCCACCAAGTTGGGCATATTCACCGGCTCGCATATTGGGAATATTACAGATCTGGAAAATGCTATTGCAGCGCCAAAGCCTGATGATGTTTTTCTGGGACAGGATACTTACACCATAAACCGTCCTTACCAGGATGTTACCCATCACCTTTTAAAATCAAAATCTGTTTTTTATAAGGAAGGGCAAAAATTCACCGTTTTGGTATCAGGGCAATTCAACCAAAGGGAAGAATATGATATCGTAAGGAGCAGTACGAATACGAGGCCTCAACTTGACTTATCAATTTATACTTTTTCGGAAGAAATCAGCTGGGAACATCTTAAGAAAAACAACTTCAACGGTGTAGCAGGTATTTCTTTGATGCAACAGGACAATAGTTATAGCGGGCGCTATTTTATACCCAATTACTTCTCCTATTCTTTTGGTGGCTATTATTTGGAAAAATGGAGTAAGCATAAATGGGAACTACAGGGGGGCATCCGTTATGATAACAAAACGATAAATACCACAAGGCTTAAATTCAATGGAGATACACTGAATTATGATTTCAATTTTTCAACACTTGCATCATCCTTCAATGCCATTTATAAGGTAAAAACGGGCTGGCGACTTAACACGAATATTAGTCTTGCAAGCCGCGCACCTTATGTAAATGAGTTATTAAGCGATGGAATTCATCATGGTACAGCAACTTATGAAAAGGGCGATATTAACTTGCAGACGGAGAAGTCTTTTAATATTACTACGGGCATTAATTATCAAAACAAGAAAAATACATTCAGTTTTGATGTGCTGCTTTATTCCAATCATATCCGGGATTTTATTTATCAGCAGCCAATGCCTGAAGATCCTGTATTAACCATTGCCGGGGCATTTCCATTAATCGAATACAAACAAACCGATGCGGGCTTAAACGGCTTTGATATTTCAGCTTCCTACAAACCCGTTCCGGCATTTGAATGGAGTTCGAAATATGCATTTCTAAATGCTAGAAATAAGAAAACAGATGATTGGCTTATTTGGATGCCTGCCAACAGGCTAACCAATGAAATCACCTATTCTTTTAAGGAGAATAAGGCTTTTACCAACACGTATATTTCGGCAGAAATGAAAAATGTAATGGAGCAAAAGCATGTGCCCGATGAAAGTAATGGCAAACAGGATTATAAAGCCCCACCACCTGCTTATACGTTAATCAATATGAATGCTTCCACTAAGGTTTCTGTTTTTAAGGTGCCTACTACCATTGGAATTGGCGTACGAAACCTGCTAAACACCGTTTATAGGGATTACTTAAACAGCATGCGGTATTTCGCGGATGAAATGGGTGTTAATGTAAGTATTAGATTAAAATTTCAAATATTATAACACACAAATCAACTATCAATCTAAAAACAAAAAAAATGAAAAGCAATTTTTTGAAGCTAACATTGGCCGTTTTATTAGCCAGTTCATTATTTACTTCCTGCGATAAAAATAAAGAAGAAGCAAACGATGAAGAGGTAATTACTACTATGAAACTCACCTTTGTGCCTGTTGGCGGAGGCAGTTCACTTATCTATGAATTCAATGACCTGGATGGCCCTGGTGGCGCCGCACCCACGCAAGATGAAATTATTTTGGCGCCATCAAAAACCTACAACGTAACCCTGCAATTATTGAATAAAACCGAAACACCTGCTGAGGATATTACTGTTGAGGTAAGAGAAGAATCGGATGCACACCGGTTTTATTATGAAACATCTCCAGGTAGCAGCATAACCATTTCGGGGCTCGATAATGATGTAAATGGGGTTCCGCTTGGAATTGCAAGCACCTGGACAACAGGCGGTGCAGCTACCGGCAGTATTAAAATCACCCTACGTCACTATCCTGCTGTACCTCCCAACAAAGCAGCGGGCGACCTTGCAAATAGTTCTAAGTCTAGTACTGATATTGAAGTAATTTTTAATACAAGAGTGCAGTAAAAAGGAGCATGGGATAAGGGTTTTCTAAATCCGCATCCACGAATAGGAAAAGATTTTTTGCCACTAATGCACGAATAGATTATCTAATTCGTGCATTAGTGGCAAACCTAAATTCTAAACCCTATCATCGGATTTGAATTACGACTTACCTTACGAATCCGGAACAACTAGATAATGCATGTGAAGGGCTTTAATTGTGCTTTTCGGAATTTGCAATTCCGAAACCCTATCAGCGGATTTCCAATCCGCCATGCATAGTATTCCGGGTTAAAAACCCGGCGATAAGCGTTTAGTATTAAAAATCCCGAATACCTGCACATCGCCTAATGCGTCTTTACCCGAATTATTATAGGAAAACTTTAAGTACCCTCCCATATACAATACTTGAATATCTTCGTCTTACGTCCTATGAATAAGCCGGTACTTCCTTTTTTCCAGATATGGTTCCTGATAATTGCTATATTCCTTTCTGTTCCATCTATGGCACAGTGGTACAATCCAGAAAAGGTTAACAAAAAAGCGCAGGAAACCTACACGGCTGCCATTGATCATTTAATGAATGGCCGGTGGGATGATGGGAAAAAGGCATTGTTGCAGGCTATCGGGCAGGAACCAAAATATGTGGAAGCCTGGCTTAGCCTGATGAGTGCGTATGGCGAAAAAAAGATGTACGACAGCGCCACAACCGCGTTTGAAACAGCATGGCAGTTGGATAGTGTTTACAGCAAGGACATGCTGTTGCCTTATACTATTAACCTTGCGGGTGCGGGGCGCTTTACGGAAGCCGATACATGGATTACCCATTATCTTACCATGGTTTCACCCGAAAGCCGGGCAGGAAAAGCGGCTACCTACCGGAAGAAAACCTATGATTTTGCCGTGGCATTTGCTGATAAGCATAAAGATGCTTCGTTTTCCTTTAACCCCATCAACCTCGGCGATAGCATCAACAGCACCCGAAGCGAGTATTATCCATCTTTTACCATTGATGACAGCCTGCTCGTTTTTACCCGCCGTATGCAGGGCATCAGGGAAGATTTTTGGGGCAGCCGGCTTTTACCCAACGGCACGTACTCGGTAGCCACACAAATTTTGGGTGCCTTAAATGAAGAACCGGCTAAAGGGGGCACCAATATGGCTTCGGATGGTGAATGGCTGTTTTTTGCCGGAAATTTTCCACGTGTGGGTTATGGCGATTTTGATATTTATGTGTGTCAGTCCACCCCCGAAGGCTGGAGCGAACCGTATAATCTCGGTACCGCCATCAATACCGAATTCTGGGAAAGCAGCCCATCCATCAGCCCCGATAAGCAAACGCTGTATTTCAGCAGCAACCGCAGCGGGGGTTATGGCGGAAAAGATATTTACTTTAGTAAGCGCAAACCTGATGGAAATTGGGGACTTGCTGAAAATATGGGGCCGGTAATCAATACAAGTGCCGACGATCTGGCGCCCTATATCCATGCCGATAATCAGACCTTGTACTTTACTTCGGGTGGGCATCGCGGCTATGGCGGTAGCGATTTGTATGTTAGTCATAAGGGCCCCGGTGGCGAATGGAGTGTTCCCGAAAATCTCGGTTACCCCATTAATACCATTGATGACGATGGCAGCCTGATAGTTGCGGCAAATGGTACTACTGCCTATTTTTCCAGTCAGCGGAGTGATAGCCGTGGCGGACTCGACTTATACCGTTTTGAACTACCTACTTACGCACGGGCGCTCAAAACACAATGGGTAAAAGGCAAAGTGTTTGATAAGCTGACTACCAAAGGATTGCCTTCCGCAATTGATGTGCAGAATGCAGAAACAGGAGATTTTATCCATAAGCTGGTTACGGATGAAACGGGTAATTACCTTGTAACACTTCCTTTGGGCAAAAACTACGAATTTACCGTTAGCCGTAAAGGATACCTGTATTTCAGCGATCGCATTTATTTGGAAAAGGGCCAAACAGATAGTAATTACACAAAAGATATTCCGCTGGAACCCATATTGGTGAATGCTTCGCTGGAACTGAAGAATATTCTTTTTGAAACCAATGCTTTCAAACTCCAAAGCAGTTCTTTTATTGAGTTGGATAAGCTGGTAAATTTACTCAATCAAAACCCCGGCGTAAAGGTTGAAATCGGCGGGCATACCGATAATGTGGGCAATGCTGCCGAAAACCTGAAATTGAGTCAAAACAGGGCAAAGTCGGTGGTGGATTATTTGGTATCCAAAGGTGTAGAAGCTAAAAGGCTGTTGGCCAAAGGTTATGGCAGTACCAAACCCATTGCCGATAATGCTACTGAAAATGGACGCGCCCGCAACCGGAGAACTGAAATGAAAGTGATTGGCTTTTAATTTCTTTAAGCTATAGAAACATGATGATTGTTACCATCAATGAACGAAATCAGGGCTTAACTGCCCGGCACTACAGTAGTGCAAAAGCTTAATCAGGGCTTTTCCCGCAGCTTGGGGGTATTAAGCTGCGGGGGTCCTTTTTGCCTGCCCGCCTTTGGCATTCAGGCGGGGGTACCTTTTTGGACAAGCAAAAAGGTACGAATCATAAAAGATGACGAGAGTTCAAGTAGTTGATGAACTTTTTAAATAGCACAATACATTCGGTTTTATTGTAATTTGCATTTCCCAAAAAGTATTAGATTGACATATCCTGAATCCATTTATCAATTGGCGCTAACACAGGTTCCGCAAATAGGTACGGTACTCGCACGCGCACTAGCCGAAAGATTCGAAACGGCAGAAGCCATTTTTAAAGCATCGAAGAAAATGCTGTGCGAAGTAGATGGCATTTCGGAAATAAAAGCAAGTTGCATCAGGAATTTTAAGGATTATGAAGCATGTGAATCTGAACTTAAGTTTCTTGAAAAGCATCAGATTCAATTGCTTTTTTTAACGGCTGAAAAATATCCCAAGCGGCTGCTGAATTGCTACGACCCACCTACCCTGTTGTTTTACAAAGGCGAAGCCGATCTTAACGCAGGCAAAATCGTAAACATCATTGGTACGCGTAACCATTCTGAATATGGTAAACAGCTAACCGAAAAATTGGTGGAAACGCTTTCGCAACATAGCATAACCATTATAAGCGGCATGGCATTTGGCATTGATACACAGGCGCATAAAGCTTGTGTAAAATATAATGTACCAACGGTGGGCGTATTAGCGCATGGGCTTGATACACTTTACCCACCCGAGAACGCCAAATTAGCGCGCAATATGCTGGAGCAGGGCGGTGGCTTGCTTACCGAATTCTGGAGTGGCACCAAACCCGATAAGCACAACTTTCCTACCCGCAACCGCGTGGTAGCCGGTCTTTGCGACGCCACCATTGTGGTAGAAACGGATATTAAGGGCGGCAGCATGATTACCGCCGAATTGGCCATTGGCTACAACCGCGATGTGTTTGCGTTTCCCGGCAGGGTAAATGATACCAAAAGCAAAGGATGCAATTGGCTGATCCGCCAAAACAAAGCTGCACTCATAAGCAACGGCGATGAACTGCTGGAAGCGATGAACTGGCTGCCGCAACCCGAAAAGAAAGCAAGGGTTCAGCGTAGTCTTTTTATTGAACTTACGCCACAGGAAAAAATGATTGTTGATTTACTCAATGCAAATGATCAGTTACATATTGATGAATTGAATATTAAAAGTGGCATGAATGCTTCGGCAGCGGCCGCAGCTTTGCTTAGCCTCGAGTTGCAGGGAGTAGTATTGAGATTACCAGGGAAATTGTATAAAATAGTTTGATAACTTTACCCAATAAAAATAATTGTAATGACGGCAACCATCACCATTACACCTGAAGAATTCAATGAAAAACTTATCCATCAAATAAAATCTCTTTTTGATGGAAGAAAGATTTCAATCACTATTCAGGATGTTACTGACGAAACTGAATACCTGCTATCATCACCTGCCAATGCAGCAAGGCTATTAGCGGCAAAAAAAAATGTTGAATCCGGAAAAAATCTATTGTACATAACAGAAGATGAACTTCTCGATCTTGTAAATGAAAACGATAATTCTTGAAAAATCAGCATTTGATGACATAAAATGGTGGGCTGAAAATGACCTTAAAGCGGTCAAAAAGATAGTAAACCTGATAAACGATATTTCGAAGAATCCTTTCTCAGGTGTAGGAAAGCCCGAACCATTAAAATATGACCTATCCGGGTATTGGAGCCGCCGGATTACTGAAGAGCATAGGTTAGTTTACAAATCTGATGGTGAAGTAATTACTATCATTAGCTGTAGATTTCATTATGTTTAAAATCCAGCCTTTTCCCTATAATGCTTTAGGACGATTTGAAACTTTACCCTGAGGCTAAATCATCAAATTTGCCCAATCCAATCCGGCACCCTAATTTTGCACATGGCAATCAAAAAATCTCCCGCAAATAAGTCTGTTGAAAAGTTCTACGGCGAAGGCCTCACCTTCGATGATGTGCTGTTGGTACCCGCCTATAGCGATGTACTTCCCCGTGAAGTAGATACCACTACCCAACTTACCAAAAGCATCCAACTGCATATTCCCATCATCAGCGCTGCCATGGATACGGTTACCGAATGGCAATTGGCTATTGCGCTTGCACGTGAAGGTGGTATCGGCATTTTGCACAAAAACATGACTATAGATCAGCAGGTAGAACAGGTACGCAAAGTAAAACGTAGTGAGAGTGGGTTGATTATTGATCCGGTTACGCTGCATGATAATGCCACCATTGGCGATGCATTGAAACTGATGGCAGAAAACAAAATTGGCGGTATTCCTATTGTTGATAACAATAATAAACTCGTAGGCATTCTTACCAACCGCGATCTGCGCTTTGAAGATAATCCCCGCAAAAAAGTTAGCCAGGTAATGACGAGCAAAAACCTCGTAACGGCTCCTGAAGGCACCGACCTCAAAGGCGCACGAAAAATTTTAAGTCAGTATAAAATTGAAAAATTACCGGTGGTAAAAAAGGATGGCACGTTGATCGGGCTCATTACCTACCGCGATATTCAGAAGGTGCAGAATTTCCCGAGTGCCATTAAGGATTCATTCGGCAGGTTACGCGTAGGCGCAGCGCTTGGCATAACCGGCGATATGCTCGAACGTGCAGAAGCCTTAATGAAAATGGGCGTGGATGTGGTTACGCTTGACAGTGCACATGGCCATAGCAACGGCGTAATAAACGCCTTGAAAGAGTTAAAAAAGAACTTTAAAACCTTACAGGTAATTGCAGGTAACATTGGAACAGCCGCCGGTGCTAAAGCATTGGCAGATGCAGGCGCCGATTGCGTAAAAGTAGGCATTGGGCCGGGTAGTATTTGTACCACACGTATTGTAGCAGGCGCAGGCGTTCCGCAAATTACAGCCGTTATGGAAGCAGCATCTGCGCTTAAGGGAAAAGGAATTCCTTGTATTGCAGATGGCGGTATAAGATATACCGGCGATATGGTAAAAGCTTTATCAGCCGGCGCGAGTAGTGTAATGATGGGCAGTGTATTTGCCGGCACCGAAGAAAGCCCGGGTGAAGCCATTATTTACGAAGGCCGTAAGTTTAAACAATACCGTGGTATGGGCAGCATTGGTGCCATGCAGCAGGGCAGCAGCGACCGTTATTTCCAGGATGTGGAAGATGGTATAAAAAAACTGGTACCCGAAGGTATTGAAGGCCGGGTGGCTTTTAAAGGTACTTTAAGCGAAACCATACATCAATATACCGGTGGGTTGAGGGCCGGTATGGGCTATGTGGGGGCAAAAAATATAAAGGAACTTCAGGACAATGCACAGTTTGTACGTATTACCAATGCAGGCATGAATGAGAGCCATGCACATGATATAGAAATAACGAAAGAAGCACCTAATTATAGCAGAAAATAATTCATTAAATTTGTAAGATGTCACAGAAAATATTGCTCATTGCAGCAACACAACAAGAAATCCTTCCTTACCTGCAAACCCAGCATCATCATGATGTACTGATTACGGGTGTGGGCATTCCATCTACCATATTCAGGTTAACACGTCAATTGGCACATCACTATTACGATGTAGTAGTTCAGGCCGGTATTGCAGGCGCTTTTGATAAATCTTTTGCCAAAAAAGGCCATGTAGTTCAGGTAACACAAGATGCCTTTGGCGATTTGGGCACATTTGAAAATGGGTCTTTCAACAATTTACAGGAACTCGAACTCAACTATGACCCGCTTTGGCTGAATGGTAGTTATTTCAAAACCGGACTGCCTGAAGTAAAAGGCATAACGGTGCAAACGGTAACCAATGATGCCACCATTGTAGCTGCACTTTCGGGTAAATGGCAGGCGGATGTTGAAACCATGGAAGGTGCAGCGGCCGCTTATGTTTGCCATCAAAAGCAAATTCAGTTTGTGCAAATAAGGGCAATCAGCAATACGGTGGGTGAGCGCAACAAAGAAAACTGGGGTACAAGCGATGCCATTACCAATCTGAATACAGCATTGGGTACTTTTTTACGGAAACTTGCTGAATAAAACGGCATCTTTTTCTCAAATGAAACTTACACTTGGCTTTTCGCCTTGTCCGAATGATACCTTCATCTTTGATGCATTGGTGAATGGTAAAATAGATGCAGGCGGGCTAACTTTTGATGTAGTGCTCGAAGACGTTCAAACGCTGAACCAATGGGCAAAACAAGGCCGGCTCGATGTAAGCAAAGTTAGCTATGGGGTGCTGCCGGATATTATTTCCGAATACAGTGTATTGAATAGTGGTGGCGCGTTGGGAATGGGGGTAGGACCGCTATTGGTTTCCAAGTACGATGCACGAAGTACGAAGTACGAAGAAATAGAAGATCTCCTAAACAATGAAGCAATTGCTATTCCCGGTGAAAATACTACGGCGCATTTCTTGTTTTCACAAGCATTCCCCCATGCTAAAAACAAGGTTTTTCTGCGCTTTGATGAAATAGAAAACTGGGTATTGGAAGGTAAAGGGCTTGGTGTAATCATTCACGAAAACCGTTTTACCTACCAGCAAAAGGGATTATATAAATGGGCTGATCTCGGGCAATTGTGGGAGCAAAATACAGGCCTTCCCATTCCACTTGGCGGCATTGTTGCCAAAAAAACTATACCCAGGGAAATACTCAGGCAATTGGATTTGGCCATACAAAAAAGCATTGCCTTTGCCTGGAAACATTATCCGGCACTGACGGATTATGTAACCTGCCACTCGCAGGAAATGGAAGAAGATGTTATGCGAAAGCATATTGAATTATATGTAAACGATTTTTCGTTCGACATGCAGGAAAACGGGAAGCAAGCCATATTAAAAATGTTGGAATCGATGGGTAAAAAACCCTACAATGCTCAGCAAATTTTTGCATCAGAAACCGTTTAGCATGGATAATCCACCAATGACGGCGTCCCCTTTAAGTAGGAGGGTTGCCGTATCTGTTTTCTTTTTTATTGCCGGTTTTACGTTTGCCACCTGGGCAAGCCGCATTCCACATATACAAGCTAAATTAGGTTTAAGCGAAGTAATGCTGGGAACTGTATTATTTGCGCTTCCTATAGGATTAATGGTAAGCCTTTTTTTAGCCGGAAGTGCTATAGCCAAATTTGGAAGCAAAAAGGTAATGGTATTTGCGGCTTGTCTGTATAGCTGTGTACTTGTTTTGTTGGGGCTTGCATCGTCGGTTTGGCAATTGGCGGGCGCACTTTTTTTGTTTGGCATTGCTGCCAATTTGTTTAATATCTCGGTAAATACACAGGCCATTGGGGTGGAAAAAATGTACGGCAGGTCCATCATGGCATCGTTTCATGGTATATGGAGCCTTGCCGGATTTGCGGGTGCCGCCGTTGGCACACTGATGGTTTCATTTCAACTGGAACCCTGGCAGCATTTTGTTATCGTTGGCATTTTCTGTATAATTTTTGTTGTGCTTTTTACAGGTAAAACAAAAGAAATACCGGGCAGTGGTACCAACAAAACTGCGTTTGCCCTTCCCGATAAAAGGATTTTGAAATTAGGTTTAATTGCTTTTTGCTGCCTTGTTTGCGAAGGCACCATGTTCGACTGGAGTGGTGTGTATTTTAAAAAAGCCGTAGATGCACCTGCGAATTTCACAACTATTGGTTATGCCGCATTTATGGGTTGCATGGCAGCCGGTCGTTTTGTTGCCGACAGGGCCGTGATCAGATTAGGTTCCAAAAACATGCTCATGTATTCGGGCATCACCATTTTTGTGGGTTTAATGCTTGCAGTGGTATTTCCGAATTTTATCCCTGCAACCATTGGTTTTATGTTGGTAGGTTTTGGCGTTAGCAGCGTGGTTCCCATCGTGTATAGCAAAGCAGGACAAAGTACAACCATGCATCCGGGTCAGGCATTGGCAGCGGTTTCCACCGTAGGGTTTGCGGGTTTTTTGGCCGGTCCACCACTTGTTGGTTTTTTGGCAGAAGCAACGAGTCTCCGCTGGAGTTTTGCGGTGGTTGCTGTGATCGGTTTATGTACGAGTATATTGGCGAAAAGGGTTCTGTAAATGTTAAAAATTACCAGCCAATACTTAACGCACGGTTAGCTTAATATACCCCTTTCCTGTTTTCTGCATTTTCCTAATTTGCAATCTTCAAAAACATAACTAATTGAAATTGAATATAGTAATAATTGAAATTGGGATTCCCAGTATTTTTTGATTACATTCAAATACCTGCGCTACTGCAAAAATATGCGTTGAAACCCAAGACCCCAGCGCGGTCAAATGTTTGTAGCCCTAAAATAAATAGACAGTCCCAAGACCCCAGCGGGGTCACATATTTGTAGTTAAATAAGGTTCGATAGTGATCCTCGACCCCAGAGGGGTCGAACATATTTTTTTATCATTGGGACCCCAATTATAATTGTTTGATTTGTTTTTGTACATTAGTACCAACCAAGAACAATAAAATGGCAAACACCTATTCTCAAATTTACATCCAGGTTGTATTTGCGGTACAAAACCGTAAAAGCCTTATTTCCCCAGATTGGGAAACTGAATTATTCAAATACATCACTGGAATTGTAACGCATAAAGACCAAAAACTCATTGCCATTAATGGTATGCCAGACCATATACATATATTTTTAGGTATGAAACCAAATTGTTTGTTGTCTAATTTGGTTCAGGAAATTAAAAAGTCAAGTAACCATTTTATAAAAGAAAAGGGATTTACCCCATATAAATTTGATTGGCAGGATGGCTACGGTGCATTTTCTTATGGGCACTCGCAAATAGATGATGTGGTGAAATATATACTCAATCAGAAAGAACATCACAAAAAATTTAGTTTTAAAAAGGAATACCTTAAGTTATTAGAGCTATTCCAAATTCCATATAAGGAACGATACCTCTTTGAATTCTTCGAAGAGTAGCTATTGGTGTTCGACCCCGCTGGGGTCGGGTCGCTGTATGATTGCTTTTTACAAATATGCGACCCCGCTGGGGTCTAGTGGCTTTTTGGAAATTCCTTTTTAACAAATTGGGAACCCCGCTGGGAGCCAAATACTTTTCAAGCCCTCGGTATCTCAGTGCGGAGAACAGCAGATTGGGCAATCCTTTTTCCCAGGTTAACCTTCCAAACCCCTTTTATAAACTTCGAGCACCCGTTTCCGCGCCATTTCATGATTAACAATCGGCTGCGGGTATTGTGTAAGACTTTCAAACTCCGGTACCCACTTACGGATATAGGCAAATTGGGGATCGAACTTTTGGGTTTGAAGGGTTGGATTAAACACCCTGAAATAAGGCGCGGCATCACATCCACTGCTTGCCGCCCATTGCCAGCCGCCATTGTTGGCAGCAAGATCAAAGTCGAGCAGCTTTTGGGCAAAGTATGCTTCGCCCCACCGCCAGTCAATCAGTAAATGTTTGATAAGAAAAGAAGCAGTAATCATACGGACACGGTTGTGCATGAAACCGGTTGCATTCAATTCGCGCATGCCTGCATCAACGATGGGATAACCGGTACGCCCTTCGCACCATGCGGCAAATTCTGCTTCATTATTCCGCCATTGAATATTTTCATAGGCGGGTTTAAAAGCTTTGCCCTTGCCCACCTGCGGAAAATGGTGGAGAATCATATGATAAAAATCGCGCCAGATGAGTTCATTTAAAAAACTTTCGTTCAAGGGTTGCACATACGACGCGAGTTTGCGGATACTAAGCGTTCCAAAACGCAAATGAACCCCTAACCTTGACGTTCCTTTAATGGATGGAATGTCGCGCTGTTCTTTATATTTTTTTACCAGTTCAGCTTGAATTTTACGCTCGGGAAATGCAATGCCTTTCACATGAAAACCCATCTGTTGTAACGAAGGCAATTCCCTTTTATCCTGCTTGAAAAATGCTGAAAAATACTTTTCCGTTGGAAATGGCTGCAGAAATTCTGCAGTAAGCTTTGCTTTCCATTTGCGGCTGTAGGGCGTAAAAACGGTGTAGGGTTTGCCATCATCTTTGGTTACTTCATCTTTCTCAAAAATTACCTGATCCTTATAGGTATGAAATGCAATTCCTCTTTCTGCGAGCATAGAACGGATTTGTTCATCCCGCTCCAATGCATAAGGTTCATAATCATGGTTGGTGTAAACGGAGGCAACTTCATAGTCGGCTAACAATTCAGGCCAGATTTTTTCGGGAAAACCATATCGTACATCAAGCGTGCTTCCTATTTCGGTAAGTTCCGTTTGCATGGATTGCAGCGCACCGTGAATAAACTCAACCCTTCGGTCAGCTTTATCTTCCAGTTTATCCAGGATATTCCGGTCGAAAATAAAAACCGGAACCACCGGAAAACCGCTGCGGAGTGCATGATAAAGTGCAGCATTATCGCTTAGCCGCAAATCGCGGCGAAACCACATAATAGAAACTTTTTGAGACATAGACTGAAAGATAATAGGGCAATAACAAGCAGGTGCTTATATGGTTGCAGACCAAAGCGGGGCAATCAGCGAAGCATGTATGGATGCAATTTTATTACATACATAAACCGATTCTTCATGCTGCCTCACCCATTTTATCCCATAAATAGCATTGCTTAAGAACAATTCATCTGCTGCAATCAGATCTTTCCTTGTCAGGGACTTTTCTTCAATGGAAAAACCGGCATCTTCAAGATTATCCAGCAGGAATTGGCGCATAGTTCCAGCTACCGGACCATCTGATAAAGGAGGGGTAAATATTTTGGTATCCTTTATGATCCAAAGGTTAGAGATGGTTGCATCCCCATAAGTTCCTAAATGGTTGAACAGAAGGGTATCGTTCCAATGTTGCTGTTTTGCAAACAATGCAGCCATGGCATACAATAAATAATTATTCGATTTGAGGTTAGCAAAACCATCAGCAGCCTTAAAACCACCTGTATAATCACCAATAATCAAACCGTTTTCATTCAAACTATTGTTTTCGGGATTTAGCGGCCAGGATTGAATGAGTATATGAGGACGAAAATTGATAGGATCGTAAATGCCTCCATCCCCCCTGAATATCGTAACCCTTACCCGTGCCAGTTTTTCGTGCAGATTGAGCTTCACCAGTTCAAGGATTGCATCCTTAATATAATCAGCCGTAAAATAGGATGGCTTTTCAAACTGTAGCTTCTTAAGAGAAGCAAAAAGGCGATGTGCATGATATTCCCATAAAGGCAGGCTATTATGAAAACACTTAATCGTTTCAAAAAAACCATCGCCATATCTGAATGACCGGTTATCAATACTAATACCAGCCTTCTCTGCATTCAACCATTTGCCATCGAGGTAAACCTTTGTCATATTGTTTAAAATTGCATCACCGGTATATCACCCTCGACTACCAGCCTTCCTTCAGTTTTAGCTATTACTTCATCCACTGTTACACCCGGTGCCAGTTCACGCAGCACAAAGCCTTGTTCCATTATATCGAAAACCCCGAGTTCGGTTACTACTTTTTTAACACAACTTCTGCCGGTTATAGGCAATGTACAATGCCTCAATAACTTGCTCTCGCCCGCCTTATTGGTATGTTGCATAGCAACAATGATGTTTTTGGCACTTGCTACCAGGTCCATAGCACCGCCCATTCCCTTCACCATTTTGCCTGGAATTTTCCAATTAGCAATATCGCCGTTATCCGAAACTTCCATAGCACCCAATACAGTGAGGTCAACTTTGCCGGCACGAATCATTCCAAAACTCATTGCGCTATCGAATATGCTTGAACCCGGCAACTTGGTAATGGTTTGCTTACCTGCATTAATCATATCTGCATCTTCCTCACCTTCCAAAGGAAAAGGCCCCATTCCCAGCAATCCGTTTTCACTTTGCAAAACAACACTCACCCCATCCGGAATATAATTAGCCACCAACGTTGGAATTCCAATACCGAGGTTTACATAGTATCCGTCTTTCAACTCGCGTGCTATTCTTTGTGCTATTTGATTTTTATCCAGCATGATTTTTTATTTGAAATTTCAGATTTGAAGATTCGAGATTTAAGATTAGAAATTTGAAGATTTGAGATTTGAAATTCGAACAATTGAAATTTGCTGACACACTCAAACCCTTATCCCCATATCTCAAACTCCATTCACTACTCACTATTCACCATTTCACTCATTCACTCATTCACTCTTCCGCACCGTCCGTTGTTCAATCCTTTTCTCATAGTCTTTTCCCTCAAAAATCCTATGCACATAAATACCGGGCGTATGAATGAAATTGGGATCAAGAGAACCTGCAGGAACTAATTCTTCAACTTCAGCAATCGTTATTCTTCCGGCCATCGCCATCAATGGATTAAAATTTCTTGCAGTATCCTTGTAAATCAGGTTTCCAAGTGTATCGCCCTTCCAGGCTTTCACAATTGCAAAATCTGCACCAAAAGCATACTCCATAAGGTATTCCTTTTCTTCGCCATTAAAAGTAAAGGTTCTTGTTTCTTTGCCATCTGCTACTTCGGTACCAACACCTGCCGGGGTAAAAATGGCGGGCATTCCATATCCTGCAGCCATACACCGGGAAGCAAGGGTACCCTGTGGAATTAATTCTACTTCCAATTCATTACTCAATAACTGCCGCTCAAATTCTGCATTTTCACCAACATAGGATGATACCATTTTTTTCACCTGCTTTTGTTGCAGCATGAGTCCAATGCCAAAATCATCCACACCGGCATTATTGCTTATACAGGTTAGTTCTTTTACGCCTTTGCGCACCAACGCATTAATACAATTTTCCGGAATACCACACAGACCAAATCCACCGAGCATTATTACCGATCCATCGGAAATATCATAAATAGCTTCATCGGCATTTGCAACAACTTTGTTCATACAGCAGGCTTTTTTCGTATTGCAAAATAAGGGTATTACAGGTAGCCTTATAATGGATAGCCTGTTAATTAATACAACAAGAACATTAATCAATCATTTTTTTAACAGAAGAATCTTTTGGGATTGAATCCTTCCCGTTAGCGCTTTTAATAACAGAATCCCTTGCAGTAGAATCCATTGCCGTAGAATCCGCAATTGTGGAATCAATGATGGGTTCAGGTTGAGGGGGATTCATTTTCAGGTATTGCCTGTCACGCTCCACCTGAGCATAGTTGCTTAAAGAATCAAGCAGCACATTAAATAATTCAGGATTGTTTTTATAATATGCAAGGCTTCTATAAAATGTAGCACTATCAGTTTTATGAAAAGCCAATACACCCGCAAAAAGATCCGTGAGTACAGAATCTTTATTTAACAATGAATCCTGCTGCAAATAATTGATAAAACGCTCTTCTGCCATTATCTTATGAAGCATTACTTTCTTCATAGTATTCACATTCAGAATCTCATTTTCCTGATTGCTGCAATGCCATGCCAGCCCACATAAAAAAGTAATAATCAAAAAATGCTGCAGCTTCATTTTACCTATTTTAGCAACTGTTCGCGATACTTTGCAGCATTCGTCAAATCAATTTTTTGAAGTATTTCCACCACGCGTGATTTTTGATCAGGGCTCGCTTTTTTAAATACCTGTATAAGCTCATCAGATTTACTTTGCATGAAAAACTGTAGCATCATGGTATTAGGAAAATTTGTATTAAATGTATATAAGGTATTCAATGTATTTAGCATTTCAGTTCTGGCTTGCACTTCGTTTTCATAAAACTGGTCAAGGCTTTTTCGGTAAAATTGGTAAATGGCATCATGGAATAAGGCATAACGCGTATTCATCAGATTTTCTGATAACCACCATCGATTGCGCATGCCGTCAAACTGGGTCCATCCTGCTATGCCTCTTGCTTGTGGGGCATTATTCACAATAAATAATGCCTTTTTGAAATAGGGATCACCACCCCCCGTTTGATAACTGGCAAAATCGAAACCCAGAATAATATTTATGTAAAAAGCAAATATGGCAGTTAAGTTAGATGCTACCATATCTGACCCTCCTATACGATTCTCATTAAATTCTACCGGTTGATACTCCACATATCGGAAAGCAACATCATTATCCTGCCAGTTTACCAATGGCGAATTATAGCTTGTATTATAAATGGGTCTCGCTGCCTGAATGGTTAACGATGCACCATACACATTTGCTTCTATCTCGCGATCAAGGTTTAAAATAAAATTGCATTCAATTCTTTCGTTTGGCTTAAAATTCTGATCAGTCCACTTACGATTATTCAGCAGGTTGTTAAGTTGATTTTGTAGCGTGGTAAAAATCCTTTTATCCACCTGTGTGCTGATGCGGGTAGAAATTACGGTGACCTTGGCCACTAATTCCTGTGCCCAAATAAAGCAGGGCAGAGCCAAAAAAAACAAACAAAAAACAATGGCCTTTTTCATGATAATTCTGCAATTATTGCATTCACAATCTCGGTAGCAACTTCAGATTTTTTCAGTAAGGGGAATGCTTTCTTATTACCCTTTTTACCAAAAATAGCAATTTTGTTAGTATTGGTGCCAAATCCGGCACCTTCATCTTTAAGCGAATTTAGCACCAACAAATCAGCATTTTTACTTTTTAGCTTTTTTAAAGCATTTGCTTCTTCGTTATCGGTTTCTAATGCAAAACCCACCAGGCATTGGCCTTCCTTTTTTTGCTCTCCACAATACTTAAGTATATCAGGATTTTCAACAAGTTTTATTGTAGGTGGGTTAGTATTTCCATCCTTTTTCCATTTCGATTCAAATGCATTTTCCGGCCTGTAATCAGCAACAGCCGCCGCAAACACACCAATTTCTGTATTATAGTAAATGGCCTTGACCGCTTCAAACATTTGAACTGCAGTAGTGATGTTCACTACATTTACTTTGCTGCATTTGGGTCTTTCAGCAGATGGTCCAAGTATCAACGTAACATCTGCCCCGGCCTTACATAATGCATCTGCAATTTCAATCCCCATTTTTCCACTGGAGTGGTTTCCAATAAACCTTACCGGATCGATGGGTTCATAAGTAGGCCCTGCGGTAACCAATGCACGCTTACCTTCAAGCGGCTTGGAATGCGGATTTAATTGCAGAGCAATAGCTTCTAATATTTGTTCTGGTTCAGCCATTCTACCCTCACCAACAAGACCACTTCCTAATTCTCCATGCCCAACGGGTATTATTGAAACGCTATCATTTGCAATTATGGTTAAATTCCTGCGTGTAGTTGGGTGCAACCACATGTCTTCATCCATAGCAGGACACACCGTAACCGGGCAGGTTGAACTTAGGTAAACGGCCATTAACAAGTTATCGCACACACCGGTTGCCATTTTGCTTAGGGTGTTACAGCTAAGAGGTGCAATAACCATTAGGTCAGCCCAGCGCCCTAGCATTACATGATTAGCCCAGGCATCACTTTCGGATAAATCAGAAAGAACAGGGTTTTTACTTAAAGTAGAAAGCACTAATGGAGATACAAAATCGCGGGAAGCTGATGTTTGAATTACTTTTACTTCAGCCCCGGCTTTTACCAGTAATCGAACAAGCAGAATAGATTTATAGGCAGCAATGCTTCCGGTTATTCCCAATAGGATCTTTTTGCCAGTTAGGTTCATATACAATCAATAAAAATCCGGAAAGCAGTATTTAACAGAGAATAATATACCCTAAAAATAGTTAAACCATTGACAGTATAACTACCAAAGAGCCAAGATCTGTTTTAAAACGACTTTCCGGAATGAAAAAGTATATACATATCAGGCGAAAAGGTCCTGATCATTTTTGCGATGGTAAATTTTGTCATCAATAAACTCCTGTGTAGCCATCAATGCCGGATTTGGCATGCGCTCATAGGCCTTACTGATTTCAATTTGCTCCTTATTCTCATGAATTTCTTCAAGGCTATCGGTATGATTAGCAAATTCTTCAAGCTTACTATGCAACTCTTCGCGAATTGCAATATTGATTTGGTTGGCACGCTTTGCAATTACAGCAATCGAGTGGTAAAGATTACCCGTACGGTTTTTGATATCCAATACATTCTTCGTTTCGGCTGTATTGGCCATATTGGCATTAAGTTGACGTCTTATTTTGCTCATTTCGTATATTTTTTAATTGATTCTCAGATAAACCTTTGTATTTGACTGCATCATTTGATAGCTTGCTATCCGGATACCTATCAGTAAAGTCAGCACATTCATTCAAAACCTGCTCAAAACGCTCAACTTTCTTTTCAGGTATACTTTTCTTAGCTAATTCGTACCATGACTTAATTACCATCAACTTATATTCATCTCCATTATCCGAATCAGGAAAATTAACCATCAATTCACTATAAGAGGTAGCCGATGCTTTATAATAACCAAGATTATAATACAGTTGGGCATTTTTCATTTCCTTTTCTTCTAATCTTTCCCGCATTTTATCTATAATATCCATTGCTTCTTTATTCTTCTCAGAAGCCGGATTGCGCGTTATAAATGTTTGAAGGTAGTTTATAGCCTTAATAGTGGATGTTTGATCCAACTCCGGTTTTGGTGATTGACGGTAATGACAAAACGCTCTTAAAAATGCAGCTTCTTCGGCACGAATACTGGTAGGGAAATTTTCAAGAAATCCTTTAAAGAGATTTTCTGCATTCAAAAAATCCTTCATATAATAATGTGAGAAGGCATAATTCCAGTATAAATCTTCAAACTGTGCAGTACCCTTTAAAACAGGGAAAATATCTTCATAAATAATTACCGCTTGTGAATACTTCTTTCCAACATACAATTCATTCGCTTTTTTAAGCTTGTATTCATAATCGGTACTCTTTAGTATTTTGTTGATATTAGAACAACCTACAATGCTACCCGCCAAAACCAATAAAAGCAAAATTCTATACATAAGAGCGCGCAAAGTTAATGAAATAAGGTCAAAGGAAAGATTCTTTTGACAACAAGCATAAAGAGCGTGCGTTAAAAATTCCTGAAACTAGCCTTAACTAAAGAAAAAACCGGATCAACCTTTGCAGGATGATCCGGTTTTAGTATGTATTGTACTAAAGTAATTTCTTATTTAGAACTGCGATATTGTGGGTGAGGAGCAGGAACTGTATTAGGTCCGTCTTCCCCTGTGCAATCTTGCAGGTCAACTGTATTTGCATCACCAGCTTCGCCGTATTTGAATACGAAGCGATCGCGGCTGATACCTTTAGTTTCAACCATATAGTTGATAACGCTGTTTACTCGATCCCAGCTTAACTGCTGCTCACGCTTACTTGAACCACCATGACCAACAACACAAATCTTACAAGCTGGATTAGCTTTGATTTGCTCTGCGGCTGCATCAAGGATTGCATTAGAGCTGGTAGCTAATTTAGAACTACTTCCGCTGAACTGTACACTTGGAAGGCTTCCAATATTACAAGCTGGCTGTTGAACTTGCGTTACTATAGCAGAGCAACAAGCCGGATCAGGACATTTACCTACTCCATCAGCATTTACCGGCTGACAAGAAGTTGGGGTAATTAATTCCTTATCCAGGTAATCAGGAACACCATCACCATCAGTGTCACGGCTGCGACCACGCGTATCAACAGGTGAACCTGCAGGCGTATTAGGCTCAAGGTCAAACTGATCAGGAACACCATCGCTGTCAGAATCTTCCAACCAGCTCTTAGGCATATTCATGCGCGTTGGGTTCGAAAGTTCGCCATAAGGCTGTCCAAGCGGATTTAGCATCCACAAAGGCGCAACTTTGTTACCCGGGAACTGACCTAAATCAGCAGCAGGGGCATCATCTTTACCAGCTTGCTGAAGGTACTTCTTACGAGACTTAAGACCAAGGTTGAAGTTTAAACCTAAATTGGCAAACATAACTGCATCATTTCCGGAAGTATGCATACCTGGCGCTGTATAAGCAATACCATCTATATAGTCATCACCGGAAAAAGTATATTTAACTTCACCGGAAAGTGAAACGATATCGCCTAATCTGCGCTCAAATCCTGCACCAGCATTAATTGAATGGCGCCACTGACGTTGGGCTTCGCCTCCTTCATTAAAATTTTGACGACGATTGCGGGTACGGGCATCAGTTTCGAAATCGTCATCCAAAACTTCTTCCAACTTATCTTTTATATCGCCACGCTTTCCAAAAAAGTCAACTCCTGCATAGGAATATGCTGCTCCATTAGCGTCCAAGGCATTCATACTTGTTTTGTAACTCATAGGCGAATACCCTACCAAAAGATAATAGTTCCAGTTGCTTTGCTTCTTGTGAAACATTATATTGTTTAAACTAACGAGGAAATCAAGAGAAGGGGTAATTAATTCGGTTTCGAAGTTAGGAACAAAAGTGGTAGTACCAATGCCGGTAGGGGGTGCAAGTTCATATCTATCCCTTACTTGGCTTGGTAAGTTAGATGTGGAGAATTGATTCTCGTAACCTAAACCTGTTATTTTACCATAAGATATACCTGGCCTTACAGAAACAACATATCCGAGTGCTTTACGTGCAGACAATCCTACATTCCAACCTGAAGCAGTTACATCGCCGAATATACCGGCATATCCACCAGAAACTCCCAATTGCCATGCATCGCGGGGTTTCGCGGGAAATGGAGAACTTGCAAGACCGTTTGCCCATTCATTTTGCTGGGCCATGTTCTTTGCGCGCACTTTAGTGGAATCCGAATAATCGGGCGTTCCAGCCATCTGTGCGAAAACTCCGTTTAGTGCAAAACACATAACGAGAGCTAATAGTGTGTACTTTTTACTTGACATAATTGTTAGTTAATTAGTTTAATTCCAAGGGTAAATCCACGCAAAAATAGGATTGTAATGCGGAAAAAAAAAAAATTAGAGCCTAAATAATTAATTTTTGTCCATTAAAGTCGAAAATAACTGATTTCAGCGTAAAAAAAAGACAATCAAATGGTTACTTTGCGCGTTCAATGGTTAAACAACCCGATTTTTCACATATTGAAGCTGACTTAAAGCTCTTTGAGCAAAAGTTTAAGCTTGCTGTAAAAAGCAAGGCGCCTCTTCTTGACCGTATTACTCATTATCTTATAAACAGAAAGGGTAAGCAACTTCGCCCTAGGTTTGTTTTGCTGAGTGCCAGACTTTTTGGGCCGGCAAATGAAAGCACTTTTAATGCGGCTTCACTGGTAGAATTACTACATACAGCAACGCTGGTTCACGATGACGTGGTAGATGAATCGCTTGAAAGAAGGGGTTTTTTCTCCATAAATGCACTTTGGAAGAATAAAATTGCAGTATTGGTAGGCGACTACCTGCTTTCTAAGGGTCTTTTGCTATCCCTGGATAATAATGAACACAAAGTGCTTCAAATATTGAGCAATGCTGTAAGAAAGATGAGTGAAGGCGAGTTGCTCCAAATTGAGAAAGCGCGGAAATTGAATTTTGATGAGAACATTTATTATGAAATTATCCGTAATAAAACTGCTTCTTTGCTTGCATCTGCCTGTGGGGCAGGGGCATGGAGCACAACACAGAATGAAGAAATTACAGAAAAAATGATGCTTTTTGGCGAAAAAACCGGTATGGCTTTTCAAATTAAGGACGACCTTTTTGATTATGGAACCGATGATGTGGGAAAACCTACCGGAAACGACATAAAAGAAAAAAAACTTACCCTACCGCTCATTCATGCGCTGCAAAATGTTTCAGCAAAAACAAGGAAAGAAATAATTTACATCATTAAAAATGAGAACCGCTCCAAGGAAAAAGTGGCCTGGGTCGTGGAACAGGTTCAATTAGCGGGGGGAATTGCCTATGCTACCCAAAAAATGTTCGATTTTCGGGATGAGGCACTCCAAATTTTAGGTGAAATGCCAAAAAATGAGGCCAATAAGGCGCTTGAGGCGTTAGTTAGATATACCACAGACCGTAATTTTTAATTCAAGATGCTTTCTTTATAAACCCCTTTTTATTTGCCCGGCTAATGGATAAACGATGGAAAATACTGGAATCGGATGATACGGAGGTAGCTGTTTTGCAAAATCAGCTCAACATCAATTCAGCCATTTGCCGCCTGCTTATACAACGCGGGTTACCCACTTATGAAGATGCTAAAAACTTCTTCAGACCCAGTTTGGATATGCTGTATGACCCATACCTGATGAAGGATATGGAAAAGGCAGTTAACCGGGTAAGTGAAGCCATTGCGCGAAATGAAAAAATTTTAGTTTACGGTGATTATGATGTGGATGGTACGACTTCGGTTGCGGTTATGTACAGCTTCCTGTTTACCCTTCACGATAACCTTGAATATTATATTCCTCATAGGTACAGGGAAGGTTATGGCGTAAGCAGCCAGGGAATAAAATACGCACATGAAAATGGCTTTCACCTGATTATTTCATTGGATTGTGGTATCAAATCAATTGCCTTGGTTGCGGAAGCAAAAAAAATGGGTATTGATTTTATTATTTGCGATCATCACATGCCGGATGATGAATTACCTGATGCCGTTGCTATTCTGAATGCCAAACAGCCTGATTGCCCCTACCCTTTTAAAGAATTATGCGGATGTGGTGTTGGATTGAAATTTGTTCAGGCATTGTGCCGTCATTATAAACTACCAGATACGGCCTGGATGGAATACCTTGATTTGGTAGCCATTGCCATTGCAGCGGATATTGTGCCGATTGTAGATGAAAATAGAATCTTAACCTATTTTGGACTTAAAAAAGTAAATAGCAACCCATCGAAAGGCATAAAGGCATTACTTGACCTATCCAATATGCAAGGCGATATACATGTAAATAATCTTGTATTTGTAATAGCACCCAGGGTAAATGCCGCAGGCAGAATGGATGATGCAAAAAAGGCGGTTGAGCTGTTTATTGCAAATGATGAAGATGCTGCCAAATCATTGGCAGCACAATTGCATTCGGATAATACTGACCGCCGCGAAGTGGATAGTTCCATTACCGAACAAGCATTGGTAATGATTGAAACCCAGGAAAAGTTACGTATTGCAAATTCCACCCTTTTGTACCATCCCGATTGGGGTGCTGTTTCCAATGATCTGCATGAACCCGGAAAAGCAAAAGGCGTAGTAGGTATTGTGGCATCAAGATTAATTGACAAGTATTATCGCCCTACCATTATACTTACCGATAGCGGCGATAAAGTAGCAGGTTCTGCCCGCAGTGTATCCGGGTTTAATGTGTATGAAGCCATTCACCAATGCAGGGAGTTATTAGAAAATTACGGAGGGCATTTTTATGCTGCCGGACTTACCCTTAAAAGAGAAAATGTTGAAGCCCTTAGAACCCGCTTCGAAGAAGTGGTATCTGCCAATATTACAGCCGATATGTTGATTCCTGAAATTGTGATCGATACCGAAATCAGGTTTACAGATATTACTTCAAGTTTTTATAATATTCTTTGCCAAATGGAACCTTTTGGTCCCGAAAACATGCGGCCCGTTTTTATAGCCAAACAGGTATATGAAACAGGAAAGAGCCGTATTGTAAAGGAACAGCATGTGAAATTTGAACTCAAGCAAGGTTCTGCCATTATGGGTGGCATTGGATTTGGTCTTGCATCAAAATTTAATCTCCTGGAACCTAATGTTCCTTTGGACGTAGTTTTTACACTTGATGAAAACGAATGGAATGGAGAAAAGAAAATTCAGTTAAAAGTTATTGATATACGCCAATCAGACGAAAGTTATAATTAATCATCTTGTGAAGAAGCTACGGGCATACCTGCATTATTTTTTTTATTTAGGATGGAATTGGGATTTCAGGCTTGCGACTACTATAATTTATCATGAACTACGGGGAGAAAAAAAATATTACATTGAATCTATTGGCATAGACGATCTTACAGCTAGCGTCAGTGAAGAAGACCTTCAACATGCCAGTATCTATCAACCCATTAATTACTTTATTGCAGAATGGCTTTTTAATCAGCTTACTAAAAATGATATAGAAAATAACGCCATTCTCGATGTAGGTTGCGGCCGTGGAAGAGTAATGGCAATGGCAGCATGTTATGGATTTACCAAAATTTACGGTATTGATATTTCACCGGAGCTTTGCCATCAAGCAATAGCGAATATGGATAAAATCACCCCGCTTTATCCAACAAAATCCTTTACCATAATATGTGCAGATGCAAGAAATATAGAAATAAGCCCCGATATTGGTATTATATTTATGTTTAATCCATTTTCGGCTACCATCATGCATTCATTTATGGAAAAACTAATAGAAAGCATTCGGCTAAAGCCAAGGAAAATAACGATTTTATATGCTAACCCTGAATGCAAGGAAATACTAATTGAGAATGGGTTTAAAGAAACAGCTACGAAACAAAAACTTACCTGGTTGCAAGGTTCGGTATTTGTTTTTAATCCCCAATAGCAATTTAGTTTATTGCGATGGGATTAATATCAGCCTGGATTAGATTCTATGTTTGACTCAACTTTTGAACCTTTTAATTAAATAATGGTTTTAGCATTAAACAAAACCAAATTTCACACGATGATTTCTTCCTATTTAAAAAAATGGATGCTTGCGCTTATTGGTAACATATTAAGCCTAATGGTATTCGCACAGGGTAATGGATTTATATCCGGCACCGTCATTGATCAAAACACTCAAAAACCTGTTGCAGGCGCTACGCTTCTTTTAAACCCGGGCAATAAAGGAATGGTTACCAATGATGCTGGTTTTTTCAGATTTACGGGAATCGAACCCGGCAGTTATTCTCTTACCATTTCCAATTTGAATTTTAAAACCCGCATGCTGCAAAACCTTATTGTATCTACAGGAAACGAAAATATTATTTCCATTGAACTGGAACCTGAACCGCAAGCGCTGGAAAATGTAGTGGTAACAGGCCGCAAAAACAATGTAAGGGCGGCAAGTCTTGAAAATCCACTTAGTGTGCAAAAGCTTACCGCGGAAGAAATTAAAGCAAACCCCGGTGGCAACTTTGATATCAGTAAAGTAATTCAATCGCTGCCCGGCGTGGGCGGTGGTGTAGGTGGTGGTGGTTTTAGAAATGATATCATTATAAGAGGTGGCGCGCCAAGCGAAAATGTTTTTTACCTCGATGGTATTGAAATCCCCATTATTAACCACTTTGGCACGCAAGGTTCGGGTGGCGGGCCACAAGGCATATTAAACGTAAGTTTTATTGAAGATGTAAAGTTGAGTACGTCTGCTTTTGATGCACGTTATGATAACACACTTAGCAGCGTTTTCCAGTTTAAGCAAAAAAATGGCAACCCAAACAGGCTGCAGGGCAATGTAAGACTAAGTGCCACCGAACTTGCTGCTACTTTCGATGGCCCGCTTTCCAAAAAAACCACTTTTATTGCTTCCGCAAGAAGGAGCTACCTGCAACTATTATTCAAAACGCTCGACCTTCCTATTCGTCCCAACTATTGGGATTTTCAGTTTAAAACTACTACCAAAATTAATGAAAAGACTACCCTAAGTTTTTTGGGCGTAGGTGCTATTGATGAATTTAAATTTGCCGCGCCTAAAGAAGCTACTCCAGAAAAATTATATGCCATTAATAGCAGCCCAATAATTAACCAATGGAGTTATACGGTAGGTGCTTCTTTAAAAAAACTTACTTCAAATGGTTTTTGGAACCTATCACTCAGTCGCAATACCCTGGATAATACAGCAGATAAATATGAGGACAATGAAAACCCCAAAGAATCGGAGAGAACTTTATTAATCAATAGTAGAGAAACCGAAAACAAACTGCGGTTTGATGTTACTTCCAATATAAACAGCTGGAAACTTACTTATGGCGCTGTATTGCAGTATGTGGATTTTGAGAATTCATTTTTTCAGCGATACCGGCCTTTTCTTACAGATGGGCAAGGAAATGTAATTCAGGATCCGGTAGTTATCCGAAGTAATACAGGTGCAGATTTTCTGCGTTATGGAGGATTTGTACAGGCGGGAAAAAGATTTTTTGATAACAAGCTTTCCGTAAATGCCGGATTACGCATGGATGCTAATTCACTAGATAACAGTGAGTCAAACCCTTTGAAGCAATTAAGTCCAAGAATCAGCGCTTCTTATGCCCTTAGTAATTCCTGGACACTCAATGCAAGTTACGGTATTTACTATCGTTTGCCTTCCTACACACAACTTGCTTTTTCCCAACCTGCTTTTGGTAATAATGAAGCCATCGTTAATCCGGGGGCTTATATCCGCAGCACACACTATGTTGCCGGATTGGAATTTTTGCCAAGCCAATCTACCCGTTTTACCCTGGAAGGCTTTTATAAAGATTATGGCAATTACCCTGTAAGTATTTTGGATGGTATTAGCCTGGCCAACAAAGGCACTGATTTTGGCGCTATTGGTAACGAACCCATAATGCAGGATGGTGAAGGCAGGGCTTATGGATTAGAATTTTTTGTTCAGCAGAAACTTACCAAAAGGTTTTTCGGTATCCTGAGTTATACCTTTTATCGCTCAGAGTTTTCCGGAACAGATAAGGAACTAATCCCGGCCGCATGGGACAACCGGCATTTGCTCAGCGTAACCTGGGGTTATAAATTTCCACGTAACTGGGAACTTGGGTTAAAGTTCCGTTATCAGGGTGAAGCACCTTATTCACCATTCGACTTGCCAGAAAGTCAATTAAATTACCTAACCCTTGGAACAGGAGTTTATGATTTCAACTTGGCAAATTCTCTTCGCATGCAGGCTTTTAATGCTAGTGATGTTCGTATTGACAAAAAGTGGAATTTTAAGAGATTCACCCTTGACCTTTTCCTTGACGTTCAAAACTGGTATGTGGCTAAAAACCCCGGATTACCCCAATACACCTTTACGCGCAATGCAGATAATACTGATTTTGTAACTACAGATGGACAACCTATCAAGCAAAATGGAAGCAATGCCATCCCTTTAATATTAGCCAACAATGATGCAAGTGTATTGCCCACATTGGGTTTTATTATAGAATTCTAAAGACGAAACCGGCCTGAAATTTCAGGCCGGTTTCGATTGGGGATGTTTGTTATAACACCTTATTCAAATAAAAATCATTTCTTCATGTACATTACTTCCTTCACCAATTTTACGGTGCGGGCTACATCAGGTATTGCGAGCGCAGCAAGGTTGGGTGCATAGTGCATAGGTGCATCTACGCTCGTAATACGACGAATAGGTGCATCGAGGTAATCAAATCCTTCCCTTTGAATTCGGTAGGCGACTTCGCTAGACACTGAGCACATAGGCCATTGCTCTTCTACTATTACCAATCGGTTGGTTTTCTTAACGCTTTCCAGTACAGTCATCCAATCTAGCGGACGGATGGAACGCAAATCAACAACTTCGGCACTAACACCTTCTTTTTCTAATTCAGCCGCAGCACCTAGCGCAACTTTCATCATTTTACTAAAAGAAACAATAGTAACATCGGTACCCGCTCTTTTCACATCTGCTTTACCAATCGGAATCAGGTATTCTTCTTCGGGAACTTCTCCCTTTTCACCATACATCACTTCACTTTCCATAAAACAAACCGGATCTTCATCGCGTATGGCACTTTTCAGTAACCCTTTTCCATCATATGGGGTACTTGGCGAAATCACCTTCATACCGGGAATATTGGCAAGCATACTTTCAAATGCTGTGGAGTGCTGAGCACCAAGCTGTCCGGCGCTGCCATTGGGTCCCCTGAAAACGATCGGACAACCAATTTGCCCACCACTCATAGCTTTCATTTTACTGGCAGTGTTCAAAATCTGGTCAAGTGGCAATACGGCAAAATTCCAGGTCATAAACTCCACAATAGGACGTAAGCCATTTTGGGCGGCACCTACAGCGATAGCGGTAAAACCGAGTTCGGCAATGGGCGTATCAATAACCCTGCTTGGGCCAAACTCAGCCAGCATTCCCTGGCTTACTTTATATGCACCATTATATTCAGCCACCTCTTCTCCCAGTAAAAATACATTGGGGTCGCGGCGCATTTCTTCACTCATTGCTTCGCGAAGTGCTTCTCTGAAAGCGATTTGTCGTGCCATGCTTATTCTTTTCCTTTTTTTGGGTAGGCAAAAGTAAAGGCAAGCGGCCAATTTGCAGCCGATGCTGTTGAAATTCCTGAAAAAAGAAAAGCGGCCCCCTAAAAAAGGAACCGCTTTTCTTATGAAAACGATAATTTATTGTGGAAGTAATACCGCATCGAGTCTATGAATTACACCGTTAATAGCATGTTTATCAGTTGCTACAACATTAGCATAGTAAGAAACCGGTCCACCAGGGGTTGGCACTACATTGCCCGGTCCACGAACCTGTACGCTTGGTAACGCAACTTTAAAAATCTGGGGAGGTGCTGCAGGAGGTCCGCCAAGAAGACTATTGATGGTGTTATCACCAGAAGGAAGATTTACAGCAAAAGCACGTACACCCTGCACATGATAACCTAAAAGACCCCAAACAGTTGCTGATGGTAACAGGTTAACACTTGCTTCGGTAATAGGGCCGGCAGCACCAAGACCCAAAGCTGTGTAGACTGCAATAAATGCTGCATTGGTAGGTGCAAATACAGTAAAGTTCGCCAATGCATTATTTAGCAATGGGGTAAGTAGCGGTGCTCCTGGCGGCGGGCCTGCATCAGCACGGGCAAGTGCTGCAGCAAGATAAGAATACGAAGGGTCGCGGGCAATGATTGCACCAAGTGTAGAATCGGGTGGAGCTACTACTCTTGCCACGGTATGAACTACACCATTGGATGCCCCAATATTGGCAGCAGTAACCGGGATATTATTTGCCCATACACTTGCACCTCTGCGGCTAACACCAATTGGCATTCTATAGCCAGATGGTAATGCGGCTGAAGGCGGCGCAACCATCAAACTGCTTTGCAAATACATATTGGGATATTTTTCGCTAACCTGCGGAGAGTTGAGCACCTGACCACCAATAATGTGGTAATTTAAAATAGCAGTTAGTGTTGCCACCGGTAATGAATTAATAACTGCAATACTAGGAATACCACTTGCTATGAAAGCCGCGTCGTTGGGAGCAAATACGGTGTATTTGTTGTTTGCATTGGCAAGTGCGGTATTTAATCCTGCACGGGTAACTGCAGCCTTTAAAAAGCTAAATGTGGGCGCATCCAGTAAAGTCATAATGGAACTACCTGTTGGTGGCGCCGTAGTAATGGGTACAGCCACCGGCAAATCCTTATTACAGGAAACCAGTGTTATGGAAGCAGCAAGCATACCGAATGCCAGGCTTTTCCATTTATTTATGATTTTTTTCATGTGAATATTTTTAATAATTAAGTCCTGGTTAAAAAGTTACAGTACATTAAAGGCAAAGCTTACATAGTATAAACCGCCAATGCTGGGGTTACCTACACCTGAGCGGTAATATGAATTCAGCAAATTATTAGCACCCACTTTTACCAACGACTTCATTTTAGGTACCTTAAAATTAATACTTGCATCCACTATGCTAAATGACTGAAGTTCGCCATTTACAAAATCACTCTGCCAGGTCACTTCATCCTGCCAACGCCAGGTAAGGTTAAAGCCAACTATTTTCTTTTTACCAAAACCATCGTTCGCAATCATCAGGTTGGTGCGGTACTTAGGTGAATTAAAGAATGTGCGGAAACCGTCAGGTACATCTCCCAAAATATCGCTTGAAACATTACCGCCAATACGAAAACCCCTTGGCAATGTATAATCAAGGCTAAGCCCCCATCCATTGGTCTTTACCTTGTCGGGCGCGTTTATTACAAGGCTGTAAAAAGTACTGGTACCCTGGTTAGCACCGGGTGCACCCCCAGAAAACTGAACCGCATCTCTTCTGGAAATAAAATCAGTGTACTCACCCAAATACCCGTAGGCATCTACCAATAGCTTACCACCAATTAGTGCTTTATAACCCAATTCAAACGATGTTACCGACTCAGGGTTGGTTTGTGTATAATTAATTCTTTCAGCCGTGTTATTTGGGTTGTAAGGCGCGTTTTCAATCAAGTTATATTTATCCCACAATGCCTTGTTTTCGCCCATTAAACGGTAGCCTACGAACAAATCAATCCACTGCTGCTGGGTAGATGGAAAACGATAAGCCGTTTGGTAAGAGAAGCGGATATTGTGGTTTTTAGCCGGTTTAAGCAGGGCGGTTACGCGGGGTGTAAACCTTCCTTCAAAATTCTCATTCTTATCATAACGGCCTGAAGCGGTAATACGCAAAACATTATTGAAAAAGTCTTTACCAATTTGGGCATATCCACCCACTTCATTAATCTTAATTTTCTCTGCTTCCTTCATAAACAAAGTGCCCTGACTATTCAATACGAATTGACGGTAGTTACCACCCACAAGAATGTCCGCCCACTTAATACCTGCCAATCCGGAAATGTTCATTTGCCCTTCTGCCCAATACATATCTGAGCGATCCAGGAAGAGACCACCTGTTGGAATGGGAATACTACGAACGCGGTTATAAATGTCATTGAATTGTTGCGAACGTGCTGCCGGACGGCCTACATCGGCTGCAGAACGGGCTAGATTGTGCGCAGCCAAATCATTCTGACCGGCCATTTTTGCATTCAGGTAAGCGAAAGCATATTGGGGATACCAGGTTGTGCTTGGCTTCCATTGTTCATTGAAATTACGGGTAGTAACAGTAAGGTCATGCGATTCACCCGAATTTTCCTGGGTGGTAAATGCACGAACAAACCAGTTTTTTGCATTTAGCTCAATCTTATATTGGCCAATTTTGAATTCGCGAAGCGAATAACGCTGTGCACCGGTATAAACAGAATTACCTGTTCCCCAATGGCCTGCCAATACAGCTTCAAGGTTTGGTTTTAACTTATAATGCAAAGCACCTGATAATTTGAACACTTTTGTATTAGGGTCCACAATATCAACTTCATTATAACCTGTACGGCTTACCGGTATATCCTGTGGAAGCGTACCAATATAATCCTGTAATGGTGGAATGGCGGCACCAATAGAATTTAACACACCGCGCAGGTTGGTAGTGGTTTCATCACCATAAACGTTTACCCCATCAAAATTAGGATCAGTATCGCGTGTTCCGGGAATAATATTACCCTGGGAGCCATTACGCTTATAGTTCCGGTAGTCATCAGCTACCCAATCCTTTGCCTGGATAAGTTCGCTACCAATTTTAAAGGCAAACTTATCGTTCACCTGCTTAGCCCAACGTACAGCCCAGTTATAATACGGAGAAACATCGCGGCTTCCACTGCCAATGTTCATAATACCTGTTTTAATCTGAAAACTTAAACCCTGGTACTTAAATGGATTTTTGGAAATAATAAACATGGTACCATTCATACCACCGGGGCCATACAAGGCAGATGAAGCGCCCTGCAGTAACTCTACGCTTTCCACATCAAGTTCGGTAAGACCGATTACACTGCCCACGGAAAAATTAAGCCCTGGTGCCTGATTATCCATTCCATCCATTATCTGGAGAAAACGGGTATTACCGCTACCTGCAAAACCACGGGTAGTTGGGGTTTTAAAAGTTAGCGAACTGCTTACAAAGTCCACCCCTTTCATATTTACCACCATATCGTAATAGTTGGCGGCGGGAGAACTGCGGATATTGGCATTACCGAACCGCTCGATACTTACCGGTGATTCAAGAATGCGGGATGGTGTTCTGGTAGCAGAAACCACTACTTCCTGCCCAAGCGATGAAGAAGCTGCAAGTGTAATCGCCAACGGCATGCTGGCATTGGTAACTTCCACTTCTTTGGGTTCGAAGCCAATAGATGTAATAATAATAGTAAAAGGGAGCTTTTGCTTTGTGGTAATTGAAAAATTCCCTTTATCGTCGGTGTAGGTACCAATATCGGTACCCTTTATTACCACCGAAACTGATGATACAGTTTCTTTGGATGCTGCATTGGTTACATTACCACGAATAGTGGTACTCGTTTCCTGGGCATTGGCAACCATAACAGATAGGGTACCAAGAACCAGTACAGCCAGTAATGGAAGTACTTTTTTCATAATGACAAGTTAGTTAATAAGTTTGTAGAAGCAAATATGCGAGCAAATATGGATGAATTAACAAAGAAGCGATTTTTTGTTTTAGTTTTTGGGCTGTTTTTTTCCACTTTTACCCGAATGTGTAAAAAATGCAGGAAAGCTATCCGATTTTTACTGCCTAAATGAACTTTCATGGATAGGTTGCTACCCGGTCAAACCGGATTTTATAAGGGAAAAGTAAGGGATGTATATAGCATCGGTAAGGATTGGCTGGTAATGGTCGCAAGCAATCGTATTTCAGCTTTTGATGTGGTTTTGCCCCGACCCATACCCTACAAGGGGCAGGTGCTTAACCAAATAGCAGCCTACATGCTGAAAGCCACGGCAGATATTTGCCCAAACTGGCTTATAGATGTACCGGCACCCAATGTAAGCATCGGCAAGCGCTGCGAACCTTTTAAAGTGGAAATGGTGATTCGTGGCAACCTGACTGGACATGCCTGGCGCACCTATTCATCGGGTGCCCGCACGCTTTGCGGTGTAGGAATGCCCGATGATATGCAAGAAAACGACTTTTTCCCTCAACCCATTATTACACCAAGTACCAAAGCATCGGAAGGGCATGATGAAGATATTAGCCGGGAAGCCATCATTGCACAGGGTATTGTACCGGAAGCAGATTACCTGGTACTGGAACAATACACCCGCGCGCTTTTTGAAAGGGGCAAAAATATAGCCGAAGGTCAGGGGCTTATTTTGGTTGACACCAAATATGAGTTTGGGAAAATTGGCGATACCATTTACCTGATGGATGAAATACATACGCCTGATAGCAGCCGGTACTTCTATGCCGAAGGATTTGATGAAAGGCAAGCCACAGGAGAAAAGCAAAAACAACTCAGCAAGGAATTTGTAAGGGAATGGCTCATTGCGAACCATTTTATGGGCAAGGAAGGACAAATCGTACCTGAAATGACCGATGATTGGGTAGAAACCATTTCGAAACGCTATATTGAGCTATATGAGAAAGTAATTGGCGAGGCTTTTGTGCCGGTGGATATTTCAGAAGAAGAAACTTTTTCATTGATAACGGATGCGCTAAGAAGGTTGTAAGATTGTGCATCTGGCAAGGGACAGATTTGACTTTTATCTTAGTTTACTAATTAAAAATCAAGACTTTATCAACACTTAACATGGACTGTTTTGGGGCATCTTGTACGAATGAATATGTTATATTTTTTCCGGGTAAAAACCCGGTGATAAGGATTCGGCCTTACAAATCCCGAAAAGCGCGAAAGTGTGCATTTTGCTCGCATGGAAAGTGCATTCATCCCCTTTTTTAAGGGAAATTAAACCCAATTCAGGGGTTTTTTGATGTGTTTTTGATTAAAAAATTATGTCTTGAATAAAAAGTTAAATTACTTCATAACTTATTGAAATTCATTAAGTTAATTTTTTTTTATCCTTTTTGTCTTCATAAATTCATTACAAATTAGATTGGCTTGGCTTCAATAACCGCTATAGTTTTGTATTTGTAAATGAAAAACATGTCCGGCTATTACTCAACATATTCCAATGGCTTCCTGCCGGCAGGTCGCATGCATTACATGCGCAATTAACCGGATAAGCCAAAGGCGATTGAGAGCGGGTAAATGCCGCTACCCCGGATACTATTTTTTAACTATTAAATTTAAAATGATGTACGTACCTTATGCAAGTGATATTAAAACAATTGTGGAAAGTTATAACCTTATAGGAGCTTCCATAACTAAATTAGTATTACGATTTTTGAAATTCATTACTGGCGTTTTTCGCACGGCAATGGTTAAGGCAAAGTTCAGCAAACTGAGTTGGAATGCTTAAAGTGATCCACACCCGTTAATGCACACATGGCTGTCCTGTAGTAAAACAGGGCAGCCATTTTTCTTTCTTCCTGTGGATTGGTTCGCCAAAAATCGCCCAGGCAGGTGTTGGTACCCGGGTCTCCCCCCTGCAAAGCCGAAAGCATTATTATGCAGGTCGTGCAGGTATTTCTCTAAAATCGCTGTTGTTTTGTGTCTTTACCTGTATCGCATACACACATGCTTACCTGTTATTTATTTCATGATTAATAATCGCTTTCTCACCCTTGTACCCCAATAAAAGAACTTTGAGAAGCACCTGCACCGGTCTTAATCATTATGCAACTCCACTGGTGCCAACCTCGGCCTAATTTTTTTACTTTTATTAAAAATATTCGAGCCCTTATCCTTTCCTTTTCGCAATTCCTTTTGTTGTTCAATAGGCAGGTGAATAAAATCTTTACAATTCATACTGCAGCAGCCTTCCATTTTTTCGGCACAGGTAGTGCATTGTATAAAAAGCATGTGACAGGCATCGTTGGCACAATTGGTATGCGTATCGGCGGGCTTCCCGCATTGGTGGCAGGTGGCTATAATATCTTCGGTTACGCGCTCGCCAAGCCGGTTATCGAATACAAAGTTTTTACCGGTAAACTTTTGCTCTAATCCCTCTTCTCGCACCTGATGTACATAATTTATAATGCCGCCTTCAATATGGTACACATTTTTAAACCCTTTATGCAACATATAGGCACTCGCCTTTTCGCAACGGATGCCACCGGTACAGTACATAATGATGGGCTTGTCTTCATTGCCATGAATCATATCCACCGCCATGGGTAATTGTTCGCGGAAAGTATCGCTTGGAATTTCAACGGCACCGTCAAAATGGCCCACTTCGTATTCATAGTGGTTGCGCATATCTATCACCAGGGTATCCTTATTTTTTAGCAGCTCATTTACCTGGCTTGCCTTAAGGTATTTTCCCCTGCGCTCCATGCTGAAAGATGGATCGTCAATTCCATCAGCTACAATTTTTTCGCGTACTTTTATTTTAAGTACCCAAAAACTTTTTCCATCATCATCTACAGCAATGTTCAGGCGCAAACCATTCATCCATGGATAGCTGTACAGATAATTTTTGAGCGCTTCAAAATGATTTTGGGGTACACTTATTTGGGCATTAATCCCTTCATTGGCCACATAAATACGACCGAATACTTTTAGCGCCGCTAACTGTTTCCACAACTCATCACGAAAAGCCTGCGGATTTTCAATAAAATTGTATTGGTAAAAACTGATTGTGGTGCGCGGCTCTGCTTCGGCAAGCATACGCTCTTTTAGCTCCTTATTGGAGACACGGTTGTGTAATAACGCCATTTGTAAAAATTTTAGGCGAACCGCATTTATTGCGGAACGGTTGTATCCAACACCGGTTGCAGGCCGGTCAAAATTTTTGGAAACGCGGTAAAATTACATGATAATTTTTAAGTTATTGCCCTACTCATTGCCTTATTCATCCATTGATTTATTCATCCATTTATATTTTATATTTGATATTTGATATTGGCTGACGTACTCAAACCCAATATCGTACACACCACACACCATTCACTACTCACCCATTCACTCATTCACCTATTCACTTATTGCCTTAACGCCGCTTTTTAGTTTTCGCCATTTCAGCTTTTAAGGCCTTATTTTCTTTATTCAATTCAAACACATACAAATAAAGTTCTTCTATTTTTTCGAGCATTTTACGCTGCATTTCGCCTATTTCCACTCCACCGTCTGCTTCAATTTTTGCTGCGGATAAAATGCCGGGTAAGTGCCCATCCTTTCTGACCTGAGATTCTAGTTCATCGAGGTTTTTAAGATTATACTTGGCATCAAATACATAGTCGGGCCAAGATGTACTCAATTGCACCCTTAGTTCTTCGCACATTATTTTTCCATCTACATTCAGCATATACCCGGTAGCACTTTCCGAAGCAGAACCACCAATCAATACACCATTGTTTCCGGTACCTGCCACTATATGTACTTTACTCATAGGATCGGTGGTATAAAATCCAACTTTCCCCGGAAAAAATAATGACAAACAGGGAAGCGTGGTACAAGGCGCAATAGGCCAAATGATGATATCTTTTGCAGGCGGAGGCGTACAAGGTATGGGAAAACAAAAGCTGGAAGAAGATGCTCCATTAATTTCAAGCGTACTATCTGTTGCCTGAAACCCACCTCTGAAGCTACCATTTGCATACACATTAAGCGATGCTCCATCGGGGTGGTCGAGCGCTAACCTTGCCGTACCCGAAACTGGTTTCCGGCCAATACCCACATTTCCGTACCTGGCATCGAAAAAAAACTGCCAGCCAACGCCGGCCCTATCGCCCCAAAAACCATAATTCACACTATCGGCCATCCCAATAAACGCTATGTTGGAATTCGTTCTATAATCAGTGTACCAAATACCGGCTGAAGTATTTGCATTATTCACCGCGGCAGCCTGTATACGCATGCGACCATTCACATCCATCAGGTATTGTGCATTTTGATTATTAATGCCAACAAAACCATTCTCACGTATGGTCATACGAGGAATTGCCTGTGTTGCTAAATGTAGTTTTCCTGTCGTATTACCTGCACCTGTTCCAAAATCTACATCAGGTGAAGCACCTAAATAGGACCCAATGTAACCGCGATAAACCCCCTGTTCGTATAAACCTATAAACATGCCTGGAGGCCCATCAAACATGGCAGTTAATACATTGCTGGAGGAAACTACGTGCAAACGTGCAGCCGGCGTATTTGTGCCGATACCAACATTTTGCCCTAGAGCAACCGTTGCAGCACCTAAAATCGATAAAAAGGGAAGCCAGAAATTTTTCATTTTATTTATTTTACTGGAAAATGAGATATGGTAAATAAAATTAAGATTAAACTTATTATTATTTTTCAAAAAATTATAATGCATGTCAATGTTTAATAAATAACTATTATTCCAATGGAACCACATTCAATACCGGAATACCCGCACCACATGGACCAATTTTTGCTTCGAGCTTACTGCCCCCTGTAATATTTGTATTAGGCAAAAAATCAATTCTACCCCCTGACCTTAAATGCATTTCACTTCCCAGCCCCTGTTCCATAAGCGCAGTGAATGAAATAGAATTGGATGATTGGTGTGCCTGATATCCGCCTTGCGAACCCGTAATGGCAATTCCGCTTACACAGGTAGTGTACAAATTACTTTCCCATATACCACGTCCGTAGGTACCGGCGCGCAATTTTAATGTAGAAGCATTTATACGCAAATCGGTAACAGGACTAACCGGCAAACCATTGCGAAAAGCCACCCAGACATTCAGCAGGTCATCGCGATAAAAAACGCCTATATCGGTTCCCACATACACAGCACCCGGCCTTGCTCCATTCTCCTGCGCTACAATGCATAAAATAGCAACATTGGGTAGCCCGGCGCTCATATTTACCCAATTAAGACCCGCATCAATGCTGCGGTACACTTTTATATTTTCTGAATAACCGCCTGTACAAAACCAAATATGATTTGAATTGGCGGGGTTTACCGTTAGCCGGTTTACACCTACCCCGGCCGGAAGCGTTGGGAACCCGGTATTTGAACTTATGGTGGTCCAGGAAACCGATGCGGCAGTGGTGAGAATATTATCGGATCGCCTGATTACATTATCACTTACGGCATACATACGGTTTACATTACTGGGGCAGGTAATAATATCATGATAACCGCTGCCTCCAATATTTTCCCAGCTATCGCCACGGTCGGTACTTCGGTAAATATCATTGGGTGTAAATGATCCGTAAAAAATGGTAGCAGGCGTTGTATAATTCATGGCAAGCGGTGTAACCCATGGTCCGGTTGCACCTGATGGCTTTTTATTTACGGCACCGGAGCCGCCTGTTGTACTCCGGAATAACCTTTCAGCATAGCTTGTATAAATAATCTGGTCGTTCCCATAATCAATCATACACGACATACCATCGCCGCCATTTACCTCCTTAAATTCTGCTGTTCCCCCTACCCGCACATTGCCTGCCGCATCCTGCGCACCATTTACAATAATATTGCCATTGGTGGGGTGTACATTAATGCGGTAGAACTGTGAAATAACCAATCCATAAGTAAGATCATTCCATGTGGTTCCATTATCAATACTACAATACACGCCGCCATCGCTGCCTACATAAGCACGGCTGCCATTGGGGTGAAAGGAAATAAAATTGATGTCTTCGTGGATATAAGGAATACCGGGCGAAGCACTCCAATGAGAAACTGGATTAGCGCCAAAAGACGATCCGGCATTGGAACTACGCCAAATATTATGTGTACCTGCCAGTAAAAGATTGCCATTGGTGGGTGAAACAGCAAGATCCATATCGATATCGCTCTGATCTCTTGCCCGGTCACCGCCATCATAATCATACCCACTGATATTGGGCGAATTGGTTCGTAGCGTGTATGTAACACCATAATCCGTTGAACGATACAATCCTTTAAACCTCGATTGCATCGTTCCACCCACATTTGCGGAATCGCGGACACCAATATACATGTAAATGGTTCCGTTGGCAGCATTGGGGCTTACCGCAAGCGCAATTCTTCGTGACCCTGCCGGCAAATTATTAGAACGATTTGCCCAGATACGCCCACCATTGCTGCTGGATAATACAAAGCCAAAACCGCATGATGCCATACGGGTGGTATCGTTGGGAAAATATTCAATATCATAACATCCGGGGACAAAGGCGCTATTGGTTAAGACCGCCCGGGTGAAGGTTGCGCCGGCATCGTAACTATAATAAATGCCAACATTAGTAGTCACAAAAAGAGTATTGGGCCTTAGCGGATTAATTAAAACCTTAAAACCAAACTGACCATCGGTTCTCGAAAAAGTGAGACCGGTTGGTTGCCAGTTTACGCCACCATTCGTACTCTTCAAAAGCCCTATACTAAATCCATCGGAACGATTACCATCGCCGGTTAGCAGGTACATAATACTGGAATTCGTGGGGTGTATGGCAATACTTGCAATACTGCTGGTAGGCAAATCGTCTGTCATGGGTGTCCAAACGGCTGATGTACCGCCGGCATTAACAACTCCGCGCCACATGCCGCCCTGCGGAAACCCTACATAAATAATGTTGGCATTATTGGGGTCATAGGCAATGCAATTGGGACGCCCGTTACCTGTACCGGTTCCCTGGTTCCAGGTAGGGCCTATTACCGACCAGTTACCATTGGCAGACTGTAGTTGCGGAATTTGGTTCAATTCTTCTATCGCAGCTATGGATTTTTCTGCTATGGAAGCGAGTTTGCCATCCGGCTCTAAATGCATACGTTGCCACCATTCATATCGCTTCCATTGCTTATACCCACTTCCTTTCCCTTTGAACTTTCCTTCATAATATTTTTCTACCTGCGTTTGTACGTCTGATAAATTGGCATCAAAGTTGCCTGCCCTAAATACGTCAAGATGGTATTGGGCTGCTGCGCCAAACCCACAAAAAAAATGGATAACTAGTAAAATAATGAAGAAAAGGTTTCCTAAAAAAAACGACTTACCTTTTTCAAAAAAATAATTGAATAAAGTAACAAAATGATAAGTTTGATTAACCATATGTTTTTCTAATAAGGAAATTTGGATGGATTAAATGTAGGGTTAATCTTTAAAAAAACAAAACTTGCATATAATTTTTCTTTATCCGAATAGATGCATCTTTATAAAATAACAAACCTTTATTTTCGTTTTTCTTTATTTTTTTTGTCAAAAATTGCCATCACCCATTATGTCAAAATTTCTTATCCCTGCCACTATTTTTACCCTTTGGTCATTCAGTCTGTTAGCACAGCAACCTTATTTTCAGCAAAAAATTACTTATAAAATTGAGGCGCAATTGCTGGAAAAAGAAAAAGCCATTAAAGGGAATTTGCAATTGACCTATCTAAACCAGTCGCCGGATACTCTTCAGTTTATTTGGTTTCACATTTGGCCCAATGCCTATTCGGGGGAACAAACCGCGCTTGCCTTGCAACTGGAAAAAGATAAAGAACTGAAAAAGAAAATCAAAAAAACAGAAAAGGGGCGCATGGATAGCCTTGCCTTTTCATCGATGGGTAAAGCCCTTACCACAAGGCCGCATCCCCAAAATCCTGACATCATTAAGGTAATGCTTGCCCAACCGCTTTTGCCCGGCGCATCCACAGATATTGCTACACCGTTTTACAATAAACTACCCGGCTACTTTTCCCGCTCTGGCGAAAGCGAAGGACAATTTATTGCCACGCAATGGTACCCAAAGCCCGCGGTGTACGATAAGGAAGGCTGGCACGAAATGCCCTACCTCGATATGGGTGAGTATTACGCCGATTTTGGAAGTTTTGATGTAAGCATTCAACTTCCTTCGGATTTTATTGTTGGCGCAACGGGAACCCTGACTAATAATGATGAGCTTGATGCTTACCGCAATACAGGGAAGGCCAATCATGTAAATGATATCAAAAATGCCACCAAACTACCCAAACCCGCAGCAGGCATGAAAACCTTAAGATACAATGCTGACAGTGTACATGATTTTGCATGGTTTGCCCAACGCGATTTTTTGGTGCAGTATGATACCTGCCAATTGGCTTCAAGTAAAATAATTGATGTGTTTACCTACTATCGGCCCGATGACCGCAAACATTGGATTAAAAGTGTAGATCATTTAAAAGCTGGTGTGCGGTTTTATAGCAACGAATTAGGAGAGTATCCTTATAACTCTATAAGCGCTGTGCAAGGGCCTAAAAATGTAAACAGCGGTGGTATGGAATACCCAATGATTACGCTGATAACCGTTGGTGAAAAAAATATTACCGAAGAACTGGAAATTGCGATTGTACATGAAGCCGGGCATAACTGGCTGCAAGGTATTCTTGCTACCAACGAACGTAACTACCCATGGTTCGACGAAGGTTTTAATACTTACTACCAATTTAAATATGAAGCGCTGCAAAAGAAAAATTCGGTAATGGGTAAATCAATGCCTGCCGGAATGAAAGATTTACCGCCCGATGAATTTTTCAACATCATTATGCAATCGCTCGCGCAGGTACCTTATGTATATGCAGTAGATACACATTCTGCAGATTTTGATACCAAAGAATCGTATGGCATCACCGCTTATTTGAAAGGCGCTGTTTGGTTGTACATTTTACAATCGCGCATGGGTCCTGATGCTTTTAATAAGGGCATGAAGGATTATTATGAAACCTGGAAATTCAAACATCCTACGCCGGATGATTTTAGAAAGGTGATGGAAAAAAATGCGGGCTTTGAATTAGAAAATATATTCGCCCTATTAAAAAAAGATGGAAAATTTATTTAGCATTGGGATTGCCAAAAGCCGGATGAAACCTTTCGAGTGTTTCGCGTAAATATTCGCGGTTCAGATGGGTATAAATTTCGGTAGTGGTTATGCTTTCGTGCCCGAGCATTTCCTGCACGGCTCTAAGGTCGGCGCCGCCTTCTACCAAATGCGTAGCAAAGCTGTGGCGGAAAGTATGCGGTGAAATATTTTTGGTGATTCCTGCTTTTACCGCAAGCGCTTTTATAATGTAAAAAATCATTACACGCGAAAGTCTTTTACCATTACGGTTTAAGAAAACAATATCTTCTTCACCTTTTTTAATTAAAAGATGTACGCGGATATCTCTTCGATATATTTCAATATACTTTAATGCATCTTTTCCAATCGGTACCAATCTTTCTTTATCACCTTTACCCGTAACGCGCACAAAACCCAGCTCGGGGTACATACCACTGATGGTAAGATTTACCACTTCGCTTACCCGTAAGCCGCAACTATACATGGTTTCCAATATGGCGCGGTTACGGCTACCTTCGGGTGTACTCATGTCAATGGCTGCAATCATTTGTTCAATCTCCGAAAAGGCCAATACTTCCGGCAGTTTGCGCTGTTGTTTGGGCGCTTCCATCAGCTCTGTAGGATTGGTTTTGCAAAACTGCTCGAGCATGGCATATTTAAAAAAACTACGCAGCCCGCTGATGATGCGTGCCTGGCTGGTAACCGTCATGCCAAGTTCGCCGATGTATTGTAAAAATGCCTGCAGGTCTTTTAAGGTAAGATCGGATGGTGGCATTTCTTTACCCACCAATAACAAATATTGGGTAAGCATTTCTATATCGTGCATATAAGCGTCCACCGAATTTTCGCTCAGCGATTTTTCGAGTTGCAACCATGCCTTAAAACCTTTTTTATATGCCTGCCACATGGTGTTGGTTGTTTCTTAAGCGATTAATTTTTAATTCATTCATAATGCTATGCAATTATCACAAAAGAGAACAAAAGAAAAAACGTTCATAAAAGAGAACAAAAGAAGTCCGAAGTGGATAAGTACATACATTACTATTCCCCAGATTTAATCATTGGAATATGTTCAATTCCATCTTCTTCCCGACTTCCCGACTTCCCAACTTTCCGACTTCCCAACTTCCCGACTTTCCCACTATACCTAAAAAAATTATTCCGCAGATTTAATCATAGGAATATGCTCAATCCCGTCTTCTAAATACATTTCTCCCGACTGCCTGAAACCAAGCGATTCGTAAAACCGTTTCAGGTATAATTGCGCGCCAATTTTTATGGATACTTTTCCATATAAACTGTACAGTTTTTCTGCTGATTGCTGCATCAATAAAAAGCCATAAGCTTTGCCCCTTGCTTCGGGTGCGGTTACCACACGGCCAATACTTGGATAATCAACATAAGCAGTACCCGCAGGTAAAATGCGCGTACAGGCAACCAATGCATCATCCACAAATCCTAACAGGTGATGCGCATTTTTATCCAAACCATCCATATCTAAAAAAATACAATGCTGCTCTACCACAAAAACCCTGCTGCGTAGTGCAAGCAGTTCGTACAGTTCATCCACCGTTAGTTCCTTGTAAGGCTTAAAGACCCATGTAATTGGCTGATTAGTATCCATATTTATCCTTCCATCGTTGTTTTAAAAATTTGCGTAATTCATCTTCGCGTGCATTGTGGCCGGGCTCATATAATTTGGTACCCGCAATTTTTTCGGGTAAGTATTCCTGCTCCAAAAAATTGCCTTCGCCCATGTGGCTGTACTGATAATCTTTGCCATAACCCAGTTTTTTCATAAGCCCGGTGGGCGCATTGCGAATATGCAGCGGTACCGGTAAATCTCCATGCTGTTTTACCAATGCAAGCGCTTCTTCAATAGCCATGTACGATGCATTGCTTTTGGGGCTTGCAGCGAGATAAGTTACACATTGCCCCAAAATAATTCTGCCTTCGGGATAGCCTATTTTTTTTACCGCATCAAAACAGGTATTGGCCATTACCAACGCGGTCGGATTGGCGTTGCCGATATCTTCACTTGCCAGAATTAATAATCGCCTTGCAATAAAGGTTATGTCTTCGCCACCTTCTATCATGCGGGCAAGCCAGTACACCGCGCCATTGGGATCGCTGCCGCGAATGCTTTTTATAAATGCAGATATAATATCGTAGTGCTGCTCGCCTTTTTTATCGTACAACGCCACACGGCTTTGCGCTGCTTCCATTACCACGGCATCGGTAATGGTTACCGGTGCATCTTTCTTATTTCCTTTGGCATATTGTACCGATAGTTCCAGCAGGTTAAGCAACTTACGCGCATCGCCCCCACTCATACGCACGAGGGCTTCGGTTTCGGCCATCGTTATTTGCTGTTGCTTCAGCAAATCATCCGTATCGAGTGCACGTTGCAAAATGGCGCGTAATTGCGGGCCTTCGAGCGCTTTTAGTACAAATACCTGGCTCCGGCTTAGCAAGGCGCTGTTTACTTCGAAGGAAGGATTTTCGGTGGTAGCGCCAACGAGCGTTACAATGCCCTTTTCCACTGCACCTAGCAATGCATCCTGCTGCCCCTTATTGAAACGATGGATTTCATCAATAAACAACAGCGCTTTACCATGCTTGCGCGCCGCATCAATTACTTCACGAATTTCCTTTACCCCCGAACTGATGGCGCTTAATTGAAAAAACAGCATATCGGTTTGCGCCGCCAACACCAATGCCAGTGTGGTTTTGCCCACGCCCGGCGGGCCCCATAAAATCATGGAGGGAAGTTTGCCCTGCTCAACGGCTTTATACAAAATACTACCCTCCGCCGTAATATGTTCCTGCCCGATGATATCGGAAAGGCGCTGCGGACGCATGCGTTCGGCTAATAAGGCAGATGCTGACATTTGGCAAAGCAAATGAAAATTATAACCCGAAAACGATTTATTGTTGCTGCTGCTGTTGTTTTGCCAACAACTCATCCTGCCAGGGTTCAGTGCCGGTTACTTCTATTTCATCCTGTAAAACATCTTCCTGGTTTTCGAACACGTGGCCATCTTCGTAACCTACCGATACAAATACCGTAAGCACCTGGTGCGCAATACCTTTAAAAGAGCCCTTAACCGGGCTGCAATCACCAAAGTGGCGGCCGGTGGCGAGGCGCACATGGAAAGGGCCGGCAGTATTTGAACTTCAGCGGAGTTGCATATTTGTAAAAAAATAACCAAATAGCTGCCTGACCGCAGCGGGGACCCATATTTGTATAAAGCAATAAGTCAATAGCTTCTTGATTCCATTGGGGGGGCGCAAATCTGTAAAAAACTATAACTAAATAATTACCGGACTTCCTGCTGGGTCCCATTTTTGCAAAAAGCAATTAATAAATAACTTCCTGACCCCAGCGGGGTCGCATATTTGTAAAAAGAAACAATCAAACAGCGACCCGACCCCAGCGGGGTCGAACATCAATATCTACTCTTCAAAGAACTCAAAAAGATATCGTTCTTTATAGGGTATTTGGAATAGCTCCAATAGCCTAAGATATTCCTTTTTAAAACTAGATTTTTTATGATGATCTTTCTGATTGAGTATCTATTTCACTACATCATCTATTTGTGAGTGCCCATAAGAAAACGCACCGTAGCCATCCTGCCAATCAAATTTATAACGGGTAAATCCACTTTCTTTTATAAAATGGTTACTTGACTTTTTAATTTCCTGAACCAGATTAGACAACAAACAATCTGGTTTCATGCCTAAAAAAATATGTAAATGGTCTGGCATGCCATTAATGGCAATGAGTTTTTGATCTTTATGGGTTACAATTCCGGTGATGTATTTGTATAATTCAGTTTCCCAATCCGGGGAAATAAGGCTTTTGCGGTTTTGCACTGCAAATACAACCTGGATGTAAATTTGAGAATAGGTGTTTGCCATTTTTATGTTTTTGGGTTGGTACCAATTTACAAAAACAAATCAAACAATTATAATTTGGGAGCCATTGATAAATAAAAAACATGTTCGACCCCTCTGGGGTCGGGAGTCACTATGGCAACTAATTTATCTACAAATATGTGACCCCGCTGGGGTCGTTGGAGGAAATGTCTATTTGAAAAACACCGAACTTTCGACTCTAAATGGGTCGTAGGATGAAATTAGAAAGACGCTGCGGACGCATGCGTTCGGCTAATAAGGCAGATGCTGACATTTGGCAAAGCAAATGAAAATTATAACCCGAAAACGATTTATTGTTGCTGCTGCTGTTGTTGCTGCTGTTGTTTTGCCAACAACTCATCCTGCCAGGGTTCAGTGCCGGTTACTTCTATTTCATCCTGTAAAACATCTTCCTGGTTTTCGAACACGTGGCCATCTTCGTAACCTACAGATACAAATACCGTAAGCACCTGGTGCGCAATACCTTTAAAAGAGCCCTTAACCGGGCTGCAATCACCAAAGTGGCGGCCGGTGGCGAGGCGCACATGGAAAGGGCCTGCAAACACATTATTGGTGGGATCAAGTCCTACCCAACCATAACCGGGGAGATAATATTCAATCCATGCATGGGTAGCACCTTCACCACGCATGCCTCCCCTATTGGGACAGATATATCCGCTTACATACCGCGATGGAATGCCAAGCGTGCGCAGCATTTGGAGCAAAATATGTGCAAAATCCTGGCAAACACCACTCTTGTGTGCAAGTATTTCATCTATCGTAGATTCAACCGATGTTATACCTTTTTTATACTGAAAGTTTTTATAAATATAGGCGCAGCATTCAGCAGCAATTTCAACAATCGATTTGGCTTTTATATCCGTTTCGCAAAGTAATTGGTCGATTATGGCCTGGCTTTCTATACGCTCCGGTTCGCTTAACCACATCAGCGCAATATCGTTGATAGCACCTTCCGTTATTTCGGTAAGGGTCATAGTACCGGCAGGTGGTGGTGTCCATTTATCATTGGTAGCTACCAGTACGCGGCTCTCAATCTTAAGCTCCATGTGCGGAGGCATCAGGCTAAAATCCCCCACACTATTCCCGTAAAAATCGGTGTACATATCCACATGGGGACTTCCTGAAATAATTAACTCGCTACTTACCACTTGCTGATTGGCATCTTCCAATGGAAATAACCGGATATGGCTGATACTTTCCTTTACAGGGCGATCGTAACGGTACTGTGTAATATGTTGAATGCGAAATGTAGGCATGAATGAGAAACCGCAAATCTTTTTGGGCGAAAAATGAAAATGCCCAGATGAATGCGGACCATTTTATCCACCGATAAACAGGATTGACATAGTTATCAGGTGTATGAAAAAAAGACTTTGCTCAGCGCGGCAGAAAAATCCCAGGTTTGTTTCCGGATAGATTGGAGTAATTCATCCAGGGTCGCATCATTCAGCATGGAAACATCGGTGTATTCCACAAGACTTCTCAGGCGGCCAAATTGTTTTTGCAAAGCAACCACTTCGCGCAAAGGATTATCATTGGTAACATCTTCAAGGTATTTTTCCATGCGCAGCAATGAATACAAAACCGATCTCGGAAAATCTTTATTGGTAATTACCTGTGCCAATATCTGCCGTGAATGTGCATTTCCCCGATTATTTTTTAAATACAATTCATAACCCGAAAGCGAAAGCAATAACCTGCGCCAGTACAATAAATCTTCGGGCCCATCCATACGGTATTCAATGGCGCCAAAATAACAATCGGTAAGGTTTACCGTTTGCAGGCAACGCTCAATGTATTTACCGATATTCATAAAGCTCCAGCCAATGCCACGGGGCATCGTACTATCCACTATCCCATTGTACAAAAGGCTTTGCTGCTGCAGAAAATCGAGGCTTCCTAATGCATAAGGCTCTACGAGGCGCGAATCCATATCTTCATGTTGCAGGTAGTGGTACATTGAATTTACCTGTTCCCATAGCTCTTTGGTAATTTTATCCTGCGAACCCCGGGCATTTTCCCTTGCTTTACCGATCAGCGATTTCATGGAATTGGTTTTGGTACCATCGCAAATTACATATTGCAATAAACGTGGCACATCCTTTTCCAGGTCGTGAATGAGTGCATCGTTGGCAATGGTATAGGCTTGCAAAAGCGGCTTATATCCCTGCGTACCATACAGGTCAATATCAAAGGAAAGAATATAGGTATTGCGCACGGTAAGTATGAGTCCATCGGCACGTTCCATATACCGGTGAAGCCAAAATAAGTTATCCGCTATGCGACTCAGCATTGACATAATGGTCAATTTGAAATTTGAAATTAAAAAATTTACAATTAATCTATCACCCAGGTGTCCTTGCTTCCACCGCCCTGCGAAGAATTTACCACCAGCGATCCTTCAGATAATGCAACCCTTGTAAGTCCGCCCGGTACAATTTCAATGCCGTTGGGGCCACAGAGTGCGTAAGGCCGCAGGTCCACATGCCTTGATGATAGTTTACCATCAATCAGGCAGGGCACGGTGCTTAGTTGAATAATGGGCTGTGCAATATAATTACGCGGATTTTCCAAAATGCTTGTACGCGCCAATTCAAGTTGTTCTTCGGTTGCTTTATTACCCATTATCATACCATAGCCACCGCTTTGATTGGTTTCTTTTACTACCATGGTTTCCAGGTTGGCCAATACATGTTCGCGCTGGTCTTCGTCTTCCATTCTAAACGTAGGTACATTGGGCAAAATGGGATCTTCGTTCAGGTAATATTTAATCATATCGGGTACAAAAGCATATACGGCTTTATCGTCCGCTACGCCATTACCCACGGCATTTACCAATGCCACATTGCCTTTGCGGTAAGCGCTCATAATACCCGGCACACCCAGTACACTTTTTGGATTAAATACCAGCGGGTCAATATACTCATCATCAATCCTGCGATACACCACATCTACCTGTTGCAGGCCCAGCGTGGTTTTCATATAAACTTTATGGTTATCCACCACAAGGTCGCGGCCTTCTACCAGTGCAATACCCATTTGGCGGGCAAGAAAAGTATGCTCGTAATAAGCTGAATTATACGTACCGGGTGTAAGCAATACCACATTGGGCTGCTCTACTTCACGGGGCGATAATGCTGCAAGAATATTATTGAGTTCCAGCGGGTAACTGTTAACCATTCGCACCTTATTATTTGCCAGCATCTCTGGGAAAATACGCTTGGTTACTTCCCGGTTTTCCAGCATATAACTTACCCCGCTTGGCGTACGCAGGTTATCTTCCAGCACATAAAAAACGCCATCGGCACCGCGAATGAGATCAATACCCGAAATATGGATATATATATTATGTGGCACTTTAATGCCCACCACTTCCTTTAAAAAATGCGGGCAGGTGGCAATAAGTTTTGCGGGAATTATACCATCCTTAATGATGTTTTGCTCGCCGTAAATATCGTTCAGAAAAAGGTTAAGCGCCTTCAACCTTTGCTTGATACCATCTGAAATATGTTGCCATTCGATACCTGTAATAATACGTGGAATAATATCGAAGGGGAAAATGCGCTCAATACCTTTATTATCGGCATACACGGTAAAAGTGATGCCCTGATTCATAAAAAAGTCTGCAGCCTGCCGGTCTTTCTGGTTCAGCACCTCCACCGGAAGCCCGCGCAACATATCAAAAACCCGCGTGTACCGCTCACGAACACCCTCATAGGTGAACATCTCATCCCAGCCGGAAAACGAAGGCAACGAATCCAAATATGCCATTTAATAGTGCAGTTTTGTAAAGAAATTGGATGACTTTAATCAAATATGCGTAAAAACTTCGAAAATTATCACATAATAAAAATATTAATGCGTTTTTTTCTAAGAAATCAAGCTATCAACCTTTGTAACAACAAAAATCTGCTATAAATGTAATTAAATTTTTTTTCCGGGCTGTTTTAGTTGGCAGCGGGAAATCGGGGAACGTGAAAAGGGATAAGGGAAAATGTGAAAAGTGAAACGTAAATCGTGAAAGGTTGAAAGTGCTTATTTCACGTCTGCCTTTCACGTTTCACGATTAATTCCATCCGAACTGAGATTTACCGGGCGCTTACACCTTGAAAACCCCTGCATACTTTTTCAGCATTTGAAAACCCAACAATACGTGTGTAAGCAACAGCATACCGGTAACCAACATAAAGTTGATGACCCATTGAATGAGCTGCTGTACTTCAGGTACATCCTGTGTCTTCATTTCGTCGGCCATGGTATCCATTTGGGCCTGCAGTTGTTCGGTCAATTCGGTATTTCCGCGAAAATAAATGCTTTGAAAAATAAAAAGGCTACCCATAAACAGCGCCACAAAACCATTTACCCGTATCCAGTCGTACAGCGATGCCTTGCAGGGTTGATGGGCCAATACCCCTTTTTGTAAAAAGCTTAAACTGGTAAAAATGTAAATAACGGTAGCCCCGCACAGGAATGCCGGCAGCAATGCCGCTACATTGGCCGCCGCTGCCATTAAGGAAACCAATGCGAGCAGCCCGAGTAGTAAGGCAATGGGCAAAAGAACGTAGGTGAGAATGCGGTAAGCGAGGAGCATCGGAAATTATTCGTTGTTTATTGTTTGTTGTTTATGGTTTATTGTTAGCTTACTAGCAGTGGCAGTTTTTTGGCGAAATTATTTATTACCATCCTACATTTTGCTATTATAACGTACTCTTAATGTTTAGCTCTTTATACTGCTTTTCATCAATTTCGCCAGGGGCATCGAGCATTACATCGCGGCCGGCGTTGTTTTTAGGGAATGCAATAAAGTCACGAATGGTTTCGCTGCCACCCAAAATAGAACAAAGCCTGTCGAAACCAAAGGCAATGCCACCGTGCGGGGGCGCACCATATTCAAAGGCACCGAGTAAAAAGCCGAACTTTTCCCTCGCTTCTTCATCGCTCATGCCCAAAGCGGCAAACATTTTCTCCTGTAGTTCGCGCTGGAAAATACGAATAGAACCACCGCCAATTTCGTTGCCATTTAAAACCATATCGTAGGCATTTGCCTTAATGCCCGCATAGGGATGCTCGAGGTATTTATCTAGATCGTCCACTTTAGGACCATTGTCAATCATGATGGAAATATCCGAAGGCTTGGGGCTTGTAAACGGATGGTGCCTTGCCACCCAACGGCCTGCGCCGCCGCCGTCCATATCTTCGAGCGCAAACTCGAACAGCGGGAAATCCAATACCCACAACAGTTTAAACTCATCTGCCTTGCGCATGCCAAGTCTTTCGCCCATTTCGAGCCGGAGCGTACTTGCTGCTTTACGTGTAAGTTCTTCCTTACCCGCTACAATTAAAATCAAATCGCCGGGTTGTGCATTAGCCGCTTCGGCAATAGCTTTCAGCTTTTCACCATCAAAAAACTTATCTACGCTGCTTTTGAAGGTTCCATCGGCATTGCACTTAATATTTATAAGTCCCTGCATGCCGATCTGCGGACGCTTTACCCAATCGGTCAATTCGTCGATTTGCTTGCGGGTGTATTCCGCCGCACCGGGAATGGCAAGGGCTATAACGGTTTCGGCATTATCGAAAACGCCAAATCCGGCACCATTGATCAGGACACTGCTATCCTGCATATCGCTCAGCACATGCGCAGGCTTTTTCAGGTTAAGCAATGGCATTCCAAAACGGATATCGGGCTTATCGTTGCCATACATCCACAAGGCTTTGTCGTAAGTAATGCGTTCAACCGCATCGGTATATTCAATGCCTTTAACGGCTTTAAAAATAAATTTAATCAGTCCTTCAAACATGTTCAGGATGTCTTCCTGCTCCACAAAGCTCATTTCGCAGTCAATCTGTGTAAACTCGGGCTGCCGGTCGGCGCGCAGGTCTTCATCGCGAAAGCATTTTACAATTTGGTAGTAGCGGTCGTAACCACTCACCATCAGCAATTGCTTAAACGTTTGCGGACTTTGCGGCAAGGCATAAAACTGCCCGGCATTCATGCGGCTTGGCACCACAAAATCGCGGGCACCTTCGGGGGTACTTTTTATGAGAAACGGGGTTTCAATATCCATAAACCCGTTCAGGTGCAGGTATTCGCGGGTAGCGCGGTTAACCGCATAGCGCAATTCGAGGTTACGCTTTACCGGTCCGCGGCGTAGATCGAGGTAGCGATATTTCATCCGCAGGTCGTCGCCGCCATCGGTATCTTCCTGTATAGTAAAAGGCGGAACCGCGCTTTTGTTGAGTATTTTATATTCGGTAACCGAAATTTCCACTTCGCCGGTAGCAATATGCAGGTTCTTATTGGTACGCTCGCGTACAGCGCCCGTAGCCTGCAATACAAATTCGCGGCCAAGCGGGTTGGCATCCAAATGATCGTTCAGGTTTTCGGCAAACACCAATTGGGTAATGCCAAAGCGGTCGCGCAGGTCGACAAAAGTAATGGCGCCAAATTTGCGAACGGTTTGTACCCATCCGGCAAGGGTAACAGTTTGTGCGGCATTTGCCATGCGTAATTCGCCACAGGTATGCGTTCTATACATTATGATGTACTATTTTATATTGAATATTTAATATTGTTTCGCTGCTTTGGTAACCTTCTATCCAACGCTGTATTAGGTTTAAAAGCCCCGAAACCTGGAAATACCCTTCATTTTGGCGCGCAAAGATAGGTGAGAAAAAATGGATCGATGGGGGGAAGAAAATGGGGGATGTATAAGATGGGCAGAGAAGAAATAAAGGTTGTATAAAAATAAGATCAGACGAATTATAGGAAGTTTTAAGGACCCATTATCGAATAATAAGCTCATATAGCACCCTAAATAATCGAATAAAATCCAATCATTCATATTTGTTGGCAGGCATTATAGAAAATGCGAATCCAAATTCGAAAAATATGACATATAACTTTACACAACCAACATCAAAAAAAGCCATTTTTTCCACTTAATTTGGTTAAACAATAATGTTGAAAACTTTGATGGACAATATTTGTCCACAATAAAATAAAATTATTATCTTTGGACTATATTTGTCCAAGATAACAATGAACAAAATGAACCTAGCTACATTAGGAGAACAGATCAGAGTTCTGCGTGAAAAAGCAAAGCTTTCTTTGAGAGAAGTTGCAAATGAAATTGGTATTGACACTTCCTTATTAGCAAAGATTGAACGCAACGAAAGACTAGCAACGAAAGAGCAGATAAAACAAATAGCAATATTCTTTAAGGTTAACGAAAAGCAACTTGTGAGTGAGTTTTTGAGTGACCAATTTGCTTACAAAATGATTGAAGAAGAGGCTGATCTGGATACATTAAAGGTCGCAGAAGCAAAAGTTGAATATTATAAAAATAAATCAAAAAAATGAAATCATTAAAGATAAATCAACTTAGTTTTTTTGAAAAAATACCCAGCAAAAACAGCTATAAAGAAATTTGTTTGCAAATCTCTGAAAAGGAAACCTTATCACCCGACGAATTTGGTAAAGCAATTAGAAAATGGACAAAGAATAATATTGAACATCCAATTAATATTGTAGCTTTATTTTCAGGGGCAGGAGGACTCGACATTGGTTTTTGCGACACAGGCTTTTCCTTAATCGAATCGGTAGAACTTGAAGAAAAATTTGTTCAAACAATGTTGCACAATCAAGCGACAGGGAAATATTTTCATAACGCAAATATTAAATGCAAAGATATCAGACTGTATGAACCTAACATATCTTCACCAATTGACTTTATAATTGGAGGCCCACCCTGTCAATCTTTTTCAGCAGCAGGCAGAAGGGCAGCAGGTGTTGCAGGAACTAAAGATAATAGAGGAAGTTTATTTGAAGAATATGTCAAAGTCTTAGATAGATTAAAACCAAAAGGATTTCTATTTGAAAATGTTTATGGATTATTGGGGGCTGAAAAAGGAGAATCAATAAAAAAAATAATTGAAGCATTTAAAGAAATCGGGTATAATATTTCTTATCGTATTTTAGATGCAGCAGATTATGGAGTTCCCCAACATCGTGAGAGAATTATTCTTGTAGGTTCAAAAGGAAATGTTTTCAAGTTTCCTAAGCCAACGCATGGTCCCGATTCTTTTCAAAAGTTTCCACATTACTCAGCCATCGAAGCAATCTTAAACGTGGGTGACCCTGAAAACGAAAAAAAACCTTCAATTAACGGCAGATTCGGACATTTACTTGAGGAAGTTCCCCCGGGACTTAATTACAGTTTTTTCACAGAAAAAATGGGACACCCAAATCCAATCTTTGCTTGGCGTTCAAAATTCTCTGACTTTCTGTATAAAGCAGACCCGAAAGTACCAATAAGAACCTTGAAAGCATCAGGTGGACAATATACTGGTCCGTTTCATTGGGGAAACAGACATTTCACAGTTGAAGAATTGAAGAGGCTCCAAACATTTCCTGATGATTACAAAATTCTTGGTAATCGAGCCACTGTAAGTAAACAAATTGGAAATTCAGTTCCACCGCAGTTTGCAAGAATATTAGCATTGAGTGTTCTTAATCAGTTTTTTAATATTAAGTTGCCATTTGAGTTTAACTATTTAGAGGAGAACGAGCAACTTTCTTTTAGAACAATAAAAAGTGAAAAGACAAACCACTATTTTCAAAAGGCAACAACAGCTATAGATAAACTAAAGAAGAATCCAAAAAAAGAAATAGCAAATAAAAAGTATAAGGTAGAGTTAACGAGTAACTTCAAAATTAAAAATAATCCAAAAACAGACGTTGAAGTAAAGTTTAAAGCAACAGATAAAAAATGGATTTTTGAACTTAGCAATAATGAAAGTGAAAAAGAACTATACAAAATTGAACTAAGAAAATTTAATAATACTCCTTTATTTCAATCCGTCAACGAAGTGTATCTTATTTCTAGGAGTAGTGTATTAACTGATTATACAATTCTTTGGAAAGTTTTTGAACAAGTATTAGTTGAGTATCATATAAAAGCCGATTTAGTTCAACTTTTTGGTTATTACCAATACTCTAATGATATTTCATTTTCATTCGAAAAGTCTCAAAAGGATATAACAGGTAATGTTTGGAAAACTATTGAACTCATACTAGGTGACAATACAATAGGACAGATTAAAAATATAAGTCAATTAGCAATAAGCTATGACATAAGTGAGAGCAGTTTAATTGAATGCTTTTACGAATTACGTAAAATTGGATTTGAAATTAGAAATAGTAATACGAACCCTGAAATATTAGAAGATGAATATTTAATTCCTTATCGTTTTCCATCACTAACTCACTTAAGTGTTCAACTTAAAAAATCATTAAAAGCACATGGCTAAAAAAGATAAACAAGAACCAGTTATATACATCTATTCGGATAGAAGTATTTTAGTAAACGAAGATGGCGTAGAATACAAATTTAACGAAGGTAAAACTACTGATGAAGCTAAAAAAAGATTAGCTATTATAAAGAAAGCTTTGGAGAATGGCTTTCTAGAAAAAATAATTACCGAGTGTCAAAACCCGGAAGTAAATATTGAAAACATAAATGAAGACCAAGTTAAAACGATTGAATCGCTTGTAAATTCGGTAACAAGCGAAGTTGGAAGAGCAATTGTTGGATTAACCATTTTACAATTAACAGTAAAATCAATTCTTCCTGCTCAATCAATTAGATTACACAAGGGAGGGTCTGGTACCCGTGATTTTTCGTGGACAGAAGGTATTCCGATGAGAAATCTTGACACAAACTATATAACACCAGTCTTAAGGAAGTTTGACCTTCTAAAAATTAACAAATTCGGCTTCATGATGACAAGAACACTTGCAGAAAACTATCCATATTCTAAACTTTATAAGGCGGGGATTAGAGGAGCAAGAAAAGAATGGCTAGAAATCACCGATGAAGTTGAAAGAGGTGAACTAGATAGTTTAAATGCATTAAAACAACTCCTAGTTTTTCTAAATAGTAAATCAGAAGCATTCGAATTACTTACTGCCCAAGCATTAAAATCCTTACGTAGCTTTTTTAAAAAGACACCTTCGTTCGATGATTGCCTTGATGTGATTTCTAATTTCATTAATAATTCAACATACTCTGCCAGAGTTTTTGAAGTCTCTCTTCATGCATTTTTTCAAGTTTTAGCTGAAGAAAAATATCTTGAAGGTTTTCTAAAACCATTATCACAAATGCGTTCTGCGAATAAAAAACATGGAAACATTGGGGATATTGAAATAACTGAATCAGAAGGGAATATGGACATATTAGAAGCTTGGGATGCAAAGTATGGCAAAACTTATCTACGGGAAGAACTTGAAGAACTAAATGACAAATTGATATTTCATCCTCAAGCTACTATTGCAGGTTTTGTAACGGATCAAATACCGAATTTAAAGTCTGAAATTAAAGCTCGCATGCAAGAGATTGAAGAAATTCATGGAACGGTTATCCGTATAATGGAATTCAGAGAATGGGTTGATATGCAAGTTTTAAATTATGATATTGACACTAGAAATATTGGTGAGAAATGGTTAATAGCAATCTTAGAATCAATTTGCCAAAAACGAAGAGAACTTGCACCAATTGACGAACCAACTACAGAGTGGGTAGAATCTTTTATTGAATCTATAAGCTAACTCCACGCAGTCCGTATTCATACTAATCTACCGGCCAAACAATACAGTGAAAAGGGAATATTGCTGGTGTTAGGCAATTTGTTATTGATCATATAGTACGAAATTGGTTCTAAAATGGATGTCATTTATGGTCAGTTATTGAAAAAATAAACAAATGAACATCACTGAAATAGCAACATTATTCTCCAACGGAGCATTTGAAAAAACCTATCCATTCATAGCCGAAGCTGCAGAATGGATAGTTATCGAAGAAAACCACTTTATAGGCAAACAGGCCATTATCGAAAATTGTGCGCAGGTAAGTGCTTATTTTAAATCCGTAACCACCCACTTCAAAACCATAAATATTATTGCAGCCGAAAACAAAGTAGCCATCAACGGAACAGCAGCATTTTTTAAAGGAGATAAACAGTTATCATTTGTTTCTGCCTGCGATTTTTATGAATTTAATGACCAAAACCAGATTCAAAAAATATCTTCGTACTGCATTCAAAAAAAAATAAAATGAAAAATTTACTTTTATTACTATTTCTATGTACAACCATGATTTGTTATGCTCAGCAACATAATATTAAAAAAGAAAAATGGCATTGGGATAATAATATAAAGCAGGATACTATGGCCGGATATGCGCAAGTGCTCAAGGTTGACAATATCCTGTACATTTCCGGAGCGGTATCAACAGAAATTACACCGGAAGGCATATCCCAGGTTTACAAGGCCCTGGAAAAATCATTAAAAAGCTATGGCGCAACTTTTCAAAATGTAGTAAAGGAAAATTTATATACTACGGATATAGAAGCCATGAAAAAATATAATTCAGTAAGGAAAACATTCTATAACGGAGATTTTCCGGCAGCGACATGGGTTCAAATAGTAAGGCTTTACATGAGTGATGCAAAATTGGAAGTTGAACTCATTGCACATTTGCCGAAGTAAAAAAAATTGAGCCATTTGAGCAAAACCAAATTCAAAAAATAACTTCGTACTGCGTATTCCCTTTGCGTCCCTTTGCGCTATTCCCCTTTGTTTCTTTGCGGTGAATCTTTACCCGTCAGGATTATCTTTTGATGATTTTTTTTAACCGCAAAGAGCCGAAGGGTTTCGCAAAGAAAACGCAAAGGTTTTTCCAATATCTGTCATTTCATTTTCTGACAACACCCCTACCGCATCCAATAAAGAGCCAATTGCCCAAAATTATTATGGACCCTAATTAAACCTTTCATGCCAGCCATTTCTTCGAAATGTAACATTGCTGTAAATTCTGGTGATGTTGACCCACCATTCCGGGATGTTGACCCACCCCTTCATTGGCTGGTAAGTACAAGAGCTTTTTTCTTTGATAAAGATAGGTTACGTTAGTTATCTGGTTTCATTTTTTTTCTTCTCATAGATT
>JBGSLS010000072.1:0-16916 GCA_041740575.1 Chitinophagaceae bacterium | reverse complement strand
ATCTGCCAATCCCGCATTATTCTACCACTGGCAATTAGGAATAAAAGCATGATGGATAACAAGAGCCGTATGAGTCGAGAGGCTCAAGTACGGTTCTGTGAGAAGCTTGGGCTGAAATGCCCTTGCTTACTCGACTGTTTTCCACCAACAACACCCGATACCCTTTAACTACAAACTTTACAAAAAACCTGATGTAATATGAACTTTCCAACCTTATTCCCTTCCTTCTTTACCGCCACTTGCAAAGATTGGTTGCCCATACTCCAGGAAAATGCAAGTAAAGATGTCATTATCAATAGTCTAAAATTCCTTGTCGAAAATAACCGCGTTCGGGTTTTCGGATTTGTAATAATGAGTAACCATATCCATATTATTTGGCAAATGCTTGGAGACAATAAACCAGCCGATGTACAAAGAGATTTCATGAAGTATACCGGACAATATTTGAAATATTATTTAGAAAAAAATAATACCGAATTACTTAAACTATGCCTGGTGAATGCCAAAGACCGAAAATATCAAATATGGAAAAGAAATCCATTATCTATTGATATTTACAGCGAAGAAGTAATGATACAAAAGTTGAACTATATTCATCAGAATCCAGTACGTGCATTTTTATGCTTGACTCCTGAATCCTATTTTTATTCATCGGCATCATTTTATATGTTGCAGGATGAAAGATTTGGATTTCTAAGTCATTATCATGGGTAGTTAACGGCAGTGAAAAAATTAGATACTGTTTGTCGAAAATACCAACAGCGGCGAAAAGTTGCAAGCAACTGTGGATTTACCATCTGGAAATCTTCCCGCGGAGATGCCGTTGTTGATGTTTTCCACCAACAACAGATGAGGATTCCTGATGAAGCTTTGGAGCCGTTGGCTGAAATGACCAATTAGATGTGTTGCTACAATAAACTACACTAAACTCAACGGCAATTATCAGCATTAATGAAACTATGGAGCTGTTGGTGAAAAACACCAACAGCGGCTACGAAATGTCCCATAGAAGCGACTTTGAAGTGGTTGCTTCAATAAACTACACTAAACTCAACGGCAATTATCAGCATTGATGAAACTATGGAGCTGTTGGTGAAAAACACCAACAGCGGCTACTCCTATGAAGTACATGGAAAACGTGCTTTTTAATATCGTCGTATTGATGAGAAATCTATCTATTGACAGACAGGCACCAACAGCGGCTACTCCTTTGAAGTTTCACCCAATTAACAATGACAAATGGGCAATAATTCCCTAACTGCCTATTATTTATAACTCTATAAATTTTTATATTTGTATTCCCAATTATTATACTGTTATGGTAGCCATTACAAAAGAACAAATAAAGGAAATTGCCGAACAACTCGAGTGCGGTTTCAGTGTCTATTTTCATAAAGAAACCGGCGAGTTAGTATGTATACCAGATGAAGACCAGCATGTAGGAATGGAGATGGAATTTTGGCAGGAAGATATTGACAAGGTGGAAGAAAATTTTCAGGATTACCTGCAATTCACAACGATGGAATCGGGCGAATCATTTGAGATAATGGCTGATTTTGCAGAACAACTTACCGACGAAAGATTACAGGATAAATTGATATCAGCGCTCAACCGGAGTAAACCTTTCCGTGGGTTTAAGCATGTAATTGATCAGGCAGGTGCACAACGGCAGCATTGGTTCGACTATAAAACCAAACGGTATATTGAATGGACGGAAACACAATTAAGGTTGAATGGTGAAAAGGATGTATAGAAAGATATGTGTAACGCGGCCAAATATTGACTATCGGGAAAGGACTGATTATTATCTTTAATTCCGGTTTCAAGCAACATCTCCCCGACCATAGACTCGTCCTGATAAAAGTAGGGGAAAGGAGACGTTGCGCAATCAATTATTTAATTATAACTAAATTATCTCCAACATGCAAAGAACAGCTTTTCTCTTATTAGGACTTGCCGCCGCATTCTGCTTTGGATTCAAATTCAACGCAGATACCGCAACCAAACAAAAGGATAATATCAAAACTATCGAAATGGAAGACAATATTAAATTGGGTGTGTTTTCCCTAAGCATGAGTGTAAAAGACCTGAAGGTTTCAAAGCAATTTTATGAGAACCTTGGATTCACCGTTTTTGGTGGTGGCATGGAGCAAAATTACCTCATCATGAAAAATGAAAACACGCTCATCGGTTTGTTTCAGGGCATGTTTCAGGGTAATATGCTGACCTTCAATCCGGGTTGGGACGCAAATGCGCAAAACATTGAAAAGTTTGATGACATCAGGAAAATACAACAGCACCTGAAAATTAAAGGAATTAAATTAACTTCGGAAGCAGATGAAAAAACAAGTGGCCCAGCAAGTTTAACGCTTACGGACCCTGATGGGAATGTTATTCTATTGGATCAGCATCGTTAAAGCAACGTCTCCCCGACCTAAGAAGGGGGACGTTGCGCCACCGAGCGCAACGTCCCTTTCAGGAGACGTTGCTTGAACCCGAATTCAAGCAACGTCTCCCCGATCAAAGGCTTAGCCTGACAAAAGGAAGGAATGGGGGACGTTGCGCCCCCGAAGCATAATTGCCCTTTCAAGAGACGTTTCTATTAACGTTGCCCGGAAAGGTCACAGAAACCAAAGTGCCGCTCCCTTTTTTACTTTCAATATCAAGTTTGCCATCCAACATTTTCAAAAGATCTTTTATAATCAGGTAACCAAGTCCGTTGCCTTTCCTGTTATCAATATTTGCCGATGAAATAATAAATTCATCTGAAAGAATGTTTTTTATTTGTTCCTGGGTCATACCTGCACCTTTATCTTCTACCGTAAGCCTGATATGATCACCAACCGTAATGGCTCCAATGGTAATTTCACCGGTATTTGAAAAATTGATGGCATTCGAAAGCAAATTGTACACCAATATTTTTAGCGGTTCGTAGTATTGAAAAACATTCAGATCAGTGGGTATTTTATTTAGTATGGGTATGTTTTTTTGTTTGGCAATAGATTTCAGTATGCCGGTAACCTGTGTGCATATATCATACAAATTGAATGTTTCTTTTACCTGTATCCTGTTTTCATTCTGATACTTCATCCAGTTCATAATATTGGTGGAGAGCAACTGAAGTTCCTGAGCCGTGTGGGTAATTTCTTCTATGGTTTCCTGTTTTAGAGATTCAGACATAATCGCATGTTTTTCCATCAGTTCTTTTCCGCCAACGGCCATAAATTTTAGGGGCGTAATAATATCATGACTAATGATGGAGATAAGCCTTGTTTGCAGACTATTGCTTTTTTCAAGTGCTGCATTTTTTTGATGTAATGTCTGCGTTTTTTCAGCAACTTGTTTTTCCAGTCTTAAACGGTCGGCTTCCAGTTTTTGGGTTTTATACCTTAGGTACATTCTTATTATACCTAAAGCGGCGATAAAACAAAGCAGCGTAAACCACCAACTGTCGAACCAGTATTTTTCAATCGTAAAATGGATGGTTTTGTAGGAATAATTGTCAACACCAAAACCATTTAGTTTTCTGATGGTTATTTCGTATTTGCCCGCAGGAAGATTGTCAAACTGAATAATGGCGCCATCTTCAATTTTCACCGGTTTATACAATGCATCTTTTCCAAGCCTGTAGTCGAAATAAATATTTTCCTTGTTGCCCCAGCCATTGTAAGATAATTTTATGGTAATGGAATTGGTGGTGGCAGGCAATACCATATTTTCAAAATGTTGGGTGAAGGTGGTATCGTCAGTTATCATTTCATCTATAAACACATTACTTCCGGGCAAAATATCCGGGATGGTGTCAGGGTGTACCCATAATAAACCATCCATACTTGGAAACGACAAGGTGCCGTCTTGTAACTGAATGGCACAAGGCGTACAACCCCCATTGAGTTCGGTCATAGCAATGCCATCATTCTTTCCAAAATAATGATAGTAGATGGCTGAATTTTCTTCATTAAACCTTCGTATCATATCTGCAATTTTTGCTTTAAATAACCCACGGTTGGTACTTATCCAGCAAAAACCATTATTATCAGGTATAAAGCAATGAGCGTAGAGCAGGTGTTTTTCCTTGTCCAAAGGCATTTTTTTAATGACCCCATTTTTATAAATATAGAAGCCTGCACCGTAAGTGCCTATAAAAAAGTAGTCACCTATTTTTTGAATATTTCTAAAGCAATTACCAGGGAAGGCAAGTAAAGTATCGGCATTCTTTGTGTTTGCATTAAATTGAATGAGTCCGCTACAGGATGCGGTAAGAAAGATACCCGGATTTACTTCTTCCATATCCATTGCCGAAATGCCTTCCATAGCAACAAGAGGGGGTTTAATGATGATTTCCATACTATCGCCTTTTAATATCCCAAACCCCATCCTTGTAGAGATGTAGATATTATGGTTGGACAAGGCGGCACCAAATGTACTATTGATACGGGTTTTCGGATAGGCTGTGGTTTTTCCTGTGTAGTAATTATAGACATGCACTGCATGGTTATATTTTAGAGCATAAACTTTCGAATATATTAAAATGGAATCATTTAACAAATAAGTTGAAAGCCCGAATTTTTCTTTTATAGGAAGGTTGGGTGGCTTCCCATCTCCTTTGCCTAATACAACCACATCGTTAAGTAAAATCTGCTGATGTCCAATCGGTATTTGTGAATAAGTAGCGTTGGGGATTAGTGGATTATTTTCCGTATTTTTTATGGATTGAAAATAGTTGGGTTTAATGATTATAATACCCTTTGATTCAGTGCCAATGAATATTTGTTTTGTATCAGGTTGGTAAAGGGCATATCTTATATTGGAAGTGGTGGGGATGGTATTGCAAATAAGCTTTGCTACAATGTTTCGGCCATCGAATGATAAAACATAAGCATCCTTGTTTCGAAAAAAAAGGGTATGCTGTTCGCTATTATTCCAGGTAATAATGCTTGTTTTTACCTGTTCAGCATTCAAAATTACGCTTGTGGTTTTAAGGGTGATTTCGTTTACTGTTTTATTAACGATATCTATGCTGAAAATTTTTCCATCCCTGTCTGCAAAAAATGGTTGATCAGCAATCTTAAAGAAGGATTTAACAAAATTTGCGTCTAAATTAATCGTATCCGGACTCGACTTTTTATCAAAAAATACCAATATCCTTTTATCATTTGTGCTAACAATACAAGCAGTATCATCCAAGGCAATAATTTCATTCAGGGTGTTATAATTGTTATTCGAATTGCCGAGCTCAACCTTTTCGATAAGAAGCTTGTTGGAGAGTTCTATGGATAATACCCTGTTGTGGTTAATATAAGTTAATGAATCTTTTTTTCTTAGCAGTACGGGTTGGTTGTTATCGATAGTGAAAATATTATTTTCTGTATCAAAAATCAGAATATTCCCGGCAACACCTTTCGTGAGTTTTGCAATTCTTTCGGATGATAGCTGTGGTATATGGCGGGTGGTAAATGTTTTAAAGTCCTGCCCGTTAAATCGTATAATGCCTGCTTCGGTGCCCACCCATAGAAAATTAGTTTTTCTATCATAGGCTATTCCTTTTATGCCGTTGGCAGGTAATCCGTTTTCTGTGTTATATTCTTTTATGATAAATCCTGTGCCGCGTTGTGCAAAGGCAGGCGCGAGGCAAACAACAAAAATGAATCCTATGAAAATACTCGGCCGCATATATAAAAAAAGCAAAATACCGAAAAACCGTCAACAATTTACATTGTACATTGCTGCCAATTCCATCAGTTGCTTCATATTGGGACTGTTGGTTTTGGCAAGTATCCGGTTTTTTAGGGTAGATATGGTATTCATGCGCAGGTTGAGGTGCTCCGAAACATCTTTGGTGCCAATGCCTTTCAGAAGGTAGTGCAGTACTTCCAGTTCTCTTGGCGAGAGGCTGCTGAATGGGTTGGCTTTTTCCGCCTGCCGGCTTTTGGGTGAAACGTCGCTTTGGTTATGAAGGAATTTGTTCAACACATTTAATATTTCATCTTCCCCTGCCGATTTGGATAAATAGTTAAAAATGCCATATTGCTTTAATGCTTCTCCATATACTTCGGGTGCCTGCATAGAAAAAATCAGGATTTTAAGGTCGGGGTAAAGGTTACGTATGGTGGGAATTACCTCAAGTGCGCTGCCATCGCCAAGAATGATATCTAAAATAAGATGTGTGTATACTTTGCGTTTGAGCGCCATTAAAAGTTCACTGCACGATGATGTTTCATCGACAAATTTATTGGCCAGGTTTATTTGTAAATAAATCTTTAAACCCTTTCTGATCATGCTGTGATCATCGGTAATAAGTATCTGTGGTTCCATGTTAGGATGTAAACATATATTATTCCTAAATTCCGTTTTGTAGAATTTGTTCTACAAAGGTTTATAAAACCGCAGGATATCTTGCATCAAGTTTTAAAGTTATGATACAAAATACCCCTGCGCTGATGATTCTATTAAGTTTAGCCGGACTATTGAGTTTGGTGGTTTCCTTTATTCTTGTTTTTGTAAACAAAGGAAATACCATTGCATCAAAGTTACTTGGCGGGTGCTTGTTTTTATTGTCGCTATGTTCTTTAGATAGTATTTTATTGAAAACGCCATCTTATTTTCAATCAGCGGTTTCCTATGCTATTTTCGCAACTATATTTTTTAGTTTGCCACCTTTGGTTTATGGTTATGTGCGTACAGAACTTAACCAAAAGAACCGGTTTTCGGGACATTTCGCAAATAAGGTTAATTACCAATGGCTAAGCCTGTTTTCCCTTGCGTTGGGTACATGTTGGGTTTTGTCCACAATAAGTTTCATACTGCCACATCAATGGGATGTAAAAATAGGACAGTTTATTGGCTATGCAGTTTCAGGCATTATGTTGCTTTTATGCTTATACCTGCTTTTTCATCCAAATGTATTATATGGAAATGCCCTGTATGCGGAGCCTGAAATAGAAATGGCGCCGGAAGTGCAACCGGATGAACCTGCAATAATACAGGAGAAAAACCAAGCTCCCAAAGCTGGTTTAACCATTGAACAAACACTGAAATACAAACAGTTGATTAAAAATCATTTTGCTGAAAGTCTCGCTTTTCGTAAACCCGGTTATGCCATACGCGACCTGTCAAATGAAACCGGTATTCCGGGTTATTTACTCTCCTTATTTATTAACCAGGAATATGGAATGAATTTTAATGAAATGATCAATGCTTACCGGGTAGAATATTTGAGCGGGCTTTTAAAAACATCGTTTGATTGCCAATCCTATACACTTGAAGCCATAGGTAAAATGGCCGGATTCAACTCACGTACAGCTTTTATTGCGGCCATTAAAAAATATACGGGGATGACACCTTCCACTTTTTTTGGCAGAAGGGATAGCGGGAAATATGAACATTCGGTTTTTAGTTTCCCGGAGTTGGCACGCAAGGTTGCCTGATATTACGATAAGCCTATTCACGAATATTTATGTCGTTGGGATTTTATTAATAATTGATAATTAATATACTATGAAAAAACAATTTGCAACCCTGTTAATGTCATCAGGACTGCTTTTATTTTCCGCCGTCAACGCCCATGCGCAAGCTGCTAAAAAGCCTGCTGCTAAACCCGCTACATCCACAACTGCTGCAGCACCAAAGGGAAAGCCAAACATCCTTATTATTTGGGGTGATGATATAGGCCAATTTAATGTAGGTGCCTATAATATGGGGATGATGGGGTACAAAACGCCCAATATTGACCGAATAGGAAAAGAAGGTGCGGTATTTACAGATTGGTACGGGCAGCAGAGCTGCACAGCAGGCCGTGCGGCATTTATTACGGGCCAATCGCCTATTCGCACAGGGCTTACCAAAGTAGGATTACCCGGCGCCCCTGAAGGTATGACCAAGGAAGACCCCACCATTGCCGATTTGCTGAAAGCACAGGGTTATGCTACCGGTCAGTTTGGAAAAAACCACCTTGGCGACCGCGATGATATGCTGCCAACCAACCATGGGTTTGATGAATTTTTTGGTAATCTCTACCACCTGAATGCAGAGGAAGAGCCTGAAAATGAAGACTACCCAAAGGATCCGGCATTTTAGAAAAAATTTGGTCCCCGTGGTGTAATACACAGTTTTGCCGGTGGCAGAATTGAAGATACCGGACCCCTTACCAAAAAGCGCATGGAAACCATTGACGAAGAAGTAAATGATAAGGCAATGGATTTTATGGAGCGTTCATCCAAAGCAGGAAAGCCATTCTTTATGTGGTGGAACTCAACTAAAATGCACATTTTTACCCACCTGAAAGATGGTGTGGCAGGAAAAACAGGTCTCGGTATTTATGCAGATGGTATGGTAGAACACGACCGGCAAATAGGTATCATTCTTGCCAAACTAAAGGAATTGGGTTTGGAAGACAACACCATTATCATGTATTCATCCGACAATGGTGCTGAATCATTCACCTGGCCCGACGGTGGTACTACCATGTTTCGTGGTGAAAAAAATACACAATGGGAAGGTGGTTACCGTGTACCATGCCTGATAAAATGGCCTGGTACCATTAAGCCCGGTACGATAGTAAACGAAATAGGTGCGCATGAAGATATGCTGGCTACACTGATAGCTGCCACCGGTGATAAAAATGTAAAAGATGACCTGTTAAAAGGACGTTCTGTTGGCGGAAAAAACTTCAAAGTGCATCTTGATGGTTATGACCTGGGTCCTGCCCTGAGAGGCGAAGCAGAATGGCCCCGCAAAGAGTTTATTTACTGGACAGATGACGGAAGTGTAGCTGCTTTACGGTATGAAAACTATAAAGTAACCTTTCTGGAGCAAAAGGCTGAAGGATTAAAGGTATGGCAGGAGCCTTTTACAGCATTAAGGGCGCCAAAAATTGCCAATTTGCGTATGGACCCCTTTGAGCGTGCCGAAGAAGAAAATGCCATGGGCTATCAGCGCTGGTATATGGAACGTATGTACCTGATTGCACCTGCAGGCGCTTATGTGGGCAAATGGTTGCAGAGTTTCCGCGATTTTCCACCACGCCAAAAGCCGGGCAGTTTTAACCTTGACAGGGTTATGGAAGCGGTTATGAGCCCGCAGCATAATTAATGAAACGATTTTACTAATAAAAAATCAATATGTAAGGTTTCTTAAACCAAGGAACGATTACATATTGATTTTTTTTAGAATGCAGGGTATGGTTTTATCTAAGGGTTTAATCAGTAACCTGGAATCCATTCAAGAGCGCTTTTATAAATTAATATGAAAAAATATTTGTTGTTTTTCTGTTTTCTACCGGCCATTCATGCATCTCTTAAGGCGCAGAGTGTAAATGAGATCATGAACTCCCTGAATGATACAGCCATTATCCCACGTGATCAGGCACCGCTTTCTGCGGCGCCCATAATGGCAAAAAAATGGAACCAGATTAATGCCAAGCATTTCAACCTGAACTTTGGACTTGCTTTTCTCTATGACTACAACGTGGTAAACCAGGATGATGATAATATTGAACAGGTGGGTTTAGTAAACGATAAGGGCGAATTCAGGGGACAGCGATTGGTGGCATCCGGTAACCTGCTGTTTTTTAAGCATCCATGGCGGTATATGATCAGCGCCAATTTCAATGGTTTGGATGCGCCTCAGGGGTCAAAAAGTTTTGGTTTTATTGACTGGAATTTTGAAATTCCCTTTGGTAAAAAAGGCGGTTGGATAACCATTGGAAAACAAAAGGAAGGGGTAGGGCATGAGTATGTGGCACCGGGTACGCAGCTTATGTTTACCGAGCGGGGAAGTGGCGTGCCCATGTTTGTTCGTCAGCGCAATATTGGTATCCGTTATTCCAACAGCATAATGGAACAGCGGGCTACCTATACCATTGGGTTTTTTAATAACTATTGGGAAACGGGCAATTCATTTTCCGACAACGGTTCGCAAATTACCTTCAGGGCTACCGGTTTGCCACAGTACAATTCTGATGGCGATTTAATGCACATCGGTTTTGGCTACCGGTATTCTGATGCTACCAATCATAAGTTAAGTTATAAAGCAAAACCCGAAGCCAATACCGCTCCATCTTATATCAATACGGGTTCATTTGATGCGTCGGCTTCCAACCTGATGATGTTTGAATTTATCAAAGTAAAAGGACCCTTAAGTGTGATTGGCGAGTTTATGAACAATATTATTTCAACACCGGGCACAGACAATCCTGCTTTCAGATATTATACTGCCGGTGGCAGTTGGTTTATTACCGGCGAAAACAGAAAATATAATAAAAACAACGGCAACCTGGGAAAACTGATACCGAAAAAAATATTCAGTTTTAAAAAAGATTCCAAAGGTTCGGGTGCCTTTGAATTGGGCGCAAGGTATACAAGTTCCGACCTTAACCAGGGCAATTATGAAGGCGGCGTATTTAACCGCTGGACCGGTGCCTTTAGCTGGTATCCTAATGCCCATTTCCGTTTTTCGGTTAACTATGGTAATGGTAAATTGAAAAAGGATGGGCAAAGCGGTCGGACAGATTTTTGGCAATTCAGGACACAGTTTGAATTGTAGCAGGGGGCGCCGATTTAAAATAGCTTTGGCTTGAAAATGGTTTTCAACTGATCCCTACCCCATAAATAGTTTCTATTAATGGCTATTTTTTGGCATATTTGACCCAAAATTGAGAAAATAGTATTTTATTAAGAATGCTAATCCTCATATAAAAGAACCACCCAAAGTGAAAAGTACCGCATTAGATAGCTCGTTTTTTTACTTATTATCTATTTGCCTCCTGCTTATCATTGTATTACTAATGGTTTTCCGGCGCAAGCACGGCGACCGCAAGGCAGGCCGCTTTTTACTAGGCTACTTTGTTTCGTATTTATACCTGATTGGCATTACATATTTTTTTGTTTATGGATACCCAGCACCTTTTATCCATTCACTTCGTACCGGGCATTTTGCTGCCTTGCTTATGCCGGTATTTGCTTTTTTCTATATCCGGCAGTGTTTATACCCGGGGCAATGGAAGTGGAAACATGCATGGCACCTATTGCCAGTTGGCTTTTTTATGTTGGACTTTGCTCCTTTTTTTGTGCTTTCGTCCACGGAAAAGCTCAACATTTTTAAGGCTATGGATGCGGTAGAGTACCGCATTGGTCTTAGCCAGGGCTGGTTGGTGCCAACATTTGGCCATATTGCCATACGCACCGCACTTATGCTGGGGTACTGGCTTGCACAATTCAGATTGCTTACCTTAGCACGAAGCGAAAGCTATCATCCATTAAGGCTTCAATACCCTTTTACCTGGCGATGGTTGCATATATTTTTGGCTACACAAGCCTTCATTTTTTTAATACCGCTAGCCGGGGCGCTGCTAAAAAACAGCCAATTAGAAATAGTTATATTTTCCGTGGCGGCGGCTGGCACCATGGCCATTCAGTGTTTTTACCTGTTGCTACACCCCGAAATTTTATACACACAACCCTTTGAAAAAGATGAAAACTGGAAATCAGAAAACCTTTTAATAGAACCTGACTCAGGAAAAATGCCACAAGCAGATGCACCAACAAGTATAGAAATACCACCTGTAAAATCGGCTGAAATTCAGTTTTCGGATGATGATGTAATAAAGATCGAAGCTTCTATACAACGCATTATGAAAAGCCAAAAGCCTTATTTAAAACAGCGCTATACCCTTCATGAATTTTCAGTAGATACACAAACGGCACCCCATAAACTTTCTGCCTTCATTAATACCCGGTACGAGCAAAATTTTAATGATTTTCTTAATAAATACAGAATAGCGCTGGTAATAGAAAAGTTACATGCAGGAGAAAATGCCCGTAAAACTTTAGAAGCCGTTGCTAATGATTGTGGTTTCAAAAGCCGTGTTACTTTTATCAGGGCTTTTAAAAAAGAACATGGTATTACCCCGGGTGAATATGTAAACAAAATGAAGTAATAGCAGGCCTAACCCAAACTACAACTACATCAAATAACATCGTTGTTTGTTTCATACATTTATTTGAAACAAAATAACCCTTCCAGTTCTGATATAATCTGGAACCGCCGGATATCTTGCATCGGATTTTTTTATTATGATACAAGATACAGCTTGGTTTTGGGTTATTGTAAGTTTTGCAGGACTGTTAAGCCTTTTGGTTTTCTTTATTATGATATTTATGAATAGGGATACCATCCAATTATTTGGATTTCGTGGATTTTCATTGGCTTTGTGCATAGGTTATGGATTAATTACATCTGGTTTTTTATGGCCCGGGGGAACGGTATCGGGATGGTTACCGTTTGTTGAACTGGCTTACGCCACCATCACCCTGTTTTTATGTATATATCTGTTTTTCAACCCTTCAGTGTTATATGGTGCTTCTTTTTCAGTTAGCAATGTCCAGGAACCTTTTATGGAAATTCCGGAATCAATTCAACAGGAGGAAAAAAAAATAGAAATGGAAAAAGAGATAGAAGATGTTAAAGAGATAAAAGCGAAAATACCTTCTCCGGCACCAAGGGTAGGTTTTACTATGGAACAGTCGAATAAGTACCGTAAATTAATAAAAGAGCATTTTGCCGATAGTCTTGCTTTCCGCAAACGGGGATATACCATCCGCGATTTATCTAATGAAACCGGTATTCCGGGTTATTTGGTTTCCTTGTTTATTAACCAGGAATACGGAATGAATTTTAATGAGCTTATAAATGCCTGTAGGGTGGATTATTTAGCCGGGCTGGTGAAATCATCCTTTGATTATGAAGCCTATACGCTGGAAGCCATTGGTAAAATGGCTGGGTTTAACTCCCGCACTGCTTTTATTGCGGCCATTAAAAAGAATACAGGTATGACGCCTTCAGCCTTTTTTGGCAGAAAGGATGTTGAAGTAATGGAGTATCCCATTTTTAATTTTCCTGAAAGAATGCGGGATGTAGCATAAAGGAATATCTATCAGTATATATAATCAATCGTTTTCAGTAAATACTTAATATGGGAAGGTTTTCATTAATGGTAATGTTAATAATGGTTTGCTTTGGTTGCAAAGAAAAAGTGAATATCAAATCCAACGATTTAGCCAAAGTTGCAATTACAAGAAACAGTGAGCCTTTGAAAAAAGTACAGCCGCCAAAGATGGAAATAAGGGCATTGGCCGGTAATTGGATAAGAACCGATAGACCACATAAGCTAAACTTAATCGAATTTGCCGGAGATGGCACCTTAAAAGCCGAGTATTTAAATCCAAAACCCGCACATATAGGAAAAGCTTCGTGGTTAGATGATAATAGTTTTCTAAATATTTATTTGGAACTTAGGGATGAAAAATTTCCGGGCTCCACCTATACACTTTTTTACATACCAAATAAGGATTTACTGGTTGGCAAATTTTTTCATGCGAAAGATGGGGCGACTTACAACGTTGGGTTTAAAAGGGAAAAGTAAATGCTAAAAGTACGCTTGAAGTTTTAAGTTAAATTATATTTCGAATTTTCAGAATATGAAATGACCACGAGCGCTGTACACCCCTGCCCTTTGAGCAGGCAAGCAGCACCCATGATTATTAGGCATCCGAACGTTCGGATCCATATAACAAATAAAAAAAGTCCCGCACGTGCGGGCGCACTAAAAATGAACCTATGAAATCAAATCGGGCGATTTTACTTATCAGTTTCTTTATGATGGGACAATACTTATTTGCCCAGGATAAAGCACCTTTAAGTGCTGAAGAACTGGCAAAGAAGTTAGCGAATCCAATAGCCTCGCTCATTAGCGTACCCTTTCAAAGCAATTTTGATCATGGCATAGGAGTGAATAAGGGTTCAAGGTACGTGCTGAATGTGCAGCCTGTAATTCCTATGAAGTTGGCCAAAAACCTGAATCTCATTACCCGCTGGATAGTGCCGGTGATTTCGCAGCATAATGTTACCGGTCCAAAACAAAGCCAGGGAGGCTTGGGCGATGCTGTTATCAGCGGTTTTCTATCGCCCACCAATACCAAAAATGGAGTTACCTGGGGCGCAGGTCCGGTATTGTCGGTGCCCCTGGGCGGCGGCGATTATTTAAGTGGCAAGCAATTTGGCATTGGACCATCGGTAGTTGCCTTAAAGCAAAAAAATGGATGGACCTATGGCGGTTTGGTTAACCAGATATGGGGCACGGGGGGGAGCGATAAAGCTGATATCAATCAAATGTTTATTAATCCTTTTTTGACCTATAACTGGAAAAGTGGTGCCGGTATAACTGCCAACCTGGAATGGACTCAAAATTGGGCACAGAACAATACCGTGGTGTTTTTTGAACCCATGGTTTCCGGGCTGACTTCGTTTGGTAAGCAAAAAGTAAGTTTTGCGGTGGGGCCGCGGTTAAATATTGCGGCACCAGAAGCAGTTAAAAGTAAGTTTGGATTAAGGGCGGCTGTGGTGCTGTTGTTCCCAAAATAAATAGTATAGAATTTTAAGAATTTAAAGGGAATAAATATGAAAAAAATTAATCTTCTATTGTGTTCTAGTTTGCTTTTTGGTTTAATAAGTTGCAACAGCAATAGTAATAAAGCAGATGCGGGCAAAGATGCTGTGATGTATTATGGTGGCGACATCATTACTATGGAAGGTGATAGCGCATCTTATGCCGAAGCTGTAGTGGTGGAAGATGGAAAAATTATTTTTGTGGGCAGCAAAGCTGAAGCTGAAAAAATGAAGACTGTTAGTACGTCGATGGTTGATCTGCAGGGTAAAACCATGATGCCGGGCTTGATTGAGCAACACTTACATCCTTTGCTTGGGGCACTTTTTTTAACCATGCCGTCCATTGCTCCGGAAGAATGGGTAACGCCAGAAAAAACCTATGCAGCGGTAACCACACCTACAGCTTACCTCGCTGCTTTACAAAAGGAATTTGCTGGCAGAAAAGATACTTCCGGCACTTTTTACACCTGGGGATATCACCAATTATGGCACGGAACTATCACACGGGATATGTTGGATAAAATAAGCACCACGGTGCCTATTGGGGTGTGGCACCGTAGCTGCCACGAGTTCTTTGTAAATACCGCTTTTCTTAAAAAATTCAATATTGATGCTGCGGCAATTGCCAAAATACCTGCCGATACAAGAAACCAAATTGACCTTAAAAAAGGCCATTTTTACGAAAACGGTGCCATGGTGTATCTGTTGCCTACCATTTTCACCGACTTTGCTTCAACCGAAAAGATGAAAAGAGGTCTGCATTTGATGGTGCAATATCTGCACCATAATGGCGTAACGGCTTATAATGAACCCGGTGCCCTGATTGATCCCGGTACAGCAAAACTTTATGGCGAAGAGCTAAACAAAGATGATGTGCCGATGCTCTCCACGTTTATTGCAGAAGGAAACAGCACATACATGGCTAAAGGTGATTCGGCGCTTCAAATGGCCGAAGCTTCCGTAAAAACATTTCCTGAAGGAGGCAAAGTGTTCTTCTTTCCAAAACAGATCAAATTGCTGATGGATGGCTCCATTATTTCTCAACTTATGCAAATGAAGGGCGGTTACAAAGACGGCCACAAGGGCGAATGGATGTTGAAACCTGAATTAATGGAGAAGGCTACAAAGTTGTTTTGGGATGCAGGCTACCAGATCCACATTCATGTAAACGGTGATGAAGGGCTGGAAGTTTTACTCAATTGTATTGAACGCAGGATGAAGGAAAACCCAAGGAAAGATCATCGTACGGTGATTGTTCACTTTGCCAACTCAACCGATGAACAAGTAAAGAAATTGGCGGCATTGGGTTGTATTGTAAGCGCCAACCCTTATTACGTTACGGGTTTCTCCGATAAATTTTCTCAATACGGTTTAGGGCAGGAGCGGGCCGAAGCCATGGTACGGATTGGTTCTGTAGAAAAATTGGGCGTGCCCATTTCATTACATTCCGATTTGCCGATGGCCCCTTCTAATCCACTTTTTTTGGCATGGTGTGCCATTACGAGAAAAAGTGCAGACGGTAAAACCTTCCGGCCAGACCTGGCAATAAGTCGTCATGCTGCACTTAGGGCTATAACCATTGATGCTGCCCAAAGCTGGCGAATGGAAGATAAAATCGGCAGCATAAAGGAAGGGAAGAATGCAACCTTTACAATCCTTGAACAAAACCCGTATAAAGTTGAGGTAGATGCCATTAAGGATATAAAAGTAAATGCCACAGTTTTTCAGGGAAAGTTGTTCCCGGTAAAGTAAAATGCATCATTCCATCAATAAAAAATAGGTATGAAACAGATGATAAAATTAGTAATGGGCATACTTGTATTGGCAGGCTGTAATTCCACTACACTAAATAGGGATTCAACGCATGAAGCCGATGCCATTTACTATGGGGGCGACATTTTAACAATGGAAGGTGATAGTGCAAATTATGCCGAAGCTGTTGCCATAAAAGATGGCAAAATTGTGTTTGTTGGCGCTAAGGCTGATGCTGAAAAACTGAAAGGTGATAGCACGACTATGAATGATCTTAAGGGTAAAACAATGATGCCCGGATTCATTGATCCGCACAACCATCCTATTCAGGCAGCATCTATGATTATGCCCAAATTTGCAACCCCCTTCGATTGGAAATTCCCATGGGGAGATGCCAGAGCCGTAAGGGGTCAGCGGGCATTTTTAGATAAATTATATGAGTACGAAAAGGAACTAAAAGACCCAAATGAGTTCCTGATCGTTTGGGGTTACCTTGAACCCTATCATGGCAAACTGAACAAAAATATATTGGACAGTATATCCGCCACCCGCCCCATATTTGTGTGGTCTTACTCGGCCCACGAGGGGTATTTCAATACTGCCGCGTTAAACAAATATGGATTTACTGCCGCTGAGGTAAAAGGCAACAGCCAGGCAGACTATACGAACGGTATCTACCGGGAAGTAGCTTTAATAAACGTTGGACTTCCAAAAATTATAAA
>JBGSLS010000071.1:0-41761 GCA_041740575.1 Chitinophagaceae bacterium | reverse complement strand
CAAGCAATAAATCCAAAATTCCCCACTAAAAAAGCAGACAGGAACGGCTGGAGATTTGGTTCCTCTATAGACAAACATTCAACATTTGATGAACATATGGATAAAATGCTTGAAATCATAGAGCAAAAAATTGACTTATTTGAACCTTTATGTGATAAATATTATTGTGAGTTTTCCTGTGCATTGTTTATTCGTTATGATAATGGAGAAAGTACACCTTGGCTCCATTTAAATTCGAGGTACAATAAGGTTTTGAAATTATTGAATATAGAGTTTGATTTGGATATTTATTGCCTTCCAAACACAAATACATAATATGCTTTGCCGTTGTTGGTATGTCGAAATAGCTAAGCTTCTCCCATGCCCGCCGCCGTTGTGTTTTTTCGACCAACGGCTCTCAAACTCCTACGAACCCGAGAATTGGATACTCTTCAAATAAAATAATACACCTAATTTAGCCTTGCAAAAAGTTCTTTGATATGCACCGCATTATTACCCGTTCGGGTTAACAATGGCGGGGATAAGTAGCAAGGCTGCGGGTAAGCTGGAAAATAAGTTTAAGTACAACGGCAAGGAAGAGCAACGGCAGGAGTTCTCCGATGGTAGTGGGCTTGAGTGGATGGATTATGGGGCGAGGATGTATGATGCGCAGATTGGTAGGTGGAACCATATTGATCCACTTGCGGAGCATAGAGAAGGACTCACACCTTTTAACTTTTGTAGCAATAATCCAATTTTAAGAATTGACCCTGATGGAATGTTAGACGGAGATTATTTTGATAGGGAATCGAATTATTTGGGTAATGACGGAATTGAAGATGGAAAAGTTTATGTTTTAAATGAAGGTGTAAGAGCAAAAACAGAGAATACAAATGTAAACTGGGGTGGTAAATTGGCCGATAACCACTTAAATCAAATCAAGTCTAAGTCTACCGAAATTGCTATGGATAGTGATTTAGGGCATATGATCAGAACTGTTTATGCAGAGGCTGGAGGAGAAAGTATTGAATCAAAAACTGCTGTTGCAGAAGTTATTCGAAATCGGGCACAAGATAAAACATCAAACTCTAAAGAGAATAATTACGTTGCAATCTTTTCTAAAGTTGATACTTATGAAGAAGTCGTAAAACAATCTGGCCAATTCCAATCTGTGGGGAATAATGTTCCTAATTATTCAAATCCCCAAAGTGTTATTGTAAATAAAAAGGGTCAAATAGTCCAATCAGAAAAGCAAGCATTTATTCAAAGCGTTAGTGCTTCATTGAAAGCACATTATGGGAATTCTAACACTGCTCAAGGTGCGACTTATTTTTATAGCCCTTATATTAAGGCACCGAGTTGGACAAAAAATGCAACAGAAGTTACTATTTCAGGTGTAAGTACAGAAGCTTTTAAATTCTACAAATATGGTAAAAAGTAGTTTAATATGTTTCTTTATGATTTTACTTGGTTGTTCAGATAAATCAAGGTTACAGAGCATTGGAGAATTTTCAAGAATAGACACTGTCTTTAATAGTAAGGATTTGAATTTATTTGCCGCATTTAACAACAGTCGCGATTATCAGTTTATAGCTGAAAGTAATGGCAAGTTACTTGAATTCAAGAAAATGAAGATGTTCCCAAGCGGCCTACCAAAATTTGAAAAATTTTCAAATCATTGGGTTTATCTTAAGGGGGGATGTGGAAGTTCATGTTTTTATGCATATTTAATTCCTATAAATGTAAATGGGCATGACTCAATTAAAACGTATATGTTCCCAATACTTGTAAATCAGGAAATAAATATCATTATCTATTGTTCTGACGATACAATTGTGATTGAAAATTATTTAAATGGTAAATTTATAACTTTTTCGGATGAAAGATTAGTTGGGCCATATTGTGGCTTTTCGATTGGAGAGATAAAAATATTAGGGGGTAATGTTATTTTGGAAATAAATTCCAATAAAACTTTAGTAGTCCAAACTATTGATATTACTTCATTAATTTGATGTCGTAGCGGGTGTTATCACCAGCATTTTTCACACTATTTGGAAACGGACAATTGGTTGCCTATCAAACAAATGAATTCTCTTACTTTACCCCGGCAAAAAGTTATTGCCGCCATTCCGGGTAAAAACTATTTAAACATTAAACTAACCCAGGTAAGAAAAGGATTGAAAGCACTGCCTAAATAGTTTAATAAGTAACGCACCGCGATAAAAACGCCGGAACATAATGCCCCGGCTGTTTATGATCGAATGTAATTTTTATGCCACAATGGCATCCACTTTTGGCTCATCTTCTGCAGCCACTTCCCTTTCCTTCAGTTCAATACCTGCTTCTTCAATCTGCCCATACCATTTTACCATCTTCTTCATATCGCTGCCATATACGCGGTCGAAGTCCATATCGGGATACACTTCGGTAAAATAGGCTTTTACAGCTTTTTGATCTTTTGCATCGGGCAAGTCTTTTGCTGCGGCCTGCATAGCTTTAAACACATCGAGCAGGTTTACATTGTCCTGCTGCGTATATACTTCAATGCTTTCAATATGTGAAAACTGGTGCTTGCGGCTGCTAACGAAAGTGGTGGCTTTATCAGTAAGGCTGCGCACAATGGCACCATCATTTTTTGAAGATACTAATTCAAAAAGTCCGGTAAGTCCGGTAACCGAAATAAGCTTGTTATATTCCATGTAAAAAGTAGTTTATTAAAAACAGGGGCGCAAGATAAAGCAACCTTTGGCTACGAAAGCATAATTTAACGACCTGCTGACAAAAGGGTAAAAAAATGAAAAATAGGGCAAATGAATAAAACACCCCGCGATACCTGTATTTTTGCACCCCAAATGCAGGGGGCATAAGGGTTTTACCTACCATGAGTGAGCATACAACCATAGAAAACAACATTTCCGGGGAAGTTGAAAGGCTTCTGACTGAAATTGACAGGCAACATTTGCCCCGTCATATTGCTATTATTATGGATGGCAATGGCCGTTGGGCAAAAGAACAAGGGCAGGATCGTCTGTTTGGCCATTTTCATGGAGTGGAAAGCGTTCGCGACATTGTGGAAGGCTGCGCGGAACTTGGCATAGAATACCTAACCCTGTATGCTTTTAGTACCGAAAACTGGGAACGACCGGAAAACGAAGTAAACGGGTTGATGGAATTACTTGTCGATACCATACGGAAGGAAACTGAGACATTGAACCGCAACAATATCAGAATGCATGTAATAGGTGACCGCAAAATGCTGAGCGCAAACGTAAACCATGAATTGGATGAAAGCCTGGAACTTACTGCCGGAAATACCGGGCTCAACCTTGTGATGGCACTTAGCTACAGCGGGCGCTGGGAATTGGTTAATGCAGTAAAAAATATGGCAGAGGATGTGGAGAAGGGTGCGTTGAAGTCGGTGGACATTAACCAGCAAACCTTGCAACGTTATCTTTGGACCAGTAATTACCCCGATCCGGAACTTATGATCCGAACAAGCGGTGAGTACAGAATCAGTAACTTTTTGCTTTACCAGCTTGCTTATGCCGAGTTGTATTTTACCAATACCCGTTGGCCCGATTTCAGGAAAAAGCATTTATATGAAGCGCTGCTTGATTTCCAGAAAAGAGAAAGGCGCTACGGAAAAACCAGTGAGCAATTAGATGCGGAAACCAAAAGTTAACAATGGTTTTAGGCTTTTTTTACAATCTGAATAGTATCCTTTAACAAACACTTACCACCATAGCAATTAACTTGCCTCGCTTCTGAAACTAGTATGTACGTTAAATATTTGAAAATCAACGCCGGAGTGAGTGCCCTGAGGCCTAAATGGTTGGGCGTTTTCGCTTTTTTATTGTTTGGTGCCACTGTTTTTGCCCAAACAGATACCACAGTTACCTCTATTGATCCTGAGCTTGAAAATATTTTTAAGCAACGTATTCCGGTGGAATATGAAATTGCAGCCGTTACGGTAACCGGCAATAACTTTTTTGACAATAGCCTTCTTATATCCATCGCTAATATTACCCCGGGTGATAAAGTACGATTGCCCGGCGATGATATTTTTAGCAAAGCCATTCAAAACCTTTGGAAGCAAAACTATTTTAGCGATGCCACCATTTATATTACAAAGCTTGAAAAACCGAATAAGCTTCACATTGAAATAGCGGTAGTGGAAAGACCACGGCTTGGTAAATTTACATTTGAGGGTATAAAAAAGAGTGAAACCGAAGATGTGCAGGAAAAAACCGGATTAGTGGCTGGGCGTATTGTTACCGAAAACAGCAAGATGAACGCCCGTGAAGCCATCTGGAAATTTTTTGCTGAAAAGGGCTATCGTAATACGGAAGTTATCATTCAGGAAAAACCCAGTACCAATGTTCAGAATTCGGTAGACCTTGTTTTTACCGTAAATAAGGGTGATAAAGTAAAGGTAGGCGACATTTATTTTGCCGACAATACCACCTTTAAATCGCTTAAGCTGAAAAAGCAGATGAAGGGTACCAAGGAAATGATGCGGGCTACCCTTTATCCTAAAAAGGATACGCCCGTACTTGGAAGGCGCGAAACCATGAATGTCAATGATATTTTGGAAAGCCAGGGATTTTTGTCGCCAACCAAAGTGAAAAATGCGCTTGACCCGTATATCCGGCTAAAGTTTAGCAGTGCCAAATTCGATGATAAAAAGTACGAAGAAGACAAGGAGAAGATTATAACCTTTTACAATTCAAAAGGCTTTCGCGATTCGCGTATTATGAAGGATACTGTTTATCCTGGATCGAGCGGTAACCTGAATGTGGAATTAAAGCTCGAAGAAGGTCGCAGATACTATTTTGGTGATCTGATATACAGGGGAAATACCAAATATGCCGATTCTGTATTGAACCTCGTAATGGATATCAGAAAAGGCGATATATATAATAAAGAGACACTTGACAAACGCCTCGGTAAACAAATGGGCCCCGAAGGCGGAGCAGACCTGAGTGCATTATATATGGATGATGGTTATCTTTTCTTTCGCGCCGAAGCCACCGAAATCAGGGTGTATAACGATACTATCGATCATGAAATAAGGGTATTTGAAGGGCCGCAGGCTACCATTAAAAATGTAAATATCTCTGGTAATGAAAAAACGAAAGAACATGTAATCCGCCGTGAATTGCGTACCATACCAGGGGAAAAATTCAGGCGTTCGGATGTGATACGATCACAACGCGAAATCGCCAACCTTAACTTCTTTAACCAGGAAACGATTGGTATTAACCCGGTACCTGACCCAACAGATGGAACGGTGGATATCAACTACTCTGTAGAAGAAAAATCAAGCGATCAATTGGAACTTTCGGCAGGCTGGGGCGGCGGTATTGGCCTTACCGGTACGCTCGGCGTGACCTTTAATAATTTTAGCCTTCGTAATATTTTCAATAAAGATACCTGGGACCCGCTTCCATCGGGGGATGGGCAAAAGCTAAGTATTCGCTATCAAAGTAACGGTAGTGCTTTTCGTAGTGTGAATGTAAGTTTTACCGAGCCATGGCTTGGTGGCAAGCGTCGCAATGCCCTTACGGTAAGCATTTTCGATACAAAGTTTGCCAACTCATTTAATCCGCAAACAGGGCAATTTGAAAGACAGCCTTCATCGTTTATCAGAACAACAGGCGCAAGCCTTGGACTTGGTAAGCAATTACGCTGGCCCGATGATTATTTTAACTTCTCCATGAGCGCAAGCTATATGAAATATACCTTGCAGGATTACCAGTTTTTTGAAGATTTTAGAAACGGCATTTCCAATAACCTGAGTTTCAAGTTTGCCTTGCAGCGATCATCTGTGGATCAACCACTATTCCCAAGGAGTGGTTCCAACTTTTTGGCTAGTTTGCAAATTACACCGCCATGGTCGCTTATGGGTGAAGAAAAAACCTACGATAATAATGCAGACAAATACAAGTGGATTGAGTACCACAAATGGCGCTTTAATGGCGAATGGTTTGTGCCACTTGGCAGGCCGCATGGGGCGGAACGTAACCATCAGTTTGTATTGCGTATGGCTGCGAAATTTGGTTTTATTGGCCGTTTCAACCCCGATTTGGAAATATCTCCTTTCGAACGTTTCCAGGTGGGCGATGCGGGTCTTACCAACCAGAATGCATTAATTGGTTTTGATATTATTGCACATCGTGGTTATCCCGTTTACCAAACGAGCAATCCTAAAGTAAACCCCGACCAGCAGGGCGCAAGCAGGTACTTTACTATATTTAATAAATACACTACCGAAATACGTTATCCGCTTAGTACCAACCCAAGCAGTACCATTTATGCACTTGGCTTTTTTGAAGCCGCCAATGGATGGTATAGTATGAAAGAATACAATCCTTTTCAATTGCGCCGCAGCGTAGGTTTAGGTATGCGTTTCTTCCTTCCCATGTTTGGTTTACTTGGTTTTGACTATGGTATTGGTCTCGACCGTATGCAATCAGGGCAGGGTTTAAAGAATGCTACCAAGTTTACATTTATGCTTGGGTTTGAGCCGGAATAAGCAATAAAAGATCATTTATAATAAATACATCCGCAGCCATTACCGGCGCGGATGTTTTTTTTGAACCAGTTAACCATGACACAAGCCATTTGCAATTAAACAATAAAGGTTAAAATTGCCGAATGATTACTATTGATTCAAAATTACCTTCTGTAGGCACTACGATTTTTACCGTAATGAGTGGCCTGGCAACTGAACACAATGCCATAAACCTTGGGCAGGGTTTCCCCGACTATGCCATGGATGGGGAATTGGTGGAACTCGTGGCAAAAGCCATGCGCGATAACTTTAATCAGTACGCACCTATGCCGGGTTATATGCCATTGCGCGAAGCCATTGCTGAAAAAATATTCCGTTGTTATGGCACGCACATTCATGCCGATAAACAGATAACCATTACACCCGGCGGTACTTATGCATTGTATTCGGCCATTACCGCTGTGGTGCGCCCCGGCGATGAAGTAATTGTTTTTGAACCGGCTTACGACAGCTATATTCCCAACATTGAAATTAACGGTGGCATAGCCGTAAGAATTGGTTTGCAATACCCCGATTACACTATTAACTGGGCTGAAGTAAAACAAAAAATTACCCCGCGCACCCGCATGATTATGATTAATTCGCCGCACAATCCTACCGGTAGTGTGCTGAGTGAATATGATATGATGCAGCTACAGGAAATAGTGAAGGACACAAACATTATTATTGTAAGTGACGAAGTATATGAACATCTCATCTTTGGCGGCAAACAACATCAATCCGTGCTCCGTTACCCGGAATTGCTAAAGCGTAGTTTTGTGAGTTTTTCATTTGGAAAAGTGTACAACTGTACCGGTTGGAAATTGGGTTATAGTATTTCGCCCGATCATTTTACAACGGAATTCAGAAAAGTACATCAGTTCAATTGTTTTAGTTGCCATACGCCCATGCAGGTGGCGCTTGCTTCTTTTTTGCATAATGAAACTGCCTATATTTCTTTGGGTGCGCAACTAGAAAAGAAGCAATTATACTTTCAGGAAATGATGAAGGCAACACCTTTGAAGCCATTGCCCACCTATGGCAGCTATTTTCAATTATACAGTTATGATCGTGTAAGCAATGAAAGCGAAGCATCGCTTGCCATACGGCTTACGAAAGATGCAGGGGTAGCATCTATTCCGGTTTCTGCTTTTTATACTGCGGGAACAGATCATAAAGTATTGCGTTTTTGTTTTGCCAAAAGGGAAGCAACGCTTGAAGAAGCGGCCAGGCGGTTGCAGCAATATTTTCAAGGCTAGTACTTTCACTAAATATGCTTATAAATTTATATGTGTTATATGCTTTTTTCTTAATCTATTATGGCGTTTAAAAGGAAATAATTATATTTGGTATCCAATTTTTATTATTCACAACTTCTTTCAAAAATTTATTTATGCAAAATTCTTCAACGGGCAAATCTATTATTGCGGTAATAGGTGCCACCGGTGCGCAAGGTGGTGGATTGGTGCGTGCTATACTTGCAGATACCAATGGCCCATATGCAGTTCGCGCTATTACAAGGAAAGCGGATAGTGAAAAAGCACAAGCACTTGCCGCAGCGGGTGCCGAAGTAGTGGAAGCGGATCTTGATAATACAGAAAGTCTAAAGGCTGCATTTGCGGGTTGTTATGGTGCGTTTTGTATTACCAATTTTTGGGAACATTTTTCGCCTGAAAAAGAATTGCAGCAGGCGGCCAACCTTGCCGAAGCTGCAAAGGCAGCCGATGTGAAACATGTAATATGGTCAACACTTGAAGATTCGAGGCTTTTTATTCCTTTGGAGGATGAAAGCATGCCCACGTTGCAGGGGAAGTATAAGGTGCCGCATTTTGATGCCAAAGGCGAAGCAAACAGGTTTTTTACTGAACAAGGTTTGAATGTGACTTTTTTACTCACTTCCTTTTACTGGGAAAACCTCATCTATTTTGGTATGGGCCCCAAGCCTGGACCCGATGGCGTTTTGGCGGTTACTTTTCCTATGGGCGATAAAAAATTTCCCGGCATTGCTGCTGAAGATATTGGTAAATGTGCTTATGGCATATTTAAAAACCCCGGTAAATATGGCGGAAAAACGGTGGGGATTTCAGGCGAACATATTACGATAGCTGAAATGGCTGAAAAGCTTTCCGCTGCTTTGGGTACCCCGGTAAAGTACAATGAAATTCCACCTGAAGTATATCGCTCATTTGGTTTTCCTGGTGCTGATGACCTTGGCAATATGTTCCAGTTCAACCGTGATTGCAGTGATGCATTTGGTGCAGTAAGAAGTGTAGAAGAATCAAAAGTATTGAATCCGGAATTACAGGATTTTACTACCTGGCTGAGCCATCATAAGGATAAATTAAGCCTGGCTTAAAGGTAGTTTTCTGTTAGCACCTTAAATTGAAATGGGCTTTGCCCTTGTAAAAAAATCCCCGTAGAAAATATTCTAACGGGGATTTTTTAGTAGCAATCTTTAACTGAAAAGGTATTCAATATCATCGCGTGAAAGTTTCTTCACAAAGCCCGCATCATCGCTGATTAGCTCTTTGGCCAACAAGCGCTTTTTATCCTGCAGTTTAATGATTTTATCTTCCACTGTATCCTTACATATCATGCGGTAAGCAAATATGTTTCGGGTTTGGCCAATACGGTGTGTACGGTCAATGGCTTGTTGTTCCACCGCAGGATTCCACCATGGGTCCACAATGTAAACATAGTCCGCAGCCGTAAGGTTAAGACCCACGCCACCTGCTTTCAAGGAAATCAGGAATACCCTGCTTTCTGGATTATTTTGAAAATTATTGATAGCTTTTTGCCTGTCCTGTATGCTTGTGCTACCGTCGAAGTATTCATATTTTACACCAAGGTGCTCAAGCTTTGCACGTATAAGCGCAAGCATGCCGAGGAACTGTGAAAAAATCAATGCTTTATGGTCTCCCATATTTTCAGTGATTTCGCGTGACAATTCTTCGAGTTTGATGCTGTTGTTTGGATAAGGATCCGGCTCATTTAATATAGCAGGGCTATCGCATATCTGCCTCAGTTTCATAAGGCCCTGCAAAATAGTAAGCTGACTGCGGCCCATGCCCACTGCATCTATGGTGCCAAGTACTTTATCCCTGAATTCGTTTCGGAAGGCATCATAAATTCTCCGCTGTTCGGTTTCCATTTCGCAGTACAAAATGGTTTCGGTTTTTTCGGGAAGGTCTTTTGCTACCTGCTCTTTGGTACGCCGCAGGATAAAGGGATATAATAATTTACGCAGATGAATCTTTTGTTCTTCTTCACCAAATTTATCGATGGGCGTAGCAAATTCATTTCTAAAAAAATCGGTACTGCCTAGCAGTCCCGGGTTCAGGAAATTCATTTGCGCATAGATATCGAAAGTATTGTTTTGCAAAGGTGTACCACTCATGCAAATGCGGTGCTTGCTGTTGAGCAGGCAGGATGCTTTGGCAACTTTGCTATTCGGATTCTTAATGGCCTGGCTTTCATCAAGTATTACATAATCGAAAGCCAGTTTTTGCAGCAGCAGAATATCGCTGCGCAAAGTACCATACGTAGTAATAATAATATGATGCGGATCGAGGTCTTCGACAAGCCGGCTCCGTTGCCCGCCATGATGAATAAAATATTCAAGATCGGGTGTAAACTTTTTTATTTCATTTTCCCAGTTGTAGAGTAAAGTGGTTGGGCATACAACGAGTGCTTTCAGCCTACCGTTCGTCGTTTCAAAATGCTCGAGCATGGATAGTGCCTGAACCGTTTTACCCAAACCCATATCATCGGCTAATATGCCACCACAACCTGTTTCCTGTAAAAAATTGAGCCAATGAAAACCTGTTACCTGGTAAGGACGTAAAATGTTTTTTAAATGTGCAGGGGGTGGCAGTTTTTTTATGCGTTTAAAAGACCGAAGTTTATCAAAACGTTCTTCCAGTTCTATTTCCAGCTCTTCGCCATCGCGTTGCTCATATAGCTCATCAATAACGCCAAACTGGTAACGCGAAAGCCGCAACATACTGCCTTCTCCTTCACCAACTTTAAACAGCAGGCTATATTTTTTCAGCCAGTCTTCGGGTAAAATACCAAGGCTGCCATCCTGCAGGGCTACCACCGATTGGTGGTTGGCCAACGCTTGTTTAATATCGGAAATGCGCACTGTCTGATCGCCAAATGCCACATTAACTTTTGCATCAAACCAATCCACACCGCTGCTGATGCGTACCTGTGTTGTAGGCTTAATAGTACTAAAGCGGAAGTTTTTCAACTGATCGAAACCCAACAGTGGAACCTGCATTTCCTTCATGCTTTCTACAAAAAGGAAAAACCAGTTGTTTTTTAACACATCTGCACCTTTTAACACCAGTTGGCGTGTGCGCTCGGGTCTTATAAAATTGGTGTGCAGGCTGCCGAGCTTCGTTAAAAACTGTCGTTCTTTTTCCAGCATACGATGAACGATAACTACGTGGCCATCATGCATCATGGTAATGGAAGGCTGTTCGTCGGCGGGCGCTGGTATATCGTTATAACTAAATATTGGATTGAAAACAAGGAATTCACCTTTTTCAATGAGTTGTAAAACCACACGCGGAGGCTGATTCTGCAATTCACGTACCAATTTTTTATCAAACTGTACGGGATAATCCCTTGAAAGTGTCATCAGGGTTTTACTTGCATACTCTCCCCAATCTTCTATTTTAATTCTAACCGGTTGCCTGAACTGTTCTGCGAGTCCTGCATCTTCGGGTTTTTGCCATAAATAAAGTGAGCCATGGTAATTAAAAACCAATGCGCTTTCCCATTCATTATCCGTTAATGGCAGCAACATGGCTTCAATGTGCGCAAAAGCTGTAATAACTCTTTCGTTGCCTTCTACTGTAACTTCAAAATGCAGGTTAACCGGCATGGCTTGCAGGGTAACGGGAGTCAGATTGGCGGTGGTAAATTTTTTGCCCGATGCCAATGTATAGTTTGCCTTTTGCATGGCATGGTCGGCAAAAACACGCATCAGTTTCGGGTGCAGGTATTCGTGTATCAGTAATTTGGTTTCCTCCGGCAAGTCGCTGCCGTTGGTATGCACAATATTTTCCCAGATTCCGCTGAATGGCGAATTACGGTTCAAAAATTTGTTTACTTCTGCATCGCTCAGCTTACGTATTTGCTGCACGAGTTGTTTGTCTTCATCATTAAAAACCTCAGTATTAATGTACCGGCTAAGATCGAGTAATTCAGCAGGTCCTACAATACTTCCATCTTCTCCGGGGTCACCTTGTACCGCTTCTACACCAAACCACGGGTATTGGTTGGGCTGCTCACGAAATACAATACCCAGTTTTTTTTGCTGGGTCATTACCATGGTTACTGCATTAGGGGTTACCACCGCAGCGGCAGTTACCATGGGCGCCTGATGAGGGGTTTGTACCGGTGGAGCAATGCGTTTTATACTGTCGTCCAGTACGCGCAGGAAGGGCTTGTTGTCCTTATAAATAAATTCAAATTTGTCTTTTAGATCATCTTTCAAACTATAACCATAAAGGCTGAGCAGTTTTTCTTTATCCCGGTCAAAATTGCGGATGCTTTCAAAGTAATTAGCACCATACATATTTACCAGGTGCGAAAAAAGAACTACTTTATGCTTACAAAGCGTATGTGCTTCATCGTGACAAGTACAACTTGTGTCAAAAATTCTATCTTCATTTTTGTGCAGCCTTACTTTGAACATTTCACCATCTGTAGTAACTTCTGCATCTACCGTTTCGTTTCCGGCATTTACAATTACCGGTTTTGCTGTGCGTAGCATTTCTTCTGCCGCATCATAATTATCATTGCCGGCCAGCATGCGTATCATCTTCAGGTCAATGGCTTTCATTTTTGCCTGCGTATGCTTTTGGTTGTGTACAATTTCACGGTTACCCAGCATATTACGATCGGCCATATGCTGCAATTCTATAAGTGCAGCAGCTTTGTGGCGGCATACTTCGGTAAGGTTATAAGGGCAGGTGCAACGCAGCGTCATCCCCTTTGGGTCACTGTAATTATCTACCCGCACTTTGTACCAGCTTTGGTACATATCATCCTTCACCCTGAACACGATATGATTGAGCAATGGATTGTGATCAATAATATCTATGTGGCCCGATAGCTGTATTTTCTTACCACGACGAAAAACTTCATCACTGGCATTATTGTAAATATGTTTTATCAGGTGAGAAAGCGACATGAAGAAAGAAGTAAGTACGAAGTACGATTTACGAATGTGAAAAAATGATTACTGGTTGACTGGTTGATAAGTTGACGAGTTGAATAGTTGACTAGTTACCCCATTTAACTCATGACTCCCAACTACTGACTCCGGACTTCTGGACTTTCCGTCTTTCCGACTTCCGACTATTAACTCCCGACTCCTTCAGTCAAGGCCAATCGGCAAAATTAAACGAAAACATTTGGGCTTACGAAATGTTAATCAGCCTTTTGCGAGTAAATCAATGAAATATTAACACAAAAGGCCGTTTCAATGAAGAAACAGCCTTTTTGCATGCTAAAATGGAGGGGTTAATTATTTTACGATCTGTATTTTATGGAATCTACGATCCCCATTTGATTGTGTAATGGATAGTTGATAAATGCCTTCGGGTAAATGACCTACCTGCATTTGTACAATTGGTTGGCCGCTGCGGATTTGTAACACCCTTCTGCCGCCTGCATCATGCAGGTTAATTTCGCTATTGCTTTGTAAGCCGGTTATCTGCAACAGGTTCCTTGTTGGATTTGGATAAACGGTTATGGTATTAGCATTAGTAAAGTTCACTTTTTGAACCGAGCTATATTCAAATCTCCCATCCGTATCTACCTGACGTATGCGATAGTAAAAAATTCCGGACCCCGGTGCTGCATCGGTATAACGGTAGGTTTGGTTTCCATTACTGTTGCGGCAGGTTACCGCGCCCATCCGCTGATAATTTACACCATCGGTGCTGCGCTCTATTTCGTAAAGGCGGCAATTTGTTTCTTGTGTGGTACGCCATTCAAGCTGTGCATTTGCATTTTCTTTTTTAGCAGTAAAGCCGAGCCAGGTAACGGGGAGCGTATTACAGGATGCGCCTGCGGTTTCGTCAATTTCTCCAATAAATACATCATCAATGTAATAGTAGGCTTGTTCGCCGGGCTGACCGCAACCTCCAAAGGTACCGCCAGTAGAGCCTCCTGACAGATCGGCTATTGCAGTTTTATTACTATTGGCATTATCACGGAAGTTGCCAATAATCAGAAACTGATAAGCTTCGCTGGCTTCGAATATTCCACTCACATTCACCCAACCGGCTCTTTCTGTAAGTAGTGCTCCCGGAGTGGATTCTATTTGGGTAGGTAAGCTAAGTGGGCCACTATTATTAATGGCAGTTAACGTTGTACCAAAAGCGACACCTAATCTGTCAATAGCTGTATTAGAATAGTCTGCATGGCTTACATAAAAAGAAACAAGGTATTTTTTGCCGGGTACCAATGGCGAGGCCAATTGGCCCTGAATATACTCCCGGTAATTATTATTGGCGTAAGCAAACAAACCTACATATCCGCCGCCCGATCTTGGTTCCTGATATCCGAAACATTGGTTACCCGGAACATGTATTGAAAATCTGCTGGAAGTTTGACAGGAATTGAAAAAGTCGGAAGTGCCTGTGGTAGGAAAAGTCCAACCGGATAAGGTTCCGATACTGCTACCTGCTGAGGCAGATCCTATAAACCCTGTAGGACAGGTCGAAGCAAATTCAAAAGAGGGATTTGAAATTAAATTGGCTTTTAAACATACTGTGTCCAAAGTATTATTAATTTTAATATCAGCGGTTTCAAAAACCTTTATGGTAAACTCCATTGAACCATTAGCTACAGGCTCAGAACTGAATACTCTTAAATAGTACTCGGTTAGACCGGCTGGTTTTGGAATAGTTCTACTTGTGGATGAAAAACAAAATCCTTCCATCGAGGTTAGGTTATCGCAGGTGCCTGTAAATAACTCTTGCCGCAACTGTCTGTTCAGGTTATCTACCACAAACATTACCTCTTTATCGGTGCTGAATTTAAACCAAACATCGTTTGCAGTAGGCCCTCCATTCTGGCAATTAAGCATTGATTGAGTAGCTAAGTGTGTAGAAAAAAGCCCCGATGGAGCGCATTCCGGCCCGGTGCAAACAGGTATGGTAATAGCCCCATTACATTCATTATTTACGGGAACAGTTGGGGTGGTTAGGCAAATTTGAAAAGTACCATCTTTATTATACGTTATATCATTGGAAGAAACTTTAATATAATAGGTATTGCCTATTACCAGATCGTTAATTTGCCTTCTTGTAATGCGCGGCGAATTTTGAGTAGCAGTTGAACTAATGTTGTCATTAAAACATAAAATGGAGGTAAGACTGTTGCAATTTCCCTGGAGCAGTTCAATCCGTGGGCTATACAATTCGCCCCATACCTGTAAAAAATGAGATGTAGCGCTAGCTTCAAACCGGAACCAAACTTCACGGGCATCTGCACTTAAACAGGCTGCCCTGGTATTGCTGGCATTTATGGTGGTGGATGAAGCGGGGGTGCATTGATTATTTGCTGACGGGGTTATTACAATGGCATTATCACACGCATCATTTGCCGGCCTGTCTTGTATTGAAAATAAACTCACTTGTTGGGTAAATCCTGAAGTTAGCCACGAAGCCGCAAAATTGCCTTCTGTGTACATGCGCATCCGGTATCTTGTACCTGGAGTAAGGTTTTTCAGGTCAAAAGAGTTTCTAAATTCAACATGGGGCTGAACCTGGCATAAAACGGATTCAAGGTTGTCACAAGGGCCTGTAAATACCTGAAGTACATTAGTTACATTTACAAAAGTTAGAAACACCCCAACATTAGCGGTGGGTGCTTCAAATGTGTACCAAAGATCATCTTCAGCAGTGCCTGCACACCCTGGCATACTTTGGGTAACATCCAGCATATTAGTTATTGTTGCAACGGGTGCATTTTCAATTGAAGTACCAACGGGCAATTCTTTTGCACCCGCACAATCATCATTAACCGGAGGTACTACTGCTTTAAGGCAAAGGTTGAAAGCGCCTGCATTAGTGCGGTTGCCTGCAACCCTTATAAAATAAGTTTCACCCAACGTTAATCCGGTAATTTTTATCTCTCTAATGGTATCGTTCTGATTTGCAGGATTTGGAGCAGTTACCGCACTACACGTGCCACCTGTTACCGGAGTTAAAGTTCCGCAGGCCCCTCCTAAAACTTCCATGCTCAATCTTATATTCTGACCAGTAGCTAATCGAAGTCGATACTGGGTTTGATCTGCCGTAAACTTGTACCATTGGTCGTATGTTGTGGTAAGCAGATTTGTTGCTGCACAACTAAGCCCGCTTTGTGAAGCATTTGCATTGTTTCCAAATACCCGGTTGCAATTAGCATTACCTGATGATGTAATGGTTATTGCACTTGCACAGTCATCATTAACATCAACTTCAGGGGTTGAAACACAGATATCAAAATCGCCTAACGTAGATGAGGAAGTGCCAACCCTAACAAAATAAGTTTGCCCAACGGTAAGCGAGCCAATAGAAATACCATCTGTCAGGGTTGAGCTATTCAGGCATCCCACTGCTACAAGGGTGTTGCACTCCCCCGAAAAGATCGTTAAATCCCTTGAGAACTGAGGTATGGTAGTACGGATATTATGGGCTTTTGCAGTGGCTACAAACTTAAACCATACGTCGCGGTACAAATGATTAGGAACAGAAGGGGTTACGCAAAGTTCAACGTTACTTCTTGTGGCAAAAGCAAAAGTGCTTGAAAAAGGATTTTGGCATCCACCTTCATTTACAGATAGGGAGATCGCTCCGGTGCATTCATCGTTTGCTGGTGCTTCTGTGGTGGTTACAGCAACTTCAAAGTTACTGGCAGAGCCGGGTGTTGCAAAAACACTAAATGCCCGAAAAAAATATTCTGTACCTGGTGTAAGGGCTCCAATGTTTACAAACCCAGGGTTACTTCCATTGGAAAAGTCCCCGCAATTATTGAGCAGGGTTTTGCTACCACAAGTGCCGCTGAAGACTTCCACCATACTGGCATTCTGGAAGAAACCCCTAATATTTATTCTATGAGCGTTTGATGTGGCAGTAAATTTAAACCAAACATCGTCGTCGGTAATTGCCTGCCCGTCACAGGCATTTTCGCTAAGGGTTGCATCAATGGTGCTTGCCGGTACATAATTAAAATCCGGAGCAACGCCCAGGGTTCCTGGTGTTAGCACCATGGCATCGGCGCATTCGTCATTTACCGGCCTTGAGGTAATGGCTACCCTAAACCCGCCTGCAGCTAAATCAGTTCCTGCATATATTCGTACTAAATAAGTAGTGCCTACCGTAAGCCCGGTTACAAGCCCCCCCGACGGAAATCCACTAAAACATTGCAGCGAAGTGAAGTCTCCGCAAGTGCCTGAAAATACCTGCACTATAGCAGGACTTGACATGCCGTTTTGCTGCGCCACCACCCGATGTGCTGTTTTGGTAGCTACAAACCGGTACCATACATCATTGGCGGTGGTACCACTACAGGGCGCCAAACTTTGGGTAGCTGCGGTGGTAGTGCCATCTGTAAAAACAGGCAGGTTGCTTACGGAAGGGGTTAGGGTAATAGCATTGGCACAGTCATCATTTGCCGGTTGGGCAAATAATGCGCTAAAGGCTAAAAGCAGGGAGGCAATTAGTGTAAATTTTGGTTTCATGCTCATTTATTTATTTATGAATGATGATATGTGAATTGATGTTATGCTTATGGATAGTCCTTATCAGCGGCACATTTTTACTTAATTATTTACAACCATCTTTTTACTATCCAATAAGGGCAATAACCCGAATACTGATCCATTAAAACCGGTGAATATATCATATTGAATATCTGGTATACCGTTTGGCTGAAGCCTTTCTATTCGTCCACTATTCACATCATTTACCCGTGTAAAATTGAAAAACTATTAAAGGGATTTGACATAATGAATCAGAAGACTATTTAAATATTCATAAAATGAATTACTGATGTTTTCAATTTTTAATAAATTCAAAACTATCATTCAACAGTCATTATTACAATAGGGAAAAACCCCTATTTTTAACGTATGAGACTAAACAAAACTATTCTTAAAGCCATCCCGCAAAAGGATTTTGATTTGCGTTCGGGTGCCGATTCGATGGTGCGTTTGCCCGTTGATCCAATTGAAATATTCTCTCCGCATATTGATCAATTCAATAAATTTGCCATAGGCACCCATTGCTGGTTTATTGCCAATACACAGCAAGGCATACCTCACTCGGCAGGTGGGCAAATGGAGCTGATGCTTCCCTTTTCCGCTCATGATTTTACGGGAAAGTCGCCCGAAATGCTATTTAAACAAACACATCCGGATGATATAACTGCCATGTTTGCCTTTACTAACTATTGGCAATCTGCCTACCTGAATACCAGTAAGCAAATGCGCTCTTACTTAAGGCCTACTATTTATGTTCGCCTGTTGAATCCGCGCAAGATGTATTACTGGGTAATGGTTCAGTTTTTAAACCATATACTTTCTGATGATGATAGAATTATTTATGCCCTTACCTTTCTTACTGATGTAAGTTCCATAAAAACAAGCGGGGTGGCAATGATGAGCATTTACAATGCATATGACCAAACATGCCAATTTTTCGAGTGTATTGAAACCAATAAAGTACAACTGAAAGAACATGAAATGCCAAAAATAAGTAAACGGGAAATTGAAATATTAAAGCTGATAAGCATTGGCTACAGTAGCAAGCAAGTGGCAGATGAACTTAATATTAGTGCAAGAACAGTTGACAATCACAGGCAAAATCTGCTTCGTAAAACCGGATGCAAATCGAGTAGTGAGCTCACCACCTTTGGTATAAAATCGGGACTCTTGTAAATGCAGGCAGCATGATAAAAAATTGATAACTTACTGGATGGCAAAATGCAGGTAGTATAGGAACTGAACAATGCTAATAATGCGTTGAAAGGATGGCACAAATGGTTGATGATTAGAGTGCTATATCTTAATTATTTGACCGATAACAAAAAAGGCCGTTTCAATGAAGAAACAGCCTTTTTGCATGCTAAATGGGATGGGTAATTATTTTACAATTTGTATTTTATGGAAGCTGCGCTCCCCGTTTGATTGTGTAATGGATAATTGATAAATGCCTGCGGGTAAATGACCTACCTGCATTTGTACAATGGGCTGGCTGCTACGGGTTTGTAAAACCCTTCTTCCACCTGCATCATGCAGGTTTATTTCGCTATTGGTTTGCAAACCGTTTATCTGCAATAGATTCCTTGTTGGATTTGGATAAACGGTTATTGCATTTGCATTATTAAAGTTTACTTTTTGTACAGCGCTATATTCAAACCTGCCATCGGTATCTGCCTGACGTATGCGATAATAGAAAGTTCCGGATCCCGGTGCCACATCTGTGTAGCGGTAAGTTTGGTTACCCTGGCTGTTGCGGCAGGTTACTGCGCCCATCCGCTGATAATTTACTCCATCTGTGCTACGCTCTATTTCGTAGAGGCTGCAGTTGGTTTCTTGCGTTGTACGCCATTCAAGTTGTGCATTTGCACTTTCTTTTTTGACAGAAAAGCTAAGCCAGGTTACCGGTAGTATTCCACAAGACGCAGCAGCAGTTTCATCAATTTCGCTCACAAATACATCATCAATAAAATAATAGCCTTGTAATCCGGCTCCACTGCATCCCGGGGCAGTTCCACCCAAAAGACCCAATGACTCGTCTACCACAGTTTGAATATTGGACGAAGCATTATTTCTAAAATTACCTATTATAAAACGTGTGAAGGCCTCCGTTGGCTCAATGATGCCACTAATGTTTATCCAGCCCTTTCTTTCATTTAATAAGGCTCCCGGAGTAGATTCTATTTGAGGAATAAAATCAAGCGGCCCCGATGAGCTAATAGCCGTATTACCTACTTTAAAATGAATACCCAATCTATCAATAGCTGTATTGGAAAATTCGGCAAGGCTTACATAAAATGATACCAGGTATTTTTTGCCGATCTCCATGGGAACAGACAGTTCACCCTGAATATATTCGCGATAATTACTATTTGACATAGCAAAAAGCCCAACATAACCTCTACCTGTCCTTGGCTCTTGTGTGCCAAAACATTGATTGGTTGGAATATGTATCGTATTGCCACCCGTAGTTTGGCAGGCATTAAAGAAATCGGAAGTACCGGTAGTGGGGAAACGCCAGTTGGTGATGAGTAAACCGCCGGCAGAAGCTGATCCAATAAAGCCGGTAGGGCATGCAGAAGCACTTTCAAATGACGGGTTTATAACCAAATTGGAGGTAAGGCAAACTGTATCAATGGTTGTGTTTACTCTAATGTCAGTTGCTTCAAAAACCTTTATCGTAAATTCAGTATTAGCCACGCTGCTTGCATTGTTATACACACGCACAAAGTATTCGGTCATTCCTGCAGGTTTTGGCAGGGTGCTGATATGAAAGTTTGTACACAAAATAGAAGTCAGCTCACCACAAGTGCCGGTAAATACTTCTTTACGAATTTGTGCATTCAGATTATCAATAGCAATGGTTACTTCCTTATCGGTACTAAATTTAAACCAAATATCGTTTGCAACCAATGCTCCTGAGCAGTTGGGCCTTGATTGCGTAGCAAGATTAGTAGTAAACAAACCTTGGTCATCGCAAGCGGGACTACTGCATACCGGCAGCGTTATAGCTCCCACACATTCATCATTTGCCGGAACCGCAGGTGTAGTAAGGCAAATGCGGAAAACCCCTTCGCGATCTATAAAGGCTTCATTGGATGATACCTTTATAAAATAGGTTGTGCCCGGCACCAAATTATTAAATTGCCTGCGGCCTATTTGCGGAGTTGCATCCGTAAAGCAAACTATGGAAGTAAGACTGTTGCAGGTGCCTTGCAGCAATTCAATTCTGGGATCGTATAAGGCTCCCCAAATTTGTAAAAAGTGCGAAGTAGCGGTTGCTTCAAACCGAAACCATACTTCCCGGCTATTGGCATCGTTGCAGGCAGCGCGGGTATTGGTAGCATCAACGGTTGTTGACGAAGTGGCATTACATGTGTTACCCGGCGAAGGTGTTAATGTAATGGCATTGGCACATGCATTATTAGAAGGGCTGTTTATTTTATATAAACCAATGCTTTGGGTAAAAGCACCTGTATTTACTGCAAGATTACCCGCGCCATGCATCCGCATACGGTAACGGGTGCCTGATGTAAGATTTAATAACTGGAAACTCGCCCTTGCACTGGTATTATTGGGTAATTGTGTGCAACTAACCTGAACCAAATTATCGCAAGGGCCTGTAAATACCTGCAGCACATGCGGGTCGATAAAGTTCAAAACGGTTAAAGCACCAATATTGGCAGAAGATGCTTCAAAAGTGTACCACAGGTCATCTTCGGCAGTACCAAGGCAGCCCGGTGAACTTTGTGTAACATCCAATAGGTTGGTGGTTGTTAAGGTTTGCATGGTTTCCATGCTTTCAGCAATGGTTAACTCTTTTGCACCAGGGCAATTATCATTTACCGGGGGAACTACATTTTTAAGGCAAAGGTTGTATGCCCCGCCCACACCTTTTGCCGCAGCAACCCTTACAAAATAGGTATTGCCGATAATCAATCCTGTAATTTTTGCTTCCCGGGTGGTATCGTTAGCAGTTGTTACGGTGGTGCAGGAGCCGCCAGGTACTGCCGTTAAACTCCCACCACACAATCCCTGTAATACTTCCATACGGATACGAACATTTTGTGCTGTACCAAGGCGAAGCCGGTATTGGGTTTCAGTTGCAATAAATTTGTACCATTGGTCATAGGAGGGGTCTCTGATGGTTGTGGTTGCACAACTAATACCACTTTGGGATGCATTAGCCACATTTCCGAAAGTCCTGATACAGTCGCTGTTACCCGATGATTGAATTTCAATGGCACTACTACACTCATCATTGGCATCAAAAGCCGGCGTAGAAATACATATGTCAAAAGAAGAAACCGCCAGGGATGATGAACCTATTCTAACAAAATAAGTTTCACCTGGTACCAATGACCCAATAGCTACATCATCAGAAAAAGAGCTTGTGGAAAGGCAGCCGATGGTAGTTAGCGCGTTACAAGGGCCACTGAATACCTGGATATCTCTCAGCACTTGAAAAGGCAGCGTAGTTGAGATTAAATGTGCTTTTGCAGTGGCTATAAATTTAAACCACACATCGCGGTATAAATGATTAGGCTTGTTGATAGTACCACAAAGCGCTACTGCACTGCTTGTTGCATCAGTAAGTGAGCTGGAAAATGGCGTTTGGCAGGTTGGCCCATTCACTGCAAGGGTAATGGCGCCCTCGCACCCATCGTTGGCTGGTGCTGTGGTGGATGTTACAGCAACCTCGAAGTTGCTGGCGGATGCAGGAGTGTTAAATACACTAAATACCCTGAAAAAATATTCGGTACCAGGTGTAAGCCCTCCCAGGTTAACAAAGCCCGGGTTACTTCCGTTAGAAAAATCGCCACAGTTATTCAAAAGTATTTTAGCAGCACAAGTACCACTATAAGCTTCTACCATACTGGCATTTTGCAAAAATCCCCGGATATTTATCCTATGGGCATTGGTAGTGGCAGTAAATTTAAACCAAACATCATCGTCGGTTATCAACTGCCCATCGCATGCGGGTTCGCTGCGTGTTGCATTTATACTGGTTGCATTGATATAGCTAGGTCCCGCACCAATGGCAGCGGGTATAAGCGTTACTGCATTGGCGCATTCATCATTTGCAGGTTGGGCAAATAGCGATACCTGAAATGCCATCAGTAACCATAAGAGTGTAAATAATTTTCTCATTAGCCTTGTTTTTATTCATTTATTAATAATATATGATTGTAAGTATATTCAATGCCATACCACAACTCATTGATCCGCATAAAACCAATTAGCCGATATGCCGGTAATAATAGGCAATGGCTTCTCCCAACGATTGCACATGTAGTTTCTCATATATTTTTTTAATATGCGTATTTACTGTGTGGAAGCTAATATCTAATTGCGCCGCAGCCATTTTGTAACTATTGCCTTCGGCCAACAATTGCAGCACTTCCACCTCTCTTGCTGTAAGCGGGTTATCGTCTTTACGGGGCGAAAAATACGACAGTACTTTTTGGGCAATGCCGGGGTTCATAACCGCACCACCTTCGTTTACTTCCTTTATAGCTTCTACAATGCGCGAAGGCGAATCTTTTTTTAGTACATATCCGTTGGCGCCATTCCTGATGCTTTCAAAAACCATATCGTTGTCGTCGAATACGGTTTGCATTAAAACTCTAACCTCAGGAAATTTTTTGCGGATCCGCTTAAGGCCTTCAATGCCATCCACACCGGGCATATGAATATCCATGAGTACTACATTAGGACGTGTCAATTCCATATCATCATCTGTATGGGAACAATCGGGAGCTTCACCGCAGCATTCAAGCCCATCGGTAAGCTCAATTAAAGCTTTCAGGCTTTCCCGCCGGGGCAGGCTATCATCATATATAAATACGCTTATACTCAAGCCATAAAAGTAACACGCTTGTATATGTCTGCCTATACCTAATTTAAGGGATATGAATGGTAAACCGAAGCAGGGTGCCTTTTCCAGCGGCAGTTTTTAAGGAAAAAGAGCCATTTAGTGCCTTAGCTCGTGCCTCCATATTTTTCAGGCCATTACCGTTCGATGTATTTAGGGGTTCAAATCCTATGCCATTATCCCATATTTCCATTACCAATTGGCTGGGCTCTTTTTCAAGCGATACCAATGCCTGTGTAGCTTCGCTGTATTTTGCAATATTATTCAGCCCTTCTTTTAAAATCAGCAATATATTTTTTCGGTCATCGTAGTTTGAAAAGCAACGGAAAGCAGCTTCATCTATCCTGTATTTGCATTGGATGTTTTTTGCCGCTAATAATTCGGCTCCAAAATTTATTATCCGGGTATTCAGCGTCATGGCGTCATCCGCATCTGCCTTCATGCTCCACACCATATCATTCATGTTTTCCATCAGCATTTTCGATTGCTCCGAAATACGCTCCAGCATTTCTTTTGCCTTTACGGGCTTATCCTGCAACGAAGATTGCGCAAGCGAACTGTAAATATGAAGGCTGCTAATGGTGGCACCGATATCATCATGCAGGTTCCGGCTTATTTTTTCGCGCATTTCGGCCATGGCGAGTTTTTGTTTCAAAGCATTACGGTAATAAAAAATGCCCAAAATCATTAAGGCTATAATCACCAGTAAAAATGCAGCTTGCAGGTTGCTTTTGCTCTGCTTCTCCCTTGCTTCCTCTATTTCAAATTGTAATAATTTATTTTCATTATTCAATCCTGCACTCAATACCGATTCCATTTGCAGGTTACTCTTTTTTCGAACACTGCTTTCCGTTTCCATTATTTTTTTTTGAATGGCAGCCACATTTTCAAAGTCGTTATAGGTGTTATACATAGCTACCAGCCTTTCCATAAAAAGAAGGGTATAAAAAGGGTTAAGTCCCGGCTGATCCTGCTGAAAAGCCAACCCTTGCCCGGCAGTTATATAGGCATCATATTTATTATGTGACCTGGCATATAATTGGGCAAGGTTCCCATATCCATAAAGGGCTACATCATTATCCTTGTTGTCAAGCGCAATTTTCAGCCCTTTTTGTATGCAGGTAAAAGCGCTGTCGTAAAGTTTCAATTCCATAAGTGCTTCGCCAGCGCTGATGTATCCAAGCCCCTGCGCCCGTTGCGAATTCAGTGCTTTCGCTTTTTGAATGGAGCTGTCAAAATGAATAAGTGCTTTGGCATATTCACCTAGTTTAACATAGGTTTCGCCAAGGTTGCCATGCAAGTGGTGTGGCTCTGAAAGCACCAGGTGGTAATTATCGCTTGCCCTGTCCCTGCAATAACGCAAACCGTTTTTAAGGTAAATTTCTGCTTCCCTGAATTTTTCAAGGTTAAGTGAAAATAACCCCAAAAAATTATAAGCATCAGCTATGAAAAAACTGTCTTTTAACTGCAGTGCAATTTGTAATGCGCGATTGGTTTGCTGTAAACCAATTTGCAACAAATTATTGTAATAGAAGACTTCTGCCTGCCGTGAATGGTAGTAATAATTGAATATTCCGGGCTTTTTAAATTCAAGCCGGTCGCCTACTTTACTTAACCATAATTCTGCCGAATCGTATTGGTCAAGATCCATATATCCATCCGCAATGGTAAAAAAGTGTAGTACGCTATCTTTTTGGGTAGTGCCGGAAGGGATGGTAGATTCCAGTTGGGAATAAGTATCTGTTCCGTTTTGTTTTTGGGCAAAAAGCGGAAACAGGTTTAAAAGAAAAGCCATCCATATTACAATCCTTTTTGCCATATATAAAGGCAAGTTAAGGGATATGAATTTTTTATCCTAAACCTGTTCCGATTGTAGTGTGCGAGTGGTTCTGTATAATATTTTTATTAAACAGAAATGTTTTTTACTATTCCCATACCAGCAGGCAGGGTTGCCAATGCCTGCTCCATATGCCGTTGGTTATGCATAATAACAAAACGGAATGTGTCTCCCAGTTTCAATGTAACCAGTTTGGTAATACTGATGGATGTTTTGGTACGGTTCAGATCAACCTTTTGTGCCCGGTTCAGCAAAGTCAGCATTTCATGTTGCTGTGCAATAAATTGCTCAATTGTTACTTTACCCAGCCTTGCATGAATGGGGTTCATATCCTTTAAGGTTTTCATTTTTTTCGTGCCTTCCCTGGGTTGCATACTTTTTACAAAATAGTTTCCCAGCATGCCGGCGGAAAAAATGGTTGCCGGTGGAAAAGGGCTTGCGGCAATGCGTTTACTGATTTCGGGCAAATAAAAATTGCCATACCAATTGAGGTGCTCTATGCATTCAAGTGCATTCCACCTATTATGTGCCGGTCTTTCCAATAAAGTATTTAATGGCAGTGTTAACAGGTACTCAGCGCGTTCAATAAGTAATTTGGTTTGTTGTTCCAGTTCTAATAACAGGTGTGATACGTGTGTTTTCATAGTCTTTTTGTTTAGAAGGCAAAAATGAAGCGAATGAAAGACACAGATATTGATTGAGATCAAGATTTTTTCAAACGGCTCAGGGTTTCGGGCGTCATGCGCAGGTAAGAAGCAATATAACGATGTGGTACTTCCTGAAAAAGTTGGGGGCTGCGGTGCAATACCCGCAAATATCTTTCGGCAGGTGATTCGGTTAGCAGGTCTATCTCACGTTCCATTTGCTGCATAATAAGCCCTTGCAATACTTGCTGCCAAAGTCTTTTATTTTCTTCATCCTGCTCAATTAGTTGCATAAACACTTTTTTCGACATGGCCGTTACCGTTGTTTTACGTAAAGCTTGTATAGCCATTGGCGAAGGTTTGTTGCCGAAAAAAGAATCTATGGTGGTAAAAATATTACCCGGGTAGGCAAAACGAATCGTATGTTCTTCGTTATCGTCGGTAATAAAAATACGGATGCTACCAGTGTTAAGCAAAAAGACCCTCGAATCCAGGGTGTCAGGAAGTTTTAAATACTCATTCCGGTTGAGCATAATTTCCTGTTCCCAACCACCTGATGCGGTTAATTTCTCTATTAATTGGTCAATTGGGGAAGCCATAGTACAAACATAGAAATAACGGGTTAAAAAAAAATGCCACTCATAAAGAGCAGCATTTTTTCACAACGACGAAAATTTTTATCGGTTCATGCTTGCCAAAAATTCAGCATTGTCTTTGGTTCCGCGCATACGCTTCATGAGTTCATTCATGGCTTCTTCGGCGTTCATATCGGCGAGGTAATTGCGCAGCAGGTGCATTCTGCTGATAACATCCCTATCCAGCAGCAAATCGTCGCGGCGGGTGCTGGATGCTACAAGATCAATTGCAGGATAAATCCGCTTATTGGAAAGGCGGCGGTCAAGCTGCAATTCCATATTACCTGTACCTTTAAATTCTTCAAAAATTACTTCATCCATCCGGCTGCCGGTATCGATAAGCGCAGTAGCTAATATGGTAAGGCTGCCACCACCTTCAATTTTGCGGGCAGCACCAAAAAACTGTTTGGGTTTTTGCATGGCGTTTGCTTCTACACCACCACTGAGTACTTTACCACTTGCCGGGGCTACCGTATTGTAGGCACGTGCAAGGCGGGTAATAGAATCAAGTAGGATAACTACATCATGGCCCACTTCTACCAGTCGCTTGGCTTTTTGCAAGGCCATCTGGCTCACTTTTACGTGCTTATCGGCGGGCTCGTCAAAGGTGCTGGCTAATACTTCGGCGCGCACACTGCGCTCCATATCCGTAACTTCCTCGGGACGTTCGTCAATCAAAACCACCATAAGGTAAACTTCGGGGTGGTTGGCTGCAATAGCATTGGCCACTTCTTTCAGCAAAACAGTTTTACCGGTTTTAGGCTGCGCCACAATTAAGCCACGCTGGCCTTTACCTATTGGGGTAAAAATATCGATGATGCGGGTGCTGAGATTCGTATGGGTGGTAAATAAATTAAGTTTTTCAAATGGAAATAAAGGAGTTAGGTAGTCAAATGGGACTCTATCCCTTAATTGTTCGTGGGTTTTACCATTAATGGTATCCACTTTTACCAATGCAAAATACTTTTCACCTTCTTTTGGCGGGCGGATGGCACCTTTTACAGTATCACCTGTTTTCAGCCCAAATAATTTTATCTGACTTGGGCTAACGTACACATCATCGGGACTGGTAAGGTAATTGTAATCGCTGCTACGTAAAAAACCATAACCGTCGGGCATCATTTCCAAAACACCTTCGCCAATTACAATACCGTCAAATTCAATATTGAAAACAGGTTCCTTTGGTGGCCTTGGTGTAAATCGCGGACGTTCTCCCTGCGGGGGTAAAGGGCGTGCAATAGGCGTTTCCTTTAATTCTTCTGCAGGCTGCTCTTCCGGTTCATCAAGCGATTCTTCAATTTCCTTCATCGCAAGTTTGTCGGCTTCGTCCAGTGCACTAAGTGCGCTACGGAAAATATCGGGCATTACGGGAACATCATCTGTTTCGGCAGGAGCTGATACAGGTTCCGGCTTCGGTGGTTCAACTTTCGGCGCTGGTTTTTGTTCCACAGCCGGTTCGGGCACTTCACTTTTTACAGTTTTGCCTGCCGGCTTGGCTTTTTTTATGGGTTTTGCCTTTTTAATACCCTTATCACCTGCCGGCTCCGATACCGTAGGCGGTGCTTTTGGTGATACTTCTGCCTTCGACAGGGTATTTTCCGACATCACTTCCGCCTCTTCGGTACTATGACCAGCGGTAGTTTTAATAATCCTTTTGCGACGTTGTTTGTTATCGTCCGCATTATTGCCGGCTGCACTTTCAAGCACGGCCTGCTTATCAAGGATTTTGTAAATCAAGTCTTGCTTTTCAAGCTTAACAGCATTATGAATCTTTAATGCTTCAGCAATGTCCACAAGTTCAGGAACGAGCATGTCGTTCAGTTGCAGAATGTCATACATACGAAAAAATAAATAAAGTAGGGGACCAAGTAGTGAAAATCAATAGATATTGAAGAAATTAGTGGGGAAAAACGTTGCAACCGTGGGCTATCGTAAGTGGGAAAATAGCGGCTTTTTGAACTGCATCCCTGCTGCAAGGATACAGCAAAACGGTGAAATCAAAAATTTTTTCATTAAGGATTTCAAATTTGTGGGAGTAAATGGCGGAAATAGTACCAAAATCTCGCTTTTTTCGGGAAAAAAGCAGCTTGTAGAAATTGCAGAAAATAAGTTTTTGTGTTAATATTCTTAATCCCAGATTATGGATATTAACTTTGCGCCCCTTTATGAAAGTAATTATTGCTCGTATTCTTATTTCTGCAGTATCGGTGTTAATTGTAGGATCCCTGTTAAGTGGTGTGCATGTACAGGATAGTTGGACAGCGCTTTGGGTGGCACTATTGCTGGCATTATTGAATGCAACGGTTCGCCCATTACTTATTTTGCTTACCCTGCCGGTAACTATATTTACACTTGGGCTCTTTCTCTTTGTAATAAATGCCTGCATTATTATGCTGGCAGATTATTGGGTTAAAGGTTTTGATGTTGATGGATTTGGATGGGCCATGTTATTTGGTTTTTTATTGGCAATCATAAATTCCATCATACAGGGACTGTTGCTGAAAGGTCACGATAAAAAAAGAAAGTAAATTATCGACGATCATTATTAATTGCCTATGTATTACCTTTTGTACGGACTTTTTTATTTGCTGTCTTTACTGCCTTTCCGGGTAATGTATTTGCTGAGCGATGGGGTGTTTCTACTGATCTATTATGTTATAGGCTACAGGAGAAAATTGGTAATAGCTAACCTTACTCATACATTTCCTGAAAAAACTGTAGAGGAAAAGGAGAAAATTGCCAGGCAGTTTTACCGAAATTTTTGTGATGTATGGTTTGAAATGATTAAAACCATGTCAATGAGCAGGGATGAAGCTTCCAGACGAATGGAATGCGACTTCGAAGTTTTTGAAAAATGGCATGCCGAAGGAAAAACCATGCAATTGGTTGGAGGTCATTTTATTAACTGGGAATACGTCCCCGTTTGTATACCATCTTTTCAGCCATTTACTGCCATTGCTGTTTATATGCCTTTAAGCAATAAGGTAATAAACCGGTTGGTGTATAATATTCGCAGCAGGTTTGGATTGGTGCTTATGGGTGCAGGCAATTTGCAAAGAGAAATGCGGGCCTGGAATAACAGGCAATATATGATGATTTTGGGCGCAGATCAGAGCCCTTCAAACCCTAAAGAAGCTTTATGGCTTTACTACTGTAACCAACCCGCAGGATTTATAAATGGCCCCTGGAAGCGGGCGGTTAAGTTACATCAGCCATATGGGTATATGAAAATCCGCAAAACAGCAAGGGGTCGGTATACCTTTACATCATCTGTTTTCGAAGAAAATCCATCGGCCTTTACCCCACAGGCACTTGCCAAGCGTTATGTTGCCATGCTGGAAGATGAAATTCACGAAGCACCGGAATTGTATCTGTGGACACATAACCGTTGGAAAAGGCCCTGGAATCCGGAGTATCAAAAACAATGGATTGATGACAAGCCACATCCAACAGATTAATTTAAGGTAGTTGCGTCTTTTTCTATATCAATCCCTTCGGTATTACGTATCGTTTCCCAATTGCCCGAAACAACCCTAAGTTCATGAATACCATGCGATTTTAGTACAGATGCAGCGGTAATGCTACGGGTTTCATCGGCACTATACAGGTACAAATTGGCATTTTCTGGCAGCATGGCAATACCTGCGGGATCTGTCATATCGTTTAGCGGCAGGTTAAATGCTCCGCTAATATGCCCATCCGCATACTCTGATGGAGTGCGCACATCTACTGCCAAAAGAGCATCATCATGTGGAAGATCCATAGCCAATTCATCGGGTTCTATTTCAATTATCATATCCTTTTTCCGGCTGTTAAATTTTTCCCATTGGGTGTAGCTACCTTCAAGAATACCTTTAATGTTTCGGATGCCTGCATTTTCAAGCCACGCTGCAGCCGGTACATTTTCTTCCGGCAAACAAATAAGTATAACCGGGGTGTTGGCTTGCAAACCGGATAAAAATGCTGCTGAAAATTTATTCTGAAAGGGTGCTGAAATACTCCCTGGAACAAACCCATTAACAAATTCAGCGGATGGACGTGAATCAATCAACAATGTTTCTTCATCATTCATCAGGGATGCCATGGTCTCAGCAGAAATTAATTTTGGTTGCATCTTAATTACAATTTGTTTTGAACAATAAAACCGGGCAAATAAATTGGCCCGGTGTAGTAATATCGTATGTTAGGGTAATTACTTTATCAGTTCTTTAGACACATTGAAAATTTCTTCAATGCGATCTGCATTCAGTGTGTAGTAAATGAATTTACCATCTCTGCGTGTATTTACAATATCAGCCCTGCGTAAAATAGCAAGATGCTGAGAAGCAACGCTTTGCTCTAATTTGAGCTTGGAGTAAATTTCAGTTACGGTCATTTCGCCTTTGTCCTGCAGCAACCTGATGATTTGAAGCCTTAATTTGTGATTGAGTGAGCGAATAATGATATCCGCTTTTTTTAACATCAACAATTCAATTTTAGATTCCTTGCGTGTTCCCGGATGCAGCACCAGGTGGTGTTGATGACTTGTTGCCATAGAGAGTGATTTTTTTTTAAGTGCTACTTATTTATATAGGTTGCGAAAGTAACAATCAATATTAGCATATGGAAATATATGCCCTGTTATTAATAAGAATTTATATGTTTTTAACGTTTGATAGAACACTTTCTTTTAGAATCAATAGTCAAATTGACTACAAAAGTCATTTATATGACTAATAATACATATGCGTTAATATTTTAGTGGGACTTTTTGGGTGGGCTATAAAAGGCTTTAGCATAAAAGGGTTCGCTGTAAGCCAGGTCTGCCCAATTGCCCGCATTCATCTGATCTGTAGCTATCAGCGCAAATGCGACGTCCGTTGTATCCATTTTTATAAAGCTGGTATTTGTTAGCGTGCAAATATTTTCCCATTTAGATGAACCATCTCCACCAAAAAATAAATGTGCATGTAAAGGAAGGATGGCAAGAAAGGATTCATCTAAAACAGATGCAGCAGGTGAATGCAGAAGTACCACATCTTCCCGCTCCTGTTGATACACAGCATAAAAAACTTCCATGCGTCTTGCATCAATTACAGGTACAAATGCTTTTGGTAAAACAGTATGAAAATCAGTTACTTGCATTTGCATAGTTTTTGCCAGCAAATGCAAACTCGATAAAGTAAGCAGGGGCTTCTTCCATGCATAACACAAGCCTTTTGCACCCGCCAGGCCTACCCGCAACCCGGTGTAAGACCCCGGACCATTGGCTACCGCAATACAGCCAAGTTGTGAAGGTTTTACTTCACATTCTTCCATAAGGGATTTAATAGCGGGCTGCAAAAAAGCGGCATGATCCTGCGGATTTAGGTTTTCTTTTTTCGCTAAACATTTTCCATTTACGCTTATCATCACCAATCCACGCGAAGAAGCAGTATCAATATGCAAAATAAAATTACTCATGCGTCGGCAAAGGTTAAGGATGTAAGCATAGGATGCGGGGTATAATGCAGATGGTTCACCGCCATTTGGGTAAGTACCTTTGCAATTTCCACGGCGCCAATAAGCCTGGCCCATTCTACCGGGCCTTTTGGGTAGTTAGTACCAAGTTTCATAGCTGTATCAATGTCTGATGCGGTTGCAATTCCTTCCGCTAAGGTGTAAGCAGCCTCATTAATCAGGGTACAAAGAATACGGGGCGCTATCAATCCGGGAACATCAGCGGTTAGTGTTGATTCCAAACCTATTTTAACAAGTAATGCCTGGAAATCAATGGTACTTTCGGGATGTGGAGCTATTTCCCAGCGTTTTCTTTCCCAAAAGCCAGGCCATGCACAAAATCGGGCACTGTTTGCCGGGGCCAAAGGGAAATGATGGAATGTGTATGCAGGGCAGTGGAATAGTAGCGGGCCATTTACATCTGGAAAGTTCCCGTTAAAGGCTGCATCTATGTACAAATCTGCATGTGGATACAAGGCAAATTCGGCATTGCTTGAAACACTAATTACGCTATGCCCATTAGAATCAGCCAATTCCAATGATGCGTTTTTATCAAAATAAGGCCTGCTGTAAATAATGGTCACCGTAAATGATTGTTTGAAAATGTTGGACGCAAAAATGAAACAATCATCGCAATACGTCAATGGTTTATTTTCGTAGTCCTTAAAAAAATAAGATTATGGAAAAAATGATTATTCAAACCAATGATGCCCCGGCACCCATTGGCCCGTATAGCCAGGCTGTAAAAGCTAACGGTTTTTTATTTGTTAGCGGACAAATTGCTATGGTTCCCGAAACCGGCGAACTGAATATGGCTAATATCCAGGATGAAACCCACCAGGTAATGAAAAACCTGAAGGCGGTGTTGGAAACGGCCGGCCACAAATTTTCCAACATTGTGAAAACGACCATTTTCTTAAGTGATATGTCGTTGTTTGCCAGCGTAAATGAAGTGTATGGCAGCTATTTTTCATCGAACTATCCTGCCCGCGAAACCCTTGCTGTAAAAGGGCTTCCAAAGGGAGTAAATGTAGAAATCAGTGTGATTTCTGCCAGTTGATAAGCCTAACTAACAATCGTTAGTTTGGAGCGCTAAGTTCATGTATTTTTGCAGCCATTAAGTAAATACTCAGCTTGTATTATGAAAGAGTCTACGGGTCAAAAAATAAGAATTATTACCGCTGCTTCCTTATTCGACGGTCACGATGCAGCCATTAACATCATGCGCCGCATTTTACAAAGCAAGGGCGCTGAAATTATCCATCTCGGCCATAATCGCAGCGTAAAAGAAATAGTAGAAGCCGCCATTGAAGAAGATGCAAACGGGATTGCAATTACGAGCTATCAGGGCGGGCATGTGGAGTTTTTTAAATACATGAAGGACCTGCTGGATGAAAGTGGCTGCGGGCATATCAAACTGTTTGGCGGCGGCGGCGGCACTATTCTTCCGGATGAAGTACGGGAATTGCATACATATGGCATTGATCGCATTTACAGCCCGGACGATGGACGGTCAATGGGGCTCGAAGGCATGATTGAAGACCTGCTCAATTACTGTAGGGAAGCCATTCCTGCGTATGAAAAGGCAGCCGGAAATTGGGACGTAAAGCCACCGCTGGGTGAAGTAAAAGACGTCCGGCGTATTGCGCGTGCCATAACCCTGGCTGAGAATGGGATTTCACAAATACATAATTTAGAAGGAAAAGTAAATATTCCCGTACTGGGAATTACCGGAACAGGTGGAGCAGGTAAATCATCGGTAACAGATGAAATTGTGCGGCGTTTTCTCAATCAGTTTCCCCATAAAACCATTGCTGTTATATCGGTTGATCCTTCCAAAAAGAAAGCGGGCGGCGCTCTTTTAGGCGATCGTATCCGCATGAATGCTATCAGCCACCCGCGGGCCTACATGCGCAGCCTTGCCACCCGTGATGATAATACTGCCGTGAGTAAACACCTGCATGAAGCTGTTGCCACTTGCCGTGAAGCAGGTTTTGATTTTATTATTCTGGAAAGTGCGGGGGTAGGCCAAAGCGATGCATCCATATTGGATTATTGCAACCTGAGCCTGTATGTAATGACACCCGAGTATGGCGCGGCTTCGCAGCTTGAGAAAATTAATATGCTCGATTACGCCGATGTAATTGCCATTAATAAGTTTGATAAAGCCGGTGCATTGGACGCACTGGCCGATGTGCGCAAGCAATATAAACGCAACCATGCATTATGGGCTGCTAAGGATGAAGACCTGCCTATTATAGGTACCATGGCAAGTAAGTTTAATGATGAAGGTATGAACAGGCTTTTTGTACAATTGCTTACTGTGCTGCGTGATAAAACGCAGGTGGATTGGCTTGCCGTTGACTTTGGTAAAACAGCCGAAGTATCGCAGGCAGTAATACCACCCGCACGTGTACGCTACTTAAGCGAAATAAGTGATGTGGTGCGTAATTATAACACCTGGGCAAATGAACAAAGTGATTTAGCAAGTGATATGTATAAGCTGGACGGAGTCATGAAAATAGTAATGTAATAATTATTGCATTACGTTCTTAAGGATTTCACTAAACCGTTTTCACCATGATAAGCACAAGGGCATACAAGCAGTGGTTAAGCCAACTAAAAGCACAAATTCAGCAGCAACAGGTCAAGGTCGGCTTACAAGTAAATGCCGGTATGTTGGCTACCTATTGGTATGTAGGCTATCAACTTAATGAAAAAATTGAAAAGGCAAATTGGGGTGCAAAGGTAATAGATTTGCTAAGTGAAGATTTACAAAAGGCGTTTCCTGACAAGCAGGGTTTCTCTACAAGAAACTTGAAATATATGCGGCAGTTTGCCGTTGCTTACCCCGATTTTCTAATTGGGCAACAGGCTGTTGCCCAATTAGAAAATTCAAGGGCGTTAACACAAAAGGGAACCAAGCATATTAAAAATTATTCAAAATTGAATCAAATTGGGCAACAGGCTGTTGCCCAATTTACACAGGTAGTTGAAATAGCAGATAACGCAGTACTGGCGAGCATTCCATGGGGTCATCATATATTAATATTAAACAAAATACAAGAGTTTTATGAACGACAATGGTATATGCAAAAGACAGTTGAAAATAGCTGGAGCAGAAATGTTTTGCAATATCAAATTGATACAAATCTTTATCAAAGGCAAGTTAAGAAAAAGAAGGCTTCTAACTTCCATCTTACCTTGCCTGCTGCTCAAAGTGAATTAGCCAATCAACTACTTAAAGATCCCTTCCAATTTGGATTTCTACAAATGGGTGAAAAATTTTCTGAATTGGAGCTTGAGCGGGAGTTGGTAAAACATATACAGGAATTTTTAATTGAATTGGGTGCTGGATTTGCATTCGTAGGAAGACAAGTAAAACTTAAGGTGGGAAGAAAGGAACATTATACAGATCTCCTTTTTTATCATTTGGTATTACGTTGCTATATAGTGATTGACCTCAAAATGGATGAGTTTGAATTGGCGCATGCCGGGCAAATGAATGGGTACCTGAATGTAATTAACAAACAATGGAAGCACCCAACTGATAATCCAAGTATCGGTATAATACTATGTGGAGACAAGGACGAAATTGAAGTGGATTTTGCCCTTCAGAATATTCAGCAACCTATAGGAGTAAGTGAGTATGAATTTACAAAATCGCTTCCAAAAGGATTAAAAGGTCAGTTGCCAACTGCCCGCCAACTCCAAAACGAGGTGCAAAAATTTCTTAAAAAGCAATCCAAAGGAAAGGGTAAAAAAACCTTAGAATAACTATGACAGCAGAAACATTACAGCAACGATACGAAGCACTAAAGAATAAGCTGCACCCCGATGCAAAAGCATTGCTTGAACAATGGAAGGATTTGCAGCAGCAATACAGCGGCGATTTTTTTGAATACAGTGTGCGCGATAAGGTGATACGTCAACCCCTTACCGTTACCTCGCTGAGTGGTACTAAAATACCAAAGGTGGTACTACCTAAATACCGCGATTGGGGCGATATACTCAAATGGCAGTTACAAGAAAATGTACCCGGCGAATTTCCTTATACCGCAGGCGTATTTCCGCTAAAGCGCGAAGGTGAAGACCCTACGCGCATGTTTGCAGGAGAAGGTGGGCCGGAGCGTACCAACAAGCGCTTTCACTATGTAAGCCAGGGGCAACCTGCTAAACGCCTGAGTACTGCATTTGACAGTGTTACCCTCTATGGCGAAGACCCCGGCCATCGCCCCGATATTTACGGCAAAATTGGCAATAGCGGTGTAAGTATTGCTTCAGTAGATGATGCAAAAAAATTATATAGTGGTTTCGACTTATGCGCACCCAATACCAGTGTAAGCATGACCATCAACGGCCCCGCGCCTATGCTGCTCGCTTTTTTTATGAATGCCGCCATTGATCAGCAATGCGAAAAATGGATTGATGCCAACGGGGCATGGGATGACGTAATTAAATATGCGGATGAAAAATTCAGGCATTTACCAAGGCCTGTTTATTACAATCCGCAATCGCCCGAGCGACTGCCCGATGGTAACAATGGATTGGGTTTGAAACTGCTTGGCTTAAGTGGCGATGAAGTGTTGCCTGCCGATGCTTATGCCCAATGCAAAGCTACTGCCTTGCAACAGGTGCGCGGTACCGTTCAGGCCGATATTCTAAAGGAAGACCAGGCACAAAACACCTGCATATTCAGCACCGAATTTGCGCTGAAGCTGATGGGCGATGTGCAGGAATATTTTATTACCGAAAAAGTGCGCAATTTTTACAGTGTAAGCATAAGTGGTTACCATATTGCCGAAGCAGGAGCCAATCCCATAACGCAACTAGCTTTTACACTTGCCAATGGTTTTACCTATGTGGAATATTACCTCAGCCGTGGAATGAACATTGATGATTTTGCACCTAACCTTTCATTCTTTTTCAGCAATGGTATGGATGCAGAATACAGTGTAATTGGCCGTGTGGCGCGCCGCATTTGGGCCAAAGCCATGAAGATTAAATATAAGGGCAACGACCGCAGCCAAAAGCTGAAATACCATATACAAACAAGCGGCCGCAGCTTGCATGCGCAGGAAATTGATTTTAACGATATACGCACCACCCTGCAGGCACTTTACGCTATTTACGATAACTGTAACAGCCTGCACACCAATGCTTACGACGAAGCTATTACCACGCCTACGGAAGAAAGTGTGCGTCGTGCCATGGCTATTCAATTAATCATTAATCGCGAACTCGGTACGGCTAAAAACGAAAACCCCAACCAGGGTTCTTTTTTAATTGAAGAACTTACGGATTTGGTAGAAGAAGCCGTGCTTACCGAGTTTGACCGTATTAACGAACGCGGTGGTGTTCTTGGTGCTATGGAACGCATGTACCAACGCAATAAAATACAGGAGGAAAGCCTGTTTTACGAGCACCAAAAGCATACGGGTGAATTACCTATTATTGGTGTAAACACTTTCTTAAATAAAAAGGGTAGTCCTACCATTTTACCAGGCGAAGTAATACGTAGTACGCAGGAAGAAAAGGAGCAGCAAATAAGCAACCTCAATGCTTTTTATAAACGTAGTGAAAGCAAATCAGCAGATGCACTTGAACGGTTGAAGCAAGTGGCTATACACAATGGTAACCTGTTTGCCGAACTGATGGAAACGGTGAAATTTTGTAGCCTTGGGCAAATTACGCATGCTCTGTATGAAGTGGGCGGGCAGTATAGAAGGAATATGTAAATGGAAATTTTGTCCCGAGAAATATAGCGACTAATTGTTGCTAAATTTCTCTACACTACCGATAGGAAGTTTTTCAATTTCTGCTATATATTCTTCCATAAAAACAATTGGATCAGTTTTCGTGGCTGATAGTAATTGGATGACCCTAGTAAATTTTACCTGGTTTTTGCCTTGTGCAATTTTATCGATACAGCTTGCTGTAACAGATAACTCTGCCGCAATAGCTTCCCTTTTTAAACCAGATTTAAGAATTTTTCTAACAAGCATTTTAGATAATACTTCGTGTAACTTATGAATATCATCATTTGGCATAATCATGAATGAGTATTTGTTTAAGTGGTAAAATGTCCTTCTTTAATGAGGGCAAAGAAATATGCAATTGATTTAATTATCCCAAAGAAATTGTTAAATACAGTTTTAATAAATTTATTTGGCAAAATCTCATATCGGACAACTAATCCGGACAGAATGGATTAGTTGTCCGAACAAGGTTGAACTCCTAACTATTTATTGAGCTAATCTTGTCTATTATTGCGGCAAATTATTGTTATTCGGTTCTTTATAAATGTTAAAGGGTAAGGCATACTCCTGAATAATTAAGAAAAACTAAAGAACTCATTAAGATTTTATAATAATTATAAACTTATATTATTATTTATTAAAATCAAAAACCTAAATGCATGAAAAGAATTTTATTTGCTGGATTATTGTTAATTATTTCTTTAACAGTATTTGCACAAACAACTATCTCACCATCAGTCAACTCAGAGTTTTGCCCTGGAACGGATTATACTTTTACCGTTACAGTACCAGGTTCAGAACCACATGTTTCTTCCTGGCTTGGGTCTCCAATTTTGGTGCAAGCAGAATTTGATATAGTACAAGGTACTGAAAATGTTACTTTTAAATTTAAAGGCAGATTTAGAGATGCTAATGAAAAGCAAGTTTTTAGGATAGTAAGTACAGGGTCAAGTTCTCAGTTTGAATCACTTTTTGAGTTTAAGAGAATTCGATCTTTGTCCTTTACTACATTATGTGCACTAGTTCCTAATCAAGCCCCTATTCTTGCACCAAGATGCCAAATTGTTAGTATACCTATTTCAGTTAGTAGCGTACAGTGGGGAACTTACGGCGAGAGTCCTCAATTTTGTTTTGGGAGTATTTCAGATTTTGAGTATAAGTTGCCCCAAAATTGGTCTATGAATGGAATTACTTCAAACGGGACAGATTGGATTGCAGGTGGAATGAATGTTACGGTAACATCGGATTTTTCCAGTGGCGTAAATGGAGTTATTTTAGTTCGGCCAAGGTCAAATTGTGGATTAAATTTATTGAATGGACAGTTAGCCGGTCAAATTCCCATAAATAGGCCTGCCCCTAATTTAATTATTCCGGAGCAAAATTCAATAATATGCTCAGGAGATAAAAATTTTACATTAACAGGTTTGCCTAATGGAGCTACCACTATTTGGTCGTTAAATAATAGTAATGCATCTTTAAGTAATCCTACAAATGAATCAGTTACTGTTACGCGAGAAACGACTATTAACACCAAGGTTACATTAACAGCAACTGTTACACACTGTAGCTTTACTTATCCAATCATATCTGATATTGTTTTAGGTACACCTTCAAACAATTATTCAGTTTATCCATTTTATGGAGAGAATCAGCAATTTTGCGCCAATTTTTTTGGAAATACATTAAAAATCGAACCGCAGAATCTTGGCGATATTTATGTTGAATGGACATCATTAAACCTTTCTCAACCGTATCAATTAAACATTGTCAATCCTTTCGGTGGTGTTGAGCAGGATTTTATATTTAGTAGTGCCGGGACCTATCAAATTGCGGCAAGAACAGGCAATATTTGTGGGTTAGGAGACTATTCCGCTTTTTTAAATATTAATGTTTCTGATAATTGTTTCGGATTTTCTTAAGAGAACAATAATTATCGGGTATATCCAACGCCATCAAATGGAACTATTAATATTGAATCCTTAGGAAAAGGGGAACAAATACGACACATTGTTATCTTGGATAAAATGGGCACTGTTTTAAAGGAATTTCCAAAACTTAATGTTGGCACCAAGGTGATAATCAATTATAAAGCTCCAAGACCGGACATTTACATTATCAAAATATTTAATGGGAAAACATGGGAATCAATTCGTTCTCAAATGAAATAATTTCTTTTATCTAATAACTATTTTTATGAGATTAGTATTTTTTTTAACGGTTTTAATTTATTTTACTCAGCCCGCATTGGCTCAATTAGAGAAAGGCATTTGGCATACAGGGGGCATGGCGGATTTTTATTCACATAAGCAAGCGTTTGAGACTGAACTTACATCTTCAAATGCTAACCGTACTAATATAAATTTGAATGCGAACATTGGATATTTTGTAGCAGATAAGTTTTCATTGGGACTGAAACCTGGTTTTTCTTCGGTTAAAGCGGAGTTTAGCAATGGTGGTGCAATTATGAATACACAGCGATATTTACTTGGCCCCTTTGCAAGATATTATTTGCTCAATATGGAGAACCGGTACAACATTGTTACAGAATCAAGCTATCAATGGGGTTTTCTAGGGGGTGAAAAAAGTAGCGGAAGTATAAATAATGCAACTATTCTTATTGGGCCGGCTATTTATTTCAATTCAACGGTGGGTCTTGAATTTTTAATGGGGTACAAGTACACGAAGGAAATGCAAAATGATATTGATGGAAATCCTTTCAGCACTAATAAGACCAATGGTTTTTTTATGGGGCTTGGTTTTCAGATTCACCTTCAAAAATATGATTGATTTAGAATTAAATTATAGTTTAATATGAAATTTATATGGCAGCCTATTTTTTGGCTGCCATATAAATAACTTCTCATTCATTTAGATTTCTATTTTTCTTGGGTTACCATCTTTTTGCTTCTTAAAATACTTCCTGTATTTATCCGAAACCGCTTTGGTTTGTCGTTCTCCGTTTATAATCAAAAAATCATCTTCCCAATCAATGTTTATGGATTCACCGGGTTTTAGTAATCCGTCCTTTTCCATTAGTTCCATACCCTCCTGTAAAAGCTCAAGTTCCGCTTGTGCTTTCTTTATTTCAGCTTCAGCCTTTTTCATTTCTACTGATAATTTGCCTTGTTGTGCGGTGATGCTTTTTTCCATTTCCACCATGGCTTTTTCCATCTCCGCTTTTGCAAAGTCAAATTCGGCTGAGCGGATTGCTTTCTCCAACTGTGCTTTTGCCTGTGCCATTTCGGTTTCTACCTTTGCCCAATCTTGCTTCATCAATTGTTGTTGAGCCTTTTCCAGTTGTTGTTGTGCTTTTTCCAATTGTGCACGGTTTACACCGTCCATTTGCTCAGTCCCGCTGCCTGCATGTGATGGGCCATTGGTAGTGGCGCCGCTTTGCTTTTTACTTTCGGTTTTACTTTGGCTACTTTGTGCCTCAGTACGAAATGTGAGCGATAAAGCTATGCCTAATAGGGCAATGGCAAAAATGAGCCGGCTGTTGTAGCGGCCTTGTGTGATTGCAGTCATAATTAATGATTTTTATTTGTTACGAATTATTTCGTAAAAGTAATACGATTTTATTCGTAGAGAATTGTGATAGATGCAAAAAGGGAAATTTTAACAAATGGGGTAGGGTGGTGGCACGTTACCCACCCCAGCCGGACTGAAATTATTGTCTTTGATGAAATTAAGCCGGCCACCCCTCCGATGGGGGATTTGATTTACGACACTGCGGCTGCGAGAAAAAATAACAGGCATAAAAAAACCGCGCTTTGCCCGGGTGGAAAGCACGGTCTTGTTTGGGCAAATAGTTGCCTAGTTGCCACTATTCTTCCGTAACTGCTTTTGAAGTTTATCAGCCACGCTTTTAATGGTTGGCTCAAAATACTCCCCACGATCATCCGCAAATGCATCGGGGCCGGGTACGCCAAGCCGCATACTTACGTACTTATTAATGCCATTGTTGCTGTTTTCTATTTTTAGGTAAACATCCGCAAAATTGATATGATCGGTGAATCTTTCCAATTTGTCAACCGCCTCGCGAATGGTTTGGTGCACACTATCTGTCAGGGTTAGGTCAACACCCTGAATATCTAACTTAACCCACATTGCAGCTACCCATAGCCAAGTTGAGCAATATCAGGGGTTTCAATTTTTTTTGGTGGCGGTTTGTGTACTACAAATTTGATTTGCTTAAAGGGTTTTGATTTTTGGTGTTTTAGGGCATTTTGGATT
>JBGSLS010000070.1:0-45150 GCA_041740575.1 Chitinophagaceae bacterium | reverse complement strand
CAAAAACCAACATTATTTTATCATTGGGAAAGAAAGTACAGTTGAAATTATCAAAGAATGACACGAGCCGTGTGAAGGGAGACTTTCAAGCACGGTTCTGTGAGAGGCTTGCGGGTGAAACTCCCGCTTGCCTACTCGGCGTGAAAAATAATCATGCGCCAGCCCTTCGTTTCTTTGCGTCAGATCTCCTTTTCTTTGCGGTTACAAAAACGCGTCCGCCAAACTTCAAACTTCAAACTTCAAACTTCAAACTTCAAACTTCAAACATTAAACTTCTAACCTTCCTAATCCGCTTCTTCTTCAATGTGCAAATGCTGATGGTGGGCTCCGGCGGCAATATGCAGCGAAAATCCCATGAGTGCCGTGTCTTTCAGCATATTCATAAGTGCGAGGTGTCTCATTTCCTCATCACCCGAATTCATATAATTGGGAAGGTGGATGCCGACTATAAAAAGAAACAGCATAATTGACAGAAAATACCCGGTAAACTTTACAAATTGATTGGTTAAAAACGAAAGCCCCACCAGTACAAATGCAGTACCTACAATATAGGGCAACCAGATATTGCCGAGCAGGTTGGGAGGAAGATAAACCAAAACATCGCGTGGAAACATAAAATGGTAAATACCAAGGCCAATCAATACCAGGGAAAGCAGGTAAATGGCCACCCTTGAAATAATGTGGTAATGTTTCATGTTTGTAATTTTTAATTGTTTATGAATTGTCACATGTAGCTGAATGTTCGAATCCTCCAATAATTATGGGTGCTTCGTGCCTGCTCATGCGCATTACATAACTAAATAGTTTTTCGAAAAATACACAGTATATGCCGAAATAAAAATGACTTTAAGCATATTTAAAAAACTATGCCCTGTCCGTGATTCATTTATGCCTATTAAAGCCATGAAATACAAGAAGTTCTACAATATTTCGGCATAATAATGCATGGTGCGCAGCAGGTTGACGGGCTTTTCCATATCGCAGATGAGTTGCTTTCGGCTAAAGGCGGACGGTTGAAAAATGTTGTTATTTTCCTTTTCTCTTTTCTCCAGCATATCAAGGCATACAAAGCCACGGCTTACGATGGCGCCAACAATGGAAAGAAAAGCCGCTTTTGCTTCTTTTTCATAACCGGTAGCAAATACCAGTGATTTTACTTTTTCCCACATCTCCGTATAAAGTACCCGCAAGGGTTTGATATGGGTAGCACGGGTAATCAGCGTTTGAACCCCGGCTATCGAGTCTTTGTACACATCAAAAATATCATTTTCCAATTGCAGCAAGGCACCTGCGTTATAAAAAAGTTTTAGATCCGCACGTGGCATTTGTTGCTGGAATACCGACATATAAAAAACAACCGAATAACCTCCTTTATCAAAAGTAATCTGCTGAATGGCTTCATAGCTAAGGGTATTGTCGGTTTGCAGCCTGCTTGCCATTTGCGCGGCATGAACCCTGCCTGCATTTTCCATCAAAATTTCCCTGTCGGCAGCATTTTCAAGCGCCGTAATTACGCATAGGTTAAAGAGTCGCTCATTATCATTTTGGCCACGGTATTGGTAAGGTTTTGTATATAGATTTTTTATATAGTCATCGGGTAAAAGCTTCTTGTCGTAAAAATCGTCGAAAAGCCCGGTGGTGGCACCCATAAAGGTGCATGCAAGCCGCTCCCTTTGGGTAAGCCCGCTATTGCGCAGGGTGGCATAGGCTTCCCCCAAAATGGCGGGTACCGCCAGCCCGTAGTATTTTTCTATTTTACGGATATCCGTTGCGTCAATGCTCCCATCGTTATGTTCCTTTAATTTGGTAAGATGGGGCGCCAAATGCTGCTGCATAAATTTCTTTTGCGCAGCAAGCTGCTTTTTTACCTGCAGTAAGAGCGATGGGATACCGGCAAAATGGGATATGTAGGTTAAAAAAGACAAAGGGTAATTAGCAATTCTTTTCAAAGAAACGCAGAAAATGAATGCAAGCGCCACAAAGTGGTTAATTCGGGTTGCATTTTTGGGATGAGCGGGCAGATGGTTTGATTATACTACCAATTAATGATACATTGTCCCCCAAATTAACCTGCATGCAGCACAGCTTCCCGCCTTCAGAGCAACGTTTTACCCTTTTGGATGCCCTCAGGGGTTTTGCCATTTTTGGTATTTTCGGTGTAAACATGGTTGCGTCTTCGCTCAATTGGTTCTCCGGCGATGAAATCACCGCGTTCAGGTACGGTAAAGCCGACCATTGGTTCCAGGTTTTTCTCGATACCATGATCGAAGGAAAATTCTACAGCATTTTTAGCCTGCTCTTTGGTATTGGTTTTGGATTGCAATTGCAAAAGCATGCCGATAATGGGATAGATGGCTTACCCATTTTTAAAAGAAGGCTTTGGGGGCTCTTGCTCATCGGATTTTTGCATATGATGTTTTTATGGCTTGGCGATATTGTTTTCCTGTATGCCTGGTTGGGCTTTGTGTTGGTTGCTTTTCGCCATAAAAGCGATAAGTACATTCTTTGGGCTGCCCTTTTTTGTCTTGCTTTGCCGGTTTTGCTTTACCCGCTTCGTTTTATTGATAAAGATTTAACCCTGGGCATTCCTTTTTACATGGGGGTATTTGGCCTTAGCAAAATCATGGGGTTTAATGTAGACCAGCTCAACCCGGTGGAAATGATGGCTGCCCCGGGCTGGGGTAATTATTTCCGCGCCAATATTTTTGGCTTTATGTACCGTCAGGCCGATTTGTTCGATCAGGTGCGTCCTTTTAAGGTTTTTTCCATGTTTTTGGTGGGCATGTGGGTAAGCCGTCACCGATGGTACCAAACCCCGCAGGTATTTCTCAACCGTTTTCGCCATTGGGTACCCTATGTGTTGCCGGCATCCATACTTGTTAACCTGGGCATGGCACTTATTTCCTGGGACGATTATTACGGGGTACAACTTACCGGGTGGCTCAAAACCCTGCTGTATTTTTTGGGTGTGGTGCCACTTTCTTTGTGTTATGTGTATTTGTTTACTTCCGCCTATTTATCGGGAAAATATAAGGTACTGCATGCTTTTAGCTATGTAGGCCGCATGGCGCTCAGCAATTATCTTTTTCATTCAGTACTGTACGTCATTATTTTTCGCGGGCCCTTTTTTGCCATGGCGGGTAAAGTAGGGTCGCTTGCCTGCATGGTACCGGTCATAATCGTTTTCCCATTGCAAATACTGTTTAGCAAGTGGTGGCTCAAAACCTACCGTTTCGGGCCTGCCGAATGGCTGTGGCGCAGCATGACCTACGGAAAATGGCAGCCGCTGAAACGGGTGGTAAGCGTAAAGCCGGATAGGGTATAAATAAAAAAAGCCGCTTCAGATGAAAGCGGCTTTTTACCATAAGTACCGGGCCGGCTTATTTTAGTATTTTATCGATAGGGAAAATATTGGTGTTTTTTCCACCACCCAGCATATTACCCATGTTTACCCCGCCCAAATCAAGCGCGCCACCGGCAGCACTTTTTAAACCACCTTTTGCAAGACCGGCAGCATCCAATTTACCGGGAACAATATGCTTGCTCAATACGCCGGCTAACTGATTAAGGTTTTCAGGCTTGGTAAGGTTACTCAAAGCATCCTTTCCCAGGCTTGCCAGCGCATTATCGGTGGGTGCCAGCAGGGTAAAAGGGCCTTTGAGGGCGCCGCCCAATACTTTACTCAGCCCCGGCGTTTGCAGCAAACCAGCCATTGAACCCAGGTTACCTGCACCCGAAAGCGCAGAAATAAGCGGTGAACCGGCACTCAGCACACTGGAACTGCCGCAGCGGATAAACATTATAGTGGACAGGAAAAATACAGCCACTACCTTGATGAAGGTTTTTTTCATGGAAAATTAATTTTAGGGGATAAACCTAATTTGATTGCCTAAGAAAAGCAGTTTTTACCTGAAGCATTTAATTCAATTTCAATAAAATGAAACAAAATGATAGGAAAGCCACCCTTTTTACTACACACAAAGGGTACCCGCATTTGCCATTTCCAACATCAAAAAGCACGGATATGCTGCTTTACTTTCCCCGAAAGCCTTATTTTTACCCGGTCAACTAAAGTGCAGGTGCTTAACCCTGATAAAAGGAATGGTAGAAAATGGCTTTAGATTTGCAATATGCTTTTGAGATGTATCGTTTTTAACGCAGCGGGAATACCCGTTGTGGCACAAAATAGAATATATAGAATTGGATAGGGTATCGCCGTCGGCTATATAGTCGGCCGATGCCCTGTTTTTTTATGGTTTTCAGGTTAAATGACTCACACAACCAGCCAATAGTGGATGTGACTGAGGGGGGCGAAGCCGTGGGTGGGTGCCCCCTAACCCCCTGAAGGGGGAATGTTTGAAGTTTGTTCTTGTCATTCGGGTTCGGCTTCGTTAATTAACACGGCATCGAATGCCCACTACGGCTGCGAAAATATAAACATCTTCGTTTGCTTATCACGTTTGACATTTCACGTTTCACTCCTCAACTCCACTCACCATTCACCCATTCACTTCACTCATTGCCTCATTCACTATGAAAGAAAAACACTGGTACGCCATTTACACCACCGGCAGGTGGGAAAAAAAAGTTCACCAACGGCTGAGTGAAGCCGGGTACGAAGCTTATTGCCCGCTGAATATGGTTATGCGCAAATGGAGCGACCGGATGAAAAAGGTAGAAGAGCCCATTTTTAAAAGTTATGTTTTTATACGTATAGCACCCGACGAACATACTGCCGTAAGGCAAATTCCCGGGGTGGTTAATTTTGTGTACTGGCTTGGTAAGCCCGCCATCATACGCGATATAGAAATTGAAGAAATCAAACGGTTTTTAGGTGAATACGACGACGTAAAGGTGGAAAGACTCGATGCACCTATTGAGCCCGGCGAAAAAGTGCGCATCACCAGCGGCGTATTTATGCACCACGAAGCAACGGCCATTCGTGTACATAATAAAACCATTGAACTACGCCTCGAAAGCATCGGTTTTAAACTGATCGCTACTTTTGATAAGCGGAAGGTGGAGAAGGTTGCCCCCTAACCCCCTGAAGGGGGGAAGTTTGAGGTTTGATGTTGTTTGTTGTTTATGGTTTATTGTTTATTGTTTATTGTTGGGCTGACGCACTCAAACCCATCATCCCCCCACACCACACTCCATTCACTACTCACTATTCACTTGTGCACTCATTCATCATTCCCATTCCTAAATCATCATTCCCCATTTCCCAACTTTTGGAATTTGGAATTTTCCTATTTGGAATTTGACCTTTTTACTTTATGAAAACATATTTTTTTCTCTCCATCCTCCTCATCTCCCTCCTCACCTCCTGCAGGCCGAGTAAGGAAACCGTGTCGGATTACATTTATTTCGAGAAAAACCTCGATACGCTGAATACCATGATTAAAAAGCTGGAAGAACCGGTGATTAAAATCAACGATATCCTCAGCATTAATGTAAGCAGTGCAAGCCTTAACCAGGAGCAAACCACGGTATTCAACCTGCTCAATAATCCCGGTGCAGGCGGCGGCGGCGGTGGGGCCGGCGCAGGTGGCGGTATGCAGGGCTACCTGGTAGATTACGATGGCACCATTACCATGCCCATTATTGGCAAAACAAAAGCCGAAGGGCTTACCAAAAACCAGTTGAACGATTCGCTGTCCCTGAAACTTGCCCCCTATGTAAAAAACCCCGTGCTCAATACCCGCTTTATGAATTTCAGGGTATTACTGATGGGCGAAATACGCGGCGTGGGCTGGCAAACCTTTCCCAATGAGCGCGCCACCATTGTGGATGCCATCGGGCAGGCCGGTGGACTATCCGATTTGGGCATGCGCGAAAACATCCTCCTCATCCGCGATAAACCCAATGGCGCCCGCGAATACCATTCGCTCAACCTGAACGATGCCCGCATTTTTGCATCGCCCTACTACCAGCTTCAGCAAAACGATATTGTGTACGTACTGCCCAACAATACCAAGCTTATTCAATACGAACGCCAAAACAGCCCGTTCTTCCGCGATTTGCCGATTTATCTTGCGCTGATAACCAGTATTTTGGCGTTTGGAACGCTGATTATTGCGCTTTTTAAATAAATGAATACATGAATACATGAGTACATGAATACATGAATGGGTGTGTGTGTGGGTGATTACATGAGTACATGAGTACATGAATGGGTGTGTGTGGGTGAGTACATGAATATATGAATGGGTGTGGGGGGTGTGCGAGGATTGGGAGTGAATGGGAGTGAATGAGGAGTGAATGGATTAGGATTTTGATTGGGAGGAATTGCGGGCGGTTTGAATGCTCTTTACCGAAATGGCGATGAGTTCATTGGTTTCCCGGTGCGGATTTTGCAGGTCATAGCCGGGAATCCACTCCATTTTTTCAATAATGGTTATGGCATTAGCGGTTTCTCTTAACTCCTTCAGTACCATTTTGAATTTATGGACAAAATCAGCCTTGGATTCTGCACCCTGTACTTCTCCGTATAAGAGCGCAGGTGCGGTCCCGCTCCGGGTAAGCTGTCCCGCAATATGGTTTCCGGCATAGGTTTTAGGTAATTGATCGGCAATTGTAAGACAACAAACAGCAAATTCAACAAAACGGTCATTCAGGTCTTTCCACTTGTTCATAGGTATAAGATTTGATTTATAAAGATATATTTACCCTTTCATTTTATATAATAGTTAATTGATTTTTTACGTATTCCATAATTCTGGTATTCTGGTATTCATGTATTCCTTTATTTTATTATTCTAAATGCTCCCCTCCGAATACACCCCCACCGGCGATGAACAGGGAAAATTTTCCCCGGCCGATGTATTGTTCAAGTACCTGGCGTTTTTGCCGTTGTTTATTCTTTCGCTCGCCATCTGCGTAGCGCTAGGGATTGCCTACCTGCGGTATACCACCCCGGTATTTGAAAGCACAGTACAAATGCTGGTAAAAAGCGGCGAACGCAACCCGGTATATGGTGGCGAAGGCGATGTGGTGGAACGCGCGCTCTACGGCCCCCGCGATATTAATATGAGCAACGAAATACAAAAGCTGCGGAATATTGATGTGGTGGCGCGTACCGTTGAAAAATATAATTTTCATATTCAGTATTTTATGGAAGGCAGCATAAAGACATCCAATGTATTCAATAGCCTGCCCTATATACTCGTTCCCATTGCCATTACCGATAGTGCGCAAACCTACCGGGTACGTTTTACTGATATTACCAGCACCGGGTACACGCTGCTGCTTGATGGTGAAAAGCGGCTTAAGATGGGATGGGCCGATGAATTTTCCATAAAAAACAGCCGGTTTAAACTGGCATCTAAATTGCCCACCGAAAACCTGTCAGACGAAGGATCGGTATTTATTGCCACCTGGGGCAGCCCTAGGATAAGGGCAGCCGAAATATTGGCTGTAACAGCTATATATGTGGCCGACCCCAATACAACGATCCTGAGTTTCAGCCTGCGCAACGATAATGTGGCGATGGGCCGCGCCATTCTCGATGCGCTGGTTAAGGAATATATTTCGTATAGCGTAGAAACCAAGAATGTGGCAAGCTTCGGTACCCTCGAATTTATTGATATCCGGCTCGATTCGCTCAGTAAAGAACTAAGGGAAATAGAACAGGGGCTTCAGGACTACCGCGATGAAAATGAAGTGCTCAGTATCGACATGCAAACCCAACGGTATGCAGATTTGTTTACTGCCGCACAGGACAGGGTCGTGGACCTTGAATGGGAATTGGAAGTACTCGGTTATTTTGAAAGCTATGCCCGTTCACCCCGCCCGCGTACCGATTTGGTGCCATCGGCAATGGGGCTTAAAGATGACATAATCCCCGCAACGGTTATGGCCTACAACGAACTCAGGCTACAGCGCGAAAACGATGCGCGTGACCTTGCACCCAACAGCCTGCAACTTAAACAGCTCGACAAGCAGATTGAAGATTTGCAAAAAACCCTGTTTGAGCGTATCCGCGAGCACAGGTCAGGCATTGAAAGACTGAAGCGTGACCTCACCCAAAAAATGGATGGCTACAAGGATTACCTGAAAGATGTACCGGAAAAACAACGACGCTTATTTGAAATAGAAAGGCAGCAAAAAGTAAAGGAGAACCTGTTTCTCTACCTGCTGCAGCGCAAAGAAGAAATAGCCATTACTACAGCAAGTACCGACCCGGCCTATGAAGCGCTCAATCCAGCTGCGGGCCGCAACGAACCGGTGGAGCCAGATGCCGGCAAAATCAGGTTGTTTGCCATCCTCTTTGGGTTGCTCGCCCCTATTGGCATTATTTATATCAAAGACCTGCTGAACGATAAGTTCTACACCCGCGATGATATTACCCAACGCACCAAAGCACCCATAGTGGGCGAAATTGGCCATGTGGATGATAACCGTAACCTTGTGGTGGCGCACGAAAGCCGCAACATCATCAGCGAACAGTTTCGTATTGTGCGGAGTAACCTCGGCTTCTTTATGGCCAATCAGCCCTGGCAAACCATTCTCGTAACGAGTACGGTATCGGGTGAGGGTAAAAGCTTTATCAGTGTAAACCTTGCAGCGGTGCTCGCGCTTTCCGGCAAAAAAGTAGCCCTGCTCGAATTTGACCTGCGCCGCCCGCGCATTATGCGCAACCTCGGTTTTGAAAAACCTACAAAAGGTATCGCCAACATTTTATTAGGCCATGGCACCATCGATGAAGTGCTGCACCCGATGCCGGGCTTCGATAACCTGCATATCTTCCCGAGTGGTATTGTAGCGCCCAACCCCGGTGAGTTGGTGCTTGGCGATAATAACCGAATCTTTTTTGAAGAAATGAAAAAGCGCTACGACTATATCATTATCGACAGCGCCCCGGTAGGGCTCGTGAGCGATACCTTTAGTCTTGCGCCATTTGTAGATACCACCCTGTTTATCGTACGCCACCGCTACACCTTTAAGCGGCAGCTTGAGTTTATTGATGAAGTATTTGTACAACGCAAACTACCCCGTCTCTGGATTGTGGTAAACGACCTGAAAATGGGCGCCCGCTTCGGCTACTACGGTTACGGCTATGGCAAGGGCTACGGCTACGGTTATGGCTACGGCTATGTATCGCAGCAAAAACGCAGCTACCAAAGCTCGGGTGTGGACGATTACTATGATGTACAGCCTACCTGGTGGAAAAAGACGGTAAGTAAGTGGAGGGGGGAGTAGGCGCTCAACCCCTCACACCTGCCGTTTCAGCAGGCAAGCCCTTCCCCTCTCCAAAGGAGAGGGGTGCCCCTGTTCAAGTTTCATAATTAATTTTGAACGGTTCATGATTTTTCCCGGTCGAAGCCGGGGCTAAATCCCCTCCCTGGAGGGGTACGGCTTTAGCCGGGGGGTGGGTCCCTCACCCCCATCCCCTCTCCAAAGGAGAGGGGTGCCCCTGTTTGATTTTCATGATTAATTTTGAGATTTTTTTTAGTTGGTTTTTTTATTGGTTTGACAGAAAAACCAAACAATCAATACCTAACCCTCAATTATTCTATTTAAACATTGGAAGAAAATTCTGAAATAAATCAACCTGCCAGCACAGAGGCACCCTTCTCCCCCCGGAGAAGGGACAGGGATGAGGTCTACATATCCCCCTCCTCCAAAAGCTCCACTTACCTCAGCGACCTGTGGCGGTACCGCGACCTGATGTGGCTGTTTGTAAAACGCGATTTTACGGCACGCTACAAGCAAACCGTGCTTGGACCGCTCTGGCATTTTATTCAGCCTATACTTACAACGGCCATCAGCTTTTTACTCTTTAATGTGGTAGCTAAAATACCCACCGATGGTATGAACCCCGTGCTGTTCCAGATGTGTGGGATCATTATCTGGAGCTATTTTGCCGCCTGCTTTACCACTACTTCCAATACCTTTATTTCCAATGCCGGCATTTTTGGCAAAGTGTATTTCCCGCGGTTGGTAAGCCCTATCAGTGTGGTCATCAGTCAGCTCATTCAGTTTGGTATTCAATTATTGCTCTTACTGCTGATGATGCTGTTTTTTGCGCTGCGTGGTGGCGGTTTCCCCATCAGTACCGGGTGGCTGCTCATACCCGCGGTATTGTTCATTATGGCAGCCATGGGGCTTGGGCTTGGCATATTGGTAAGCAGTATTACCACCAAGTACCGCGATCTTACGGTGCTCATTGGTTTTGGGGTGCAACTGCTCATGTACCTCAGCGCGGTGAATTACCCGCTCAGTGCGCTCGAAGGGCTCGGCGATAAATTTCGCTGGTTGCCCCCGCTCGTAAAGTATAATCCACTCGCTGCTTTGGTAGAAACCTTCCGCAATGCCATGCTTGGCGGCGATATTCCATGGGCCGGGCTTGGCTACAGCGCCTTGTGGGCGGTTGGGTTAGTAATGCTGGGAAGCTGGATGTTTAGCAGGGTGGAGCGGACGTTTATGGATACGGTGTGATTAAGTTAGAAGGTAGAAGTACGAAGTAATTGAACCATTCCTTCTTCTAACTTGATACTTTTCAATTCATACATCAAACTTCGTACTTCTAACTTCGTTTTTCGTACATCAAACTTCGTCCTTCAAACTTCGTACTTCGTACTTTCTTTCTAATGTCTTTGCTAACCGTTATTATTCCCACTTATAATGCTGCAGCTACCCTGCACCGGGCGCTTACGAGTTTGCAAACACAAACAAGCCAGTATTTCAGCATTATTATTCAGGATGGTAACAGCACCGATCATACACTGGAAATCGCGGAAAGCTTTTCCCCGTTTTTTAAGGAAAGACTTACGATTTTTTCGGAACCCGATAATGGTATTTACGATGCTATGAATATTGCGATTGAAAAATCAAAAGGGGATTGGTTTTATTTTTTAGGGGCGGATGATTATGTATATAACACCAATGTATTTGAGATTATTGGCGATGATTTACAAAATGAAAACATTCATTTCCTGTATGGGAATGTGTATTCTCCTGATTATGGATTACGCTATGATGGCAAGTTTTCTTTTGAAAAAATACTAAATAGAAATATTTGTCATCAGGCGATTTTCTACCGGAGACAGCTTTTTGAACAAGTTGGAAATTATAATATTACCTATAAGGTCAGTGCAGACTGGGACTTTAATATACGTTGTTTTTCACACCAGGAAGTGCGTACAAAATATGTGGATATATTGGTAGCCTTTTTTGCACCGGGCGGTTTTGGTAAGCAGGTAAAAGATGCACCCTTTATAAAAGAACAAAAAAGGCTTGAACTTGAATACATCAAAAAAAATAAACCCCTGTTATTTCTGAGCCTGATGGTAAAAAGGTCTGTTAGCAAATTATTACCTAAATAGTTTTATTTTTTGCCCATCTTCGCCGTTACATCATTTTTTAAACCATAATTGCAAATGAGGCGGGTTGAATGGCAGCCTTAGGGGTTGTTACAAATTGGCCTGAATAATAAATCTGACTAATAATTATACGCAGGTTAGCGCCCCATATTTAACCAATAGCACAACACGTTACCAATAAAATAAATAAATATGAATAAACAGTTATTCCCGAAGAAAGGTAGTCCTAAAAAGATTGGAAGTAAGATTACAGAGAAGGATATTTTGGCCTGTCAGTTACTCTCCAAACTGATGAATGAACATGATTTTTTACCTTATACTGATTCGGCGCTATCCTTCAGCGGCATACATACCATTTTAAACGATTGTATTATTCATAACAGGAAGTTGATTGTTGAATTTGGCAGTGGTATTTCAACCATTATATTAGCCAAATTAATTCAGCGGCTTAACCTTACAGATACCCGTTTTGTCAGTTTCGATCATGATGCCGGGTGGGTAGATATTTGTAATAATTACATCTCAGGTTCGGGTACACAAACCCAGATAATCCATGCCCCATTAAAGCCAAATGGTAGTCTGGATTGGTATGATAAACAAGTTATTTATAACTGTCTCGACAATATTCCGCAAAAACCTGATTGCATGATTGTGGATGGACCACCGGCATGGAAAAAGGGTATGGGAAAAAGCAGAATGCCTGCACTTGATTGTATACAGTCACGCTTAGCCGATTCCTTTTCCATATTTCTGGATGATGTAAACCGCGAAGGTGAATGGGCCATTAAAGAAGACTGGGATAGCAAATTGAAATTCCCGGCAGTAATATACCAGGATTCCATTGCATGCTGGTTTCAGAAATCGTCTTTCAACGTATTGTTTTAATGCTGTCTTTATAAAAATATCACCATCAGTAATCAGGTTGCCACCGGCAACTGTATGGCTGTGGGGGGAAACAAATTGCATGTTAGCCTTACCGCAAGTGGTGGCAATCTATTCCATGCAACAAAAAACCGCAGCAGCAAACTAAAAATTACATACGTGCACAAGATAAATGTGTTGTTTATAGCGCATTATGAAAGACTCTACGGGGCTAATCGTTCATTAATTAACCTTATAGAAGGTTTAATGCTTTTTTACCCTGATAAATATTCCATTCATGTTATTCTTCCAAAGAAGGGCGGTATGGAAGATGCACTCATAAAGCTAAATATTCCCTGCACCATTATCAAGTTTTCATTTGATGCAACCAATACTATCCCCGTAAACTTTTTTCGGCGCATGTATTTTATGAAGTGGCATGCCAACCGGCAATACAAAGCCATAAAAAAAATAAGGCAGATAATAAATCGTCATCAAATAGATATTGTTCATTCCAATTCATCGGTGATCAGCCTTGGATTTTTGGCTGCCAAACTATCGCATGTACCACACTTATGGCATATCCGTGAATTTCCCGAACTAAATTACGGATACAGTTTTGTGTATGGAAAGCGGCTGCAAACCGCAATGCTAAGAGCCACGCAAAAAGTTATCGTTATATCATCATCGGTAATGGATTATTGTCAACAGAATTTTAAGGTTAGCGGGCAACTGATTTATAATGGATTATACCTGCAGGGTAAGGAACCCGGAAAAGCTAAAAAGGCAGAAGGACAACCTCCTGTTATGGGTGTGGTAGGCAATATTATACCCGCCAAAAATCAAATGGAAGCCTTGCAATTATTGATGCAATTGTTGCCAAAGTACCCCCAATTGCAACTGCGGTTGGTGGGTGAAATAACCGACGAAGACTATGGCAAGCAATTGAATAATTATATAGCGGCTCACCAATTGCAAAGCCATGTGCAGTTTACAGGCTTTGTAGAAAATATGAAAGTCATGTATGAGGAGATGGATATTTTGGTATCCTGTGCCGCGCATGAAGCCTTTGGCCGAACCCTTGTGGAAGCGGGCTTTAACGGCATTCCCGTAATTGTAAGAAGAGGGGGCGGGGTAGAAGAGATTGTAACCGATGCATCCATAGGCTACCTGTACAACCACCCCGATGAACTGCTTGATTGTGCCCAAAAAGTGTTGGACAAGCTAAGCCAGGATAAGGGGAATACCGAACCCTGGATATTGCCTGCAACATTGCAGCGGTTTACCATTAACCGTTACGTAAGCGAAATGGATGCGGTGATTGAAAGTACAGTGAAAGATTACCGCTCAAAAAGCGTTTAGGATGGTTTAGGATAGTTTAGGATGGTTTAAACTTCTACTGGCGCAAAGCGCCAAACCCCATCGGCACTAAACGCGCAGCACTAAACCATCCTAAACAACACTTCTTACTTCAAACTTCGTACTTAGTATGACTTTCACCCTCATGCAGCCCTATTTTTTCCCGTATATCGGGCATTTTGCGCTGATACATAGTGTGGAACATTTTATGTTTTTTGATGAAGTACAGTACAAAATAAAATCATGGATGGTACGCAACCGGTTACTGAATACCTTACGAAATGACAGTATTTATATAAGGGCCAATGTAACTACCGTATCGGGTGTGCGTTCCAATTATCTCGATATAAAGCTCGAGCCGGGCAATGCATGGAAGCATATCCTGGTGAGTCAGTTGCAGCAATACAAGCGTTTTGCGCCTTTCTACCACCAAACTATGGAACTTGTTGAATCTGTTTTGGTCACACCCTGTACGCATCTTGCGGCATTCAATAAACAAAGCACCGAAAAAACGGCGCGCTGGATCGGGTTAACCACGCTTTTCAGTGATTTTTCATCCTATCAATACCAATGGGAGGTGCGGCCAGAAGCGCACCAATGGGGATTGAAAGTAATGGAGCGTTTTGGCGCCGATGATTTTATCAATCCTCCCGGTGGTGAAAGTTTTATTGGCGGTGAGCAATACAAGCTTGCGGGTAAAAGGATTGGTTTTATTCAACCCCAATTACACCCCTATTGCCAAAAAAATGAAGCCTTTATTCCGGGGCTCAGTATACTCGATGTGCTGATGTGGAACGGAAAGGAGAAAACAGGGGAAATGGTTAAGGGGTATGAGGTTAAGTGGGTTAGTTGATAGTTGATAGTTGATAGTTGAGATTAAGGTTAAGAAGGAGACAGGTTTAGAATGGTTTAGGATGGTTCAGGACTTCGACTGGCGCAAAGCGCCAAAAAAAGTACTAAACGCCGAAGGCACTAAACCACCCTGAACGCCGAAGGCACTAAACGCGCAGCACTAAACAACACTAAACCCTTTTAAACGGCGCCCATATGAAAACCATCATCAACTTTTGCCCAACCGGCATGGTACCCACCAAAAAAATGACACCGCATGTGCCGGTATCGGTGGCGGAGATTGTGGAAGATGTGCACCTTGCCTGGGAAACGGGCATTACCATTGTTCACCTGCATGCGCGCCAGCCTGATGAAAAACCCGATTGGCGCCCCGAAACCTACCGGGATATTTTTGAAGGCGTACGCAAATACTGCCCCGGTCTGATAGTTTGTGCAAGCACAAGCGGACGCGATGTACAGGATTTTGAAAGACGTTCAGCCGTTATAGAATTACAACCCGATATGTGCTCGCTAACCCTCAGCAGCCTCAATTTTATGAATCAGGCATCGGTTAATGCACCCGATATGGTAACAAGACTGGCTGAAAAAATGAAAAATTTTGGGGTAATACCCGAAATGGAAGCTTTCGACCTGGGTATGATCAATTTTGGTCAGCATTTACAAAAAAAGGGAATGATCGAAGCTCCATTTTACTGGAACTTATTATTTGGGAATATTGCCGGGATGCAACCGGATTTATTAGCCGTTGGGTTGGCGATTCAATCGCTTCCTGCCGATGGTAACCATTATATCAGTCTTGCGGGATTGGGTGCCTTTCAATTACCCATACATGCCCTTGCCATTGCAAAAGGACTGGGGATAAGAATAGGACTTGAAGATAATATATGGTATGATGCGGCCCGTACCCGGCTGGCCACCAATAACGATTTACTGAAAAGGGCCCATGCCATGATGGAGATACACGAAAGAACGCTGATGACGGGAGAAGAATTGGGAAGGATGGGGTTTTATAATAGGATAGGGGGAGAAGGTTAAGATTAGGCTTGAGGTTGAGAGAGCGGATTTTAGAAATGGAAAGCGATAATAGGGTAGAAAATGGTATATTAATTTTGCTGGGCTTTTGCCCCGCCACGGTGCCCATTGTGCTGGAAACGGCACAGGCAGCGATGGGGATTTCAGCAGCCATTGTATATGAAAATATAGAACGGGTAGGGTCTGAAACACCCTATTTGCCACCGGGGGTTGCGTTGAATGCTGTAAAATGGGCTGGACAAACCTTCCCTGCAAACGCCTGCCTGCACCTTGGGGTAAGTGGTACTTTCCCCAAATACGCGGTAACCTGCTTTTTCGAACAGGAAGCAGGTATTTCCCCAGATGCATATGCTACCTTAATCCATCCGCAAGCCATTGTATTTGCATCGGCTACACTGTTACCCGGCTGCTTTATTGAACCGGGAACGGTAATCAGCAGTTTTGCCACGCTTGGTTTGGGTGTATCGGTAAAGCGTGGTGCCACCGTTGGTCATCATGCAGTACTTGGTAATTATGTAAATATCAACCCCGGGGCCACTATCTGCGGACGGGTAACCATTGGCCACGGTACCATTATTGGCGCCGGCGCCGTAATAAGCGATGGCGTAACCATTGGCAGCAATTGCATGATCGGTGCAGGTAGTGTAGTGGTAAAAGATATACCCGATGAAGTCGTAGCATTTGGTAATCCCTGTAAAGTGGTAAGAGGGTTTGAGGGGAGGAAGGTTTAGGTTAAGAATGGTTTAGTTTGGTTTAGAATGGTTTAGTTTGGTTCAGAATAGTTTAGGACTCCTGCAGTCGCAAAGCGCCAAACACCATCGGCCCTAACCCACACAAAACGCGCAGCCCTAAACTACACTAAACGCCGAAGGCACTAAATCATCCTAAACCCTAAAGGCAATGAATTTCGACACCCTAATATCGCAATACCAAAAAGTACCGGTAGCAGTACTGCCTTATGAAGAAGGGCCGTTGCCATTGGTAAGTGTATGCATACAAACCTACCGTCATGCAGCCATTATTGCCCAATGCCTCGATGGCGTAATGATGCAGCAAACCAGCTTTCCCTTTGAAATTTGGATTGGCGAAGACGACTCTAATGACGGTACACGCGATATATGTTTACAATATGCCCGGTTGTACCCAAAAATTATACGGTTGGTACTGCACCACCGGGCCAATAATATGACCATTGATGGGCGGCCATCCGGACGTTTTAGTTTTTTATACAATAGTTTTAAGGCTAAGGGCACCTATATTGCTTTGTGCGAGGGCGACGATTACTGGACCGATCCGCTAAAGCTGCAAAAGCAGTTTGATTACCTTGAACAGCATCCCGATACAGTATTGTGCTACCACCCCTGGCGAAACCTCGACAGGCAGGTTAACCCGCCAAAGTGGTACCCGCCCCGGCTTGATGCCCGCACGAGTACGCTTATGTACAGGCATATTATTACAGAATGGCCTGAAACCATTACCCTGGTACCAAATGGCGATACTTTTTTAAAATACCTGCTAAAACCACACGGGCGATTTCAGGGGTTGCAACATATTGAGCCTGCTGTACGATGCATTTTTGGTGCCAATATGATGGGGCATCTCTCAAATTACCAAAAGCTGCCCCGGCGCATCCGCACATTCGAAGTAGTATTACAAACAGTATCCGGCACCCCGCTTCAAAAAGAAGTGGAAGAAAAGCTTTCCGGTTTTCGTATAAAGAAGTCGCTGCTTGATTGCTACCACCAACCCACGGCTGCTTACCCACGGTTTATATTGCGGGCTATTACCATCCTGTTAAGTCATCCGCATTCGAAACAAACCTTTGGATGGGTAAAAGAAGCCTGGCAAATGAGGAAAGAAAAAATACAAGGGGATAAGAAGGGTTAAAGGTGGGGTAGCATTGTTTAAGATTATATAGGATTGTTTAAGATGTTTTAGGATGGTTGGGGATACCGACCAGGCACTTACCCGAAGGCAAGCCAGGGCAGAATCCCATCCTTTGGAGGGGTACGGCTTAAGCCGGGGGGTGGGGAGGGTAGCCAAATCCCTATACGACAACGGCACTGAATGCCGCAGGCACTAAACACAGAGCATTAAAATTGAAATAGTTGCATTGAAACAAATAAACGTTACCAAAACTTACCTGCCTCCCTTTGAAGAGTATACTGCTATTCTAAAACGGGCATGGGATAAGGGCTGGTTAACAAACAATGGCGAATTGGTGCAGGAACTTGAAGCAAAACTCAGGGAATACCTTGGGGTAAAGCACCTGTTCTTTTGCAGCAATGGAACTATTGTGTTGCAAATGGCGATTAAGGCATTAGGTCTTACCAAAGAAATTATTACCACCCCCTTCAGCTATGTGGCTACTGCAAATGTTATTGCATGGGAAGGATGTACCCCGGTTTTTGCAGATATTGAGCCGGACACCTTAACCATTGATCCAACTAAGATTGAAGCTGCGATAACAGAAAATACAGAAGCCATTCTTGCCACACATATTTTTGGTTTCCCCTGTAAAATGGAAGCCATAGCAAGCATAGCGCAAAAGCATAACCTGAAGGTAATCTATGATGGCGCGCATGCATTTGGTTCCGTTTACAAAGGTAAATCACTGCTCAACTATGGTGACATTAGCACCTGTAGTTTTCATGCCACCAAGCTTTTCCATACCGGGGAAGGTGGTTGTGTAATTACAAACGATGACACCCTTGCTGAAAAACTGCGGCTAAGCAGGCAATTTGGTCATGTGTATGGTGATTATTATCAGGTGGGTATAAATGGGAAAAATTCGGAGTTACATGCGGCCATGGGTTTGGCGGTATGGCCTTACCTTACTGAAATATTGGACCAAAAAAGGGAAATCGCTGCTACCTATGCAAGGTATCTGTCTGTATGTTCACAGTTGGGAGCAAGCGAGCAATCACCTGATTTTTCCTGGAATTATAGTTATTACCCGGTGCTGTTTTCGGATGCAGCAACCCTCTTAGCTGCACAGGAATTACTGGGTGAAAATGGGTATCACGCACGCCGGTATTTTACACCCAGCCTGAATACACTGCCCTTTTTAGGGAGAACGGGAACCTGTTCCACAAGCGAAAATATTGCCGAACGGGTAATGTGTTTACCAAACGGGATAGATGTAACGGAAACTATGGTATGCGAAATGGGCAACCTGATCAAATCATTGGTATAATCATATACGAAAATTTAATAGTCCTCCTTATTGGACAGATATAAAAATAATATTTTATCAAAAAGCTCATAAAAAAAATCCTGCAGGGGCTTGGTTACGACCTTCGGCCGCTTACCCAACCGCCCGCCGCAGCATCGGCCGGCCGTGCTGTTGGTGATATGCGCGCATTACTCGAAGACCTGAAAGCCCGTGGCTTAACATGCAAACAGGTTGTAGATATAGGCGCCAATGCAGGCCATTGGAGCCGCATGGCAGCTACCATTTTTACCGATGCGGCTTTTTGCCTCATAGAACCACAGGAAGAAATGCGCCCGAAACTGGAAATTCTTTGCCGGGAAAATCCGCACATGCAATTTCAGCTTGCCGGTGCCGGACCACAACCGGGTACCCTGGTACTCACCGTGTGGGACGACCTGTTAGGTTCATCCATGCTACCCATGGCCAATGCTGAAGCCAAAGCAAATGGCAAACAACGCGAAGTACCCATTATTACCATTGATGGGCTTATCCAAGCAGAAAAGATGGAGGTACCGCAATTGATAAAACTCGATATACAAGGCTTTGAACTCGAAGCGCTAAAAGGCGCTGAAACTACATTTGGAAAAACAGAAGTGTATATTCTCGAAGTATCTATGTTTCCTTTCGACGATCAGCCAAACCTGCCCCAATTTGCCGAAGTAATTAACTTTATGCATGCTCGCGGTTATGTGGCCTACGATTTTCCCGGTTTTTTACGTCGTCCTTTTGATGGGGCACTCGGGCAATGCGATGTGTGTTTTGTAAAAGAAGATGGATTTTTGAGAAGTTCAGGAAGGTGGAATTAAAAGAGTATTAGAAAATTTGCCATGCAACCCATCATTGAAGTAAATAATATTTCCAAACAATACCGCCTAGGCACCGTAGGGACCGGTACAATGGCCCATGATGTAAACCGATGGTGGCACCGTGTGCGTGGTAAGGAAGATCCATATCTTAAGATTGGTGAAACCAACGACCGCAGTACAAAAGCTGAAAGTGAATATGTGTGGTCACTTCGTGATATAAGCTTTACTGTAATGCCCGGAGAAGTAATAGGAATTATTGGCCGCAATGGCGCTGGTAAAAGCACCCTGCTTAAAATACTCAGTCGCATAACTACCCCGACTACCGGAAGTGTTCGGTTACGCGGGCGTGTGGCAAGTCTCCTCGAAGTAGGCACGGGTATGCACCCCGAACTTACCGGCCGCGAAAATATTTATTTGAATGGTGCCATATTGGGTATGCGCAAAAAAGAAATTGATCGCAAGTTGGAAGAAATTATTGACTTTGCCGGTGTTGCAAGGTATATTGATACCCCGGTAAAGCGCTACAGCAGCGGCATGCATGTACGATTGGGTTTTTCTGTAGCTGCCCACCTTGAGCCTGATATTTTAATTGTTGACGAAGTGCTCGCAGTAGGTGATGCCGAATTTCAAAAAAAATGTCTTGGAAAAATGAAAGAGGTAAGCAGCGAATATGGAAGAACTATATTATTTGTAAGTCATAATATGGGAGCAATAGCTAACCTTTGTGAAAAAGCAATATTACTAAATGAAGGAAGGGTTATGGATTACAGTTTGGTTTCTGACATAATCGAAAGCTACTTGAAGAAAAATGTTGAAAATGTAACCGCATCTTATCTCAATCTTAATGTCAACTCGGGAAAATCAGATATTATCGACTTAAAGATTACTGATAAAAATGGGGACATAAAAAGTGTATTTGGCTTTGAAGAAACAATAATTATTGAAACCCAAATAAATATACAAGAGCGTGATATTGATTCGGTTTTTGGCATTCGTATAATTGACCAATATGACAGAATAGTTTGTACCCCTGAAGTCCAATTAAAAAGGCTTGTTAATGGGCAAGGAATATTTAAATTGAAGTTGGAAATTCCAGGAGGGTTTTTAGTGCCGAATCAGTATTCAGTAAATGTAGCTATTCACAAGATTAATATTGAAATAATCAAACTTCTTGAAACAGTCGTCACCTTTTCAATTGAAGAAACGGGAAGTAGGAATTTTCAATATACGGGAAAAGATTATGGCTGTGTCGTTATGCCAGCTAAATGGGAATTGATTTAAACAAAAAAATAAAGGAGAATTAGTTTTGAATAATATTGAAGCTATTAGGATGTTACTTGGTAAACAGCTTTGCAAGGAACAATCCTTTGAAACAGATATAGCGAGGGTTGAATTTAGTGTATTCTCCCAATTTGGTGATGATGGAATTATTCAATATTTAATTAATCGAATAAATCCCAAGTGTAATTACTTCATTGAGTTTGGAGTAGATAATTATCTGGAATCAAATACCCGATTCCTATTGCAAAATAATAATTGGTCGGGGCTTGTAATGGATGGGGCTAAGGAAAATATAAAGTTTATTAAAGAGCAGGAATTCTATTGGAAGCATGAACTAGAAGCTGTGGCCGCGTTTATAGACAGGGAAAATATAAATAACTTGCTTTGTAAAGCGCCTACCGAACCCGGCTTAATGCATATTGATATTGATGGCAATGATTATTGGATATGGGAAGCCATACAGGTCGTTATGCCGGATATTGTAATTGTCGAATACAATAGCGTTTTTGGTTGCGAAAGAGCGATTACGATTCCCTACACAAAGGATTTTGTAAGACAAAATGCTCATTATTCATATCTGTATGCAGGCGCTTCGCTACCGGCATTATGTGACCTTGCCCAAAAAAAGGGATATTCATTTGTAGGTTCCAATTCGGCCGGGAATAATGCCTATTTTGTAAGAAAAGAAAAATTAAATGGTCTAAAACCATTGGCCATAGAGGATGGGTATGTTGTTTCTAAATTTCGAGAGTCTCGCGATAAGTATGGAAATCTGAATTTCCTAAAGGGTGAAGAACGCTATAAAGAAATTAAAGGCCTTCCAGTTTTTAATACACGTACCCAACAATTAGAAGAACTATAATTATGAGTTTTAAAATCCCACTATATAAACCCGATCTATCCGGAAATGAAAAGCAATACGTTTTGGATTGCATCGATTCGACATGGATTTCATCCAAAGGCAGTTATATACCCCGCTTCGAAGAACGATTTGCTGCATACCTGCAGGTTTCTCACGCTGTAAGTGTAAGTAATGGAACAGTTGCTTTACATCTTGCCCTGCTGGTACTGGGTATCGGACCGGGCGATGAAGTTATCGTTCCTACCCTTACATATATTGCACCTGTAAATGCTATAAGCTATGTTGGAGCTGTACCGGTTTTTTGCGATAGTGATCCAGTAACATGGCAATTGGATTTGAATGAAGTTATTACAAAAATAACTTCAAAAACAAAGGCGATATTAGCAGTGCATTTATATGGGCATCCATGTAAAATGGATAGTTTGCGCACACTGTGCAGTGAGAAGAACCTTTATTTGGTAGAAGATTGTGCGGAAGCTATTGGGTCATTGTATAAAGGTAAAATGGTAGGCACGTTTGGGGATATAGCAACTTTTAGTTTTTTTGGAAATAAGACCATTACGACTGGTGAAGGTGGTATGGTTGTAACAAATGACCATACTCTTGCCCAGCGAGCCAGGCATTTTAAGGGGCAGGGTTTAGCCATGTACCGGGAATATTGGCATGATGTTATTGGGTATAATTACAGAATGACAAATATTTGCGCGGCCATTGGGTTAGCTCAATTAGAAAGAATAGATGAAATTCTGGTCAGAAAGAGGATGATTGCCGATCAATATAGCAAAGCATTTCAGAATGGTCCTGTAAGTTTTCATCCGGAAGCAATTGATGTATACCATAGCTATTGGATGTGTTCAATTTTGGTAGATAATTACGCCGACCGTGATAATTTACGGGATTTCTTAAAGGCAAATGGCATTGAAACAAGGCCCTTGTTTTATCCAGTTCACACCATGCCTATGTATTCGGCACATTTTCAGCAGCATAGTATAGCAGAGGATTTGGGATGGAGAGGTATTAATTTGCCAAGCTACCCTGAATTAAAAAGTGATGAAGTATCTTATATTATTAATAGCATTAGATCTTTTTATATTGGAAATAAGTAATAATGTTAGGTATACTAATAAAATTTATTTAAAGTAATTAGACCATTTGATTTAAGGAAATAATTAAAAATGAATGTTATTCTTTGTGGATATAATTGGACTGGATGTAAAGCACTGAAGATGCTGCTTGAAGAAGGGCACAATGTATTTGTTTATACACATGAGAGCCCATACTTCATTCCAAGTTTGGCTAATTATTGCAGAGATTTGGGAATACCATTTACTACCAATGATATAAGTAAATCAGAAATCCCATTTATTCCAGATATTATTTGTTCGATTTATTATAGATACATAATAAAAGAACACGTAATAAATATGTGCAAAGGAAGAATTTTCAATCTTCATCCTTCGCTTTTACCGGCATATAAAGGATGTGGCAGTGTAACATGGGCTATTATTAATGGCGAAACAACTTGTGGGTTTTCTTATCATTATATTAATTCAGGTATTGATACCGGAAGGATAATCTTGCAAAAGGAAGTAGAAATTGAAGATTTTGACTTTCAAAGTACGCTTTACACCAGAGTAATGTTTACAGCAATGAATTATTTCAAGGAAGCATTGAAATTGGTGGCGAATGGTTTTCAGGGAATTGAACAAGAGGGTACGTCAAGTTATTATAAACGTGGAAGTCCATTTAATGGAATAATTGATGACAATTGGAATGAAGCTTTGAGAAAAAGATTTATAAGGGCAATGATTAATCCTCCCTATCCTGTCGCAACATTTAGAAATAATGAAGTTAGGTCCTATAATGATTTGGAAGACCTTAATAAGAAGTAAAATCAAGGATTTTTTTGAATATTAAATTAGAGTAAAATTTATACAATACGCTACTGGTTTCCTTCACCCAAATATTTAATATTCGAATGAATATCCCAAAAAGGGCTAATCTGTAATAATTGCATGAATATTCTGATTCATATTCCTGAAGTTAATCAAGGCTGGGGGGGGGTGCGTAATTATGTAGCTACCTTTATTAGAAGTCTTACCTTACCTGAACAAAGCAAGGTCTTTATATATCATAATTGTGCCGACCCCGAAATATTGGAAGCAGCTGCTCATTTAAACAATGTTGAAATTGTTAGAAATTATGACATCCAAAAAAGTGAAAGAATTTGGAAAAGGCGATCTTTTCATCTGTTAAATAAATTTTTTTTTAGATTAGGCATTAAAAAGAGGTACTTGCTGCCAAACGTTTATAGCCTGTTTTGCAGTGATCATAAAATTGATATCCTTCACTGTCCTTATCAGGAACTGCCAAATGTTAAGGGACCAAAATTAATATCCACCCTTCATGATGTACAGGAATTATATTACCCAGAGTTCTTTAGTGCAGAAATAAGGGCTTACAGGGCGAATGCCTATTTAGATATAGTACGACGAGCCGATAAAATATTGGTTAGTTACAATCATGTTAAAGAAGATCTGATTAAATATTTCAATGTCCCATCGGAGAAAATTGTGGTTGTAATTTTGCCGATGGATAAATTATGGTTCAATAGATTTTTATCCAAATCAGTTGATACTGGCCAATTTACGGCCCCATTAAAACCATACCTACTTTATCCAGCGAATAGTTGGCCACATAAAAATCATTTAGGACTTATAAAAGCCATTAAGCTTTTGAATAAAAAAGATATAATGGTTAACCTTGTTTTAACAGGTGAATTAGTTAGTCCGCAGAAGGGAAAAATTCTTTCTTACATTAAAGCAAATCAACTAGAAGAGCAGATTGCAATTAAAGGAGTAGTTTCAGAAATGGAATTGTTTAGTCTCTACAAAAATTCCAGAGGTGTAGTTATTCCAACTTTATACGAAGCAGGTAGTTTTCCCCTAATGGAAAGTATTATCATGAGGATACCTGTCATTTGTTCAAATGTAACTTCCTTACCAGACACGATAAAAGATCTGGATTTCGTTTTTGATCCTAAAAATATCGAACAAATGTCACATAAAATTGAACGTCTTTGGACCGATCCACTTTTTCGTGAAAGGAATTTGGAGGTTGGATTAAAGATAATACCTAAGCTAGTACAAAACTCCGCAGGACCGATAATTAGTTCAATATTTGAAGAACTTAAGCATGGATCTTTAGTTTAAAACAATGAAGATATCAATAATAACTCCAGTTTATAATGAGATAGCATTCATTGAACAAACAATTCAATCTATATTGTCTCAAGACTTTAAAGAGATCGAGTACATTATAATTGATGGTGGCAGCACAGATGGTACCGTTGAGATAATCAAAAAATATGCAGACCAACTGGCATGGTGGGTAAGCGAACCAGATAAGGGCATGTACCATGCCCTGAATAAAGGGTTTGCCCATGCCACCGGTGAAGTATTGGCATGGATCAATGCGGATGATCTTCTACACCCTCAATCCTTATTTACTGTTAATGAAATATTTCAGGAACACTCCGATTTACAATGGATTCAGGGGTACCCTACCGTAATAGATGAGTCAAACCGGGTAATAGAAATTAGTGAACCCCGCTTTTCACCCTATGCATTTCTACTTGGCGAATTTTGGAGGGGATATTTTATTCAGCAGGAAAGTTGCTTTTGGCGGCGTAATCTTTGGGAAAGTTGCGGTGGTAAATTAAATGAAGACTACCACTATGCAGGTGATTTTGAGTTATGGTCGCGTTTTCATTTACAGGCACCTATGGCTACCATTGAAACCATGTTGGGCTCATTTAGGGTTAGGAGTAATGGCCAATTTTCTTCTGATAACTGGGATAGCTACGCACAGGAATGTGCACAGGCTTTGCGAAAGGCGCGAACCATTGCCCCTGATAATATGAATAAGCAAATGCAGAAAATTGCCAGCTTAAAAGCAAGGATGGTAAAATACCCTTTTCTCTCCAGGCATTTGAATTGGCAGGAAAAGCTTCTGTCACTTGAAGCAGATGAGATTCATTTTGCTTTTAATAAAAAAAATAAACGTTTTGAGAAAAAGGTGCGCCACACGCGTTGCTTATTATAAGCATCCAAATATTATTTTTCAATTGGAATGATCATTATAAACTTAAAGGGTGGATTGGGAAACCAAATGTTTCAGTATTCATTTGGCTATGCTTTATCCGTTCGTTTTGGTACCCAATTGTTTCTCGATCATTCTTTTTTAGAACAGCAACCTGACTCATCCTATACCTATAGGGAGTATGCGCTCGATATTTTTAATATACAGGCAACAAGGGCAGCTAAAAAGCAATTAGATGTTTTTACAGGAAAACCATCTTTGATTTCAAGGCTTAGTTGCAAAATAGGGTTAAGCAATATGGCACAAAAGGTGCAAGAACCGCATTATCATTTTGCAGCAGGTATATGCAAGCAAAAGCGCCATTATTATCTCGATGGATACTGGCAGAGTCCACTCTATTTTAAGGAGTATGAAAATGAACTGCGCAACGTTTTTGTTTTCAATAATCAGTTATTAAAAACATCATCGTCTTTACAGGAGAGAATGGTAGCTACGGAAAGTGTGTGCGTTCATATTCGTAGGGGAGATTTTATCTCCAGCAATTTCCACGTGGTATGCAGCCCGCACTATTATTTGCAAGCCATGGATTATATGCGGCAACAACGCGTACGGCCACATTTCTTTTTATTTACCGATGATTTTGCATGGTGTAAAGCAATATTTGGCCACTTGTATGATGTGGAAATAGTAGATGAAAGCCATAATGGAATTAAGTATGGAAATAAACTGCAATTGATGACCATGTGCAGGCATTTTATACTGGCGAATAGTACGTATAGCTGGTGGGCACATTGGCTGGCCAATAATCCATCAGCAAAGGTGGTGGCACCCAAACGTTGGTATGCCGATTCAAATATTGATGTAAGTGAGCTATTTGAAAAGCATTGGTTTTTAATGGATAATTAATGGATGAATTACACCCATTGGTTTCGGTAATAATGCCTGCTTATAATGCAGAAGCCTTTATTGGGGAAAGTATAAGAAGCGTTCAGGCACAGACCTGGCAGCAATGGGAATTGGTGGTAATTGATGATGGCAGCACCGATAAAACGGCGCAGGTAATACAAGAAGCCGGAAAAGAAGATGTGAGAATAAAATATGTATGGCAGGCAAATGGACGGCAGGGGAAGGCGCGCAATCTTGGCCTGAAGGTAGCTTCGGGAAAAATAATTGCTTTTTTAGATGCAGATGATCTTTGGTATCCTCACCATCTTTCTACACAGCTTAGTCAGCTCATTGCACAAGATGTCGATCTTGTATTTTCTGGTGCCGATTTGTTCCCCATAAATAAAGACAGGTATCCTGAAACAATCGGGGGTAATTTGATTTTTCTCCATGGACAACAAGGTATCTCAGAGATATTAAAAAGTAATATAATTCCCATTCTTACGGTAGTAGCATTTCGTGATGCCATTGAAAAGGTAAAAGGGTTTAATGAGCATGAAGCTTATCAGAATCTTGAGGACTATGACCTATGGGTCCGCATGTTGCAAAACGGCTGTTGTATGTCCGGTATTTCACAGGTAACGGCTGCTTATCGCATACACCCGCAAAGCAATTGGTCATCATCCGATGAGCTAACCAATATTCAAAAGCACTTTTGGTTTTTCAGGCAACTTTGGCAAACCGGAGAATTTTCATTGTACGCAACCTTGTTTTCACATCATTTTAATGTATTGGGCAACCGCCTTTTTCAGCTATACGCATCCAATCGAAATGTAAAAGCGATTTGGTTGCATTGGAACCAAGCCTTTACAGTTGATAAAGCGCTTGCTATTAAGTGGTTGCCTTTTATGATGAAATTTTTTCTTGCACAATTGAAAGCGCAGTTCAGGTGATACAATTACTTAGTTATGCAACAGATGATTTTAAAGCGTTGTATGATGCTTTATATGCTTCTGTGCGAAAATATGGCATAACAAAAAATCGGTTGTACGGGCCGGGAGATTTGCACCAAACGCCATTTTATCTTAATCACCGCGAGATTTTGGATGCAGAACGTGGCGCAGGGTATTGGCTTTGGAAATCTTATTATATTCTGGAAACGCTTAAAAAAATGGGAGATGGCGAAGTATTGTTGTATGCCGATGCAGCTTGCAGGTTTATTGCGTCACCAAAGCCATTGATTAAGTTGGTTCAGCAAAGTGAATCGGGTGTAATGGCATTTCATTTGAAACCGCTGAAAGCACAGGCATGGTGCAAGCGGGATGCATTTATATTTACCGGTTGTGATAACCCTGATTATTACCAAAGTGATAAGGTAATGGGCGGCTTGTTACTTTTTCGAAAATGCGAAAGGGCTATTCGGCTTGTGGAAGAGTGGTTGCAATGGTGCTGTTTGCCGGGTGCCATAAACGATGATCCAAGCAAACTTGGCGTTGAATTAGAAGGTTTTACGGATCATCGGCACGATCAGGCATTACTTGGGTTACTGTTGAAAAAGCATGGGATTATTCCCTATCGTAATCCAAGTATCTGGGGTAACCATTTAAAAATGCCGGAATATCGGGTAAAAGGGGAACACCTTTTCTATCCTTTCCGGCTGCAGGAAGATTTTGGTAAATATTCTGATGAACCTGACAGGCTATCGCCCTACGGAACCCTTGTTGAACTTAACCGGAAAGGGTTTTATTATACCCAACCGGATAACCGCTTTATTACAAGGCTGAAACGAAAACTAGCCGGGCTTAAAAGCATCCGCTAATTGGCTGCATAATTACCCACCCACATCATAAGCATTCACTTATTGTCTTATTCACTTGGTAGCTAGATCCTTGACATCTTCGCAATTGAAAATTACGGTTGTAACAGTAAACTTAAATCATGCATCCGGATTGAAAAATACACTTGCATCGGTAGCCCGTCAGGATTATACATTCGTAGAACATATTGTTATTGATGGTGGAAGCACCGATGAAAGTCTGGTTTTAATTAAGCAACATACACATGTGCTCCGCTGGGTAAGTGAACCGGACGATGGTATTTATCCGGCGCAAAACAAAGGATGGAAAATGGCGACAGGAAATTATGTTCTTTTTCTTAACAGTGGTGATCGTTTTTTTAATACACAAACACTTTCACTTCTGGCTTCCGGTGTAAAAAATGGGGATGAAATTGTATATGGTAATAAATGGGTGGAACGCGGAGATGGAACCATGTGGCTGAAAGAGTACCCTTCGCCACTACCTACTGATTTTTTTGAGTTTGAAACGCTGCCACATCCAACATCCCTTATTCCTGTAAAACTGCTGCATAAGATGGGTGGTTATGATGAAACCCTTAAGATAGTTTCCGATTGGAAATTCTTTCGGCATGCCGCCTTATACCATAAAATACCCATGATACATGTGCCGGCTGCCATGAGTATTTTTGAAGCGGGTGGATTAAGTGCAAAACCTGAAAATATAGACAGAATAAACAAGGAAAGATTGCAGGTAAAAAAGAAGGAATTTACCATTAGGAGAAGAATGGCATTGCGGTTAAAAAGTATGATGACATGGAAACCATAAAGGATACGGTTAGTATTATTGTACCTTGTTACAAACATGCTGAATACCTTCCCGATGCGCTCGATAGCGTTTTGGCGCAAACCTACCCACATTGGGATTGTGTAGTGGTAAACGATGCATCACCTGACGATACGAGCCGGGTAGCTTTGGCTTATCAGCAAAAGGATAAACGTATTCAATTGTTGGAATTGAAAACTAATGGTGGCTTATCCAATGCGCGTAATCAGGGAATACTATTTACAAAAGGAACCTTTGTTTTACCGCTTGATGCCGATGATAAAATAGCACCTGACTACCTGGAAAAGTCATTGTCTGTATTTCAACAGAAACCGCATGTTAAGGTGGTTTATACAGATGCAAAATGTTTTGGTGATCGCACAGATACAGTAAGCAGACCTGATATGGACCTGAAGTTACTTTGCCGTCAGAATATTCATCAGCCTACGGCTATGTACCGTAGGTCAACGTATCATACAACCCAAGGTTACAGGGATTATAAATATGGATATGAAGACTGGGATTTTTGGATGCAAATTTTGAAAAGAAAGGAAGATGCCTTGCGCATTCCTGAGCCGTTGTTTTTTGTACGGGTGAAAGATGATTCAATGATTATGGATTTAAAAAAAAATGCTGAAGCGGAGGCTTGGGTACGAAAACAGATAAAAAATAATAACAGAGCTTTTTATAGAAAATGGGCACCGGAATTACTTCAGTCAAATGAATTACCATTTATTGAACGTATAGGTAGAAAACTCAAAGCAATGTGGCCCTAAGTTCTAAATTTCATGTATGCAGGCATTTAAAAATTTAATAAAAAAGCCATTATTGAAGGCAGTGCCTGATTTTTTTTGGCGGGAACTTAAAAATCAAAGGTTTCTAAATGAACTAGGCGGCTTACAGGAATGTTACAGCCAACAAGGAGAAGATTTAGCTATTGCCCGTTATTTCAATAACAAACAGAATGGCTATTATGTGGATGTAGGTGCTTTTCATCCTTTCGTTTATTCCAATACTTGTTATTTTCATAAGAGAGGTTGGCGCGGCATTAATATAGAACCCAATCCCGATGCTGTGGATTTGTTTTCTATCCATCGGCCTGGCGATATTAATCTCAATGTAGCTATTGGCTCTGCCAAGGGATCATTAACCTATTATAAATTTAATCAACCTGCACTTAATACTTTTAGTAAACAACATAAGGATGCCTGGGAAGAAAAGGAAGGTTATCATGTGGAAGAAATGCTTCAACTACCTTTAAGACCCTTACATGAAATATTATCGGAGCATTTACCGGGTAATACGACGATTGATTTTATGACCGTAGATGTTGAAAACCTTGATATGGAAGTATTGGTTTCCAATGACTGGACAAAATACCGGCCTGAGCTTTTATTAGTTGAGCGGAAATTGGATTATACCATTCCCATGAACAGCGATGGGTTGGTCGTATTCATGCAGGATAAAGGCTATGAAATTTGGGAAATTTGCTGCGGCACTTTAATATTCAGTAATAAGGCATGAGCTTTCATATTGGCTTTTTGGTTTCTTATGATTTCAATTTACTGAAGCAATCTATACCTTGTGTATATGCAGAAGCGGATAAAATTGTATTGGCACTCGATCAGCAGCGTTTAAGTTTTACAGGGCAGCCATTTTATTTTGATGAGGCTTTTAAAGATTGGATAGCCGAAATAGATAAGGACCAAAAAATTACCTGGCTAGAAGCGCCTTTTTATCGGGAAGGATTTTCGCCTTTTGAAGCGGTAATGGTTATGCGTAATCAATTATTGCAAGCCATGCAACCTGCCGAATGGTATATTCAACTAGATGCGGACGAATATTTCCTTGATTTTAGGGGGTTTAAGCATTGGCTTATTTCGCAGCCATTTCCCCAAGGTCAAATGGTGCAAGTAAGTGTTGCATGGAAAACCATTTTTAAAAAGCTGAACCAGGGCTTTTTAATGATTGGTGGTAAGCCGGAATATATTACCATTGCCACCAATGTTCCCATCAATACCAAAGAGCGTTTCCATGAAGAGGCGCAAACCTTTACAGCCCCATTTACCTTGTTGCATCAAAGTTGGGCAAGGGATGAGAGCGAAGTCCTACAAAAAATTAATAATTGGAGTCATGCACAGGATTTCAATGGGTTAAAATTTTTTGCCTTCTGGGAAAAATGCGATAACAGAAATTATAAATACTTCAGAAATTTACATCCGCTTCACGGTCCTAACTGGCAATGCATCGAACTTGTAAATGCAAAGGATATTCCGGAGTTGGTTGCTTTTTACCGCAAATATCCGCCCACTTTTTCCGACCCTCCCCAACTGCCATTTTGGTGTAAGGGATTAAAAAAAATTATGCGAAAGCTAAAAATGGTTTCGCAAGCTTTATAAAGCATGGTTACCGCCATTATTCCTAACTACAATCACGCCCGGTTTTTGCAACGGCGATTAGAAAGCGTATATGGGCAATCTTACCCTGATCTAAAGGTGATATTACTCGATGATGCCAGTACGGACGATAGTAGGGAAATTTTAGAAACTTATCGCCACCATCCCCGCACACAGGCCATTGTATACAATGAAGAAAACAGTGGAAGCCCATTTTTACAATGGCAGAAGGGCTTGGAATTGGTAGAAACGGATTGGGTATGGATTGCTGAAAGTGACGATTGGTGCAATACCGGTTTTCTTGATAGCCTGAAACCCGGAATGGAAGATTCAAGCTGTGTTCTTGCCTACGCGGGCCTGTATTGGGCGCAGCCTGATGGTACCATTTTGAAGGCAGCCAATCCCGGAGATATGGGAGGCTGGATTAAGGGGAAAGATTTTGTAAATCATTACCTGTTTGAGTGGAATCGGCTACAAAACGCAGGGATGCTGGTGTTCCGCAAATCTGCAGCCATGCAAGTTTCAAATGATTGGAAAGGGTTATTGCAGGCTGGGGATTATCGGTTGTGGGCAGGCATTATCCCGCAGGGTCGGGTATATGGATGTGGTCAGCATCTTTGCTATATGACACGTCACCCAAAAAGTGTTACTGCCCGATTCTACCACACTACCGCATCCCAACAGGAAATGGTAGATACATGGTGGAAGATGTTGGAAGCAGGGTGTATTAACCTTCGCTCAATTTGTAAAAAAATTGATAAGGAAATGGTTCGGCTTTACATTCTGCGTAATGAACTGATACCATCAATTTATATTGAACAAAGGGAATTTTGGCTTCAGGCACTTCTTCAAACAGGAAACCGTCCTAGGGATATTCATTGGCAGTTGCGTGCACTCAGTTCTAAAATAAAACATTTTATAGGTAGCCAGAAATAAAAATATGCATTTTTCCATTCTTATTTGTACTTATAACGGTGCCTCCCGATTACCTGAAACGCTGAATCACCTGGCCCGTTTACAGTTTTCACAAGGCATTAGTGCTGAAGTGCTCGTTGTGAACAATGCATGCACCGATGATTCAGAAGCTGTAGTGCATACAACCTGGGATGCCTTAGGTAATCCTTATGCACTTCGGTTACTATTGATGCCCAATCCGGGGAAAAGCCATGCCTTAGAACTGGGTATACGTAAAGCAACGGGTGATTATATAGTGATTTGCGATGATGATAACTGGTTGAACCCGGATTATTTGATTGTGGCCAAACAATATGTATCCATGTACCCCAATGCTTCCATACTTGCAGGGCAGGCCTTAGCTGTTGCAGATGGGCCAATTCCTGATTGGTTTTCAGAAAAACAATGGGCTTATGCCTGTGGCCCACAAAAAGTGGCTGCCGGTAATACAACCGGGAGAAAACTGCTTTGGAGCGCGGGGATGATTCTACAACATAAATTGGCTGAGGTTATTTTTAATGGTCCAGTACCGATGTTATTACTAGGCCGTACGGGCAAGCAATTGGTTTCTGGTGAAGATGATGAAATTTGCCTGAGAGCATGGTTATTAGGTGCCCAAACTCATTACGTACCCGATTTGATTTTCAGGCATTATATGGCACCGCATCGCCTTACACTTGAATACCGCGATGCATTGATTGCGGGTTTTTCGTATCAAACGGATGCCATTGGTGCTTATTGGAGGTTATATACTTTGATAAATTCAGGGGGGGCATTCTTCGTAAAAATTATAAAAAAATGGCTGGCATGGCAAGTTTACCGGCTCAACGGTAAAACAAGGGAGGGTGCGCATGCAGCAGATACGCTTTACTTTCTTACCCGAGCTAAACGTTGGATTACGCCCGAAAACCGGGCAGTCTATCAATTTTATGTCAAAAGTAAGAAAATCATTAACAATTAGATTTCTATGTCGGTAACAGGCAATCTTCTTACTAATTGGCTATATGGCAGGCGCAAATGGCAATGGCTTTTTGAAAAAATGCATTTTATCAGTTTGTATGGTATGCATACAGGTGGTGGCAGTTTGTATGAAAGCAGTGGCGAAACGGTACTCATGGAATGGCTCATTGATCAAAAACCTGCTGACCAAAAAAGTTTTGTTTGGGTGGATGTAGGTGCCAATGATGGTGGCTATAGCATCCTGATGGATAAAATGGTACGGCAAAAAGGGTTAGAGCCAAAAGGCTTTTTGTTTGAACCTAATTCCATTCATTACGACAGGCTCAAAAAACTTTCAAAAGATGCGGGTTTTAGCTTCTTTAATTGTGCCCTGGGCAACAAGTTAGGTTCCGCTGATTTTTTTGCCATGGATACGGATACGTTGAGTAGTCTGGTAGACCATTCGGCATTATACAAGGGGCTGCAAAAGGAAAGCATACAGCAGGTGCAGGTACAAACCCTTGATAACATGCTAGCAACCGAAAAAATTGAGCATATTGATTTTTTGAAAATTGATGTGGAAGGATTTGAATATGAAGTATTGCAGGGCGCACTACAGCAAATAATTGCCAGGCGAATTGATGCTATTCAATTTGAATTTGGCAGGGCGCAAATAGTCTCCCGCAGATTTTTATTCGACTTTTTTGAATTGCTTACCCAAGGTTATACCATTCACCGGGTTTTAAAAGATGGGATTACCCCGGCATTACATTACAATAGTCGTCTGGAAATTTTTCAAACAACCAACTTTGTAGCCTTAAAAAGAAAATAAAGGATGGCTAAAATATTATGTAATAGATATTCTTATTATACTTGTATTGTTTTGGCTATCATTTAAATACCATAAAAAATCCGGCCCCCAAAAGGGAGCCGGAAGCAAAAAGCAAAACTACTGCATTATCAATCAGGCAGCATTTCTGCGGGGGTTTCGCGTGCCGCATGCTTGTTACCTCGCTTTATCAACAGGTTGGTGTAGTATCCACTCAAACTATTTATAAAGTTGATGGTTCCTGCCCATGGTTCGATACCATCTTCGATGTCATAATGAGAGTTCAACCGGGTGCGCAATTTATTCCAGGCAGCGATTACATCATTGCGTTTACGGCTTACACTCTCGGGCGACCCAAGCGAAGTATCCTGCGCCCTTGCCAGGTATTGCGCAGAAAAAGCAAGGTTGGCACTGCTTAACTCAGTTAACCAGGCTGACAATCCAAGCCCTGCGATACTTTGATGCAAATCGGGTTGATTGCTGAAATCACTAAGCAGCCTGCGCACCATGGTGGTTTGCCCCTGGTAATTATCACGCGCAGGATTACCGCCAAAACCATTGATATGATTTTGTAACGTTTCAGCAAAGGTTTTTTGCTGTACATCCGTGCTGTAGAGATACCCTTCGATCAGCCGCAACAGCCCGTTCATGGCGCTTTCGCGGCGTGCATCGAGCGCTTCAAGTTGCGTACTCAGCTTATGTGTCCGGCGATTATGCAGTAAAGCATCAGCCTCTGCTAACACCGTTTCCAACTGTTGATACTGCGTCTGTACGCTCAAAACAATGGGACCTGTTTGCTGGATGATTGCCAGCACATCGGTAAAAAACTGTATGAATTCCTTATTTTTTAATGCGGAAATTCGGATTTGTGTTACCATTTCAATAGTTTTATATAGTAAAAAATGTTGAAGTTTTTAAAAGAACGGAACATTTGCCGTAGCACCCTTGCACGGGTTGTCTGAGGCTGTTGAAAGCCTGTCGCAGCCTGCGACAGCTTTCCCGAGGCTGCAGGAAACGCTTCACGGGCGTTTTCCTGCCTGCCTTTTATCACCTTGGTTTGCTGGCGGGCCGTTGGGTAATGGAAAATAAAAGGTTGATTGCATCATGTCACAAAAGTGAAACAGCCTTATTGAACGGGAAAGGACAGGTTTTTGATGTGTATTTTGTTGCTGAAAAATCCGTAACAAAAAGCCTTGGATACCGCAATGATTATCGTAAGTCAGCCATATCCTTCTACGGAGGGGATACAAAGTACACACTTCTATAACATTTTGAATACACTTCATGAATCGCATAGGACAACGAAGATGAAAAGCAGTACGGAAAGTAAAAAGGACACTATAAAAGGTGGTCGGGGAAGCCGGGAAGCGGGAACTTCCGGAAGGGCGAAGGGGAGGATGAAGGGGATGTATCCAATATTGGGAAGGGTATAGTTGAACCGAAAGACATTGCCGCCATCGGTCTTTTATGATGGAAATCCATCCTTGAAATGAGGCGCATCGCCGTTTACGTAAAATGCTTTGCCGCCCAATACCGGTATGCAATAAGTATAAATTTTTCATTACTCCTGTTTTTAAATGTTGTTACACGCATGGTATTTTGTTTTGTTTTTGTTTGGTAAAAAGAAGGGTATGTATCCGAAACCCTTCTATATGCTAAATTAATGCACCTGTTTCTGATCTATTACTAAAATTATGCACAAAATGTGTTCGAAAAGGACTAGTTATCCACAAATAAATGCACATATCGGGCTAAAGGGCTGTTTTTGGCTTATAAAGTAGACTTTAATCAAATATTTCCTATCCACACCTGCTTACATTTTAAATTTTAAGTACCCATTTTGCTTCCGGCATTATCTATCATCGTTCCTTCTTTTAATCAGGCTGGTTTTATTGAAGAAACCTTGCTCTCCATTATTAGTCAGCAATACCCGGGGCTTGAACTGATTGTAATTGATGGCGGCAGTACCGATGGCAGCGTGGATATTATCAGGAAATACGAAAGCCATATTGCCTATTGGGTAAGCGAACCCGACCGCGGACAAAGCCATGCTATTAATAAGGGGCTTGCAAGAGCAACAGGGGAATGGGTAGCATGGATGAACAGTGATGATTGTTATTTGCCCGGGGCTTTACATTTTATTTTTTCAACATTGCCACATACAAAGGCAGATTTTTTATATGGCTGTTGTACAAGCGGGCCCGATATGGAACATAGGATACCCAAGGTTTATAAAAGAGACCATAAGCGTGATCTGTTCAGGCTACTTATGTTTTTTCATAGTACAGAACATATTATTCCCTCCCAATCGGTTTTTTTACGTAAAGCCCTAGTGAACCAAATTGGTAATCTCAACGAAGCATACCATTATGCAATGGACCTTGATTGGTATGCAAGGGTATTTTTGGCTACAAAAAAAAGGATATATTATACCATCCCGGTTTGCTTCTATAGAAAAATAGCTACTACCAAAACGGCAACGAATAACGGCAGGCTACTAAATGAATTGTTTACTATAGTAAAAAACTATGCGCCAAAGTTAAAATTTTGGCAGCGATGGCTGATTTATAAGATGATGCGCGAAAATGAAGCATACCGGACTAATTATTTACAAGCAAAAACACCTACAAAGGTTTTATGGATGTTGATTAAGTTTCCAATTCAATGCAGTTTTACCATTCATTTTAAAGGCCTTTTAAAGCAAAGTTTTTCAAAACGTTTAAAGCCATAATTTTTTTGTTATACAAATCAAGAACCAAATTATCTGATGCCATTTCTGCCTTTCTTAATCATTAATCAAATTCCATGAGAAAAGTGGGTAATTTGTTAACGATAGTCGTTAAATAAAAATAGGAAATAAAGAATAAGTATGATAATCATATTTATTTGGTGACAGTAATTTACTATAAATTTCCTTGTTGTTTGGCAAATAAAATATTGAAAATCCTTTTGGTACTAAAAAATACCACTAAAGATCCATTCAAATTTGAAAGGTTCTTTACCAAGGTTGCTAGAAGTATTATTATTTAACCATTTTTTTTTCCAGTTTATGGTGCTAATTCCTGAAATTAAAAAATGATCACTATTTATTTTGTTTCTGAGTACATTACTTCAAATCCCAATGCGCGTTCTGGGGTTCCATTTTTTATTTTACAGGCATCCAAAAATGCAGGCTGCCCCATGGAACCTTTGCAGGTAAGCGATCAACGTAATTTATTGCAAAAATTTAAATCACGCTGGTATCAATGGAAATATGATATATTTTATAAAAAAAGCAGGGGCTGGTATGATGCAACCCAATCGCCTGCCTATAGTAAGGGCTATGCGAAAAGCTTAAATGCAAGGCATTGGAAGCCAACTGATTTCATATTCAGTATCAATCCCGGCATAGTGGCTTTTTTGCCAAAAGGACCTGAACTCATTCTCTGGATTGATAATTCATTTGACACCTATGCCATGTATCCCGGTAGGGAAAATATTTGTAGCCAAACCCGGCGGGAAGCACGCGAAGTAGAACAATTGGCTTTTGCCCGTGCACACAAAATATTTGTTACCTCCCATTGGTTGGCGCAGCAATTGAAGCAATGGTATAACATCCCTCCTCAAAAAATAGCTGTTCTACCGCGTGGTGCAAGCATTATCAATTGGCCCCTGCAGCCTCAGGTAGATGCATGGATAGCAGCGCGTTGCCGGGCAACCACCTTACAACTGCTTATGGTAAATAGTGGCAACTGGAAAGTGGGTAGAAAAGGTGGCCCTCTCGTGGTAGCCACCTGGAAACTATTAAAAGCACAAATCCCGGTTCAACTTACCATTGTGGGCAACCTGCCCGATGAGGTAAAAACCGCCCTGCAGGCAGAAGGGGTAAACTGTGTGGGTGTACTTGATAAGCAGGATAGCGTTGCGGCAGCTTTATATACCGATATGCTGGCCAAGGCACATTTTATGTTTGTGCCAAGTAAAGCAGATGGTTTTGGCATTGTATTCGCCGAAGCCGCCGCCCATGGATTACCATCCGTAGCCAAAGCGGTAATGGGTGTAACCGAAGCGGTTAAGCAGGGCGAAACAGGCCATCTATTACCCGAAAATGCCGGGGCACAAGCATTTGCCACCTTGATAGCAGAAAGCTGGAAGGATAAAACGGCTTATGCTGAGATATGCAGAAAATCATTTGCCTATGCTTCGCTCCATTTTAATTGGGAGAAGAATGTAAAACGAATAATAGATGAAGGAAATAGGGTAGCCAATGCAAGCTAAGATTATATTGATTGGTACCGTACATAGTCGTAATGGTATTGCTGCATGGTGTATAGAAGCTGCAAGAGCCTTACTGGTTGCTGGTCATAATACCTGGGTAATTGCAACAGGTTACCATTGTTTGCCCCATGATTTGCATCCCTATGCTATTATTTTACCGGCGCCTGCACCGCGTAGTTTTATGCAGAAATTAAGCGGGAGAATAAATTGGTGGGGTCAATTCTTTTTATCGCCCACATTTGATAATAGCTCCATTGCATATGGTTACAAAGTATTGTGTGAGAGGGAAATTCATCCCGACTTATTGCTGCTTTCTCAAACAGATTTTTTGTGGCCCGAAGCACCCGTGCAACAATGGGTGGTTGCCCGTGCATGGCCCATTGATGTTAAAGGCTATTTAGCCAAAATGCAGCAGTTTAAAAGTCAGCCATGGTTGCCGAGGCTGCATGATTTGATTTTTTGGTATAAAATAGATCATAAAGCTTATCGGTACGCTACCGGAGTGCTGGCGCTTACAAAGCGACTTGCTGATAATCTGGTGCAGGCCGGTTATCATGCAAATACTTTGTACCCCTGTATTGCAAAGGGTATAGAAGAAATTGATATTTCGCATCCTAAGGAAAAAATAATACCTAAGCTGCTGACTGCCGCGCTGCAACTGGGCGATAAGCGAAAAAATATAGCATGGATGTTGCAGGCGTTAGCTACCCTGAAGCTACAAAATATAGCATTTGAATTGACACTCGTAGGTGAATATGATGAAGAACTCGCTGATACCTTCCGGCAATGGATACCGCAGGTGGTTTTTACAGGCCCATTGGCAAGACCCGAATTGCTTGGGCTTATGAAAGAACACGATATTTTCCTGTTTGCCTCTCACCAGGAAAACTGGGGTTATGTATTGATTGAAGCCATGTCGCAGGGCATGGCCATATTTACACCTGATATGTACCCGTTCGATGAGATAAATCCATTTGATTCTTGCAGGTTTATACCGGATAATATTAATTCTTTCGTTGGAAAGCTCATAACACTGATAGATGAAAAGGAGAAACTAAAAAAGCAACGGCAGGCTAATTTATTGCACTATACATCCCATTTTAGTGGAAGTGCATTTGCAAAAAAAATTGAATCATTATTATTATCATAAAGCAAAAATTGCTATAATTAAGATTAAAATGATTGTAAAAGAAAGTTTGAAAAAAGTATGGAATTCCGATCCTGCAATTTCACTTCAACGTTATTTTAGTCGAACCCTAAAACTATTAAATCTATACCCTGGTAAATTTGTTCGGCATTTGGCAATACCAAAAAAATTCTACTACGATATTGATGGAAATCATGGTTTTTGGATGAATGATTCAGGTTACAGATTGGAAAAAGCATTGTATTGGAAGGGAATAAAAGGTCATGAATTTGGCACAATTACTTTGTTTTCAAAAATGGCTCCTTTTTGTGATTGGGTTATAGATATTGGTGCGAATACAGGCCTATTTGCACTTATTGCGCGTTCGTTAAATCAAAAGGCAAAAATTTTCGCTTTTGAACCAATGCCTTTTTTTGAAAATATTATTAATAAAAATAATGAATTAAATGGGTTTGATATTAAAATCCTGGAGAAGGCTGTTTCGGATATAGAACAAAAACTAACTTTTTATATGCCTGCAAAAGGGAAGGGAAATATTTATTCATCAACGGTTAAGATTGAACATTATCTGGGTCATCAGGAAACAACACCAGAAACCATAGAGGTCAATTGTATTCGGTTAGATAATTTTTTTTTAAAACATGAGTTTTTTGGCATAGGTATTATAAAAATTGATGCAGAGGGAAATGATTACGAAGTACTTAAAAGTATGGGTAATTACTTAAGCATTTTGCAACCTGTTTTGATTGTAGAAAACCGAAGTAAAGAGGTTGCGGATAAAATGATGGAATTGCCGGGCATGGAATCTTATCGTTTTTTATCGATAGATGATGGAACCGGAACTTTCAAAAAAATTAACATACCAATGGATAGCCAGGGCAGAAATATTTTGTTTTATCCCGTGCAAAAATCTGAATTTCTAAATCGTGTTCTTGCTCCATAATTATGGCCGGAAAAGTATTTCTTACACTCATCGTACCCAATTTGTAAAGAGACAATTCGTAATGAAAAAAATCATTTATAAAAATATTTCAGATTGGTCTCAAAGGTTGGGCATTCAGCTTAATCATTTTGCAAGTCCATATGCCAGGGCTGTTCAAATGTCAGAAAGTATTCGTAACGCAAAGCAAATTCAGGCCCTGCTGTTGAATAGTTTCAAAACCATGGATAGCAGCGCTTTTTTAGCATGGCCGCCCTACTCTTGGATGGGAAAAGATGGCATTGACGGATGGTTGCTATACCTGCTTGCAAGGGCAGGTATGGGACAAAAAACTTCGGTGGATTTTGGTGCCGCTACAGGTGCCGATGGTAATACATTTAACCTTGTAATGAACCATGGCTTTACCGGGTATATGATTGATGGAAGCAGCGATAAACTAAACTATGGTAAAAAAGTGTATAGCCATATGGGTTTGCACCCTCCCGTTTTTATCAGCAGTATGGTTACCCTTGAAAATATTGAACAGTTATGTATAGATAATAAACTACCAATAGAACCGGAAGTATTATCCATGGATATTGATTCGGTGGACTGGTACATACTGGATGCAATGCCCTTGCAGCCATTCATAATTGTTACTGAATTCAACAATGTTTGGGGCCCCGATGAATCTTTAACCATTCCTTACAGTGCAGGTTTTTGCCGCGAATTGGGAAATTATCTTTATGGCGGGGCTTCTCTTGCAGCTTTGTATACATTACTAGTAAAAAAGGGTTATAAAATGGCAGGTATTGCTGCATCGGGTTTTGATGCCATTTTTGTAAAGAATATCCCGCGTTTTGATTTTATACAGGGTATAACTCCATCTGAAGCTTATGCTTTATCACCTGCCTGGCAACTTCGGCACAAGAGTGGTTTGAATGACGGGGTAAGACAAAAGCCATGGGTGGTAGTCTAGCTTTCATTTATTTTTGGTACTATGTTTTTTTCCATCATAATTCCTACTTGTAACCGTAATGAATTACTCGGCAAATGCCTTGAAAAGCTTTCGCCGTCTTGCCAAACGGTGCGTATGGGTGATTATGAGGTAATCGTTTCTGACGATGGAAAAGCACCCGGTGCCCGGGATTATTGTAATCAGCATTTCCCCTGGGTTATTTATAAACAAGGTCCGCAACGTGGGCCGGCAGCCAACCGTAACCATGCAGCCGCGCAGGCAAAGGGTGATTGGCTGGTGTTTACTGATGATGACTGTCTCCCCGATAAAGATTGGTTAAAGGCATTTGCAGAAGCTATTCAAGCGCATGATGATGTGTTTGCATTTGAAGGCCGCACCGAACCTGCTGGCGTGCAAACAAGGTTTGATGAGGTAGCACCCATTAATACAACCGGGCAAAAATTCTGGAGTTGCAATATAATGGTGCACCATAGCCTTTTTAGAAAATTGGAGGGCTTTAATGAAGGATTTCCTTACCCAATAATGGAAGACACAGATTTTTATGAGAGGGTTAAGTCACAAACTATTGTGGTATTTGTACCTTCAGCACTGGTTTTCCATCCATGGCGTAGGGTAACAACCATAGGGTTAGCTAAAAAAATGCTAAAGTCTCACCAATATTTTTTACAACAAAGAGGGCAGGTTTGGGATATGCGTTTTAGGCTGCAAAGATTTAAATTAATGATTTCCCGAATGGGAATGCACACTGGTAAATTAGCGAGGTTTAAAGGGAAAGGCAAGGCCTATTGGATTGAGTTATTAAAATTTTACGCCGGAATGTTGGTGAGGCATTAGTGTAAACTGTAAAAAAGTGCTTAAGGCAAAAAATATTAAATTGAAATTAGGGAACAAAACATCTTCACAAGATGACAAATTGTACTTTACCTTATTTTTAGTGGCCATTTTTGGCGGTGCCATCCGTAAATGGGTAGTAGAAAGCGCGGCAGTGGGCAATCTCGTACTGCTGGTACAGATGATGATCCCTTTTTTAATGGTCGTTATGCGAAAGGGAAACGCAACTTCCCCCTTTGCCTATTTTAAACCCCTTGGGTTATATTTTTTTTACCTGCTCATACAAATTATCAATCCGCTGCAGGTTACCCTATTCCACGGTGTATTGGGTTTAATGGTACATGGGCTTTTTTGGATAGGCATTTTTTACTATTTGGCCAACCGGCACCTGTTTCGTCCCGAGCGCTACATGAAATGGCTGATACCCATTGTAGCTATAGAAGTTATCCTGGCTTTTGTACAATATACCTTACCCGATTCTCATATTCTGAATAAGTATGCCCACGATGCCGTAAAACAGGTGGCAACAATTGCCGATGGGGTGCGGGTTAGTGGCACCTTCAGTTACCTGAGTGGCTATACAGCCTTCCTGTTATTTTACCCCTTTTTTACCTGGGCGCTAATTAAACTGCGTTATCCTACCTGGATGGTAGCACTGGCAATTTCTTTTGGCGCTATCGCCGGATTCATGACGGGTAGCCGGAGTGGTATGGTACTATATTTTGTATTTTCAGGAGCAATTGTACTCGATTCTTACCCGTTGAAGGAATTAGGGAGCGTTATTGGAAGGCTTGTATTGCCGGTAATCATTCTTATTGCGGTGGCACAGTTATTTCAGCAGGCCCCACTTACCCAAAAAATCAATAAAGCTTATACCAATTTTGCGGATAGGGTAACCCAAAACCGCGAACGCGGCGAAGAGTCCAAGCGCCTTACCTGGGATTTTACCTATTTTTCTTATTCGGCGCGGTTTCGTTATCCCATCGCAGGTATCGGCACGGGTGCTACTTATCAGGGTGCCACTATTTTATTTGGCACATCACCGCTGGCGCGGGAGTTTGGTTATGTGGAAAGTGAGTTTGTAAAAATTATTCTTGAAGGCGGCATCCTGCTTTTTATGCTTCGTATTGTATTAGCCACCCTACTGGTGTTTTATGTAAGCTTCACCAATAAATTTTTGCGGTTATTACTTTGGGGAACGGTAATATATGCCGCACCTATTGTATTTAATATTCACAATGCTACATTTTTGTTACTCGGAATTATACTCGCTGATAATATTATTTGGCGGCAAAAGCTGGCAGCACTGGCAGCCCAAATAAAACCTGCAGATGAGCAGGAAGTGGAGTCTGAAACACCTGCGCCGCGTGTACCTGAGTATTTTCCGGGCTATCCGCAGAATATAGGGCGGGTATAGCCACCGGGTTACATTTTCCGTTACGCCGCGTGTCCCTGTCGGGAGACACGGCTTGAACTCAGCTACGGTTCAGACCTCAGCCCACCCCCACTTACTCACACACGACATTCACTTATTGCCCCATTGACTTATTGACCTCACTTCCTTATTTTCGACATGCCACTAAAGCAACAACTCCTTCTCCTTCGCCGCTACATCCTTCGTTTACTACCCGAATGGATTTGGCCGGTTTCGGTACAGTTGGATGGCGTTTCTATTCCGTTGCGCGGCCGGCCATGGAGCTATGGCACCAAGTGGTTGCTCAGGCAGGGCGGTTACGAAGCCGAGGAGCGTGCATTGATGCAGGGTATTTTGCAACCCGGTATGCAGGTGCTCGAAATGGGGAGTTCCATTGGCATTCTTACAGCTATTGTGGCACAAAAAATTGGCCCGCAAGGGCGTATCGTAGCGGTGGAAGCATCAAAACAGCTTACCCGGTATTCTGCGCCTTGGCTGTCAACTTACCCATGGGTAACCATTGTTACCGGTTTTGCTTTTCCGGTATGGAAAATGGGAAACATTCAGATCGAAGGGTTCAGCGAAGTGAGGGGTAGTTTGGGTGGAACGGTTTCTTTTTCTGCGCGACCAACATCTACTGCGTCCCAAACCGAATCAACTGATATTTACGATATTGAAAAGCTTTGTTCAACCTATAACCTGCAACCCCAATTGCTTATGGTAGATGTGGAAGGCAGCGAAAGAATTATGATAGACACGGCACCGGCGTTGCCTGCCTGTATCCGGCACCTTATTATGGAAATTCACCCGGGTATGTTTCCCAATGGGCTAAAGGATAAGGATGCCATTGTGGCTGCACTTGCCGCGGATGGTTTTGTGTTGGAGAAAGAATTGAGGGGGGTGTATTTGTTTGAGAGGGGTTAATAGTCGGGAGTCGGAGCGAGGGTGGGTGAGCGCAGCCGAACCCCACCCGGCAGAGCAAAATACAAATCTGCATCATATAAGTTTCATTTATACATGAAACTTATAAGTATTTTCATTCAAATTTCATTTGTACGTTAAATAGGGTCTGCTTATAAACCTTGTAATCCTTTTGGCGCTTACATTTAGGTAAATTTAAAAGGAAACAGATGCAAGGAAAACCATGCAAGGCCTTAAGAAAGCGTGCATCGACCCCTTTGTATGTCAGTCCCAACCAACTGACAATATGCGGGTTTGAGTCACCCTTTGAGCAAGCTCTTAGCTCCACAAACCGTTGGGTGAGGCTATCGTCTCTTTTACCTTGGG
>JBGSLS010000069.1:0-39068 GCA_041740575.1 Chitinophagaceae bacterium | reverse complement strand
GCGTAAAACATATATGTTTTTGTACACCTTATTGTTTTTGCCGCCGCCGCTTCGCGGTTGGTCTCCCGACCAACCGCAACACCCACACCCTGCCGCTGCAAAAAATTGGCCTCCCATAGCAACTCCTTTTTGCTTTTACCGGTAAAGCGCAAAGCACCTACCCGTATCAGCGTATTCAACTGCTCGGGACCAATACCCGTGCGTGCAATGAAATCGTTAAGCGATACATAAGGCCCATCTGTAGCACGCTGTGCCAATATCGTTTCAGTCAGCTTATCTTCCATACCCTGTATATGTACAAAACCAACATAAACTGCATTACCGCTGATATTGGTAAGCTGATCGCTATGGTTTATACAGGGTGCATGCAGCACAGCACCTGTCTTTTTCAACTCATGAAAATATAACTCGGTGCTGTAAAAACCACCGAAGTTGTTGATGACTGCCACCATGAATTCCATGGGATAATAAGTCTTCAAAAAAAGGCTTTGATAACTCTCCACCGCAAAGCTTGCACTATGCGCCTTGCTGAAACTGTAACCGCTGAAACTCTCAATCTGCCGCCATACTTCGGTACTGATATCTTCCGGGTATTCACGCTCCTTGCAGTTGGCAAAAAACTTTTCGCGTATGCGCATAATTTCTTTCTTGCCGCGATACTTACCACTCATAGCCCTGCGTAAAATATCGGCTTCACCCATATCGAGCCCGGCAAAATGATGCGCCACTTTTATCACATCTTCCTGGTACACCATCACGCCATAAGTTTCCTGCAACAACTCTTCCATTTTGGGGTGCAGGTAGGTAAACGAACCGGGGTTATGAAAACGGTAAATGTATTGCTTCATCATACCACTTTTACTTACACCCGGGCGAATGATGCTGCTTGCTGCCGTAAGCGTAATATAATCATCGCACTTTAATTTTTTCAGCAACTGCCGCATAGCAGGACTTTCAATATAAAAACAGCCAATGGTATCGGCCTTGCGTATTTGCGCAGCTACCTGCGGGTCCTTTTTAAACTTTTCTACCTGGTGTATATCAATATCTTTTTCACGGTTCTCTTTTACCAATTGTATAGCATCATTTATATGCCCAAGCCCGCGCTGACTCAGGATATCAAGCTTATACAACCCGATTTTTTCTGCCACAAACATATCTAACTGTGTAGTACCAAAACCCTTGGGTGGCATTTCAACTGCGCAGTATTGGTACATGGGTGCTTCGCTGATAATCATACCACCGGGATGAATGCTCAGGTGGTTGGGAAAATTGATCATCAACTTGCTATATTGCAGTATCAGTTTTTGAATATGATCTCCATTGAGCACCTTCGTCAAGTCGCGCTCCGTTGCATTGCTCAACTTGTCTATTTCCGCTTTGGGAAGTCCAAATACTTTACCCAATTCGCGGATGACCGCACGGTATTGAAAGGTATCGTACATACCGAGTAACGCCACCTGTTCTTTACCATAACGCTTGAAAATATAATCAATCACTTCATCACGATCTTTCCAGCTAAAGTCAATATCAAAATCAGGTGGCGATGTACGATAAGGGTTTAGAAAACGCTCAAAATACAGGTCTAACTCTATCGGGTTGACGTCGGTAATTTGCAGGCAATACGCCACAATACTATTGGCACCACTACCCCGCCCTACATAATAAAAGCCGCGGCTTTGCGCATAGCGTATTACATCCCATGCAATTAAAAAATATGCGTTAAACCCAAGGTCGTTAATAATCTTCAACTCCTTTTTTACCCGTTGTTGCGCTTCCCTATTTTTTTTACCAAAACGATACTGCACACCATCCTGCGCTAGTTTTTCCAGGAGGATACGGTCATCTTCGGGCGTGGAACTAAAGGTCTTCTTGTTTTTATCAGTATGAAACTCCATACTGATATGGCAACTCTCCATTACTTGCAAGGTATTGGTTACAATGCCGGGGTATTGCTGAAAGGCTTCGAGCAGTTGAGAAGGCGGCACCCACACTTCGTATGGGGCCGCGGTGTGAATGGGATCAAGTTTGCTGAGGAGTGTGTTCTGATCAATCGCCCGCAGCAGGCGATGCAGATTATAATAGGTTTTATTCTTAAAAGTTACCGGTTGGCGAATCACCATTTTATGCGCATATTTTGCTACCGGAAAACCGTACAGTTTATTTACTTCGGCGGGCACCACGCCAAGCAACTCGTTAAGCGCCAATTGATCGGGCTGCTTTTTGCCAAAAGGAAAAATGATCCACACATGTTCGCTAAAACCGGGTTGTGCCGGAAACGGTTCCTTTGGCTGTAAATGCTGGGTCAGCCAGCGGTTGATTTCCATCAAGCCATAGTTATCGCGGGCAAGCAACAGGTACAACAGTTTTTCGCTGCCGGGTGCGATATCATCCATCGTATTGCGCACTTCCACCCCTGCTATGGGTTTTATGCCCTGCTGACCGCAAAAATCCACGAAATCCCACACATCGCTTGTATTATTGATGTTGGTGAGTGCCAATGCGTTAGCCCCGTTTTCGGCGGCTAATGTCACGAGTTCTTCGGTAGCAAGGGTGCCGTAGCGATAGCTGAAATATGTTTTGCAGTTGATATACATACTTAAGGATTCGGGCGTTTAAGGCAGCTTGTAAAAAAATGATTGGTGTGTATGAAGTTCACATGAATACCTAACTTTGATGCTATGGAAACGCTATTGGTACAACCGAAAAATGCAGAAGAACTGGCACTTCTGCAAACCATGCTGAAGAAGATGAGCATTGGCAATACAGTAATCAGTATTGAAGAAAAGGAAGACCTTGGCATGCTGATGCTGATGCAAAAAGCCGACCGCAGCAAACGTGTATCCCGCGAAACAGTTATGAAAAAACTGCTTAATCCCTGACCATGAAGGTTGTTTTTCTCAGGCAATTCAGTAAGGATATTGAAAAACTCCCGAACCCTATCCGCAAAAAAGTAGCGTCTATTATTGTTGATGTAGAAAAGGCAGATTCTTTGGAAGAAATCCCCCGTTGCAAAAAATTGAAAGGTCATCCCCACGCCTACCGCATCCGAAGTGGCGATTATAGAATTGGCTTTTATTACCAAACCAACCAAATTGTAGAAATGGCAAGGGTAGTTCATAGAAAAGATATCTACCGAATTTTCCCATAAATCGATTTCCTTTCGTTCACAATAGACCCAACCAAGCTGTTTACCAGGTTGTGAATAGCTGAAATATGTTTTGCAGTTGAAGTACATAAAGTATTAGCGGGGAACAAAAATACTAAATATTTTAGTATTTTCACGAGCCCAGCACCAATTGCAGCATAGAAAATTTATACACAATTAAAAAAATGAAAACCGTAAATTTATATCATGCATTTATTGCAAATTCCAAATACCAATCCATAGGTGGATTATATACTTTCTGAAATAAGCAAGCTTTCCTTTGACGAGCGGGAAGTTGTGCACATAAGCCTTGCAGCGGAATATTGGCAAAAACATTTACATGAACTCGTTCAACAACCCGCAACCGAAGAAGAAATGAGCTTAACGGAAATAAACAAAATTAAACATCAATCAAGAAAGGCTATTAATGCGTAGCAAAAGATTGGTATTTGATCTTTTATGTAAGCTAATCTATCACCGGAAAAGCCAATTACCAAAACCTGACTGAACTAAAGTACAGGATTCAATTGGGAAAAATCAATCCCTTATATTCGTAGAAATACTTAACACCATGCCCAAAACTTTTGTAGCCCGCTTTCAAATTATTGACGAACTTATTCAGAAAAAGAATACTGGTAATGCAACAAGATTAGCCGAAAAACTGAAAATATCTGAAAGAACCGTAAAAGAATTTATTGCGGTTATGAAGGAATTAGGTGCACCTATTTATTACAACAGAAAGATAAATTCGTACTGCTATGCACAAAAAGGGAATTTTTCACTTAGGTTTGAACCAACACAATAGTTTTAACAAATAATTCACACCCGTGCAATTGGGTTGCACGGAACCTTTTTTTCTTCGTAGTTCAAAATTTTAAAACTATGACAAAAAATTATCCCCCCCCCCCCGCAACTTTTTGGAGCAACTCGAATTTAGGTATCAAAATTAAATGTCATTCCCTAATTGTTATTTTGATCGTTTTGTTATTTTCGGCCTGTAAAAAAAACTTAGCCGAAGAACAAAAACCTGATGAGCCACCACAAATAGGTGTGTCAGCTAAAGACATTAATTGGAGTATAGATTCTCTTTATGGAATGGTGGTATTTAAAAGTTTTGAAGACTATCATAAATATTGGGATTGCTATGAAAAGGAAATTGTACACGAGAGTATGAAGAAAGCAAAATTCGTTTCGTTACATGATCGTCTCCCTAAACTTAGACAAACCTATAATCCTCCTAATCGCCCAAGCCTTACCAATTTTGAAGAACAAGATGAACTACCTTGGTTTTTCCAAGAAGATTTAAGCAATTTTACCCAAATTCTTAACCCACAAGGTTTGCTTACTATTGATCAATACACAATAAGGGTAGATGATTTTGGCGAGCATGTATTTATTTCAGAATATATTGACTTGCCTACCTTAGTTTACCAAGATGGTGGTACGGCCCCCGTTTATCAGGCTCTTATAAATGATATAAATGTTCAAAATCATGTATACAAGTATCCAACAGACTACGATATTGTAGATATGCTGGAAGAAAATGGCATTAACAATGGCGCTGAACTCATGAGTTTATTTTGCTGGAAAAGAGGGGGAGCAAAGGTAAGAACTGAAACCCCAGCCGTATATTTTCTTGATGAAACTGTGCCGGGATCTATCATTACCACACAAGCTAATAGTGGTGAAGAAGGAACCCATGCAAATACTAGGATGGCATTGCGTCTTCAATATTTGCGATTAGGTGTATTTTTCCAGTTAATGCTAAAAGCAAAATACCAGGAGGTGGGATATACCAGTAGTGGTAACATAAATTGGAAGTCAGATGTGGCACATGATAGGGGAGAAAACCGATGGAATCTCGTATATACAGAAAAACATCAGGGAAAATGTAAAAATGAAAATGAAATTTTTAATTCCGGGACGCTAACCCCACCCCTCAATGAAAGAAATAAAACTAGGCGTGTTTTTTGGGAACGCGCTAATGGATTACATAAATATCAAATTTCTGCCACGCTAAATTTATATACTAAAACAGCCTGGCGCGGCCGAAAAACATCATCAGCAATTTCAGTACAACCAAATCATGTATTTGATGTCCCCAATGCAAGGATGGTAAACAGTATGGAGATTTTTGATTTCACCCCATTTTTTATTCAATATAACTATTAATATGCGCAGGTACACAATAATTTGTATCATCTGCATACCAGGGTGCCTATTTGCTCAACGCTGGGCTGTAAGGCCTGAACTTTGTCTAACAGCAGCAAAAGCACAATTTGTATCCAATACCAACCCCTACCCGCCCTTCAGGAGTACATACTCCAATAATCCGGATATCTATTTGCATGTAGATTATTACCTGAAAAAAAATAATGACAGATTAACCTTCACAATTGGAACGCACGAAAATAGGTTTGCAATGACTGGAAATGAAGTAAAAGGAAATGGCTATTTAGGTTTTATAGCCCCGGATAAATTTTTATCTGAAGGTACATCAGGTTCGCTTTTTTGGGGAGGTAGTTATGCTAAATGCTTAGTAGGAAAAAAAGAGGGAACTAGTTTTTTCGTTTTTGGTGGATTTCAATACTTCTTACTATCTCCCATAGGAACCGGTGGAGCCGGAGGCCCTTTTGGTGATTTTGTAATCTATGACACCGATATGAAAAGGGAAACAACCGGCAATTTCGGATGGCATGCCGGGATAAACGCTCTATTTAAGAATAGAAAAGATCGGGAGATTTTGCAACTGTCGTTCAAGTACCTTGGTACCTTTAATACCACACAATTTACCAATGAGTATTATTATAGCATGATTACACCCACTGATCCGCCTGAAATATTGCAGGATCAAGTGCTCCGTTACAGGCTTACCGGGGCAGGCTTACAATTAGGTATTAGCAAAACGCTTATCTATTTTCCGAGACAGCGCAAAATGAAGTTGGGTACATAAAGCATCTTATGGTTTGGTGTTGACATCCACCTATAAAACAAAAGTCCTTAAAAGTTGGTTTTCTTTCCAACCTTTAAGGACTTTTGCATTCACCAACTTATTGCTTCGTCTGTGCCGGCTTCGAATACGCCGGCGGCTTCACTTCCTTCATCGGTTGTTTTTCCAGCATACTCAACACTTCCTTCACCGCTCTTTCCAACTGCGGGTCCCTACCCTGTTGCAGCGATTTAGCGTCCTGCCTTACTTCAATAACGGGTGCTGCGCCTTCGTTTTCGGCTACCCACTTACCTGCGGCACGATTGAAGATGACATTATTACATGACGTCAAGGCGCCACCGTCAACAATTATCTACTTTCCACGACAAAAAAATATGAATTATATACATTTATGTTTGGTCTTCAAAACCTTTTTTATTGAATTTACCTTTAACTATGCAATCATAAACCAAAACGCACTATCATGCCTGGAACACTTATTCGACGCCTAAAAACCATTGACGAACTTATTCAGAAAAAGAATACCGGCAATGCAGCAAGCTTAGCCGAAAAACTGAACATATCTGAAAGAACGGTAAAAGAATTTATTGCTGTAATGAAGGAATTGGGTGCACCTATTTATTATAACAGGAAAGCATGTTCATACTGCTATGCAAAAAATGGAAGATTTGTTATACACTTTGAAGCATTTTAAAAAGGCTTTAACCATTTTTTAACTTCCGTGCAACCGGGTTGCACGGAAGTCGGTTTTCTTCGTAGTTCAAAATTTTAAAACTATGACAAAAATTACCCGCCTGCCGCACAAAACCCGAATTTGCTTAATTTTATTATTCATTACTTTTTTAACCGGAATAAATGGTTGCAAAAAACAGGAATTGTTTAATGCACCACAAGTTGTAAGCACTCAGGATGTAATTGGAAAAGATGTAATTAGTACCATTGATAGCCTGCAGGAAATAAGTTTTTTTATTAAAAACAGACCCAACCCTGATGCGCCAGTATAAGGAGTAACTGCCACAAACACAAATATTCAATTGTTAAATACAGGCAACGAAATGGAATACACCGACGAAACTTACATGGTATTGGGCTTGCAGCTTAACAATCCCTATAGCATACCCAACATGACTGCGGCTTACAATGCCTTTTTCAATTTGCAATTGGGTGCTATATCGGTTACGCATAAATATGTTCGATTCTCCCCCACCAACGAAAGCCAGATTGCCATGCTTGATGATAGCCTGGAACTGGACTTGTATACGCACCCACTTGATTATAAAATGCTGCAGGATGGTGACTTGTATGCACCACAAGGTAGCTCTATTGAAGATTTACCATTTTTATATACCGTGGTTCCAGCCAATTATAATTTACCGGGTAATGTTACCCATACCGTACTCGCCAATTTACACCTGCCCGAAGGTAATGCAGCCCTTTACATTGAAGAACTTGCTGAAAGCATGGCATTGGGGGCAAATTACAGCAGCAATACCCTTCTTCAAAATGGATCAAACATCACAACCATCACCAGAGAAGATGTTACCATCGGCAATGGGGAACATCCAACCTGGAGCCATCATTTTTCCGATTGCCTATCACCCGATTATTTTACCATTTGCCCCGGGGAAGAAAACCCACCACCACCGCCCCCACCAGCACCTGCATTGGTATGTGGGTTACCTGCGCTTAGCTGCACCGAGTCGGGGAAGCCAAGAGGAAGGATACGGGTGTGGGATACCCAACTTAACCAATGCGTACCGGTTCATGATGTGCAGGTACGTGCCAAGCGTTGGTTTAAAATAAAAAATACCCAAACGGATATACAGGGGATGTTTTCCATAAATACATCTTACAACAATAATGCAAAAATTCAAATCATATTCAGAAACGGAGAATTGAGCGTTAAACCGCTTCGAAACAAGTTAGGGATAAGGCTTTCGTTATTTCCTGTTAAAGCAAGGATAGGTACTTTTAGTGGTTGCCAACTTAATACCGTAGATCATATTTTTTATAGAACTAGCGGGGGATCTGCGAGTGAGCCATCATTCGGCACAGGTAATGGGCGAAATCGTTTCACCAGGACGTTTTTGCATTGGTTAGCAGCAAATGCCATTAATTCACGAAAATATCAGATTACACAAGGGAATAATGATAATGTTAAACCTCTTCCCGGAAGAGCAAGTGGCGGCCATCGCTTTCAATTGTATTTAGCAACAGGTGGTACACCTAATGCAAGGGGGGCTTATCTTGAAACACCTATGCTTGCTTATATAAATAAAGGATTTACCTGGAATGATGTGTATGATATTGGAAAAGTAGTATTGTACGCCGCAAAAGCTTATACAACAGGTGGGGTAGCTTCAGTTGCTTATACATCTACTGCAGTTCAATCACTTCTCACATTAGTTTTCCAAGGTTCTTTACCCGATGCAATTTACTATTATAACACCCCAAATCTAAATTTAAGCAGTAGCGAAGTATCGCAAAAATTTTATGAAGCATTTACGATTGCCGGCTTGCTTAAGGAACGATCTAATTCTGTAGATTGGAAAGCCTATTTAAAAAAGAAGAACAAAATACTAAGTGGAATATTGGCAGCGTATAGTTTTCAGGAGGCATCAAAAAAATTACCATTAATTAGTATCCTCTTAAAATATGGAGATGATTGGTTTGATCCAACTATTTCCCTTGCGTCAATCGCAGCATCAAGCTTGAGTTTATACCAATCAGTTTCAACCTTGTTAGATGCATCTGATAAAGAGCTTTTTGACATGTACAATGGTTATTCTGAAGCATATGCTCACTTTTTGACAAATCGAAGATACGGAGTACTTTCAGATGATATTTTGGATCAAAATTTTAATGAAATTAAATCAACAGCTTTCATAAGCTCTAATATTATTTACATTGAAACTTGGAAATCAAAGGACGTAGCAGATAAAATGAGTACTATTGCTATGTCCGGTATTTTTTATGATTTGTTTGATGGACAAAATGATTTGGTAAACCTACAACAAAATCAATTGGAAAATGTGCAAAACATCACATGGGAAAACATTGCAAAAACAGGATTAGGAAAATCAGGTTTTATCAACTCGCCTGACGAATTTTGGGAATGGAGAACCAATCTTATTCAAACAAATTCCTCTCAACTTACACAAATCAATAATCTTTTTAATTGGTTTTTATTTCCATAAAGTCAAAAATCCCATCAATGAAAAATATTCTTATTTTATTCATTATAATTTTAATGCAATTAAGTTGCAAGCCAGAAATACCAGACAACTGCGAGGGGGAGTATACCTTCAAACGTGAATATCACACAAGCCACCCCAATGGCAGGATAAAAATTGGAGATACAGTTTCTATTTCAACTAGCCTTCCTATTGATGTTTATAATTTTAGTAGTGATAGTATTGTGAATATAAATCGATTCAATAAAGTATTATGTGGTTTCACGATTGAACAATATTTACCAGATTCTTCTAATGGCGTCGGAATCAAATCGCAAAATGCGAAAACCGATTTTAATTATCTATCACAAAATGTAAACCTTGATTTTACTGAAGGTATAGGTGGAAGAAGTAGAGTTCGATACTATTTAAAAAAAAATGATAGTGTATTTATCGCTAATATAAAAATTATACCCAAGAAAAAAGGAGATTTTGCAATTAACTTGTTGAGTGGAGTGATTGAAGACGCCTTTTGCGGCGCAGGCATACATTTTTTCTTTAATGAAGAAGTTGCTTTTATATCTCTGAATAATTATAAAAGTATCTTAAACAGGTTTAATGCACCATTTGATCAGGCATTACTTAGTCCTACATCAACAAGTTATACTTTGATTGTTGATTAACTAAAAAATGGATTGGAAAAAATTTTGATAATTTCCGAAATGATTTTAACCTTCATTAAGCAGCCCTTTCAGAAAGGAATTCAAAATTGCCTTTAATGATTAGATTGATAATAATTTCCCTTGTTTATTTCAGTATCATAGGATGCAGGCCATCCAAATACACAATACCAATAAATATTACTGATGTAAAACGGGTCGTTCTTCAATATAATCAGCCTATGCGAAACTGGCCGCAGAAAGGTCGTACAGACAGAGTAGTTCCAGCCATATTCTTACCTAAGCAGTATAAGGCCTTCCACTTGTACAAGTCAGAGTATACAAAAGCAAGAACTTTGATACTGGAATTTCAGCAAGACGATGACTCAAGCCTTGTGCAAGTGTTAGCAAAATGTTTAGGCTATAATGAATGGCTATATATTGATACAATCCTTTCTATTCATCAGTTGCCTGTTGGCAATACTTGTTTTCGGCTACAAGTTAGCACCTATAAAACTAATGAATATGATTTTGTACCTACTTTGACATTGGTGCCATTTGAATGTAATGCAGTCTCAAAGCCGATTGTTTTAAATCGTTACCTGATTTATAATTCAAATACAAAGAGTTTAACAGGCAATGATTCTAAGTTATATTTAAAAAATGGTCCGAAAGATTTTTTCCCAGCTATTTTCTGGCGTAACCTTCCGGTCATAAAAGTTTCGGATATTGAATAGTAAAAGTTAGTTTAAATTTATACAAGCAAAACCCTGAATAACCTAAAAATGAAAGATTCAAACGCATTATGGATAATTTGCCATAGAAGGATGCCGCTGTTTATTCTTCTCATGTTTAGTGAATTATTCATAAGTTGTTGGGTGAACAATAGGTTTGTGCCACCAAAAAACCTGCCTAATCCTGATAATATAAAAAGACTCATTGTTTTTAGGGCAAGTGTTGTTGAATTAAAAGATGAACTTGATGGCAAAAAAGAAAGGAATCCCAATTATACCTTAATTGGAATAACAAATGACAATAAAAGAATTATTAATATTTCGCAACCACTCAGTGGAAATGGCACCTATGTATTCGAAATAGAAGCAGCCGATACGGGAAGCATTACATTTTTAATGGGGGCGGAGCGAACCTTATTTTTTAAAAAAATTCATACAGATACCACGATTCATTTTAAGGATTTAGCCATGGGCAACAACTATTGGCATTTGAATTACTACCTGCAGGGGTTTAAAAAAATGGGTTGGGTTCCCATGCTAGAGCTAAAGGAAGTAGATATATCGAAAGACTATTTTAAATCACCCCTATCAAGATTCAGATATGCCTTAAGGCACGACCTTTCTGCTGACAGCATCATTTATGAAAAAAAGAAGTCAATAGTTTCAAACCAGAAAAGTATCAATAGTATTTACAAAAGAATTATGAGAACCAGCATATCCGTGGATTCGATATTGAATACTAAAAAAATCAATTGATGGTGCCCACATTGGAGGATGATCATTTATAAAAAATTATTAAATATGAAAGCAATAAAATTTTTATTCTACATTACTTTTCTTTTAACCGTGCTTTTTATTTCTGCGCCTTGCAACGGTCAAATATCTAAAATAGACCGAAAAGCATTAAGAGAAAGGGGAACGGACAGTGCCTGGATTTATCATCCTTTTTTTGCCAGAACGAGGTTTTATATGGGCACTACACCTGTTACCGGCAACGAGTTTGAAAATACCCTGCGCAACAGCGATACCGAAGTAGAAGCCCTGATAAGTGGCGCCTGGAAACAATTCAACACAAGCCGATATTTAAGCTGGGGGGCCGGGGCAACTTTTCTTACCGGTTGGTTGGTAATAAATGCCAGCCAAAACAACTATCACAATTACAGTAGTAACAATAAGGTAAGTACCACCGGACTTGTTTTGTTAGGTGCCGCTTTGGCTTTGGAAGGCGTATCAATCGGTTTTAGTATCGATGCCAATACCCGGTATAGAAATGGCATACGGGTGTTTAATAAAAAGGCGAAAGAAGGTACTTTGCAACCCGATCAACTAAGGGTTGGGATAACAAATCATGGCATGGGTTTGATGGTAAGATTTTAAGAATAGCAAATACATCACAACTAATACTAAAGGCTACAGGTTAGTAGAGTTGCCAACCTATAGCCCTTAGCCAAATCACTTTTAGTTTTTTACTGCTTCGTCTGCGCCGGCTTCGGATACGCCGGTGCCTTCACCTCTTTCGTTGGTTGTTTCTCCAGCATGCTCAGCACTTCCTTCACCGCCCTTTCCAACTGTGGGTCCCTACCCTGTTCCAGCGATTTGGCATCCTGCCTTACTTCAATATCGGGTCCTACGCCTTCGTTTTCCGCCACCCACTTGCCTGCAGCCGGATCGAAGATGGCATTATCGGGCGATGTCAAGGCACCACCATCAACCAACGGATAATGCACTGAAGATTTTACCAAACCACCCCATGTACGTGCCACAATTAATGGCCCTGCTTTTTGATGGCGAAGACATAAAATCGACAAAACTTTACAACTAATAGCCAATAAAAAACTCTCCTTAATATTAAGTTTAAATTACTTGTGAATAAGTATTTTTCATAGATTAAGGGGGGGGGGGATACATTTGACGCTGAGTCTTAGCCGAATAATAGTATTGGTTACAAAACCCATCCGGCCGGAAATACACTTAAACGTCTAGCTCAAAACCATTTTTTCACTTAAATTTTTCATTATGAAAAGAAAATCAATTTCTTTGTTCCTGATTATTGCAGGAACATTTTTTGTTCAGGTAGCAAAAGCAGACTGTAATACCCAGACACGTACAGCTTATGATGGAGATGGTAACGCTGTAGCAAGCGCATCCTGCACAAGATGTGATGCAGACGCAACTGTAGCAAGGATTCAAGCTGGCGCTTGCGCAGATGCCGGTCTTAAGGCAATGATTCCAAATGAAGAACTTATTGCACCTTAATTGATCATTTAAAATGCCGCCGGTTATTTAACCGGTGGCATTCATTAATTTTGATTAAAATGACTTTAATAATATTTTCAAAATCTAACCAAAATCCAAATGAATCATTTCATAACCCAATATTTATGTAAGGGAATAATTAACCTTTTATTTCTATCAACATTATCGATTCAATTGGTTGCTCAAAATAACCAAAAGAGCCTCAATATTACCTACGATGGATACCAATATTCAGGAGGTAATGATTTCAAAACCATCGATACAAGAACTACGCTTGTCATTTCACGCAATCTTTCGATTTCCTTTGACAGCAGTTTACCAGTAACCCGCCCTTTGGCAGATACCGGAAATATTTATGCTCAAATGAAAAGGGCGAGGATAGTTTATAAAGACAGAAGCCAAAAATCATTAATTTTTGAGTCCCGTAACTTTCTGGTAGATAAAAAGAATATTCCTATTGCTGATAGTTTATTCCCTTTTCAGTGGCATTTTACCTCACAAACAAAAAAAATTGAATCCTATACTTGCAGCAAGGCAATCTGTATTTGGAGAGGCCGGGCCTTTTCCGCCTGGTTCACTGAGGAAATCCCCATTTCGGAAGGCCCATGGAAATTTGGAGGTTTACCAGGCCTTATTCTTGAATTATACGATGAAGAAAGAAACTTTTATTGGAAACTGTCGAGCCTTAAAGAAATACCTAGTGTCGCGATTGAATTACCACTAGCTCAAACTAATTATAATTCGGTGGTAACATCTTTTAGCAAAGAAGCACAAAAAAGAATTGCTGCTGCCCAGGCACAGTTACAGCAAATCAATCCTGGTTGCCTGGATTGTAATAAATCTGCAACATTGAGTTACCCTACCCTTGAAAATTGGGCAGATGGTCAAAATTGATTTATTGAAAGTTACCATATATGCACCTAACCATTAACTGTGCTCCTAAAAAAGATAATTCTATTCATACACTTGGTTATTTCCAGCCACTTACTGTTTGGGCAATCATCCATTGTTAGAGGATTGGTTCGGGACAGTATATCTACATTGCCAATTCAGGATGCTATTATTATAATAAAGCAAGCAGATAAAATTCTAGCCAGCACGCATTCTAATGCCAACGGCAATTTTTTATTTGCCTTAAATTTCAATTCAGATCAACCGATCAGGATTGAATGCAGGCATATAAGTTATAAGGCGGCATACCAACAAATACCCGCAAGGCTTTCCGTGATTGATTGTAATTTTTTTTTATCACAAGCAAATCAAGAACTCAAACCTGTGGAAATTACATCTCATTGGCAGGTGAAACAGCATGAAGATACCCTGAAATATAATCCTGAAGCTTACAAAACGGCCACAACTAAAAGTGTTGCTGATTTGCTATCCAATATTCCCGGTTTCAAAGTTTTACCTGATGGACAAATTTTATTTCAAAATCGAAGTGTTTCTGCTTTGCTTATTGATGGAGACAATATAGCAGACGAACAATATGGAGCCATTAATAAAAACCTTGATGCGAGAGCGGTTGGGGGTATTGAAGTATTTAACGACTATGAAAAAAATGCTGTGTTGGCTTCTGTTAGAAAGAGCGGCAAGCTTGCCGTAAATCTTCAGATTAATGAAGCATTTAAAGGTAAAATAAGTGGAAATATTACAGCAGGTGTCGGTGTTCCTGACAGAGCTGTTTTAAACCCTTCGCTTGCCCGTATCAGCCAAAAAAACAAGCATTTTATTTTTGGAAATGCAAATAATATTTCTTTAAATCCCAAAGGCGATGTATTTAAAGTAAGCAGTACATCATCAGTAATGTATTCGTTGGAAGATGAACAAACGAAACTTTTGACAGATCCTTACCTGGATAACAACGATCTTCCGGCAAGCTTTACAGTAAATAATCAAACCGCATTTTCTAGTACCCTTGGCTTGGTTAAGCTGAAACAAAAAAGGGAAATAACCTACCGGATTGGATACGAATATGATCGGCTACGCAATAAAGAAATTGGTGAAACAACTTATTATATCGATAGTAGCCAAAACTGGTTAAAAAGGGACAGTTGCGGACTTGAAAAAAGGAGTAACCAAATCTCGCTTCGTATGCAATACCGCCACAATAAATCTTCAAAATTTGCAGGTGAGGCTACAAGTCTTGTTTTGTTTTATAGCCCTACTTTTCAATTGGGCAGTGCAATAGGAGGCATTATCACCGATACTACTTTGCAGAAAAGCAATCAAACCAGAGTATACGTGCAGATTGGCTATAATGGTGCAATTAAAACTAAAGCACTCGGAATTTTACAAATAAAAAGCTTTTCATCCTATCAGAAAAATAATGCAGATGATCTAACAAGAACCAATAGATTCAATAATATCTTTCAATACAATTTCCCTGACGCATCCATCTTACAACAGGACTTTGCAGTTGAAAAAAAAATGCTCTACTTCTCTTTGAGTAATCTTCCAAAGTCAGGTAAAAAGCAAATTGAATATGGGGTTGATATTTTGCATAAGCATCATCAATATAACCAAACACTTAGGTTTATACCCATTCATGATGCGAATTCATCATTCATGCATTTTTCACCATCAAATCAAAATCAGTTTTATGGAGGTTATATAAATATTAAACTTTATGGTATTAAAGACCATAAAATTGATATAAAAGGAATATCAGGCATAGAGTTTATGCAAATATCAGATCAAAATCAAGCTATACCACATTATAACCTGCAAGTACGGCATGAATGGAAATTGGGAAAATTTTTCATTATTCAATCGGATGCAAACTTAAAACAAACCATGCCAGATATGAATTGGTTTGGTCCGGATACTGTTTTGCAGTCCATTCAAAATTTGGTTCAATCAGCTAAAACAATATCTCCAATAAATATCTTAACCATACATAGCGGTTTTACCTATCGAAAGCTTACAGGAATCAACTATTCCCTTCGCTATACATATAACCGAATTGTTGGCGATTATGGCTGGATGCCCTTCATTGAGCCAGGCTATAACCTTTTACAAGCGGCACCTATTGGACTTTCGCAACAACATGCAGTAGATGCCGATGTTCGAAAATTTATTTATCAAATAAAAAGTACAATAAGTTTAAGTGGGCGATATTCCCATAGCACCAGTGATTTAATGGTTAATCTGATGCCGGTTACAAATTATATACAACGCTTTCAGTGGGAGGTAAAATGGGCAACTTCTTTTTCAGGAAAATTCAATTTCGAAGCAGCAGCAAATACCAGCAATATTAAAATTACCCAGTATTCGACAGAAGATAAAATTCGTTCCAATATTCGCCAGTATGATATTATTTTTAAATCTATCTATCAACCAAATTCAAAAACACATGTAGGCATGGATGTGAAGGCATTGGTTTTTGAAAATGCCAGATCCTGGGCCGGTCAACTTTTTGCTGAGCGTAAACTTTCCAAAAACACTTCCATACAGGTCCAATGGCACAACACTTTTTTTACAAAGGAGTTAAAATTCCAGTTCAATACCCCAAACAGTCGAGGGTATTCTTCGTTTCAACTCGTTCCATCGTATTTACTTTGCAAAGTCACCTGGTATTTATAGTGTAAATAACATCCTACTCCTTTATTGTTTCGTTTGTGCAGGCTTCGAATACGCAGGCGGCTTCACTTCCTTCATCGGTTGCTTTTCCAGCATACTCAATACTTCCTTTACGGCACGTTCCAACTGTGGGTCCCTGCCCTGTTCCAGTGATTTTGCATCTTGCCTTACTTCAATATCGGGCGCTACACCCTCGTTTTCAGCTACCCATTTGTTGGCAGCAGGATCGAAAATAGAATTGTCCGGTGCGGTCAATGCACCACCGTCAACCAATGGATAATGCACCGAAGATTTTACCAAACCGCCCCAGGTACGTGCGCCAATTAATGGCCCTGCTTTTTGATGGCGAAATACCCATGGGAAAAAATCACCGCCCGAACCGGCAAGTTCATTGATCAATAAGGCTTTTGGCCCCAAAATACCTGCGGGCAAACGCAATGCTTTTCCACCCGGCACTTCGTTGGTAATAGCAGCACGTAACGAACGGGTCATCAGGTCGGTCATATAATCATCGAGCAGGCCGCCACCGTTATAGCGCTCGTCAATTACGGCGCCTTGCTTATCCTGCTGCGCAAAAAAGTAGCGGTTGAAGGATACAAACCCGGGACCGCCGGTGTTAGGTACCCAAATGTAACCGAGTTTACCGCCGGACAAACTATCCACCAACCTGCGATTATCTTCCACCCAGGTACGCTGCCGCAAACCCACTTCATTGGTTAGGGGTTTTACCACTTCGGTCCACGCACCTTCAAATGAAGGCTTACTGTTCAGGTGTAAAACGGTCTGCACATCTGCCGTACCATCGAGCATTTTGTAGGGATCTTCTGACGAGGTCAACTCCTTTCCGTTAACGCCTACGAGGTAGTAACCCGCTGCCGCTTTAATGCCCGGTCTGTCCAGCGGACTTGATAACCCCGGGTTCCAGCTTTCGGTATGATAAATGCGGTTAATTTTCCACCGGTTGCTATCGGCAACTAAATCGGCACCGAGCACCGCAGCAGAATTTCGATCGGTTTGCGGAAAATCGCCGCCAAATACAAAACTATGTCCTACTGACAATTCGCCATTCATCATGTCAAGTATATAGTTCAAATCGTCGCGGTGTTTTATAAATGGAACGAGTGGTGCATAACGCTCGTACACTTCATTCCAGTTGCGGCCATGCATGTTGCTATCATAAAAATAATCGCGTTGGTAGCGCCATGCTTCTTCAAACATCTGCTTCCATTCTGCATTTCGATCGAGTTTCATTTTTAAATCCATCTTCAAAGGCTTGGCTTCATTTCCATTGGGCCCGCCTGTGCCACCCACTTTCCACGCACCCATGGCATTGGTAATAAATTTTTTGCCATCTGCCGAAACGGCTAAATAACTCGTACCGGTTAAAAACTCTTTCGCTTCTTTAGCTTCCAATGTGAACTTATGCACCACTCCCGGTTTATTGGGAATGCGCTCGCCAATAAATACCGAACCTTCCGGCCCTGCAACCATGCTTGCGTAGTTACGTTTGGGCATACCCAACGGAATAGTCCTGCGTTCGATATTATCAAAATCAATAAGCACTTCTACTTTTTTCTCTTTGGGCTTTTCAGCTACAGCAGGCTCCTTTTTATCGGTTTCTTTCTTCTTTTCAGATGCTGCCTTTTTTTCGGGTGTAGCAGCAGGTTTTTCTTCGTCCTGAGCGGGTTTTACTTCTTCTTCATCGCTCTTTGGTTTAAATGGCGATTGGTCGTCTTTACGCAGGTTAATTACGTATGCTTCATATTCAGGTCTTGCGGTTTGCGAACTTGTATTGGCCCATCCGCTACCCAGCGCTACTTCGGTGCTTGCCAAAAAATACAGGTGCTTGCCATCGCGGTCCCATGCGGGGGAAAATGCATCTGCAAACAGGTTCGTCAAGGCGTGCACCGTTAGTGTTTTTACCGACCATGCTTTTATACCGCGCAGGTTATTGTCCCAGGCTTTGGTATAAGCCAGCCACTTGCTATCGGGCGACCAGGTAAGCCCCATATCGCCACGCTCCAGGTTATTACCGGCGGTATCAATGGTTTTAATGGTTCCTGCCATTACATCTACTACCTGCACGCGTACTTTATTATCATTAAATGCAATGTATTTTCCGTCGGGCGACCATACAGGTTCCCATGCCAGTTTAGCATCACCAATAGAAATACTTTTGGGTTTACCCATACCATCCTGCGATGCAATCATCAATGCATAGCCCTTTCCATCGGCATCTGAAAACCAGGCTACTTTATCACCAAGCGGTGACCAAATAGGCGCACGATCTGCCGTACCCGAACTTTGGGTGAGGTTACGTACATCACCATTTTCTGTGGGAATGGTAAATATGTCACCACGACTTTCCATAATGGCACGCTTACCGGTAGGCGAAAGCGATGCATAACCGGCACTTTCGCCTACATCTTCCCATTTGGTTTCAGCCCAGGGAAAATCGCCGGTTACCGTAATATTAAGTGCGCGTGTATTTCCATTTCCCAATTCGTAAAGGTGCAACATGCCTTCGCGCTCAAATACCAGGCGGTTGCCGTTACCTGCTATCCATTTTACATCGGCACCTGTAAATTTCGTTAACTGTGTCAAGGCGCCGCCCGTAGGGTTATAACTCCAGATATTAGCAACACCACCCTGCCTGTCGCTCACAAAATAAATGGTGCTACCGAGCCAAAGCGGTTTTATATCAACACTTGATGGATTGGGCAAAAGGGTTTCGCTTTTATCGGCCAGGTTCATCAATATGAGCGGTGTATTTTGCCCGCCACGGTAAGCACGCCATTCCACATCCCAACGATCCATTTTATCTACAATCAGTTGTTTGCCATCGGGCGAAAAAGAAGCATCGTGACCCCATTGTTTGCTCACAAGGGTAGATGGCCCGCCATTTACCGGAACCGTGTATAAACGGTTATGCGGCACCGGGGCTGTTTCGCGGTCCGAAGCATACAATACATTTTTCCCATCGGGTGTCCATCCACGCACGATAGCGCTTGCAGGATACCATGTAAGCCGTTTGGGGTCGCAACCGGTTACCGGTACTATGTAAACCGCCTGCCCGCCGGACCGTGCCGATGTAAAGGCAATCCATTTTCCATCGGGTGAAAATTGCGGGTTGCTTTCTACCGCAGGGGTACTCGTTAGCCGTTGCAATTGGCTGCCATCGAGGTTTGATACCCAAAGGTCGGCGCCGTAAATGAAAGCTACTTTATCGGCGCTGAGTGTGGGTTGGCGGAGGAGGCGTGTGCCCTGTGCAAATAGTAAATTTGTAATGCAAAGCAACGCAAATAATAAGCGCATCCGAACAAATACATTTTTCATTGCATTTGAATACATCATGATGAATGTTTTTAGGTAATAAAAGCAAGTTATCCATTGAGGATGCTCAAATGTAATGGAGATATGCATGGAAAATTTACCGCTTGTGTAAACCAGGCAATACAATTCTTAATAGGATGGAATAAATCAAAAAAAACAATTATACTTTACATGACACTTATTGATTAATATTTAACTGACCCAATACATTTAGGGTTCCTTTATGTTCCATTGAATCGACAGTAAGGACTCCCCCGACCTGAATGGTAAGGCTGCCGCCGGATTGTATGGTCACCATTTTTGACGAAGCGCTATAACTGCCAACCACTACCGATTTACCTGAAGGTATAACCACTACATCATTGTCGGTGGGCACCTGATTGTTGTTCCAGTTGGCAGGGTTATTCCATTGGCTGTCGGTTCCGGTGAATACATAGGTAACCAAAACACCGAGGGTAGTAGCAGATTCACTGATGCCACAGGGCGTTACCACACTTATTTTTCCGGTGGCGGCACCTGCCGGCACTACGGCCCGCATGCCCTTTGCGCTATCCACTACAAAATAAGCGGCCGAAATTCCATTGAAGGTAACTGCGTAAGTACCTATGAAATTAACGCCTCTTATAGAAACTGTGTCGCCGGTGGTAGCAGTAAACGGACTAAAGCCTAAAATACCAGGTGTGCTGCAACCATTGGTGCCAAGCCTTGCAATAAATACATCTTCCTGCTGTGTTACAAGCGATGGCAGTATAGTGCCGAACCTTACAGGCTGGTTTTCGCTCGACATAGAGCCGGTAATATAGCAGGTTCCTACCGCATCCACCGCAATGCCCCTGCTAAATTCAGCCCCGTCGCTGCCCGCATCGGTTACCCATTGTACCTGCCCCAATGTATCGTATTTGGCTACAAACAAATCTTCCCAGCCTCTGCCGTTAATGCGAATGGAATCAAAATAGGTGCTGTCCCAACGGTAATGACCTGTTATGTAGGCATTACCCTGCTCGTCCATGTCAATAGCTTTACTATCCTCAAAGTCTTTGCCGTTGTAAAAACCTGCCATTTTTACCCAAAGGGCACTGCCATTTGTATTGTACCGCGCTACAAACAATGGGCCTTCATAAGCACCTGCGTAGTTGAAATTGGGAACAGTAATGGTATCGAACACTGCCGGCCTGTTGGTTTTACCGGTAATCATAATATTCCCTGCTTTATCGGACACAATTCCATTTACCCCGTTTGCACCTGCCGTTTTTGCCCACAATACCTGCCCATCGGGGTTGTACTTGGCTACAAAGCCACCCCGGGCCAATAAGGTAAAGGCCCCAATAGTTGCACCGTCACCGGCTTCTCCTGCCACATATACATTTCCACTTTCATCAAATGATATGCCGAGGCCCTTATCCGAAAAGCCGTTGGCTTGCGCACCGCTGCCGGCTTGCTTAAGCCAAAGGCATTGCCCCATTTGATTAAACCGGGCTATAAAAATATCCGGTGCGGTGGCACTTGCCGTTATAGTGTGGCCATCTATAGTTTCTGTTCCATTGAATGTGCCGGTTACATATATATTTCCTTTGGCATCCGCCGATACAGCATTTACCTGTTCACCTATTTTCTTTACCCAAAGCACATCGCCCGCTGTGTTGTATCTTGCCAAGAAACCTCCTGCTCCATTAAGGGTAAAGTTACCAAAATTGGCAGGTGCACTACCCGGTGAGCCGGCAACTATACCCCTGAAAAAGCCCCCAACATAACTGTTGCCACCCGGGTCGGCAGCTATGGCCAACCCCTTATCGAGCCAATTCCCCCCGGCACGTTTTGCCCAAAGTACATTGCCTGTTACATCATATTTGGCTACAAACATATCTACAGCCGCCGCCCCCGTTTGGCCTGAGGCCCCCAGTATGGTATTGCCAACTTCTATGGTTCCAAAAAAATCGCCGGTAACATAGCTGTTGCCTGATGCATCCACTGCAATGCCGGAGCCAATTTGCCCGTTTACCCCACCTGCCTTTTTAGCCCATACCCAGTTGGTTTGAGCGGTTGGCGGAATAATGAGTGTAAAGTTTTCTACAGAAACACCTGTGCCAAATGAGGTAACCACCCGCACCTGACCACCTGCACCCGCAGGTACTACAACTGAAATCAAAGTATCGGCTTGTACGCTAAAAAAATTGGCTACTAAATGATTAAAACTAACCGAAGTAGCACCTGTAAAGTTAATTCCCTTTATGTAGATGGTATCTCCCGCTTCGGCATAGGCAGGCATAAAGTCACTTACAAATGTAACCGGGCTACTTACAAAATCCATGACTGAAGTAACCTGTCCGCAGCGGGCTGTAATGCTGATTTTCCCCTGTGTATTGCCAGTTGGCAAAATAGCCGTAATCTGTGTACTGCTGTTTACCACAAAACTGGCTGCAGGCAGGTTATTAAACATTACTGAGGTAGCTCCAAACAAACTGGTACCGGTAATAATCACCACACTATCGTTGCCCGATTGGGTTTGGGAATATCCGGAAATGGTTGGGGTCAGACAATTGGTGGTTGGCATACGCGCAAAATAGATATCGGTACCCGATGAACCCTGGGCGGTTAGAATGGTATTTCCAAACCCTACCGTACCGGCAAAATTGCCGGTAACATAACTGCGCCCAATGGCATCAACACCAATTCCTGAGCCAAAACTGTTCACAACGCCTTTTGTAAAGATTATATTTCCTTCAGCATCATACTGGGCTAAAAACATGCCACTTAATCCACTACTTACCGAAATACCACCAAAGGTTGCACCATTGCCATGATTGCCGGTAATGTAGCTAAAACCTGCAGGGTCTGCTGCAATATCAATTCCTTCATCATCATTTACACCGCCACCATTGCGCACCCAAAGGGCCTGTCCGGCTGCATCATACTTTGCCACAAACATATCAGTACGGCCCGATGAAGTAAGCGAATGGGCACCCCATTGTCCTACACCATTAAAACTGCCTGTGTGATAGCTGTTGCCCGTGCTATCTATAGCAGAAGCCATAATTTTCATACTTACCGAACCATGTGCCTTTTTAAGCCAAAGCAGATTACCATCACAATCATATTTGGCCAGAAAGGCTGCAGGCACTACTGAAATAACAGAGGCAGCCCCAAAAGTAGCCGTTCCGGTAAATTCACCTGAAAGAATGGTGTTGCCAGCCGCATCTGCCGCAAGTCCGTTGGAAATATCAACACCTGCACCGCCGCCGGTTTTTACCCATTGTATATTGCCACTGCTATCGTATTTTGCCAAAAAAGCGTCCTGTACGCCGGCACCAGTTACTGATACTGCCCCAAAATTTGCTGTACCTATAAAATAGCCCGAAACAAAAACATTGCCCATACTATCTACCCCAAGTCCCCTGCCTTCATCAGTAGATGCACCGCCTGCTTTTTGTATCCATTTCAGGATACCATTTTTATCATATTTGGCTACAAAAATGTCGAAGCCACCAGCAGAAATGAGATTGGTAGTTCCAAAGGTAGCTGTGCCTCCAAAATATCCGGTGATATATACATTACCCCAAGTATCTGTAACCACTTTGCGGGCACGTTCATTTTCAATACCTGTTCCTTTTTGTGCCCACAGTGCATTGCCCACAGAGTCGAACTTGGCTATGAAAACATTATCACCCGCACTTGGGGTAAGGCTTATGTTGTTTCCAAAACTTATCGTATTGGGTCCAAAACTACCGGTTACATATACATTCCAATTCATATCGGTTGTAATCCCCATTCCATAATCGAAGGCATTACTACCGGCACGTTTTGCCCAATTCCAATCTGTGGTGCAGATATTGGATGGTATTGCCTCTACAAATGCGGTATCTGAAACTTTTTCGCCGCAGCTATTGGAAACAGTACAGGTATATTTACCAAAATTGGCTGCTGAACCCGTATTTATGGTTATGGACGAAGCATTGGTGCCTACCGGATTACCATCTTTTTTCCACTGATAGGTAAGCGGAAACGAGCCCGATGCCACTACCGAAAGGTTAATCTGTGCACCGGCACAAACCTTGCGAGACAAGGGTTGCGTGCTGATAACCGGAAACTGAATAATGGACAAGGCTGCAACATTGGAAACCGCTGTTCCGCAATCATCAGTAATAGCACAGGTATAATTGCCCACATCAGCAAAAGTAAGATTGGTTAGTACAAGCAACGAGTCGTTGGTGCCTACATTTACATTACCTCTCTTCCATTGGTAGGTAAAAGTACCTTGTCCTTTTGCAGTAGCTTTAAACTGCACCTGTCCGCCTTCGCACCCGGTTATACCCACAGGTTGGGTTTCCATTACAGGATCTACACAACCGGTGGTGCCAAACTTGCCAATAAACAAATCAACGGTATTGGTATTGCTTTGCAAAATGGTGGTTCCAAAAGTACCCGGCCCGCGAAATATCCCGGTTACGTATGCCTCTCCAACCTGATCCACACCTATGCCAAAGCCCTGATCGCCACCTGTACCCCCGGCGCTTTTTGCTACCAGCACATCGCCATTGCTATTGTATTGGGTTACAAAAATATCGGTACCACCCGCACTTGTAAGCGCGGTACTGCCAAAAGTAGCGGTGGCTTCGTAGTAACCGGTTACAAAGCTGTTGCCTGTGGCATCAGTTGCTATAGCCTGACCATAATCCGTTCCCCCGCCGCCTGCTTTTTTAAGCCAAAGCGCATTTCCATTCGCATCAAACTTTACAATAAAGGCATCAAAATTGATCCCGTGCGTAATAGAAAGGGTTCCAAAACTAGCATTGCCGGCAAAATATCCCGTGGCATATACATTACCGGTTGCATCTACCTGTACTCCTTTTCCAAAATCGGGGTATACACCACCACCACGCTTTGCCCATTGCAGTACACCTGCAGCATCGTATTTAGCAAAAAAAGCATCCTGGCTGTTGCTTTCTCCCGTTAAGCTAACACTGCCAAATACAGCGCTCCCGCTAAAATCACCCGTTATATAAGCATTACCGGCTGCATCAATGGCAATAGCCCTACCATAATCCGAACCCGTACCGCCCCCCTTTTGTGCCCATAGAACATTGCCTGCGGCATCCATTTTTGCCAATACCATATCAATACTGCTTGAGCCGGCACTAACTAGGTTGGTGCCACCAAAGGCTACCGTACCCCTGAACATACCCGTAAACAACACTTCTCCCGCAGCAGTTGTGGTAATGGCAAAAGCTTCATCATTCGTCGTACTGCCAAATCGCCTCACCCATTCAATGCCACCCGAACTATTATACTTTGCTACAAAAATATCCTGCTGTCCGGCAGAAGTAATGGAGATGGTATTAAAACTAGCAGTTCCATTAAAATATCCGGCTACATATACATTGCCTGCACCATCAACCGCAATACTCCTGCCTTCATCAATGCCGGTTCCTCCTGCCCTTTGCGCCCACACTACCTGCCCGTTGGCATTGTATTTGGCCACAAAAATATCCCTGTTGCCGGCGTTGGTTAGGTTTGTAGATCCAAACTGCGCATTGTTTAAAAAATAACCCGTTACATAGGTATTCTTTGCTCCATCCACCGCGATAGCAGCGGATAGGTCTTCACTGTTGCCACCGGCAGCTTTTACCCAGCGCCAATCCTGGGAAAATACCACTGAAATTGAAAAAAGAACTAGAGTTAGCGTTGCTAAAAAATACCGTAATTGTTTGATGCCCATATAATTAGAAAATATCGGCAATGCTATGTAAAAAATTTTAATGTGTAATATCCACTATAAGGTATTTTTTAGTGGTAGCAAACGATCAAGCTGCATTCGTTATCGAACCTTACTTTTGCCAACTTGTTGCATACAGCGCATCTTCACACAACAAGTAAATTATTTTGGCCAAAACATTTACATCCCTGCAAGACAAAAAGCAAACCAACCTTGCAGCATCCTTTCGATCGCTCGTGTACATACCGCGTCTTTTTCGTGAAGTTTGGGATACGAGTCCAAAACTTTTCACCTACACCATTATTGGCCGGTTGATCAATGCTGTTACACCCATCATGATTTTATGGGTAGGCAAGTTGATTATTGATGAAATTGTTACGCAGGTGGGCAGTAGTGAAAAGGATTTCTCCCAACTCTGGAAATATGTAGCCTTTGAATTTGCGCTCGCTATTGGCTCGGACCTTATCAGCCGCTGGGTAACGCTTACAGATAGCTTGCTTGGCGATTTGTATGCCAATGCATCATCGGTAAAAATTATCCGTAAAACCAACGATATTGAAATCAGTCAACTCGAAGACCCAACCTTTTACGATAAACTGGAAAAGGCAAGGATGCAAACCAATGGACGGGTCAATCTTTTGTCCGCATCATTGGGAGAAGCACAAAACCTGATTTCCATTATTTCGCTTATTGCCGGGCTCATTTATTTTGAACCCTGGCTGATTGTACTGTTGGTACTCAGCATTATTCCAGCCTTTATAAATGAAATTAAGTTTAGCAACCTGCGTTATTCGCTGGTCAATAGCTGGACATCCGAAAGGCGCGAACTCGATTACCTGCGCTTTATTGGTGCCAACGATAAAACAGCGAAGGAAATAAAACTTTTTGGCCTGATAGACTTTATTGCTGATCGTTTCAAGCAACTCAGTAACCAGTATTTTTTACTTAATAAAAAACTGGCAGTGGAGCGCACCTATATGGGCGCGTTGTTCAACCTATTGGGTGTGGTGTGTTATTATGGAGCATATGTCTTAATTATTTTCAGGGTTGTATCCGGCACCATTACGCTGGGCGAACTCACTTTTCTTTCTGCTGCCTTTAACAGGTTGCGTAATAATTTACAAAACTTCTTTGGCGCCTTTACCCGCATTACCGAGAGTGCGCTTTACCTTAAAGATTATTTTTCCTTTATTGATTATACGGTTCCTGCCGATATGCATGAAACGATTCCGCTTCCCACAGAAATTAAAGATGGATTCGTCGTAAACAACTTATGGTTTGCCTATCCCGGCTCGGATGATGCCGTTTTGAAAGGCGTAAGTTTTTCAATAAAAGCCGGAGAAAAAATAGCATTTGTAGGGCAAAACGGTGCAGGAAAAACTACGCTCATAAAACTCATGCTCCGCTTTTACGAACCTACCCAGGGTGAAATATTACTCGATGGCATTAACATCACGCAGTTTGATAAACAAGCTTATCAGCAAATGTTTGGTGTTATCTTCCAGGATTTCTTTCGCTATGAATTTACCGTAAAGGAAAATATTGCGGTAGGAAATATTAATGAGCTGCATAACCAACCCCGTATTGACGAAGCTGCTGAATTAAGTCTTGCAAGCGATGTAGTGAAAGATTTAAAACTCGGTTATCAGCAGCAATTGGGCAAGCGTTTTACAAAAGGCATGGAACTGAGCGGGGGGCAATGGCAAAAGATTGCATTGGCACGCGCGTACATGAAAGATGCTGCCGTTTTGATTCTGGACGAACCCACATCTGCTTTGGATGCCCGTGCCGAAGCCGAAGTATTTGAACGTTTTATCGGCCTTACCAAGGGCAAAACAAGCATCATTATTTCGCACCGCTTCAGCACGGTTCGCATGGCCGATCATATTATGGTTTTAGAAGATGGAAAGGTGCTTGAAATGGGTACGCATGAAGCGCTGATGGAAAATAATAAGCTATATGCGGAGTTATTTTTATTACAGGCGGCGGGGTATCAGTAGTGAATTCAAAGAAATCAACTAATTTAGTTGTATGAATAGATTGATTTTTGGGATTTTATTTTCTTTTTCCGCCGTCTTTATATCATCTTTCCTGCCATTGTCTGATACCTTACCTAATGATGGGCCATACATAATGTACAAGGGCGATTCCATGCACGTTTACTATATTGACAGTGGAACGGATTTCAACTTGCGCAGCCAGTCACTGCCCCTTTCTGCGCGTACAGGGCAGGTATGGAAGGTGGCTACCGATGAGCCGGGTAAGTTTTTTGAAGTACAGCTAAAAAGCAAGCTGGAAAATGAAAAACCGGAGTACAACCGCCCTAAAAAAATGCTGGTAATTTCGGATATTGAAGGTGAATTTGGTGCTTTCAGAAAATTGCTGCAGGCCGCAGGAGTAATAGATGCCAATTTGAAGTGGATTTTTGGCGATGGCCACCTCGTGCTCGCTGGTGATTTTGTGGACCGCGGCAATATGGTTACTGAAGTGCATTGGCTTATTTATGCGCTTGAAGATCAGGCTATTGCAGCCAAAGGAAAAGTGCATTACATACTCGGCAACCATGAGATTATGAACATGAGCGGCGATCTGAAATATCTTCATGCAAAATATCAACGCAACAGCAAACTGCTTGAACGGAATTACATGCACCTTGTAGGTCCTGAAAGCGAAATAGGTCGCTGGCTTGCCACCAAAAACGTTGCGGAACGCATAGGCAACCTGCTGTTTGTACATGGCGGCATGTCGAGCTATATGAACCTGATGGCGTTGCCGCTGAAAGAGATAAATAATATGGCCCGGCCATACTACACTGACTCTACCTTTAAATACCCTGATCCAAAGACGGAAATATTATTTAGTGATTATGGCCCATTTTGGTATCGCGGCTACTATACCGGCCAACCAAGGGCCAATATTCCTCAGATAGACAGTACGCTTACCATTTATAATGTACGGCATGTAGTTACCGGGCATACCATTGTTGCTCCGTACATTGCCACCTATCATGAAGGCAAAGTAATTGATGTTGATGTTCATCACTCAGGAGGGCATAGCGAGGCGCTGCTCATTGAGAAAAATGAAATGATTCGGATTAACCAAAATGGCGAGCGCCTTCCGCTTACAGCGTTTGTTAAGTAACAGCAGTTTTTTTTATTGGTTGGTGAGGACACCAACCAATAAAAAAAACTAAAGGTTGGTGTCCCCACCAACCTTTAGCATCATCACTGTCCCTGCGGGTTGGTGTCCTCACCAACCCGTAGATAAGTACTTAATCCCACCAGTATTTTAAAATCCCAAACTCATCAAATCCATTCTTATAAAAAGCAGCACTACTCCAACGATAATCTTCAGGAAATACAGCCAATTTCCACTTTTCTTTAACCGGATTGTTATGAATATATTCAAGCTTTTGCCGTACAATATTTTCAGTACTTAATGGAATAGCCAATGCATCCCGTTCCCAAAACTGGTACATACGGTCAGACAAACCAACACGATAAAAAGTAAGTTGATCAGGAGTATTTTGCTTCATGTATTTTTTAAATGCATGTGCAGTAAATTTATTGAAACTCCCGGCTGGACTTTCCTTTCTGTCTACTTCCCGATTTTTCCATAAAAAGTGTATATGATGTGGCATAATTACATATCCATATAAATCAACCCAGCCCTTATCAACTAAGTATTTCAGCGAATCAACCACTATCATTTTATAATGATCATCTGCAAGCAAATGCCGAAAGCCAAGAATCTTCTCTGTGTAGAAATACGCATGGATAGAATCCATTTGGCCTTTTCGCTTTTGAAACATATCCATGATAAATAGGTTTAGAAAATGAATGTATAAATTTTTTAAATGGATTGAAATAGGTTTAGTATTTTTTAGTGGAATTGGATAATTTATTTAATGGTTAGTTTCTTGGCGTTTTGAGTGGTTGGTGAGGACACCAACCACTCAAAATGCTGCCCTAAAAGTTGGGTAGGATGGGGTTTAATTAGCGGTTGGTGGGGACACCAACCGCTAATTAAACCCCTAAAGGTTGGTGTCCCACCAACCTTTAGGCACCCCTACTCCCTTTTCTTCACCGCCGCCCTTACATCCAGCACCGCACCCTTCTTTGCATGCGCCCCCCGCATCAATACATCTTCGCCAAAGCGGTTTTTTACACTATCAATGGCCTGGTAAAGGTTAATCATTTCTTCGGTATCATCCCATAGATGAATTTGATAATTACCGGGTATGAGATGGCTATAGCGAATACCAATGAGTCGCACGAGCAAGCGCTTATCATAAAGCTTTGCAAACAGTTCCTTTATGGTTTTTAATAATATATGATCAGCACTTGTGTAAGGAATTACTACTTGCTTCGTTACCGTATTAAAATCGCTGTAACGAAGTTTTACGGTAACACAACCTGTAAGCCGGTTTTGCTGCCGCAGTTCAAAAGATGTTTGCTCCACCATGCGTGCAAGGTTGCGATGCAGAAATTGTACATCGATAGTATCGGTTTCAAAAGTGGATTCGGTACCCATGCTTTTTTGTTCTACATAAGGCACTACCGGCGTATCGTCAAGCCCCTGCGCACGACGCCACAGTTCTATACCATTTTTACCCAACAGGTTTTGCAGATAAATCATCGGAATACCACTGAGTGTACCAATCGTTTCCACACCCATTTGCCGCAGCAGGCTGCCGGTTTTATCGCCCACCATGGGCATTTTTTCAATAGCAAGCGGGTGAAGAAATGGTTTCTCCTGTCCTTTGGGTACGGCAAGCGTACCGCAGGGTTTGGCTTCGCCTGTGGCTACCTTGCTGATGAGTTTATTGCGCGACAGCCCGTAGCTGATGGGCAGCCCGCTTTCGTTCATAATGGTGTGGCGCAGTTCGGCTATATATTTTTCGCTGCTGAAAAAACGGTCCATGCCGCTCATATCTATGTAAAATTCATCGATGCTGCTTTTTTCGTAAAGTGGCACGCGGTCGGCAATAATATCGGTCACCATGCGGCTGAATTTGCTGTAATCGTCCATATCGCCGCCTACCACAATGGCATGCGGACAAAGCCTTTTGGCAAGCTTAATGCTCATGGCACTGCGTACACCATATCGGCGGGCTTCGTAGCTGCACGAAGCCACCACACCGCGGTCGCTTTTACCGCCCACTATTACCGGCTTACCCTTTAGCGATGCATCTTTCAGCACTTCTACACTTACAAAAAAAGAATCGAGATCGAGGTGGGCAATGGTACGCCCCGCCGCGTCCGATGGTATCAGGATGCCACCCGTTGGAAGTATTGCGTGTCGTTTTGCCATGATTTCGGAGAACTCTCTCGCACGAAAATACTAATTTTCTTAGCTGCACGCATTTCTTTGTTTAGGTTTTTACCCTTTTGCTTTCCTAACTACCATTTGGCGAAGCCCTAAATGCTTTACTTTTACCATGCATAAATTATCATGAACACTTTAGTTACAAGGACGCCCCATCCATACAAACTCCGGCCGGAAGCCAAAGCTTTTGCCGAAGCGGTAAAAAAGCGTATTGGGATGTACGATCCTGAAGCCAAAGCTATTTTATTCGGAAGCCGTGCGCGTGGCGATGCTGAACCGGATAGTGATTGGGACTTGTTGGTTCTTACAAAAAATACCGATCCCGAATCTTTAAACCGCGTATTATTAAGCGATTTGTTGCATCAGGTTGAAATGCCTAACGATTGGATTATCTCCCTGATTGTACGAAATGAAAAAGATTGGAATGATAATTATGCTGTAACACCCCTATTCGACACCATTCAACGCGAAGGCATTGAACTTTAATTTTATGCACAGTGGATGATAAAACCAAAGACTACGTAATTTATAAATTGCAAAAAGCAGCCGTTTCAATTAAAGAAGCAAAACTTTTGCATGAAAACGGCATGAACGAAACGGCTGTAAGCAGGCTTTATTATGCTGCTTTTTATGCAGCCAATGCCTTACTTACAAATGACGGATTGAATGCAAAAACTCATACCGGAACCAAATCCCTGCTTAATAAAGAATACTTTCTACCAGGTAAATTGGAAAACTCATTTGCTGATTTGTACACCATGCTTATGGCCAAAAGACATGAGGCAGATTATGAAAATTTCGCTTTTATTGATGAGAATCAAATACCGGGGTGGATTGAAAAAACGCAGGAATTTGTAAATCAAATAGAACAATTAATCAATGCGGCCTGAATGACAAAAGAAGGTAAATGAACTTACCAATCTGAAAAATGTTTGGATAAACAAAACCGCCTGAATGCCAAAAGTAAAATGCAAAAGCCACCTGCAATTACCTGACAGCGGTGGCTATATGGCTTATATCACCATTCCTGCTGATGTGTACAGCCGCTTCACAGGCAAAAAGCCCCCGCGCATTGTTATCACCGTAAACAAAACCGTGCAATGGAAAGCCGCCATCATGAGCCTTGGAAATGGCAATGGATTTGTAGCTGTTTCAAAAAAGAGTATTAAGGAAAATGGATGGAAACCTGGACAAGCCCTTGACATTTTACTTGAAGAAGATACCGATAAAGAAACTTTCCCGTTGCCCGAGGAAATGATGGTAATCCTTGAAACCGATGATGAAGCCCGTATGTATTATGATGCACTAACCGATGGAAAAAAACGGAGTATAACCATTTACATCAATCAAACAAAAAATGCACAGCTCCGGGTGGACCGCGCATTGATGATTACCGAAAATCTGAAACGGCTAAAAGGAAAAGCAAGTGTAATGCAATTGATGAAAACGAAGAAAGATTATTAATGACCCGGTTTAGTCACTGTTTAGTTTGGATACTTTTACCAAATTACTTTTTTCTTTCAATCTTATATAACAAATAGTACATTTCCGTATTCGGCTGATAGAATTTTGTTTTAAAAGCAAAAAAACGCTTGTATTGCTGTTCCTGTAAATGTGTGCATTCATAAGCTTGTACTTGAATGGGCGCTTCTTTTGCTGTTACAATTTGGGGAGGACAATTACCACTTGGACCACTTACTTCAACAGCAGCGTTTTTAAGCGTAATTACATAGTACGCCATTATTTCTCCAAAGTCGAGGTATTCTCCAAAAGTGAGCCCGCCCGAAAGAAAATCGGTAGAATTTACGGCGCCTTCTGCAATTATTTTGGCATCTTTATCAACCTTTTGCTGAATGGATACTTTGTACTTATAAGCAGCCCCTTTCAATAAATCAGAAATCGTATAAGTTTTTGGGGGTGGCGGCGGCGACTTGGTTACATAACCGCCGGTAAATGTATTCCAGTTGCCTGCAGGTAACTTTCCGGTTGTGTAGTAAAGTTCAATATAGTATTCCAATAAGTCGAGCCGTAAAAACTGCCGGCGGCCATCTCCTACCGCGAACTTTTTGCTGTAATTTAAGTGGGGCAGCACCAATTCCACACTATCCTGCACAAAGCCATCTTTCATCCTGAATACATGAATTTCTCCGCCATAAATGGGGCTATAACTGTATTGATTGCAATACCAGGTTCCCGGCCCGTTGAACTTGCCGTCAATGCAAAAATTCCCATCCTTCGATTTGAAAACTGTTCTTACTTCATCAACCTGATTATTTTGAATATCCCTGTACCCCCACACTTTTAAAGATGCATTGTACGCTTGCCAAAAAGGAACACGATTTCTCAAACCTGCACTAATGCCACCTTCTATAAACATACCTGAAAAAGCATCGGTCCTCAGGCGAGTTGCCTGTACAAACTTTCCGTTATCGAATTCCCCTTCCAATATCATGGCACCAACGATAGATTGGCTGGGATTGGGATCAATAATTTTATTGTTACTGTATTGCACTTCACCTTTTCCATGAGGAACCAACCCTATTAGCTCACCCCGGTACCTGCGCCCGTTTTCAAAATAAATATCGGGCCGGGCAGACTTATCGCCGGGATACAACCGCTTGAATTTATAACCACCAACACCATCTACGGTGGTAATGTCCGCCAGGTATTCTTTGTATGTTGTGTCAATTACTTCCGGTATCTTTTTACGGGAAGCCTTAGCGGATGTATAAAATTCCCCGTCAACGGGTTTGCCATCCTTAAAAACACCCCGGAAATAATCCCGGTTGGCAAACCGCAAATACCCTTCACCATCCATACAATTACCCGAAATACAAGTGCCATCCGGATGAGTGGGCTGAACTGGCGGCAAAAAGGCATTGAACCTGATATCACGCGGGGCATGGGTTAATTCATTACTTTTTGAATTGTTCAGGAAGGAAAACACCAGGGATTGCGCAGGAAGGTTGGTTAAAAAATCCGTTATCTTTTCCTGCGACATTTTTGCAAACCAGGTATCATTCACCTTTGCAATAATCATTCCCTGCTTAAGGCCGGCCCGTTCTGCATCCGAAAGTGGCCATACATAAACCACCTGCGGAAAATTTTTGTATTGCTCGTTTGAAAAATTAAATGAAAACCCCCTTTGTGGTTGTACCGTTGCCTTGGGCAATTGCCCGCATGCTATGTACAAACTTAAAATACCCACAAAGGATAAAAGCACCCTTTTCATTTTTTCCATCAAATTAATTAACCGGTAATTTTTGCTTACCCTACTCAGCATTCATCATTCCTTACTCCCAACTCACGCCTTCCTCGTCATCCACCAACCAAGCCACAATCCCGCCAACGTAAATGCGGCAACGCTATCAGCCAATTCCATCCAGATACCATTGGTTTGAAACCAAATAAACCCGGGATAAGGGAAAAAGCAAAATGAAATCAATCCAACAAGCATAGATGCTGTTACCATATTTCTTAGTGTTTGAACCTTTAATTTTCGCATAAGCCATGCAAGAAAAAAGCCCAAAAGGATATTATTCCCTAACCCCCTTAACAGGTTTGCCGGCATACTTGTTTCGTTCTTAGGGTTGTAAATTATGGAAGCAAAAGGTTTCCCCATATTTTCTTCCATTACTTTTTCCATTTCTTCCATAGAAGTGCCGGGCGGCACATTGGGCAAATAATATTGTCCCTGTTTATCCAGGTTTTCGGATAGCACCTTCAGGATAGCATCCTGATTTGGCGTGTATTGTTCCTGTGAAGCGTGCATCTGCAAAAATGTATGCGACGCTGTTTGCCAGGCCATAATTATGATGCCCGCCACCACGGCTGCAATAATGTGTTTAGTCATATAGCAATTATTTTGCCATAAAACTGCACAAAATTTTCGATAAAAACTAAGCCGGCTCCAAAATTTTCATTACGCCTGATTGTAATGCAGCAACTTTTACCGCTTCTGCTACCCTATACGCAACAACCGGATCCAAAGTAGCGGGAATAATATGGTCTGCGGAAGGGTTGGTAAGACAATTGGCAATGGCATGTGCGGCGGCAAGTTCCATACCGGGTGTAATCCTCGTAGCCCTTGCATCTAATGCGCCACGGAAAATGCCGGGAAAGCCAAGTACATTATTAATTTGATTCGGCATATCACTGCGACCGGTACCCACTACGGCAGCGCCACCCTTTTTGGCTTCATCGGGCATTATTTCGGGTATGGGGTTCGCTAATGCAAATATGATAGGATCTTTGGCCATGGTGCGTACATCATCTGCTGTTATCAGGTTGCCCTTGCTTACACCAATAAATACATCGGCACCTATCAACGCATCCTGCAACTTTCCACCAATGTTATTTAAGTTGGTATATTTCAGTAGTTCCAATTTCTCTTCATTCAAATCTGTACGATGTGTGGAAATAATCCCATGACTGTCGCAAACGATTATATCCTTTACAGAAATACATTCCTGTACATCTTCTTCATATCCCTGGCAACGAAGTGTACGTGTGATAGCCGTTCCTGCAGCACCCGAACCATTTACCACCACTTTTAATTGAAAAAGTGACTTTCCAAGCAACTTACAGGCATTAATTAATGCTGCAAGCACTACTATAGCCGTTCCGTGCTGATCATCATGAAAAACAGGTATGCCTATGTTCTGTAACCGCTTCTCAATTTCAAAACATCGGGGCGCTGAAATATCTTCCAGGTTAATGCCGCCAAAAACTGGGGCAATCATTTCTACTGCTCTTACAATTTCATCTGTATCCTGCGTATCAAGGCAAATGGGGAATGCATCTATTTCGGCAAACTTGCGAAATAGCATGGCTTTCCCCTCCATTACCGGCAAAGCGGCTTTGGGCCCAATATTACCCAACCCCAATACAGCGGAACCATCCGTTACAATAGCAACGGTATTTCCCTTCATGGTATAATCATATACTTTACTTTCATCAGCGGCAATGGCTTCGCAGGGAGCAGCTACGCCTGGTGAGTACACCTGCGACAAGTCGTCCACCGTTCGTACATCCATTTTGTTACGAACACTTATTTTTCCCCTTAATGTCTTATGTAGCTGAAGTGACTGTTCAAAAACGTTCATCGTGTCTATTTTCTGGTTCGGGCGCAAAATTAGTCTATGCTAACTTCCCCAAATGTGATATTTGACATACCCGGGGCAAAAATCCCGTTGAGAAACAATTCAATATTTCTCTATGCAATTTTATTCAAGTTCCCTGATTTTAATGCTACGAAAATGCACTTCATCACCATGGTCCTGCAGTAGAATGTGGCCTTCGGGGGCTTCCCCAAAATCGGGCCAGATTTTATATTTGCTGATGGCTACAAGGTCACGGAATGCCTGCGATCCACGTACGTACTCAAGTACTTTTACACCGTTAAGATAATGTTCCACCCTGTTGTCGGGATGTACCACTACCCTTCCGGTATTCCATTCGCCAATTTTTTTGGTAAAACGCGCTTGCTTCTCCGCCTTTATCAGGTCGTATAATGAAGCAAGGGTTCTGTTACCATCCCTGCCCATTTTTGCATCGGGGTGTTTTTCATCATCCAGCACCTGGAACTCAAGGCCGATAGCCGACCCGGGATTGTTTTCCGAAAGGGTAACAAAATATTTAACCCCCGAATTAGCACCTTCACTCAATTTAAATTCAAATGACAAATCAAAGGCTTTATATTTTTGGGTCGTAACAATATCGCCTCCGTTGGTAGATTCCCCACCGGTTGATTTCAACACTTTTAAAATACCATCTTCTATCATCCATCCCTTTTCAGGAAAACCGGGTTTATATGCGCCCTTCCAGCCTTTCGGTGTTTTTCCATCAAACAATAATTTCCATTGGTATTTTGCTTCTACTTCGCTTAGATAATTGGGAATGGTATTTGCAACATAGCGTGGCGCGTAGGATATCATTGATGAATAAGCGGGTTCAACGAGTTGCACATCCTTTGTTTTAATGCGGATATTTTTCCAGAAAATCTTTTTTCCTTCAAGGTCCTTGTTGGAAATACTATGCACCTGCACAGCAATTAAACCAGGTGTGGTTGCAGTATCCACGAGAATGGAAATTAACCTGTTGTTGATCCAGGTTTGAATGGTATTTCCTTTACAAATTATAATTGCATTATTAAATCCGCCATGGTTGTAAGTGCGCTTTTTATCATTATTGTAAGCACCTGTGTACAGCCATCCGCGTCTTGCTTCATCATAAATACCACCCGACCAATTACGGACCGTTCCATCCATTTCGTACTGATATCCATAAACAAGTCCTTCACCATTTTTGCCCGCAGGATTATACTGACTACGGAATTGCACGCCGGAATTCAGCGCAGTATCTTCGAGCATAAAATCAAATTCGAGCCGGAAATCACCATACAAACCATCAGCAGCTAAAAAACTATTGGGCGAACCCATGGACGAAACACCTACTATCATACCATCTTCCACATAATATTTTGCGGTGCCGGTCAACTGTTTCCAGCCGTCAAGCGATTTTCCGTTAAAGAGCATTTTCCAGCCCTTTTCATTTTTTTGACTGTAACCTAGAAAAAACATGAAGGTGGCTAGCGTTGCGACAAGAATCTTTTGCATGTTGGCAAATTAAACAAAAAATCCCGCAGTGTTACCTGCAGGATTTTTTCAGATAAATAAATACGTTTTTATTAACCAAGGCTATTGGTAGCATTCAAATCTTCGAATGAATGCTTAAGGCGTGCAATAATGCTTTCTTCGCCTTTGCGCAACCATACACGTGGATCATAAAATTTCTTATTGGGCTTATCGGCTCCATCGGGGTTGCCAATTTGACCTTGCAGATAGCCATGCTTTTCGGCTTCGTAAGCACGAATGCCATCCCAAAAAGCCCACTGAATATCGGTATCAAGGTTCATTTTTACCACCCCATAGCTGATAGCTTCGCGAATTTCTTCGGTTGTGCTGCCCGAACCGCCGTGGAAGATGAAATCAACCGGGTTAGGACCTGTTCCGAATTTCTCAATAATATAAGCTTGTGAATCACGCAGAATCTTAGGTTCCAGTTTTACGTTACCCGGTTTGTAAACACCATGTACATTGCCAAAAGATGCGGCAATGGTAAAGTTGGGGCTTATTTTGCTGAGTTCTTCGTAAGCATAAGCCACTTCTTCAGGTTCCGTGTATAGTTTCTCTTTGGCCACATGTGTATTGTCCACACCATCTTCTTCGCCACCTGTTACACCGAGTTCAATTTCAAGGATCATGCCCATTTTGCTCATGCGCTCAAGAAAAGGCTTGCAAATTTCAATATTTTCATGCAAAGGTTCTTCGCTGAGATCGAGCATATGCGAAGTGTAAAGCGGTTGGCCTGTTTTGGCAAAAAATTCTTCCCCCGCTGCCAGCAATCCTTCTACCCAGGGTAAAATCTTTTTGGCACAATGGTCTGTATGCAGAATAACCGGAACGCCATAGGCTTTGGCAGCTTGATGCACGTAGTGTGCGCCGGCAATAGCACCGGCAATAGATGATGCTTCGTTGGTATTACTTACACCCTTGCCAATAAAAAACTGTGAACCGCTGTGTGAAAACTGAATAAGCACTGGTGAATTTACTTCGCGGGCTGTTTCGAGCACGGCATTCACCGTATTGGTTCCGGTTACATTTACGCCCGGCAGGGCGAAATTATTTTGTTTGCAATAGGCAAAAAGATCTTTTGCGTCCTGACCCCATAATACGCCGGGGCTAAATTTTTTAGATGCTTCCATGTTGATGTTTAGATACTTTACAGATTAGGGAAGCGGAAAAGTATGCTTCCGGGGTGCTAAGTTAACGGTTGGCGAGGAAATTGGTACATGATTTTAATCATTTGGCAGCATTTAATTCCGTGATACATAATTATGACGAATAAATATACCCCCTATTTTCTACCATTTTTATAACTAAAAAAAGCATTCAAATATCCTTTAAACGAAAACGCTAGATAGTTACATTATAGGAGCGAATTAAAAATAAATGAATTTTGATAAAAAAAATATTTAAAAATATTTGTATTTGTAATTTAAACTCCCTAATATTGTTTCTTCATATTCATTAACGGGCTCTTAAACAATCCCTTTTAATACTTGAACAAACAATTAATAATATTTGCTAATGTCTTTTTGTTAGAGTTGCGGGGGGGGGGGGGGGGGGGGGGCGGGG
>JBGSLS010000068.1:0-20246 GCA_041740575.1 Chitinophagaceae bacterium | reverse complement strand
AGCTACCATTACTTTGGTGCTCAACCTCGTTAACTTAACGAGGCTGGGCCTTGCATCCCTATACCAATGGATTCTCATTGTAATGAGTGGCAAATTTGGCAGAACCAAAATTGACTGGAGTTTATGAGCAGACTCTAAATATTGTACAGGTTCCCAAAGAAATTTGTCCCCGCCTATTACCTGCAAACTAAGCGTATCTTTACTGCACACAGTTGCAGTTACAGGTGTAATTGTATAAACGGGCTTTTCCTTCCAGGCAATTACAACTGAATCATTCATAAAGCACCCATTGCCCCCGGTAATTTTTACATTGTATTTCTGAGGAGATTCTACTCTGGCAATCGGATGGCTAATATTTGGATTACTTAAGCCTGATGAAGGACTCCATTCATACTTAACTCCCCCTACGGATGATAATTGCACATCGGATATACCACATACTAAAGGTCTATCAGCATTTGCATCCCCGAAAGGCAGGGGCAGTTCATTAATCTGAACAGAATCTGTTACCACACATCCGGAAATGGTAGTACCTGTAACCCTATACTTTATATTACCATTTACTGTTGCAACCGGATTGGGAATATCCGGATTATTTAACCCTGCCGAAGGAGTCCATTTATAACTTTCAGCGCCAGCCGCAAGTAATTGTAAAGTACCTAGCTGACATATTGAAGTGTCATTTGTAACAACTATTTGGGCATTGTTTACAAACACTAACGTCAAAGAGTCTGAATTACTACAACCATTAACATCAGTGGCCTTTACTTTATAAACAGTGGTAATTTTAGGATTCGCAACCGGGTTTGAAATACCAGCATCTGACAAGCCGGAAATGGGGAACCAGGAATATAGATTACCGCCCGTTGCATTAAGTTGTGCTGTAGTAATATCACAATTTATATCATTACTTTTAAAAGCCTTTACAACAGGTAGGCCATTGACCGTTACTAAGGCACTTAATTCCGTAGAATCTTTACAAACATCATCCCAAATTTTCACTTTGAATTCAGTAGTTATAATTGGTTTTGCAATAACCGATGCCTTATCGGAACTAACCAATAAATTATTTGGACGCCAATCGTATCGATCACCACCACTTGCAGTCAAGGTTATAGAATCACCCATACAAATAGCAGCATTCAATGGTGCTACTCCGAAAGTGGCTTGATCCCTCCAAGAAAAAACAACAGAATCTGTTTTGAAGCAACCCAATGCATTATAGATTTTTACCCTATAGGTTATGGGGCCATTAATGATAACAGTTGGGTTTGATATATTAGCATTATCCAAATTGGTGGAAGGTGCCCATTCATACTTAACACCCCCCTGTGCTTCTATTTGAATAGTGTCTGCTCCACAGATCAATGCATTCGTTGGAATTACCCTTCCAACCGGTATTGCTTTGGCGCTTATTTTAACCGAGTCAATCCCTTCGCAACCTACTGTAGAAATACCTTTTACAAAATAGGTAATATCCTTTTCAACATTTGCCACTGGGTTTGATATGGCAGAATTATTCAATCCATTAGAAGGCGACCAAATGTAAGTTGAAGCACCTTCTGCTTTTAACTGAATGGCAGAGCCTATGCAGGCAGCGGTGTCATTGGTTACCTGAATTTTTATTGCCCCTAATGATATTTTTACACTATCTATTTCAAAATTGATTTCTCTGAAAGTGATGTTATCAATTCCAAAGTCATTACCCTGTATCTCCGTATTTCTGTTGATAATTGAAATAACCGCTTTGGTATTCGATCCGGAATTCCAGGTAGTGGTAAATTGTTTCCAATTACAGGTTTGCGGATTTGCGGAAATGGAATCGCCAATGATTGCATTATTAATAGAGAATTGAAGTAAAGCAGGATTGACAGGATATAGCGCAGTAATAAATAAACTGAAATCGTAAGTTTTATTGGGATTCACATTTATCTCTTGTGACCATACTACTTTATTGGGTTCTGGCACACCATTTACCAGGAGCATATTGCCCGAAGTTCCATTGGGCTGATTACAGGCACTTAAAGCACCATTCCAGTTCTGCGGAAATGGGCTAACAAAATACTCTCCTTCCGTTGTATTATTTGATCTGAACAGGTACGTTGTAGTAAATCCGGAATTCCCGTTTGAGAAATCTCCATTTACTACAAGGTTCACTCCTTCCTTTTTATGCGTCAGGTAATAAGTAGTAGGATTTAAAGGATTAACCGTTGGGCTTGGCGTATTTTCATTTGTCATATTGTCCTTTGGGAACCAACAAAAATTACCTGAAACATTAGATTTCAATTGGATAGGTGCACCTGTACAACTAACTGTATCCTTATTCATTATTAAATCCGCATCCGTAAATTTCAGGTTTACATTTTTTATCAGGGTATCGTTTGTCTTGCAATTATTATATGCCACTACCATTCTAACCGGATATTCCCCATTTTTCGAAAATGTATGCTGCGGCCTTTTCCCTACTCCATTTTTTCCGGGTTCAAAATTCCACACTATTTGGCTACCCGGTCCGTTGTAAAAGAAGTCCACTTTAAGTGGATTGCAAATATCTTGTAAAAATGAAAAATCATAACTTTCTACCCCGCGACTCTCACCATACAATGCACTTACCTCATTTGCATTAATGGCACGGTTATAAACCCTTACTTCATCTATAAACCCTTTAAAATATTGCCTGTCTCCATTCCACCATGCGCCAAATTGCAAATCACCTATACATTTTGTTATTTGACTGAAACCTGTATTCCTGCTTGCCATTAATTTTCCATCAAGATAAACGCGGTGTACACCCGCATCAAAGGTTACTACCATGAAGTACCATCTCTCTCTGCATAATTCTTCACCGGTTGCAATTCGGCTTTCAGCAAATTGATGCCCCAAGTTGCAGGGAGCACCATTGGGTATAATTACCGAACCAATTCCCGGGGTAACCGGCCAATTTATATACAGTTGAACCTGTTCGTTAATGGGTACCCCGTTAAATAAAACTTTACCAATAACCGTTTGAACATTGCTGCTTGTACTTTGAAACCACGCACATACTGAAAATTTGTCGGTTAATAAGGAGCCATTATTATCAGGCACAACTATATAACTTCCATTTCCATCGAGTTCTATGGCACTGTTGACTTTTCCAAACCTGTCGGGAGCAGGGGTTACATTTCCATTGATGGACCCATTTCTGTTATTACCTGATGCATCATTCGCATTTCCATTTAATGGCCAATGTCCTAAAAGTCCTTGATTTAGATTTACTTGTGAAAATCCAGTTGTAGTGCTGAGAAGAATTAAAGAAAAGAAAAGTATTGTTTTTAAAATATCAAAGCGATTTCTTCGTGTATGAGAAATTGTAAACATTCAAGGAAAATGAAAATAGATAAATGTTAAGGATAGATAGTTGTAAGAAAGCAATAAAAGAATAATCCTATTCAATTTGAAAGAAATACCCTGCCCCACTACTTGTATTTCTACCCATAGCCCCCACCACAATTTTACCATTATGGATAGCAGCTCCTGATCCAAAATACTCATATACCTGTGGACTCGTTGAACGCAACTTTTTCATTTGAACAAACTGATTGCCATTCCATTCATATACGAACGCACCTCCATAGTCAATCTGTCCTGCTCCAAAGTCTTCAAAATGACCGGTAATTCCCAGAAAATTTTTGTCCCTATCTGAATGGTAACCCAAATAGTCACCATATAAATCGCCGGTACTGGAATCAGTTGGCGCAAGCGTTTGAATTAAATTCCATGCCAATCCATTTCTCCTGTAAACATAAACCGCCCCTCGATCCTTATTACCCGTCGGTATGTCGCGCATAACTGCCGATACTGTTAATATATCATCATTCATGGTCGTTGAATACCCAAATGCTTCATAGTTCTGTCCGGTTGGATTTACAATTTCTGAATGAAGTAGCCAATCACCAACACCGGCCCTGGAAAAAATTGAAATACGATTTCGGTTAAAGCCGTAAGTACCGGAAGTATTCATATAGTCGCAACCAACGGATACAAAATTGGTATCAATAAAAATACCGTTTCCAAATAAATTATTGGAACCAACATTAGTCGTAGCAAAATATTTTTGCTTTTCTACCCAATTATCACCTTCCAACTCAAAAAAATATACAGATCCCTGGTTTACATTTTCTCCAATATCATCCGCTGGAGCGCCTACAACAAGGAGTTTGCCTTTAGCTTCAATATCCGTTCCAAACCTATCACCGGAAGTAGCATTGCTACCCGTTATTTTATTTTGGTGCGTAAGAACATCATCAATCCATTTGTAAATATAAACAGAACCTTGTTGCGTATTTTCACCATAAGTATCGCTCGATGCTGAAATAAATACATAATCCTCAGTTGCAGAAATATCTGTACTAAACTGATCTCCAGCCTGGCCATCCGGTGCTAATATTTTGCTAATAAAATTCCATGCTCCGTTTTCATATTTATACATGTACATGGCACCCTGATTCACTTTTCCGGAAATATTACTTCCAACCGCCCCTAAAAAAGCATAATCTCCAAATATTTCTACTTTGTGTCCTACCAATTCATTAGCACTAAACCCCTGATTTGAAAAGGTAGTCCCATTAGAAACCCCTAAACTTTCCAGCGTAATATTAAAAGATTGCCAACCCAACTTGGTAAACACAAACATCAATTGTTTGGTACTATCAAAAACCATCAAGCCTTCCGCAGGATTAACAATAGCCCGGCGGTCGCTCGTACTCATAACGGGTGGTAAAAATCCTTTTTGATTACTCCTCACCTCGAATTGTGCTGATGGATTGGGTGGCCCCGAAGGCTGCTGGGAAATAAGAACCTGGGCATTTGAATTTGTAGTTACAATAACTACCAGTGCGATTAAGGACAGTTTTTTGAACATGTTTAATTGTTTTCATTTCAAAAATAGGAGAAATGTGAATTCTTTTAAGGAATGATGAAAAAATAATAATGCTCCCAAAATCCAAAATTTACCTAACCATTTATGGTTTACAAGGTATCAATTACTTTAGGTTGATGAATTTTCATTTCTTTTGCCCCCAATATGTCCACCCCCACCATTCAGCGGCAATCCATTCTTTCCACCATCGTCATTTTTGCGGGGTTTGGGTTTGGGGCGCTTAACCTGATGGTGCTGCAGCCGAAAATTCTTACTACCGAGCAATGGGGCATGACGCGGGTGGTAACAGAATTGGCAATACTGCTTGCAAGTTTTGCTACGTTGGGCACTACAACTGTGGTGGCAAAATTCCTTCCCTTCTACCGGAGGTACCTGCCCGCCAATCAAATTGACCTGCCTGCTATTACTTCGGTTGTTTTTGGAGTGGGGATTGTAATTACACTAGTTTCATTAGCGATTGCAAAACCCGCCATGGTGTATCTTTTTGGCAAGCGCACTACCCTTTTCGAAACTTATTATTATTCCATCTTCCTGTTTATCCTATTTCAGGCTACTTTTATTTATCTTGAAATATTCGCGTGGTTTGCAGGTAAATCGGTAGTCACCAATGTGCTTAAAGAACTGGTTTTCAGGGCATTGACAACCATATTACTGCTGGCATACGCCTTTAAACTCATTTCATTTGATGGATTCATGCTGCTATTTGGCTGTATCTATTTACCGGCAGTGGCATTTCTTTTTTACAGGTTATACCATGCTTCTGCTATTCCCATGCACCTGCGAATCAGTAAGGTAACCCGCAGGTTATATAAAAAAATGCTTTCATTGGGCACATTTGTATTTCTTACAAGCCTGAGCAATATAGCTTTTGTGGTGTGCGATACCCTTTTTCTTGCCAGCCTGTACAATTTTAGCCAGGCAGGTATTTATGCGGTGGCACAATATTTCGGGCAGGTAATTGAAGTGCCTATGCGGAGTATGCAGGCGGGCAGCATCCCCATCATCAGCGAATATTGGCGTGCAAAAAACATGAAAGGGCTATTGAGCATTTATCGTAAAAGCTGCATTAACCTGTTGGTTGCCGGTATGGGACTTGGCGGGCTCATCATTATAAACCTGCCTAACCTTGAACGTTTTTTTCCGCCTGCTTATAGCGCCATGATTATGCCGATAGCTTTATTAATTTGCGCACGCTGGATTAACCTTGGTACCGGGCTCAATACCATCATCATTCAGCTAAGTACCTATTGGCGGTTCGATTTTGCCAGTACACTCATTTATTCCATTATTGGCATTCCGCTTAACTACCTGCTGATTCGCAATTTCGGCATGTGGGGCGCGGCCATTGCCAATATTATTGCCATGACCTTGTATAATGGGTTACGCTTTGGCTTCCTGTATTATAAGTACGACCTGCAACCTTTTACCTGGCGCAATGGCCTGTTGTTTATGGGCGGCATTGCCATTATAGCCGGGGTCTATTTTATTCCTTCGCATGCCAATTTGTATGTGGATGGTATATTGCGCAGTATGTTGTTTGTGGCGCTGTATGCATTTTTTGTATTACGGCTTAAACTGAGCGACGAAGTAGAATGGCTGTGGCAGAAATGGGTTGTGGGGAAGATGTTGGGGGGGCATTTGGAAAAATGAAAAAAGTATTAATCATAACCTATTACTGGCCGCCATGCGGGGGCATAGGGGTTTTGCGCTGCCTTAAGTTTGCCAAATACCTGCGACAGTATGGCTGGGAGCCGGTGATTTTTACCGCGGAAGATGCGCATTACCCTTCGATTGATGTAACCAATGAAAAAGATATTCCCGAAGGCATTACCGTTTTGCATCAAAAAATATGGGAACCTTACCACATTTATAAGTTTATAACCGGGCAAAAAAAGGATGCCAACGTAAACAATGTTTTTTACGCTACCGAAAAAAAGCCGGGCACCCTGCACAAACTTTCGGTATGGATCAGGAGTAACTTTTTTATTCCCGATGCGCGTTCTTTATGGATTAAGCCATCGGTTGCCTTTTTACAAAAATACCTGGAAGAAAACCATGTGGATGCAATCCTAAGCAACGGACCACCACATTCCAATACAAGGATAGCCACCCTGATCAAAAAAAAGACCGGCATTCCCTGGTTGGCTGATTTCCAGGATCCATGGTCGCAGGTAGATTACTTTAGCATGCTAGATCTTACCTCTTGGGGGCGCAAAAAACACCTGCGCATGGAACAGGAAGTGTTTAAACATGCCGACGCCATTACGATTGTAAGCAATACCTGGAAAAAAGACCTGGAAAGCATTGGCGCAAAAAATGTTAAAGTGCTGCCCTGGGGTTTTGATGCAGATGATTTTAAAGAAATAGATTTTATCCCGGATCCGGATTTTTCCATTACCCATATTGGCATTTTGGGCAGCGACCGCAACCCTATTGAACTATGGGAGGCCATACATGTATTGGGGAAAGAAGAGCCCGGGCTAAAGGACAAACTAAAAATCAACCTGGTTGGGCTTGTTGATACCGGCATTAAAGAAGATATAACCAAATTGGGGTTGGATAAAAATGTAACCTTTTCCGGCAGTGTAGATCGTAAAAAGGCATTATCGTTTGCTGCAAACAGCAAGGTTTTGCTGCTGGTACTCAACCGACAGGAAAACGCTGCCGGCCGTATTCCGGGTAAGTTTTTTGAATACCTTGCTGCAGGAAGGCCTATTCTGGCCATTGGACCTGCCCAAAGCGATGTGGCAGAAATTTTAGCTAAAACCCAAAGTGGTTACTACTGCAATTTTGATGATGTAGCGGCTACGAAATCCGCCTTACAGGCACTTTACCACCAATTTTTACAAAATACATTGTCAGCCACAAGCCCGGATGCCATTCAAACCTATGCCAATGAAAAAATTACCGGTCAACTGGTTGACATACTGAATGTTATATCCAAAAAGAAATAGTAATAGTCCATTTTGTTAATATACTGCATTAATTAAACAGGTGAATTTAAGTTTAACATCCCTGCGTAACTTTACAATTGTAATAAAGCCTTCCTTTGCCATTATGATGCATCTTAATACCCCGTCATATATAAAAACAGCCATTTCATTGGTTTTGGTTTCCTGTTTAGCACTAACGGGTTTTAGCCAGCAAATAGCCTATACCGAAGTTGATAAAAACGAAAGCAAGCAAACCAACTTTGATATTATTGGCAAGTACGGAAACAATGTACTCGTGTTCAAAAATACCAAGTCATCCAGCTATATTTCGGTTTACGATCCGGGTATGAAGCTTGTTGCGACCCATGAACTCGACTTTATTCCCAATAAGGTTCTTGAATATGATATTTTGCCATTTGGCGATTTCAGCTATATATTTTACCAATTCCAGCAGCGCAATGTAGCCTACCTTATGGCAGTAAAAATAGGACCGGATGGCAGTCCTATTACTACACCGGTAGAACTTGACACTACCCATATTAATTATAATGCAAGCCGCAGGGTTTATTCAGTTATTGCCAGCGAGGATAAATCGAAATTCATGGCCTTCAAAATTAACTCGAAGGATGAAAGAAATTTCGTTTTTGAAACCAATTTATATACCCCAGACCTTGGAGCATTACATGCCACCAAAATAAACCTGGAAATGAATGACCGATATGATTTTCTTACCGATTTTTATTTGGATAATGATGGTAATATGGTTTTTGGCCGTGGGCGCCGAAGGGGTTCCGAAGAAAATATCAGCCAGTTTTATCTTTTAGTAAAACCTGCATCTGCCGATACTTTTGATGTTACCGAACTAAAGTTTGACAATATTACCCTTGATGAAGTAAAACTTCGGATTGACAATGCACATAATCGTTATTTATTTACCGCCTTTTGTTATAAGGGTAAGCGAAATACAAATATTGACGGCGTTGCCAATGCTATGTATGATAAAACAACGCGTGCCTGGGTGGTAAGAAATGTAATTCCATTGAGTGATGAACTGAGGGCCGATGCACGTAGCGATAACAACCTCAAAACAGCCTTTAACGATTATTTTATCAGGCAGATTTTTATTCGGAAAGATGGTGGTTTTATTTTAAACGCCGAATCCATTTATACCACTTCACGCGGATCAGGATTTAATAACCGCTGGGATATGTTTGGAAGCCCCGGCATGATGGGTTCACCCATGGGTTGGGGTGGCTGGGGAATGGGAGGCATGGGTATGGGCTCGCCTTATTATGGCGGGTCAGGCTTTGGAAGCAGCACGCGTTACCATGCCGATAATATTTTAGTACTTGCATTTACCAAAGAAGGTCAACTGGAAATGAGCAATACCATTCGTAAAACGCAATACGACGACCAAAATGAAGCAATGGTAAGCTACCAAACTATTAATACCGGTAACGCAATCTTATTTCTATACAACAGTTACGAAAGAAAGGAAGTGGTTCTTTCTTACCAAAGCATTGATGCCGAAGGGAAAGTTACCCGCAATCCTACCCCACGTGCGCTCGATCCAAAATACGATTTTATGCCAAGGTATGCACGACAGGTGGCAGCAAGAACTATCATCATCCCATGCATTAACCGCAATAACCTTTGTTTTTCCAGGATTGATTTTTAATCATCTGTATTTACGTGGCACAAAGCTGTGATTCAGCGCTTCTTTTTTGATAGCAAGCGGCTGTACTTCCCTACTTTTGGCCAAAATTTTTGTACTTAGTGTGGTTGGTTTTCTAAAAAAACAAAGCGCCTTCAATGTCCCCGCATTACTGCTGTTGGGATTTTTATTAAAGGTTAGTTTCATTACCGAACCCTTAGCGGCGGAAATGCCTTCATCGGGAGGACTGCTGGACAAGTGGTTATACCAATCGGTCTGGATAAAGCTAAACCCGTTTTTTTTGGCGGGTGTAGCCGTAATGATATTATTATTATCAGCCCTTTATCTCAATGTGATATTAACCCAAAAGCGCATGCTGGCGCGCAACCAATTCCTTCCTGTACTAAGCTTTATTTTATTTACATCCATTTTTGCAGGATTACAAAAACTGCATGCCGGTGTGTTACTACTTCCCTCGACAGTTTTGTTGTATAGCCAAATGATTGCGCTTTATCAATCCAATAAACCACGCACCATCGTAGTAAATATTGGTCTCATCACCGGATTCAGCTTTTTGCTATATCACCCCTATTGGTGGATGTTGGTTTGCAGTTTTTGGGCCCTTGCACAAATGAGGCCTTTCCGTGCAACGGAATGGATGTTGTTATTGGTAAGTTTCTTTACGCCCGCTTATTTTTTACTGTCTTACGAATATCTTACCGATCAATGGAATCCATCTGCACATTGGCCCGTCTGGAACCCCATGGAACAATGGCCGCCTTTCAATCCATGGTGGACTACCGCTTTGGTAGCAGCCGCACTTTGGTTTATTATAGGCATGGCTAACTGGCAAAATGTAAACCGCAGAATGCTCATTCAAACCCGTAAAAACTGGTACATCCTTTTAATGATGGGCATTTTTATATTACCCACCTTATTTTTTCCCAAAGGCAATCTGTTCGAAGGACTTACCCTGCTTAGCTTACCGGTTTCAGCCATTGGCGCTTACGCGTTTGCAGGCGATAAAAGCCCGAAATGGCAAAGTTTGCTGTTTTGGGTGTTACTGGCGCTTGCCATTGCGTGTTCATGGGCGGTACATCAGGGCCTTATGTAGGCACAGCGCTTGCTACAATTGAACTATATTTGCATCTTCTTTTTCAAAATACTAGTTATGAAATTTGGTGTGGTTGTTTTTCCTGGGTCTAATTGCGACAGGGATATGCACGATGCATTGGCAAACGATCTTGGGCAGGAAGTAAAAATGCTTTGGCATAAAGACGAAGACCTTAGTGAATTTACAACTGATGATTGCATCGTATTACCCGGAGGCTTCAGCTATGGTGATTACCTGCGTTGCGGTGCCATTGCACGTTTTAGCCCTATGATGAAAAGTGTAATTGACTTTGCCAACCGGGGTGGAAAAGTGCTTGGCGTATGTAACGGATTCCAGATTTTATGCGAAGCAGGGCTTTTGCCGGGTGCACTATTGCGCAATAGCAACCAAAAGTTTATCTGTAAAAATATAAACCTGAAAGGGAAAAATGGCGTTACTTATACCATTCCTATTGCACATGGCGAAGGACGGTATTTTGCTGATGATGATACGCTTCAACAACTGGAATCCAAATCGCAGATTATTTACCGGTATGTGGCGGCGGATGGCGCACAAACAGTGGAAGCCAATCCTAACGGTGCCATACACAATATTGCCGGTATTTGCAATGCAAACCGGAACGTATTTGGCATGATGCCCCACCCCGAAAGAGCCTGCAATCCCTTGCTGGGCAATACGGATGGTGTACAGGTATTTAAAGAACTGGGGTTGATAAGCTAAAATGGGCTCATGGTTCATTTATTGTAAATAACATTTTCTTCTTTTTGTACTATGGATTCTGGTGAGCCCATTAACACTTAAAATTGTTAAACCTTGGAAGGCTACAAAATGAAAAAATACCTTTACAATCTAATTGTTGCATTTGGAACCATTTTAATAGTGGGGAAGGAAAAATGATTCTTATCGGGCTTGAAAAATAAATGTAAAAAAAAAATGAAATTTTTAGCTACTGTATTACTCGCATCTTTTGCTTTTATGGCCAACGCACAGGTAAAAACCCCCGTAAAATGGGCTTTTGCCAGTAAAAAAATTGATAGTAAAACTTACGAAATACAAATTACCGCATCCATTGATCCAAAGTGGCATATATATACCATTGACCATACCGGTGATATAGGCGTAGCAACCAGCTTTTCCTTCAATAAAAACCCGCTGGGTGAATTAAAAGGCACGGTAAAAGCTTCGAAAAAGCCGGTGAAAATGAAGGATCCTTCTACCGGTGAAATGGTATCTTTTTATGAAGGTTCGGTAGTATTCACACAAACTGTGACGCTGAAATCCCCGGTAAAAACGAATTATACGGGTACCGTAGAATTTATGGCATGTGATGATAAAATGTGCCTGCCGCCTACTGAAAAAACGTTCTCCATTACGCTGCAATAATTTTCTTTAAAAAGGCCGTCTTTTTAAAGGGCGGCCTTTTTTTTATTTATACCATTATATGAAGCGCATTTTACATTCCATTTCATTATTACTGGCGCTAAGCCTTTGTTTACCTGCATTTGCACAGGTAAACATTAATGCCACCGCAAAAAGAATTTCCGCTACCAAAGCCGAAATTACCCTGAAAGCAACGATCGATGATGGGCTAAGGATTTTTTCCATAACCCCCAATAAGGCAGACAATGGCTTTGTTTCATCCATTGTGCAAAAAGATTCAGGAAGCGCGAAATTGGATATGGCTGCTATTTCCGAAACAGGTAATGGTGAATGGATTGTAAATGCAGCTATCGCTGATAGTACCCAGGTTTTTGCCAAAGAAATTACCTATACCATTCCGGTAGATGTTACAGAAGAAGGTACAGCAGTAATAAAAGGAGAACTAAATTTCCTGGGTATTGAAGGCGCTGATAATTTTCCAAATGGCGCTGCCGAATTTGCGGTAGAAATCCCTGAAGCAATAGCAGGCGATGTTATCAATGAAACGGGCGTTGCCGGGGAATCAAATAAGGATGCACCCAAAAAAGGCTGGGGATTATTTCTCATAACCTTCCTGGTGGGCTTTGGTGCCGTATTTACACCCTGTGTTTTTCCGCTCATGCCGGTAACCGTAAGTTTTTTCCTTAAAAAAAGTAAAACCCGCGGAGAAGGTGTTCGCAATGCATGGATTTATGCCCTTTCCATTGTTTTAATTTATACCATTCCTACCCTGTTGCTTACGCTTATTTTTGGCGACAAAATATTGTATCAGCTTAGTACCCACCCTTTTAGCAACCTGCTATTTTTCCTTATTTTCCTGGTATTTGCTATTTCTTTTTTTGGTGCCTTCGAGATAACCCTTCCGAGTAGCTGGGCAAATAAAACAGATTCCGCTGCGCAAAAAGGCGGTTTTGTTGGCATCTTCTTTATGGCGCTGACACTGGTAATTGTTTCCTTTAGCTGCACCGGCCCTATTGTGGGTGCATTATTAGGCGAAACATCCGGAAAAGGAATAAGCATGGGTCCGGTAATCGGGATGCTCGGATTTGGTTTCGGGCTTGCCATTCCCTTTGGCATTTTAGCGCTATTTCCGTCTATGTTGCAAAGCCTTCCCAAAAGCGGCGGGTGGCTAAATACGGTAAAAGTGTTCTTTGGTTTTATAGAATTGGCATTGGCCATGAAGTTTTTCAGCAATGCCGACCTTGTATATCATTGGGGCATACTTACCCGTCCGGTTTTCCTTGCCGGCTGGATTGTGATTTTCACATTACTAGGCCTGTACCTTCTGGGTAAATTAAAATTCAGCCACGACAGCGACCTGCCCTTTATCTCTGTCCCCAGGATTTTTATCGCCATGATATCCTTCACATTTGCACTATACATGGTTCCGGGAATGTGGGGCGCGCCTTTAAAACCTTTGAGTGGCATACTACCACCGCCTTCTACACAAGATTTTGACCTTGATAAATTACAATACCTCGGTGGTGGTGGACACAGTTCAGGTGGTACTTCATTAAGCGCCGCACCCGCACCGGTAAAATACGTTGATAAATTCCATGTGCCCTTTGGCCTTACCGCCTATTATGATTTGGATGAAGGAAAAGCTGCTTCGAAAATCCTGAAAAAGCCAATGCTACTCGACTTTACAGGGTGGAGTTGTGCCAATTGCCGCAAAATGGAAAACGAAGTGTGGAGCAAACCCGAAATATTGGAAAGGTTGAAAAATGATTTTGTAATGGTATCACTTTATGTGGACGACCGTACCGAATTGCCTTTACAAGAACAGGTTACCAATGCAAGGGGTGATAAAATAAAAACCATCGGAGATAAAAACCTTGACTTCGAGATTTCTGCCTTTAATCTGAATGCGCAGCCTTTGTACAAGTTTATGGATCATGAAGGAAACGTAATGAGCTCGTTACAATATGGCTACGACCCGGATGTAGCAAAGTTTGCCGCGCACCTCGATGCTATGAAAGCGGCCTATGCTGCCAAATGGCCCTGATTACAATCTTATCAAAAAGGGGAAATAAAAAAACCGCTTCCGAAATAGTTATCGGAAGCGGTTTTAGTTTGGATGTCACTCTGCATTAACCTATCGCAACTTTTTGTGGCCAACGACAAGCAAAATCATTAAGCCGGGATGTAATGTGCGGTGGGAAATGCAGAATGACAATATGGTGAAACCCCGTGAATGACACGGGTATTTATAAATTCTTGAAAATTAAATTTTTGTTGGTTCAATATCATGACTGTAAAACCGTTACTACTCTTGGGAAGTCAGGAAAACTACTTTTTTTCCCAGTTGCAAATAAACGATTTTTTTACAATGCAATCTGTTTTTCGGCCATCATTTTGCGTAAATTTATGAGTCCGTAACGCATACGCCCAAGTGCGGTATTAATGCTCGTATCGGTAAGCCCTGCAATCTCTTTAAAACTGAGGTTTCCGTAGTGCCGTAATACAATTACTTCACGCTGTTCTTCGGGTAGAAGATCGAGCATTCTGCGAACGCGATCATAACTCTGCCGGCGAACCATACCTTTTTCAGGACTATCATCGGGGTTTTGCAGCCATTCCATTACATGCTTCCCATCGGAAGAATGTATAGCCGGGGTTCTTTTTACCCGCCTGAAATGATCCACACATAAATTATGTGCAATGCGCAGCGCCCAACTCAGGAATTTCCCTTCGTCGTTATAACGATTTTGACGGATGGTATCGATTATTTTAATGAACACATCCTGAAACAGGTCTTCTGCCAGGTATTTATCCTTAACAAGAAAAAGAATAGATGTGTAGATGCGATCCTTGTGACGGTAAATTAGCGCTTCAAGCGCCTTAACATCACCATCATGAAAAGCTGAGATAAGCTGGGAATCAGAAATTTCGTCGTAATAAGCCATAGTTGCCGGATTTTAAGCTATGTATTTCAATAATTAGCAAAAAAGTAAATGTGCGGCGATAGGCTTTTAATGTTTTTATAAAAGTGAAAATAGATACAATAACTTAGATGCTGCTTTTCTAATTGTAAAAATTATGCTAAAAGCGAAATTAGGCATGTTTGGTTAAAAATAATTGGCTTTTGTAAAAAAGTAAAGGTAAGAGCACAACAGTGCACCAAATTAATATGTTAGGCATCGTAAAGCTTTGCGAAATGGGTTTACTTTCGCAGGCACAAGCAAATGAAAAAAGCGAAAAAAGAATTAGAACCGGTTTTAGATGCACCCGAACGGGTTATTACCCAATCGCCTGAATTGCAAATAGTAGGTGCCCGCACACACAACCTTAAGAATATAAGCGTAAATATTCCCCATTTTAAGCTCGTAGTGGTAACCGGGGTAAGTGGAAGTGGTAAAAGCAGTCTTACTATTGACACATTGTTTGCCGAAGGCCAACGCCGCTACGCCGAGAGCCTGAGCGCCTATGCAAGACAGTTTATGCAGCGTATGAATAAGCCGGATGTAGATTATATAAAAGGCTTATGTCCTGCCATTGCTATTGAGCAAAAAGTTACTACACGCACGCCACGCAGTACCGTGGGCAGCATGACGGAAATGTACGATTACCTGCGGTTGTTGTTTGCGCGCATTGGCCGCACCCTATCCCCTGTAAGCGGCAGGCAGGTAAAAAAAGATGATGTAGCGGATGTGGTAAAAGCGATTAAAGAAGCTACCGATGGTGATAAACTATTGCTGCTTGTACCTTTTAAACAACATGAGCGTCGCAATACTTCCGAAGAACTTAATATTTTGTTGCAAAAAGGCTTTACGCGCATTTATGCAGGTAAAGAAACCCTTCGCATTGAGGATTTGCTGGAAGACGCAGCAGCGCTTAAGCAATTAGAAGCAAGTTTAAAGAAAAAGGCAAAAGCCTATGTACTCATTGACCGGCTCGTGAGTCGCGATTTTGAAGAAGATGATATTCACCGTATATCCGATTCCATAGATACCGCTTTTTACGAAGGGGAAGGCGAATGCTACCTTGAAGAAAATGGAGAAAAACTGCTGCATTTCAGCAATAAGTTTGAACTTGATGGCATACAGTTTGAAGAGCCGGTTCCCAATCTTTTTTCTTTCAATAATCCCTTTGGCGCATGCCCAACCTGCGAAGGCTTTGGACAGGTATTGGGTATTGATGCCGACCTGGTAATTCCCGACACAAGGCTAAGCATTTACGAAGGCGCTATTGCCCCATGGCGTGGTGAAAAGCTAAGTACCTGGAATAAAATATTAATTCGCACCGCACCGCAGTTTAAGTTCCCCATTCATAAACCTATTCATGAACTTACCAAGGAGCAGGTAAAACTGCTATGGACCGGTAATGAATATTTTGAAGGGTTGAATGCATTTTTCAAAGAAGTAGAGCAAAACCTTTATAAGGTACAATACCGCGTACTACTCAGCCGGTACAGAGGCAGAACCGAATGCCATGATTGCGATGGCTACCGCTTGCGCAAGGATGCACTATATGTAAAAATTGGTGGTAAGCATATTGGCGAACTCTGCGAAATGCCCATAAAAGATTTGCAAACATGGTTTAACGGACTACAGCTTGACGTACATGAGCAACAAATTGGAAAACGCCTGTTGATAGAACTGCATACCCGCATGCAAACGATGCTCGATGTGGGATTGGGCTATCTTACACTCAACCGCTTAGCCAATAGCCTGAGTGGTGGCGAAAGTCAGCGGATACAACTTACCCGCTCCTTGGGCAGCAACTTAACCAACTCATTGTACATTCTTGATGAACCATCTATCGGGCTGCATAGCCGCGATACGGAAAGGTTGATTAAGGTATTGAAAAATCTGCGTGACCTTGGTAATACCGTGGTAGTTGTTGAACATGATGAAATGATGATGCGTGAAGCTGACTTCATTATTGATATGGGGCCGCTCGCAAGCCACAAAGGCGGCGAAGTAGTTGCCATTGGCGATTATGATGACATTATGAAGGCAAAGGATAGCCTTACTTCAAAATACCTTTCGGGTGCCATGACGATTGAACGTCAACCCGTGCCCCGTATGGGTAAAAAACATATTACGGTAAAAGGTGCGCGGCAAAATAACCTGAAGGATATTGATGTAAAATTTCCGCTTGAATGCCTTACCGTTGTAAGCGGTGTAAGTGGTAGTGGAAAAACTACTTTGGTAAAACAAATACTCTATCCCGCATTACAGAAACTAAAGGGTGAATTTACCGACAAAGTAGGCAAGCATAAAAATATTGAAGGCGATCTCAATGATATTACAACCATTGAACTCGTTGACCAAAACCCCATTGGTAAAAGCAGCCGCAGCAACCCGGTTACCTACATAAAAGCCTGGGATGCCATCCGCGATATGTATGCTGATCAGCCACTCAGTAAAATACGCGGTTACCAACCCCGCCATTATAGTTTTAATGTGGATGGCGGCCGATGTGATACCTGTAAAGGTGAAGGCGAACAGGTGGTAGAAATGCAGTTTCTCGCCGATGTACACCTTACCTGCGAAAGTTGTAAGGGCAAACGCTTTAAAGATGAAGTGCTTGAAGTAAAATTCAACGACAAAAACATTTATGACATACTCGAATTAAGTGTAGACGAAGCCATTGATTTTTTTAATGGAGATGCAAAAAATAAATTGTCTGTTGCCATTTCGAAAGCCTTGCAACCCCTGAGCGATGTAGGTCTCGGTTATGTAAAACTTGGCCAAAGCAGTGACACCCTGAGCGGTGGCGAAGCGCAACGTGTAAAACTCGCAAGCTTTTTAGGCAAGGGAAAAAATGCGGGGCATGTATTGTTCATTTTTGATGAGCCAACAACGGGTTTGCATTTTCATGATATTCAAAAACTGCTTAATTCCTTCAATGCATTAATTGCACAAGGCCACAGCATCATTGTTATTGAACACAATACCGATGTAATCCGCCATGCCGATTGGGTAATTGACCTTGGCCCCGAAGCGGGAGATGGCGGTGGGGAATTGGTCTATGCAGGGCCGCCGGATGGGTTGAAAAAGTGTAAGGGGAGTTGGACGGGAAGGTTTATGTGAGGAAGATAAAAATATATACCATAAGATTTATGGAAAATTATAAATTCAAACTCTTGTTTACTTAAATGAAGATTAACCTATGCAATTCCGATTCTTTTTTCTGTTCATGGGTATATTTTTCCAAAACTCAATTTCCTCTGCACAAATAATTAAAAAAAGTGTCAAGCTAAGCGGATCACTTACCAATGCAGATGACAAATTGGTAAAAATTGGGTTTGAAAAAGAAGATGGACATTTCAAATTTGATACAGTTTTGTTGGATGAAAAAAATACCTTCATTTACGAAACAACTGAAATAAAGGGTGCCACGTTAGCCTACATTTTTCTAAACAATATGCAGTACCGTTATATCCTTTTGGCACCTGGGTACGAAATGAATATTACTGCCAATGCCTATTCTGATAGCACTTTAAGGCAATCAATTGAATTTTCCGGGATAGGTGCTGCCGTAAATTTGTATAAGAAAAATGAAAAAAAATACACCTTCAAGCCTTCAAATGAACTTTGGTATATAGAACCCTATGAAACTTTTTTGACTGAATATAAAAAATTTAAATCATCAAATGATAGCATCATAAAAATGACATTTACCCCCGAAACCCTTAGTGAGCCCTGGGCAAATGAATTTAAAAAACACCTTGAAATTTATTATTATTTTCTAAATGCTGAATACGTTTTTTATCGGATTAACGAATTAAAATATGATGAATCAAAAGCAAAAGTGATAATTGATGAATTGATTTCACCTGATTTTTTTGAAAGGCTATTCAATGAAGAAAATAAGGTTGTGGCTTGGCATCAGACATTTTTGAATTCAACTTATATTGATTATTTAAGAATGATAGACGAAAAAAAGGAGCCAGGGATTACCAAGAAAAAGGATTATACCCTGAACAGGATATACAACACTTATAAAGAGCCATTTAGAGATAAAACTATGTATAATGTAATGGAATTCAGCATATATGTTGCAAAAGATTTATCTAGGCTAAAACGCATAGATTCAAGTTTCCGGGACGTCTACCCTTTGCTGAAAGAACCTTACTTTTCAAGATTAAAAAACTATTATACTGAAAGGGAAAATTTTTTATTAACCACCCAGGTAGGCAGAAAAGCTCCTGATTTTATGGGTAAAGATTCGAAGGGTAATACATACACCCCAGAAAGTTTTCAGGGAAAAGTATTATATGTTGACTTTTGGGCAAGTTGGTGCGGTCCATGCCGAAGAGAAACACCCTTTTTGAAGCAGCTTTACGATTCACTCAAGGGCCATCAAGATTTTACCTTATTAAGTATTGCGGTTTCTGACCAAAAGCCCAAATGGGAAAAAGCATCCTTAGAAGAAAATGTTGAATGGGAAAGCATTTTAGATGTGGACAATACTTCCAAAACAAATTTCTTCACAGGAAATGGAATTCCCAAATTTGTATTGATTAATAAGGAAGGAAATATTGTAAATTTCAATGCTCCTAGACCAAGTGAAAGCATGGAAAAATTAATCAAAATTATTCGCGAGGAACTTGAAAAATAAAATTCAACGAGCACAACACCAATGTAATCCGCCATGCCGATTGGGTGATAGACCTTGGTTCTGAAGCAGGTAATGGTGGTGGGGAATTGGTATATACCGGGCCACCAGATGGGTTGAAAAAAAATTGTAAGTGGAGTTGGATGGGGAAGTTTATGTGAGGGTGGCCACGGAGGACACCCATCGTTATCGGGAGGGGCACCCACACAGGGGTGCGCCCCTCCCGATAACGATCATCATCCACCCGATTACGATTTCCCCCAATTCTCCGGATTCTTCCTGATGTAATGGCACACATTTATGTAATGCATGTAATCCCGAATAATCCGGTCATGATAACTCCGTTGCCATAATTTTCGGTTGAATGGTTTCCAACCCAATTGTTTTACCCCACGGATGTATTCATTGGTGGTCTTGGTTTTAAACCAATCCATTGCCTGAGGTATGGATGCACCGTATTGTTTATTGTGCAAGCCATATGGGGATTGGTGGGTGGGGTCGTTTTCGGGATTGGGTTTGTCGTGAGGTTGGGATTCGTCGTGTGGTTGGGGTTTGTCGTGTGGTTGGGGTTTGTCGTGTGGTTGGGGTTTGGGTTCATGGTTTGGACGCCCACGCCGGGGGCGCCCCTGCGTGGGCGTC
>JBGSLS010000067.1:0-20750 GCA_041740575.1 Chitinophagaceae bacterium | reverse complement strand
TGAGTATTGACTTTATTTCTGCTGCTGACCTTCTATGGATGGATGGCTTATTATTTAGTTCCATGTATAAAATTTAAATAAGCCAAAAATACAATCACTACCAGGGTACTAACAATACGCGCTATCTCGGGTGTTTACCACCTTATTCAATTTCTGTAAGTATTTTTTATTGATATAACTGCGCCTTCGACGGCGCGTTAATGGCATCATTGTAATTGTATATTTAAACTTATACGTTTGAATAATAGGATATTTTGTCTGATGGGAGCATTGTGCCTTTTTTTGAATATAGATATTCAGGCACAGGTAAGCAATGGCGATACCATTTGGCTATCTCCTGAAAATCCTTTTTCAAAAAATGGGGGTGAACCTTGTTTTTATTTATACAATGGAATTAATGGGACAGAATTTAAAAAGTTGCCCCTACCAAAAAAGAAAAGCTGGATACTGCATGGAGATTTGGTATATGATTATACCTACCGATCCTTATCCAACAATATTGTACAGGAAGAAGATATACATCGGCATATGATAAGATTAAATTATCGAATTGAAGGAGCCATACCATTACAGGGTACTATCGCTATGTCCGCTGGTAATTCAATTTACTATCCGAGATTATTTAGTTTTTCATTAAATTATAACAGACAGCAATGGTTAAATAGTATTAAAGATAAACGCTTACAGGCATTAGAAACAGAACTACCTGATGTAAGCGGAATAACAAATAAAGCTGATAGTATTGCATTTTTAAATAAAGGGATTCAATCTTATCAACAAATGATGCTGAGCCCCGATTACCACTATAAAATTCAACAGGGGAAGGAAACCATTTTGAATAATGCCTTGCAAAAAATTGAAGGTAGATTAAGTGAACAGGATAGCCTTAAATTATTGAATAGACTGCTGGAATTGTTATCATCCGGTAATTTGAAAGAAAAGGATAGTTCATTTTCCAGGACACCCATTAACGGGGAAATTCTTGATTTGGTAAGAACTGCACTTCATTTACTTAAAAAGGACAAATATATAATTGATAGTCTCCAGCAACAGAAAAGTGAGATAGTAAAAAGATATAATAGTTCCAAGCGCATGGTGAGTGATTCTATTAGAAATGTTTCTGCTGCAATAAACCAGGCGATGAAAAATTCAACGCAAAAAGGTAATGGCTATATTAAAGAAATGTTACCGGATCGTAATAAAAAAATTGCACGGTTTTTAAATACTTTCGAACAAATTCAAATTGGGCGATCAGAAGTTAACTTATCCCAGCTTACTGTATTTAATTGGCCCATTACCGGGCTAAATGTAACTACCGCAGGTAAGCATACATTTGAAATAGCAGCAGGCATCTCAAACTATCGCCAACGAAATTTCTTGTTTCCACAAACAAATGGTACCATGAAAGGACAGCCAACTATAACCGGAAGGTATAAATTAATTGCTAATCCTTTATATGAGCTATCCTACACAGTTTACATGGGTTCTATGATGCTTAACTATCAGGCAGTGCAAAACCCAAAAACTATTCCGGTTGTTGGTAACGGGTTTCAATTAAACTTTTTACCTTTTAAAAATCAGAAGTTGGAAATCGAATTTGTAAAATCCAATGTAAATGAAATGCGCACACTTCCAGGCACTAATCTAAAAGCAAAGGGTGAGATATTTAATTTTTCTATCAGGGATAACGAAGCATTCAACATACAATATACCGGTGTTTTCCCTGGGTTGAAAGCGAATATTGATGGTGCCTATTCCAAATCAGGTAGTAGTTTTCTTTCTTTGGGTATATACCCTGGTGAAGCTGTTAAAGAGTCTTTTCGGGCAAATCTTCAAAAGCGATTTTTTGAAAACAAAATTAATGTTAGAATGGGTATTCGTAAAAACGCATTCACGTATCCTTATTTACAGCATTTATCAGCAAATAATATACTCTATCAGGCAATGGCAACAGTAAGGCTCAAAAATTGGCCAATTGTAACATTAGGTTATTTCCCTTCTACCCAACTTGTAGCCATGCCTGATAGTAATATAGCAGAAATAAATTTTCAAACTTTTATTTCATCCGCCAGCTATCAAATCATAAAGCCTTCATTTACCCACAGCTTTCAACTATCAGGCACATTCCTTCAAACAAAACAATTGGATACCATTTCCGCTACAGGCATTATGAATAATTTTATTGGGTTTAATTACAATGGCAACCGGGGGAATAAGTGGCACTTTGAAGGTATGTTGATGTATAACCAATTAAAAGGTAACACGCTGGTTACATACGGAGTTGGATCCGGAATTAAATTGGGCAAAGGTTGGGAGCAGTCCTTTATAATAAAATACCATAATGGAAGTGTTGTAGGCAATCAATGGGGGTATAAAGTGATACTCCGCTCAATGAAGTTTCAATTTGGCCAGTTTTCGTTGGAAGGAGAAAGGCAAATGTTGCCATTTTATAGTCAAAATAAATTTGTACCCGTTATGATGGGGCATGCAGTATTTATGTTGAAATTTTAAAATTGTTCAATTTTTAATTATGCGAAAAGCCGTATTGATATTTATTTTAGGTTGTATGGTTATTTATACCAACTTGTTTGCGCAGGTAGTTATGGTACCACAGGTACCCGGTGTTGGCATGGTTTTGAAACCTTATGTGTGGAATATACTATTGACAAATAGTGGTACCGAAACACTTTCCGCACAGATGAAAATTGTTGCTAAAGATCGTATGAACGGTACGGTGTTTTATAATGCAATTTCTGCCAATTTTTCAATACCTAATGGGCCAACACTTTTAAATGAGAATATTGCAGGTCCTATTGATATTCAGGAAATGCATTATCAATTGGAAAATTCGGGATTTTTTCCCGCTGGGTATTACAATTTCTGCTTTGAACTTATATTTAATGATGGTAAAACGGCGCCGGTGGTAGAATGTATGCCTGTAGATGTGGAAGCTATGGCGCCCCCTTTTTTATTAATGCCGGAAGATAGTTCGGTAACTACGAATCAACTACCTGTATTTATTTGGATGCCCCCTGCTCCCATCACGCTTTTCCCCATATTACTTTATGATTTGATTGTAGTAGAACAATATCCGGGACAGCCTAAATTAGAAGCAATACAAAGAAACAACCCGGTTGTATCTGCATTTAATTTGACAAGCCCTGTTTTCCCGCTTGCATCCATAGGCACACAATTGGACACCGGGAAAATCTATGTTTGGCAGGTTATAGCGCGTAATGGGGATTCATATGGAACCAAGACGGATGCATGGTCCTTTAAAATTGGGGCAATAGACACCACTTTACTGGAAAACCATAATGGGAAATATTATATCCAGTTATCCAGATCGGGTATAATGAATACTTATCCTATGCAAGAAGATTTGGCTTTTACTTTTTTAAATGAAACGAATGATGGAGAAGCCTTTTGTAGTCTTGTTTCCATAACCAACCAGGGTCAATCTGAAGTTGCATCCAAAACTTTAACCTTACAAGGGGGACGTAATTATTTGCATTGGAACCTTGCTGGAAATATTACTGAACACCCAATATTACTCTTAAAGGTGATGTTAAAATCCGGTGCTACTTATTCCTGTTATTTAATGGACGCAAATTAATTTAGTAAAACCTTCAATAACTTAACATGGTAGCAAGTATCTCTCAGGTTTTCAAAAAAGGAGTAGCCTTATTTCTATTGATAGTAATGGGTTCTGAAATGGTGTTGGCTGCGGGGCTTTCATACCATGATTACATAACAAAAGCTTTTTCCGGGCGTAGATTTCAAAAAACCAACCCGGATATTCGTTTTGATGTTCCATTATTCCCGGTAAAGAAAAATGCAAAAGAAAGTTGGAACCTAAATGGGAAATTTAATATAGGGGAAGGGAATAAAGAAGAAAATCAAGCCCAAAATATTCATCTTAGTAATAATAAAAAAACTTTTGAAACCAGCGGTCCCAGTCAACCGGAACATAGCCAATTTAAACCTGCAGGGGCTTCTAATGTAGTTGATTTGTTTACAGGTGATTTTAGTTATAATATTCCATTAATGGATGTAGGAGGTTATCCGGTTAGTATTAATTACAACAGCAATATATCTATGGATCAGGAAGCCGGTTGGGTGGGACTTGGATGGAATATTAATCCCGGTACTATTTCCCGTAATACGAGAGGTCTTCCGGATGATTTTAATGGCAAAGATTCCATTATTCAAACCCTCGATTCAAAAAGACATATTACAGTTGGTGCCGGCCTTTCCTTTAGTCCGGAATTAGTAGGCAGTCCTATAAAGCTTGGCCTTGGGCTTGCGGCTACTTATAATAATCGTACAGGTTTTGGGGTGGATCTTTCCATTAACCCAAGCATTTCCATTAGCAAAGCAAATCAGCCTTCAATGGCAGGTAAGGGTATAAGTGATTCCAGTACGTTTAATTTTGGATTGGATCTAAAATTATCTAACCAGGAAGGAGCGATTATTTCGCCTAGTTTTTCAAGTACGATAAGAGACTTTGATAAGCAATCTACTGGTGATATATCTATTTCTACCAATTTCGGCACACGAACCGGACTAATGGGTACAAGTTTACAAACCGGATATACATTTGCAAGCAAGAAAGAATCAGAAAGTGAATTAAAAAATCAACCATATTTCCCTGTTGGGGTACCCGCTGGAAACCTATCATTTGCCAGGCATGCTGCTTTACCCACCATAACTTCCCCTTATATAACTAAGGCTGGAGTTTTCACCCTGAACTTCGGGTTCTTATATAAAGTTTTGCATGGTTCACTTAGTGTAACAGGCCACTTTAGTGAGACAAGCATTGATGTGATGGATAAAACACAAATGAAACCTGCGTATGGGTATTTGAATCTATCAAAGTATCAGGCGGATTCAGGCAATCAAAAAATCACGGACATTTCGCGAGAAAAGGAAACCTATTACAAAGACAGACCTTTACCCTACAACATAGCGGTGCCGTCCTATAATTATGATGTGTTCACCATTGCCGCAGAGGGTACAGGCGGCATGTTCAGACCCTATCGTGGAGATGTAGGCTTAACCGGGGAACACTATGTAAAAACAAAGAGTACATCCCTAAGTGCAGGTTATGATTTGGGTGGTGGTTCAATTATAAAAGGCGGATTAAATGTTGCCGCTGTTCTTGCATCCAGTACAACCAGCGAATGGGCTGAAAACAACGGATTGAAAAATAAACTAAAATTTGACGAACAGGTTGAACTTCAAGAGCCTGTTTATTTTAAAAACCCTGGCGAAATGTTGCCATCCAATCAGCAATTTGATAGTTTGATTGGCAAGGAGAATTTAGTAAAATTCGGGCTGTCACAGGCTGGTTTTGGTTCGGGCCAGATTTATCTTAAGCCCGAACTTCAACTGTACAAGCAGAACAGAGTAGTCGCTACCCAAAATATATCCGGCAAATTATTGCCCGATGAAAGGCAGCCTCGTACACAGGTTGTAACCCAATATACTGTTGCTGAAGAACAAGAAAAGGGAAATTCATTTTTGGTCAGCTATGATATTAATTATTTTCATTTTGGGTGTTCGCCCAACCCTGATAGCGTTACATATATTTCAAGAGGAGATAATGTAATCCGAAAGAATCACCATATTGCTAACATAGAAGTACTCCAAACAGATGGCAGAACTTATGAATATGGTCTACCAGTATATACAATTGAAAATAAGGAAGTAGAATATAGCATGGCCAAAAATGCTAATATTTATGATAGTACGCTTACCGAAACTCCTGTTCAGTCTGATTATACCATACTTGGTGGTAGATTTCTGGGTTATAAACCCACCATCACCCAGGATTATAAGGCAACAGAACAATATTTTAAAAGAACGATAACGCCTGCGCATGCTAATTCGTTTTTGCTGACATCATTAAAAAGCCCGGACTATACCGATATTACGGGTGATGGTCCATCGGAAGATGATAGAGGGGATGCTGTAAAGTTTAATTATACGAGGGTACATTATGCGGAGAATAATGGTGGCTTTGGTTGGAAAACCCCATTGAACGTAAATGCAAATCAAAATGAAGTGGTATCAGGTGTTTCGGAAGGACTGAAAACTGATTTCCGGGATGACCGGGCATCCTATATGTATGGGCGTAAGGAAATTTGGTACCTTAATAGTTTGGAATCCAAGACGATGGTTGCGGCATTTGTCCTGGAACAAAGAAATGATGCTTTAGGCATAAGTTCAGAAGTATCTTTTAAAGAAACAGGTAAAAGGTTATACAGATTAAAGGAAATTAAATTGTTTTCCAAATCTGACCTGGTAGCCAATGGTATGGCTGCCCGGCCCATTAAAGTTGTTCATTTTGAATATGACTACTCGTTATGTAAGGGTATGCCTAATTCTATCGATACAGCACACGGAAAACTTACCTTGAAAAAAATATGGTTTACTTATAATAACAATAATAAAGGGAAATTAAATCCTTACATTTTTGAATATAACAATAACCAATCCTATAAGCGAAATTGGACAGACAATTGGGGAAATGTAAAAGACCCTTCGAATAATCCCGGTAATCTATTAAACAATGACTATCCTTACCCGGTGAATAATGCCGCATTAGCCGGGAAAAGCGTTAATGTAGCTCCCTGGGCATTAAAAGTAATTCAATTACCGGGTGGTAGTGCCATGAAAGTTGCCTATGAGGCCGATGATTATGCATATGTACAGCATAAGAAGGCGATGCAGTTTTTTGAAATCGTTAAACTGGGTAAAACCAATAATTATACCAACGCAGGTTTAGCCCTTTATGAAAATGAAAATGATGCAAACGATTCGCGTTATGTTTTTGTCAAATTGCCAGAATCAATCAATAGTAAAACTGACTTTTTCAGCAAATACCTTACTGGGCTCGATTACCTGTATATTCGGATAGGCATAAAAATGCCATTTGATCCGGCTTTTGATTTGAATAATACCCAATATGAGTTTGTAAAATTATATGCAAGGCTTGAACCCGGAGAATATGGCATGGTACCCGGTATTGCCGAACAAAATATTGGATGGATAAAGCTGAGAGGAACACAACGAAAAAATACCGGTACGGGGGATTTAAGCCCCATTACCAAAGCAAGTCTGCAATTTTTAAGAAACCAATTACCATCAAAAGCATTTCCCGGATCTCAATTTCCTACCGATGAAATAAAAGTAAGCCAATTTGCAACAGCACTTATTTCAGCATTTAAATCAGCAGGCGAATTGGTGAGTAGTTTTATTCAACAATCTAAAAAAACAGGTAAGTGTAAATATTTTCTACCTGGCAAAGCATTTATCCGGTTAAACCATAGTGGCCGCGGTAAAATTGGAGGTGGTTATCGTGTTGCAAGGGTGGAAATGTATGACCGTTGGGATAGCATGGCAAATGGTAAGGCTTCTACTTACGGGCAGGAATATAAGTACACCATGCAGCATAAGATCGGCAACAAAACTGAAACACTCAGTTCCGGTGTTGCCTCCTATGAGCCATTTGCAGGTGGTGAAGAAAATCCATGGAAATTTCCATTGGAAAATTATGATGATCAGCGAAACTTATTGGGGCCTGCCACAACGGTGTTTACGGAAGGTCCGTTGATGGAATCATTTTTACCGGCACCCATTGTAGGCTATAGTAAAGTAAGGGTAAGATCAATACACCACAAAAATATTAAGTCTCAAACCGGTTGGGATGAAACGGAATTTTATACAGCAAAGGATTTTCCTGTGATAACCGAAGATGCATTAACGCCCATTGCGGATGGGTTTAAAAAATTTGAATCGCCTATCCGTAATTTTTTCAAGGTAAATTCTAAAAAGTTTTATGCTTTTAGCCAGGGTTTTAAAATAGAATTGAATGATATGCATGGAAAAATGAAATCTCAGGCTTCCTATGCATTTGGTGATTCAGTAAGACCAATTACTAAAACAACTTATTATTACAAATCATCCCCATACGTCAATGGAAGTTCCCGCTTGGAATGTGAAGTATTTGTTGCAGATAGAAAAGGCAATATTTCAACCCGTGCTATTGGCCGGAATATTGAAGTGATGACTGACTTACGTAACCAGGAAAGCAGGATGTTTTCCGGTGGTGTTCAGGCAAACTTTCACTTTTTTAATATTGGTGTTTTTCCTGTATTAATTCCAAGGTTATTAAAACCACCGCAATGGGAAGAAACGTATTACAGGGCGGCTGCCGTAACCAAAGTAGTAAATAAAACAGGTATCCTTGATAGTGTATTGGTGGTGGATAAAGGCAGTGTGGTTTCCACCAAAAACCTGGTGTATGATGCAGTATCAGGCCAGGTGGTTATTACCCGCACCAATAATGAATTTGATGACCCTGTTTTTAATTTTAATATGCCAGCACATTGGGCATATGACCGAATGGGTCCAGCCTACCGCAATATGAAAGCATCTGTAAAAAATGCGGTTTTTACAGATGGGAAATTAGATGCAGAAGCGTTGGAAAAATATTTTGTACCTGGCGATGAAGTGGTGGTTACCAATATTCATCAGCCTGATGGGCTTAGGTTATGGGTAACTGCCCCGGCTACCGATACGGCAGATAAAACATACACTGACCCGGTAAGTACATATCCTGATAATAACGAACAATATTCAAATCTCCTTTTTGTAACGCGTGAAGGAAAACCCTTCTCCACTTCAGAGTATGGATTTACGGAAAATGGGTATTTTCCGGTTGGCCAAACAGGTACCCATAACGTTGATGTGAAAATTGTAAAGAGTGGCCGAATAAATCTGGTTGGTGCATCTGTAGGTTCTGTGCAAAGCCTTAAATCACCCATTACGAATAGTAAAATTACCATTGACAGTACGATTCAGGTTTTGAGTGCCGGTGCAGTAGAAATGAAGGAGGATTGGAGGGTACAGGATAATTATTGGGTGATTGATAGTTGTATGCCGGTTTGCAATTGTCCGGATGGTTATGATTTTAATCAAATAACTGGCTTATGTAATAAAATATTGGAGGATACAGCATATGTGATTTCACAAGAGAATAGAACTATGCAATTAAATCCAAATGAGTCTTATACTAATGGGGGGGTAAGATTATTTGATACCCTTGCCAATAACATATGGAATTCATCAGCTCACTTTGAACTTATAGATACAAACACTCCATTTTGGTCTAATCCAAACTTTGATACAACCAATGGTCGTTTGAACAAGGTTGGACTATGGCTTGGGAAATGTACATCTTGTTCGCCAATAGATTCTTTTATTGGAATAGTAAGAAGGTTTACTGCGCCTGAATCAAAGATTTATTATATTGGGGTTGGTGGTACCCACGATATTCGTTTAAATATTGATTGTGAAGCCCTTCTTAACACATCTACTTCCAATATATCTCGCGAAACCTTGTTTAAGTATTGGCATATATTCCCAAAATACTTTACTGCAGGTGAACATATAATTGATTTCGCTGGCCTTAATAGAGTAGAGTTTGAGCATGATATACCGTATATTCCAAATGCCAGTTTTGGCATGGAAATATATAATAATTCCCGCTCTCAAATTGAATCTTTTAAAAATGAAATTGGTGATACAGCATTACAGATTGTTTTTTCAACAAGTAGTTTAGAAGGTATAAACATTAGTTATTATCAGGGTAAAATTAATTGTCCTAGTGGTAGTTGTCACTTATTAAACGATAAATTATCAACATTAAAATGTGTTCGAATACTAACTGATACTCCACTGTGCATAGCTCAACAACCAATAATTGATACCTTACCCTATATAAATTCCTATTTTAAAGGCATCCTTGGTAATTACAGACCCTATAAGTCGTATGCCTATTATGCAGATCGGGCACAAACAAATCCCACTGTTGCTACCAATATACGAACCAATGGTGCCATCGCAGGATTTACCTGGTTCTGGAAGAATGATGGCTCATGGTTTACACCCCAACATACCGGTAATTGGCTGGCCAATGTTGAAAACACATTGTACGACAGAAGGGGTATGAGTATTGAAACAAAGGATCCATTAAACAGGTACACATCAGGCCAATATGGATATCTGAATACATTGCCTGTTGCCGTTACGCAGAACAGCAAAAACCGGGAAGCAGCTTTTGATGGTTTTGAAGATTATGGATTTAAAGTAAATCCTTGTGCAGACACTTGTCAGAAAAGGATTAAACGCCATTTTGATTGGAGTAAGGAAAAGGAAAGAATTACAGATACACTCAGTCATTCAGGCTATTATTCCCTACGTGTGGGATCCGGGGATTCAGCAAGTTTTGAAAGCGAACTTTCAGTAATGAACGTGGATACCAATCGTATATGGATAAGGGCGACGGAAGATGGTGAAACCAAAACAACTTCTACTAGTTTGCTGCCTTTATTTTCTCCAACAAAAGGCGATAGTATTTTGGTTAGCACCTGGCTGAGAGAATCCTTACCCTGTGGTGCTGAAAATTATTCAAATAGCCTGGTTTCCATTGAATTTTATACACCCGGTAATGCAGGGCTTTCAGCTTATTCATTGGAAGCGGCAGGGCCTGTTATTGAAGGATGGCAGCGGTTTGAAGCGGTAATTGCAGTTTCAAATGAACACTCGCATATACGCCTAAAAATGAAATCAACGGGAGAAGTTGGTAACCATAGTTATTTCGACGACATCCGCATCCATCCCTATTATTCCAATATGAAGAGTTTTGTATATGACCCTGTTTCTTTAAGGTTGATGGCAGAATTAGACGAAAATAATTATGCTACATTTTACGAATATGATGATGACGGAACACTTATCCGGGTGAAAAAAGAAACTGAAAAAGGAATCATGACGATTAAGGAAACAAGGAGTGCATTACTGAAGAATTAAATTGTTTTAAACATAGGAAAACAACCAACATTATGAAGCATGTAATTTTATATATTTTGTTGTTAGCAATTGGTGCAATTCAATTACTCAATGCTCAAAATATTTCACTAAGTACTGCACAGGCGACAGATACAATTAAAAAAATATTTATAAAACATGCTTCGGATGAACTTATTGCAACAAAGGTTATTACAGAAATGTTTTACGCTGATGCGCCTTCTGAAAGGATTGACAGTATGTTTTATGAAGTATATTCACTAAAAGACAATTATTTTATCACCATTGATCATGATATTTCATATCTGGTAAACAATCGGTGGAATATAACTATTTACAGAAGTCAGCAATCGATTTTTGCAGATTCTATCACTGACGCGGATGGGAGTTTATCCTTTCGCCAAAACCCATTCAGCATTTTCGAATCATTCATGAATAACCCTCAGTTTCAGTTTACTTATTTTAGCAATCAAAGCAATGATACAGCCCGCCTGACCATAGTATCGGCAGAACCGGAAGAATTTAATGAAATCAGGTTGTACTATTCAAAAGCAGAAGGGGCGTTATTCAGGGGAGAATACCTTATTCCTGTGCCTGAAATGGAGACTCCATCACAAACACCAAATAATGATAACAATTCAAGCCAAATCACATCAACACAAAACAAGAAATACCTTATGAAAATGTATTATTCCTACGAAGAAAACACACCCACCAATGGCAGCTTATTTTCGGAATCCAATTTTATTACCAGAAATCCTGATGGAACCTATTTGGCCTCACCCCACTTTCCAGGTTTCAGGGTAATAAGACGTGAAAATGAAACCGGTAATTAAAGCCTATATAACCTTAACTATTTAAAATGGTTTTTATGAACAGGATTATACTATGCTCCCTTAAAATAACGCACTTTATAGTAAGGCTATTACTGTGCTATGTAATTCTGTTGGCTGGCGAAACAAAGGCACAACAGGTTACCTATATTGGCCGCCCTGTTCATGATACCATTACCAATGGTGAAACAATTTCTATATATGATACTTCTTATGCAATAGCTATCGCTAATAGCACACTGGAGCAATTGCATCATTCGAGAAACCGGATCAGCTTTTATTTAGATGAAAATTCAATCAAACAAATACCAGGACCATTTACTGCAAAATTATATATTAAATATACCCTGACTGCATATTCCGGTGATTCTAATAGCGTTCCGGTAGCAGATACATTAACCATTCAATATGATACTGCTGGCAATTACTACCCGGTTGCTTATCGTACTTTCGATGTTATCAAGCGATGTGAAATTAAGATTGACAGCCTGGTGATTGTAAATGGTTTTACAGATATAAAAAAATTATTATTATTTACAAATGAAATATCGTCCTTTAAAACTTTAATTTGGGACGATTGCGCAAATTTTTCCATAAATACCCTATTTGTACCCACCAATCCAATAGACAATAATTCAATAGATACTTTAGCTGTAAATTGGATCATTGCTAATCCATCCATGGTTACGGAGTATGACCTTGAATGGACATGGGTAGATTCATCCGCTTTAAGCTACAGGGTTGTTGCAAATAAACCGCACGCTGTTTTTAAACACAATGCAACCCGGGTAACGCTTTTTGAAAGCAATTATAATATACCTATTATATATGATGGAGGAGGAATGCTTTTTTATCGGGTGCGACCAATAAAATTGAAGCCTAACGGACAAAGAACAGAAGGTAGGTGGTCAACACCGGGTGCTGTATCACTTGCAGGTTTTCAACGAAATCTAAATTGGCAAAGTGCAGCAAGTTATGCTGAAGAGGGAAAAAGAAAAATTGTTGTCAGTTATTTTGATGGAAGTTTTCGTACCCGGCAAACCGTTACCAAGGATAATACCACCAATCAAAGCATAGTAGCAGAAACAATCTATGATTTCCAGGGCAGGCCTTCTATTCAAGTATTACCTGCACCCACATTAAGTAGTTTGCTTTCCTACACACCTAATTTTTCGTTGAATAGCCTGAACAATGCCGCATATGACCGAAATAATTTTGACACATTAATTAATGGGCAGGCTATCTGTTTAAAAGCCGCAGAATCCATGGGTGAAAACTCGGGTGCTGCCAAATATTATAGCACCCAAAATACTGAAGCGGGTACAGGTATGAACCAGTTTATACCCAAAGCATTTGGTTTCCCTTTTACCCAAACGGTTTACAGCCTTGATAACACAGGCAGGATTGCTTCACAAGGTGGGGTGGGTCCCGACCACCGGATTGGTTTGCATGATACACGGTATTATTATGGTAAACCTTCACAGGATGAGCTGTATGCCCTGTTTGGAACTGAAGTTGGCAATGCCAGCCATTATCAGAAAAATATGGTAAGGGATGCCAACGGGCAATACAGTGTAAGCTATGTTGATATGCATGGAAGAACCATTGCAACAGCATTGGCAGGTACAACACCCAAATTAGATACAACCAATCGAAATGCCCTAAACCCCTTGGAAAGCAATGTTGGATATTATGTAACAGAAAACCTTTTAGGACCGGGAACGCAGCAGGTTGAAGATTTTAGTATCATACTCACAAAGGGCCTTGTGGTACCTGTTAGGGGGGATTATACGCTGGAATATGCTTTAAAGCCGCCGCTTTTACAATTGTTGAATTGTAATGCTGATACCATTTGTTACGACTGCCTCTATGACTTTAATATTAGTGTGGTGAATGATTGCGGGGATGTAGTGCTTGATAGTACGCTAGAAAAGATAGGCGTTGATACGCTACATGGTATTAAAGGAATAGACAGCCTTGCCAATGCTGTATTATTTGCATTTGAGCATACCATGGAATTGGAAGAAGGCGCCTATACCATTACCAAAACGCTTAGCATCAGGGAGGACAGCTATCAATTATATTTTGATAGTGTGTTTACGTTACAAAATACTTGTAAAACCTTCGAAGATTTTCTTAAGGAAGAAATTACGGCTGTATTGGATTCGGTTAGTTGTTCCATTGAAAGTTGCGAATCTTGTATTTCATCATTAGGCACATTTGAGCAATTCAGGCAAAACTACTATACGAGTGTAGGCATTCCTATTAATGCCGACACCACAAATTTTTCTCCCGAAGTGCATATGGCCTGGGCAAAGGCATTGGAGAATTGTTCGTCGTATTGCCAGGAAATGGCAATGGATAATTTAAATGTTATACGCAGGGAAATGCTGGGTGATATGGTTCCCATTACAGGACAGTATGGGCATAATGAGCCTGCAAATACGCATTTTAGTATATTCAAACTTGACGGAACCACCGCCTATTATAGCACCCTTGAAGATTATACAAATATTTTAGGCTACCCGGCATATGTAACCAATGATGCGGGGCTACAAAAAAAACCGGGAGAGCTTACAGAAAGTGAATTTATAAGGTATTTTGAAACAACCTGGGCAGACACCCTTCTTCAGCTACATCCTGAATATGCACGATTAAAAGAAGCAGAAAGGCTTCAACCCAGTTACCGGTTTGACGAGGATGTAAAGTCAGTCAAAAGTTTCAGGGCAGCAATGCATGCGGGATATATTCATAATATTCTGAATCTCGATCCTGCTACAAGGAATACAGCTTTGCTACCCACTTCGTTTAAGGATAGTTTAGTAGATCGTTTACAAAATCCGGGTTGGTCCGGATCGGAAATAATTTCCATATGGAAACTTGCATCAGTTGAAGCTCATTGCCCTGAATGGGTAAATAACCCAGCTTGTGAAACTAACTACTTAAATGGAAATAGTTTTGTTGAAGGTGCATTGGATACAACCAATCTTTGCGATTCCCAAAAAGATATATTATGGAATACTTTTATTCAATATTACCTGCAAGCCAAAGAGCAGTTGATTTTTCAACGTATTATTGCTTCAACACCGACCCTTACCACATCAGAAATAGGAGACCTTCGGTTTGTTTCACCCGATACTACCTATTTCTCTGAACTAATGGGTGGAGTAACGGATGAAACAACAGGAAATCAGCACTTACATAGTTTATTGTACGCACAAATTGATTCTTCTTGTAATGGATATGTGGATACCTGGTTATTACAGTTAGGTGCATGCCAGTTAAATGTGGCTCAAAAAGATAGTTTACGTGATATTTTACTGGATGTGTGCAGGCGGGGTGGTGATATCAACCATCCTGCCGGGGCTTCATCCGTTGCGCCTGATAGCGTAATAGAAAACAAACCATCTGATTTTATAGAAGCAGTTGGTAATTTTTATACAAATCATAATCTTGTTGCGGATACATTAACCTGTAATGGCTATTTAATAGCTAACACACCAGCACCTTATAAGGCCAATGCTATTACACAGGTCTCCATTCCATATTTGGGTGGGGCGTTGGATTCGTGTGCCTGTGGTAATCTTAACGGAATGCTTCAGAATTGGTATTATAGTGATTCAGCAGGTGAAAAACCTTCTTTTGCCGGGTATTTAGCTATGCGGTACCAGTCTTCGCTTACCGATCAGGAAGTAAATAAATTGCTGGCCATTTGTCAAAAGGGAAGTGCTGCCAATTGTGATACCCTGGATGGTGCCATTATTCAAATACCACCTTTTATAGGCCAGTGTGGTACAACCAACACCTGTGCTGATTGCGGAACGATTGAAGCCTTACATAATGCGTTTACCAGCGAATACAATTTCATTATAAAACCTGAAACTTATGATTCGGTTACGCTTGAACCCATCGATACACTTCAATTGGCGAAAAATTTGTTGTATGAGCAATATATGAACTTCCATACCGGTTTTTCTTATCATTATATCACGTACCTTGATTTCATTAATACCTGTGATTCCGTTGCTGAATGTATATTTCAGGATACGGCAGTAGCGGCATTCAGAAAAACCTATAACCGGCCTTATTTGTACAAGCCAAATGCAGCGGGCTGTAATGCAGCGCATTGGAGAAGTAATTATGGGGGAGGTACTATAGACGTTGTTCCACTTAGCAGCTTAATGACAAATAGTCAATATGTTCCCCTTATTGGTAATGCTCAAAACTATACCCAGAATTCTTATGCGACTATTGAATACTATGATACGTTATGTTTTAAACCCTTTTCGCTGGAAGCAAGAATGAAAATGCCGAAAACGGGCCATGCATATAATCAATGGCAGTGGGATCCTTTTAATGTTTATACGCTTTTAAATCGTTTTTATTTTAATCTCACAGGTAATCCTAATAGCAATTTCTTTAATATTCCTATTGTTTTTGAAGGGCGCCCCAATCAAAATAACAATATCTTTTTAAATAGTAATCTTGTTGGTAGTACATCGCCTGATGTTTTGGAAAATTGGTTTAATTACAAAGTAGACTTTACCTATGATTCCGTCATCCTATATATAGATAGCCAAAGGATTCAAGCGCAATACCATGCGCCATTTGAAACCTTCAATGGCTTTTATTTTAATCCCTATTTCGGATCTTACAGGATAGATTGGATACGCCTAAGAGATAGTACTGGCCAGGAAATTCTCTTTGAAGATTTTGACAAACCCTGCAACCAAATTTCGCAGATCATAAAGGAACTTTGCCAGCCTTCATGTGATTCTGCCTGGGCTTTATATAATGGTGATACTATATCCGGCTGTACGCTCAACCCTTGTACACCTTATTCAATATCCCATAACTTGCCTAAGCTTTGCGGCGGGGCTAATGAAACATTTACACAGCTTAATTATATCGCACCGCCTACTTGTGCAGACAGTATCGACCTTGCAATACAAAAAGCAACTTTACGTTACCAATTCTATAAAGATAGCATCACTAATATTTTTGATACTGCTTACAGGGCCAAATGCCTCAAAGCCATCGATTATGAAAGTTTTACGCTAAAAAGACCACAACGTGAATACCATTATACGCTATATTATTATGACCAGGCTGGCAACCTTGTGAAAACCGTTTCACCTAAAGGAGTAGATGGGTTTAGAAACGGCCGCACGAATATATTTTATACTGATTCTATAGGGCCAACGCTTGATTCGCTGGTAACACTTGTAAAAGCAGCAATAAATACAGGAAATACCTATCCTTTTACTTATGGTTTTACAACACAATACAGGTATAATTCGCTTAACCAGGTAATTGCACAATTTACCCCTGATGCTGGTCAATCCAATTTTTGGTACGACACGCTTGGTCGGCTTGCTATTAGTCAAAATGCCCGGCAAAAATTGGATAGTCAGTATAGCTATACCTTATATGATTTTTTAGGTAGGATAGGTGAAGTAGGGCAAAAGCAGCATACCGACACAATGAATAATTCCATTAGTCGCAGCCCTGCCGCATTAAAGGAATGGCTGAATACAAATAATAGTTTGCTGCCCCGCCAACAAATTACCCGAACAGGATATGATTTTGTATCGCGACCTTTTGGTTCTGCCGATAGATTTCAACAATCTTTCCTACGGTCAAGGGTGAGTTTCAGCCTGTTCCAGGATGCAGATAACGCACAATTGGCATCTGTAACACTTAAAAGTCAGCAGCCGGGTACCGCTTATGCCCAGGCTACCTATTACAGTTACGACGTACATGGCAATGTGTACCAGTTAATGCAACATTATAAGCAGGGTGGTTTATATACTGTGAATGAAGGCGCCAACCAGTATAAAATTATACATTATGGTTACGACCTTATAAGTGGTAAGGTAAATGCAGTAAGTTATCAACCCTCCTATAGGGTGGATGATGTAGTAATAGCACCCGCCGACAGGTATTATCATCGGTACCGCTACGATGCCGAAAACCGGCTAACCGAAGTTTGGGTTAGCCAGGACAGTGTATATTGGGAAAAGGATGCAGCTTACCAATATTACCGGCATGGTCCGCTTGCCCGCACTGAATTGGGACAAAATAAGATTCAGGGTTTGGACTATGCCTACACCCTGCAGGGATGGTTAAAAGGCGTAAACAGCACAGGCCTTCGCCGCAATGGTGGCAATGATGATATGGGAAAGGATGCTACTCCCACAGCATCATCATCACCCGGGCCCGGCGATAACAGCCTTTTTGCCGATGATGCGTATGGGTTTGCCTTGTATTATAATAGCAATGATTATACGCATATAGGATCATCAGGTGTAAGGCCGTTTACGGGCATCGATAAAAAAATTGTACCCACGGCAGATACGGTTCATTTTTACCCGCTGTATAATGGCAATATAGCGGCTGTCATTAATAACCTTCCTATGTTTACAGCCCCGGTGCATGTGGCCCGTACCAATACCATGTTTGGTATGCTATATAATTACGATCAGCTAAACAGGATAAAGGGTACACGTACATTCCCGGTTATACGCCCCGCCGATAATTACCTGAAATGGCAAACGATCAGTTATTTTAATGAAACCTTTAGCTATGACGCCAATGGAAATATAACGGTAGCCATCCGGCGCGGGCTTACTTCAACTACCGCTCACACGGTAATGGACGACCAACGTTATAATTATTATGGTAACAACAACCGGTTATCCTTTGTGCGCGATAATGCTGCATCCGGTACTTTTAATTCGGATATCGACCATCAGCAAAATCAGAATTATAAGTATGATGCCATCGGAAATTTAGTATCTGACAGCGCCGAAGGCATTACCCGTATAACCTGGACGGTGTATGGAAAAATTGATAGTATTTATAAAGGCGGCACAGTAATCAGCTACCGGTACGATGCAGGTGGCAACCGAATACTTAAAAAGGTAAACAATGCCGAAACCGTATATGTGCGCGATGCAAGCGGCAATGTAATGAGTACCTACACCAATGATAGTGCAGGCTTATGGCAGCGTGAAATAAATTTGTATGGCAGCAGCCGGGTGGCTGTGCATAATTATACGGTTAATTTATCTGATCCCGTGCCCATTCCTTTAATAAATGTAGGAGCTAATGTTGGTAAAAAATATATCTTTGAGCGGGGAAATAAGTTCTTTGAGTTATCTAATCATCTTGGGAATGTATTAGTGGTTGTAAGCGACCGGAAAACATCTTTGGCCAATACGGGGAATGCATCATTGGTAAGCCGATATCGGCCGGTAATAGTGAGTGCACAAGACTATTATGCGTTCGGTATGATAATGCCGCAGCGCTCAACTAGCTCAGGATCATATCGTTATGGGTTTAATGGGAAGGAAAATGATAATGAAATTTCCAGTACAGGTAATCAATATGATTATGGGTTTAGAATATATAATCCCAGGTTGGGACGTTTCCTTTCAACTGATCCACTTTTCAAATCCTACCCTGAATTAACACCCTATCAGTTTGCAAGTAATACACCCATAAAAGCTATTGATCTTGATGGGCTTGAAGCAAAAAAGCCTGATATTTCATTTGGAGACCACGCCAAATTGGGTTTAGCTTATTTGTATTATAAAATTGGAGAGATAGGGAATCAAATGCAAGAGCGGGATGGACTCGAAAGGGGTAAAAATAGTTCCGGATTTGCATATGCTGTAGAAAATATTGGGAACCAATTATTAATCGTCCATGGGCATTTGGAAATGCAACAGGCAGCAACTAGCGGACCTAAAGGTAGACCAACTGCTTCCAGTACTATTAGAACACAGGGTGAAGTTTTCTCTACATCTAAATTGCCAAGCCAAATCTATAGTTCATTTTGGAGTTTAAATAAGGGGAGCCTAATTGTTAAACAGGAAGAAGGAATAAAACCTTTTGTTTTACTTAATGTAATTGATGACGGAGTTGATGATGTTATTCGGGACGCAAACAATATTATTGTTGGTCGTGCTAGCCTAAGTGCTGGAGAAGCTAATTTGTGGATTAGGACAAAGGGAACTACCCTAGAGGGGCGTGGAGCGGATGTTTTTGGATCTTTAGTCAAAAAGCTTGAGGAATATGATGAGGTCAAGAGTATTGCTGGTACTTGGTCAAAAGGTGAAATGGGTGATAATTTAAAGACTTTTAGTAAGTTACTTAGCGAAAATAAAAGTACAAAAGATGCTGCCTTCGGGACATTTACAGGTAAAGTGGCAAAAAGATTAGGCTATACCGAAGTTTCCGTATCATCTATTTATAAAGATTCTGATGGTAACATTACAAACGTTAATTTGTCATTTTATAAGCCTAGAGGGAAATGATTAGTTTAGATTATTTATATGGTATTGGTTTTCGCGACTATCTCCCTCGCCTTGAGGATAGTAATAATCAAAAACTACTAATTTGGTACGGCTCTCTGTATAATAAATCATTCGTAGTCATAGTTAAAGTGCTAACTAATTCTTTTGAAGTAGACAGATTAGTTTTAGATAATGAAAATTCGAAAGAGGTATTTAGTGATATTTTTGGAGAAGTTTGGAATTTCGATGATGTATTAAGTTTTATTGAAAAGTTGATGTTTTTGCCGCCAGACTTTAGAGAAAATCATACAGTTGAAAAATTTACACCATAAAAGTCGACAGAAGCGAAGCCTTGATGGTAAAATTTTTGACAGCTTTTTTATCCCCTTACTTTCTTTTGGACTTCGCAAGTTTTCCTAAGAACGAGACGTTGCGGGTGTTTTTTTTCAGAAGTTTCAAAACTAAACCACAGCCGTCAATATCATTATAAACTTTAAGTGGTTAGCAATAGTACTACCTTTATAATTACGGATTGGCATTAGTGCTAAATTAGCATTTACAAAGTTCTTTGAATATAGTATAGTGTGATATCCGTTCGGAATAATTAGAGTCTGCTCATAAACTCCAGTCAATTTTGGTTCTGCCAAATTTGCCACTCATTACAATGAGAATCCATTGGTATAGGGATGCAAGGCCCAGCCTCGTTAAGTTAACGAGGTTGAGCACCAAAGTAATGGTAGCT
>JBGSLS010000066.1:0-84804 GCA_041740575.1 Chitinophagaceae bacterium | reverse complement strand
AATTTTGAATTCTTTATGGTGGTTATACCGAGGGTGTTCACCTCTTCCCATTCCGAACAGAGAAGTTAAGCCCCTCATGGCCGATGGTACTACACAGAAATGTGGGAGAGTAGGTAGCTGCCGTAATCTTTAAAAAGCCTTTGCATTAAGTTGCAAAGGCTTTTTTGTGTTTGTACCTAATAGTGAAAATTTTTTGACAGGCAATGTAGGAGTGTATTACGCCAAAGGCGTGACCGGGTCCGCTGCAGTAATCTTTTAAAAGAGGCTGTCCCCAAAACGGGGCAGTCTCTTTTTATTGTTCGGTGCTTTTCATGCTATCCCGTTCCAAAATAGTCCTTAATGCTATCCAGAGACATCCCAAACACATCTTTAAATATTTCTAATATTTTTCAAATCTGTATTTTTATGGATTAAACCTTAATTAATGACTGGATCTTCTTATTGGTTATATGTATTAGTCGCTTTTTTTTCTCTCCTTGGTTTTATTGTTTCTATAATTTTACTAACCGTTAGTAAGGATAAATCATTTTCTTCACGCATACTTGCCGCTATTCTTTTCTGTCTTTCCTATCCGCTTTTTGGTTATCTTTTATACATCTCTACTGCGTTTTTACGGTTCCCTCATCTTTACCGAACCCCAGTATTTTTTAGTTTATGTGTTGCTCCCCTTACTTATATATATGTAAGATCATCACTTGATCAGGTCCTTCACTTCAAAAAAATGGACTTCTTATTTTTTGTTCCGGCTGTATTATATACTGCACAATTCATTCCTTTTTATTTATTACCTGCTAATGAGAAAATTACCATTATTAACAAGGCAATCCAAAATAAATCTTTCGGTGCACGCGAGCCGGAAGGAATGCTCCCCGAAGGAGTAGGCTTTATTTTTAGAATGGTTTATAGTTTGCTAATTATCATTTCAACCTATGTTACCTTAATACGCTGGAAAAGTAGCAACAGGAGTCCTATCCTGAAAATTCACAACAATAATCAAATTTTCAGATGGTTTGTTTACCTGACCCTGGTTCTTTCTTCTACATTTTTTGTTCTGATATTAGGGTTCATTTTTCAAATAACGCATTTTCTGGAACCTTACCGGGTTTCAACGCTTACCTTAACCTTTTCTATTTTTTTCATTTGTTTTTACCTGCTATTAAAGCCCGACCTTTTATATGGGCTTAAAAGCTGGCTTCCTATGCCCGATGTTGCAGAAGTTGCGAAAGTTGCAGATAATACAGATGTTGTTGAAGTTATAGAAAGTACAGATGTTTCAACATCTCCTGCTGAAACAAGCGAAGTAGTTACAAAGGGCCGTCATGCTTTAAGCATGGATCAGATTATTCGTTATAAACAAATAATTGAAGTACATTTTATTAATAACCGCCCTTTTTTACAATTCCGTTATTCCATTAAGGATCTTTCCAGCGAATTGGGTATTCCTTCCTATTTGATTTCAACGCTGATTAATCAGGAATATGGTATGAATTTTAGTGAATTTATTAATGACATTAGGGTTTCTTACCTTGTTGACCTTACTGAAAAAAATCCTGACTACCTTACTAAATATACGTTGGAAGTGTTGGGAAATATGGGTGGCTTTAATTCCAGAACCGCTTTTATATTGGCCGTGAAAAGAAAAACCGGCAAACCACCTTCCGAAATTTTCGGAAAATCGTAATACCACTTTTGTATTTATTGTTTGAAATCGATTAAACGATGCAACACAGGTTCTTGTAAAGTACGATTGGTTAACACCTAATGATAATTTCGTTTCCGATCCGTAATTATCATTTAACCTGTTAGCATAGTGACTTATTTTACATCAGCAGCGAGATATTCACCTAATCTTTGCCGACTAATTATTTGCGTATGGTTTTTACTTTTATGTGTTCTCAACCAGGAATCATCTTATGCACAGGCGCCAACGTGGGAAAAGCCATTTGTGGGGAGTGACCCATCCTTGCTTTATTATCCCGATCAAAATGCCGTTTACTTCAGGTACGGATGGGAAAACAATAAACAGCAGGAAATCGTCATAAAAGGGAGAATCCCCGATGCACGGTATTTTAGCTTCAACCTGTACAACGACTATACAAAAAGCAGTATTGCGGCACTGGCAGATTATGAAATAGTGCCGGATGAAAATGATGCGTCATCTTATACCATTTATATATTGCCGGGGGGTAAAACCGGTAAGTTCAAAAATCAAATTATTCTTCCTGATTCAGTACGTATTGCATCCGTTTTTCTCAGGTATTACTTAGCAAAGGGGAATATTTATGCTAATAAGCCGCTTCCGGAGATTAGCCTGCTGGAAAACGGGGTGTTGGTTACTGTAAAGCCAAGTATTCCCCAATCACCTATGACACCCGCTGATGTTGCCAAACTTAAAGGGGTGGTTACTGCCAATCCAAAGATGATTTCGGGTAAGGAAAGAAAGTTGCTTGCATCTTCGTCTGCCTCTATCCAGGAAAAAGAGCCTATCATCAGTAAAATTTTTACTGTACCCATTTTTAGGCATTATACCGACCCAACAGCTATAGGTTCTTACAACTTCAATTCGGGTGGGAATTATCCCAATAAAGATAACCACTACATCGTAATGCCTGTAGTTCGGCGAAAGGATGATGTGCTGATTGTAAGGTTTAAAGCACCTACACATGCCACCCAATTGGGCGATATTTCCCAAAACGTTCGTTACTTTTCTCTTAGCCAGGGGAATGAATATACCAATACTTCCATTACGCTTTTTGATGAACAATTAAAGATAAGTAACGATGGATTTGTTTATGTAGTGGTGGCAAATGACAAAAGTGATATAAGAAGTAAGGTGAATGAGATGGGGATTAATTTTATGCCATGGCTCTATAAAGATAGGCTGGTACTCATCCTTCGTCACATGCTGCCAGCACCATCGTTTAAGTTAAGTACAAGGGAAGTACCGGTATTTAATAACCAGAGGCCAGCAAAAGGTCAGGAAGCGCAATTGGTCATTGGAGACTATGCGCTTGTTGGAAAATTTATAAAAAAATCTGACTGGAAGTCAATAGAAAATACAGGGCAATTTGGATTTTGACTAACCCGATTACAGCCATGGCTTTCCATTGAGTAAACAAATGATTAAGTACAGGTTTTTTTGATTACAAACGCAAGTATATGATTCGAAAGTTACCCATCGCCGTAATGCTGATTTGTGTGATAACTGCATGCATAATCGGTTGCAATTCACCTGCATCAAATACAGATATAATTGCAGATGATGAACTGTCATCCGACTCTGTTATCGCTTTTGTACAACAAGCCTATATATATGGTTACCCAATGTTAATGATGGATGCCACCAAGAAAATCAGTACCAATGTTGCGGCTCCCATTCCCGATAAACCAATCGCACCTGTTAATCAATTCGGACATTTTCGCACGTTTCCCGATGCCAATTTTAAAGATGTAGTAAAGCCCAATTGCGATACGTATTATTCGTTGGCATGGCTTGATCTTACCAATGAGCCATTGGTTCTCACCGTACCCGATACAAAAGGCCGGTATTATTTATTACCCATGCTCGATGCTTATACGAATGTTTTTGCATCACCAGGAAAACGTACTACAGGTACGGAAGCAGGAAATTTTTTTATAACCGGACCTGAATTTAAAGGTGCTATCCCTGCCGGTATGAGCGAATTAAAAGCGCCGACGAATATGGTTTGGATGTTAGGTCGAACCCAAACCAACAACAAGCAGGATGGGGCAACCGTAGTAAAAACCATTCAGGATGGATACCAACTTACACCTGCCAGCAATTGGGGAACAACTTATAAACCTGAACTACAACCAGTAGATACCTCCCTGCCAAAAATTCCACCACCTGCACTCGTTGAAAATATGGATATAGAAGCTTTTATAAACAGGCTGAATTTATTAATGAAAGATAACCCACCACCTGTAATGGATTCTGCTATCCTGGCCAAACTGAAGAAGGTGGGCATAGGAGCAGGTAAACAGTTTGATTTATCACTATACGATGCTATAACCCAAGTAAAACTTAAAGCTATTCCGGTTGACGTTCATGAAAAGTTAAGGGATGCAGCCAGTAAAATGGGTACCCTTGAAAACGGCTGGAATATTACCCGAACAGGTATGGGAACCTATGGTACGAATTATATGTCGAGAGCCCTGGTAGCGCTGATAGGGCTTGGTGCAAATTTGAATGTGGACGCCTGCTATCCAAATTGCCAGGTAGATGAAAACGGGCAAAAATTAAATGGATCGAATAAATATATTATCCATTTTGAAAAGGGTCAAACTCCACCTGTCAATGCCTTTTGGTCTATTACTATGTATGGGCCGGATGAATTGTTGGTAGCAAATACCATTAACAGGTATGCCATTGGCGACAGGGAAAAGCTAAAATTTAATCAGGACGGCTCATTGGATATTTATATTCAACATGAAACGCCGGGAAAAGAAAAAGTATCCAACTGGCTACCCGCCGGAAAGGATGCGTTTAGCATTACCATGCGGTTATATTGGCCGAAAGATGCATTCATGAGTGGTAATTGGAAAATTCCCCCGGTAAAAGCGGTACCCTGATTTTTTACAAGATCTAATTATTCAATCACGTTTTAAATAAATATAAAAAATATGCATTCTTTCAAATTCAGATGGTTATTGGTTTTGAGTTTTTTGGTATCGGTTTCAGCAATTGCCCAGGGCGACGGTCCCCGCTCATTTATCCTTTTACCCAAGGATGTATGGGCCATTAATGCCCGCTGGCTGGGGATGAATCAGAATTTAAATCCAACAGGAACGATTTTGGTTCCCAAAGCAGAAGTTAAAATAAATGTCTTTCCGGTTACCCTATATCGCACCTTCTCTTTAGGTGGCCGTTTTGCGCAGGTATCCGTAATGGTTAATCCCGGTTCGGTTTCGGCTTCGGCAAAAGAAGTACCTCCGGTAATTCCTTTACCTACCACTTCTTTATCGGCAAACGGATTTTCGGATGGATTTGTAGCTTTCAAACTTGGGCTGGCAGGCGCACCGGCACTCGATGTATTTAGTTATATGAAAAAGCCAATGGAATTTTCGCTGTTTGGAGAATTACGCTATTGGTATTCCGGTTCATATGATGCAAGTAAGGCATTGAATTTGGGAACCAACCGCCCGACCTATCAGATTGGTTTACCCATGGCTATTCCCTTAAATAAAAACATGAAAAAGGCAACCTGGCTTGAAATTTCGCCGGCACTTATGCTATTTGGCGATAACAACGACCCCGCAAGAGGAACCTTTGCCGACAATATAGAACAGGCCCCCTTATTCAGCCTTGAAAATCACCTATCGCATAATTTCAATCCTAAGTTTTGGGCATTTGCCAACCTGTTGTATAGGGTAGGGGGAAAAACCACTACCGACGGTGATGAAGATGATAACAAACAGAATATTCTTGGCGGCGGTGCCGGTATTGGCTATCAGTTTGCTCCCTTTTTAGGCGCGTATGCAGACTATGGTACCATTTTTGCGGGCGGCCCCAATAATGCCGAATCTAATATGTTCAGGGTTGCTGTGAATTTTACGTATGTAAATACCAAAAAACTGAAGCAAGCCGCTAATTAAATAAGCCTGTTGATAACAGCTGCTTAAACTATCTATTTTTAAGCTGGAATGGGTAGGGTAAAAGGGGAAACTTAAGAATTAATAAAAGAAATTATTAACTGCTACGAAATGCTGTGGCGCAATAAAAAAAGTACACCTATGAAATGCCCACGAGCCGGTGCACTCCCAGCGAAATGATTATTGGGCATTCCAAGTGACAATTAAAAAACAATAAAAATAAACACATGAAATTTAATGTAATAAAAATATCTTTTCTGGCCTTAATGCCAGTTATCTTTTCTTGCAGTGCAAGTAAAAATTTGGAAACAGCAAATGCTCAAATCCAAACCCTTAACAGCCAGGTAGATGGACTAAATAAGCAAGTTGCAGAAAATCAAAAACTGATTGGGGAATTAAAGGAAGAGAATATTGCTTATGGGAAAGAAGCACAGGATTGCCGCATAGTTAAAGAATCACTAAACAATAATTTGAAGGCCATAAATAATGCACTGGCCGAACAGGGTACATCCCTCAGGCAGATATATGCTAAAGTTGATACGGCCCTGCTTAAGTTCTATAATGCCGGCATAGATGTTAACTTTAAGAAGGGCCTGGTGCATATTACCATGAATGACCAGTTAATGTTTAAAAGTGGCAGCACAGCAGTAGGCTGGGAAGGCAAACAGGCCCTTGCCGTTATAGCAGATGTGGTTAATGATTTCCCAGGTGTTTCTATTTATGTAATAGGAAATACCGATTCTGATCCTATAAAATCGGGATATAAAGACAATTGGTCGCTATCAACGGAAAGAGCTAACGCTATTGTAAGGGTAATGCTGGATGAATACAAAATTGATCCTAAGCGCATTATCAGCGGTGGCAGGGCCATGTATAAACCCATCGCTGATAATATAACAGCAGAAGGTAAATTAATGAACAGGCGTACCGATATTATTCTGAATCCAAATCTGGACCGACTCTGGGAATTGGCTGTAATAAATAATTAATGTAGTTTTTTTTAATTCGAAAAAATAATCAAATGAAAAGCGGAAAAAAATCAAGTTGGTTTGCTTTAGTGGTATTATTAATAACAGCAATTAATATTCCGGTCGAAAGCATTGCACAGCAAAAAAAGGCAAGTACAAAAACGGCAACAAAGCCAGCAGCAAAAACCACTTCTAAATCGTCCACAAAAACTGCAACTACAAAACCAGCCACTTCAAATACAACCACAAAACCTTCCACAGGAACGACTGGTTCTAAAACTGCCACAACAGACCGTAACGCTACAAATGTCCAGAACACCGGCAATAAAAATGTAAGTGGCAATACCGTAAATAATGTATCGGGGAATAACGTAAATGTAGATAACAGCCGGGGCGATGTAAACATTAACATTGACAACAGTAAGGACATCAAGATTCAGAATAATCAGAATACCGTGGTTCGAAATAACAATCTCAATTATTACAACCGGCCACCATATTATTGGGGTGGCAGAAGTTATTACTGTTATCACCCATACACTTATCACCCATACCAGCCTTTCTATTGGGGCCCGGTCTGGCATCCATGGGGCTTCTTCGTTGCTACGCTTACGGCTACTGCTATTATTGTAAGTGTCAATAGTGCACAATACCACTATGATCAGGGAGTGTGGTACCAACCAGCTAGTAACGGCTATACGGTTGTACAAGCCCCGGTGGGTGGCACAATCACCACTATACCTCAGGGCTATGAAACAGTGGTGGTAAACAATACCACTAATTACTATTATGGGGGTGCATATTATGAGAAAAATGGACAGCAATATAAAGTGGTTCCTCCGCCAGCGGGTGCTACGGTACAAAACTTACCCGAGGGCGGGCAGGAAGTAAAAATAGGTGACCAGACCTATGTGAAAATTGGCGAAACCTATTATGCCCCGGTAAAAGTTGATGGAAAGGATAAATATGAAGTGGTTCAGGTGGAATAAGGTAAATGATTTACTTAATTTAAAAACTATCAAAATGAGAAAAAACACAATTCCTTTGATTACAGCCTTGTTTATGTTTTTTGGAGTGGTCAATGAATTAAAAGCGCAAACAGTTGTATCACAACCGCGTCAGGGAAACACCGGTTCCTGGCGCGTACTCGGAACAGCACAGGCGAAATTAGCGGCTGATCATGATGCCATTTTTGTTGCGGGCCCCTACGATTTTTTCCGCAGGATAAAATTTAAAGTAACGGATGCACCCCTTAATATGGTGCGGTTAGTGGTGCGTTATGATGACGGCGGGGCACCGGAAAATATAGAAACACGTTTTAGTATTCCGCAAGGCGGTGAGAGCCGGGTAATTGATTTGAAAGGGGGCAAAAGGAAATTGAAGTCTATAGAGTTTTGGTATGATACGCAGGGTGTGCTGAATGGCAGAGCGGATTTAACGCTTTTTGGAATAAAGTAGAAGCATCATCCATGCTATATTTTAGAAAGCCCGCAAGGTGTTTACATTTTTATAGGGAAAAAAGGCCTTAAAGTTAATTGCCACCTGGTATATCCTGATATGTTAACATCTTAGCTTTTTAAATCTAAATGGTTCAGCTTAATTCAAGGATCGGGTTTGTTGTAATTCCAATATTCTTAACAGCGGGAAGGTGGATGGATTGGTTTTAAAAAGGTTAGCCATCTAAATTTAGCTAAAATTTAAAAAAATGAAAAAACTCTTTTCTATTTTCTGTGTAATCCTGGTATTATGGGTTTCCAATACTTATGCCCAGGGCATACGGTTAAACGCCTATTCGTCCTATGTTTTTGATGATCAGGTGGATTCCTATTATGATCAAAACGATTATTATAATGGTACTGTAAAAGGTGGTTATCAATGGGGTGCGGGCCTTGAATTTATGGCAAATCCTAATTATGGCGTTGAATTGATGTATTTGAGGCAAAATACCACAGCCCCACTTAACTATTATAACAATGGGGTAAAATTTGCCAATTTCGATCTCGGTATTAATTATATCATGCTGGCAGGCAACCGTTATTTCCGCAAACCTGGCGGCAGGGTAGAAGGATTTGGAGGTGCCATGGCTGGAGTAAATGTAACAAGTGAAAAAGCCCAACCAGTAGCAATAAAAATGACAAAACATTTTTTTCATGGGGTTTCAGGGGTGGTGCCAATATTTGGGCAACTGAGACAGTGGGTATCAAGCTTCAGGCACAGTTATTATCGGCTGTTCAATCGGTAGGCGGTGGATTTTATTTTGGAACAGGCGGTGCCGGTGCCGGAGTTTCTTCTATGTCCAGTATTTACCAGTTTGGTTTAGGTGGCGGCCTTGTTTTCAGGTTTCCGGGTACACAAACTACCAGTAAGCCGGCCCAGGTAAGATAAATAAGGCAACCTAAAAAGCACGGCTTCGGCGGTGTTGGCCGGCTAAGTATTTTTTTGGGGATTAGAACGCCGGCTAAGTTTTTTTTAACGAAAAGTAATTTGTTATTACCCTTAAGAAAAAAACAAGACAATTCCTTTTTACCGGAGCAACTTTTGTGGGTTATCCACAAGAAGTTTGCTCCATTTTTTTTTAAAATCAACGTATATTTTTCCCATTCTATGTATTATTTTTTAAATAAAAAAACCTCCAAATTCAAAACTATTGAGTATGGTAAAATTTTGTATCCTTGCCTGATTGTATTTGCATTCTTAATGGTTTTCCAACAACCGCTTGCTGCCCAAAAAAGCAAGAATAGCCTTTTTGTAACAGATGGACAATCGTTAACTGCAAGATGGGAACTGGATTCCGCAAGCAGGAATGGAACTTTCAATATTGTTCCCTATAAACCAATCTATGTTTTATTGGGCAATTGGTCGTCCAATCCCAATACAAAGCCACAAAGCGAAAATCCTGAATACTCGGTATCACAGGAAATTCCATTGAATGCAGTTGAATTGAAGTTTCAGCTAAGTTTGAAAACCAAAGTAATACAGGGCATTTTTGGAGGTTATGGGGATCTTTGGGTGGCATATACCCAAAGTTCGAGGTGGCAGCTTTATAATCAGGATCTATCAAGGCCTTTCCGGGAAACCAATTACGAACCCGAAGCTATGCTCACTTTTGCAACAAAATACAAGCTGTTTGGATTGAATGGAAGGATGTTGGGAATCGGCTTCAACCACCAATCCAACGGACGCACTTTGCCGCTTTCGCGCAGTTGGAACAGGATCGTTTTACAAGCAGGGTTTGAGAAAAAGGATTGGACCCTATTATTAAGGCCGTGGATAAGGCTTAATGACGAGGATGATGAAAACCCGGCAATAGAGGATTATACGGGGAGAGCCGATTTACTCATTGCACATGTCCTTAAAAGGCATCAATTATCCTTACTGGCCAGGCACTCACTTCGTTTTGGAGAAAACAGCCATGGCTCGCTTCAATTAGACTGGTCCTTGCCTATTTCAGGTCATTTAAAAGGCCATGTACAGGTTTTTCACGGGTATGGGGAAAGTATGATTGATTACAACCATAAGCAGACTACTATTGGGCTTGGGGTTTCTTTAATAGAATGGCAATAAATCAATATCAATTAGTTGCCGATTTTCAAGAAAAAATTTCATTGCCGAATAACCCTAATTTTCGCTTTGAAGGCTATATCCTTTCTATTATTTGCCTTCATTCGTTTTTCTAACTATTTATCCCCGTTCATCATTTTACTTTTTCAACTAATTATAGAATGCTAAAAGGAATTTTACCATTAATGGCAATGGTTTATGCTTCTATTGGCTTTAGCCAACATTTGTTCAGGGCAATTATTAAAGATGCAGAAAATAAACAAATCTTACCCGGTGCTACTGTAATACTAAAAGGAACTGTTTTATTTTCAGGATATCCTGTTCATGGTTTTTTTTTCCATTCATTCCATTTTTAGTTGAAAAAGCCCGGTTATACCAGCCTCCTTTGTTTCCAATTTCAGAAATTAGGCAAAATTAAACTATCTCCCATGGTTTTCTGTGCAGGAAGACTGTAAACTGCACCTTCAATAATTATAAAGAATACAGGCTCCTGTACAAAAAACAAAAACGTTTTCCAACGATGGAATATTTTTTTATAAAAACCAATAAGAAATTCAGGAAGTTAATGGTCGATGATATTGAATGTATAGAAGCATTTAAAAATTATTCCATCATTCATACCATCCAAGGAGAAAACATTGTATTAATCAACCTGAAAAGAATGGAGGAATTTCTGGAGGGATTACCCTTTGTACGGGTGCACAAATCATTTTTGGTATCGCTGCAAAAGGTTTTGGAGTTTGATATGGAATTTATTAAGCTGAGTAACAAAAGTATACCGATAGGGCCAACGTATCAGCAGGCATTTCTGGAAAAAGTAACTGTATTGAAAATGGATATAACCGAGTAAGGAGCGTTTTTTTTGTGTGTGCCTTTGGGAAACCTAATAATTATGTAAAAGATTGGTTCGAAAAATTGATTGTTTAGTACTACTTGATGACCATAAAATTTTACCTGTGTTATTATTTTCCGTTATGGGTTTTGACGAATTGCTGGTGCAAGCCTTGCTGGATTAATTAAACAATTCGGCCGTACTTAGTGCCGATAAAGCACCTGCTGATGCCGCGCCCATCCCGGAAGAAAAGGAATAAGATAAATACATAATATTCTACCCTGCATTTCGGGGTAACGATGTTATTGGATTATCATACGGTAAGCAAGGATGATGGAAGTATTGAACAGATAGGTAGAATTGGGGCCGAAACCGGTTTCAGGACCTGGTTTGAATGGTAAATTGAAATTTAAAGATATCAAATTGAAAGAAACCATTAAGGAAGGAAAAACGATTTACAAAAAATAACACCATCACATAAAAAGGTAAAATAAGAAACAAAAAAATATGCTTGCAGGCAGTATGTTTGCAGTCATTGCCATGTTCACTTTCAGCTGCAGTCAACCGCAGGAATATGCTGCCGCCAACCCGGCGGCGGATGCAGCCGATGATTTCGACCGTACGGTACTTCCCATCAGAGAAACCTATTACCCGGCACAAACCGAACTGGATGCCCGCAATGCAAAAGCGCCTAAACGTTTTGAAGTAAAAGCACCACAAGGCGCACCCAATGTATTGGTGATTTTGATTGATGACCAGGGTTTTGGTGCTTCAAGCGCTTTTGGAGGCCCTATTAGTGAGCCTGTTCTGGATAGGATGGCCGCCAATGGATTGCGTTACAACAACTTTAACACCACCGCGCTTTGCTCACCAACGCGTACAGCCATTCTTACCGGTTACAACCACCACAGCAACAATGCGGGTGCTATTATGGAAATGGCCACAGGTTTCCCGGGCAATACAGGTGTACGGCCACAAACAATAACACCCATGGCGGAAGTGCTGCGGCAGAATGGTTATAGTACTGCAGCTTTTGGTAAATATCACGAAACGGCACCTTGGGAGGTTTCAGTTTCCGGACCCTTCGACCGTTGGCCTACACGTTCGGGTTTCGATAAGTTTTATGGATTTCTGGGTGGCGAAACCAACCAATGGGCACCAAAAATTTATGATGGTGTAACCGAAGTAGAAACACCGCATACGCCCAACTACCATTTCACGGCCGATATGACTGATCGTGCCATCAATTGGATTCAGTCGCAACAGACATTAACCCCGGATAAGCCGTTCTTTACCTATTTTGCTACGGGCGCCACCCATGCGCCGCACCATGCCCCAAAAGAATGGATTGCCAAATACAAAGGCAAGTTTGACATGGGCTGGGACAAACTGCGTGAAGTAACACTGGCCCGGCAAATTGAAATGGGCATAGTGCCAAAAGGCACCAAACTGGCACCAAAACCTGCCGATTTGCCCAACTGGGACACATTATCACCCAAAGCAAAACAACTTTTTGCCCGCCAAATGGAAGCCTTTGCAGGATTTGCTGAATACACCGACCATGAAGTAGGAAGGCTGATTGACGCACTTAAGGAAATGGGCAAACTGGACAATACACTGGTGTTTTACATTGTGGGCGACAACGGTGCTAGTGCCGAGGGAGGCATGAATGGCGCTTTTAACGAATTGGTGGGCCTGAACGGCATGCAGGAGAATTTTGATGATGTGTACAAGCATATCGATGATTGGGGAAACCCATTTACGTATCCGCATTTTGCGGTACCCTGGGCAGTGGCTACCGATGCACCTTTTGCCTATACCAAACAAATGGCATCCGATTTTGGCGGTGTACGAAACGGTGTTGTGGTGCACTGGCCCAATGGCATTACAGACAAAAACGAAATTCGCAGTCAGTTTACCCATGCCATTGATATTGCGCCAACCATATATGAGGCCTGCAAATTGCCTGCACCAAAAATGGTAAACGGTATTGAGCAACGGCCCATTGAAGGCACCAGCATGCTGTATTCGTTTAATGATGGAAAAGCGCCTGCGCAGCATACGACCCAATATTTTGAAATGTTTGGCAACCGGGCCATATATCATGAGGGGTGGGTGGCCCGAACCATACACAAATCGCCATGGGGAACAGCAGCATTCAACACGCTGGATAAGGATGTGTGGCAATTGTACAACGTAAACGAAGATTTCAGTGAAAACAACGATCTGGCGGCTGCCAACCCGGCAAAACTGAAGGAGCTGCAGGAATTGTTTTTGAAAGAAGTGGTTAAGTACAACGTACTACCAATAGACGATAGGAATTATGAACGTTTTGATGCCCGGATTGCCGGCCGACCCGATTTAATGGGGCCACGCACCAAGCTGAATTTGTATGATGGCATGAGCGTTTCCGAATTTGCGGCCATAAATGTAAAAACCCGCAGTTACACCATTACTGCTGATGTGCAATTGGCAAATGCCAATACCAATGGGGTAATTGTAGCACAAGCCGGACGCTTTGGTGGCTGGACTTTGTATATGAAAGCAGGTAAGCTGCACCATGAGTACAACTGGTTTGGGCAAAAAAGAACCAACATTAGTTCTGCTAAAGCATTGACAGCCGGGCAGCATACCCTAAAATATGAATTTGTGATTGATGCCTACCGGCCGGCTTCGGGCGGTAAATGCTTCTTGTATGTGGATGATGAAAAAGTGGCCGAGGGCTACATACCTCGTACGCAGCCTTTTGGCTACTCGGCCGACGAAGGCTGGAATGTTGGCGCCGACCATGAAACACCGGTTTCGGAAGATTACAAGGAAAGGGACAATAAATTTACCGGGAAGATTAAGGTGGTTACGATAGAAACTTTTCCGCCTAAAAAACAGGCGTAATTATACAAACAACGTTAAAAAAACAGTGTAATTCATAAGTGTTTTAGCAAAAGCAACTTAACTTTTTTCTGATACTAATTTAAAAAACAAAAAATGAAAAAAATCATCGTTATTATTTTTATGGGCACGTTTGCCATGAGTGGTTCTGCAATTGCCCAAAAATGGGAAGACCTTTCCAATGAGCAAAAGATGAGTAAGCTCCAGGGTTTCAGGGAAGATAATCAAAAATATCTGAAAGGTTTAGGACTATCGGATGATCAGTTGAACGATGTGGACAATGTAAACCTTTGTTTTCTGAGTAACCTCGATCGTATTGACCGATATGGCGGAGATGATGCGTCAAAGAAAAAATACGCAAAATCTGCCGTTGCTGCAAGGTCTGCTCAACTCGATGCCATTATTGGCGCAGATAAGCGGAAGCAGTACATGGAATATGTACAGGGCAAACTGGAAAAAGCTGCCGCAACAAAGTAAAAACCTGAAAAATATGTCCGTAACCGAAAATGGATCCTTCAACAGTAGATTTTTGGTTACGGATTTTTTTTTATTTCCATCAGCAACTTTTCAAATCAGGGTTTTCCTGATGGAAAGTTGACCACGGTAATTTATTAATAAATGGGCTTTATTTGATGGTATCATGTGCTTGTTTGTTTGACGAAACGCTGTAGGTTGATTCACAAACCTTTTAGCCGTGTCTCCGCTCATGTGGGACACGGCGTAACGTAAAATAAGCGCATTGGAATTTTGTTTTCAATCAAGCTAACGCCGTGTCTACTACCGTGAGACACGACTAAGACCTAATCTTCATCCTTTCATCTGTCATCTTTCCCCAGTCATCTCATCAATTATCTTACCATGATGCCTCGTATGTATCTCTAAAAAACGAATCGTTGCTTTTTTATTGAGTAAACCAAATAGGGGGTGCTTAAAATGCGCATTCCTTGGAAGTCCGGGTATTTCACCCAATGCGTTTTGTGTTTCGACGGCCAGTCGCTCCAAAACTTCCGAATTTATTTCTTCCCTCGGTAAAACTCTTTCCGGCGCCTTGCCCCGGCCGCGTGGAAAATCGCCCCTTATGGAAACATATAAATGTGGAAGGCTAAATTTCCACTTGTAATCGGAAGGGTTTGATTTTTTAAGTGCAGTTACAATACTCATGATGACCAGGTAACTGTGTACAATATGCCAGCCAACTGAAGCCTGTGATATCTCTTGGTTACGCACTTCAAAATGCGTGGCAGATGCAGTAAGGCTATGAATGACTTGCGTTAATTTTTTCATTGTTACGGGTAAAAAACAAATCTAATGGTAAATGTCAGTAAACGATCAGGGAGAAAATCATTTTCTTTTCCAGATGGCATCAGGGATTGGTATACTTTTATATTTGAATTTAACGCAAATAGTCAAATAAATTCAGGCCGGTAACCTGCCGGTCGGTAGGCTGGGTCGGGAAGAACGGGAAGATGACGGTAAGCCTGCCTGAAAGACAGGGTATAGGTATTTTTCCTTACCGATTCCTTACCGACCTTACCGTCTTCCCGGCATTTGTATTAATACCATTTAATTCTTCATTGAAATGAAAGGAAACTATTCTTCCTTATTTTACTGCCTGTTCTTTGTAATGGCAGCAAGTTTTTTGCTGACCCCAAGCGGTATTTCTCAGTTTTAGCCGTGTCTCCCAGCGGGGACAAGGTGTAACATAAATGAGAAGATCGGAATTTCGTTTTCAATCAAGCGAACGCCGTGTCAACTACCGTGAGACACGGCTGAGACCTAAAGGATAAAACCTGCAAGAAATAAGTATTGTATCTTCCGGAAAAAATCTCCTTCAATTGAAAGTAATATCCCGTTCCGTTTGGCTGCTCTCCCTCATCAGTCTTTTTACCGATGCGGCAAGTGAAATGCTTTATCCCATCATGCCCATGTTTTTAAAGTCCATTGGATTTTCAATTGTACTGATTGGAATACTGGAAGGACTTGCCGAAGCAGTGGCGGGCTTAAGCAAAGGTTATTTCGGAAAATTATCGGATAGTACCGGCAGGCGTGTGCCCTTTGTGCAGGCAGGGTATGCACTCAGCGCACTATCCAAACCCATGATGGCTTTATGGATTGCGCCACTATGGATTTTCTTTGCAAGAACCACCGATAGGGTAGGCAAAGGGTTGCGCACCGGGGCACGCGATGCACTGCTTTCTGCTGAAGCCACACCCGCCAACAAGGCAACCGTATTTGGCTTCCATCGTTCCATGGATACATTGGGCGCTGTTATTGGACCAGTTATTGCATTGGTGTACCTGTATTTTTACCCCGGCAATTATAAAACGCTTTTTCTGCTTGCCTTTATTCCCGGGGTACTTGCCATTTTGGTATCGCTTTTTATAAAAGAGTCGGGCAAGGCTTCCGTAATTTCAAATGGTAAACCAGTTTCTTTCTTTTCCTTCTTGCATTATTGGAAAACAAGCCCTGTATCGTACAGAAAATTAGTTGCTGGCTTATTGGTTTTTGCGCTTTTTAATAGCTCGGATGTTTTTTTATTGCTTCAGGCAAAACAATCAGGGTTAGGTGATACACAAGTAATTGGCATTTACATTTTTTACAATTTGGTTTATGCATTGTTTGCTTTGCCATTAGGTATGCTGGCAGACAAGTGGGGAATTAAAATGATTTTTATTTCCGGGCTCGGTTTGTTTGCCATTGTTTATGGCGGTATGGCATTCAGTCATTCATTTTGGGTGATAGGCTTTCTCTTTTTTCTATATGGATTATATGCCGCAGCTACCGAAGGCATCGCCAAAGCATGGATTTCCAATATCGTTCGAAAGGAAGATACTGCCACAGCAATTGGCACTTTTTCAGGTTTCCAGAGTATTTGTGCCTTGCTGGCAAGTTCGCTCACCGGCATTATTTGGTACACATGGGGTAGTGCGGCGGCTTTTTTATTTACGGCAACCATGTCTGTGGTTGTGTTGTTGTATTTTTTAACCCTGCAAAAGCCTGCATTGGAAAGTGTCAAATTACCCTAACCGGTATTGGGTTTTTTTTATGGAATGATGATGTTCTTCTTTGCCCATGCGGTACCGTTGGCTAATTACTTGTAAAAACGGAAAAAACTGACCGTAAAGTCAGTTTTTAGTCGGGAGGACTTGATTGGCTACGCCGATCCAAAAAGAGGGGGCTATAATAAACAGCCTTCACTCGCTGTTGCTCGTATGGACTTTTTGTTTGTACGCTTTTGCAAGCGAGCTTGCAAAAGCCCAAACAAAAAGCCCCCGCTTACGCGAAGGCTGTTTATTTTGGTCGGGACGACTGGATTCGAACCAGCGACCCCTTGCACCCCATGCAAGTGCGCTACCGGGCTGCGCCACGTCCCGTTTTTTCAAATCGGGCTGCAAAAATAGGCGGTCTCATTCATGTAGCCAAACCAAAATTTACCTTAACGAACCCTATAGTTTTTAAGTTGTTTCTTTGCCAACAATTTGATCCTAATAATGATAAATAATTCTCCAGGTAAAACATTCTTTCTCTGGTTTATTTTCACACTCTTTTCTTTAGCTATTCAAGCGCAAAGCACTGAAATCGTATTTTTTGGAGGGGTAACCAACTATGTGGGCGATTTACAGCAAAAAGTTTTTTCGTCACCCAGTGCTAAGGGTGTTTTGGGTGTAAATGTTAAGCACCCGCTGAATAACCATTTTTGGATTCGGGCAGGCGCTTCGGTTGGTAATCTTTATGCATCCGATGCCAATAATGAACCAACATTACAACTCCGGAACTTTAGTTTTGAATCGAAAGTTACGGATGGTTATGTGGCAGCCGAATACAGGCTTTTTACCGAAGAAAAATCAGCAGTTACGCCTTATGCTTTTTTGGGGGTAGGTGTGTTTCATTTTAATCCTTTTGTGCGGTATGGCGATAAAAATGAAAAAGTGTACCTGCAACCCCTTGGTACAGAAGGGCAGGGGCTGCCGGAATACATGGGGAAGGAAATGTATAAACTTACCCAATTAATGGTTCCCATAGGTGGCGGCATACTTTGGCATGTAAACGATAAGTGGCAGTTGGGCATTGAGTTTAGGAATAATTTTACATTTACCGATTATATAGATGATGTAAGTACAACCTATGCAGATCAAGCCTTTTTGCTACGTGATCGCGGCCCGGTTGCGGTAGAATTGGCTTGGCGCAGGGATGAAATTGATGGAAGACCCTATCCTAACGCTGGTGCGCAGCGGGGTAATTCAAAAATTGATGACTGGTATTATTATCTTGGGTTTCAGGCGGGATTTAGATTGCCGGGTGGTAGTAAAAGGGGAAAAAATCCGATGAGTTGTCCAAGGTGGTAGCGATAGAATCCATTGTTTTCTTTGAAGTAAAATATAGATATGCGTATAATACTTTCTTTTTTTGCCTTATTACCCTTTGGTTGGGTACATGCACAAACGGGTTCAAATGCTTCTTCATCCATAGGAAATAAACTGGAGAATACCCTTTTGTGGGAGATTTCGGGCAATGGCCTTACGAAGCCCTCCTGGTTTTTGGGCACCATGCATGTGCTGTGTCCGGAAGATGCTTTTTTGTCGCCATCGGTTCAACGAATTTTAGAAGATGTAAATGCAGTATATCTTGAAATAGACATGGATAATATGGCGCAAATGATGGGCGCGCTTAAAGCAATGAATATGCTGAACGATACAACCTTACAAGACCTGCTAACCACGGAAGAAATAGATAAGCTTAAGAAATTTTTCGAAGGAAAAATGCCGCTGCCATTTACCATGCTGCAACGTATGAAGCCCTTGTTTTTAAGCGGTTTGATGGCAGAACAAATGTTGTCCTGCAAATCGGGAAGCGGAACGGAAACGCTGCTGATGAAAGAAGCGGAAGAGCGCAATCTGCCCATCGAAGGGCTCGAAACAGTTCTTTATCAGGCCGGGTTGTTTGACAGTATTCCTTATAAGCAACAAGCTGAATCGCTGATGAAAGCGATTGATAGCGCCGGTAAGGATGACGAAACCATTGGTAAAATGCTGGAAGCCTTTCGTGCGCAGGACCTGGAAAAATTGGAGCAACTCACCATAAGCGAAGAAGGCGGAATGGAAGGTTACCTTGATTTGCTCTTGTATAACAGAAACCGTAATTGGGTAGAAAAATTTGGCAGTATTGCTTCGCAGGGAAGCTATCTTTTTGCGGTGGGCGCCGGCCATTTACCCGGCGATCAGGGTGTCCTTAACCTGTTGCGTAAAAAGGGATATACGGTTAAACCGGTGGTAAATGAAATACCAAAGCTTGACAACCCAACGAACATGCGCACTCCCGAATAAAAAAATGATCATGTAATAGAAATCCCCACGAGCTGCCGTACATCCAGCCCAAATGATCATTGGGGATTCCATTTGGCAATTAAAAAACAATAAAAATATACAAATGAAATCCCCACGAGCACGGGCACACCCAGCACCGATGATTATTTGGGGATTCCATGTGACAATTAAAAAACAATAAAAATAAACACATGAAATATAGGCATAAAAAAACCGGGTTTGTAGCCCGGTTTTTTTATAAATATGCTGGAAAGTAACATTAGAATTGCTCTAAAGAACTAAAGAAGAAACTGCCTTCAATGGCTGCATTCTCATCGCTGTCGCTGCCATGTACGGCATTTTCACCTACGCTGCGCGCAAAGTTTTTACGAATGGTACCTTCTTCTGCATTGGCAGGGTTGGTAGCACCAATCAGCTTACGGAAATCGGCTACTGCATTTTCTTTTTCAAGGATAGCTGCAATAATGGGTCCACTGCTCATAAACTCTGTTAATTCACCATAAAATGGGCGCTCGCTGTGAACAGCGTAAAATTCACCTGCTTTTTCGGTTGAAAGTTTGATTTGCTTTAAAGCTACAATCCTGAATCCGGCTTTAATAATTTGATCAAGGATAGCGCCTGCATGCCCGTCTTCCATTGCATCGGGCTTAACCATGGTAAAAGTTCTGTTAGTCATAGTGTTCGTTTCTTAAAATTAGGGTGCAAAGGTAAGGCTTCCGCTTGTTTCTCTATTTTAAGGAAACAATAATATAGCGTACTATTGAATGGTTTAATAAATAATTTGAATTTATTCAATAAAAGACTTCCCATCTTCCCAACTTCCCGACTTTCCGACTTTCCATCTTTCCGACTTTCCGACTTTCCGACTTCCTCTACATCATAATTCCGGATAGTATGGCATAGGCTACAGAGAAATAAATCAACAGCCCGGTAATATCTACCAGGGTAGCTACAAAGGGTGCGGAACTTACGGCAGGGTCGGCACCAAGGCGTTTTAGTAATAGGGGTAGCATACTGCCGCAAAGCGTTCCCCACAGTACAATACCCAGCAGGGTAATGCCCAAAACGATTCCAATTAACTGGTAATGCGGCCCATATACATCCGGAAAAATGCCGTGCCAAACCAATACCCGGAAATACCCGAAAAGCCCGAGAACCGTTCCCAACATTAACCCACTGATGATTTCCCGTTTCATAATGCGCCACCAATCCGAAATAGCAATGCCGCCTACGGCAAGTGCCTGTATTACCAGCGAACTTGCCTGGCTGCCGCTATTGCCGCCACTGCTGATAATGAGGGGAATAAATAAAGCAAGTACGACCGCTTTGGCTAATTCATCTTCAAAATGTTCCATTACACTGGCCGTAAGCATTTCGCCAATAAAAAGCACAAAAAGCCATACTACCCGCTTGCGAAAAAGTTTCAGAATGGGTGTGTCAAGGTAAGGTTCATCAAGCGCTTCGGTACCACCAATTTTCTGCATGTCCTCACTATATTCTTCTTCCGCTACCCACAAAATATCATCAATGGTAATAATCCCGAGTAGTTTCATACTACGGCTTACCACCGGCAGGGCAACCCGGTTGTTCATTTTAAAAACCCCCGAAGCCATTTCCTGGTCTTCATCGGCATAAAATACAATGGTGCGACCATCCATCAGATCGCTTACCAGTTTATCGGGTGCGGAAAGAATAATATCGCGGATCCGGATATCATCAAGGTAAACACCCTCATCGTTAATTATATAAATTACATCAATGGTTTCGGAGTCCTTTCCATACCGGCGGATGGTTTCGAGTACTTCTGCAACGGTGTTGTGCTCATACACCCATACATAGTCGGGCGTCATAAGCCTGCCCACACTATTTTCGGGGTATCCCAGCAGGTTTAACGTCGTTTTTCTTTCTTCCGGGTTCAATAGTTTAATCAATTCCCTCACCACACTACTGGGTAATTCTTCTAAAAAGTCGGTACGGTCATCAGCCGGCAGTTCGTTCAGCAATTCTGCCGTTTTAAAAGGCGGCAGTTCGTTGATAATCTTCTTTTGTTCCGCGAGGTCGAGAATCTTAAAAAGTGCTACAGCCCGGTTAATGGAAAGGCTTGCAATGATTTGCGCTTCGTAGTCGGGGTACTCATACACGAGGTCGGCCACTTCGCTTATATTCTGTTCATTCAGAAATTCGCGGATGGCCAATTTGTCGTCCGTAGCAATTACGGCTTCAAATTGTTCCTGCAGCGTTGCGGCTTCTTCCAATTCCGATTCCAGTTTTTCCGACATGGGGTAAAGATAGAAGTTTAGCTTCTTTCAGGAAGTGGCTGAACCAGATGGGGAAAGGAAAAAATTACAGGCGCAATTTTCGAAAGGTCCAGCCGGGTAGCATATTATCTTTATCCAAAGCAGGTTCGGTGGCAAAAAAACCGAAACAAGTACTTCCTGTTCCACTCATAGCTGCATATTCAACGCCAGTATTTACCAATAGTTGGTGAACGGCTGCTATGCCGGGATAATGTGCAAAAACCGGTGGTTGGAAGATATTGCGCAGGCCAGCCGTTTCCCATTCAGCAGGAGGTAATTGCATGATTGTTTTCAAATCAACTTCTAAAGGGCTAGGTTCAATATGGCTAAAAGCCCAACCGGTATTTACATGAATACCCGGGTTGATAAGGACAAGCCAATTTTCTTGCAGGTTAAGTTCAATGGGTTCCAGTATTTCTCCCCTGCCGGTAGCCAATGCGGGGGTATTGGGTATAAAAAATGGACAATCACTGCCTAATTGGAGTGCATAATTGCGTAATTGCGCAGTGGTAAGCCCAAGTTGAAATTTGTTATTGAGCGCTTTTAGCATAAATGCGCCATTGCTGCTGCCACCGCCAAGCCCTGCACCCGCGGGAATGGTTTTATGTAAATAAATGGATACCGGCGGCAGATGCGGGAAATCGCCTTTTAGCAGGTGCCAGGCCAATACACAAAGATTTTTTTGGGGATCGCCGGGAATGGCATTGCCGGTCACATGCAGGCTTACTGCATCAGCTTCTATTATTTCAAGCGCATCCTCCCAGGGAACAGGCAGAAATATGGAAGCTAAGTCATGGTATCCATCTGCGCGTTTGCCGGTCACCTGCAATCCAAGATTGATTTTACAATTAGGAAACTGCAGCATGATAGGCCTTTAAATAAATTATTTGCGCGATTCTATTTCGTTGCGGATGGCAATGGCTTTGATATAATCTTCCTGTTCCACCACCTGGTTCAGCAGGGTTTGCAATTGTTCCACCGTCATAGCCGAAAAATCTTCGCCGGATAAATTGGCAGTCGCTGTTTCGGGTTCCTGCTTGCCTTTCCGCTTTTTAGGCGCTGTGTCTTCCATTTGGATGCCTGCGCTTTCCAAAATGTTTTCGTAAGTATATATGGGGCAACCAAAACGAACGGCCAATGCAAGCGCATCGCTGGTGCGGCTGTCAATTTCAATGGTATCGGAATCGGTGAAACAAACAAGTTTGGAGTAGAAAATACCTTCCTGCAGGTCGCTGATGATGATTTCGTGCAGCTCAACATTAAAAGCGAGCATGAAATTTTTCATAAGGTCGTGGGTAAGGGGCCGGCTTGGCTGCATTCTTTCGAGTGCAACGGCTATTGCTTGTGCTTCAAATCCGCCGATTACGATAGGGAGGCGCCTTATGCCGTTTATTTCGCCCAATACCACCGCATATGAATGCGTTTGGGTAATGCTGTGCGACAAGGCCACTATTTCAAGTTCAATTTTTTTCATAAACTGTTCAATATCTCAAAACACCTTCAGGTACATGCCTTTAACCAGGTGATTTGCGTAAAGGTTGCAAAGTAAAGCATTGCAACTTCAATTGCAAAACTTGGGATTCCTTATATTAAGTAGTAATTTTATATTTAATGTTCCTGTTATTAATATTCTAGTACTTCTAATTGAGCATTCCGCTCTTCAGCCTGTTTTTTTGCTTCAAAAAGCGCTTCGGTTACATCATCTGACAGGTAATATTCACCGCAAAAATCACAGATTTCTGCCGGTACTTTTTTCGCCAATAAATCACCCGACTTTAAAGGAAGGTGCACTGTTACCAATCCGGGATTGGTGTTACCTTTATTACAAAACGAACACATCATATCAGGATTTTTTAAATTTTTACTCCCACTCGATGGTAGCCGGCGGCTTACTGCTAATGTCATAAACCACCCGGTTAATCCCCTTAACGTTATTAATAATCTCGTTGCTGATATGCGCCAGAAATTCGTAGGGAAGGTGCGCCCAGTCGGCGGTCATACCATCCACACTTGTTACGGCACGTAACGCAACCGTATATTCATAGGTACGCTCATCGCCCATTACCCCTACACTTTTTACAGGAAGTAAAATGGTACCTGCCTGCCAAACTTTATCATATAGTCCATGGCTTTTCAACCCATTGATATAAATAGCATCGGCGGCTTGCAATAGTTGCACCTTTTCTTCGGTTACTTCCCCCAAAATGCGTATGGCCAACCCCGGCCCCGGGAAAGGGTGGCGGCTGATCATTTCTGCCGGAATACCCATTTCGGTACCCACACGGCGAACTTCGTCTTTAAAAAGGTAACGAAGTGGCTCTACCAATCCAAGCTTCATGGTGTCGGGCAGTCCGCCGACATTATGGTGGCTCTTAATGGTTTGGCTGGGACCATGTACACTTACGCTTTCAATTACATCGGGGTAAATGGTGCCTTGTCCCAGCATTTCTATCCCTTCCAGTTTGTGTGCTTCCTGGTCGAATATTTCAATAAAAGTGCCGCCAATAATTTTACGTTTTTCTTCAGGATCGGTTTTGCCAGCTAGTTTGGTGTAAAAATGTTCGCGGGCATCTACGCCTTTTACATTCAGGTCGAGTTGTTCGTAGGTTTTTAGCACCTGTGCAAATTCATCTTTACGCAACACCCCGTTATCTACAAAAATGCCAAACAGATTTTTGCCAATGGCTTTGCTGATAAGGGTAGCCGCCACCGTGCTGTCCACGCCACCGCTGAGTGCCATAATCACCTTGCGGTTACCAATGGTTTGCTTTAGTGCTTCCACTGTTTCGGTTACAAAGTGTGCAGGCGTCCATTCGCCGGCACAGCCGCATATTTTGTATAAAAAATTCTTTATCAGCGTTTTGCCATCGGTGCTGTGGTACACTTCGGGGTGAAATTGGATACCATATAAATTGCATTCGCCATTGGTACCGCTTTTTTTAAAGGCAGCTACCGGAATGCTATCTGTGGTGGCAAGCAGTTCAAATCCTGCGGGCAATTCCTTAATACTATCACTATGGCTCATCCATACCTGGCTGCGGGTAGGTATGGCTTCAAGCAAGGGGTCAGCTTGTTGTTGAATCATAAAAGCACGGCCATATTCTCTTTTGTCGCTTTTTTCCACCCTGCCACCAAATATTTTGGCGGTAAGTTGTGCGCCATAGCAAACACCTAATACAGGCAGCTTTTCCAGCATACCCGTAATATCTACCATGGGCGCATTTGCATCATTTACACTAAAAGGTGAGCCACTTAGTATAATGCCTTTTAGTGCCGGGTCGCTTATGTCAGCTTTATGGAAAGGAACAATTTCGCAGTAAACATTGGCTTCGCGTACCGCCCTTGCTATAAGTTGGGTATATTGGCTGCCAAAGTCGAGAATGAGAATCTTTTCGGTCATGATAGCGCAAAGATAAGGTGGCAAACCCTTGGAACCGGAAACAGGGCATTTCAAACTGCCATTTTTCCGCTATTCCATTTCTTTCGTTATTTTTAATTGTTTTTCCTAATTTTTGCAAAAACAAATAAAACCTATGCGTTATATATTAGCCTTTTTGCTGCCTGTATTATTATTTTCCTGCGATGGCCCCTTTAACCGTGTTGAGGGTAACGGTGTAATGGAAGAAAAGGAAAAATCATTACAAAGTTTCGACAGGCTTGAAGTAAGCGGTGTATTTAAGGTGAAATTGATTCCATCGGACAGGCATAAAGTGATTATAGAAGCCGATGAAAACCTGCAACGGTACATTTTGGTGGATCAGGATGGCGACAGGGTTAAGATCCGGATGAAAAGTAATATAAATATCAAAACTAAAAAAGGTATCAATATTACGGTGTATATGAAAGAACTTTCAAAACTCGAACTTGCCGGTTCCGGCGATGTGGTTTCGGATGGGTTATTTGAGAATGATGATAAAATGGAAGTGCTGATTGCCGGTAGTGGCAATGCAGATTTGCAGGTGAAAACCCCCGAAATGAAGGTTAGCATCGGCGGCAGCGGAAAAGTAATATTGGATGGCAAAACCCGCGATTTTAAACTTTCCATAGGTGGTAGCGGTGACTATTTGGGTGAAAACCTGATGAGCGAAAATGCCGATATCAGCATTGCCGGAAGCGGGAGTGCAAGGGTATTTGCCAGTGTGGACCTTAAAGTAAGTATTGCCGGTAGTGGTGATGTATATTATAAAGGAAAGCCCAATGTAAAAAAGAGTATTGCAGGTGTTGGGAATGTGAAACCCATTTCTGAAACACCTTAATTTTTCTGTTTACCAATTTGATTATATTTGAAACTTCATCGGGTATACGTTGGATTTAATTGGTATGTATGATTAAATGGGTTGAAAATTTTTATTTATTATTTTTTCTGTGCACGATAACTTTTTGCAATTGTGATTTTGTAAAAAGGAAAAAAATGGATTCCCCGGAAGGATATGATTTTTCGAGTGGTAAAAAATTATTCCTTTCCGGAAAACTGGAAGAAGTTTCGGGTATTGCTTTTGTTCCCAACAATGATTCTGTTGTGATGGCTATCAACGATGAAGAAGGAACCATCTACACAGTACAATTACATGCGCCCAAGAAAAAAAATGAATCCTATAAGTTTTATGGTTTGGGAGATTTTGAAGACATTGCTTTCTTTAAAGGGAAATGGCTTGTATTAGAAAGCAATGGAGTTATTCATGTTGCCGATATCAAAAATGATACAGTTCTCAATCCTGTAAGTATTTTGCCGAAAGGAGAGTACGAATCTATGGCAGCTTATGAAGAAGGTATTTATGTGATTTGCAAGAGCTGTCCGAAATCCAAAAAATATCAGGCACCCGTATTTGTTCTAAAAAGTATCGGCGACTCATTGTACGTAGAAAGTGAATCCACACTCGATGCCGGAAACTTTATGGATACAAAAAATAAAAAAATACTGGTTTCTGCACTTGCTAAACACCCCATTACCAAACAATGGTACATTCTTTCTCATTTAAACAGTTGCTTGTTCATTGCAGATGAAAATTTTAAAGTAATCAGAAAAATTAACCTGGTAAGATCCTTTTTTTTACAACCCGAAGGGATTGCATTTTCACCATCCGGCGATTTGTATATTTCCAACGAAGGGGATGAATCTTCAGGGTATATCATTGAATTTAAGTATACGCAACCCGCACCATAACAACATCCTATACAAATGCTAACCTATAAAGGCAGCAACGCCAAATGCTAAGATGGCAAGAATGAAGCCATACATAAAAATATTATAGGCAACACGTAACCAACGATATTTCTTAATAAGAACTATACCCATGAAATATATATTGTTAATCATATTTTCATACAGGTAATCTTTTTCGCGCATCATTTCTTTCATTCTCCTTGTATATACTTCAAGACTCATGTTATTAAAGTTTCCAAAGAATAGCAGGTTGGCTTTTTTGCTTTTAAAATCTTCTTCGGTTATCGTTCCTTTCAGTATTTTGGGTCTTACGGCAAGTATGGCGAATACAATGGTCAATACATTTACCGTTAATAAAATGAGTGTAGGAATAATCATATTTGGGTATTCTTCCAACCGGCGTACCAATACCGAAAGCACCACTGATACAATAATCGAATTCACCGAAATCATAATATTTGCCTTGGCATCGGCCATACTACTCAATTCAAGATGATTATGAATAGTCACCTTGAACATGGTTTCAATACCCCTTGTCGGGATATTCGGGTCAATGTCTTTTCCTTTCTTTTTCTTAATGGGCGCTTCCTGTTCTTTATTCAGTTTCTTTACCTTTTTTTCAATAAGCTTATTCAGGTTTTCTTCTTTTTTACTTTGCAGCATGTTTATGGCATAATCTGTAAAGTATTGATGGGTGGTAAGTAGTTCAATAATATTATTTCTCCAGGCATCTTTATCTATTTCCCTTCCTTCCAGCAGCGAAAGTTCCTGTCTTACTTTTTTCTGGTTATCGGAAAAGGTATCGGTACCAAGGTTCCACAAGTCGGCATCGCAAATAATTTTTTCATTCAGGTTAGTTGGGTTTGCAGACTTCCTGGTAGCGAGTATACAATTTTTAATTTTTTCGATAACGGGTGGAGGTATTTGTTTTTCGCCTAACCAGGTTTCTGCCAACTGTGCCGATCTTATTTCGTGGTCTTCTATTTCCCCGTTGGTAATACCCAAATCATGAAAAAGCGCAGCACTATTAACAATAAAGCTATCTTCTTCATTAAGCTGATAATGCCTGCACAGGTTATGGGCGGCATCTGCCACCGCTTTGGTATGCTCTATATTATGGTAAGGCAATTGCTTGTTGGCAGCCAAAAACGACTGCTCTACATAGGATGATAGCCCGGCGAGAATAGTTGAATAATCCATGGAATAAACGTACGAATCTTATTTAATAAGCCACTAATGTATAGAATTGGGCGGTAATTGGGGAAATATGGCGTGATATTAGGGGAAATTGTTATTTTTTGATGTCAAATGGTTGCTATTTTACCGCTTACTCAATTGTTGGGCAAACATTAGATCCCTTGTATATTTTCACATCCTAAACTTTTTTTCATGAAATCCCTATTTACTATCAAACACTTTGTTCCGATGATTATTTGGGCGATTCCATGTGTCATTTAAAAACAAACAACACATGAAACAAATGTTCCCCTTGTGCCTTGCCGTACTGCTCATTTTTGGCAGTAAGCAAGCAGCTTTTGCGCAGCGTTTAACACAAGATGAAAAAGTTGCAGCAAACAAAGAAAAACCCCAACCTGATTTGGGCAAGTATAATCAGGCGATGCAGGCACGTGGCTTGCGCTTTACCGAAAACAAGGGGCAGGTAACTGACCTTGACGGTAAACCGCGGCCCGATGTTTTGTTTACCGCGCAAAACGATGGTGTAAAATTATTCCTTACGGCACAGGGCATTCACTATCAGTTTAAGCGTGAGTTTGTAAAGCAGCAGGTAGCAGATGGAAAAATGCAACTACCAAAGGGTAAAACCATGCAGGAAATTGAGAAAACGGAATTTTACCGGCTCGATCTCGGCTTGAAAGGCGCTAATCCGCGGCCCGTTGTACAAACCGAAGGCGCAGGGCAGGATGTAGAAAATTTCTTTTTAGCCCATGCCCCGCAAGGAATTGAAGGCGTTCGCAATTTTTCTAAAATTACCTACAAAGAAGTGTACCCAAACATTGATTGGGTGGTGTACACCAAAAATGGCGGGCTTGAATATGACTTTGTTGTACGCCCCGGTGGAAAGGTGAGTGATATAAAGCTTGGCTATGATGGCGAAAAAATACTTGCGTTGCAATCAAATGGAGCTTTAAAGGTAACCACGCCCTTGGGCAGCATAACGGAAAACAAGCCTTACAGCTTTCAGGAAGCAGGCAAAGAAGTAGTAAGCCGGTTTGTGGTAGGTGATGGTGATTTTGGATTTGATGTTCCTGCATATGATAAAAATGAGACGCTGACGATTGATCCGGTAGTTGAATGGGCAACGTATTACGGGGGAAGTAATAATGAATGGGGTACATCCGTTGCAACGGATCCTGCAGGTAATATATATTTAGCAGGTTACACAGGTTCAGGGGATGGTATTGCAGCAGGGGGGCATCAAAATATAGTTGGAGGAAACTTTGATGCATTTCTGGTAAAATTTAATACTGAAGGGGTTCGCCAATGGGCTACTTATTATGGAGGTACTTCAGATGATTTAGGGCATTCAGTAGCAACCGATGCTTCTGGCAATGTGTATTTAGCTGGAATAACATCTTCGTCTACTGCAATTGCATTTAATGGCCATCAGAATGATAAAGGATTAGGAACAGATGCTTTTTTGGTAAAATTTAATACAGATGGTGAACGTCAGTGGTCAACCTATTATGGGGGAAATGATATTGATGAAGGATATTCAATAGCAACAGATCCATCAGGAAATGTTTATTTGTCTGGTATTACTAATTCATCCAATAATATTGCATCCGGTGGGTTTCAAAATACTTTTGCAAGTAATCCTTCCGGCCTTGCCAATCCCGATGCTTTTTTGGTGAAATTTAGTTCATCTGGCAATCGCCTTTGGGCAACCTATTATGGCGGGGTAGGCCGGGAAGAAGAGGCTACTTCCTTAGCAACTGATGCTTCCGGAAATATTTATCTGGCCATAAAATCATGCTCATCAGCAGGGCTATCTCTTAATGGCCATCTCAATATCAGTGGGTTTTCTAACCCTGCACAATATTTAGGTTATAATACTACCTTATTAGTAAAATTCAGTTCTACTGGTACCCGCAACTGGGCAACCTATTATAATGGGTTTATTAATGCTTTAGCAACTGACGCATCTGGTAATTTGTATGTTGCAGGAACCACTAAATATTCAAGCGGAGTGGCATCTGGAGGCCATCAAAATTTATATAGTTTTAGTGATGATGCTTTTTTGGTGAAATTTAACGGCTTCGGGGTGCGCCAATGGGGTACTTATTATGGAGAAATTGGCGGTGATTACGGAACTTCTGTTGTAACTGATGCTTTAGGAAATGTATTCTTAGGTGGTTATACTTATTCTTCAAATAGCATTGCATACGAGGGGTTACAAAATACCAAAGATGGGGTCAATGATGGCTTTTTAGTTAAATTTAATTCGTTAGGAGTAAGAATATGGGGAACATATTATGGCGGAAATTTTGGTGATTTCGCTAATGGGGTCGCTATTAGCGGTTCTAATTTTTATTTGGCGGGAACTACTTTTTCTAACATTGGCATTGCCAAAGCGGGCCATCAAAATGTAAAAGGTGGTCCTGGCTCTACATCCTTCCTGGTAAAAATAATTGATGAACCACTTCCTGAAATTATAAGTTTTTCCCCAGCATTCGGGCCTTATGGAACATCTGTTACACTTATGGGTAAATCCTTCACAGGTGTTACAAATGTTAGTTTTAATAATCAAAATGCGGCTTTTGAAATTATTAGTAGCAATGAAATAAGGGTTATTGTTCCGGATGGAGCAACAACAGGAAAAATAAAGATTACAAAGGCAGCAAGTAGTGTGGAATCTGTTTCAATTTTTACCGTAGGATATAAATGGTATCGTGATAAGGACAGAGATGGCTTTGGTGCCGATGGATTTACCCTCATTGCTATGATCCAACCATCATCGAGGCATGTATTAGTGGGTGGCGATTGCAGGGATGGGGATGAAACAGTTTACCCGGAAGCTCCTGAATTACCTGATGGAAAAGATAACGATTGTGATGGTGAAGTGGATGAAGGGCTTAATTGCCGAAAAACCTGGTACCGTGATGTGGATGGAGATGGATTTGGGCAAAATTCTTCATTCCGTTTTTCTTGTAACCAACCCAATGGTTATGTAATTGACCCGGGAGATTGTAATGATAATGATCCTACGAGATATCCTGGCGCGCCGGAACTAGCTGATGGAAAAGATAACGATTGTGATGGCGAAGTAGATGAAGGTCTTGCCTGCCAAATTACCTGGTATAAAGATAACGATGGCGATGGATATGGCAGTTCTAGTAACACCAAGTTAAGTTGTGTGAAGCCATTTGGATATGTTGATAGGGGTGGTGATTGCGCAGATAACAATGCTGCCCGAAATCCCGGTGCTTCTGAATTATGTGATGGTATCGACAACGACTGTGATGGTATGAAGGATGAAGGATGCAGCCCATTAATTACGGGCGCACAAAATCAAACTACATCCCCTGCTATGTTGGCTGCACAAAAAGTAGCACCCGATAAAATCAGTGCCAATGCATTCCCCAATCCGCATAACGGCAGTTTTGTACTCGAAGTGCAAAGCCCGGTAGCTGGAAAAAGTGCGATCGTATTGTACGATTTACAGGGTCGTGCCCTTGTACAAAGGCAAGAGCAATTAAAGGTAGGCACTAACATGATACGGTTTGACGCACTACAAAAAATGACCTTTATGTATAAGGTTACGATTGGTGCACATTCCGTAGCAGGAAAAGTGCTGAGTGTGCAATAGTACAGTGCTTAAAGAATAATTTTATTACATTTATACAACGGTCCGGGTTTTTCCCGGGCCGTTTGCTTTTTAACCTAAAGGAACCGTCACAACTGCCTTTGTTCCTCCACCTTCTCCCGATAAAAGTTCAAACATTCCTTTCAGCAGTTCCACCCGGTTGTATATACTCGTATGCCCGATTCCTTTTTGGTAATGAACAGGAAGACCCACACCGTTATCCTTTACAGAAAGGTTAATCCTATTATTGGCTGAAGTAAGCGATATATCAATTTGGCTGGCGTTAGCATATTTTATGGCATTGTTCAGCAGTTCCTGGAAAATACGGAACAGGATAACCTTTTGCTCAGGTTGTAACAATTCATCGTCCGCATCAATGGTATGCTGAATGGTAATATCCGATGCATTTTTCACGAGTGTCAACTCATTTTCAATACTATCTTTAAGTGGAATAGATGCGATGCGGTCGGGGTGAAAACTTTTGCTTAATGCACGAAGGTCGGCAATGGTACCTACAATTACATCTTTGGTATCTGTATAATCAATCGTGGGGTTTTGGTATTGCAAGGTGCTTACCTGTAGTTTTATCAGGCCTAGTTTCTGTGCGATGTTATCGTGCAGCTCCTGGCTTATTTTGCGGAGGGTTTGTTCCTGTATTTCGTTTTGAGTCGTTAGCAGTGTTTGCTCAAATTGCACTTTCATCAGGGTGATTTCCTGAAATTGTAAAAACCTTTTTCGTTGGTACAGGTATAATACAAGAATGATTAAAAGAATGAGTAATAAAAATAGCAGTGTTCCTGATATGATTAAAATAGGTGTATTTACATCTTTAAATTCCATTATACATTTTGCAATGCGTTTGTTTATTTCCGCACCAAGTGGCTATTGAAAGGTGCGTTTCGAAGGTTCGGAACGCCAAGCCAAATACTGAAGGCCATTGCAAAATAATAATAGAAATTAACTATACGCGAAATAATTTGGTCGAGCGTGTAGCCATTCCAGAAGGGATTGGATAATAATCCGGTAGGGTATAATAGAATATCGATAAAGAAACTTACATAAAAACCTAATCCGGCACATAGAAATACTAATTCATAACCCGGTATCAGGGTATCTGTTACGGCAAAAGCCCTGTAGATTTTCAGAATAAATAAAATAACATAGGTAAGGGTACCCACAGCAAATGCAAGACTCGTTATGCCCCACAGGTTGACGATAAAAAGGTTTTCAATAATGGCGGCGGCAATTAAAAGAGTAGAAGAAATCCAAAAAGAAAGCTGCGGCTTTGCATTTTCCTTTTTGGTAAGCCACCAAAACCAGCAGATAAAAGAAACGTAAATGTAAATATTGTACACCCCATGGTTACTTGCGTCATAGGTATATTTTAAAATATGGGCTATTATTTCAATGGTAAGGGTGAAAAACAGAAAGCCGATATATAAGGGGGTACAAAGAAGGCTACGCTTACGGTAGAATAAGGCAACCGCAAGCGTAGCTATAATTAAAATGATGATATAGGTTACTTCCATCTATCAGGGATGCTTATTTCCTACATCGAAAAAATTAAACGTGTATTCAGTATCTACATTATTGGGAATGTCCGTAGTTGTAATTTGCTCTGGGGAATTCCTTAATGCTTCAGATAAACCGCAGATAGCCCTGGTTAATTCGTTTTCAATTACTTTCACTTGCCCTGTTTTACCAATGGGAACTACTTTCGAGCCAACGAGCATTATTGATGGTTTATTTCTGAGATAAGGCGGTATGCGCGAATCTTCTCCTTCAGGGGGAGCTCCATCATTAATGATATTATAGAATGCGATAGCCCTAAATTCTTCAGGTACACCTTCTTTTCTTAGGTGATTATTGGCTTGAAGTAATATTTCTTGTAATGCATCTATTGAAAAGCAGGTAGCATAGCCAAATTGGCTTTCTTCTGGCATACCCGTAGGTCCAGTCTGGCTTTGAGCATTCCGAAACCTTAAATGGCCCCTTACTGCTGCTGCAAGGCCAATTGGCATGGATAAAAATTCTTCTGTTGCTTTTGAACTCATAGAATCTTGATTTAAAAAAGTGAATGAAAAATAAAATCCTTTTTTGAATGTAAGGATCGAAACAAGTTTGAATTAATCAGGAAAAATAAAGGAAAATAACCTACGCTTTTTATTTACTTGATAATTTAATAAAATAATCATTGTTCGATTCCCTGTTTCTTGATACAATGAAACAAGCGATTATTGGTTGATTTCGTATCTGATGCTTATTTCACATCCCTGTTTTATGCTTAATGCAGACTCAAAGTGCTCATTTCTAATAATACCGTGAATACACCCCCCTGTTTCCCTGAAATTAGGGTGTATTCACGGTACTGTACCCATTCTTATTCACCCACTTTTACCAACTGTACCAATGCAGGTATCGTCTCCCTTCATTTCATCATTATAAAATTCTAAATCACATGAAAAAGTTTTTCTTTCTTGCATCATTTGTAGTTTTAACATTGGCCGCGCAGTCAAAAATATGGCGGGTAAATAATAACCCTGGTGTAGCAGCAGATTTTACCACTGCACTGGCAGCGCATAACGGCGCTGCTGCAGGAGATATTTAAATGAATAATTAATTGCAATTAACAAAATTCCAACTCAGTAAAATAGGGCCAAGTACCATAATTTATCAGGGGGCCAAGAAGTGCCGAAAAAATTAACCTATGAAAAATTTAAGATGCTTTCTTTTTGCAGTAATTGTTTGCCTGAACTTATTAAAACTTGAAGGCCAATCTTGTAATACGCTGCAGGTTAATTTCAGTGTTATGGGCTTTGCAGATAATGCTACTTCTGTTATATTAAACAAGGGACAGAGCTACACTTTTAAAGATCTATGTTGTGGTTTATGCGAATTAAATTATTATACTTGGTTTATCTCTCCAAATTCTGGCGGGTCCGCAATGGGATTTACTATAAATGGAAAGGCATATAATCAAGTCTCCGGTATTACTACACCGAATGCCAATATTAATTTTAGTGTACCGGGTATTTATACGGTGAAGTTGGAGGTAAGGACTGATAAAACAAGTGTCTTTTGGCAATGTTATCCCCAAATAGTTACTAAAACAAAAACAGCTTATATAACTGTCCCCTATTCCACACCTGTTGCCCAGTTTAAAACTAATGGTACCGATGTTACTAATTTAAATGTAGCCATTAATAATAATGTTGCGTTATCCGAGTATAGCCAAAATATTCCATCTTCTTGGCTATGGACTATTACACCCGCGGGTGGTTGGTCATATGCATCCGGAAACTCCACTGTTCAAAAGCCATTAATTAAGTTTTCATCTGTTGGGCAATATACGGTTTCACTAAAGGCTACCAACCCAGCGGGCAGTAACACTATTACAAAAACTAATCACATTAATGTAATTGCTATTGCGCCAGTTGCTGATTTTAATGCAAATGGAAGTTCTGAATCATTTGTAAGAATTGTTCAAAACACTGCATTGGTATTTAATGATCTCTCTACAAATAGTCCTGCTTCCTGGTTATGGAGCATAACGCCAGGAACGGGATGGAATTACAACACAGGCTCTTCAACAACTGCAAATCCAACGGTAAGATTTACTACAGTCGGCGTGTATACCATTGCGTTAAAGGTCACCAACAGTGGAGGCAATAATACCAAAACAAAAACGGGCTATGTCATTGTTACCCCGCCTGCACCGACAGTTACACAACCTCCATCTTATTGTTCCGGAGAATTAGCTGTGCCTTTAATGGCATCGGGAGCAAACCTGAAATGGTACACCGCTGCTAGTGGCGGAACTGGTTCAAGTACAACGCCAGTGCCTTCAACATCAGTTGCGGGAGCAAAAAAGTATTATGTATCCCAAACAATAAATGGATATGAAAGTCCCAAGGCGCTGGTAACAGTTTTGGTAAACAGCATCCCGGCTGCACCAGGTGTTACTTCAGTTATTAATTATTGTCCCGGTGTATCCGCTTCGGCATTACAGGCAATAGGTCAAAATATTAAATGGTATACGAGTGAAATTGGAGGCACTCCATCCTCCGTTGCACCAATACCAAATACAAATTCAATTGGTACTAAAAGTTTTTATGTATCTCAAACAAATAGTAGCAACTGCGAAGGGCCCAGAAGTAAAATTATCGTTAATATTAAATCGACGCTTGATCCACCCAAAGTAAGTTCGCCAGTAAACTATTGCCGAAATGCTCCACCTGAAATTTTAACTGCAGGAGGAATTGGGTTAAAATGGTATACTACCTCATCGGGAGGGAATGCTTCAACAATTTCGCCTACTCCATCTACCACTACAGCGGGAACTGTATCCTACTTTGTTTCACAAACCAGTACTGGTTGTCCTGAAGGCCCGAGATCTGAAATTAAAATAATTACTGCCGCCACCCCTGTTCCAATGACACCCGCAGTTATTTCACCCATTGGTTACCTGCAGGGGGACACATCAACTCAGCTTACGGCAACAGGCAACAATTTAAAATGGTACGCTACTTTAATGGGTGGTATAAGCGAAGCAAGCTTACCTGCACCCTCAACAGAAAATGCAGCTACAACCAACTATTACGTTTCGCAAACAATTGAAGGCTGTGAAAGTAACCGGGCCAAAATTAGTGTGGTTGTAAATGCATTAAGACCTGCCCCAAAATGGGAATGGGGCAAAGTCAGCCCAATAATCCAGCCTGAGGTGTTAGGCTATGGAAAAGATCTCGCAACGGATCGTGCAGGCAATACCTATATAACCGGTCAATACAAAGGCACTGTATATTTTGGAAACAGCCCTTTGCCTTATGGATGGAGTGGTGCTATTTACATTGCTAAATATAATACAAGTGGTACGATCGCTTGGGCTGTTGGTATAGCTGGAGGACAATTTGATGGAGCTAATGCAACGTCAATAGCTCTTGATAGCGCTGGGAATACCTATATAACTGGCTATTTTAGTGGCACGATAAAGTTTGGTGAGACGACTTATTTAACCAGTTCCGCCAGCACCACCGGAAACAATGTTTTTATTGCAAAATACGATGGAAGAGGTACAATTGTTTGGGCAAAAAGAGGCACTAGTAGTGTGTATGCCAATGGCAATGCTGTTGCTGTAGATAAGGCAGGAAATGTTTTTCTTACTGGCCAGTTCAAAACTGATGTAACTTTTGAAAATACCACCCTTTCTTCTTCTTTTTTTTTAGGTGCGCCATACTTAGTAAAATATAGTGCTGCCGGAAATCTTTTATGGGCTAAAAAGGATACCAGTTCTACTGCCTACTCCGGCTTTGCATTAGCAACGGATATTTTAGGAAACTGTTTTGTTGCAGGAACAAATTTCATTGCGAAATATAACTCTGCGGGAGCGATTCAATGGAATAAAAAATTAGTTGGCACAGGTTACGGCCTTGCCACAGATTTGCAAAACCGTATTATCGTAACAGGCACATTCGGTAATAAAATGTTTGATGGTAACGGCAACGCTGTCTGGTCAAATGCTATTCCTGGCATTGGTATTGCTATGGATACATCTGGAAATAGTTATGTTACAGGTCTTTTGACTGGAATTGTTTATTTTGGCCGATATAAATTAATCAGCGCTGGCTTAACAGATATTTATGTTGTAAAATATACTCCTACTGGTAATGTATTATGGGCACAGTCATTGAAAGGAAACAGCGACAACGATTTCGGCAGAGCCATTGATCTAGACCGATATAATAACTGCTATATAACAGGGTCAACCACGTTTCTTTTCAAACTAGGATCAGGAGCACCGGGTGGTGTAAAATTTTCTCCGAATGCGGGCGTAGTTGGGACAGCTGTAACCATAAAAGGGTACAATTTTTTTGGTGTAGATACAGTGAAATTCAATGGAGTCCCGGCCGTTTCCATCATCATAAATTCACCAGAAGAAATTGTAGCAATAGTGCCACCAGGCGCCAGCACCGGACTTATAACAATTAAAACAGCAGCGGGCATGGTACTATCAGAAAATGTGTTTACTGTTTATAAGCAATTACCGGGCAAAGCACCAGACTGGGTATGGGCGCAGAATGCAGGTAAACTTATGAATGATGGTAATATCGGTGGTTATAGTATCGATATGGCCACTGATATAGCAGGTAATACTTATGTTACAGGATATTTTTATGGCACTGCTGCATTTGGTGATACTTTATTAGTGAACCCTGGAAATAATCCTTCCATGTTTATCGCAAAATATAATTCCACTGGAAAACTTTCATGGGCACGGCTGGCAGGGGCGAATACCCCCTCTAACTTGGGGGTTTGTTATCCAGAAAAAATTGCCATAGATGCATCGGGTAATTGTTATGTAACCGGGCCATTTTTTGGCTTAATTAAATTTGGAGATTCAGCAGCTGGCTTTATTAGTTTGCCAAGGACCAATAGTTCTTCTTCGGATAGTTATATTGTAAAATATGATGCCGCCGGAAATTTTAAGTGGGTAAAGGTTTTGGGTAGTGGAAATTGGTCTGAAGAACCAACTGCAATATGTACCGACAATGCAGGGAACATTTACATCAGCGGCACCTATTCAGGCTATAGCCAAGAAAATGGGATTACCCGACAAGCAATTATAGCAAATAAATATTTAGACTATAGCACCCATGGATCACCGATTGCTTATCTCGTAAAATATAACCCACAGGGAATACCCCAATTTGTATTGACACCAGGCTATGTTGCCACCAGCATGAAATTTGACCATAACAATATCATGCAAACGAGTAATGCATCAGATATTGCCAGCTATAACACCAATGGACAACTAATTTCGTCTATAAAAATTAGTAACTTTTATACTAATGGTGCATACTTATTAGGACTATCCATTGATAAGGCAAACAACCGGTATATTACAGGTATTTATGGAAGCCTTAATACTAATAATGTTATAGGTACTACTAATCTTGGCCCTTATGGAAATGGGGATTTATTTATTGCCAAATATAATGCTTCAAATAATTTTGAATGGGTTCAGGTTGCAGGTGGCCCCGGTAAAGATGTAGTAACTGGTATAGCTACTGATGCTTCCGGTAACAGTTATATTACCGGGTACATTACCGATTCGGCAACTTTTGGCGCAGCCAATATAAAAGGTATAGGTAAAGAAGTTTTTGTTGCCAAATACAATACTTTGGGTGACTTGGAGTGGGTTCAAAATGGGGGCGGTGCACTAAACGATTTTGCTGACAATATTGGCATAGATGCAAGTGGTAATAGTTATATAATCGGCACTTACAATACATCTGCTTCTTTTGGAAGCATAGATATTAATACTTCGAATGATGACATATATGTAGCCAAACTTGGTGCGTTGGTAAACACCAGCGACTCAGGCTATAATAATCTTTGTCCATGGGGTGATGCAACACTTACTACAGGCATTTCGGGTAATAGTTATCAGTGGCAGGTAAATAATGGAACTGGCTTTGTCAGCATCAACAACGATTCTGTTCATACAGGAGTATATAGCCGAAACCTTCAATTAAATAAAGTACCAACATCTTGGTATAATTATGAATACCGATGCATTGTAGATGGAAAAATTGACCAAACTATTTTACTTAAATTTACTGCTAACTGGAATGGCTATATAAATACATCGTGGGGTAATGCTAACAACTGGAATTGCACAGGCAAGTTACCCGATTCCAATACAGATGTATATATTAACAGTGGGAATGTTATTATTAACAGTAATGTATCCGTTAGAAGTTTAACCGTAAGACAAGGAGCCACAATCAGTGTTCTGCCAGGTTATACAATAACCATAAAGGGTAACTAAATATGTGTTTCAAAATTATAAGTTCCCTTGAGTGGAAGGTGGGAAACAATTGATAATAGAAGGTAAATGTGCTCTACTTCCATCGCCATAAATAAATATAATCCTTAATCAGGGTGTCGTGTTGAAGCAATGTCTCCCCGCATTTGCGGGGGACGTTTCGCTTCAACCCGGCACCCATTTTTTAAAAATCATACCATGCAAATAATACCCCTTCGTCAAACTAGCGGCCGCATTGATTTGAACCCCGCACATATTGTTCGAATAGAAAGCAGCAGAAATTACAGCCGGGTATTTTTTACCAACCGGCCATCATTGTTGGTTTGCCAAATTTTACAATGGTTTGAAGACCTGTTGCCCGATGATGCATTTTTGCGGGTACACAGGAGTCATTTAGTCAATCGGGCATTTATTATGGAACGCACGGCGGAAACTTTTTTGTTGATGCAAAATGAGGAATGTATTCCTGTAAGCAGAAGGCGGCGTGGATTAGTAGATTACAGTTTTTGTACTTCCAGCGTTATTCCATCATAAATCTCACTCATTTTAATACTAATGCCCATATCTTCAATTGAAATAATTTCATCTAAGCCCCTGAATGATTGAAAATTAAAAAGCGATGTTTCATTGGGCCGGTGATACATGTCTACCAGATATTCCTTTTGGCTAACCAAAAGAAAATATCGTAACGATTTAATCCTTCGGTACTGCTCCCATTTTTTGGTACGGTCGTATAGTTCGGTACTGTCACTTAGCACTTCTACAATTATAGATGGATTATGGAAAAACCTTTGAGATGCTATATCATCCTTATTGCAGGTTACCACCACATCAGGCAAAAAATATTTTATGCCTATTGGTAGTTTTAATAATACATCAGAATTGTAAACCTTACAACCTTTACCCTTCAATTTACTTTTTAATGCAAATAGAATATTGCCATTAATTTCAGCATGCCTAGGTCTGCCACCTGACATGGCAACCAATGTTCCATCCCAGTACTCATACCTAATGCCGTTTTCCCATTCCATGTCAAGGTATTCTTCCTCAGTACAAAATGTTTTGTAAGCTACCGCAGGTTCTTCAAGTATATTTTCCATACCCAACTATTTTGTGAGAATAAAAGTAAGAATTTTCTTATTGGATTCATAGATTTTCGCTTAAAATTATTCAGGATCTGTAACATCTCTGTTGTAATTCATTGAATCTCGATATATCATTTCAGTAGGTTACAATTTGTAACGAACTCAATTTCATCCATTTTGATCCTGCTTTTATATTTTGAACAAAAACTGTTCTCCGATAAATCCACCAAACTCACATCAATCATCACATGCCTGTTTCTCCCCTTATCATCGGTGGATGAAATTTTTACCTGCCCTTCGTTGGGCATAAAGAAATAGAAGGGTATAGGGCTGAAGTTTAATAATCTGAATTCATTCCCGGGTTTTAAAGTTGCCGGACCCTGATTTTTTTTGTGGTAAGCGTAATAAAGACAGGATGATCCAGTATGTGATTTTTTACGTATTCGCTTAGAATTTGGGATATGGATTCTGTTTCAATAAATGAATATCGTAAAAATATTACACTGATATTTTTTACATGATGAGCAAATACCCATTCGCCAAAATCTTTGTCTTCTGTAAGAATAGAGTAATTCAATTCCTTTGCTAAATTGATTATTTCATCATCCTTAAGTCATCTCTTAGATTCATAAATGGAATATACTTCAATCCCTTGATTTCTTAACGTTGAAATAATGTTGAAATGAATATTTTCATCGGCAAGTATCATGCCACAGCTAGTAAGGTTTCATTTGAAATAACATCCGATGCATAAGCAATGGCGGCCAGTATGCCGTTTCGGCTGAGTGAAGGATAGCCTGCCGTTAATTGCTCAATGGTTGCCCCTTCTGAAAGCTTTTTTAAAATAAATTCAACAGTTATCCGGGTGCCTTTAATTACAGGCTTTCCAAGCATTACATCCGGCGTTGCTTCAATAAAATCTTTATATTCCATGGTTTAGCCTTTTGGCAAAGTTATATTTTTTTATTCTTTCCCAAAATGTCTTCCAACGGGAACGTTCGAAATCCTACAAATCCACCAACCTTACATCAATCATCACATCCCTATTCCTCCCCTTATCATCGGTACACGAAATTTTTACCTGTCCTTCTTTGGGCATAAAAAATACACGGTCGCGGGCGGGTACGGTTTTGTAGTGTTTATTATTGATGTACCAATGTACCATAGCCACATCATTAGCAGGCTGACACTCGAGCAGTAGCGGTTCGGGGTGTTGCTTGCTTATAAGGTATTCAGCGCGATGCTGTGGTGATTTTATGATGGGACCTTTATCGGGCCACACTTTGGTGCATGCAGAATTATGTGGCGGTACTGGTGATATGGATGGTCCGGCGTTTATATGAAAGGCCTGCACTTCGGGTGGCAGTACTGTGTACCACTTTTTCTTATAGCCACCATCGGGTGCACAATCATTGCAGAAGCTTGTTTTTTCATCGGGAGAAATCATAATCTCCTGCCGGTTATTACACATTTGCGTAGATGAAGTAAGCGGAATGAAATAATCCAGTACTATTTGCTCGCAATATTCATTGGGTACAAGGCCTGTTTCGGCGCATACTTTTCGTTGTTCCATACCATCGGGTGGTGTAAACCAATCGGTATGACTTTCTTTATCAATGGCATTAAACAGGCGAAACAACAGCGGTGTAGCAATAGTAGCGCCACTCAGGTCGGGACTTCCTTTGCCCGAAAAATTTCCCACCCAGACTCCGATGGTGTATGTTTTGTTATAACCAATACTCCATGCATCGCGGCGGCCATAACTCGTGCCGGTTTTCCATGCTATGCGTGGTAACGATTCGGTAGCGGTCCAGTTAAGCGGCAAATCGGGGCGGTCAATTTTGGATAGGGTTTCGTGTAAAATAAAACTTGCTTCTTTACTTAATATTCTTGCACCGGGTTGCAGGCTGTCAGCATCGGTAAAGCGGAGCGGTTTGTATATACCGCTGTTGGCAATCATGCTATACATGCCGGTGAGATCTTCGAGCGAAGTACCACAGCCGCCGAGTATTAAACTCAATCCAAGTTTATCACGATCTTTTTTAATCTGTTTGAATTGGCTTAATGTAAGCGCTTGAATCATTTTATCCTTTCCAACTGCCTGCAACATATTTACGGCAGGTATATTCAGCGAATGCATGAGTGCATATTCCATGCTGACCAACCCATTAAAGCGCAGATCGTAATTTTCGGGTACATATCCACTGTAGTTTACCGGCACATCGGCAATCATACGTTTGGGGGTTACAAGGCCTGCGTCAATCCCTAGTCCGTAAACCAATGGTTTTAGTGTACTTCCGGGTTGACGAATGGCGGCAGCTCCGTTTACTTGTCCGCCGTCGGTGGTGTCAAAAAAATTTGCCGAGCCTACATAAGCAACTATTTTACCGGTTGTATTTTCCATTACAATGGCTGCCGCATTACGAATATTCAGGTGTTGCAAACTACGCACATAATCACCGGTTATTTTTTCGGCCTGCAATTGTGTGTTGAGTGAAAGGGTAGTGGTGACAGAAACCCCATCACCCACACGTAGCCGTTGCGTAAGGTGTGGTGCGAGCCTGGGTCCAGGATGACGATAGGCATCAAAAGGTTCTTTTAATGCATCTTCAATTTCTTTTTGGGAGAAAAAATTATTCGATGCCATCCAATGCAGCCAACGGTTTCTTTCTTTTATAATAGCATCATTGTGCTTGCCGGGTGTAAGGCTGTTGGGCCGGTTGGGAATAATACTTAACGCGGTAATTTCTGCAAGCGATAAATGATCGGGTGCTTTATCGAGGTAAAAATAAGATGCGGATGCGATTCCTTCCATATTGCCGCCGTAGGGAGCAAGGTTCAGGTAAAAGCGTAGTATTTCTTTTTTGGAATAGCGCATTTCCAATTGCAAAGCGCGGAACATTTCTATCAACTTACTGCCCCATGTGCGTGGACGCCGGTGCAGCATGCGTGCTACCTGCATGGTAATGGTACTCGCGCCGGATGTACGCCTGCCGGTTGCAGTATTGCGCACCAATGCACGTAGAACGGATAATGGGTTGACGCCGGGGTGATAATAAAACCATCGGTCTTCTTTGGCCAAAATGGTTTTTTCCATTAAGGGCGTAATTTCATCGGGTTGAAGCGGTAACCGCCATTTTTCGTCGGGGGTAAGCCGGGTGTACAGCAGCGCGCCGTGGCGGTCGTACAGCAAAGGTGAATACGATGTGGTTACTTTTAGCGGAAAAAGGATGTTTAGCAACAGCCAAACCGTAATGGAAATGAAGGAAACCCTTAGCAGCCTTCGGACCCAAACAGGTGCTTTTTGCCATTTCCCCCGCAGCGTTTCGCTTTCCATGACGCTAAATTAGTATTAAGGTTTTCTTAATATGGATTTGCATTATTAAAAGTGCAGCAAAATGAATAATTTGGCAGAATAATAACCTTACATGAACAAGCTAATGCTCGCCATTGCAACCCTGGCCATTTTTACAGTGGGTTGTAACCGTTCGTCAGTAAACCTTAGTTACACCAACGCAAGTAATGAAGTGCCTGTACTCGGCAACCTCGTTTTCAGGTTTAGCGAGCCATTGGCTACCGATAGCATGCTCAATCGTTGGGATAGTACGGATTATATAAGCTTTTCACCCGCCATTAAAGGGCGTTTCCGGTGGGAAAATAAAAGCGAACTCATCTTCTCACCGTCAGCACCTTTGCAGCCTGCCACCAATTATACAGCTGATTTTTCTGACAAAAGGATTCTCGGCAGTACTGAATATTCCAACATTGAAAAAGCCGACAAAATAACATTCCGAACCCCCGACCTTGTTGTAGAGCAACAGTATTTCTCCTGGGCAAAACCGGAAGGTGGAACTGCCGCCATTCCTGCGGTTGAACTGCAATTCAATTATCCTGTTTCCGCAGAAGCCGTGAAAGGAAAAATTAAAGTACTGCTCGACGAAAAAGAAGTGCAAACCCAATTTTCCACAGCAGGCATTTCACCGGTTATGCGGTTATTGCTGCCCGGTGTAAAAGCAGAAGACCGCGATTATAAGGTTGCAGTGGTTGTACAACAAGGGCTTACTCCCGAAGGCGGAAAAAATGGTTTAGCTGCCGACCTTACATACGATGGCCATTTGCCATCGCCTTTTGTGCTGGATATTTTGGAAGTAACCACCGAACATTCGGGTACTTCCGGTTCTGTTTTTATTCGTACAAGTCAATCCATTGCCGATGATGTTTTTTCGTCGCTGATTACTATTGACCCTACCGTAAAATACAGCGTAGAAAAAAGCGATCAGGGATTGCTGATAACAAGTGAAAATATTGATGTGGCCAACAGCTACGCCATTACTATAAAAAAAGGATTACGTGGAAAATTGGGCGGCGTATTAAAAAGCGATTACGAAGCGCAGGTAACGTTTGGTGAACTCGAGCCTTCACTCAGTTTTGCGAATGGGAAAGCCGTTTACCTAAGTGCAGCAGGACAACGCAACCTTGAACTGCGCATCACGAATATTGAAAAAATAAAAGTGGTAGTAAGCAAAGTGTATGAGAATAATTTGATTACTGCAGAACGCTATGGCTACTATCCAAAAAATTCGGATGAAGAATATTATTATGAAGAAGATAATGGTGGAACTTTTGGAGATGTTTTGTATGAGCAGGAAATTGATACCCGCAACCTTCCCAAATACGGTGCGGGCAGGTTATTTACTTTTAACCCCGAAGATAAATTGCCCGGTTACAAAGGCATCTATCACATACAGGTGCGCAGTACCGAAGATTACTGGAGAAGCAGCAGTCGTTTTATTGCGTTAAGCGATATTGGGCTTATTGCAAAATCGGGTGCGGGCAAAATGTTGGTTGCTGCCAATAGCTTACAAACATCTCAACCATTAAGCGGTGTAGGTATACAAGTATATGGCGCCAATAATCAGTTGATAGGTAATGGTAGTACCAACAGCAGCGGTTTTGCAGAGATTACGCTTGAAGGTGACAGAGCATTTGACGGGTTTAAACCTGCCATGGTGATTGCTAAATTGGCCGATGATTTTAATTACCTTCCATTTCATAATACTTCCGTAAATACTTCCCGTTACCAGGTAGGTGGAAAGCGTATAAACAGTACGGGAATGGATGCTTTTATTGCACCTGAACGTGATATGTACCGCCCCGGAGAAACCATGCATTTTGCCGTAATTATGCGCGATGCCAATCGGAAAAATCCAGGCGCATTGCCGGTTAAAATTAAAATGCTGATGCCTAACGGTAAACCCTTGACGGAGCTGCGCAAAACACTCGATGCAGAAGGTGTAACCGAAGCTGCGATTCCATTATCACCTACAACTATTACGGGCAGTTATACGATGGAATTGTATAATGGTAACGATGTGTTGATTACCACACATACTTTTAAAGTTGAAGAATTTGTTCCTGATAGAATAAAAGTTACAGCGAAGTTGGATAAAGAAATACTTGCGCCGGGTACTACTTCAAATTTGCAAATTAATGCGGTCAATTATTTTGGTCCGCCGGCGGCAGGGCGTAATTATGAAACCGAAATACAGGTTAAGGCAAAAGCATTTAAGCCCGAAGCTTTTTCCAATTTCGATTTTTCGCTCAGCAATGCTACGGTGTATTTTGATAAAATACTAAAGCAAGGAAAAACAGATGCAGATGGTAATGCATTGGAGACTTTTACCGTGCCTGCAACTTATGATGGAATGGGTTTATTACAAGCAAGGTTTTTTGCCACGGTGTTTGATGAAAATGGAAGACCGGTAAGCCGTAACGTAACGGCCGACATATTGACGCAGCAAGCTTTACTAGGTATTGGTAATGGTGGTTACAATTATTTTTCATTGAATCAACCAGCATCTTTCCCATTGATAGCATTGAACAAGCAGGAAAAACCCGTAGCAACAACCGCGCAGGTAACCATAATTAAGCGCGAGTACCGTACGGTTTTGCAACGCAGCGGTGATTATTTCCGTTATGAATCGGAGCCTGAAGATAGGCAGATGGTGCAAAAAAATATTCAAGTACAGGGAACGAATACGGTATTTAGTTTTATTCCGCGCGAACCGGGTGAATATGAAATGCGCGTTGGATTGCCGGGTAGTAAAACCTATATCAGCCGTGAATTTTACAGTTATGGCAGTTGGGGAAACACTGCATCATCTTTTGAAGTAAAAAGCGATGGAGAAATTGATATAGTGGCGGATAAAAAAGTGTACAAAAATGGCGACAATGTAAAACTCCTTTTTAAAGCACCTTTTGATGGAAAAATGCTCGTTACACTGGAAGCAGCGGAAGTACTCACGTATCAATGGGTGGAATTAAAAAACAGGTCGGCTTCGATTGATTTGCCCTTGGGCGAAACGCATGTGCCGAATGCCTACGTAACCGCCACTTTATTTAAGCCACATAGTACAAGTCAGATACCGCTTACGGCAGCGCATGGATTTACGAACCTTACAGTAAAAGATGAAACCAAACGCATTGGCGTTAGCATTAAGGCAGCAGCTACGAGCCGTTCCAATAAAAAGCAGCAGGTAACCGTGAAAGCTAGCCCCGGTGCGATGGTGAACCTTGCTGCGGTGGACAATGGTATACTTGCGGTTTCAGGTTTTCGCACGCCCGATCCTTACGATTGGTATTTTGGCAAAAGGGCATTGGGTGTAAATGCATGGGATGTATATCCCCTGCTTTTCCCTGAGTTGCGTCGCAGCATCAGCAGCACAGGTGGTGATGGTGATTTAAGCATGGATTTGCGGCAAAATCCCATTCCGAATAAACGGTTTAAGCTGTTGAGTTACTGGAGTGGCTGGACCAAAGCCAACGGCAATGGCGAAGCGAGTTTTACGGTGGATATTCCTGCCTTTAACGGGCAGGTAAGATTGATGGCGATGAGTGCAAGCGGTGATAAGTTTGGCGCCGCAGAAGCCACCATGCAGGTTGCTGATCCGTTGGTGATGAGCACTTCTATGCCGCGCTTTATTACGCCCGGTGATACGGTATTGGCAGGCATTACACTGAGTAATACTACATCCAAGGCTACAACCGTTACCGCAAAAATTACGGTAGAAGGTCCATTGCAATATGGCACCGGTGCTAACTTAGAAACAAATATTGGCGCGCAATCCGAAGGAAGGATCGAGTTTCCCATTTACGCCTTGAATGTGCCGGGTGCAGCAAAACTTACCATTACAGCAACAGGAATGGGAGAGCGCTTTACCGAAGAAATTGATATTACCGTGCGGCCTGCTTCTACTTTGCAACGCCGTACGGGTTCGGGCGTAATGAATGGTGGGCAACAACAGGCCGTAAGCCTGCCATTAAGCGATTTTATGCAGGGAACGCAGGATTATAGCGTTGTAGTAGGGCGCTCGCCTGTATTGCAGCTTGGAACGCCTTTGCGGTATTTGGTAAATTATCCCCATGGATGTACGGAGCAAACCATCAGCGCTGCTTTTCCGCAATTGTATTTTTCCAGCCTGAGTCAACTGATGAACGAAGGCGCAACTTTTAAGGGCGCAGCTAATTTGAATATTCAGGCCGCCATGCAAAAAATTAAGATGCGGCAATTGTATAATGGTGGTCTCACTTTCTGGGATGGCGAAGGCACCGAAAGTTGGTGGGTTACGGCTTATGCTGCGCACTTTTTAATTGAATCACGTAAGGCAGGATATGCACCCGATACCAAACTGCTCGAAACGATGTTGCAATACCTTTCTTCAAAATTGCGGAGAAGGGATCTTGTGGATTATTATTACAACAACAATCAGCAAAAACGTATTGCACCTAAAGAAGTGGCGTACAGTTTGTATGTGCTGGCACTTGCAGGCAGGGCTAATGTATCGTCGATGAATTACTACAAAGCCAATCAGAAAGACCTTGCATTGGATAGCCGTTATGTATTGGCAGCTACTTATGCATTGGCAGGTGATAAAAAGAGTTATCGTGAAATGTTGCCGGCATCTTTTGCCGGGGAAGAAGCAGTGGCCACTGGCAATGGCAGCTTGTATAGCAGCATTCGGGACGAAGGACTTGCGTTGAATGTTTTACTGGAAGTAGAACCTACTAATCCACAGGTGCCGGTGATGGCTAATCATTTGGTGCAAAAATTAAATCAGCAAAAATATTTTTCTACACAAGAAGCCGTATTTAGTTTATTGGCGTTGGGCAAAATGGCGAAGCAGGCTGCCAATGCTACATCTACTGCGGATATTATGGTGAATGGAAAAAAGGTAGGAAGTATGACAGGCGAAAACATCCGATTAACCAAAAAGCAATTGGGTGCAGGAAATATTTCGCTGAATACCAAAGGCAGCGGCAAGCTTTATTATTGGTGGCAGGCAAGTGGTATCAGCAGCACGGGTCAGTTTATCCAGGAAGATAATTACCTGAAAGTACGACGTCAACTCATGGACCGTTATGGAAAGCCATTAAATGGAAATGTGTTCAGGCAAAATGATTTGATTGTTGTGAAAATTACGCTTGAAAAATCCTATAACGGGATCCTTGACAATGTAGTAGTGACCGATCTTTTACCCGGTGGTTGGGAAATAGAAAATGCCCGCATTAAAGATTTGCCGGGCATGGATTGGATTAAAGATGAAACCACTCCCATCAGCCGCGATGTGCGCGATGATCGCATCCATCTATTTACCAATATGGGTAGTAACAAGCAGGTGTTTTATTATTCGGTTCGTGCGGTTACACCGGGTAATTATCATATAGGTCCATTAAGTGCTGATGCCATGTATAATGGAGAGTATCATTCGTATCATGGGGCGGGGATGATAAGGGTGGTTAGGTAATTTGTAGAAGGAAAGATGAGTTTGTAATATTTAGCAAGACTGGTTACAGTATTAGTAGGATTGATTTATCATGAAGTTTTTGTTATTGATTTTTACAGTGGGTATCTGCTTAAAGAGTATAAAATACACTCCTAATGATCAATTCATTCAATCGCCTCCTGTAAAATCTATGAAGATTATTCTTGCTGGCGGCGGCAATTTACCTGATACGATTTGGAAAAGGTTTATTCACATGTCAGGAGGAGAAAGTGCAAGGATATTGATCATTCCAATAGCCAGATACACAGACTCTTTATACAATGCGATTTTTAATAATGAAGTTCAAACCTTAAAGAGATTAGGGATAAAAGCTGTTAAAATCTTACATGCTCCTAATTCTTCAATTGCCAATTCTGACAGCTTCGTTAAGAGACTTGAGAATTGCGATGGAGTTTGGATTGCAGGTGGGTATACTTGCTTGCTGAGTCCTATACAAATACAATATTCAACAAAGCATTGAAGCAATGGGTTTTTAATGGAGGCGTACTAGGTGGTTCTTCTGCCGGAGCTTCGATAATTGGCGAGATTATGCCTCGTACCATTGGTTGCCGACAGACGATGAATCGGAACTCATATACAGGTTTTAAAATCATTCCAAAGTCAATTATTGAGCAACATTTAAATACAAGAGCAAGGGAATCCAATATAATATCAATGCAAAAAAAACTTCCAGATCATTTGGGAATAGGGGTGGATGAAGCAACTGCTCTTGTAATAAATGATAGTGTTTGGGAAGTAATTGGCAATTCTAAAATTATAATGTATTGGCCTCAACTATTTGAAATGGGTGAGCTGCAGAAAAAAATTGATACAACCCATTTTTATAGTGGAGGATCATTTATTTTGAATGCTACAAATGATATGATGTGGCGTAAGGGCAAAAGCATAAGCTTTACATTTCCCTAAAATAAAAGGGCATTAGATCCAGATTTCAATAAAGTATATGAATGCGCATCAATAGAAATGGGTAGACAAATTTCGTCTGCTAATTGGCTTTTATTTAGAAAATCAACCATTATTAAAATACATCAACCTAGTTCATTTCATTCCGTATGGCTTCAATGTCAGCAATGCTAAGTGCAGTGATATCAGCAATGTCATTATTGGATAACCCTCTCTTTATTAGTTTTTCAGCAGCGTATTTCGCTTTTTTTAGTTCGCCTTTTAGTTCACCTTTTTGCTCACCTATGTTTTCGCCTTCAAGCTTTGCAGTTTCCAACATACTTTTAGAAATTGCCAAATTATCAAGGTGGGCGTTATATTTTATTTTCTCCTGTGCAGTCATGTTGTCAATTTTGAGTTGTTCGGCTACTTGATTAAGACCCTTGCCCCTAAATCTGGCGGGTAGCGTATTATTTTTTAAATAATAAACCCATTCGTCTAAACCATCTTTTGCTCTATCATCAAAGTTATTCACTTTTATAATATAATACTCCGGATAAATTTGGTAAATGGCTTCTTTTTGCAGTTTGTTTTGTTGTGTAAGGCTTATTTGCAGGATGTCGTTGTGATGCAAGCCTATAAATTCAGTTTTGCCATGATAAACATAATCTTTGCCCTGCCCGAGTTCAAAATACACAATATTTATGGAATAAACCTTTTTAATGGTACCATAAGGTTCGCCAGTTTTAAGATAATCGGTAATTAATTTGGATGCCCCAAAAAGCATCCGATGCAAAAAATCCCACTCACTATAATATTGAAGTTCAATTAGTAATAATTCCCCTTTGTTGTTTTCACAAAGAATGTCCACCCTATTTGCCTTGTCATCGGCGGTTTCTTTGTTGCTTTCCGATTCCGGTATATTTTTAATAACTACTTCTTGCCGGATGAGTTCTGTAAGAAACCCTTCCAGTATTCCGTAATTTGCCTTTTGCCGGAGCAGGCGTTTAATGGCCCAATCGAAACTAATAAGCGGGCGGGAGTCAGGTGCTGGCATAAACCAAAAATAAGTAAAAGTTGAATAACATTTGGGAATGTACTCTTACCCAATTTGCGAACCATTCACTATAATAAAATTGATGCTAATACCGTGTATAAAACATTTAGCAAAATTCAAATTTTTGGTTCGTTCATTACTTCAACACATTCAAAACGACTCCCGGCGCAACAGTAACCGATGTTCCCGCAACACATGTTAGACTTCTTACCGTAGTAGTTGCATTTACAGTCGGGTACCTTGGTCTTCCGGCCGGTATGGTAATGATGGATGTGGCCGTAGGTACCGTATTGCCACTCCAGTTGGCCGCATTTTCCCAATTCACATCTTCATTGCCTGTCCAGCTAATCATACTTCCAGGTGCCAGTTGGAAAATGTCATCAAAATAGAAGGTTGAATTGGCAGTTCCATTACCAACGGTTCCGAAGTCGAACATCATTACCAGTTTGTTATACACATTGGATGGCTTACCAGCAAAATTCCAGGTAAGTATTTCCCAAGCATTTGCCTGTGTGGTATTCGTTAATACTTCAGACGGACCAACATCGCCCTCCAGTTTCAACAAAACAGGAACACCAGCTCTTGGGGAATACACCTTCATAGAAATGGTGGATAGGGTAGAAAAGTTGATTTTGGTTTGTAATGTCAGAAAACTACCAGCCCATGATGCCCCACCGTTTCGAATGATCCTTCCTACTTTAGGGCTTGCATTATATACCGTAGGGTTAGGATTTAAAACCACTGATCCGCTACCTCCATCAAAATTTGTAAACACATAGGTTCCATCCGATTCAAAATCGATGGGGAAATTAATAACAATGGGTGCACCATTTTGTGTTACCGAAATGGTTTTGGCAGGAACGTTTTCCCCTATAATCGTAATGATGGCCGAACGTCCCGCCATTTCGGGGTTATTGGCGGCTGTGGCTGTAATTGCCGCAACACCCGAACCATTGGAAGCGCTCAGTGTCAACCAGGGTTGATCGCTTGATGCGGTCCAGTTAGTATTGCTTGTAATGTCAATTTGCTGCGGAATATTAGCCGTAAAAAGAAAGTTCATACTTGCAGGTGTTACCATTATGTAAGGAACACCACCCGGATCCTGCGTAACTGTAATAACCTGATCGGTAACCCCATTTCCCGAAAGGGTTATTGTGGCTATTCTTGACTCTGTTGTGGCGTTTTCCTGTGCCGTCATGGAAAGGGTATCATCTCCAAAACCGGAAACAGGATCAAGGGTTAACCAACTTTGATTACTTATAGCCGTCCAGCTTATATTTGAATTGACCTGGACACTTTGTTTACTATTAGCAAAGGCTGCAATGGGTAACTCGTTCAATGAAACGGTAAGCGCGGGTGCACCGGATCCTTTGTACACAAAAGAAATCCTTCCAATGTTGAATTCCCCTTTGTCGAATGCAAGGCGAATGATGTGCTGCCCTGCCGGTAACATGACGCCGGCAACTGTTTTGGTAGCCCAAACACTCCAGTTGGCACTTGTAAAGCCCACTGAAATATTATCAGTAACTCTTTCACCGTCAACCTGAATATGAAAAGGCCCACCGCCTGCATTATTACCCGAAGCATACCGGAAGGAAAGATCATAAGAACCGGCTTCTGTTATGTTAACCGTATATTCCAGCCATTCGCCTTCGCTAATATGACTCACGGTATTCCCTTCGCCGGGTGTTGGTCCTGCATCCACATATTCCGGGCTTCTGAAGTTGCCTGCTTCGTTAACAGTACTGACATCGAAATATGAAATATTCTGACCAATACCGCCTTCATAATAATCATAATGCCCCGGTTCTATTACCTGAGAAGGAATAGATACAATATTGCCCTGATAGGGCAGTTGTGCACCTACCATCACCGATAACACATTTGAAATTTCCAGAGAAGTGCCCACATACACTTTGGCATAAAATCCATGCACCTTTGCAGACAAATTGCTTGCGGTAAAAGTGTAGGGTGCCGTGGTAGTTGTATTCAGCAATTGAGTGCCATCATAAAATTCTACTTTCGTAATGCCTGTTCCAGTAACGTCAGCCGTTAAATCAACACTTCCTTTGGTGGCAACCTGTGCAGCCGATGAAGTTAAAGAAGCAGTAACATCAATATCTTTGCTTGTTTTTAAGGTTCTTGCCGGAACAGCCATCGAAAAACCATCGGAGAAGGTAACATTGATGGCGGATGCGCCATAATTATGCGCCACATAGGTTTTATCACCGGCTTTATTGAATACAGCAGCTATCGGGTAATTGCAGGTAACTGTTGCATCTACCGTGCCCATGCCATTAAAACTATGCAGCCAATGATAAGTTTGCGCATCGGAGTTGCCGAATTTGAGTTTATAGTTGGGATAATTATTATACAGGGCTACTGCGTTTGCCGGATCACTGAATGACCGGAAAGACCAGTACGTTTCAAACCATAAATTATCATTGGGTGTATTGGAAAGTACGCCCGTTTTTGCCGTCATATCGGTCCATAAATTTTGCGCATAGGTTTTATTATATCCAAGGTACAAATGAGAGCTTGACATGGGAACCATGTTAATGCCATACATAGCAGCAATATCTCCGGTCCAAAAGGTATTACGATCGTGGCCATTGCCCCATACGCGCGAAGCCATCATTTGCCCGTAATTGGGCGGGAAATTCCTGTCGTTCCTATCAAACCAATATTCTTCAATAGCCGTTTCTTCGGTCGTATACAGGTAAATACCCAAATCGCGTAATTCAGTATCTCCGGTAAGCGTTCCCCAATGAATGAGCGCAGCATTAAAGTTCATGGCTTCAGATGATGATTCCTGGTTGTTGCCATGTGGTTCAGCATTCAGCAGGCCGGCGGCCCAGGCATGACCTGCATAGGGATTAAAATGTCTTAGGAAAGGGAACATGGTACTCGATCGGTCGGGATTGGCAGCATCTCTTATCAGCAAATTAATCATAGGACCCCATTGGGCAGCCCATCCCGGTTGAAACTGTTCAATGGCCGCAGCTACACTTATAAAGTAGCCATAGTGAAAATGGTGATCGTTAATATTGGCATCAGATGAATGCCCGGCAGGATAACCTATTAGTGTTGTCCATTTGTTGTCGTAATAAAAAACAAAAGCATTTTCACCCTGTGTAGCTTTCAGCCAATTTTCCAACCTTGTTTTTACGGTGTTCATCATTTTATCACGGGCTTCTGTATTGCCCATCTGATCTGCAATTTTTGCCACCTGAACAAGTTGGTTCATTACCAGCCCTTCGTTGTAGGAATCTGTCCATGTTGCAAGGCTCGAATTTTTTAGCAGGTCAATTTTTTCATTCATCGCAGCCGGATTAAACCCCGCACTGTATTTACCCTGGTTGGGCAATGCAGAAAGTACACCTTTGAATTTATTTTCAACTACAAAGGAATTAGCAGCAAGCATTTTCATACTACCTCTAACGGTGGGATAAGCAATCGAACCTGGTTGTGCAGAACCGGCAGCCAAATGCGCCCATTGATGTGGTAGTAAACCCATAAAAACAGTGGAACCGCTTCCTTCTTTTACATCTGTGGTAACGGTAAACGTAGATTGTACTGTGGATGCGGATTCATTGTAATTCCAACTTACGGATGTATTCACCGGGAAAACATAGGCATATTGCTTATAACTATCGGCGGTAGTTTGTGCGTTTGCCCCGGCCGGCAGCATGGCAACGGAATAATAATTTTTACCAGCCAGTGTAGATGTGTAGGTACTGCCTGATTGAGACCATGTGGAACCCACTGGTGCATAAACTGCAAAATTAGATCCACTGATAGAATTGGTGATGAGCAGCATTTCGTTTTGTATAGCAACCGTTCCGATATTTACCAGTACAGAAGCCACATCACTATTTCCTTTTGTGCAATAAACAAATGGCATGCTCAAGCCCATGGTTGCATTAAACGTATGGCCTGCATTATTCCAGCTTGCTGTTACTGTCCAGTCGGTATGATTAGAAACCGTAGGGTAGGCACCTGACAAACCGGAAACGCCAATCACCAATGGCTGTTCAGGCCCCATAGGTTGACGTGTATCAGCCGCCCCAGTTCCCAAAAAGGTATAACCTACAATTAACCCATTGGCGCTTCCCCTCATGGACATAGGATAATTGTATAGGTTGGCATCGTTAAAGGTAAGCAAGCCGGTCCACCAATCACTTGTGGGTATAGGTTTGGTAGCTGCTATGCCCGAAAGCCGTGGTGTTCCGGCGGGTGGGCGGTTTCTTCCGGCTGCATCGGTGGGTGGCAGTTGTGTTGTATAACTACCGCTTCCCACAGGAATAATCTGTGCCGAAAGATAAACAGGTAATAAAAAGGAAACCAAAAGGAACCTGCAGATTTTTACAGCAAAATTATTCATATGTTCATTCTTAGTGCGCCCCGAAGTCTCGGGGCTGTTTTTAAATGTCATATGGAATCCCCAATGATCATTCGTGCTGGGTGTGCAGCAGTTCGTGGGGATTTCATGTGAAATAATTTATATTTATTAAAAGAGCGAAAGTGTGGAAGCCGGATATACTATTTGAATTTCATTTGTTCGTTTTTATCCCAAATGCCCCAATAAGCACCTACTTCTCCTTCGGCATTCACCTTCCATGATTCATCAAAAGAAGAGAAATAGAAAATATCAATATTTTCTTCCTGCGACCAATTCTGTGCATTGACAAAATACTTCATGGCATTTTCTTCCGATGGAAATGAACCCTTAAAATTTTCTCCCTTACTGGGCCATCCTGTTTCAGTAATGATTACTTTTTTGCCATTTCCTGCATCCAAAGCCTGATGATACATACTTTTCATATGTGCCAAAGAATATTCAAGTGGGCAGCCTTCCCAAAAAGGATAGCAGTTTGCTAATATTACATCGCAAGCCTCGGTTATTCTTGGTTTGATAGAAAATTCGTAGTAAGCATCTACGTAACCTACTGGAATTGAATCAGGAATGGAACTTTTCACTTTTTCGATAAATGCCAACAGTTCATCTTCGGTTAATTCTTTTCTATACATTACCTCATTGCCTACTGCGGCAATATCTACCAACCCTTCATTACAAAGTTTTATTAATCCTTCGATTTCTCTTTCATTCGTTTCTGCATCATCGCTCAGCCATGCACCAACCAATGTTTTTAAACCATGCTCTTTTGCAATGCACGGTATAAATTCATTCCCTTCAGTGCAGGAAAAAGATCGTACCCATTTGGTATGGGGTGCAATAATTTTCATTCTGCGGCGAACTTGTTCTTCTGATATAATGTCACCGGGCTTTTGTCCGTCTTCGTATAAACTAAAACAAAGACCATGCATGCCGGCTTTTACGATATTTGCAAATAGCTTTTGTAATTCATCTGTTGATTTGCCTGAAAAATTAATCCCATTGATAGCACTATTCTCAATGTTGTTAGTAAACTTTACCTGATACAATGAATCTTCTCTTCTACTAAATGACATAGTATTTATTTTTTGTTTTATAAAAATTCGTGCGAGTATTTTTTTCTTGTTAGCCTTTTCTTGCTGCTAATTCTGATTTGATTTCATTTGCTTTCGCTTCCGTTAAGTCATAACTCTTCATCACCCACATGGCTATCAAAGTGCCTAGAATAGGGATGCCGGAGAAAAATATCCTCAAGCCTGTAACGGCACCATCAGCCTGTGTTTCTGCACCAGCATTAAATCCAACCAGGGACATTATAACCCCTGTTAATAATCCTGCAATGGCAAAACCGAATTTTACCATCCACCAGTAGATAGCCCCAAAAATTCCTTCACGTCGTTTGCCCGAAGTCAATTCATCCATATCGCATACATCGGCTGTCATTGACATCATTAATGTAAACAAGCTTCCTATGCCGAATGAGAAGAAAGGCAGGGCGAATAAAAACATATAGGGTTTGCCCGGAACGAAGAGAAACCAAAGTAGGATATATCCAAAAATAGATATGCCCTGACAGATTAAAAAGGCTGTCTTTTTTTCCATTTTTTTTGATATCCATGCTACAATGGGTATTACTACAAAAGTGGTAGCTAAGGCGCCGCAACATCCAAACAACGTAGGCCATATACCTGCCGCTGCCGCATCACCATTAAACAAGTAATAAACCACAATAAAAAATGTAAATCCGGCAACGGTATTAAAAGCATTAAAAATCAGAAAGGTAGCGATACATAGTTTTTTGAATGGCTTAATAACAAAAGCTTCTTTAAAACTAACCAGAATGTCAACTAAGCTACCACCAATAGTTTTAATATTTAATGGTTTCAAACTAGTGTCGTTTATAGTGGATTTGCTTTTAATAAAAATGGCAGGTATCATGGCTAATATCATACATATAACACCTACCCAAATGGCAAGTGTGCGTGTTGCCGTATCGGCATTGGGAAACCATGTTGGATCGTACATAACTACCCAGAACCAGGGTGCAATTACCCATGCCCATTGCCCAATCCATTGTGCAACCGCCATAATACTTGTGCGTTCATGAAAGTCATCACTCATTTCGTAGCCCATAGCTACAAAAGGAACGCTGAATAGCGTTAATCCTAAATAAAATACAAATGACCATAAAAGGAAAAAAATGAAGTTATAAGTTACCCCATTTTCCCTGTACAATTGCCACATAACTACAAACGAAATACCCATCATGATAGCACCCAGAAACACATAATGTCTTCTTCTTCCCCATTTAGAGCGGGTGTTGTCAGAAATGTAGCCCATGATAGGGTCGGTAAATGCATCAAATACCCTTGGGAGAAAAAATAAAATTCCCCACATCCATGCGGGAAATTTTAAATCCTGTACTAATACGACCATGAAAATACCCAAGGCCGCAGGAAACATTTGGTTCGCCAACATACCTAAACCAAAGGCTATTTTTTGACCCATAGGAACCACGTTCCTGCTACTTGAAGCATCGTTTGACATGTTAATGGTGTTTATTTTAAATTATGAAGATTGGATTACTGCTGTTTGCAATGCATTGGCCTGAATGGAAATAGAAGATTTTTTGTTATTAAGATTAATTTCTATAGAAGTTTCTTTGTCAGTTGGATTGAATATGACAAGCACAATACTTCCGTCAGGATTTTTTACAGCAGTTGTCATTAAGTCTTTATTGTTTATTTCGCAACCAATTTTCACAGCGCCGGGCCTCATGAATTTGCTGAAATGTACCATGGTATAATACAATGGCGTGAAATACACTTCATCCTTTTCTTCATCCACAATAATGGGCGCTATACACCAATTCTTAAACCAGTTTGGACCACCTTGTTTGTTCAATACCATATTCCAGTCTACCCATCCGTCTACCCAGTTATTCAAACAGCCAATCATATCGCCGGCATAGCGATGAACCGGTGCATATTTGGGATGCAGATATTTTTGATCATCGGGTGCCCAGGTCCAGCCCCAGTCGGTAGCTTCTTTTGACCAATACCATTTATCATCTTTCCACTTTGGTACCTGTGCATCAATGCAACCTTCTGTTTGTATAATGTGTTTGCCGGGTGCTTTTTGGTAAGTGTATTGTAATGCTTCTCCAAAATAATCATAGGTGCTTGCGTACCAATGTATGGCCATGCCATCGTATAAATCTTTCGATTCTGCATCATCATACATGCCATCCGCCCATTGTTTCAAAACATCACGGTTTTGGTCATAACCCAACACTTTTAATTGATGACCATCGGCCTTTAACTTCGGGCTTAAATGGTTTTTTAAAAAGTCATTCATCTCTTGGGGGGTATAATGCATACTCTCCCAATTATTGCCACATCCTAATGGTTCGTTTTCTATGGTAAGCCCCCAAATATTTATGCCTTCGCTTTTGTAAGCATTTACATATTTTGAAAAAAACAATGCCCATGTATCGTAATATTGAGGAAGCAGTTTGCCACCACGCCAGTCTTTGTTATCTTTCATCCATGGCGGTGCTGTCCATGGCGATGCAATAATTTTAAAACCATCTTTGGAAATCGCCATGGCATCTTTTATCATGGGAACAATATCGTCCATATCTTCTTTAATGGAAAAATGAATTAAGGAAGTATCATCCTTTACAGGCGCATAGGTATAATTGGTTAATGAAAAATCGCAGGAACTGATATGTGTGCGCGTTAGTGAATATTTTGCGCCTGTTTCGCCGAAGTATGCTTCCAGGATTTTTTTCCTATTTTCCTTGCTTAATTTGTTGAGCAGTGATGCAGAAGCTTCGGTAAATGAACCCCCAAATCCGGTTATGGTTTGAAATTTTTCATCAGGATTTATTGAAATGGAAACAGGATTCTCTGCGGTTGAAAATTCAGTTATTTTTTTTAACTGATTTCCACTTTCGGCAGTTTCATATACATCCATTTCCAAATTACTTTTATGGTCGTTGCAATGGCTCATAATTACAGAAAATGCAAAAATTGAAATGAAAAGCCCTGGATGTGTTTTCATAGGTGCATGATTGGAAATTAAAAATATTAATTCTTTTTTACTAGTGGTGGTGGCAATTGTATATTCTTCCACATTGAATCTATATTGCCATCATGCGTTTTGGTAATGGTTTTGCCATCCCTTAATAATCCTTTGAATGTTCCCTTATCAACTGAATCCCACAATGCAAATTTTGCCTGGCCTTGTAAATTAATAAGGCCAAAATGATTTTCAGAACCTAAAGCATTATCGTCGTCCTTCCATTGTTCATCAAAGGCTTCGAAGTAAAAGCAACTCATACCTGCTTTATTCGTCCAATCTCTCATATGCTTATAAAACTTAGCTGATTTGTACTCATCGGTTGCTTTTGAACCTGCATCTCCATAGAATTCATTAGATTGACTTGCCCAGCCTGTCTCACCAATATGTATGGGTTTATCTATACCCAGAGAATCCAGGTATCTTTTTACGCTATCATATTGAGAAATGGCATAGTTCTTTGCCCTAAGCATAGCCGCATCTACTTTTTCGCGTTCCGATAAATTTTCTTCGTCCTTTAAAACTCCCCAGAATGCAGGAAAATAATGGGTATCATGCATAGGGTATGTATGCATGGAAATAAAATCAACTGCCTTGATTAATTTGGTTAAATCATCCGTCTTATAATTAGGCGTGGCTCCACCCCATGAAGCAAAATTATCCGAGCTTGTAATCCATATATTCCCGGGTAGTTCACCTTTCTTTTTCAAATCCTGTAAAAAGTTTACCCATTTAAGAATTACACCCGATTGAACATGATAGGTAGTGGCCCATTTAACCATGGTTTCATTACCCACAGCAATCATTTTTATAATATCGGGGTATTGTTTGGTTAATTCTACTGCTTTTGCTATTTCAACTGCATTTCTTTCACTTTCTCCATTATGGTCAGGGTTAGGTGTCCAGGCATCTTTACAATCTATCCAGGCGCCCAGCATTACATACATTTCAAATGTGGGATCTTCATTCTTTAATTCAGAAATGACTTTTAAAATATTGGATGCTTCCTCCAAATGAACATTGTAAGTTCTTATAACTTTAATACCTAAGGCCGACAATATTTTCATGTCTTCCTTGATTTCAGAAAGGGTAGGTTGTATGTCACGGGTTTTTTGACGATAACCTCCATAGGAGATGGCTAAATAGTTTGAATCGCCTAGTATCTGTTCTGCACCTATTTCATTGGAAGAATTATTTTTTGAGTCCGGGGATGTACAAGACATTGCAAAAAATAATAATAAGATATAAGTTAAGGATGACAATAGATTATTCATATGGCTGCATTATATATTTATTTATAAGAAATATCTGTAAAAGCTTACAGTATCTCTGTCAATGAAACGTTGATTTGCTTTATCTCCCCCGTTCTGTTAAATATTTTTTCACTTGTAGCTTTATCAATGTAGCCCGAAGGGAAATCTTTTACCGAGCCATCATTCAACTCAGTAGATAAACTTCTTTTATCTGATAATTTATATATTACAGGTATCTGGCAACACATGAAAAACAGGGAGTTTTCCTGTAATTGCAGGATGCAACTTTCCCCTTGTATATTGAAATATTCAATTGTAACCGGTTCCTTAAGAAATTCATTTTTGCGGAGCAATTGTGGATTGAAAGTCAGTTTCCCTTCCTGCACAGATGCACCCAATTCTGATCTTCTTACCAGTATGTCTTCTTTTACCTGTCCGGTCATGCCGGGCTGTTGTGCACCTCTATGATAGGGGGTATGTGAATAGGGATCGGTAGGAAAGGCACCATATAGTGCCGGCGATTTATGCACACCAATGCCTTCTTTAATTGCGTAGTAATGTTTAATTAAACTTTCAGTAATGGATGCTTCAGCTTGTTCGTTAATTGCCCTTAAACAACATTCCTGTGCGGCTAACAGCAATTTGGAAACCATGTGCCAGTATATGGAACCAAGACCTTCATAGCCGTAAAAAGTTCCCGATCTGCCGGTAAATGCCTTATGGTTGAAAACCTTTTCAAAAATAGTAAGCAGTAACCCTTTTTCTGCTTCAATCAGGTCCTTGTATTCATCTGAAGTGATATGGTTCAATGCTGCATCAAGGTCTGCAGCATTTTTGAAATTTCCATTGAAATGATAAACGCCATTAATATCCCGCTCGATGATTTGTGTATTTCCGTCTGTAACCATTTTGTTGATGAGAACAGATGATTCCGCAAGCGATTTGTCGATACTATTTTTTTGCAGAAAGCCAGGTAAGGCTTTGTTGGGATAAAGTATATAACTGTTTTGATCTGCTCTATATAATGCACTTGATTGTAAGGCATCTAATACTTCCAATGCTTCTTTGGCGCTTAAATATCCTGAACTTAAAACTGCAACCTGTCCTTCGAGCATTTCACTCAGGTGGGTAATGGATAATTCTTTTTCTGATAGCGTTACTAAATTGTATGAATGATATAGTTTGTCTGCCCTTTTGTTGGTTCTTATAGTGTGTTCAATTAAGCCAAAGCTTTCCTGTACAAGGGCTTGTAAACCCGATACCGGAATACTTGTTTTTTTGCCACTAAATCCATTTTGATAAATATGCATTCGGTAGTCTGATGCTGCATTACCCAAACTATCGAGAATATTTTTTCTATCCTGATTATTTATTCCTTTTGAAAGTAAGTTATGTGATGATGCAAGACATTCTTTCACTGCATCATAGAATGCTGTCATTTCAGCCGATATTTGAATGTTTTCTACAGTAGAAGATGCTAATAATCCATCAAAAAACTTTAAAAAACGGTACAAATAATTTAGGGTTACCATGGATACGCCATTACCTACAAGGGCATTGTTGGCATCGTTCCATTCCGGCCGTTGGGTATTCATCCAAATGCCGCCTTCGGGTATAAAATTTGATATCTTGGCTAATACAGTTGCCAAAATCTTTTCAATAAAATTTACATGATAAATCTCTTTATCATGCGTCTGTAGTAAAGCTCCATCTGCACCGCTTTTTAACTTATTTTCCCTGATGGTTATGTCCCATTTATGATCAAATAATATGGTGTCCTTAGGGTCTTTAAGTATTTCATTATAGGGCTTAATGATATAGGGAACGGCAGCATACACAAACAGTTCCTTATCAAAGTAAGTATTTAATTTACCAGGGAAATAGTCTTCACAAAATTCTAAGAACTTAAGTAAATATATAATTTGGTGATCGCCCCAGTATCCAATATAAGACCAAGGGTCGTCAGGTTCAATGGTCTCCCAATCAAATCCCCCTTTGGTTACCCTGTAAGGATTGTAACCATCAAAAGTCGAAGCATTCAGGAACTTAAAAATCATGCCTTCAATAAATCCGGGAAAGGAGTGGGCGAGCGCTTCCCAATTCTGGAAAATATCACGCCAGTTGCCTTCGTAATCTAAGATTTTAGAGCCATCTATTTCACTTCGGGTGTTGATAGAGAACTTATTCCAGGGGCGGCTAGGGTCACCATGACGTCTGCTGAATTTTAAGGGAAGGTATTCGATACTGAGTCTTAATAAATCAGCATCATCATTTTCTTGAATAAGCGTGGTTAAATATGTATGGCTAAAAACATTTTCCAGCTTGCCGAATAATGCTGCATGTTTACTTACGATGCTATCATTGGCTTTTTGCAGGTATTTTAGAAAGTCATCCTTTTCAATTTGGTAATTATTATCAAATATGCCACCCCGCATGATATTGAAAAGTGTATTGGAGAAGTGACGGGTGTCTTGTAATTTATCAGCAGTAAATTGTGTACCATCTGACGTTGAATTGAGCATGAGAAGATTTTTTGTTCCATCTTTAATGTCAGCTTCAATTTTCTCATCTAAATTTTTAGATTCACTTATAGTATTGCAAAGGCTAATTATTTGTGATTGATTTTGATTAACATTCGCTATGATTTTCCATTTTTTATGGCCACCGGCAGGCAGCATAATTTTTTCAGAAACAAAATATGCCCCCTTCTCGCCTTTTACATCTGTTTCTTCTTTTACAGGCAGTAGTTTTCTGAAATTATTAAGTTGAAGTGAAGAAAGCAAATAAGATGGTCTTTCCAAACCGATTGACCACGCAATATTTGCTTTTAGAGCTTCACTTGGTTCGGCTTTATCTACAATAATGGCACTGAGTGCAAATATGCCTAACCCCGATGGTTGGTGCAGTTCGCTTCTCTTGTAGGCATCTACAAGGTTGCTGCTTGCATTTTGCAGGTCGCTGCCTACACCATAGGGAAGTATATTTTGAATGCCGTCTAACAGGCATATTTTATAATCCTGTTCGGTTGAATTTAAAAGCGTTGTTTTTCTAACAAAGCCAAAAAGGTTGCTTGAATTCCATTGATATCTGAATAATAAACCAAGATCATGGTTTAACTCTTCGAAGATGATTTTATTTCCATATAAGTTTTTATAAAGATTTCGGGTTATGTTGAATTTCCCAGTAAATCTTTCTGAGAAGGGTTCCCAAACAAATGTTTCACTTGCTCCTGTTATTTGCAAAATCGTTTTGCTCCCGGTAATATCTGCAAACTCAGTTATTTTATCATCCGTGTAATAAGGGAATATTGCAAATTCTGAGTTTTTTCGTCCTGCGGTCAACCCTCCATTGCTCGATATGAACATCCAGTGATTTGAATCACTTACAATGCTCATAAAAAAAGGTCTCATAGCATCAAAATTGTTAATTTTCAAAAATGGCTCATTTTCAAATGTTACCATTTCCAATTTATCCTGCTTATTAATAGATTTTGATTGACTATCCATACCGGAGATATTTATTTTGTGAAAATAACAATAGGGAGAAGAAGGAATGTGTATATAAAAGGAGGCAAACCGTAGTAAAATGCAATTTATAAATTGCAATATTAAGTCTTTAATGACTTATTTTACGTGGCAGTTTGCCCCCCTTGATATTTTTAATTACTAAAAACTCTTACATAATCTATTTCCATAGATGAATTGGTGAAGGCAGGATCAACCGGGCCTCCAAAAGTTCCACCCATAGCCACATTCAAAATCATAAAGAAATCTTTATTAAATGGAATGGCTGGTGTATTTGGAACATCGAAAAATAGGTTATCGTCCACATAAAACTTGATGCTAGCTGCGGACCAGTCTACCTTATAAACATGAAAAGTAGTAGATACATTGGCTGCTGTAGTTGTTTTGGTAACAGGGTTGCCACCTGACCTTCCTGGGTAGTGCAGCGTCCCATGGATTTTATTTGGATCGTTTCCTCTGTGTTCCATGATGTCAATTTCTCCGCATGCCGGCCATCCAACTGTAGAAATATCTGAACCTAACATCCAGATGGCAGGCCATGTGCCTCCACCTGCGGGAAGTTTAGCCCTTACTTCTACACGTCCATACTGGAAGTCAAACTTATTTTTAGAAATAAGCCTTGCCGAAGTATATGGTGCACCGAATAAGTTTTCCTTAATTAAATTGATCTTTAAAAATCCACCTGCAACTGTTGAATTCTGGATACGATCGGTATAATACTGCAATTCATTATTACCCCATCCGCCGGCACCTATTTCATGTGTCCAGTTTGCAGGATTAGGTGGGCCATCAATTCCAAATTCATCGGCCCATATCAAGCCGGGAAGGGTCGATTTTATTTCAACTGGTAATTTAATGGTTTTTGTTTCTGTTATGGCTGTCCCGTTGGTTGCTGATACTACCACATAATAAGTCTTACTACCAATGGTAGTGTAGGTATGTGTTGCTTTTCCATCTGCCCCTGCGGTTCCTAATGTTCCATCACCAAAGTCGAATGAAAACCCACTGGCATTTGGTGCTGTTGCAACAAAATCTACTTTTCCGTCTGTTGCATCACTAGGTGTTGCTGTTACAACAAGACGTGGTGCTAAAGTGCTTGCACCTTCATTGTCTTTTTCGCAGGCAATAAACAGCCATGTGATACTAAGAAAACTAATTAAATATTTCATAGTCAATGTATTTTTTAAATAGATTTTAATTTCATGTACCATGCATTGCTATCGGCACCAATGCTGCGCACATGTAATTGTGTAGCTGTAATGGATAATATTTCATATGCTTTTCCACCTGTTCCGAAGTTAAGCATACCATTGCCCGGAACCTGAAAGTCAATCCTTCTTGATTGAGCAGATGTAGAAGATGATGTAGATTCAAAGAAAGTTAGATTCTTTGTACCTGTTGTAACAAGAGGATAGCATCCATCGGGGCCACTAAAGCCATAAACACCCGTAGCTGCACCAGTAGAAAACGATTCACCTTTATTGTTCAGTACCATGGTAATATTTCCTGATGCGTCTTTGGTAAAAGTGATTTCATCATCGTAAGCGCAAGCTTCTCTTGAATTAGGTGTTGCAGAATACCAAAGAGGAAAGAAAACATCTGTAGGACTTACCCCAAAGTGACCATCCGCTTCTTTGTCGGTTGCCCATTTTTTAGAAGCGTTATTGGTAAGGAAGGTTACAATGTCGGCAGGTATTTCAAAGCGCACAAATACTTTTACTTTTTTGCTCGATACTGTTTGTACGCCCCCGGTTCCAACTGCACTTATGGTTATGGTGTATTCCTTTGTACCGGGTGTTGTGTACTTGTAAACAATGTTGCCCGATGGCAGCATTTCAATTCTACCATCTCCATAATCAATTCTATAAGTTAATGCATTGGTAGCGGTGGCTGCAATTGACACCCTTCCTGTTCCATTCCCATCAGGATTTGCCGCATTTGCACCTTCCACAGCCGTTGTAATAACAAGGTTTTCCGGCGTTTTTATGGCGCCAAAAGAATATTCTTCTTTTTCGCAGCCCACTAGTGTAAATAGCGCTGCTGAAACTATTAACGATAAAATATATGATTTTTTCATAAAATATTTTTTCATAAGGTTAAAGCGTGATGTCATCAAAATACCAGGTGAAGTTGGCTGTGCCGTCACCTACCGTACCCAAATCGCATATAATTACAATGCGGTTGTAGGGATTGGCTACATTTATTGCTGAATAATCAAATGTGAGCGTTTCCCATTCTCCTGCTTTGGTGGAAACTACTTCTTTTTCAAAGTTTTGGTCAGTATTTGCAGCGTTTTCAACTTTCAATAAGAATTTAGCACCTACCCTGGGAGACCAAACTTTCACGGTAAATGTTTTGCTGCCTGAAAAGTCAATAGGACCGGCTAGCGTCAGGTAGCTTCCGCCCCATGGTTGTCCGTTACCTTTCACCATCCTTGTTACCTTATTGCTGGTATTTATACCCGACTTGTCCGGATTGTCAATGACAGTGGCACCACCGCCATCAAAACCTTCCCATGGATAAAAATTAGGGGTAGCAGATTCAAAATTGAGTGGAACATTTAAAGTGGTACCAGCAGATGCATTCGTAAGCCTGATATCATCAAATAGCCAGGTGAAATTTGCTGAACCATTTCCTGGTGTGCCAAGGTCAAAAATCAATACTATATTGTGGTATGGATTAGCCGTATTAATAGCTGAATAATCAAAAGTGAGGTCTTCCCATGCGTTCGCTACGGTTGTACTTACTTCTTTTTCAAAAAACTGAGTTGTATTGTTTTTGTTTTCAACTTTCAATAAAACCTTGGCACCCACACGAGGTGAATAAACTTTCATTCTGAAAGTCTTATTGATACTAAAGTTTATGGGAGCATCAAGCGTAATAAAACTTCCACCCCATGGTTGCCCTGCGTTCTTAACCATTTGCCCTGTTCTTGCACTTGTGTTAAGGCCCGTTACATGCGGGTTATTAATTACGGTTGCTACCCCACCATCAAAATTGGTGAATGTATAAGGAATGGTTGATGATTCAAAAGTCAAAGGCAACTCAACTGCATTATTTGGCAAGGTATTGGTTAGCCTTATATCATCAAAATGCCATGTGAAGTTTGCAGAACCATCGCCCTGTGTGCCAAGATCAAATATCAATACGATATTTTGATACACATTGGCTGTATTTATAGCGCTGAAATTGAATACCATATCTTCCCAGCTATTTGCAAGGGTAGTAGCTACTTCCTGTTCAAAGAAAATAGTGCCATCGGTTGGGTTTTCTACTTTAAATAAAACCTTAGCACCCACACGTGGCGAATACACTTTCATCCGGAAGATTTTGTTGGCTGAAAAATCTATCGGTGCACCTAATGCAAGTACACTTCCTCCCCATGGCTGCCCAGCATTCTTAACCATTTTTCCTGTTCTGTTGGTAGTATTAATGCCTGTTTTGTACGGATTATCTACTACAGAAGAAGTACCGCCATCAAAATTAATGAACGGGTAAGGCTGGGTTGCATCTTCAAAAGTTACAGGTAACAAAACCGGATTAATAATGGTTACAACTTTGGTAACTTCAGTAGTAGCTGCACCACCACTTAATGCAACCACTCTTACGGTATAGTTACCAGTAGCAGCATAAATATGGTTTAGGGTTTCGCCTTCCAATAAGGATTGTGGTACTTCATTGGCCACATCACCAAAGTAAACGTTGAAAAAAGTTTCAAAATCTGCTTTGGCGGTTACATTTACCTGGAACTTATTGCTCGCATCAATAGTAGCCGTCATTTCAACATTTTCCGGTTTTTTAAATGAAACCGTGAGAGGCTGAGTAACTTCAACTGTTTTACCATCAATACCCACACCACGCAACTTTACAGAATAAGTGCCTTCTGCATACTTATGGGTAGTGTTGCCCCCTGCCTGCACATTTGCAGGCGAAGCCGTTGCATCACCAAAATATACAAGCGTATAGGCAAGCCCTTCACCATTGGGTATAATGGTTACATTACCACTGTTATCCTGGGTAATGTTATACATGGCTGCAAGCTTTGCAGGCGTTGTAATACTATCAACAAAGGATATATCATCAAATTGTTCTTTTTCGCAACCAGCCAACACGAGCGTGCTGAGAAGCAGGAAGAAGATATTTTTAATATGATTCATAAAATATTATTTTTTTAAGGTTATTAATAGCCAGGGTTTTGTTGCAATCCTGAAATATCAACTTCATCTTGTGGAATAGGGAATAACTCATTTTTACCAACTACAAATCCTGTGATTTTCGTAGCTGCTTTGCCGGTGCGCACCAAATCAAAGAAGCGATCGCCTTCCATGGCCAATTCTAATCTTCTTTCTTCCCATATGGCTTCAGTAAGTTGCATGCCGGTAAGTGATATATCATGCAAATTATCACCAAATGCACGACGACGAATTCTGTTCAGGTAATTCTGTGCTTTTGCTACATCTGGAGAGGCTTTGCGGTTATTGGCTTCAGCAGCCATCAGCAATACATCTGCATATCGGATGGTACGAAAGTTATTCAGGTAATTCAATTCAACCTGTCCGGATGTTTCGCCTTTGCGTGGAGAATATTTTTGATTATATAATCCTGTGTTTTTATAAGGAGCTACCAGGTAGGTAATATTATACTGTGGATTTGCCGTTTTATAGGCTTCAATATCCAAAATGGTAACAGCTTTGCGTTTATCTCCTGCTGCATACGCATCGGCCAGGTTTTTGGTAGGCAGGTTACTGCTCCATCCCTGTCCGTATGGGCTGCTTCCTGTAATATTCCTGATGCCACAAACCTGTACGGCAAGATTGCCCTGTCCACGACCCGGATTGCTCCAGTCAAAGAATGGGCTCAGGTTAGAGTATTGTATTTCAAATACGCTTTCAGGACCGTTTTCACCGTTTTGTAAAAAGATAGCACCAAAATCTGGAACAAGGCTAAATGGACCAGCCACTACGCTTTCCAGTGTAGATGCCGCTGCATCAAATTTATTTTGATAAAGCAACACTTTACCCAATAAAGCCTGTGCTGCATATTTGGTAACTCTACCTTTTTGTGGATTGGTAAGCGGTAATGCTGCAATAGCAGTGTTAAGATCTGCTTCTATTTGTTTGTACACATCGGCCTTAGGCGCTCTCGATAAGGATTTTGAATCAGAAGCGGTTAGACGCTTTTCTGTGAAAAGTGGTACATCACCAAAGAATTTCACTAATTCAAAGTAGTAGTAGGCGCGCAGAAAGTATACTTCACCGTACAGTGCATCCTTGCCGGTAAATTCCAGTTTGGCCTTATTTTCCTGCAGGTAGTTGGCACGGTTTATACCTTCATAACATGCTTTCCATGCTTCAGTAAGATAACTGTTATTGGCTACAATCGTATAGTCATCTATTTGTTGAAAGCCAATTTGGTCTGTTGCATTTTCACCACCCGATACTGAGTTGTCTGATGCTACGTCACCTATAACTACATCGGCCCATAGCCACTGTAAAGGAGAATAAGTACCAATAACCATTTTCTGGTAATCATCTACCGTGGTAAAATAGTCGTCAGCAGTAATTTGATAATCTTCTACCGGATCGTAATCCACAAATTTGGTACATGCGGTAAACAGCATAACTGCGCTAACTGATGCGATTATGATATTGCTATTTTTCATATAATATTTTTTAAAGATTAAAATTTCAGATCAAGACCCATGGAAAAAGTTCTTGCTTGTGGATAAATACCACGATCCATTCCTGTTTCGAAAATGCCACCTGAAATTTCCGGGTCAAAACCTGAATACTCAGTAAGTACAAATGCGTTTTTAACCTGTGCGTAAACCCGCACTTTTGAAATTTTATACTTGCTCAGCAGGCTCTTGGGAAATGTATATCCTAATTGTAAGTCTTTCATTTTAATAAAAGATCCGTCTTCCAGATACCTGTCTGAAGCACGCCCGTTTTGGTTATCATCCACAAATGTATATCGTGGGTTTCTTGCATCGTTGGTGCTGCCTTCGCCTGTCCAGCGACCTAGTACCCCACGGTATTTGTTGGTCATTGCCAGGTTTCTTTCATAGGCACGATAAATATCGTTACCAACAGATGCATATATAAATGTGGTGAAATCAAATCCTTTGTATTCAAGGTTTACTCCCCAACCCATGGTAAAATCAGGGAATGGATCGCCGATATAAGTACGGTCAAGCGGATCAATTACCCCATCATTATTGATATCTACGTAGCGGATATCTCCCGGTTTTGCACCGTTTTGCACTGCACTTCCTTTAATATCTGTTTCATTCTGGAACAAGCCATTGGTTTTGTAACCGAAGAAATATCCGGGTGTAAAGCCTTTTTCAAATCGGGTAACGCTTTGAGAAGGAATACCATAAAATCCACCCTGGATGATGCCATTATTGGTTTCGGTAACCAGGTTGCTTGCAGTAGTAAATGTTACATAAGTATTCAACTTCCAGTTTTTCCCGATATTGGAAGTATAACCAAGGTTCAGGTCAATACCCTTAGTTTCGGTAGTACCAATATTGGCAGAAGGTGCTGCTGCAGTACCGAGGTAAAGCGAAAGGTTAGGTGTAAACAACAAACCGCTTATATTTTTAGCATAATAATCGGCACTTAATGAGAACTTATTTTGAAGGAACCTTAAATCGAAGCCAATGTTCCATTGAATCTGCGATTCCCAACCAAGTTCATCGTTCTTGAAAGATGCAATGGTTGCACCAATAGAAGTGGGGTCATTTCCAAAGGTATAGCCCGCATTTTGCCCTAAGTTATAGGAATAAATAGCGGTAGAAATGCGTTGAAATTGTGGCTGAACGTTTTCATTTCCAACTGAGCCATAACTTCCCCTTACTTTGAGGAAATCAATAAAGTCGGAGTTAAAAAAATCTTCATTGGTAACTACCCAGCCAAGAGAGCCTGCAAAGAAATTTGCAAATTTATTGTTCTCACCAAATGCATAGGAGCCATCGCGGCGCGCTGAAAAAGAAGCAAGATATCTTTCTTTATAATCATAATTTATCCTTCCAAAGTATGAAAGATTTCTTCTTTCATACTGCCATGTTCCCACATCAAGACCACTATTAGGCGCTGTACCAGTGGCTGCAGAAATATCGGCAAAAGCCCATGAATTGAAAGGCACATCCTGGCGTGATCCATTGATGGATTTACCTGTATTTCTTGACTGGGCCATACCCAGAACAACTTCAAAATCATGGTCATCTGCTACTTTTACATTGTAAGTAGCAAAATTCTCCCAGGTATAATTAAAATAATCTGTAGCATATTCGCTTACGCTGTTATGCGCTCCTGTTTTTGCTGAACCATCGGCATTCAAGGTTGAGTTAATATGCCCTGCGCCATAATAGGCAAGCGGATTGAATGACTTGCCATCCACATTGGTATAGGTGTAACCAAACCTTGAATTAAAGCTAAGGTTTTTCAGGATTTTATATTGCAATTCAAGTTTTCCATATAATTTATTGGTATTGGAATAATTATAGGTATTCTCAATTTGGGTAAGCGGGTTATAAATTTCGGAAAGAATATAATCGCTTGTGCTGTAACGGCCCGGCGTGCCAGGATATTGATTATAAATAGGTACAGTTGGATCAAAATTCAAAGCATTGGATATAACCCCGTTGATTGAATTTTCAGAAATGCCTTTTCCTTTTATGTTTACATAGCTGGTATTGGCAAATAATTTCAGTTTTTTAGAAAGGTCGAATATCAGGTTGGATGTTCCGGTAATCCTGGTGAATCTTGATTTGTCGCCACCGCCTACAATACCTTGTTGGTCCAGATAGTTTCCGGAAATGAAATAAGTCATTTTGTCGGAACCGCCTCTTGCAGTAAGTGATTGGGACATCATGGGAGCATCGTGAAATATCTGATCCTGCCAGTTGGTTCCCACGCCCAGGCCAGAAATATCAGTGAAAATAGGATTGCCACCCGATACCACACTGCCTTCATTAATCATGGCAGCATATTCAGAAGCGTTTAGTACACCAATATTTCTTATCACCTGCTGAACACCATAGTTACCACCATAGGAAAATTCAACCTTTTGATTCTTTCTTCCTGATTTGGTAGTTACTAAAATTACCCCGTTACCACCTTTAATACCATATATGGCAGTAGTGGCAGCGTCTTTCAACACATTAATAGATTCAATGTCGGCACTGCTGATGGAGTTTAAGTCATCAAGGGTTTGAATAGAACCATCTACAATTACTGCCGGCGCTGATCCTGTATACGAAGGAATACCACGAATGAGTACTGTGGGCGCTGCACCGGGCGAACCTGGTGAGATTACCGTAACACCGGCAGCTCTTCCCTGCAGTGCATCTTCGGTACGAACCGGACGAAGTTTTTCAATTTCAGCGGCCTTAACACCGGAAATGGCGCCAGAAACCTTGGTAACCCTTTGCGTACCATACCCCACAACTACTACTTCGTCCAAAGCAGGTGATAGAGATGGAACTAAGGTAATGTCCATAAATGCGTCTGTAATGGATACTTCCCTTGTGGCGAAGCCAACAGCGGAAATAACTAAGGTTTTAGCTGTAGCAGGTACTTGTAAACTAAAACTTCCTGAGTCAGATGAAGCCGTTCCAATATCAGTTCCTTTAGCTAAAATGGAAGCAACCGCAACGGCGGCACCATTTTCATCGGTTATTTTACCCCGGATGGTTTTGTTTTGTGCGGCCGCCTGGAGATAGATGGCGAACAGGCATAAAAGCATACCTGCTAATCGCAAAAGTTTTTTCATTAGGCAATTAATTTTTGGTTAGAAAAACAGTTTGAATCGTGAAACAAATTTACCGCAATCGTTTCCGGAACCATAATTTTGTGCTACTTCCCAACTACATCAAATTTTAACAACTCATTGATTATCAATAAAATTAAACTACATCATTACTACATCAACTAAACAATTGTCTTTATTTTATGCTTAAATGGCCATTTCTGCTTGTCTTTTTAATAATGGTATTAGGGGTTGACGGTCAAAATACGGTTGGTCTTCCCCTGATTAAAAATTATGGAAAGACTGAATTTAAGGGGGGCAGCCAAACCTGGGATATAGATCAGGATGCCTTCGGGCGTATGTATTTTGCTAATAATGAAGGGTTAATTACTTATGATGGAACGTATTGGAATATCTTTCCCCTGCCCAACCGTACGATTACAAGAAGCGTTAAGGTAGCACCCGATGGCAGGATATATGTGGGTGGGCAAGGCGAAGCTGGTTATTTTTCTCCTGATCCAAAAGGTGGACTTACTTTTCATTCCATTCTTAACCTTATACCCAAGGAAAATAGGGATTTTGCAGATATATGGAACATTGAAATGGTGGAAGATGCTGTCTTTTTTCGGGCTTCGGACAAAATATTCGAATTATCCAATCAATCAGTTGCGGTATCTTCTGCCCCAAGCGAATGGGTATATCTTGATAGAGCAGGTGATAGACTTATTGCACAGGATAAACAAAATGGCCTTTTTGAATGGATCAACCGCATTTGGAAACCGGTAAATAATGGATTGATTTTAGGAGCTGAAATCATTCATGGCAGTATTGGGCTTAGAAGCGATAGTTTGGTTTTGGTAAGCCACCGCAATAAAAATTTCCTGTTAACTGCTTCAGGGTTAGGATTATATAAGTCAATTACTCCACCGATAAAAAGCGAAGTGTCTTCCATCTATCCGGTAAATGCAAACGAATTTGTATTGGGAACCAATGGCGAAGGTTGTTTGGTAATACACAACCAGGGGAATATTGTTCAGCAAATAACAAGCCTTGAAGGTTTACAGGATAATGATATCCTTAATACATTTATAGATAATAATGGCAATCTTTGGGTAGGAACCAATTCGGGTATTACCATGGTTGCCTATAACGCACCTATTAAATTTATTAAGCCCAATAAGGTAAACGACCTTTCGGGCTATGCTTCAAAAGTGTTTGAAGGCGATTTATATTTCGCCACGAATGATGGAGCCTACATGGTGCCTATAAATAATGCGCCCCGGGATCTGAGTTTCACAAAAGGGCTTTTTACCAAGGTGCCCAATACATCGGGACTTGCTTATCGGTTTGATGAAGTTAACCAAACCCTAATGATGGCGCACAACGAGGGAACCTTTTACATTAAAGACAAATCTGCTTTCAGGTTATCCGATGAGCCTTCATGGACATTTATTCCCACAGGTGTAGTGGTACCTGCAAGCAGGGTATTGGTGGGTAATTATACCGGGCTAAAATGGTTGAATTACAAAAACAACCAATTCATTGCAAGCCCTAATTTAAAAGGGTTGCGCGAATCTTTCCGGTTTTTGGCTATAGATAATGATAAGCAGGTTTGGGCATCACACCCATATCGCGGTATTTACCAGGTTAATTTCAATCCCGATTCTACCAGTTTTTCAGCCCGCCTTTTTACCCAGAAGGAAGGATTGCCTTCTAATATCAACAACCATGTATTTACGATAAAAAATGCAATTATTTTTGCCACAGAGCAGGGGGCCTATGAATTTGACAAGTCAAAAAATACCTTTATTCCTTCGCCATTATTGTCTCCGGTTTTGGGTAATACGCCCATACGTTATCTTAAAGAAGATAAAGAAGGCAATATCTGGTTTGTTTCCGGAAAAAAATTGGGGCTTATTACCTTCAAGCCCCAGCAAACCCCCGCCTTCAGCATTATTTATTTTCCCGAAGTAGCCGGGCAAATACTATCAGGCTTTGAGAATATTTACCCTTATAATCGGGAGAATGTTTTTGTTGCATCTGAAAAGGGTGTCATTTTTATAAACCTTGAAAAGTATTTGCAAAAGAAAGATCGTCCCAGGGTATTACTTTCTGCAGTTCATGCATTTGGTGAAACGGATAGTATCATTTATGCAGGGTTTGTTTTACCCAAAAAAGATGCAGACAGCCTGTTGGCAAACACAAGTAAAATAAGCTTACCATACAAACTTAATTCATTACATATTGAATATAGTTCGCCGGCCTTTGGATTTCAGGAGAATATAGAATATAGCTATTTATTGGAAGGTTTTGATAACGAGTGGAGTAAATGGTATGCCAAGCCGGAAAAGGATTACACTAACCTTCCGAATGGTAGTTATATTTTTAAGGTAAAAGGGCGTAGTAATCTCGGTGTAGAAACAGAATATGCAGCCTTTGCTTTTACCATCGAACCGCCCTGGTACAAATCGCCTTTTGCCTTTATTTTTTATATGCTGTTACTGGGTTATGGTGTTTTTTTATTAGGTTATTACCATCGTAAAAAAATGGCGCGGCAGCAAAGAGTATATGAGGAAAAGCAGGAACAATTAAGGGTGGTGCATCAATTGGAAATTGAGCAAAGTGAAAAAGAAATTATTCGCCTGCAAAATGAAAAACTTGCCAATGAAGTATCTTTTAAAAACAGGGAGTTGGCAGATACCACCATGCACCTGGTCGAGAGAAGTGATGCATTGGAAAAGGTAAAGGAAACATTGCAGAAATTATATAAATCAGAATCATCTAACAGTGATATCAAAAGGGCTATTCACCTATTGAATGATATTGAGCGGAACAATTCAGACTGGGACAAATTCTCAGCATCTTTTGATGAAATTAATAATGATTTCCTGAAAAAATTGAAAACAAAATATCCGGGGCTTACCAATAATGATTTAAAACTTTGTGCGTATTTGCAATTGAAATTATCATCAAAAGAAATAGCACAAATGCTGAATATATCCTTGCGGGGTGTGGAGATAAGCAGGTACCGTTTACGCAAAAAATTGGGCGTAACCACAGATGTTTCAATCAGTGATTTTTTGAATGAAGTGGTGGGTTGAATGATGAATGTGTCAATGAGTGAATGAGAATAAGTGAATGAGTGAATAGTGAATGGAGTTTGGTGTGCGGGGAATGGGTTCAAGTGCGTCAGCCAACTATTCTGAACCATACTAAACAACACTAAACCATACTGAACTAAACTGAACCATCAAACATCACCCTGCAAAACCAAGCCTTGCAGCCATTTGATGGCCAAGTGTGGGTAGGTGTCTTCTTTCAATTAAAAAACTGGTGAGTTGTGCGAACTCCTTAAAAATATAGTGTTTATCTGCTGCACCTTTCAGGTATTCTTTTCCTGTGCTGCCACCGGTTCCAATGCGGTGACCAATCATGCGGTGTACCATATTCATGTGCCGGTAGCGCCAGGTACTTAATTGTTCATCCAATTCAAGCACACAATTTATAAGTTGAAAAGGTTGTTGCAACATAGGGTAACCCCTGTAAAGCATTATGAATAAGGCAGCGCGGCTTGCTGCATCACTCAAATGGCGCGTGCCTTCCCATAGCTCAAAGCCCATTACCTTATCAAAGTATTTCAAGTTGGCACTTTCTGCATCAGCAAGGCTTACCGTTAGGCGGTGACGGTATTCCTGCCAGAATGTATGTAAATAATTTTTAGGATTTTCGAAGGTGGTATTAAAATCTTGCCATAATAATGCATCGCTAAAAAAAGGCATACGTTCCAGCCATGCATTCATCAATTGTAGAAGGTTGGGGAGTTGCTCCGCATCTTTTACCATTTGTGTATAGGCGGGCTTAAGCATGCTGGTATAGTAAGCTTGCCCGTGCCGGTCTTCGTACCTTAGCCCAAGCCTTGCTTCCAGCACTTTAAATTGCCAGCTCTGGAAACCCGATGCGGGGCGCAGCAAATCACGAAAATCAAGAAAGTCCATGGGCGTCATGGTTTCCATAATATCCATTTGGTGAACCAGTACTCGCATAATTGTATTTACGCGGTTTAGTCTATGTACAGCGGTTTGCAGCTCGGGCGAGCTATCATTTATGGCCGGTTGCTGCATAATCTCAATAACAGAAGTTACTTCATGCATTATTTGTTTAAACCATAATTCATATGCCTGGTGAATAATAATGAAAAGCATTTCATCGTGTGCAGGGGTATAGGGCTGCTGGAAACTTACGGGATGTTGTGCATCGAGTATTTGGTCCAAAGCAAGGTAATCGGCATAATATTGAGGAGCTGGTTGCATGGCAGGCATTTTATGTGGCAAATAAAGACAAAATATGTAACCCAACAGGATTGTAAATATTGTAACCTATTTATCAGCGATTATAAAAAATTTATGCGCTGATCTAGCAATTTTTCCTTTTTTTAGCGTCTTACGTCTATCCAATTCTAAATTTATGAGGAAAATTTTCGCTTTTGCAGCCACGTTGCTTTCTATTTCTTTGTTTGCACAGAAAAAACCGCTCGACCATACCGTTTACGACGGTTGGGAAAATATTCAGGAACGGCAGATTAGCCCCGATGGTGGTTGGGTAGCTTTTACCATTACCCCGCAGGAAGGCGATGCACGCCTGATGGTGATGAAAGCCGACGGAAGTGCCAAAATGGGAGTACCCCGTGGTTACAATGTGAAATTTACCCCCGATAGCCGTTATGCGGTTTTTCTTATTAAACCTACTTATGCGCAAACCCGTGATGCGCGTATTAAAAAGAAACGTCCTGACGAAATGCCTAAGGATACACTTGGTTGGATGACATTGGGCGGCAGTGATATTAAGAAGATTGCAAGAGTGAAAAATTATAAAATGCCGGAAGAAGCAAACTGGATGGTTTACCAAAAGGAAAAGGCTTTACCCGATACTACCAAAAAACCATCCGCACCAAAAACGGATCCAAAACTGGATAGTGCCAAAAAAGTGATTGATAGCCTGTTGGCCGAATTGAATAAATACGAGCAGCTTCCTGCTAAAGTGCGCAAAAAATATCTTGGCGATACCGAAATTGCCTATGAAAGCTGGAATGAAGAAGCTGATTTTTATGCAGATGAACCTGCCGGGCCTGCCGGTGCCGATCTGGGAACGGATTTGGTATGGTTTGAATTTGCAACAGGAAAGGAAAAGGTGTTTAAAAACATTATGGATTATGCCATTGACAGTGTTGGGGGAAAGCGAATAGCGCTGGAAACGGGAAAAATTGGCCGCGATAGCCTTGCAAAGGCAGCCATTTTAATGGCTTATACGGCTGACGGCAAAGTGGATACCATTGCCCGCAAAATAAATGATGCGCGTAATATGCGTTTCGATGAAGCAGGCGAACAACTTGCCTTTGTAGCCGAAGTGGATAGTTCGGCAAAAGCGCTGCAAAAATTTTACAAACTGTATTATTACAAAACCGGGATGGATGCAGCAAAGCTGATTGCTGATCGTTCATCGCGGGGAAAGAAATCAGGTTGGACCATAAGCGAAAATGCTGCTCCGCGTTTCAGCAAGTCAGGTAAAAGATTAATGTTTGGGGTGGCGCCGGTTCTTCCGTTAAAAGATACCTCGAAGCCTGAATTTGAAAGGGTGAATGTAGATATATGGCATTGGAACGAAGACTATTTGCAGCCGCAACAATTGGCAACGCTAAACCGTACGTTAAACAAAAGTTATTCAGCAGTTTATTTTCTTGAAACAGGCAACCTGGTTCAGTTAGCCGATGAAACCATGGAAAATGTACAAATGGGTCAGGATGGTGACCTGCCTTTTTTCTTAGGTACAGATAATCGTGCATATAGGGTAGAGGCCCAATGGAATGGAGGTGGCAAAAGTGATTACTATACCGTAGATCCTACAACCGGTGCGAAAACCTTGGTAATCAAAGGGCTTGAGGGATTTGCCTCGCTAAGCGAAAGTGGAAAGTATGTAACCTGGTACGACCGTAAGAAGAAGCAATATTTTACCTGGAGCAACGGCGAAACACGCAATATTTCTGCAAATGTAAAAACAGCCTTGTGGGATGAAGACAACGATGTGCCTGCTGAACCGGGTGCTTATGGCCAAATAGGATGGCACAAGCGCGATGAAGCGTTGTATGTGTATGACCGCTACGATATTTGGAAACTCGACCCCGAAGCCAAAAAAGCACCGGTTTGTATTACCAATGGGGTGGGTCGTAAAAATAATATCGTAATCAGGCATCAGGAGCTGGATGCAGAAGCAGAACGCTCCATAGAAGACGGGCAAAATCTTTTGTTCACCCTTTTTAACGAAAAAAATAAAACGGCGGGTGCTATTATGCATCGGCTTGGCGCTCCTTTTGCGCTGGGTGACCAAGGTCAAACCTTCCCCGTTGCCTTTAGCGGTTTAAGAAAAGCTAAGAAGGCAGATGTAATTATAGGTGGTGTAGAAACTCCTGCACAGGTTGCCGATATCCGTGTATTGAATGTGGCAGCGGATAACGAAGTGGCAAAGGGTATGCTGGCAGCCAAAAGCCTGCACCAACCCAATCCGCAACAATCGCAATACAACTGGCTTACAACCGAATTGATTGAGTGGAAAGCATATGATGGCAAAATGACACAGGGTATTTTATACAAGCCTGAAAATTTTGACCCTAACAAAAAGTATCCGATGATTTCCTATTTCTATGAAACAGTAAGCGACGGATTATATCGTTATCAGGCTCCTGCACCTACGCCTTCTCGTTTAAATATTCCTTTCTTTGTAAGCCGTGGATATTTGGTTTTGGCACCTGATATTCATTACAAAACCGGTCAACCCTCACAGGATGCTTACAACTACATTGTTAGTGGTGTAAGGCATGTGGTAAAAATGGGTATTGCAGATAGTACACGCCTTGGCATACAAGGCCAAAGCTGGGGTGGCATACAAGTTGCACAACTTATTACAATGACCCCATTATTTAAAGCTGCATGGGCTGGTGCTCCGGTTGCCAACATGACAAGTGCTTACGGAGGCATTCGCTGGGGAACAGGTCTCAACAGGCAGTTTCAGTACGAAAAAACACAAAGCCGTATAGGTGCAACGCTGTGGGAACGTCAGGACCTGTACATAAAAAACTCCCCGTTATTTGCTTTGCCAAACGTAAAAACGCCGTTGGTAATTATGCATAACGATGCGGATGATGCAGTACCTTGGTATCAGGGCATTGAATTGTTTACCGGTCTTCGCCGCTTACAAAAACCAGTGTGGTTTCTAAATTACAATGGCGAAGCACACAATCTCGTAGAGCGTAAAAATCGCAAGGATATTCAAATCCGCGAACAGCAATTCTTCGATTGGCTGTTGAAAGATGCGCCTCAAGCTAAATGGTTGAAGGAAGGGGTTCCTGCGGTGATGAAGGGTAGAGATTGGGGATTGGGGGAGTAGGTTTTTGGGGTTGATAGGTTGACGGGTTGAAAGGTTGACTTGTTGGCGAGTGGATGGAGTTAAATCCCCTCCGCCGGAGGGGTGGCAGCGGCAACCCGAATATTATTTTTAGTAACGAAAATTCCCTGCCGCTGCCGGGGTGGATTGGATTATATTGTTGACGGGTTGATTGGTTGATGAGTTAACAAGTTGGTAGTGTAGAATCCCATCATCCTGCGTGGATATAACAATAAGAACAAAATAATTGCAATAAGGGCTCGTGCTAAAGCATGGGCCTTTTTTCATTTTGGTATAATACTGATAACTTATTTCCGTAATGCCTGGGAGAACTGCTTTTATCGAATCAAAATAAAAGCACCTTTTTGCAATTCAATGGGTTTTCCTTCTATTTGAAACCTGCATTGCCATATAAAAGTGCCTGTCGGCTGTGGCTTACCTTTTTTGGTACCGGGCCAGCCTGTTTTTGGGTCTTTTGAATTAAAAACGAGTTCACCGTATTGATTATAAATACTAAAATCGAATGACTGAATATTTCCTAACAATGTTGCTCTGAAAACATCATTTATGCCATCGGCATTGGGCGTAAAGGCACTTGGAACAAACAATCCTTCGGGGCATTTTTCAACCATTACTTTCACATCATCTTCTCCCACACACCCTTCATCATCTGTAACTTTCAATCGGTAAACCCCGGCATTTTTTATAGTAATGCCCCGCGATGAGTCTCCCGTACTCCATTCATATTTTGAAAAAGGTTGCAAGGCATTTACCTGCCAGCTGGCGTAGCTGCAAATAGTTGAATCAGCAGGTAAGAAATGTGCAGGCGAGGGTTTTAAATGCGTAATAATGGCTGTATCCGAATAGGTACAACCATATCCATCCGTTACCCGAATCCAGTAAGTTCCCGGTTTATCAACGATTAGGTTGGGTCCGTTGCTTCCATCATTCCAAATAATTTGTTGAAGATTGTTTCCACCGAAAAAAGTCCTTGTTTCTCCACCGCACAAAACGGGGTTTTTATCCCATCTCTCAAAGGGTCTTGGATGATTGAAAAGCATCAGGGTATCGCTGTACAGGCAACCATCATCGGGAGCAGCTTTCAGGATATAAGCGCCCGGTTTGCTAACACTTGCTTCACGGGTAGTATCACCATTGTTCCAATAGAATCTTTTAAAGTCTTCGGGGCCTTTTAAAAGCAAGGTTTCACCTTCGCAAGTGGTCAAATCCGTTCCAAGAGAAAAAGGTGTGGGATATTTAACAAATACAGTTACGGAATCAATCAATAAACAGCCCGGGCCTGCCTGCGTACTAACACGATACATTGTGGTTTGCAATGGGGTCACCAGCGGATTTGCAGCATTGGGAAATTGCAATCTGATGTTAGGTTCCCATTTGTAATTTCCATAATTCTGTGTGGCCATTAGCACGGCAGTATCGCCCTTGCAGATTTGAATGTTTTCACCTGCCGAAAACGCTAGATTGGTAAATGGTTGCACATTAATAGAATCTGTATGCGTATTGCCGCAATGGTCGGTTGCAGTAACCCAATAATTACCGCCGGTAAAAATCTTTAATGTATCTGCAGTAGATCTGTTATTCCAGAAATAGGTTTTATAGCCGGGGGTAGCCACCAAATGGTTTAGTTTTCCAGGGCAAAAAAGTAAATCAGGACCAAGGTCAAGCGGTGGCAGATAACTATCTATAGAAAGTTTTATGCTATCACGTAATAATCCACATGCTCCATTTATTTCGGCATAGATCCAACCGTTAAAATGCCCTTTAAATTGAATTTCTGCTTCAGTATTACTCTTATCAATAATTTCCACACTATCAGGAAACTCAGCACGCCAGTTTATTCGGGCATCACAGGCCGCATTCAGGCTTGCTTTAAGGTTAACTTTTTGAAGATTGCAAATACTCGTATCGATGGGTAAAATGGATAATGTATTGCATAGATTAAATGCCCGGCAAACATTTGCCATATTTATGTTGGGTGAGGTATTTGCAGATATTGAATTCGTTGTTTGGAGAATAGTATTTTCAAACACCGTTGGTGCTATTGGTTGCGAGCTTTTATATGAAACCTTCGGGTCTCCCCAAAAGAGTAAGGAAGTATCTTTCCCGATACAAACGGAATTGCCATCCTGCAATCCCAAAGGAGTAATACCTGCAAAACTGCCGGATGTTTGAACAAAGTGCTGCGTACCGTTGTGCTACGGCAAAAGGGTTGATTGGTAACCACGGTCGTAATGGGAAAAAAGTTGACGTTGCTTAATGGCTGTTCCATTGGCATCAAAATTCGAAATGAAGTAATAGGGCTTATGCTGAGATCGGTTGGGCATAGCAAAGTCCATACGGCCATCTTTTTGCAGGTTTATGTTTTTAAACCACGCTTGTTCGGTATAAGTGAAGCCGGAATACAATACCCTGTATTCGGAAGTAGAGAAGTCTTCTGAAAGGTCCAATACACCAAATTGACCCGCAGGACTATTGGTGTTGTTATTGAGGCCAATCGTTGGAGACGATATCCTGATTTTTCCATCTGCCAGTTGAATCACTTTTAAGCTATATGGGGAAAGTTCGGTGCCAATAAAGGCAGCATTTGCTGATGCTGGTTCAATTTTTTGTGTTGTAATGGTTGTGCCGCCATTTAATGGCATATCCATTTTCCATGCAACTAACCGGTTAAAATCCGAAGTGGTAATCAGGCTTAATTTGTCATCCGAAACCAGTAGCCCAAGCGTAATCATATACATGGGGTCGTCACCCATTTCGCTCCCTACCGATTTTGTCCATATTATTTTTCCATCGGGCGATAACCTTACCGCGACCGGTACAGATGAAGTCCATCCTCCACTTCCCCAATTCATGCAATGGTAAACCGTTCCGGCACCTACTAAATCGCCTCCCGGTAATTCATGAAAATGAGAAAGGAAAAAAGTCATGGTGGAATTGCAGGTACCTGATGTACTCCGGAATGATTGCGACCAGATTAATTTACCAGTTGAAGAAATTTTTACTACCAATGATTCCATATCCATATTGCCTTTGGTTATTCCTGACGAAATCAAAAGCCCCCCATCCGCCAATTGTACCAGGGCTACACCTGAAAAACCAAATGATTCGTTACTCCTGAGCGTGCAAATCCATTCAACTTTGGACGATTCATCTATTTTAATAATAAATGGTTTTATGGGCGTGTTTGGGGTGTTCGGCACAAAATCGCAGGCTACATAAATTCCGCCATCATTTGCTCTTATGGAATTGGCAACAATGATTTTTCCGCTTTCGCTCCAATACATCGACCGGGGTGTTGGGCCTGCACAATCGAGTAGGGTGTCGTTTAAAAGTCGGATGGTTTCACGCTTCAAAACATTCCTTCCTTCCCCATTTACCCAATCTGTTTGTTGCCCAAATAAATCTTCTGCCGGTACCTGAAGCGGTTTGCCAGGTAAATTTTGCGGAAAGGTTTTATGCGAAAATGGGTGAATGCCCGGCCCAAATGCATGTGTTGACCGCAATTGAGCAATTGCTGCACATCCTGTCAATAGTAACAGGAACAATAAGGTTATGCAACGAATCATCAGGCCAACTAACTAATAAATAAAGAAATAAAACTGTTTAATAACCAAAATTAAAGCTTTCGTAACTGAATCAATTGGTCACTTTTTCCCGGGTAAGTATTAACAGGGAATGCGCACCTGGCATTCACATAAGGACACAGTAAAATAGAATGTCTGAAAATCGCCTATTTTTTGCACAAAAAATGAATGCTTTATTTTTTAATGTTTTTATTAATTTTATTGTAAGATTTTATAATTTATTCTATGGCAAAGAAACCCTTTAAACAGCGAAAATCTCCAAGGTTAAGGGGCTATGATTACACACGGGAGGGATTGTATTATATCACCATTTGTGTACAGGACCGTTTGCATTTATTTGGCGAAGTGATAAATGGCGAAATGCATTTGAATGATGCGGGGCGTATGATTGAACGTTGGTACCTTGAATTGGAAAATAAATATCCCGATAAAATTTGCCATGATTACGTGGTGATGCCCGATCATTTTCATTGCGTGATTGAAAATGCGGGGGTTGGGGATTTCGAAAATGCCAACGCCGGGGACGCCAACGCCGGGGACGCCAACGCCGGGGACGCCAACGCCGGGGATGCCCACGCCGGGGACGC
>JBGSLS010000065.1:0-6584 GCA_041740575.1 Chitinophagaceae bacterium | reverse complement strand
GATAGCTGAAGTGATTTCTAAACAATCGGTTCCTATAATGGCAACTTCCTTATTTCCCTGTTCAAATGCATAATCAAAGGCGTTTTGCATTCGTTCACCCAAATCATTTCCGGTCTGTACTTGTTTTTTGTAAACTTCATTATCCCATAAATCCTGTTCTTCAAGAGCAGTTGAATAAAATACTATTTTATCTAATAGCAGATCATTGGTGACGGATGCGGTATGCTTGAGCAGATACTGATAAACTTTTAATGCTGCATCGTTGCCGAGAGTAGATGCCAGCCGGGTTTTCACCTGGCCGTATATTAAGTTCTTTGCAAAAATTATAATTGCCTGGTTCACTTGATTCCTTTTATTGTTTCATAAAACAGTTGTGAAAGTTTTTTATCAGCCTTGCCAGCTACTGCAATTATTTCTGCAATGTTTACGGGCTTTAAATTATCAGGGTCACATTCATCGGTAATAACTGATATTGCAGCACAGGGCAATTGCATGTGATTTGCAGCAATTACTTCCGGTACCGTTGACATGCCAACCAGTTGGGCGCCAATTGTTTTTAGATAGCGGTACTCCGCCCTGGTTTCCAGATTGGGGCCATTTACTGCAGCATAAACTCCCTGTTTTAATACTACATCCAATCCAATTGCTTTCTCCTTTAAATTTTCAGAAAGGCGTCTATTATATGGTTCACTCATATCCGGAAATCGTCCGCCAAATTCGTCAAAGTTCTTTCCTGTTAAGGGATTGCCCGATTGTAAATTGATGTGGTCATTAATCAATACTAAATCTCCTTTTTTAAAATTAAGATTGATGCCGCCTGCCGCATTGGAAAGCAATAAGGAATTTATGCCCAACATCTTCATTACCCTGATTGGAAAAACTATTTGTTGCATGGTATAACCTTCATACGCATGAAAGCGGCCCTGCATTACCAGGACTTTTTTATTACCAATATTTCCGTAAATAAGATTGCCTTTGTGAAACTCAACTGTTGATACCGGGAAGTGTGGAATGTTAGCATACGGTATTGTTTGCTTAATTTCTATGAGATCAATAAAATGATGCAGGCCTGTTCCCAATACAATGCCTGCATCGGCTTGATGAATTCCTTTTGAAATTAAAAATTCTTTGGCTTTTTCTAATTCGTTCATACTTGAAAAATTTAGCAACACCCGCCTCCATCGTAAAACCAGGTACTTTCAGAAATGAAAATATCATTTCTGTTTAATCGTTTTAATGCGCCTGCAGTCTTATCACAGACTGCTAATGGCTGATTGGGTAAGAGTATATGCCCCTTATTATCATCAAACATTTCTTCTGCACCGTAGTAGATTGCTGTTTTACCGGTAAACACGCAGGGTCCGTCGGCAGGCATGGGATCTTTAATGGCACATACTTCCACACTTTCTATATAAATCAATTTATCTGTTGCATAATTTACCGGGTCTAAAATTCTATAAGGCCGCTTTGCCCTTATTTCAACTGTACCAAAACCAACATCTGTAATCATCTTAATGTATTCTTTCAAAGGCAGCGAACCACTCAGGCATAAAGCCCTTAGCCTGTCGTCATTCCTCAAATTTTCCGGCATTTCGGTTTCACAAATGGGGTCGCTCATTACCAATCTTCCCCGTGGTTTTAATACCCGGTACATTTCTTTTAAAGCCTGTTTTAATTCTTCGTGTTTTAAAATATTGAACAAACAATTTTGTGCAGCACAATCAATGCTGTTATCTTCCACAGGTAAGTTCAACGCATCACCTTTTCTTAGGTCAACAAATTCTTTTTTAAACCAGGGATTTAATTTTTCCGCCTCATTAAAATTTCTTTTGCTTGCATCCAGCATTTCGTCCACCACATCTACACCTATAACACCATTGTTTTGCCTGCTGAAATAAGCAAACTGCAACAGTTCCATCCCGCCGCCAACACCCACGTATAAAATTTTTGGGTTGTTCACCAAATCTCTTGGGTTAACTGTGCTGCCACATCCGTAATTCATTTGTTGCATTATTACGGGCATATCTAAACCGGGCAATTGCCATATTGGTGTGGTAGTGCAGCATAAACCAATATCGGGTTTTTCTGCTGCTTCCTTATATACATTTTTGGTAGTTTCTAAATAAGTGGTACTCATATTGCTTGTTTGCTTGTTTTTAAAATAAAAGACTCCTCTTTTAAATAATTGTATAAAATAATTGATAAAACCGCTCCAATTGATGGGGCTAAAATATAGACCCAAAGATGTTCTAAGTGACCTGATGCTATTGCGGGGCCAATAGACCGGGCAGGGTTCATTGATGCTCCGCAGATAGGTCCTGCAAACATAGCTTCTAATGCCACAACACTGCCAATAGCAACGCCTGCAAACATGCCAGTTTCTTTACTGCCATGCGCTACTTTCATAATAACGAACATCAATAAAAAAGTAAGCAATATTTCAAGGATTAATGATTGCATATTCGTGCCCGAAGGAATGGTGGTACCCAATAATTCGTTTGACGGGAAAAGAAATTTCAATGTAAACCCAGCTGCTATGGCCCCGGAAATCTGGCTAATAATATAGGGCAGAAGAGAAGATACGGGGAATTTTTTAGCCACTGCAAAAGCAATGCTCACTGCAGGGTTAAAGTGTGCGCCCGATACATCTCCCAGTGCATAGATAAGACTCATTACTACCAGGCCAAAAGTTATCGCAATACCCACGTGTGTTATTACTCCGTTGCTCATTTGGTTGATCACTATTGCACCACAGCCACAAAGCACTAAGAAATAGGTTCCACTAAATTCTGCCGTCAGTTTTTTCATTTATTAATTTTTTAGGCCAATACTACGGAACCACCGCAGCTTGAACCTGCACCTGCAGTGCAGCCATAACAGTGTTGTCCGATTTTAATATTCCTGTTGTTTAGTGATTCGATATTGAATCGTGCTATGTGATTTCCAGTGCCGCAAAGTTTCATATCCAGCATCTGGTTAAAATCGCAATCATACAAGTAGCCATCCCATCCAATTGAAATTGTATTTCTGCACATCACATTTGCCGCAGCAACCGGGTTATAAGCGGCAACTAATTTCTCCATATATTTTTCATAATTGCCTGTTTGCAAAAGATAATCCAAAAAGCGGCTGATAGGTAGATTGGTAATGGCAAATAAATTATTGAACTCAATTCCGTATTTATCCATTAATGCCATCTTAAATTCTTTTTCTAATGATTCTTGTGATGGCGGCAAAAATGCACCTGCAGGGTTATAGACAAGATTTAATATTAATTGGGATCCTTTCTTTCCATAATCAACCTCATTGAGCATTTGCAAGGCTTTGATGCTATCTTCAAATACACCATTACCACGTTGACGGTCTGTTCTGTCTTGCGAGTAAAAAGGAAGTGAAGAAACTACTTCAACGTTATGCATTTTGTAAAAATGCGGCAGGTCATGGTATTTTTTATTTGCTAAAATAATGGTGAGATTACAACGTACAATAATATGCCTGTCCAATTTTTTAATTTCTCCTACAAACCATCTGAAGTCGGGATTCATTTCCGGTGCACCGCCGGTAAGGTCAACTGTTTTTAGCGATGGATTATTTTTCAATGCTTCCAAACATTGCTGCATGGTTTCCTTAGTCATGATCTCTTTGCGGTCGGGGCCGGCATCCACATGACAGTGTTTACACACCTGATTACACATTTTACCCATATTAACCTGGAAGATTTCTACGTTAGTTGGCTTTAAAGGATATAACCCGGTTTCTTCCAGTTTTTGTTGAAAAGGAATCAGATTATAATCACTGGATTGTCCATGCTCCAGGATTTCTATCTGCATACCGGCAATAGCCAGTTTGTTATGTTCTGCTAATAATGACTTCATAATTACATGGCTATTTGTTTTACCTTATTCATCATCTGTACCCCATGTACTAATGATGCACCACCACGAATGGCAGCGGATACATGCACTGCTTCCATCATCTGGGCTTCATTCCAGCCTTTTTCAAATGCATCACTGCTGTACGCATCAATGCAGTAGGGGCATTGCACTGCATGGGCAACGGCTAAGGCAATCAATGATTTTTCACGGGCAGTTAATTCACTGTCTTTGAAAACTTCACCATAATATGCAAAAAATTTATCGCCAAGATTTTTTTGGAAATCAGCGATACTGCCAAACTTTTTTAAATCTTCAGAATTGTAATAGTTGTTGTTCATATCATTTATTTAAAAATTAATAATATAATATATATCTACCGGAGGTGCAAATTACAACTTTACTTGCTTAAATAAATATTTACCGTTATTCAATTTAACTTTTGCAATCATATTGCCATTAAGCTGCTTCGGCAGGTTGAAATTTTGCCTTGCGGCAGATGTTTCCTGTTGCCATATCATTTTCCCATAGGAATTAATCAAACATATTTTCGCCAGGCCCGAATAAGGATTTGAAAAGTAGAGTATATTAGTACCATTTCTTTTTATTTTGATAGACAGCGTGTCTTCATCATCCACCTTTACTTCCTCCTTCCCAAAAAGCCATGTAATTGAATGTACAAACTCTCTTTCCCAAAACCACTCCTGGTGAACGCCATCTCCATAAAAATCGAAATGCAATTCATCTTCGCTAAAACCAGAATCCCTGAGGGTGTTATACAGCGCTAGTAAATCCGCCATCATAGATTCGTCTTCCTGTTCACCCCCAAGTAATGCAATTTTGACTGGTAGATGCCTGGCTGTCTGTGCTGCAAATTCATAAATTTCTTCTGTGAACCACAAGGATGGTGAAAATACACCTGCTTTACCAAAGATATCCTGTCTTGCTAAAATTGCATAGAGCGAGATCAATCCGCCCATAGAGCTGCCCATGATGGCAGTATTGTCCCGGTCTGATTCGGTACGTAACCTTTGGTCTATATCAGGTTTAAGCGTAGCAGTGATAAATTCGATATAATCTTTTCCCTGTCCGCCTCCATGCTTTGGATTTATCCAGGGTGAATATTCGTCAATGCGGTTAGTACCGCCGTTATCAATTCCGATAACGATAATTCCGGGCATACCATGTGAAAAAAGTTTATTCAGCGAATGATCGATGTTCCATTTTCTATTGACAGAAGAAATGCACCATGTAAATAGATTTTGTCCATCCTGCATATAAAGTACCGGATAATGATGTGATGTGTTTGACCGATAATCGGGAGGCAGATACATCCATACCCGCCGGTACTTGTTCAATTGTGGGATAAAATAATTGTGTTCAAAAATGCTGACCCCGGGAGTGACTCTCTCATCTTCATCATACAAATCTTTCCAGGTTTGTACTTTAGTAAAAAAGCAAACTGATTCAAAACTGATGCTTAAATGATGGTTAGATAAATCATTGCCATTACAATCACACTCAACCGTATCCCAACTACCTCTGGTAAATTTAAATTCAATTGTTTCCCCAGGAATTTTATTAATGATGACATGATAAATTCCATGTTCATCCACTAGCATCCTGAAATCTTCATCATTGGTTTGCCAGTTGTTAAAATTGCCACTGATGTAAATGGAATCATTGGAAGGGGTGTTCATTGGTATATCTGTAAGACATATGCTGAACTTGTTTTCTGTTGCCATAATAATAATTTTTATTAGCCAAGCTATATTGCAGTCAGTTGATACCGCATAGCTGTACAATATCGCCTGTTGAAAAATAATCAGGAATTGAATTTTCTAAGTGCAGTTCTTTATATAATTCAAGGGGCACACTAATATCTGCCAGAAATAGATCGCCTGTGTATCTCATACAATCTTTACAAAGGAGTGCCTTTTTGGGTAATGCAATGGTTAGTGTTGCATCAGCCCTGATAGTGTGCGTATTTATTTTGCCTGTTTCCAGTTCAATACCGGATGGAGTGTCCAGGGATATAACAGGACACTGCTGATCATTGGCCCAATCAATCATATACGCAGCCATTGCAACGGGAGAGCCTCGCAATGCATATCCATATATTCCATCCAATATCATATCAAAGCGGTAATCTTTATTAAGGGCATTGGCAGGCAATATTGTTACCTCAATTTTTTGAAGAATGTCCAATTGAACTTTTGTAATAGTTTTTAATTCATTTTCAGGATTAGATAAAAATACTACCACATCTGCTCCCCAATTTTTCAACCTGCGTGCTGCCACTAATGCACCGCCGCCATTTCCACCTTTACCAGCCAGAACGGCAATTTTTTTATTGCTTATTTTTTCATCTAAAAAATATTTACGTGCAAGTAGTGCCAGTGACCTGCCTGCATTCTCCATCATTTGAAACATGTTGATACCATATTTATTTTCCATAAAATAATCTACTGTTCTCATTTGTTCAACAGTAATGGTGATGATATTTCCTGTATAGCGGCCAAATGTTTGCATAATATCTAATTGTAACTTTTAAATTTCTCCGGTTTATAGGTAACACTCTCATCACAATTTCCGTTCAGGTGCAGCATCATGTTGATGCAGTCCCCGTTTATAATTATGTAAACCAATTTGTATAAAAGACCGGCAAGTAACATAGCACCAACAGGAGCTATAAAATATATCCAGAGCGAA
>JBGSLS010000064.1:0-54657 GCA_041740575.1 Chitinophagaceae bacterium | reverse complement strand
AAAAGCTATGGATAAGATACTTCAATCAACAACAGAACTAATAAGACCAAACAGAACTAATCCAAGAAAGAAAACACAGAAAAAACCACCATCAATGAACTATAAACAGTTGTAAAACCTTAAGTAAACGACATTGATTTAAGAATCAGAAATTGTGTGTTTAACGGGTATCTATACAATTTTGGAAGTGGCAGTGGGTATAATTACATTAATAACTGTGTTTTTCTATCTGGAGTTAACCAAAATACTTTTCAGTATTGTTACTATTTTTATGTGAACAACAGTATTTTCTATCGTGCCATCCCCCGCCAGAATAATGGTTGGGTTTCTTTCGAAAAATGCTTATCCTATCAAACTATTGCCGGAGGGCCTGCCTTTAGTGGTAATAGTAATAGTTTACCTCGTACGGTTTATGAAAATGTGGATCCGCAATTTGAATCCCTTCCCTTAGCAGGTGCTTATTTTGATTATGCGCATGATTATAGATTAAAAGCTACATCAACGGTAAAAGGTATGGGTACCGATGCTACTGATCTTGGTGTGTATGGCGGAACTGAATTCAGCAATATTTTAATTGGTTATAACCAAAATGGGATACCATTAAATCCCTACATCAAGTTGTTCAACATTACAGGAAGCAACAGTGTAAATGCGGGCGACAACCTGCAGATTTCTGTAGAAGCTAAAGTTCGCAACTAAGCAAGGCTATTTTTTCGCATCTTCTCAACCAACGCTTCTACCATGAAAAGCAGTTGTATTTACAGGGGTTTGCTCGCTATCGCTATGTTGTGGATACAAATAGGATACGCACAGCTTACCAAAGCCGAATATTTTTTTGATACCGACCCCGGTGCGGGTAATGGTCAATCGCTTTCCATTAATGTTACGCCCGGTACATCATTCGACCTGGCAACCTATACCGGTAGCATTTCTGTTCCTTCCAATATGGAGGTGGGCTGGCACATGGTTTATATTCGTTTCAAAGATGATGTGAAAGGATGGGGACTTTACGAAGGAAAGCCATTTTGGGTGTTGCCAAATGGAACCATATTCGAACTGTTCGAATATTTTTTTGATACCGATCCAGGTGCTGGCAATGGTAATCCAGTAAACTTTCAGACAGCCAATGCAACCGCTGCAAATTTTAACGGAAATATTGCTACAACATCCCTTGCTCCCGGTGCGCATACCCTTTTTGTAAGGGCAAAGCATAAAAACGGATTATGGGGTATGCATGCACAGCAACCCATAGTTATTTTACCGGGCACAAATAGTATAGAAGCAGCTGAGTATTTTTTTGATACCGATCCGGGTGTAGGTAATGGTACAAGTCTTATGGTAAGTGGTGTAACAGGTGGTGCAAATATTGCTGCCACTATTTCTACTGCAGGACTTAAGGAAGGTTACCACATGCTGTATGTACGAACCAAAGGATTAGGTAGCGGATGGGGAATGATGGAAGCAAAATCTTTTTTTGTAAAACCAGTAATACAACAAGCCGAATGGTTTGTAGATACAGATCCCGGTGTTGGTAATGGAACGCCTATGACCATTACACCGGGTACACCACTTGCATCTTATGCCGGTGATATTACATTGCCTGGTTGCCTTAGCCTTGGGGAGCACAAGTTATTTGTTCGCGCCCGCAGTGCCGATGGACTTTGGAGCCTGCACGATCAACAAACTCTTACCATTAATCAAACGCCTGCTGCACTTGCACTTACTACTTTCCCAACGGCAATGAACCCTTGTGCAGGTAATGCTTTTGACGTCCGGTTTACTTCATCCGGCACATATTCTGCCGGTAATGTTTTCAGTGTTTTATTGAGTGATGCTACAGGTAGTTTTGATGCACCAATAGTGATTGGTACGCTTAATGCAACCCCTTCCGGTTGCAAGGTACCGCAAACCGTTTCCGTTACCATTCCGGAAGGCACTGCTAATGGTGCAGGATACCTTATTCGTTTAATAAGTTCTGCTCCTGTACAGCAGGCCGACTCTGCCCGGGATATTGTAATTCAACCCGGCAATACTTATTACCGCGATGCCGATGACGATGGTTATGGAAATGAATTTGAAACTATTTTAGCCTGTACACAACCCGAAGGATATGTTGCGAATTTGGATGATTGTGACGATAATGATGCAGGTGTTTTTGAAGGAATTCGCTATTACACAGATGCTGATGGTGATGGATATGGAACTGGAACAGGAGAATTGATTTGTGCTTCATCCCCACCATCAGGTTATTCAGCTAACAATACCGATTGTAATGATGCAGATGTAACCGTATTTGAACCCAAACCTTACTATGCAGATAATGATGGTGATGGATTTGGTGCAGGTCCTGTTGTAATGTTATGTGCTGCAAATGCACCTGTAGGATTTGTAACAAATAGTACAGATTGTAATGACAATGATGTAAGCGTTCACACGCCGCAATTGTATTATGTGGATGTGGATGGTGATGGCTTTGGTACAGGTTTAGGTGTTATGCTTTGTGCATCATCGGCACCTGTTGGTTATGCTACCAATAATACGGATTGCAATGATGCAAATGCACTTGTACATCAACCGCTTCCCTACTATGTGGATGCAGATGGCGATGGTTATGGAGCCGGTTTCGTTGTTATGCTTTGCAATCATATTGCACCAACAGGGTACTCCATAAATAATACGGATTGTGATGATGCAAACGTTGCTGTTCACGCGCCCCAACGGTACTATATTGACGCAGATGGCGATGGCTTTGGTACAGGTGATGGTGAACTTTTTTGCAATGCCATTGCACCGGCCGGTTATGCAGCCAATAATACGGATTGTAATGATGCCGATGCATTGCAAAAGCCAGGACAAATCTGGTACACAGATTCGGACGGTGATGGCTATGCTACCGGTACATCGGTAACACAATGCCTGCGCCCAACCAATGGTAAACTCGCAGCAGAACTTACTTCAACATCGGGTGATTGCGATGATAATAATCCGTTGATTAATCCTGTTGCTCAAACACTAACTTTTAGCGGGAATGCTGGTTTCGAAAACAGCTTTATTACACCACCGTCAGGTACACCTTATACTACATTTAGTTTTGAAGTAAAATATACCGATGCAACCAATAGCCTTCCTCCCTATGGTTATCCAAGGGTATTGCTCGACTATGAAGGCAATGGAAATTATACAGGTAATAACGATCGCACCATTGTAATGTCGCCTGCCGATGTAAGCGATAACAATACAGCCGATGGTAAAATTTTCAGGGGAAGCATCAGTCAACTTGCCACAGGAACCAATTGGAAATCGAGTGTGCTGGTGGTAAGCGGTAGTTGTTCTACCCAAACAGTTCTTTCAAGCTATCCAATTGTGCAGGTGTTACCTGATCTCGAGATTTTTGCCAACGATATTGTAATGAGTGCTCCAAATCCACCGGTTGCATCCCCACTTACCGTTTCGGCAACTATTTATAACCGTTCCGATTTTGCTGCTGAAAATTTTGCTGCAAGATTGATTAATCAGTACAGTCCTGCGGTTGATTATGGCGACATCATTGTAACGAGTATTCCTGCACATGGCAGCACAACAGTTACCTGGAATATTACCACTCCGGATGAACCTGCATGGTGCCCGTTACAGGTGGTAATTGATGCTACCAACATCATAAATGAAACCAATGAGTTGAATAATACTGCGTTGCGACCATTTACCAATGGTAATTATAATGTACCCGGCGCTATTGAAGTTACTGCAAGTGCCAGCCCGGCTGTATCGTATCCATTATATGGTGCCAGCGTGGGTATTTCAGGAAAAGCTATTTACACAGGTACAGCAGTTCCTTTGGTTGACCCAAGTGTAGCCGGTGCACAAGTTGAACTTACATTGCTTGAAACAGGTCAATCATTTAGCGGTGTAACTAATTCGGCCGGTAATTTTAATATAAGCATACCAAGGCCAATTGCGCCGGGCATTTATCATGTTCAGGGTACCATAACGGACTTCACCTTAACAGGGGCATTTACCACTGAATTTACACTCATCGTTCCTCCATGCCAGCCGGATCTGACTTCACGTATTTCACTTTCTGCAAATCAACTGGTGGAAGGTCAATTGTTGAATGCAATATTCACCATAACCAATAGTGGTTGTGCGCCTTCATCCGCCACAAAAATGTTTATCAATCAAACAGGCGGTAATCCATCCACCATCGGGTTCTTTGATGTACCGGCACTTTTACCGGGCGCTTCATTTTCCCGTACAGTAAACGGCATTCAATTTAATTTAAGTGGTAATTATGGTTTTAGCCTTGCTGCAGATGCTGAGTTTACCGAAATAGAGCAGTTTGAAGATAACAATATCAGTTATGCCAATGTAAATGTGTTGCCTAACCTGCCCGACCTCGCGCCTTATGATGGTTCGCGTGGTAGCTATGCTTTTTGCAATACGCTACCAAATAGTGTGAGCTTTATCCTGCGTAACAGTGGCGGTGCCGCAAGCGGACCATTTACTACGGATGTAAAAGTTTACGTTGATGGAAATTACACCGAAACGCTTACGCATAATGTACCGGGTATTGGGGCACAGGGACTTTACTCTTTTAACCTGCCATATACCTTTACTGCCATTGGTAGCTATACTTTTGCTGTAGAAATAGATACGCCACTGCCGAATGGTGTAATTGAAGAAGTAAGCGAGGCAAATAATACGGCTTCATATGGAATCAGCATTACAGCGTGTCCTCCACCGGTAGCTAACCTTGTATTATTGGGCGAAAGTTGCCAGCGCAGTACATCGCTTGATCCGGTGGATCCAACATTCTCAGGTAGCATGACACTTACGGCAAGGGCACATAACAGTGGCACCCTTACTGCCCCTGGACCCATTGAAGTTCGGTTTAGCCTAAGCAATGGAACAAGTTACACAGGAAGCTATGCTGGTAACCTTGCACCGGGACAAACAACAGAAATATCAGTAACCGTACCTACGGTTGCACCGGCAACCGCAACATTGCTTACAATTATTGATCCGAATAATCTGGTGCCTGAAAGTAATGAAAGTGATAATGAAACGGGTCCGGAAAGCCTCTGCTGGAACTTTAAGCCAACTGTCTGGTGTCAGTCCGGCCCATGGGGACAGCGTTATGTAGTAAATCAATCTTTCCAACCAAGAATTGAAGTAATAGCTGAAGGATTATACTATGCATCACAGGTGAAAGTAAGGTTTGAAGTAAGCGGTCCCGGCATTGCAGGCTTTATCAACCTGGGTGACGCTATTCTCGATAACCCAAGAAGAGTATGTGCACCTTATTGCCATCCGGTTGCAAGCTTGCCTTCTACCTTTGTTTTCCAGGAAAGTGGGGTGTACACTTTCAGAATGACGGTGGATTCGGATAATGCATACACCGAATGCAATGAGAGTGATAATGTAATGTATATTAACGTATCAGTGGTAGATCAACCCGATATGCGGATTCTTTCACAATACATTAATCCTTCCAAACTGAATCCGGATGTAGATGAACCGGTTGACCTGTTAGTAACCTATGAAAACCTTGGTGTAAATAATATTACAGACCGTATGAAGCTGAAGGTCTTGGTAGATGAGGTTGAGTTGGCTACGGTGAATAATGTAGCAGGTTTAATTAACGGTGATAAGGCTACAATTGCCATACCGGTTCCATGGAGTTCATCGCTTGTTGGCGCACATATTATCCGTGCCATTATAGATTCGGATAACACCATTGCAGAAGTAAATGAAACCAACAACGAAGCCACACGCGCTATCATTGTAGGTGTTTTGGCCAACCTTCGGTTCAACAGCTTTGCGCCTTCCAATGCCTTCCCTTCGGTAGGTGATGGAATTACCCTTAACGCAACCATTTGGAATGATGGAGATGAAGCCACCGATGTTGAAGTGGAATTCCTGTACATCAATACCAATGGTGATAGCATACAGATAGGAAAACTTCCTGTATCAGTATTATCGGGTGGTACGCAGCAAATTCAATTGCCATGGTTTGTAACGCAAACACCGGCTAACCTTGTTGCCAGAATTATCAATGCAACCATGCTGGAAGCTACCTACGATGATAATGTAGCCACCGCAGCCATTGGCCAGTATAGTGTGGTTATAAATAATGAAGATGCCTGTGGGCCGGATGCAACAGGCAAACTAACGGCTATCGTTAACGGTGGTAAAGCACCTTACAGTTATGAATGGAGTAATGATGCTACGGGTCCGCAACTGATTGCCATGTCGGGGACCTTCCAGGTAACAGTTACCGATGCTGAAGGTCGCACAGCAACAGCAGAAGGAACGATTGGCACAAATGCCGGCACCTTATATTTTGCAGATGCAGATGGCGATGGTTTTGGCAATCCGAACAGTACAGCAATATCTTGTAATGGAGCTCCAGTTGGATATGTAAGTAACAATGGTGATTGTGATGACGCAGATAGCATGGTAAATCCTTCCAAAACTGAAATATGCGGTAATGGTAAAGACGATGATTGTAACCCTGCCACAAGCGATGTATGCACCTTACCGGATGCGGATAATGACGGTGTGCCCGATGTAAATGATTGTGCGCCAAATGATCCAACCAAATACCGTTCAGCAAACCTGTATATTGATAACGATAATGATGGCTATGATGCAGGGCAGACTACACTATGTTATGGGGATGAAATACCTGCTGGATATAAAACTACAACACAAGGCATCGATTGTGATGATTCTAATCCGGCCATTACTGTTGTACGCACCTGGTATACTGATCAGGATAATGATGGTTACAGCAACGGTAATACCTTAACACAGTGCGATCGTCCGGCGGGCTTTAAGCTTGCAGCAGAATTAACCGCCACCACGGGTGACTGCAATGATGGCGATGCTGCAATTAACCCCGGGGCAACAGAAGTTTGCGACGGCAAGGATAATGATTGCGACGGACAAATTGATGAAGGTGTGAAACCCACCTGGTTCAAAGACACTGACAATGATGGATACAGCGATGGAACCACCTTGACACAGTGCGATCGTCCGGCTGGATTTAAGCTTGCAACAGAATTAACGGCCACCACGGGTGACTGCAATGATGCTGATGCTGCAATTAATCCCGCTGCAACAGAAGTTTGCGATGGCAAGGATAATGATTGCGACGGTCAAATTGATGAAGGTGTGAAACCCACCTGGTTCAAAGACACTGACAATGATGGATACAGCGATGGAACCACCTTGACGCAGTGTGATCGTCCGGCTGGCTTTAAGCTTGCAGCAGAATTAACCACCACCACGGGTGACTGCAATGATGGCGATGCTGCAATTAACCCCGGGGCAACAGAAGTTTGCGACGGCAAGGATAATGATTGCGACGGACAGGTAGATGAAGGTGTGAAACCCACCTGGTTTAAAGATACTGACAACGACGGCTACAGCAACGGTAATACATTAACGCAGTGTGATCGTCCGGTTGGCTATAAGCTTGCAACAGAATTAACGGCCACCACGGTTGATTGCAATGATGCTGATGCCACCATTAACCCGGGTGCAACGGAAATTTGCGACGGCAAGGATAATGATTGTGATGGACAGATAGACGAAGGCTGTGGTGGATTGATTACCTGGTACCGCGATAAAGATGGTGATGGCTTTGGCAGTGGCTCACGGACCATTATTGCCGTTTCACAACCCAGAGGTTATGTAGATAATCCAAACGATTGCAACGACAGTAATGCAGATGTGTATTCAGGTGCGCCTGAATTGCCCGATGGCATAGATAATGATTGCGATGGAGAAGTAGATGAAGGCCTTGAATGCAACAAACTTTGGTATAAGGACGCTGATGGCGATGGTGTTGGCAGAAATACGGTTACTAGATACAGCTGTGTTCCACTTGGAGAAAATTGGGTACTTATAGGTGGCGATTGTAAGGACAACGATCCCGATGTTTACCCGGGTGCACCAGAAATTTGCGATGGTAAGGATAATGATTGCGACAAAACAACCCGCGAGAATTGTGACATTATTACGAGCAATACGAGTGCAAAACCAGTTATATCTGGCATGCCAGCTCAAAAAGCTGTAGTGGAAACAATGGCGCTCGAAGCAAGGTTTTGGCCAAATCCGGCACGAACAGAACTAATGGTGGCCATCGATGCATTTGTCCCCAATAAAAAGGTAGAAATGTTAATAATGACTGCCGATGGAAGAAGTTTGCTATCAAAAAGTTTTATACCTTCGATAAAAGGTGAGCAGGTAAGGTTTGATGTAAGAAATATAGCGTCGGGGTACTACCTGTTATTGATCAAACAAGGCGTGCTCACTACAACAAAACGCGTAATGGTTACACGATAAAGCATACTAATACCAATCCTTTTTTCCGTCGTTGTTACTACCCGTCACTGCAAAGTGACGGGTTTGTTTTTTTAGGAAATCAGAATCATTAAAAAAATGATTTTAATCATGGGTAACCATTTTTATGGATGGTAATTTTAAAATGATTTGAAATGGTTTTCCCGCGGGAACTCTAACTACTTTTTGGTTATTTTCTGATGGTGCGGGGAAACCCATTTTTTATTTATTTAAATAAAAATCTATGAACCATTCAACCTTTTTCAACGGCTGGTTTTCCCTTTTACCTTTTTCTTCTCTTTTTTCAGGGGAAACCTTTAATGCATCCAATATTTTCTGGCAGTCAACGAACCAGATAAACGAAGAACCAAAGATTTCAGATACGAATGGTATCAAGGAGCCAATTGTAAACCTGGTTTTAGAATGGGCAATGTATTATGGCGGCATTGATGGGAATATAGGACGCTATATGGCCAAAGTTCCCGATGGAAATATATTTATTGCCGCCCATTATGGCTGATTATTATTAAATGGAACCTTCAAGTGTTGCGATAATGTTCGTTTTTTTTCAATTTGTAAAACATTTTTTATGAAAAACAAGCTTTCCATCACAATTTTATTTTCGGGTTTTTTATCATTTATCTGGATAACAATTTTTGCACAGGTGGCCGCACCCTACAACGGTAAAGCTAATTTGGCAAATAGGACACAATCCATAGCCCAACCTTTGGTAAATGCAGGGCTGCGTTTTACGGAAAACAAGGGCCAGGTAGCCGACTTTGATGGTAGTTTGCGGCCTGATATACTATTTACCGCTCAGAACAATGGCGTAAAACTTTTTCTAACTGCAAATGGCATCCATTATCAGTTCAGGCGCGATTTTTCTAAATCAGAAAAGGCAAATAAAAAGGCTGGTATGCTTGGTAAAAATAAAATGGAAGAAATTGACAGTACGCAATTCTATCGGCTTGATTTATGCCTGAAAGGCGCTAACCCAAACCCAAAAGTGATAAAGGAAGATGCCGGAATGGACGTTGAGAATTTCTTTTTTTCCCATTGTCCCTATGGTATTGCCGGTGTAAAAAACTATAACCGCATTACTTTTAATGAAGTGTACCCAAATATTGACTGGGTGGTATATGTGAAAGAAGGTGTGCTGGAATATGATTTTCTAGTAAGGCCGGGTGGGAATATTAAGGATATCAGGCTGCAATACAATGGCGCTGTAAACCTGATGTTGGAAAAAACAGGCGCTCTGCATATACAAACCCCCTTAGGTAAGGTAACAGAACAAAAGCCCTTCAGTTTTCAGCAGGATGGAAGCGAAGTGGAAAGCCGGTTTACTTTGGATGGCAATACCCTGGGTTTTGAGGTACCTGTATACGATGAAAACAAAGTGTTGACAATTGACCCGGTGATAGCCTGGGCTACTTATTACGGTGGGAGTAATTATGACTTGGGCCGCGCTGTAGCTACTGATGCTTCAGGCAATGTGTACCTGGCAGGATATACAAAATCTACAAGCGGTATTGCCTCGGGTGGTCATCAAAATACCATAATTGGTACTGACATAAATGCGTTTCTGGTAAAGTTTAATTCAGCTGGGGTAAGGCAGTGGGCAACTTATTATGGCGCCAAAACCTGGGGGCATGGGGTGGCTACAGATCCTTCGGGCAATGTGTACCTGCAAGGAACAACATTTGCTACTTCGGGTATTGCCTTAGGCGGCCACCAAAATACCTATGCGGGTGGAAATACCGATGCATTTCTGGTGAAATTTAATTCGGAAGGTAGTCGGCTTTGGGCAACTTACTACGGTGGTACTGATTTTGATTATGGAAACGCTGTTTCTTGCGACAATTCAGGGAATGTTTTCTTGTCAGGTTATACACGGTCATTTAGCAACATAGCATCCGGCGGACATCAAAATACCGGAAGCGGTGGCGATGATTACCTGGTGAAATTTAATGCCGATGGAGTCCGCCAATGGGGTACCTATTATGGTGGGATGTCTGCTGAATATAGTGGCGCCTTTGTTGCTACGGATGAAGATGGGAATGCTTATCTTGCTGGTTCAACAACCCGTACATCCTCCATTGCTTATCAGGGTCATCGGAATACCTTTAGTGGAGGTGCTTATGATGGATATCTTGTTAAATTCAATGCAACTGGTGTTCGTCAATGGGCTACCTATTATGGAGGGCCACTAAATGACAGGAAACCATTTTTTGTTGCATCAGATGTTCTCAATAATGTTTTTATCGCCGGAAGTACAACATCAACTTCCGGAATAGCAACCGATGGTCATCAAAACACAAAAGCAAGTGGAGAAGATGCCTTTCTGGCAAAATTCAATGCTTCTGGTGTACGACAATGGGGAACCTATTATGGGGGCAGCGGAAATGATTTTGGGTATGCTGTTTCTGCCGATGGTTCTGGCAATGCCTACCTGGCCGGATATACCGCTTCAACGAGCGGCATCGCATCAGGCGGTGTACAAAACAGTTTTGGCGGCGGCATCCAAGATGCATTCCTGGTAAAATTCAATGGCTCAGGCGTAAGGCAATGGGGTAGCTATTATGGCAGCAGCGGAACTGATTTTGCATATTACCTTTCCAACAATATATCCAATGATGTGTTTCTGGCAGGATATACCAATTCTACAACGGGTATTGCAACAAGTGGGCACCAAAACACCTATGGTGGTGGAGAATATGATGGCTTCCTGGTAAAAATATCCGATGGCCCACCACCACCCGATGGAGATGGTGATGGTGTCCCCGATGCCAATGATTGTGCTCCCAACGATAACACCAAATACCGCTCAGCCAACCTGTACATTGATAAAGATAACGACGGCTTCGATGCCGGGCAGGAAAATGTATGTTATGGAGCAACAGTACCCGACGGTTATAAAAGCACCACCCTTGGCACCGATTGTGACGATGATAACGGGGTTGTGACCAGCTTAACCTGGTATCAGGATGAAGACAATGATGGCTATAGCAATGGATCAACTGTGCTTAGCTGCGACCGCCCGGTCGGGTACAAACCGGTGGATGAATTGATAGCCCTGTCAGGGGATTGCAATGATCAAAATGCAGCTATAAACCCTGCAGCAACCGAAATATGTAATGGTGAAGATGATAACTGTAATGGCACGGTGGATGAAGGTCTGCAGACAAACACCTGGTATAGCGATGCAGATAATGATGGGTATGGCAACGGTATAAACATTGAAATATGTGGTCGGCCCATTGGCTATAAGTTGGCTGCTGAACTAATTGCCATAACAGGTGATTGTAACGATAATGACCCCAACATATACCCCGGCGCTCCCGAACTTCAAGATGGCAAAGACAATGATTGTGATGGACTTATTGATGAAGATTTTATTACCCGGGTAGAATATAGAACAAAAGCTAATGGTAATTGGACAAATATTGAAATCTGGGAGAAAAAAAATAATAACGGAATATTTGTTGCATCAAAAAATTATCCTGGTGGATCAGGCGATATTGTAAGTATAACGCACGAAGTTTTTTTAAACAGGAACCTGAGTTTGGAAAACCTGGTTATTCAATCATCAGGGCACCTTACTATTGGAAGCTATACCCTTACACTCCTGGATAATATTTCTCAATCTGAGGTATACGTACATGGAAAACTTACCAATACTGGTCGCATTTATAATGGAAATATGGAAGTTACAGGTGAAGTTGTGAATAATGGGACCATTTCTGCTGCTGCATTATTTAACGGAACGGTAACCCAATCCCTCGGAGGGAATGGTTACTTTACTTCTAATCTTACTTTAAATAATTTATCAGGATTAATTATTTCCGCAGGTATGCCGAATGTTAAGACGCTAATATTTTTGAACGGCATTATACATGCAAACACAGGGGCTGGAATGATTGTAAATTCCATTTCCGGTTACGGCCCTGGAAAGTTTTTTGAAGGAAAATTGGTTATTGAATACGAATATTTCAGAGACGACCCATATACACCTGCACCTCCTCCTATTTTCTTTTTCCCGGTTGGTTTAAACAATGAATACCTGCCTATTTCTATTGATGCGGCAGAAAGAGAATATACAGCAAGTGGAAAAGAAACGCAGGAAGTCGGGGTCGAAATGATTGATGGGTCACATCCCGCCCTTACCCTTCCATTCGGGGTGCATAAGGTTTCTGATACCAGGTATATGAAAATCTCTTTTGGGGGCTCAGCGCCTTTTATTGTAAGTTACCACCTTAGCATCTTTATACATCCGATTGACAGTATTAACGCCCTAAAGAATGCAGTGATTTTATATGCAGGAAGTACCTCCTGGCATTTAGTAGGTGAGACAGAAGCTATAGATCCTTGGCTTAACGGATTATATATAAGCCATGGTGGTACTTACGGTATCTATGGGACCAGAACTTATGTGCTTGCACAGAAAGAATATGAATTAAAATGCCCGGCTGATACCACAATATATGCGCCCACCGGGCAAACCTCGATGGTGGTAAATGGAATTGCCCCTGTAATTTTACCATCCAATCCCGGATTAAAAATTTATTTTGATACAAGGGATGCAACAGATTTATACGGAGTGGATGATGCAAGTGGTCAGCGTTTTAATGTAGGTAGCACGACTTTACATTATTACACATGGATTCCTGATGCTTATGATTTATTCTGTGAATCTCAAATTACAGTGGTTCCTATCACTACTTATCTTTATTATCGAGACCGTGATAAGGATGGCTTTGGAAGTGATGTGCATACGGTTGTTTCTGCAACCCAACCATCCGGCTATGTTGCCATTGGTGGCGATTGCAGAGACGGTGATAAAAATACCTACCCCGGTGCACCCGAATTAGGCGATGGCATAGATAATGATTGCGATGGCGAAGTAGATGAAGGCCTTGCCTGCCGCATTCTCTGGTACCGCGATGCCGATAATGATGGTTACGGACGTGCAACCATTACGCGCTGGAGTTGTGTAAAACCTGCAGCCTATGTGGACAGGGACGGCGACTGCCGCGATAACAAACCCACCATTTATCCCGGCGCTCCTGAAATATGCGACGGTATGGATAATGATTGTGATGGTACAATAGATGAAGATTGCGCTGCTATTACAGTTACACATCAGGCAAAGAAAACAGATATACTTACCGAAGCTTTTGGTTTTAACCTTTGGCCCAATCCTGCACGCAATGAGCTCATGGTTTCATTGAGTGGTATTACACCTAATCAAAAACTTGAAATGGTATTGATGACAGCCGATGGAAGGGCCGTTCAATCGCAAAGTATTACACCGGTTTCGAAAGGCCAACAGGTGCGGCTTGACGTAAAAAATCTTGCAGCAGGTTACTACCTGTTGCAGGTGAAACAAGGCAAATTGTTGCAAACCAAAAAAGTGATGATTGTACGATAGTTATCAGCCCTTGAAATAAACTCAATTTTCAGAAAAGCTATCCTGTAAATAGGATGGCTTTTCTGTTTTTCCAGGGGATTAAAGCCTTTTCTATATTAATTTTTAATAATGAAAAATTCAAAAAAGAGCCCATTACCTGATGGATATCATATAATAAAATTTTTTTAATTATGACCTTGTAACCCTTTTCAAAATGCTTTCCCAATGCAAGTTCTATTACTATATTAAAAGGCAGGTTTCTTTCAACAGATTTTCAGAAAAGTTGATTGAATCTTTCATTTTCAAAATAGTGAAAATGGACAGGTATTCTTATGCAAAACGCATAATTATCTCCTTTTGTTAAATATTGGCCGTTTTTTTTAAGCTGTCTGTCATTAAAACCATCTATGCCAAATGCAGAAAAATTTTATTTAATCATATATTTTTCTTCTAATTCTTAAATTTCTATACAATGGTTAAAAATATATTACCGCTTATCATTGCCATTTCATTTCTGACCGGTGAAGAATGGAGGCAACCTGAAATTTCAACCCTGGCTAGTAACCAGCCGGCCGTGCAGTTAAATAACAAAATCTATTCCCCGGATGAACAGAAGGCCTTATCGTATGTGGAGCAAAGCGAGTATTTTATTCGTTATCAGCATAGCGCAAAAGCCTTGCAAAGCCCTAACCGCGCAGTTAACATGCGGTTTACCTACAAACCCAATGGTTTTGAAGTAAAACCCCGGGTGAACAGCTCTGCGCAGTGGAGCATTGCTTTCACCATAGATGGATTTTACCGTGGCGAACAAAAAGTATTGAATGCTGACGATGAAGCAAGTAAAAAACTAATCGACAACCATTTAATATATAAACAAAACGGTTATGAAATAGAATACCTGAACGGTATGGAAGGCATGCGCCAGAATTTTTTGTTGGCCGAAAAACCTGCGGGTAATGCCCCGCTTACCGTAAAAATGCGGGTAAAAGCCGAAAACCTGGTATTGGCGTGTAGTGAGAATGAGCTAAGTGGCACACAAGGCGGCATTACGCAATACTATTATAAAGATTTGAAGGTATATGATGCTGACGGGCAGGCTATTAAAGCTACCATGCAGTTGCAGGGCAATGAATTGGCGCTGATTGTGGACGACCAAAGCGCCCGCTACCCTTTTACTTATTACAGAGACGCAGACAATGACAGATGCACTACCGGATTTTTTATGATAACATTTGATGAAAACCCACCTGTCGGCTGGATATCTCAGTACCAGGTACTTGACTACGATTGTGATGATAACAATGCAGCCATAAATCCTTTTGCAACCGAAATATGCGATGGCGTGGACAACGATTGTGATGGTTACATTGACAATGAAATATGCGATGGAGTGGATAATGATTGCGATGGAAGTATTGATGAAGGTGTGCAAACTACTTTATATAAAGACACGGACAATGACGGATACAGTGATGGAACATCTCTGCTCTATTGTTACTGGCCGCCAACCGGCTACAAACTTCCATATCAATTAATCGATATCAAAGGTGATTGTAATGATGGCAATGCAGCCATTAACCCGGGTGCAACCGAAATATGCGATGGCGTGGATAATGATTGCGATGGTAGTATAGATGATGGTGTGCTAATTACCTGGTACAAGGACGCAGACAATGACGGATTCAGTGACGGAGCATCCTTAACGCAGTGTGCTCAGCCTACCGGCTACAAACTTGCCGCCAACTTAACCGCCATAAGCAGTGATTGTAAAGATGATGATGCAACCATTCATCCGAATGCCACCGAAATGTGCGATGGCAAAGACAATGATTGTGACAATTTAACAGATGAAGGTTGCAGTGATATAATTACCTGGTACCGCGACCGCGATAAAGATGGTTTTGGTACGGATGTTTATACGGTTATATCAGCAACTAAACCATCCGGATATGTAGCAGTGGGTGGCGATTGCAGAGACGGTGATAAAAACACCTACCCGGGCGCGCCCGAATTGGGTGATGGTATTGACAATAACTGTAATGGTGAAGTAGATGAAGGCCTTGCCTGCCGCATTCTCTGGTACCGCGATGCCGATAATGATGGTTACGGACGTGCAACCATTACGCGCTGGAGTTGTGTAAAACCTGCTGCTTATGTGGACAGGGACGGCGACTGCCGCGATAATCAGCCAACCATTTACCCCGGCGCACCTGAGTTGTGCGATCGTATGGATAATGACTGTGATGGCAAGATAGATGAAGACTGTGTAGCTATTACGGGCACCCAACAAGCAGCTAAGTCAGATGTAGCAACAGGGGTACTCACCATTAGCCTGTGGCCCAATCCGGCACGTAGTGAACTTAGGATTGCATTGGACGATGTGGTGTTACATCAAAAAGTTGATATGGTATTAATGAGTGCCGATGGAAGGGCCTTGCAATCACAAAGTATCATACCATTTGCAAAAAGACAACAGGTAAGATTTGATGTAAGAAATTTGGCATCGGGCTATTATCTTTTACAAATAAAACAGGCTGCCTTAACCGAAACAAAACGTGTAATGATTATGCGCTAATAGAAATAGGTTGCTTTTCTTCTGTTTACCCGCCACTGTAATGTGGCGGGTTTGTTTTTGTATATAATTTATTACAAAAAGGAAGCGCAATTCCCGGTTTTTTGGGGTTGGTATTCAACGGTAAAATAGCCTTTAAATATGATGTTAATCATACTATTTTTTATTGGTAATTGCGACCTTGAAACTTTTCAAAAAACACCTGCCAGATTGGAAATGATTACCGCATGTGAAGTTGGGTTTTAGTGCAGTGTCTTTAAGAAAGATTTGGTATTTATTCCTTCATTTTCAAAACATTAAACAATGAAAAATGATTTCTTTTTACGCATTTTATCATTCAGTTCTTTTTACTGTTTATTTTAATCAATTCCTTAATTCAAAGCAAAATTTTATCATGAAAAAATTATTACATATTCCATTGCTTATACTCTGTTTGCTGAGTATAAGCCAGGCCGGCATTGCACAGGCCGAATGGACGAATACAAGACTAATTCAAGGATCTTCTACTTTACGCCCATGGGTTATGGATATTGCGGTCGGGAAAAATGGTAATGTTTATACGGCAGGTGGCACACCTGCTGGTGTCTTAGATGGAATAACTGTTAGTAATCCCGGGCTTTTTTTGGCAAAGCACAACAATGCGGGTGTAATACAATGGGTAAAAACGGATGAAGGTACTCGCTATGCTTCCGCTCAAAGTATGGTTGTTGATGGTTCTGAAAATATTTATGTTGCGGGAAAATTTGGTACCCAAAATTTAGTTTTTGATAATGCAATTACACTAACAAAAAGTATTTATTATTATGACCTTTTCTTGGCAAAATATAGCCCTGCAGGAAATGTACTATGGGCAGCCAAAGCGGTATGCTCAGTCAATTTTGAAGTTTACATAGCAAATGTTCAAACAGATAGATCCGGTAATGTATATTTTGGAGGGTCTTTTAAAGGAATATTAAGTTTTTGGAATCAAGGGGAAGATGATCCTGCTTTTCAATTAACCAGCAATGGAGAAAGCGATGGTTTTGTTGCAAAATATAGCCCCGAAGGCGAATTGCTATGGGCCAGAAATATCGGGGGATTGAATTCAGATGGTACTTTTGGGATAACTGTGGATGCAAATGAAATTCCTGTGTTAACGGGAAGGTTTACAGGAACCATACAGGTTGGTGGTATTGAGTTAATCAGCCAGGGGATACCTGATGATATTTTTGTGGTAAAATATACCACGGATGGAACTGTAGTATGGGCTAAAAGTTTTGGTGTAACCTATGCATCCAATTGGGGTATTGGTGCCGACAGTTTGGGAAATAGTTTTATTACAGGTGATTTATATGGTGTAACAAATTTTGGTGGTATTACGGTGGGCACCGATGGTTTGCAAAGTGGATATATTGTAAAAGTGAATGAAGATGGGGTGGAGCAATGGGTTCGGTTATTTGTTCCCGAGGGAGATGGCTATAATGTTGGCCGGGTAGTTTGTGCTGATAAATGGGGAAATGTATTTACTACAGGTGATTTTTCAGGAGAAGTCCATTTTGGAGATCAAACCATCACCGATTACGGGGGTAATGGAACATCAGATATTTATGTAACAAAATATAATTCAGATGGAGATTTTCAATGGGTAAAGCAGGCTGGAAGTGGTGATGAGGATCAATATGAAAATATTGCTTTGAATGATATAGGGCAAATTTGGATAGTTGGCGAAAAGGCATCCTTTTTACCCATGTTTTTTGATGAATTGGAAATAGTAAGTACAGAGACAATTTTTATAGCTGCTATTGAAGAAATTTTGCCTTTGCAACTGGATTTTACTTCGAAACCTGCTTGTGCCGGCAATGCAAATGGCGAACTTGCTGTTACGGTAACAGGTGGGATTGAACCCTATTCTTATGCCTGGAGTAATGGTGCTTCCGGTTCGGTATTAATTGCTGCTCCGGGAACTTATGACGTTACAGTTACCGATGCTAATGGGCAGGAAGCAACAGGCGCGGGAACCATTGGGAACATTTCTGGTAGCATCTATTTTTCAGATTTGGACAAAGATGGTTACGGAACAGGAATTGGCCAGGTGTTTTGTGTAAATCCGGGAGAAGGCTGGTCACTCGTAAATGGTGATTGTAATGATGAAAATGCAACCATTCACCCCGGAGCAACCGAAATCTGTGATGGTAAAGACAATGATTGTGACAGCCAATTGGATGAAGGATGTAGTATTGCTACTACCTGGTACCGCGATAGGGATGGAGATGGTTTTGGCAGCGATGTACATACGCTTATTGCTGTAATGAAACCATCAGGTTATGTGGCCATTGGCGGCGATTGCAGGGATGGTGATAAAAATACTTACCCTGGTGCTCCCGAATTGGGTGATGGCATAGACAATGACTGTGATGGCGAAGTAGATGAAGGCCTTGCCTGCCGCATACTATGGTACCGCGACGCGGATAAGGATGGTTACGGACGTGCAACCATTACGCGCTGGAGTTGTGTAAAACCTGCTGCTTATGTGGACAGGGACGGCGACTGCCGCGATAACAAACCCACCATTTATCCCGGCGCTCCTGAAATATGTGACGGTATGGATAATGATTGTGATGGTACGATAGATGAAGATTGTGTAACTATAACGGGCACCCAACAAGCAGCTAAGTCAGATGTAGCAATAGGGGTACTAACCATTAGCCTATGGCCCAATCCGGCACGCAATGAGCTCATGGTTTCATTGAGTGGTATTACGCCCAATCAAAAACTTGAAATGGTATTGATGACAGCCGATGGAAGGGCAGTACAATCGCAAAGCCTGACACCTGTGGCTAAAGACCAACAGGTTCGGCTTGACGTAAGGAGCCTTTCAACAGGTTACTACCTGTTACGCATTAACCAGGAAAAATTAATGCAAACGAAAAAGGTGATGATAGTGCAATAGCATTTTGAAAATGTAAGAAAAAAAGGAGCTTGTTACGCTATGGAAACAGGCTCCTTTTTCTAAAAAATATCATACACTATCATCTTTTCAACCTTTCCGGAAAATCACGATCTCTTTCTCAGGGGCTTATAGTTTTCATATTCATTACCAGCTAAATAGTCACTTAATATTATTAATAAAATTTCCATAGCCGCTGCTATCCACGTTAGTTTGGCTTTCGGTATTTACAATAAATGAAAGGAATCTGGAAAAGTACATTGACTAAGAAAAGTTAAAAAAATGCTTTTTTTATTAAATGTGTTTATTTATATTTATCAACTAATCTAAAATCATAAAACAAATTTTTTACCTTATTGCCAACCTTCTTTAAAATTTTGAATTATGTAATCATTTTATAATTTAAAAAGTACCAAATGAAAAATTCCTTTATTGCCTTTCTACTTATTGCCTGTTTCTGTTGGTCAGGAACTTTTGAATTAACTCCTGAGCAACCAACTTTAAGAAAAGCTGCCCTTGCAGAAAATGAAGAAAGAAAAAATGAATCTTATTTAACTGAAATGCAAGGTTCTTTTGAGTATTTAACGCAAAGCGAATATTATATAAGCTGCCAGAATGAAACTGGGGATTTGCAAAGTCCAAACCGTGCCCAAAATATGAGGTTTACTTACAATGCCGATGGCTTTGAAGCGCAGCCCAGCGTTGACAAAACTGCTCTATGGAATATTTCATTTAAACTAAAAGGCATATATCGGGATAATAAATTACTATTAGCGGCAGCTAAAAAAGTGGAAATAGATAAAAATGATAATCGGCTGGTATTTAACCAGGAAGGCTATGATATAGAATACATCAACGGCCAGGACGGGATGCGCCAGAATTTTATCCTAAAGCAAAAACCCGAAGGAGCAGGGGATTTGAAAATAAAAATGGATATAAACTCCAATAATCTTCAACTGAAATGCATAGACAACGAACTTATTGGTTATCAAGGCGGTGTAACTAAGTATTATTATAAAGACCTCAAGGTATGGGATGCCAACTATCAGCCTTTAAAAGCCAGTATGGAATTGCTGGGTAATGAGTTGGCTTTAATTGTAAATGACCAAAATGCAGATTACCCCATTACAATTGATCCAATTAGCACGACTGTAGTAACATTATTAGAAAGCAACTGGGTAGGTGCTCATTTCGGCAGTTCTGTTGCCAGTGCAGGAGATGTAAATGGCGATGGTTACGATGATGTAATTGTGGGTGCTCCGGATTATGGAGGTAGAGCAGGGATTTCATTGGGATATGGAGCGGCTTTTTTGTATTATGGAAGTGCTACGGGCATTATGCAATCGCCTAGAGTAAGCTTAAATTCCAATACAGTTAGACAAAGCGGTTTCGGGTTTTCAGTATCCTGTGCTGGTGATGTAAATGGTGATGGATACAGCGATGTAATTGTTGGGCATTTATACTACTCCAATGGCCAATCAAGTGAAGGAGGAGCTCATATTTATCTTGGAAGTGCGGGGGGAATAAGTACTAATGCAGCTACAGTTGTACAAAGCAATCAGGAATTTGCTACTATGGGTTGGAGTGTTGCATGTGCTGGCGATGTAAATGGTGATGGCTTCGATGATATAATTGTTGGAGCAAAACTATATGAAAACGGACAATTTAATGAAGGTGCCGCTTTTATTTACCATGGTAGTGCCAGCGGTATCATTAATACTGTTGCTGCAATTGTAGAAAGCAATCAAGCTAATGCTGAAATGGGCAATTCTGTAGCCGGTGCAGGCGATGTAAATGGTGATGGATATAGTGATGTGGTAGTAGGGGTAGATAAGTATGACAACGGCCAAACTGATGAAGGAGCCGCTTTTGTTTTTCTTGGCAGTGCAAGCGGGATTAGCACTACGGCAGCGGCAATGGTAGAATCAAACCAGGCTGGTGCCTATATGGGCATATCTGTAGCTGGTGCTGGTGATGTAAATGATGATGGCTATAGTGATGTAATTGTCGCTGCCCGAAATTATTCTAACGGCCAAATAAATGAAGGTGCCGCTTTTATTTATCATGGTAGTGCTGGCGGTATAAATACATCTGCAGCGAGCGTATTTGAAAGCAATACCGATTATGGTTATCTCGGATCTGTGGCAGGTGCTGGTGACGTGAATAATGACGGATATAGTGATGTAATAATTGGAACACCTGGATATAACAATGGTCAAAGTGCTGAAGGAGCTGCCTTTTTATATCATGGCAGTGCGGTAGGCGTAGATGTTTCGCGTTCGGTAGTGGTTGAGTCGAATAAGGCAAATGCTCGTATGGGAAACTCAGTAGCGAGCGCAGGTGATGTAAATGGTGATGGATTTAGCGATGTAATTGTGGGAGCAAGTTGGTATACCAATGGCCAAAATCAAGAAGGAGCTGCTTTTTTGTATCATGGCATTACGGATGTGTGCCCACCGATAACCTGGTATTTGGATGCCGATAATGATGGTTGGTATATAAATACGATAAGCAGTTGTACCAGCCCGGGAACCGGATGGAGAAATACGATACCCAGTGGAGGAAGTGGTGATTGCAATGATAATAATCCGGCAATAAACCCTTCAGCAATTGAAGTTGTAGATGGAATAGATAATAATTGTGATGGTAAAATCGATTATGATGACCCTACCTGCCCAACTATTTGGTATCGGGATAGTGATGGAGATGGATTCGGCAGAGGCAGTATAACGCGTTTGAGCTGTGGAAAGCCATATAATTATGTATCAGTGGCAGGTGATTGCAATGATAACAATCCCAATATTTTTCCCGGCGCCCCCGAATTAGGCGATGGATTTGATAATGATTGCGATGGCGAAGTAGATGAAGGGCTTGATTGTAGAAAACTTTGGTACAAAGATGCAGATGGTGATGGCATTGGCAGAAACTCAGTAACCCGTTTTAGCTGTGTGCCTCTTGGTTCAAATTGGGTACTGATCGGTGGTGATTGCAAGGATAATGATCCTGATGTTTATCCCGGTGCAGCAGAAATTTGTGATGGTAAGAACAATGATTGCAATGCTGCTACCCAGGAAGATTGCAGTATTATTATTACCAGTAATATAAGTGCTAAGCCAGCAGCCAAAATTAATGTTTTCGATATAGAAACATTACATGTAAACCTATGGCCCAATCCTGCCCGCAATGAACTAATCGTTTCATTGAATGGACTTACCCCCAATCAAAAGCTCGAAATGATAATGCTGACGGCCGACGGAAGGGCAGTGCAATCGCAAAGCATTATACCTGTTTCCAAAGACCAACAGCTTAGGCTTGATGTTAGTGGCCTTTCAAATGGTTATTACCTGTTGCGCATTAGTCAGGAAAAATTAATGCAAACGAAAAAAGTAATGATTGTACGATAGAAATGTAAAAGTGGATGTATAAAAAAGAGCCTGTTTCACGATTGAAACAGGCTCTTTAGGTTATAAGAATCATGCGTCGTATTTACACCATCCACTTCTCAAACGCTTCCAGCAAATCCCCATCCACTCTCCTTGGTCTTCCCGTTTCCATATTCATCAACAACCAGGTCGTTTTGGCTTTAGCAAAAATGGTTTGTTTATCGGGGCTCACCAGCCACACCGATCGGTCAAAACGTGAACCTTCGGGCTTGTGTACCCAGGTTAATCCCAATACTTGCTGACCTGGTAAAATGGAATGATTGTAATCTATTTCATGCCGGCGCACTACCCATACGCTCGAAGCTAATTGGTCGGCTGTTGCAATGGCATTCCAATGTGATGCAGCCACTTCCATTACATAACGCAGGTACACCACATTGTTTACATGACCCAGTTGGTCAAAATCGGTTGGATTTACCTCCACAGGCATTTCCCAATGGTTGGCAGGTATCATTATTTTAGTTGGTTTTTCAGCCATTCAATTTGGTCTGCCAATTCTGTATTGCCGGGTTGTGCAGCAAGTGCGGTTTCTTTTTTAGCCAGCAAGCCTTTCATCTGCATCAATATATCCGATTTGTAAGTGCCAAAGCCCGCGGGTATCCTGCGGTAAATATCCATCACCGGCGCCACTACATTTTTAAAAGTTGCGGGATCCTTTATTTTGGCAGCAAACAAACACATGCCCTTTGTTGCACCAATGCGTTCCATGCCGGGCAGGGTTTTGAAATTGGCGATTACTTCATCAGCATCATCTTCACTACTACCTGCAATTTCCAGTACTCCCAGCGCAGTTTCAAGGTTGCCATCCGCATCTTCTTTCAGTTTGTTGCTAAGTGCAATGGCAGCTTCGGTATCATTTTCGGTAAGTGCATCCAGCGCAGCGCCTGCAACCGTATAGCTGCTGTCGGATGTAGCTGTTGTAAACAATGCAATGTAGCTGTTGGGTTTACGGCGCGCCAGCACTTCAATGGCTGCAGCGCGTGTAGGACGGTCCTTTTCATTACGCGCAATTTTTTCTACCAGTGCCCAATCAGCATCAGTCTTTAATTGATTGCTGTATTGCATAAAATAGCGGAGCCCCCTTGACGCAATGCCATGAAAAGGATCGGCTAAAGCCGAAAGCATCATTTGGCGTGTGGTTTCGCCGAGTGTATCCACTTCCATTTGGCCATTCAAGGCTTCTACACGGCTTATGAAATTTCCTTTGCGCTTGTATTGTGCCATCCACTGTTCCGATGTTTTCGTTTCGGTTTTTTTCCAAAGCAAAATACGGTCGGCATCGGCTTCGTAAAACATGGTTTTTCCAATATTGTCAAAGAAAAAGGTATCAACGGTGTTACGCAGCACTACGTTGTGTAGCACCGCTTTTTCGCCATCACCATAGGCTGCAATTGTTACGGGCAATTCAAAAATCCGGTCTTTTTGCTTTTGTTCAAAAGCAACATAGTCTCTTGCGTTTACAATACCATAACTGATAGATACTTCGGGGTGACCACTGTTAAAATACCATTGATTGAAAAATGGATTCAGGTCGCGGCCACTTACATCTTCCAACGCCAACCTTAATTGATGCGCTTCAGCAGCTTTAAATTTGTTTTGAACCAGGTAATTGCCAATGCCTTTAAAAAAAGCACTGTCACCTAATTCGTAGCGCAACATGTGCAAAATACGTCCGCCCTTTTGATAGCTAACCTGGTCGAACATATCTTCTTTGTCGCGATAGAAAAAACGAACAAGGTGTTTGGTTTTCTCATTCGGGTTATTCAAATAACCCAGCATGGCATTCATTTGGTATGCATCTGCAGCATCCCTGCCATATTTATATTCTGTCCACAGGTATTCGCTGTAGTCGGCAAAGCTTTCGTTTACGGTAAGGTTACTCCAGCTTTCGGCAGTAACGAGGTCGCCAAACCATTGGTGAAATAATTCGTGTGCTATCACCGCTTCCCATTGATTACCATCGGTAAGTTTTCGGGCATTTTGCTGTGCCCACGGTCCGTGCAGGGTAGATGTAGTGTTTTCCATGGCGCCGCTCACAAAATCCTGCCCTACCATTTGTGCATACTTGGGCCAGGGATATTCCACACCCAGTAATTTGCCAAAGAAGCCAATCATTTCAGGCGTGTTGCCAAAAATTTGTTTCGCTACCGGGGCATATTCCTTGTCCACATAATAATCTACCGGAATGTTTTTGTATTTATCGCGAACCACTGCAAAATCGCCCACACCCATAAACATGAGGTAAGGTGCATGCGGGAGATCCATTTTCCAGGTATCGGTACGCGTACCATTGTTGTTTTTTACCTGCCTTGTTAAAATACCATTGCTAAGCGAAACATATTTGTCCGGCACGGTCATACTTATTTCCTGCGTAGTTTTTTGGTTGGGCCTGTCAATAGTGGGGCACCAAACGCTCGTTGCTTCGGTTTCGCCCTGCGTCCATATTTGGATGGGTTTGGTGCTGTCCTTGCCATCGGGATTTATAAAATACAATCCCTTCGCATTATTGATGGCAGCGCTACCTTTTACTTTAATTTCATCGGGACGGGCGGTATATTCAATATAGATAACAGGTTTTTCGCCCTGCTTATATACCCTGTCAAGCTTTATGCGCAGCACATTGCTGTCGGCATAAGTATAAGAAAGTTTTTTATTTTGGCCTCCGGCCACTAATGCTATTTCGTGAATCAGCATGCCTTTTGCATCCAAGATAGCGCTATCGGTGGGGTAAAAATGCGGGGTCATGGTAAGCCATGCTTTGCCGGGCATGCGGCGGTTGGCATAGTCGAAACGTACTTCCAGTTTGGTATGTACAAGGCTGAGTTGTTTTTCAGCAGTGGCACGGTATTCGCTTTTCCAATCGGGTGTTGTTTGGGCAAATACGGCAGTAGCACCTAAAAAGGTCAAACCGCCTAGCAGGCAACGCATCTTCATTTTTATACTTTTTTTCATTTGCATAGGGTGCAAAAGTAGGAGGCTATTCGTATGTGTAGATTTTTTTACATAAACGCTTACATTTAATGACACAGCGCTGTTAAAGTGGCCCGTAGCCGGGTAGGGTGCTCAAAAATTCCCTTTACATTTGCAAAATGAAGTGCCAAAGGATTTTTTTTATTTTAATAACAGGTCTTTTTTTGTCGATGGTGGCATCGGCACAAAAGCCCCATTTCGTTTACCTGCAAAGCGATAATCATCAGCCTTTTTTTGTAATGCTGAATAAGAAAAATTATTCATCATCCTCGGTTGGGCACGTTATTATACCGGGGCTTACGAACGGTACTTATTCTTTTACCGTAGGCTATCCCGGACAAAACGCTTCGCAGGCTTACGATATTGAAATTAACAGTGCTGATCTTGGCTTTGTGATAAAAAGTTTTGACGAAGGGAAAAATTATGGCTTGTTAAACCTGCAAACCGCACAGGTGCAAATTAGCGGTGCATCGCAATTGGCAGCGGCCGAAGCAGAAAGGCAAAAGGCAATTGCGGCTGAAGCCGAAAAGCAAAAGGCCCTTGCGGCGGAAGCTGCCCTAAAAGAAGAACAACGGAAAGCCGAAGAATTGGCGGCACAGCAAAAGGCCGCTGCCGACCAAAAGGCCATAGATGACTCTATATCCGCTGCCCAAAAATTGGCTGCGGCAGCCGTGGTTGCTGCACCGGTGGTTACCAAGCCTAATGATGCACCACCTGCCGAAGTAAAAACAGAAGCTCAAAAAGAAGTAGCTAACGAAAAAACTGCTGAATTACAAAAACAGGCTGTTGAAACAAAATCAACGGGGGCCGTTAGCGCAGGTACCCAAACCGCTGAAGCGGGAGCGGCAGTGGCTGCAGGAATGCTCTCAGCCGCCGAAATTGCCAAATTACAGGAAGAAGCCAGGCGCATCGATGCACAGGGAAAAAGAGATAGCGTATTGAATGCGCAAAAGCAAAACAATCCGCCTGCTGCAGCGGGTGCACCCGTTTTTCTCGATATAGATTTTACCATGGCTGCAGATAGTTTGAAATCTTCATCCGATTCCATACAAACCGATTCATTAAAGCAGGTAGAAAAAACGGTTATAGCGGATTCAATTGTAATGAATGAAAAAAAGCCGAATACTGCCGATGAAATGCCCGTTGCAGCCGTAGTGGTTCCGCCGGCAGTAGCAATGGTGGTGTCCGATTCGGCAAAAACAATTGAAGTACCTGTTACAGGTGCAGAAATTACTGCTCCGGATACAGTTAAGGTACAGGAAACAGTATCGGTAGTTGTTGTACCCGCAAAAACCGATTCGGTTAAAGCTGCCGCTGCGCCTCCTGTTAAAAATCCTAATTGCGTAAATGAAGCATCCGACTCAGATATTGAATTGGTAGGTATGCTGATAAAAAGCGAGAAAGATGTAGAAGAATCGCTGGAACTGGCACGTAAGACCATGAAGCTGAAATGCGCTACCACCGCACAGGTGCGTAAACTTGCACTCTTGTTCGATAAACAGGAAGAACGCTATCGCCTGCTCGATGGCGCTTATAAATATACGAGCGACCGCCACAATTATGGCAACCTTGCCGACCTGCTTACCGATACTTATTATCTCAACCGCTTTAAAGCCATGCTGCAATAAGCTATGCAGTTGGGGTATTGCACACCATGCGCTATTTTTTAGAAGTTGCTTATAACGGAAAGGATTACGCCGGTTTCCAGATACAGGAAAATGCGGAAACCATTCAGCAGGAAGCTGAAAAAGCACTGGCTATTTTTTGCAAAATGAAAATTGGTCTTTGGGGTTCTTCACGTACCGACGCAGGCGTTCATGCAAAGCAAAATTATTTTCACTTTGATACGGATTTTGAACTTAACAAAAAGCACCTGTACAGCCTGAATGCCTTGTTACCGCCTGCTATAGCCGCTATTTCAATTCGCAAAATGCCTGATGATTCACATTGCCGGTTTCATGCAACGAGCCGTTTGTACAAATACTATATCTGTGCATCTAAAAATCCTTTTTACCTCGACCGGGCATGGCATTATCCTTACCCTGTAAGCATTGATGTGCTCAACAACGTGGCCGGCACCTTACTTGGTCAGCACAACTTTACTTCTTTCTGCAAACGCAATACACAGGTAAAATCCATGATCTGCACGCTCTCGCAAAGCCATTGGGCTTACGAAGGCGATTTACTCGTATATACCGTGCAGGGCAACCGTTTTTTGCGTGGCATGGTACGAGGGCTTGTAGCTACTATGCTGAGAGCCGGCCGTGGTAAACTAACGGTGGACGCCTTTGCGCAGTTATTCGCTTCGCAGAATTCCGTTAAGGCAGATTTTGGTGCGCCTGCGCATGGCTTGTTTTTGGAGAAGGTGATTTTTAAAGATGGGTATTTTGGGGAAGAATAGCAGTAATAAGATTTTCCATGCTGGCATTAATAAAAAAATCCCGGCAATGTTTTTTATGGTGAACATTGCCGGGCTGTATCAATTATTTATGGCGCCGGTGGCAAAACTGTACATCGCCCCTGAATCCATAGCTGCCGGTTATTATCGGTTTTTACATTGCCGCCGTTACGTACCTGCACACTTGCGGCAAATGCTTCACCTGCATTAATAACGCAGGGGTTGGGTGAGTTGCCATCCACAATCACGTGGGTTTTTTCACCTGGTACTTTGCCTGTATTCCAGTTGCCTGCATTGTGCCAGTTGTTATCCTGTGTTCCTGTCCAGGTAGCTACTTCCAATACCACGCCTACAAAAGCTGTATCGGGGCAGTTCTTACTGTTGTTTACAATCAGCCGGTAGTTACCCGGTGGTGCTACAGTGGGAGTTGGAGTATTCCAAACGCTTGTTAAGCCGCTTGTATTATACACGTTGCGCAGGTTGGTGGTTTGGTTGAGGCAATCGTGTAATATGGTACTATCTGCGCCCACATAAATATCATTGATGGTGAGCGCACTATCCAGCGGGTCGCCGGTAAGTGCAGGCATATTGCTGTTAATGCGTAGCTTATAATTGGTGCCCGACGTTAGATGGCGCGGCAACTGTAGTGTCACAATACTTCCGCTCGTGCTATTGATTGTGCCGATATTAATAGGATTACTAAAGCTTCCATTGCGGTTACTAAGCTGCACGGTAAAAACATTATCTTGTGTAAACGAACCCTTAGGGTCAAAGGCAAGCTTGATGGTTTTACCGGCACACAACGTCAAGCCGACACTGCTAGTGCCCACTTCAGACGAAAAAAAACTTTCGCTATTTATCAGCGCAGCAGGTGCATCACCCGGTGGATTCGTTGTTTGCGCAGTGGGAATCAGAAGGCTGTTGATTACAATGGCCTGCTGAGATGTAGGTGTGGTAATCTTAAGCGTATCTACTGCATTCAGGCTCCATCGGCCAAGGGTATCCATGCTGCGTACATGCACCAAATGATTGCCCACCGAAAGTCCTGAAATATTTGCAGCAAACAGGAAGGAAGGTAAATCATTGCCTGCATTGAATACAATGGGTGTAGCATTGCCGTAGCCGGGATCGTTTCCAATAAAATACTCCATACGCGATAGTAACGGGGCTATCGTATCAGGCATAGCTTGTTTGTAAATGATCTGCATAGCGGTAAGGCTCCACAGGCCATTTTCATTGCGACTGCGTGCATAGAGTTGATGGAAACCTTCTGGAAGTGTATCTATTGTTGCATTAACATCTATCGTAGCAGCCACTTGTCCGGCGGGTACGTCAATGGGTATACCGTTACCCATGCCTGGATCCTGATTGAAAAAGTATTCTGCCTGTGCGAGGTTAGGCGCCGTGGCAGGTAATGCTTGTTTGTAAATAATCTGTGCCGCATTCAGGCTCCACCTTCCCGTGGCATTGCGGCTGCGTACATGCAGGGTATGAAAACCCGGTGGCAGCGAATCGATGGCGGCATTAAAACTGAAAGTAATATCCGTTTGCCCTGCGGTAATTGGCAACTGTGTGGCTTTGCCATAGCCCGGGTCGTTATTTATAAAATATTCAACCTGTGTAAGGTTTGTTGGAATAGAAGGAGCATTTTGCTTGTACATGATTTGTACTGCGTTCAGGCTCCACCTTCCCGTAACATTGCGGCTGCGTATATGCAGGGTATAAAAACCAGTTGGCAGCGAATCAATAGCGGCATTGAAACTAACGCTAAGATCCGTTTGTCCTGCGGTTATAGACAGTTGTGTGGCTTTGCCATATCCCGGGTCGTTGTTTATAAAATATTCTGCCTGTGCAAGGTTGGCGGCAGCAACGGGTGCTGCCTGTTTGTAGATGGTTTGCACAGCGGTAAGGCTCCATAGCCCGCTGCTGTTGCGGCTTCGCATATGCAGCTTATGAAAGCCATTGGAAAGACTGTTGATATTTACGTTGAAACTCCGCTCATTCACCACGCTGCCACTGGTAAAACTGACAGAAGTAGCATTTCCCATACCCGGATCGGTGTCGAAAAAATATTCGATGCGGTTAATGGTGGATTGTGCGAACACCATGCAGGTAAACAAACAGCAGCCGATAATATAAATCAGGCGCATAGATTGTCGATTTGATGGTGATTAATTATTAGTGCGGGTACTTACTGTTATTTTTATGCTGTTGGCGTTATTGGTAGGTTCAGTTGCCAGTTTATATATAGCAGGAATAACGGGCTGCATGCCCAATTTATAAGGGGAAATGCCGCCGAATGCACCCGCATCAGTACCACCGGTGCCCGCACCAATGGGGGCGCTACCGGCAAGCAGCGTGTAGCAACTGTCCGGACCGGAACAAGTAAAAATAGTAGCAAATTCCTTCCCGAATTGATTATCGTTTCCTGCTGTAAAAATATTGATTTCAGAACTTTGAGGGTTATTAAAAAAAGATGTACGGGTATAATTAGTGCCATTAAACACGTTATTATTTACTTGTGAACCTGCATCTGTTGCAAGTGCCCCCACAATATTATTATAGAATGAACCTGTTATTCCACACTGAAGGGTCGTTCTAATTGAATTATTGTAAACCACCACAGAATAAGGTTTAATATATCCCTGAGAATACAGATTGCAATTAGTTGGATAATATTGAGGTCCCCATAGTGCGAGTTCTCTTTGCGAAATAGGACCATTAATAATATTGTTACGAATAAGGATATTGATGCATTTATTTAAGATACATAGATTATCCCCATTTCTAATAATAGCATCCAAACCAATACCGCCATTTATGTAACATTCGCTGATTTGCACATTACTTGCACCTGTAATTTGAATGCCAGTGGATCGGATCCTGAAAATACTTAATCCGTCTGCAGAGTCGGTAATTCCACTGCAGTTAACGCTGATTTGGGTGCCGGTAGCAGTAGGTCTTACTACAATGTTTCCTATTGTTGCAGCATCATCATTGTATTGTAATTCGGGGTGCACTTGCAAAAAAAAGCCGGTACCGAACATTTTTAATCCTTTGGTCATTGTTAGGTCACCATAACTCGAAGCCGAATGCTCAAAATATAACGTGTCACCGGCAGATGCCGCATCATGTGCTGCCTGTGCCGTGGTGAAGTCGGCATTTACGCCATCACGATTGTTTACCCGCCATACTTTGGCAAAAAGGGTAGAAGAACCCATAAGTAAAAAAAGAATGGTAAGAATGGTGGTAAATTGTGTTTTCATGTATTTTTTTTAAGTAAGACAAATGATTGCTCCTGTGCAAATACACAGCATTTTTAATTTAAAAAGAAAAATGAAATTAAGGGTATCCAACTTAACAGGCTACCGTTAAAACACCCTTTTAATAATTTTTTTTTCTTGTTCAGGTATTTGAGCTTGTTTAATTATTTAGTTTAAACAATTCCATAATGTATATATCTTTAATCAATGATCGCTAAATTACCCTTTGGCCGTTATTTTCTGCTGTTGCTGTTGTTACAAGCAACCATAACCCTATTTGCACAGCCTTATGTAGACCCAGTGCAGGTTCGTTTTACCTATGGCTTTCGCAACGGAAATGCCGCAGCTACCCCCCTTACCCATCTTTGGGCAGGGAGCGATTTACCCATCAAACTAAAGGATCGCACCTATCAGTTATTCAGTCCGTTTTTCGAAAGCTGGTCCATTGATTCGGCAGTAAAGAACAATGTGGTGCCTCAGGTACAAAGCCTGGCCTTTCCGGTGGGATTTATTTTTCCGGTAAATGAAAAATGGAGCGTCAACCTGTTGCCCGTTATCCGCTGGAACGGGGAAGAAGTATTTGGCGATAAAACCTTTCAGTTTGGGGGTGCCGCTTTTACTACGCTAAAAGTTAAGGATGGCAAAAATTTTCGTTTTGGGGTTTATATGAACGGGGAATTTTTCGGGCTGTTTGTAATACCGCTATTGGGTGCCGATTGGCGTATAGATGATAAAAACTATGTTTTCGGCCTGCTACCCGGGCGGCTTACCTGGGAACATAAAATGAACAACAAACTATATGGCGGTGCTACCTTTCGTGCGCTTACAAACAGTTACCGGCTTAAAGATGGCAACTACATACGGCTTGATGATAATCAAATCTCTTTATACCTTGACTATTACCTTGTGAAACGATTGGTAGTTACACTTGAACCCGGGTATGGTATTATGCGTAAAATACGCACCGGTTTGGATGATAAAAATTATATTACCCAACGCAATTGGGGTGATGGGCCGTTTATTAAGTTGAGTACCTCGTATAGAATCAGGTTGTAAGTTTTTAACTCAAATACTTCCCTACTATCGGCACCCTTCTGCCTACACCAAAGGCTTTCGGACTAATCCGTATAATCGGGCAAAATTGATTCCGTTTGTATTCATTAATATTCACCATACGCAGCACCCTGTCCACCAATGCAGCATCAAAGCCAAGGGCTTTTATTTCATTGGGCCCCTGCCGCCGCTCAATGTATTGGTACAACAACGGATCGAGCACATCATATTCGGGCAGGCTGTCGCTGTCTTTTTGCCCGGGGCGCAACTCCGCGCTTGGTGGTTTGGTAATTATATTTTCAGGAATAATTTCTCCATTGCGGTTAATGTAACGCGCAAGTGCATACACCTGTAATTTGTAGCAATCGCCGAGTACGCCAAGCCCGCCCGCCATATCGCCATAGAGCGTGCCGTAGCCGGTGGCGAGTTCACTTTTATTACTTGTGTTCAGCAATATGTAATTGAATTTATTGGCGATAGCCATCACCAGGTTTCCACGTGTGCGGCTTTGAATATTTTCTTCCGCTACGCTAAAAGGTAAGTCACCAAATATGGGCTTTAGTTCTGTAGTAAACTGATCGAATATATTTTTTATCGGAATAATATCAAAGGGATTATTAAGGTTCTTGCTGAGTTGCACCGCATCATCTACCGAATGCCCGGTGCTGAATTGCGAAGGCATCAAAACAGCACGTACATTTTCGTTACCCAATGCATCTACAGCGAGTGCAAGTGTTACGGCACTGTCAATGCCGCCACTGCTCGCAACAATCGCTTGTTTAAACCCCATTTTTCCAAAATAATCTTTAATGCCAAGTACCAATGCATCATACACCTGTGGCAGGTTAAGTTCCGCTTCGAGTGTAAGCGGATTTAATTCAAACGACGGTACCCTTTCTGCTGGCTCAATAATATTTCCTGCAATGCTACCATCATCGTTTAGTGTAAACAGTTGCAAGGCTTCTTCAAATAGGGGAAGGCTGCCACAAAGGTTGGCTTGCTTATCAAAAACATACGAACCGCCATCGAACACCACTTCTGTTTGGCTGCCCACTGCGTTGCAGTAAAAAAGCGGCAGTTTATATTTAAGCACATTGGCTTTAATTACTGCCTTCCTGTCTTCATCATGTGTGTAGTCAAAAGGTGAAGCACTCAGGTTTATCATTACATCCGGTTGCTGGTCCATCAATTTGTCTATGGGGCAAATGCGGTACAGCGGGTTATCACCAAGATTCCAGATGTCTTCGCAAATGGTGATGGCTAATTTTTTGCCCTTAAAGGGTACTACATTCCATTCCCATGCTGGTTCAAAATAGCGGTATTCATCAAACACATCATAGGTGGGCAGCAGTGTTTTGTGCACAACGGTCTGCACCTTGCTGTCGTATAGTAACCATGCACTATTAAATAAATCTTTGCCTTCTTTTACCGGGTTACGTTCAGGTGCACCTACCAATACGCCAATGGTATCGGCATGTATGGCAATGTCATCAATCGCCTGCCTGCATTTTTTTATAAAGTCATCAAATTCGAGAAAATCGCGGGCAGGATAACCACAAACGCTTAGTTCGCTGAATACAATCAGGTCGGCACCTGCTGCCTTTGCGGTTTTAATTGCCGCAATAATTTTGTGGGTATTGGCTTCAAAATTGCCTACATGATAATTCTGCTGGGCGATGGCTATTTTCATGTAGCAAAACTATTGTTTTTCCTTAACCCATTCCACCTGGTACCTTCAGGTAGCTATTTTGCCTAAATTGTTTGGCAATTCATGTATTCTACTTTATTTTCACCGCAAACGAATTGTTATGTCATCTACCATTGAGCAGTTTCTGCATTTTGAGCAGGAACGACCCAACGAGCTTTTTTTGCATCAGCCCATGGGTGCGCATGCAAATACCTGGACATGGAAAGAAGCCGGCGATGCGGCCCGCAGGATGGCAAGTGCATTGGCAGCACATGGGTTGGTAAAAGGCGATAAAGTGGCCTTGTTGAGTAAGAACTGTGCCGAATGGCTGATCGCCGACCTCGCTATCATGATGGGTGGGTTTATTTCGGTGCCGCTGTATGCCAATATTACCGGGCCTTCCATTCGCATGCTGCTGGAACATAGTGGTTCTAAAGCAATTATTATCGGAAAGCTCGACAATTTTGCTGATCAGGCTGCAGGACTGAGTGCCGATGTAGCTACCATTTATATGGGTGCCTATGGACATTCCGGCTCGCTTATGTGGGAAGATTTACTTAAAAAGCATGACCCCATATCAAAGGTACATATGGCAGAAAAAGATGAACTGATAACCATTATGTATACATCGGGTACCACCGGAAGGCCTAAAGGTGTTATGCATACAGCAGGTAATTTTGAAGCCACCACCGAAGCTATGCTGGCAGTAGGTGTACCTATGTATCCCAAACTATTTTCTTTTTTACCACTTAGTCATATTGCTGAAAGGCTGGGTATTGAATTGCTGGGGATACGGCTTGGGGCCAGCTATTATTTTGCACATACCATCGAAAGTTTTGCTACAGATCTCGCAGCCGTTCAACCGAACCTGTTTTTTGCGGTACCCCGCCTTTGGGCTAAATTCAGGGAAAAAATTAATGAGAAATTGCCGGAACCCAAGCTGAATAAATTACTTAACATCCCCATTGTTGGGTGGTTGGTGAAAAGGAAAATCAGGAAAGGGTTGGGCCTAACCAATGCGGTACGCATCATATCGGGTGCAGCGCCTATTTCCGTTGAAATGATGCAATGGTATGCCAAATTGGGTATTGAAGTGCTGCAGGCGTATGGCATGACGGAAGACTGTGTGCTGTGCCATTTTAACCTGCCGGGTGCCAATAAACTGGGCACGGTTGGCAAGCCGCTGCCCGGGCTTGAAGTTCGAATAGCGGATGATGGGGAAATACAGGTAAAAAGTTCGGCGTTAATGAAAGGATATTACCGTGAACCGGAGCTTACGGCTGAAATGTTTACGCCCGATGGATTTTTAAAGACCGGTGACAAAGGCGAACGCGATGCAGAAGGATTTCTCACCATTACAGGCCGTATAAAAGATCAGTTTAAAACCGATAAGGGTAAATATATTTCACCATCATCCATCGAAATGCGGCTTACCGATGATAATTTAATTGAACAGGCTTGCGTGGTGGGAATGGGTATTCCGCAACCCATCGGGCTTATTGTGCTTTCCGCATTGGCGCAAACCGGTACTAAAGATGAGCATGCAACTTACCTTGATCAATTGCGCAAGCGGATCAATACGCAGTTGGAAGCGCATGAAAAATTAGAAAAACTGGTCATTCTTCCCGAGCCATGGACCGTGGAAAATGGGTTGATGACACCTACCATGAAAGTAAAGCGTAACGAAGTGGAAAAGATACACGAAGGCAGTTACAAAGACTGGTTCCATCACGATGAGCCGGTTTTTTGGGTATAGCAGCCTGATTTTCTTGCTTTTAAAATTTCCATTTCCATTGGATGGTATATCTGCGCAAATCCTTGTTATCTGCGGGCTTATTTCTCCTGCTGATTTTGCAGATTTTCGCAGATATCAGAAAAAATGGATTCCCCAAAAAAGGGTTAAACAACCTTTTGGTGCCTGGCTATTTGTAAACTACAACTTGCCATGGATTATTTTTGGTGCCATTTATGAAAATAATGAAAGCGCTCCTATCACTTTTCGGTGTTGTTATCTTCGGAATAACTTGTAATGATGAAACAAAATTGCCCGATGAAGCCAACCAACCTGTTCCGGTTACAGTTACCCGTTTCGATAAAGACTTTTTTAATATTGATACCACCAACCTATCCAACAGCCTCAAAACACTTCAATCAAAATATCCCGATTTTTTACCATCTTATATGAATGCCATACTGGGCATCAATCCTGCTGACCCGCTGGCGCCGGAAGCAATAAAAGCATTCCTGCAATCCTATTACGGCGTGTACCTTACCGGTAATATCGTGGTAAATAAGCATAAAGATGAATGGGCCGCCCAAACGGAAGATGCACTGAAATGGATGCGTTACCTCGTACCTGCTTTTAAACCCGATTCGCCGTTTGTGCTCACCACATTTGTGGGGCCAATGGATGCATTCGAAGCTTTTTCCATTGGCGATTATGGCGATGTGCGCACAGCCAACGGTGCGGGTATTGCAATGCAGCTTCACCTTGGTCAACGGGAAGAAATTTACAATCAGGGTTTGCAAAACGGAATTTTCTACCGGTACCAGGTACGCAGGTTTGAGCCCGATATGGTGGTGGTAAATACAATGAAAAACGTAATAGAAGACCAGTTTCCTTACACCGCAGGCGGTAAACCTTTGGTGGAAGAAATGGTGGAAAAGGGTAAACGGCTTTACCTGCTTAAAAAAGTGTTGCCTTCGGTACACGATTCTTTAATACTGGGTTACAGCGGCGATCAGCTAAAGGGTAGCATCGAAAATGAATCCGTCATCTGGCAGTTTTTTGTAAAAAATGATCTTCTTTTTAATATTGATCCCTCCATTAACCAGGGATTTATAAAAGATGGGCCTAAAACCCCCGAATTGGGTGAAGCATCCCCCGGTTATATCGGGCTTTTTACTGGTTTGAGAATGGTGGAATCGTTTATGGAAAAAAACCCGGAAACAACCATACCTGCACTCATGCAAAAGGAACCTGGTGAATTATTTTCGGCTTGTGGGTATAAGCCAAATTAATGTTTCCTGCACTCGTTTTTTAGAAGAAAAAGCAAGCGTTTTTGTTGAAGGAATCCGCTCAAAGAATGGCGCCATTGTTCCGTCATTTTTGCCATGCAGCCATTATCCTGTAATTTCGACTCGATGGAATTGGTGCAACCCGAAATAAAACAATACAATCTTACTGAAGAACAGGAGAAAAAAGAAATTCTGCGGCACTACAGGGCATTGCTGCGGGCGCTAAAGCCCAAGCTAAAGCCTGGTGACAGGGAAATGGTGCGGCAAGCCTTTCAAATGGCTGCTGATGCCCACAAAACCATGCGGCGCAAGAGCGGCGAACCATACATTTTGCACCCCATTGCCGTGGCCATGATATGTGTGGAAGAAATTGGTCTTGGGGTACGAAGTACCATTTGCGCCTTGTTGCACGATACAGTGGAAGACACGGAATTATCGCTTGAAGACCTGCAGCGTGAGTTTGGAAGCGAAATTGCCCGCATTGTGGATGGGCTTACCAAAATCAGCAATGTAGTTGATGCCAACTCATCGCAGCAAGCAGAGAATTTTAAAAAGATATTGATTACCCTAACCGATGATCCCAGGGTAATATTGATTAAGCTCGCCGACCGGCTGCATAATATGCGTACACTCGATAGTATGAAGCGCGAAAAGCAGTTGAAAATTGCGAGTGAAACCGTTTGGGTGTATGCACCACTTGCCCATAGGATGGGGCTTTATTCGGTAAAAACCGAGATGGAAGACCTTTCCATGAAGTACATGGAGCCGGAAGCCTATCGCGATATTGCGCAGCGTCTTTCGGAAACCAAAAGGGAACGAAGCCGCTACATCAATGAATTTATTCGTCCGTTGCGCGAAAAACTGGAATTGGCCGGTCTCAACTTTGAAATCTACGGGCGTCCCAAAAGCATACACAGCATCTGGAACAAGATGAAGAAAAAAGGCGTGAGCTTTGATGAAGTGTATGACCTTTTTGCCATACGGGTAATATTGCATTCGCCGCCCGAACAGGAACATGCCGATTGCTGGAAAGTGTACAGTGTAATTACCAGCGAATATCAGCCGCAACCCGAGCGCCTGCGCGACTGGCTAAGTCGGCCCAAAAGCAATGGATACGAAGCCTTGCATACCACGGTAATGGGGCTGAATGGCCGATGGGTGGAAATTCAGGTACGTAGTGCCCGCATGAACGAAATTGCCGAACGCGGATTGGCTGCCCACTATAAATATAAAGAGGGCTCTGCAAGCGAAGACCGGTTCGATAAATGGTTTCAGCAAATTCGTGATGTAATCGGTACACAGGATGCGGATACGGTAGATTTCCTGAATGATTTCAAAACCAGTTTCCTGGTCGAAGAAATTTATGTGTACACGCCTAAGGGTGATGTAAAAATGCTGCCGCTTGGTAGTTCCACATTGGATTTCGCATTTTCCATTCACAGTGCGGTGGGGGCAAAAACGATAGGTGCCAAGGTAAACCATAAGCTGGTTCCCTTGCACCATAAGTTGCGAAGCGGCGACCAGGTAGAGATTATTACCAGTAGTAAGCAAAAGCCCAGCGAAGACTGGCTGAACCATGTAATAACCGCTAAGGCAAAAAGCAAAATTAAAGACGCACTAAAGGAAGAAAAACGAAAAGTGGCCGAAGATGGGAAATACAACCTTCAGAAAAAACTGGAAGGTATGGGTGCCACCCACGATCGCGCCAATATTGAGGTTTTGGTTCAGTATTATAAACTGCCTTCCGCACTCGATTTATGGTATGGCATTGCGGTAAAAACCATCGACCTGAAGGACCTGAAACTTTTTCATGTAGCAGGCGACAGGCTCGAAGCCCCAAAACCGGTAAGGCAGCAACACCTTGAACCTAAGTATGTGGAAGGCGAACCGGTGGCAAAGCCCGGTAAGGATACCGAGCTTATCATATTTGGCGAAAGCAGCGATATGATTAAGTACACACTTGCCAATTGTTGTAAACCCATTCCAGGCGATTCTGTTTTTGGTTTTGTTACCGCTACGGAAGGGTTGAAAATTCACCGTACCAATTGTCCTAATGCTGCAAGGCTATTGGCCAATTACGGGCATAGGGTAGTAAAAACCAAGTGGGCCAAGAACAAAGAAATTTCTTTTCTCACCGGTATGCGGATTATTGGTATGGACGATGTGGGTATTATAAATAAAATAACAAACATCATCAGTGGCGAAATGCGTATTAATATTGCAGCGCTAACCATCGAAAGTCATGATGGTTTGTTTGAAGGAATTATAAAAGTATATGTGCACGATAAAGAAGAGTTGGAAGCACTGGTTGACAAACTAAAGGAATTACATGGAATTGAAAGCGTTGACCGTTTTGAACCGGAAGAAGTGAAATAGTTTATGATTGGTTGTTTATTATTTATTATTGGTTTGGGATACCGTTAAATAGTTTATTATTTGTTGTTTATTATTTTGTATTTGGTTTGGGATACAGTGTGTGGTGTGGTGCTTGGCATAAAAATGAGATGAAATGGTTTCAGAAAAGAGAGTAATCATTTCAATATGAAATTATTAGGAATCCGTAGCTGTTTTCAACAATAAATAATAAACAATAGACAATAAACAAAACATAACAAACAACAAACATAGATATTCTTGCAAAAAACATATGAATCGTAACCTACATGAATGAACGTACATCCACACCGTTGCAGACTTTTCAAAGTGAAGTGGGACTTAAGTTTCAGTTGTATAACAGCCTGTTTACAAGCCTGCCATTTCACCGGATAGAAAAGACCGGAATTTTACTTGCCTTGTTTTTACACAACTGCGAAGAAGGCTTTGCCCGTGGCCTGAGCCCGGTTCAAATTATTGACGATTTTTTCAAAGCGCATACCGGTTACAATACCGAGGAAGAAAAAATCGATCTTCTTTTTCGCTTTGTACAATATGCCGAACGACAAGTAGTGTTGTTCGATGCATTGGAAGATGCTGCTTTTTCAAAAACGCATGATATGAATGGCCCGGGAACGCTGAAATACCTGCAGGGGCAGGTAGTTCAGGAAGGGCTCATAAATGTGCTGGCCGAAAAATTGAAAGACTATGCCGTACGTATGGTGCTTACCGCACACCCTACACAATTTTATCCCGGTGAAGTACTTGGCATTATAAATGACCTAAGCAAAGCATTACATGCAGATAATACGGCGCAGGTTAATATGTATTTGCAGCAATTGGGTAAAACACCCTTCTTCAAGCATGAAAAGCCTACCCCTTATGATGAAGCTATTAGTCTGATATGGTATTTGGAAAATGTTTTTTATCATGCAGCCGGCCGCATGCGCAGTTTTTTAAAGAGTCAGCTTAAAGAGGCCATCAGCCATAAAAACCCCATTATTCAAATGGGTTTCTGGCCCGGTGGCGATCGCGATGGTAATCCTTTTGTAACGGTTGATATTACCATGCGGGTTGCAAATGCATTGCGCACCGGCATTTTGAAATGCTACTATCTTGATGTGCGTAAACTTAGGCGCCGACTCACTTTTAAGGGAGTTACCAAGCCACTTGCCGAGCTTGAAAATAAATTGTACGAGAATGTATTCATACCGGGCAATCGTACCTTATTATCGCAGGAAGAACTCATTAAAACGTTATTGGGTATTAAGAAAACCATTATCAGCGATCATAACGGTCTCTTTTTGGGAATGGTAGAAAACCTCATCAGTAAAATTGAAGTTTTCGGGTTGCATTTTGCTTCGCTCGACATCAGGCAGGAAAGTTCGGTGCATGAAGCCATGTATAAAAAGATGGCAACGGTGGGCGGCTTGCTGCCGGCAGGGTATATGCAGATGAGTGAGGCTGAAAAACTAACAACGCTTGCTACGCTTGCGCCGGTAAAAACCGACACCGGCATATTTTCAGATGCCGTTCATAACGATACCATGAAAACGGTAGCTGCGGTAGGTGATATACAATGTTATAATGGTGAACAGGGTTTGCAGCGCTACATCATCAGCCAATGCAATAAGGCCACAAATGTGATGGAAGTATATGCACTTTTCCTGCTAAACGGGTATGATGCTGAAAAAATAAATATGGATATTGTACCGCTCTTTGAAACCATTGATGACCTGCGTAATGCAGGACCCATTATGGATCAGTTGTACAGCCTTCCCCAATATCGCAGGCATCTTGAGCGCAGGGGTCAGCGCCAAACCATTATGCTTGGGTTTAGTGATGGCACCAAAGATGGCGGTTACCTGATGGCCAATTGGAGCATTTACAAGGCTAAAGAAGAATTAACCGCGCTTTCCCGTCATCATGATATTGAAGTCGTATTTTTCGACGGCCGTGGCGGTCCGCCATCAAGGGGTGGCGGTAAAACACATAAGTTTTATGCAAGCCTTGGGCAAAATATAGCCAATAGCGAAATTCAGCTAACGATACAAGGCCAAACCGTAAGTTCAAACTTTGGTACCGTTGATGCCGCTCAATTTAATATGGAGCAAATGATGAGTGCCGGAATATCCAATACGTTATTCGCATCGAGACTAACCACATTGGAAAAGAAAGAAGAAGCACTGCTTTCGGAATTAGCCGAAAAGAGTTTTAATGCTTACGTAGCGCTACGCAATACACCATCTTTCATGGATTACCTGAGTAATACAAGCCCGCTTCGCTTTTATGGCGCTACCAATATTGGCAGCCGCCCATCCAAGCGGGGTGGAAGCAGTAAGCTTACCCTGAAAGACTTGCGTGCCATTCCTTACGTAGGCTCCTGGAGCCAGATAAAACAGAATGTGACAGGCTACTATGGAGTAGGAACCGCATTGAAGCAATTGGAAGAAGCGGGAAGGTTCCAGGAAGTTGTGGATTTGTACCAAAACTCGCTTTTTTTTAGAACGCTGATTGATAATTGTGAAATGGCTATGACCAAATGCTTTTTTCCACTAACCGCATTTTTGGCAGACAATCCATTATATGGGCCTATATGGAAAAAGATTTTTGCAGAATATGAACTTAGCCGAAAAATGGTACTGAAACTATCGGGAAATTCGGAACTAATGAACGATTACCCAGTGGAACGGCTTTCGGTATTGATGCGCGAACGAATTGTATTGCCGCTGAACACTATACAACAATTTGCTATATCACGCATCCGGAAAATGGAGGAGCAAGTAATGGATCTTCCGGTAAAACCTAAATATGAAAAACTTATTATGCGCTGCTCATTTGGTATTATTAATGCAGGTAGAAACAGTGCATAATAAAATTTGAATGGCCTTGTGTTTCTATTAATGGGTGTTTTTACATGCCGGTCTTTTTGTACGATGCGTATAACTTTTCATTACGGGTAAATAAATGCAGGATTTGAAGGTGCCAAGCAAATGCAAGGTTGTATTTTTGCCGCTCATTATTTTTTAAACAACAAAATGATTGACGTAATACTCGGCCTCCAGTGGGGCGACGAAGGAAAAGGTAAGATTGTAGACTATTTTGCTCCCGACTATGATATCATCGCCCGTTTTCAGGGCGGCCCCAATGCAGGCCATACATTGTATGTAAACGGCCAAAAAATGGTTCTTCATCAAATTCCAAGCGGGGTTTTTCATCCGCATACCATTAACCTTATCGGTAATGGTGTGGTACTTGATGCTGTAACCTTGAAAAAGGAGTGCGATACGGTAGGTAAGTTTGGTGTGGATGTAAAAAAGAACATGTACATCAGCGAGCGTACGCACCTTATTTTGCCTGGTCATCGTGCATTGGATAAGGCAAGCGAAATGCAAAAGGGTGATAGCAAAATTGGGAGCACACTCAAAGGAATTGGCCCTGCCTATATGGACAAAACTGGTCGTAACGGCTTGCGCGTAGGTGATTTGCTCGATAAAAGTTTTACAACGAACTATATCAAACTTCGGCTGAAACATCAGCGTTTACTGGATAATTACAATTTCCAGGAAGACATCAGCAATTGGGAAGAAGAGTTTTTTGAAGCAGTTGACTTTTTACGTTCATTGAATATTGTAAATGGAGAATATTTTATAAACGATCATATCAGCAAAGGCAAACGTGTATTGGCCGAAGGCGCACAGGGTAGTATGCTCGATATTGATTTTGGCACCTTTCCATTTGTTACGAGCAGCAGTACCATTACTGCAGGTGTTTGTAGTGGTTTGGGTGTTGCACCACAAAAAATCAGGGATGTACTTGGAGTAACCAAGGCTTATTGCACACGGGTAGGTAGCGGTCCTTTCCCTACCGAGCTGCACGACCAAACGGGCGAAGACCTGCGTAAAGCGGGCAGCGAATTTGGCGCCACCACCGGCCGTCCGCGCCGTTGCGGCTGGCTCGACCTGGTTGCGCTTAATTTTGCCTGTATGGTAAATGGCGTTACCAAACTCATCATGACAAAGGCAGATGTACTGGATACATTTACCCCTTTGCAGGTATGTACCGCTTACAATATCAATGGACAGGAAACTAACCAAATTCCTTTCCAAATGACCCGTGCACAGATTGAACCGGTGCTGAAATCTTTCGCCGGATGGAATACAGACACCACAAATGCAAAAAAACCGGAAGATTTACCGGAAGTGATGCAGCAATATATAGACTTTATTAATCATTACATCGGCGTTCCGGTAAGTTATGTAAGTAATGGACCGGGAAGAGATCAGATTGTGAAAATGGGGTAGCAGGATAGTGCAGGAAAATGCAGGATCGGCATCAACGGAAAAGGCAGGTAAAATAATAAGTAGTCAAATTGAAAAAAAATTTTGGATGTTTGGAAATCACTCCCAAATTTTACACCAACTATTACATTAAGCATTTTACAATGATACAAGACATCTTATCAACCATGAGCGTAAACGAAGTAGGTGAACTGGTAAACCGGTTGCAGCCAAAACAAGTTAGCCTGCTCGAAGAAGTAGCGATTGAAAGCCCTGAAACCGCTGAAGAAAAGGCATGGGGCGTTTGGAGTGTAAAGGCAGCCCGCAAGAAAGCCGGTGAAGAAGAACCCGACGATGATGACGACGAAGACGTGCCCGCCGAGGAAGAAGATGATTGGGAAAAAGGTGAAGAAGGTGAAGAAGAAGCCGATGAGTGGGACCCTGATTTTGACGAATTTGATATTCCCAAGTCAACCAAAAAGGCTGCCGGTGGCAAAAAAGACGCCGATGAAGAAGAAGATGTCAAGTTCGATGAAGACCTCAACGAATTTGATGATCTGTTTGGTGATAGTGGTGGCGACGGTTTTGATGATGATGACGATTTTTAAAGCCATATTCCCCGGTGCATGAATCCCTGAATATTTCAATGGATACTTTTCCGGCATGGCCGGCGGGTAAAATACAACTGCTAAACTGGCTAAGCCGGTTTAGCAGTTGTTGTTTTTTGGACAATCATCGTTATGCAAGTGATAAACCAAATGTAGAGATTTTGGCCGGTGCCGGTATCGTTGATTCTTTTACGCTATTATCGCATAACGATGCCGGCTTACTGCAGGCGTTTTTAGATAAACATAAGGGAAAATATATTTTCGGTCACCTTGCTTACGATCTTAAAGAAGCCTTGCACCAACTTCCGGTTACAAAGCCTGATTCCATTGGCTTTGTTCCACTATTTTTCTTTGTGCCCGAAGTATGCTGTTTAATGCAGCATAATATATTGACCATACATTGCTACCATGCAAAATGGAAAGCTGCAGATGTATTGGCACAAATAGTTGAAATGCCTGAGGCCGGCGAAAAAAATCAACCTGCAGTAACATTGGTACCCCGGATGGATCGGCTTGCTTATTTAGAAAAAATTGAGCAGTTAAGGGCGCATATTTTACGCGGCGATTGTTATGAAATAAATTATTGCCAGGAGTTTTTTGCAGACAAGGTAACGGTGGACCCATTGACGTTATACAAAAAGTTATCAGAGGCTTCACCCAATCCATTTTCCTGTTACTATCGCAACCATCATTCTTATTTGCTTTGTGCAAGTCCCGAGCGATATATTTCACGCAATGGTAATCGACTGATAAGCCAGCCTATAAAGGGAACTTCCGCAAGAATAAAGAGTGATGCGGCTGCCGATGAAGCTGCCAAACAGGCTTTACATGCAAGTGCCAAAGACCGTAGCGAAAATGTAATGGTGGTAGATCTTGTACGAAACGATTTTTCGCGCATATGCAAAGAAGGTACGGTGCAGGTAGATGAACTATACGGAATTTATTCCTACCCGCAAGTACACCAAATGATAAGTACCATCAGTGGTGAACAACGTGATGACGTAAATTTTTGGGAAATACTGCAGGCAACTTTTCCTATGGGCAGCATGACAGGAGCGCCTAAGTTGCGGGTAATGGAGCTTATTGAAAAGTACGAATTATCGAGGCGTGGCTTGTTTTCGGGCGCGGTAGGTTATATAGCGCCCAATGGCGATTTTGATTTTAATGTAGTTATCCGTAGTCTTTTTTATAACGAATCGAATCGTTACTTATCCTACCAGGTAGGTGGTGGTATTACCTGGTACAGTAATCCCGAAGATGAATACGAGGAATGTATGTTAAAAGCGACGGCTATTAAATCAATACTTAGTGGTAAGTGATTTGGTTTAAGCCATTAAACTAAAATAGCACTCCCTGTTTACTGCATTAGGACACCTTGAATTTTTAGGTAATGTATTTTTTTAAGTCCATATAAACCATAGCAGGAATTGGTATAAAAGACCCCAGAGGGGTCAAATATTTGTAGATAATTAGGTTGAGATAGTCCTTCGCGACCCCAGAGGGGTCGAACGGTATCATGGGTCTTTATTTGACCCCGCTGGGGTCAGAGGCTAAGGAAGTATTTCACTTTTACAAATATGTGACCCCGCTGGGGTCGGCATGGAATTCTAATATATCTGGGTATGGGTAAAAAAGTAATAATTCGTCTACATACATCCATAAAAAAAGCACCCGGGTTACGGATGCTCCTGATATATTTTCTAAATAAATTATTTTTTCTTTTTGGCTGGTACTGCCGGTGTTTTCTTAGGTTCAGGGAAAGCTTCGTCGGTATTGCTAACGCTTTGAATACTTGTCATGATGCTTTGCTGTAAAATGGCGTAGCGGATATTTTGAAATTGCTGCATTTTATCGGCAGGCAATCTGAGTTCGTATCCATTTTCTTCAGGAACCAATCTGTCAAAAGAAGGATTGAGTTTATTGAAGGTTGCGATATCCATTGCAAGCTGCGTAGACATGATCACCGAATTATATTTACCCTGAATTTTCTGGGTCGTGGTGCCTTCTAAGTCCTTTTCCTGTAAAGATGCACGTAAACCTGTAAGTTCTTCAACGCTGCGGTTTATTTGATTCTTATTGGCTTCAATGGCCATTTCATGCAGGCTAGCCCTTTCACCTGATGTTATGGTAGTAAGCCCGCCGGCTCCTTCCATAATATAGTGTGTGCCAATAAATTTCTTTACATGGTTGCGGCTTTCAAGGGGCAAATAGTTTTGCAACACCCAAAAATCATGACTTCCGGTTTTTTTAACGGCACTTAAAACCCGGCCGGGGCCGCCGTTATAAGCCGCAATTACGAGCAGCCAATCCTGCCATAGCATATTGTATAATACTTTCAGGTAGCGGGCAGCAGCATGTGTGCTTTTATAATAGTCGGTGCGTTCGTCGCGGGTTGCATTTACCACAAGACCATATTGGCGGCCGGTTTCGGGCATAAACTGCCATGGTCCGCGGGCACCTGCCCAGCTTAACGCGCTGTTTTGCAGGTTGCTTTCAATTACCGACAGGTATTTCATTTCCTTCGGAATACCATAGCTCGCTAATATATTGTCCATCATGCGGAAATAGGGTTTACCCCATGTACGCATACTTTCAAGGTGATCACGGTGTTTATCCATATAGTCATCTATATAGGGTACCGCTTTTGGATTGATCTGTAATTTATAGGGCTCCGCAGGATTAAAAGCATCGCTGTTAAACAGGTTGCGGAATCCTTTATTTTCTATATCAGCCTTTTTTTGTGAAACAGAATCTTTCTTCTCTTTCGATTTTGGATCCGTTTCGCCGTCACGCGCAAAAGCGGTGGTGGCCATAAACAATCCAAAAACGATAATAACATACTTCATACCAGGTTCTTTTTACTTGCATCGAAGGACTAAAACATCCCCCGGATAGCATTTTACCTACACCGCGTCTTTTGCAAATCGCGATTCAAGATAATAACAAATGCGGTGCAAAGTTAACTCATCCCATTGGTTTGTCATCACCTGCAGCCCAAAAGGCATCCCATTAGTATGTTGGAAAAGCGGAATTGCCATACCCGGAATGCCGGTAAGATTGGCAAAAACAGTGTAAATATCGGCAAGATACATGGCTATCGGATCGGTACTGTGGCTACCTGCAGTAAAAGCAGTAGTGGGGCTCACCGGCATTAAGAGTGCGTTGTAACTACTGAAAACAGTGGCAGTTTGGCTGCATAATAACTGCCGTACCTGCTGTGCTTTTGTGAAGTAAGCATCATAAAAACCGGAGCTAAGCACAAAGTTTCCGAGCATTATACGACGCTTTACTTCTGCACCAAAACCTTCGCTGCGGTTGTGCTTATAAAATTCTGTTAAATCTGCCGTTTCTATCGCTGAACGGTGGCCATAGCGAACCCCATCGTACCGCGACAGGTTGCTTGTGGCTTCGGCAGTAGTAAGCACGTAATAGGTTGGTACTATAAAATCGAGGAGATCAAAAGGCACCGCTTCCACGGTATGGCCGTCGGAACGTAATTTTTCCATCAATGCTTCAAATGCGGAGCGAATTTCGGGATCAAGCCCGGGAAGGGTTAGCGTGCTTTCAAAATAGGCAAAACGGTATTTAGTATCATCGTTTGCTTTTGTTGAAAAATGCTGTACGGGTTGTGTTCCCGATGTGGCATCAAAGGGATCGTGGCCGGCCATGGTTTCAAAAACCAGGGCTACATCGCTTACATTTTTTCCAAAGGCACCGATGCAATCAAAAGAACTGCCATAGGCAATCAGCCCAGACCGGCTGATACGTCCATAGCCCGGTTTAAGCCCTACCACACCGCAAAAATCGGCGGGTTGGCGTACGCTGCCACCGGTATCGCTGCCAAGGCTAAGCATGCATAAGCCCGCTTGCACCGCCACCGCCGACCCACCCGAGCTACCGCCCGGAACTTTAGTCGTATCGTCAGCATTTAAAGCAGGTCCATAAGCTGAATTTTCGTTGCTGCTGCCCATGGCAAATTCATCACAGTTGCAGGTGCCAATAATAATAGCACCGGCATCGAGCAGCCTTTGTACGGCCGTTGCGGTGTAAAGCGAACGGAAACCTTTTAACATATTGGATGCAGCGCTTACCGGCTGATCCTTTATACAAATAACATCTTTTACGGCAATTACCACACCATGCAAGGGTAATAATGCGTTACCTGCAGCCAAACTTGCATCAAGCATTTCAGCCTGTTTACGGGCTTCTTGTTCAAATACTGCTACCAATGCATTCAGGTGCATGTTGGCTTTAATTTGCAACAGGAAGTACTCCACTGCAGCAGCACAGGTAGTGGCGCCACTTTGTAATTGCTGATGATATTGAGGGATAGATGTAAACGAAAACGACATGTTGTAGCGGGGTTATAAAAAAGGCAGCTGAGGTTTCCCACAACTGCCTTTAGTTATGAACTTATGGCATAACCCAATAAGAATCAGTCTTTTGAATAAGTGGCTTCTTTCTTTTCTTCGTTCATGCCTTCTTCAATTTCCTTCTTCACATTGTCTTTGGCATCTTTAAACTCGCGGATACCGCGACCAATGCCACGCATAAATTCGGGGATCTTACGGCCACCAAACAATATAAGAATGGCAATTACAATGATAATCCATTCAGAACCGCCGGGCAAACCGAGCAACAAACGTTGATACATATAAAATCAGTTAAGAGAACAAAAGTAAGAAATAATAAGATAGAAGTACGAAGGATGAAATATGAAGATGAAGTTAGAAGTACGAAGTTAGAAGTACGAAGACGGTAGAAGGAACAAATCTAAACCATCCTGAACATCCCAAAACCCTAACATCAAACTTCCCCCCTTCAGGGGGTTAGGGGGCAACCCACACCCAAAAAAAGAACCCCACTTGCGCGGAGTTCTTTTTTATAAATTTATGTTGGTAGAAACTTATTTCGAAGTATTCATACGCTTTTCCTTGATACGGGCGCTCTTGCCGCTCAATTCGCGCAGATAGAACAGGCGTGAACGACGAACCTTACCCACTTTATGCAGCACGATGCTATCAATATGGGGGCTAAGCAGCGGGAAAGTACGCTCTACACCTACACCATCGCTAATTTTGCGAACAGTGAAAGATGCGGTGGCACCATTACCCTGGCGCTTAATTACATCACCTTTAAAGCTCTGGATACGCGATTTGGCGCCTTCCACTACTTTATAGTTAACGGTAATACTATCACCTGCCTTGAAAGTTGGATATTGCTTTACTTCGGCGAGTTGATCCTGAACGTATTTTACAGCCTGCTGACTCATGACCTTAATTTTTGGGACGGCAAAGGTAGGGGGGAATGATTGTACTGCAAAAATTATTTGTACGATTGCCTGATGAATTGCAAATGCATGCTTTTACCCAACCCAACTCACTCTACCCGCATCGCTTCTCCTTTTTCGCCAAACACATATTCGTTAAACCATAGCCAGTTATGCCATACAGCGGCAAGCCGTTCCTTAGGTTTATTAATGCCATGCCCGAAACCCTTGTACACCACCAATTTTGATGGCACGCCCTTATCCTGCAAACCCCTATACAATTCGTAAGCATTGGGAATAGGTACCCTTTTGTCGAACTCCCCATGCTGAATAAGCGTTGGGGTAACTGCCTTGTTGATATTGGTCATGGGCGATGTTTTCAGGTACACATTCATGTCCTGCCAGGGCGTGGCTTCCAGATACTGCCGGGTGAAAGGGGTAATATCGGTATTTACATAATAGGTTACCCAGTTGGAAATCCCCGCGCCCACAGATATGGCTTTGAAGCGGTTCGTATTGGTGGTAAGGAAGGCCGAAATATAGCCGCCCTGACTCCAGCCCATACAGCCCATTTTTGCTGTATCAACGATGCCCTTTGTTGCCAAAAAATCTACCCCGCTCATTACATCCCACATATCGCCCACACCCAGGTTACCTACATTCAGCATCCTGAACTTTTCGCCATAGCCCGCACTGCCGCGGTAATTTACCCGTAGCACAATTGCACCTTTTTCTACCCACTGCATAATGGGATACACATAAGCGGGCACAGGGTCCGGCAAGTCGATACCCGTTGGTCCGCCATGTATTACGCATAGCAGCGGATATTTTTTATTGGGATCAAAGTTTTTGGGTTTCAGCAAAATACCTTCAATGGTGGCGCCATCCTTGCTTTTCCAGGAAATCACTTCATTCACCGGCGTATTCCAGGTGGTTATTTGATTCGAATACCGCGTGCGTTGCTGTAGTGTAGTATTCAATTTGCCTGAAAAAATTTCGCCCAACCCATCATATTTTCTTGCTGCCACCGCTATAGCATCCGATTGCTTGCTGAATGCCACCGATGCCAGCAAATCAAAACCAAGCGGCACCACCTGCGATGTGCCCGATTGCATATCAATTTTATACAATACACGTTTTGTTTTTTCATAAGCCGATACATACAATCCCGATTGGCTCCAGCCGGCCACCGATTTATTTTCATCAATATCTTTTGCTATTTCCCGGCTGCTTTTGGTGGCAATATCGTAAATGAAAAGCCGGTTGTTTTTGAAAAAATTGGTTACTGAATCATTTACATTACTCCCGTATACAAACGCGCTGCCATCGGGGCTCCATTCATTAAAAAAATCGCCGGTGGGATTTGCAATCACCGTGGTCATTTTTTTAGTATCGGGTTCCATCAGCACAATATCGGAGGTGGCGCTTGACAAAATCAGCGGGTTGCTTTGCCGGTTAAAGGCAATGTATTTTCCATCGGGGCTCCATGCATACCCGCTTACGCTAAAATTGCCATCGGTGAGTTGTGTGGCTACGGGGAGTTTTACACAATCGGGATCATTTTTCTGTCCAGCCAATGCTGAATCTTTTTTAACCGGGTAGCAAGGCAACGCACCCGCTAAAAAAACAGAATCGTAATGAAAATTGAGCAACCATAAATGATTGAGTTTATATTCTTCGCCTTCCACCGCAAAGGCACCATACCGGTCTTTGGTGTTCTTTTCTGTTTTACTATCGGTCATCGGTTTACTGTACACAATGCGTTTTCCATCGGGGCTCCAATCGTAGCTGCTGATGCCATCTTCATCACGCGTAACCTGTATGGCTTCGCCACCTGAAATGGAAATAAGAAATAGCTGCGTTTTATCGCCACGGTTGGCCAAAAAGCTGACATATTTTCCATCGGGGGTAAAAGCCGCACTGCTGCTGCCCGCTTTTACGGTGCGGGTAAGTTGTATGGGTTCCTGACCTTCGCGCACCATCCACAATTCGCTGTCGTAGGCATTGTTGGCCCAGTCGGTACTGCTTTCCGAATAAACGATGGTTTTGCCATCGGGCGATAGTACCGGGCTACCTGCCGATTTCAGGCTGATCCATTTTTCAAAAGAAACGGTTGCATTTTTTTGTGCCCCTGCCATAGCACTACAAAAAAGCAGCACCGGTAAAATCAATTTTTGCATCATCATTATTTTAGCTTTTAAAAATAGGTAAGTTTTGGTTCATATATGTAATCCTACACCTGCTATGCATCAGCTTAGTTCCACTTCGTACACATCTGTTTCATTCCGCCTGATATTGCGAATGAGAAATCCACCCGGCTGATCAATATCTTCCCACAAATGAAAGAGCTTACAAGCTTTGGGCAGCGGAGAAAAAATAAGTGTAAAGTTGAAATCGCCCTTACGATACAAGATCGTCCAAAAGGGTGCCAATGAAATATTTTCTATGGTTACCAACTTGCTTTTTTCGCCACCTTCCTGCGGAACAAGATAAGTGGTGGGCCAAATGCGTATGCCTTCGCCCTGCCCTTCGGAATGGTAGCGTACATGCACAATTACCTGTCCTTCTGTTTCGGTGCTGCTGAGCAGGGATTGTTTTGCATCTTCTGAAATGTGGATAGATGGAATGGTGGTGGTGGACATGGGGGCGAAAATAGGGAAAAGGGGGAAGGGAGGATTAGTGAATGGGTGATTAGGTCAATGGGGAAATAGGTGAATATTGGAATTGGGAGAATTAAATAAAGGGGAATGGAATATGATGAATGATGAATTTTTTCCGTTGTTGGTATGTCGCCTTAACCAAGTTTTCCTCATGCTCGCCGCCGTTCGGTCTTTTCGACCAACGGCTCCAAAGCCATAGCGAAGCCGAAAACTTTTTGCTTTTTTAATAAATTATACTCCTTAATTTAGCATTACAAAAAAGTTCTTTGAGTAACAGCTACATTATTACCCCTGCCCGTCCGGTCGGGCGGGCGTTCGGGCTCACCATGGCAGGGATCAGTAGTAAGGCGGCAGGGAAGCTGGAGAATAAGTTTAAATACAACGGAAAGGAAGAACAACGGCAGGAGTTTAGCGATGGTAGTGGGCTTGAGTGGATGGATTTCGGAGCCAGGATGTATGATACGCAGATTGGGAGGTGGAATCATGTAGATCCGCTGGCGGAGAAATATCTAGGCATCTCACCATATGCGTATTGTGCTAATAACCCCATAATTTATATAGACCCAGATGGTAGGGAAATTAAAGGTGTTACAAAAAAGGATGCACAGAATTTTAAATCAGATATTCACCTGACGTTAGCGGATAAAAAGTTTGATGGAGTTAGAGCTTTGATAGATGTAAAAGGTTCTACATTTAAAAGTATAGATGCAAAGGCTTTGACTACTTCTTTAAACGGTGTTACACTTAGTGCTGATGAAAGGGCTTATGTTGATATGGTTACAAACACCATTAACTCAACAGATGTTCATAAGATAGAATATATGACTGGTGCTAACACATCTTCTGATGGAGCGACAGCATTTAAAGACTATATGAATGGCGTTCAGGCAGGTGTTGGAGATGTAATGGTTCCGAATGGTCATTTAAGCACAAACTTGGTTGAAGGCTTAAGAAAGGAAGGGTTTAATGTCCCTACCAAAAATGGCTCTCATTCGTTTATTAGTTCTAGTGTACAGGGGAATGAGAGAGCTTCAACATCTGGGCATGAAGTCTTTGGACACGGAATTCCATCAGCAAAAGGACTTAGTCCAAGCGATAATAATGCGAATGCAATACGTACTGATAATTTAATCCGAAGAATATTAGGGATGCCTCAGCGAGATGGTAAAGACCACGGAGGTTATAAGGAAGGACATATAAAAGACCCTCAGAAACTACCAATAACCCAATAAGCATTATAAGATGAAAACAGTATATTCGATAATTTTAATTCTGTGCTTTTCTTTTGTATGTAAAGCTCAAAACGATTGGGAAACAGTATCTTTTACTATGGCTATGGCTAGCAGAAATAAAGCGGATGTGTTATTAAAGCATTTTGATACAATTGAAGCTCCCAAGATTTTATTCTCTTTAGAAGACAAATACTATTACTTAATCATTAAAGGTGCTCCATGTTACAAACAATATTATGTTGTCTTAGATAGCTTAGGTCTAATAGATAAAATGGTTCCTATAAAGGTCGAAGAGAAAAACAGAAAACAAAGGAAGCAACAAGAGCAATATCGAAAGTTACTATCTGAAGCTGAGCCTATATTTGATTTAAGCAAATATCATACGAACTTAATAACACAAATACCTGATGCAAAAATGGTAGCGGGAAAACTTTCCTACTTCGTAGTGAAGGATATTGATGCGAAAAGATATGGAGAATACAGTTTGTCGGCAGTAACAGCACCATTGCCAATTAACACAAATCTTTGGGCATATTTAGTCAGGAAATTATCAGATGAAATTGCAAGAGATAGCAAAGCCACCAAATAGGTGGCTGTTTGCCCGCGTTGGTTTTGCCCCCTGCTATCTGTAGAGTTCGTTCCCTCAGCTGAGTGCTTTCCTGAGTTTGCAATTCAGGACCTGTTTAATGAAGCTGCAACTGTAATATTTATAGAAAAAACAATGAGCAATGGAGGATACAAAAATCTTAACCCTGATGGCACCCTTGCAGGTGTTGTCACCTGCAACACCCGAACGCCTGCGAAGCCAATAAAATTTACCCGTAACGGTTGCTTAGGAAATTAAATTATTCCCATCAACACTTCGCAGCGGGCTTCAAAATATGCCTGCCTTTGGAAGGTTGTCGATCAAATTGTAAAAGTAAAGTAGAACCAGGTATTCCGTTCGCCGAATAGGTAGCGGCTCTTTTATTTTTCCTATAAGCTTCTTACAGGAAGCTAAGGGTTTACCGTTTTTAACCCACATTGCAGCTACCCATAGCCAAGTTGAGCAATATCAGGGGTTTCAATTTTTTTTGGTGGCGGTTTGTGTACTACAAATTTGATTTGCTTAAAGGGTTTTGATTTTTGGTGTTTTAGGGCATTTTGGATTTG
>JBGSLS010000063.1:0-103527 GCA_041740575.1 Chitinophagaceae bacterium | reverse complement strand
CAAATCCAAAATGCCCTAAAACACCAAAAATCAAAACCCTTTAAGCAAATCAAATTTGTAGTACACAAACCGCCACCAAAAAAAATTGAAACCCCTGATATTGCTCAACTTGGCTATGGGTAGCTGCAATGTGGGTTAAGTAATGATACCCTTTCCTTCTTTGTAAAAATTGACAAAAGCAAAAAGCCTCAATACCCGGTAGACGAAGCTTATTATTCAGAAAAACCAATTGAAGGCATTGACCTGGTAGTTTCGTGCTATAGCATTTTTGAAAAAGTAAATAATCGTTACAAGCAATTATTTAATGACCCTATATTTTTTATTGACAGCGTAAATGTTACAAGAATAGAGTTACAAGAATATCAATCCACTGATATTGCAGTTATTACCGTTTACAAGGACAGCAATGCGATCAAAATAGTTGGTGAACAAGGCAAGTACGGTGCGGTTTATGTGGAGACAAAGAAGTTTGCAAGAAACAGATACTGGAACTACTTTACAAGTAAGTCTTCAGCATATCTCCAAATTGTACCAACTCCTGAAAGTGACAGTTCTGTTGTATACATTTTAAATGGCAACATCCAGGAAAAAAACATTGAAGGCGATCTCTCAACAATTGACGACAAAAACTTTATCGAACTTACGGTTATTGACAAACAAACTTTGAACAAACAATTTGGCATCAAAGACAAGGAGTATGGAATAATGATTAAAACAAATGAGAAGGAAATTCAAAAAAATTGATGGAAGATGGTTGCCTACGATAGTTATATTTTTACGATAAATTCGTATAATTCAAACAAGAAAAAGTTATATGCCATTAATACAAACTCCAAAACTGTTGCAATGAGACTTTTAGTGACGGCTACCATTTTAATATTCTACTCTTGCAAAGTAACAGACACAAAATTAATAGGGCATTATAATTCAAAATCATATCATAGAAGCACAATTATACTTGACAGTAGTAACCAGTTTAATTTCTGGAATGACGGCCTAGAGTTTATGCTAAGCAATGAAAGTTTTCTTTGTACACAAGGAACTTGGACACGAACTACAGAAAATAGATTGATTCTAAATAGTATTTCAGATTCAATGCCAATTCCTAGAATTAAGACAACTAAGAAAGCTTTAACTGGTTCGGATAAATCCAAGTTCGTGTTCTTCGACCTTAACAAAGACACAGTTCTTATGTATATGGTTAACAAAAATGATAAGACTGTTTTTTGGAGATCACATGGACCTTACTTAACCAACTTTGAAGACTCTATAAATAAATCGGATACTTTACTGTTCACTTTTACTTGGGGCTTTAAACCAATCCAAATTGTTATAGATAGCAATGAACCTACTGAATACACTATAACCCTTAATCGCGAGTTCAGGCCTAACTATTTTCGCAACTCTGAATTTATAATCCGTAGAAATAAAATAATCAGGACAACCGACAAGACAAAGTTTAGTAAGATAAAAAGCAACCGCATATAACAGGCAGTTTGACAATATGGCGGGGCTACGAATATATTCTCTACTTTTAGTTCCGTATTAGGCTTCAGGTCCAGCCGACGAATAACGCCGAGCAATTGAATAAACAATGAACTTTTATTTACAATTTAGGAGCGGCTACGGGCGATTTACAAATACTGCCACGTCGCCAAGCCGTAGCCATTTGAGGAAATGCAATTGAACCGTGCTATTAAAGCACTTTCAAAAAAGTAACAGCAACGGATAATTACATCTAACAATGCCGACTGAAACAGAAATAATAGATTTTGTCAAAAAGAATACCGGCTCTGAAAGCATCATCAGCGACACAGACATTTTTGCTGAAGGAACCGTAGGCGACGATTTCCATGAGTTAATTGAAAGCTTTGCAAAAACCTATTGCGTAGACATGACAAACTATATATGGTACTTTCATGCAGACGAAGAAGGCGGCTGGAATAGCATTAGTGGACTATTCTTTGCCCCACCTTACAAGAAGGTTAAGCGAATTCCTGTTACACCGGCATTACTAGCAGATTTTGCTACCAAAGGCAAGTGGGACATCAATTATCCGCAGCATAAGGTTCCAAAAAAACGTTATGACATTTTAATCAATCAAATAGCTTTTGCAGGCGTAATTGTTTGGCTAATTATTGTTGCTTTTAAAAAATGCTAACACCGACTGACTGACCGTGGATAAACCGGAGCATACTGACCGTATATAATCCGACATCATATTCGCCAATGAATTTTGGACATTCAATTTTCAATTGGCATTCTGGCAGATGCTGACCCCTTCATCATTACGGATATTTCTATAGGATTACCTTTGGATTGCAAGGATAGATTCCGGAGCATGTTGACCCCTTTACTATTTTGTTTTGTATAGGCTATATCCGTTTTCGAGAACGAAGGCTGAAACCATTACCCGACCTTTACCATAGGCCATCCGGCAAAATAAAAATAATACGGAGATGATTTTTCCTTATTATTACATTTTCTTCAGATGAACAAAAATCAATTTTTTCCACTTGACCTAGAAAGCTTTTTTATTATTACTATTAACGAAAACCCTTTAAAAGGGGAAAATAAAATAGACCTGATAATTTACAAATAAAATGGAATATCCTATTCGTCATAGAAATCATGTTCTAGAAAATCTTTCAGATATAAATTTAAGAAATTTTATTCCCGTTGAGTGGGTATTAAATCCCTTTCCGCATGACTATGGTACAGATTATCACTGTGAAGTATCTAAAGATGGCTTCGTAATTGGAACAAATTTTACAATACAATTAAAATCAAAAGAAAATGAAATAGATAAAAATTTCATCGTCATCACTAAAATAAAACGATCAACTATTAATCGTTGGTTAAAAAGGCTTGAACCAACAATGCTAATTGTATTTGTTAACAGTGAAAATGAATTATATTGGCTCTGGTTTGAAGAAAATACAGTTGATTTAAGTAAAAAAAATAAGGAATTTCAGATAAAAGTACCAAGGCTAAATAAACTTTCCGAAATCAACTGGAATAATATAAATGAAAAGTTAGAAGCGATTTTCAGCAGAAAGTACATGCTTTATGAATTACCTAAAAATATACTAGACTTAAGCGAAAAGTTTGCTTGGAATAGTTTTTTTAATAAGGATTATGAAAAAGCACTTGTTGGATTAAAAGAAATAATAAAGTCCAAGAATGACCCCTTAATTTGGAACGCTATCTCAGTTTGTCACTATGAAATGTTTCATCTTGATGATGCACTGATAGCCAATTCAAAAGCCCTTGACATATTAAAAGATGAATATTATCTTTTAGAGAATAAAGCTGCTATTATTACTGAATTAGGGATTAAAACAAAAGATATTGATAAGCTAAAAATTGCAATTAAATTATATGAAAATTTAATTAAGTTAAATAGTAATTCCTCCAATTTGCATTTCAATTATTCAAATGCATTGTATGCAATAGATTCTAAAAATGAAGCTAAAGAGAATATTCTAAAAAGCCTTAAACTAAATCCCAACAAAGCTGATGCTTGGAAAAACCTAGGTAGCATTTATCACGACAATAAAAATTTTATCGAAGAATTGGATTGTTTTGAAACAGCACTTCGCATTGATCCAAATTTGCCGGAAGCTAATTTCAATAAGGGGCTTACGCTATTTAAAGAATTTGGGCAAGCCAAAGAAGGATTGGAGCTTATGCTAAAAAGTATTGAAAATTCAAATCAGTTTGACTTTACTTTTCCTGATGCATATTTTTGGATTGCAGAGGCCTATCTTAGTTTAGGAAAAATTAAGGAAGCTACATTCTTCAACAGTAGGTGTTTACAATTAAAGCCAGAAAAAGAATATGTACTACAGCAACAAAAGCGCATTTATAGACCCAACTTGGCTGACCTTAGTTCTTAACCTGCTACATCAAATTCAAATGGCAAAAATACTTGGTCAGTAACCTAATCAAATTAAGTTAAAACATCAATTAATCAGTTTTATTATACTCCCTCACCCTCTCAAACTCCTCCTTCGACACCTTAAAAACCGTTCCATGCCTCGTTCCCGCAGGAAAGCTGATCTTATCCGAAATATCACGTCAGGTTTTTAAGTCCGATGATGCAACCGCGCCATATTTTTTGTCACGGTATTTGTCGTAATACACCACCCACTCATTGCCAATCTTGGCAACGGTAGGGCCTTCCGCCCATTCCTTACCGGTGATGGATGGCGATGGGGCGCTCCAACCTTTGGTAAGTTTTTTGCTGAAAGCAACGCGCAGGTTTTTCTGCGGCGGATACCTTGTTTCATCCTTCAATATCATGGCATAACCGCGGGGCGCTGCAAAAATGGTGGCATCAATTACATTGAAGCCTTTATCGTACCAAAGTTTGGTTTTGCTGTAGGTTGTAAAATCTTTTGTGGTTTATGTAACAAGGAGTCGTTGATATTGTAATGTAAAGATTTGTTGTCGCTAATCATCCTGAATAGTTTAAAAAAGTAGGGCAAAAAATATGCATTAATGCATCAAGAAAATCGTCATCGTCTTAGGCCCATGCGCACCCAACACAAGCGACTGTTCAATATCTGCAGTTTTGGAAGGGCCTGCAATAAAAAGCCCGAAGCCATAAGCTGCATCACCAATTCGCTGATAGGCATCCTGCATGGTAGATACAATATTCTTTATATGTAAAATAACCGCAAGATGGCTGCAAATAAAAGGCAAGGCACGCACTTTATATTGTGCTTCAGTTAGCCATACAGCACCATTCTCTGCCACGCCAAACTGCGCGTCCATCAATGCTATTTCAAGCTCGCTCAAACCTTGCGGATTTTCGGCTGCAGTTGTATTTAGTGTTTGAAATGAAACATGTTCTGAAACACTCAAAATATCTGTGGTTCCATTAAAAGCATCTGAAATTATTTGCTGAAGATTATCGCTTTCATATACCGGGGTAACCCTACCTCCAATACCGGTAAGTACGGTGCAAAAGTTGGAAACTGCATCAGCAAATGGTTCACTCAAAGCAGCAGGAATAATGGGTTCATTTGCTTTCCCCGGTTGACTGCGTTTTACGGCTGCTAATATCGATTGCCTGCTGCTCATGATTTTTTCCTGTTTTTTGCATACCACTCACCAAAAGAGTCTTTCGGCGGTGCGGGCATTTCGCGCTGTTTGTACCATGGGTTCATTTTATTGGCTGCCAAACCTGGTGCCACGCGCATTACCCATCGCGCCATCTTTCCTGCAAAGCGGTACAAAACAGGGCTGCCCAATACAAACGCCACACCTTTCATAGCAACGGTTTTACTTGTGGTGCCATAGCCTTGTTTTACAATTTCCTGCCGCCATTTGTAAAGCTGATCGTGAATATCAATCTTAACGGGGCACACATTGGTACACGACCCGCATAAGGTGGATGCAAAAGGCAGGTCGGCATATTTTTTCATATCAAGATTTGGTGCAAGTATAGAACCAATGGGACCGCTTAATGCATACCGGTAACTATGCCCGCCACTGCGACGATACACAGGGCAGGTGTTCATACAAGTGCCACAACGAATACACTTAAGCGAGTTTCTAAAATCTTCACGACCCAATTGTATGCTACGGCCATTATCTACAAATACAATATGAATTTCACGACCAGGTAAAGGCTTGGAAAAATGGCTGTTGTAAGTGGTAACCGGTTGTCCTGTGGCGCTACGTGCAAGTAACCTTAAAAAAACACCGAGATGATCGCGTTTTGGAATGAGTTTTTCAATGCCCATACAGGCAATATGAACATCGGCAAGATGTGTGCCCATATCGGCATTTCCTTCATTAGTGCAAACCACAAACTCGCCGGTTTCTGCAATTGCGAAATTTACACCGGTTATCGATACCCTGCGCCTTTAGGATGCTGGTTTTAATTTGTCACATTCCCGCCCGGCCTTGCCGTTCAGATGGGTGCCCCGGCTCATGTGGATAGCATAAACAGGTTTATTTGATTCCGGTGGTTGGTATTGGGTGGATCGCAGCTTCAGTTCCAGGTTAATGTAAGGCGTGCTGGATCCGTTCTTTTTTAAGTACCGGTTTAAGTAAATGCTGGCAATGTATTTTTAGAAGGGTTTCAGTGATTCATTGCCAGTAACGGTACCAAAGGTTAGCACGTTTAGGTATTGGGAATTAATGAAAATGGGTTTGAGTTCGGGTAAAAGGGTTTCAAGCTGCGCAAAATCAGCCAGGGTAATTTCCTTAATCGTTTGGTAGTATTCTAATCGTTTTATTTTAATGGGGAATATTTTTATAAGGGTATTAATTACAACATTTTTTTGTTCTCTTTTCTAAGAATTATTCAAATGGTAATCTTCAAAACGGGAAAATCTGCGCGCCCTGTTTTCATGGTTAGCCAAAGTATTGTTCCATTTAGTTATTCCATGCAATCTTTTCCAATAAGGCAAAAACACCCCAAGCAACCTTATCCGTTCCCCCGCTATCTTTACACCCCAAAATAAATAACTAACTTTCTCCATGAAAAAATTTGCTGCACTTTCTGCTATCGTATTGTTCCTTCCTTTTTTGGCTTCTGCGCAAGGCACCAAAAGAACGCTGAAGCCTGCTGATATTTTTAAGTTGGCAGGTGTGGGCGATCCGCAGGTATCGCTGGATGGGCAATGGGTGGCTTATACCGTTACTACTATTGATTCTATAAAAGACAGCCGCAGCAGCGATGTGTGGATGGTAAGCTGGGACGGCAAAAACAATATTCAACTTACGCATTCACCTGAAAGTGAGAGCAGCCCGCGTTGGAGCCCCGATGGAAAATATCTTTCTTTCCTCAGCAGTCGGCAGGAAGGCAAGGGCAACCAGGTGTGGCTGCTCGACCGACGGGGTGGCGAGGCAAAACGTATTACCACGTACAAAAATGGTGTTGCGGCCTATGCGTGGAGCCCCGATAGCAAAAAGTTATTGTTTACCATTACCGATCCCGTACCGGAAGATAGTGGCAAGGTGAAAACGGCCAAACCCATGGTAATGGATCGTTATAAAATTAAGCAGGATGTGGAAGGCTACCGCTATAAAAAATTATACACGCACCTGTATCTTTTTGACATCGAAAAAAAGAAAACCGACACACTTACCCGGGGCAATTTTAACCATGGCAGCGCGGTTTGGAATCCCGATGGAAGCCAGGTGGCTTTCGTTTCCAATCGCACTGCTGATCCCGATAAAAACGGCAATTCCGATATATGCATTATAGAAGCAAAAGCAGGTGCCACAGCAAAAGTGCTGACTACATGGACCGGTTCCGATGCATCCCCGCAATGGAGTCCCGATGGCCAACAGATTATCTACACCCGCTCTACAAGCAATGAAAATTATGCGATGTACGATCAGCCTGTACTTGCACTAATTTCAAAAAATGGTGGCGAACCAAGGCTTTTATCTGCACAACTTGACCGGGGTGTAAGCGGTCCACGCTATAATGCCGATGGAAAAACGGTAGTGGGCTTGGTAACTGAAGACCGTTACCAGTATCCTGCGCAGTTTGATGTGCAAACCGGCGCCATGACCCGTTTGCTGCAAGGTATGGATATCGTGCAGGGCGCGCATACGGCAGCGGGAAAATGGGCGATGCTTGCTTCCAACCCATCTACACCTGCTGAATTGTATGCATTTGAAAATGGCAATCTACGCAGGCTAACGCATCATACGGATAGCTTTACAGCCCCGCTCAAACTTGCTAAGGTAAAAGGCGTAACCGCTACCGCGAAAGATGGTAACCAGGTAAATGGCGTGTTGTATTGGCCATTGGATTCGGTGGAAAATAAAGCACTGCCGTTATTGGTGATTATCCATGGCGGGCCGGTGGCGCAGGACGATTTTGGTTTTGATATGGAATCGCAAATGCTTGCTGCGGCAGGCTATGCGGTAGTAAATGTAAACTACCGTGGCAGCACAGGCCGCGGGTTGGCTTATTGCAAATCCATTTCCGGCGATTGGGGCAATCTCGAAGTGGTGGATCTGCATGCCATCGTTGATGAATTGGTAAAACAAGGTGTTGCCGACCCCAACCGGCTTGGCGTAGGCGGCTGGAGTTATGGCGGCATTTTAACCGATTACCTGATTGCTTCTGATACGCGTTTTAAAGCAGCAGTTAGTGGTGCAGGTGTTGCTTTCCCTTTGGCACTTTATGGCGTGGATCAATACATTATGCAATACGATAATGAAATAGGTGTACCATGGAAAAATCTCGATAAATACCTGAAACTTTCCTATCCTTTCCTTCATGCCGACAGTATAAAAACACCCACGCTTTTTATGGTGGGCGAAAAAGATTTCAATGTGCCTGCGGTGGGAAGCGAGCAGATGTACCAGGCATTACGCAGCCAGGATATTCCCACGCAATATGTGGTGTATCCCGGGCAGTTTCATGGCATTTCAGTTCCCAGTTACCAGGCCGATCGATTTATGCGGTATATCGGCTGGTTTAATAAATATATTAAAAAATAAATGTATATACAAATTAATAACCCCGCAACAGAACAACTCATTACGGAGTTAAAAACAGATACGGTTAAGGTAATAAAGGAGAAATATACAAAGTGCCGTAATGCGCAACCGGCATGGGCCGCTTTGCCTTTGCAGGAAAGGCTTGCGTGTATAAGCCGCTTTCATGCACTGCTCGATGCGAATAAGGATATGCTTGCTGATACATTAACCTCCGAAGTAGGTAAGCCGGTACAGCAGTCGTACAATGAACTGAATGGCGCGCGGGCAAGGATTCAATATTTTCTCGAACATGCTGAAAAATACCTCGCCGATGAGTGGGTAACGGAGGATGAATTGACGAAGGAACGCATCAACTATGAACCGTTGGGTGTAATAGCCAATATTTCGGCATGGAACTATCCCTATCTCGTAGGGGTAAATGTGATTATCCCTGCGTTAATCGCGGGCAATGCGGTGTTGTACAAGCCATCGGAATTTGCAACACTCACCGGCATGCATATTGGTAACATCCTGCACAAGTCCGGCGTTCCTCAAGATGTTTTCCAGGTAATTATCGGCACAGGCGAAGCAGGTGCGGCTTTATGTAAACTTCCTATGGATGGATACTTTTTTACCGGCAGTTATTCCACCGGCAAAAGAATAGCAGAAACCGTTGCGGGCAAACTCGTGCCTGTACAATTGGAACTCGGCGGTAAAGATCCTTTGTATGTGATGGATGATGTGGAAGACATACAAGCGGTAGCAGCGGCTGCGCTCGAAGGCTTAATGTACAATGCCGGGCAAAGCTGTTGTGCCGTTGAGCGCATTTACGTGCAGGAAGGGGTATATGATGCATTCATTGAAGCCATAAAAGCCGAAGCCGGCAACATGAAAATGGGTGATCCAAGGGAACCGGATACCGATTTGGGACCCATCGCCCGCCCTGCACAGCAAACCGTACTTTGGCAACAGGTACAGGAAGCATTGGACAAGGGTGCGAAAATATTATTTCAAACTACGGATGTACCTTCTACCGGTTCTTACTATCCCCTTACCTTACTTACAGAAGTCAATCATTCCATGCGCATTATGATGGAAGAATCTTTTGGTCCCATTGTGGGTATTCAAAAAGTAAAGGATGATGCAGAAGCCATCGCCCTGATGCAGGATACGGAATACGGCTTAACGGCTGCTGTTTATGGCACTAATAAGGAAAGGGCAGAAAACATTATGCGGCATATGCGTACTGGTACTGTTTACTTTAATTGTTGTGATCGGGTAAGTGCCGGACTGCCCTGGAGCGGCAGGGGACATTCAGGGATAGGTAGTACGCTTTCGTATCAGGGTATCAGGGCTTTTGTGCAGCCGAAAGCCTGGCATTGGCGGGGGTAAATTCTCTGTAAATCAACCATTTGTAAATCTTAGGCTTTCATTTGGATGCATACAGGTATCTTTGCACCATTATTTTATTATTTATTTAGTTGAAAATGCAAGAAGGTACAGTTAAGTTTTTCAATGAAACCAAAGGATTTGGTTTCATTAGCCCTGCCGGTAGCGGTCAGGATGTTTTCGTTCACGTGTCAGGTTTGATCGATGAAATTCGTGAAGGCGATAAAGTTTCTTACGAAGTTCAGAACGGAAAAAAAGGTTTGAATGCTGTTAATGTTAAGGTTATCTAATCTCAACTCATATCAGTGCAAATAGCCCCGCAATGCGGGGCTATTTTTTTTTGGTTTTTTCCGACCGACGCGTTTTTCCGACCGACGCGACCAAAGGTCGTTTCGGTCGGAAAAACTTTGACCTGGGCTAATGGCGCGAGAAGTTGCTCGCGAAACTTGTTGTCGTTCCAACCTAACCCCGGGTTTTCCATAACCGGTTTTTTTCCCTTTTGCCCGTTTTTTCCTTTTGCCAGTGCGTCGTTCCGACCGACACCAAGCGAAGCTTTGTTTCGAGTCGGAACGGCTTTGCTAACGCCTATAAAATGCGGTTAAGGCGTATCCTTCGGCGCTTTATTATGATGCTGTCTTACCGGCTTAGGACCAATATGCTTTTCACCTTCGGACCGTGGCCTGCCTTGTCCGTCGCGGGGCTTGCCACTACCGCCGCCCGGCTTACCACCTTTGCGGGGCTTTCCGCCTCCACCCTTAAACCCGCCACCTCCGCCAAAACGGCCGCCACCGCCTTCAAAGCGGCGTTCAAATGGTTTCCATTCGGGTGCAGGGCCAAGATCTGGCGGAACGGGGAGTTTGGGCACTTCTTTTTCCAGCAGTCTTTCAATATCGGCAAACTTGCGCTGATCTCTAGGGTTAATAAGTGTAAGGGCAGTACCATCACGTTCGGCGCGTGCAGTACGGCCAATGCGGTGTACATAATCTTCGGCATCATGTGGTACATCGTAATTAATTACAAGGTCTATGATATCGATATCAATACCGCGGCTTAAAATATCAGTGGCTACCAGGATGCGTAATTTTTCATTACGAAAATCGAGCAGCACTTTTTCGCGTTCCAGTTGTTCGAGGTCGCTGTGGATTTCTGCCACTTTAAGGTGTGCGCGTTTCAACTCGAAGGTGAGTTTTTTTACACTATCCTTACTGCTGCAAAATACAATGGCAAGCCGGTAAGGATTGCTACGCAGCATAAAGCTTACGAGTCCAATCTTTTGCTCATCGAACACCACAAATGCACCCTGCCGAATTTTCTCCGGGGGTTTGCTGATGGCGATGTTGATTTCTACCGGCTCATGCAATATTTTTTTAGCGAGATCGCGCATTTTTGATGGCATGGTAGCGCTGAATAACAGGTTTTGCCGCTCTTTGGGCAAAAAGCCAATGATCTTTAAGATATCGCCATGGAAACCCATATCGAGCATTCTGTCGGCTTCATCAAGTATGAGGTATTTAAGCCCCTGCAATTTTACATAGCCCATTTGCAGGTGTGCAATCATGCGCCCGGGGGTACAAATAACAATATCCGCACCGGTGCTTAGTGCTTTTTTTTCGGTGTTAAAAAGGTCGCCATCGCCACCACCGTAAACAGGTAAACCGCTAACATCGGTAAAATACCCCATACCCTCCAGTGCCTGACTTATTTGAATAGCAAGCTCGCGGGTGGGAACTATTACCAAGGCATTGATACTATGGTGGTCTTGCGGCTCGGTAAGAATTTTATGGATAATAGGCAGCAAAAAGGCTGCTGTTTTTCCCGTACCTGTTTGTGCCGAAGCTATTACATCTTTACCGGCAAGAATAAGGGGAATTACCTGCTGCTGAACCGGTGTAGCCGTAGTATAGCCCATGGAATCAATACTTTCCTGCAGGCGGGGGTCGAAGTTGAATGTTGAAAATTGCACGTAAATGAAGTCGCTGTTAATTGAATGTTTAATAAAATATTTGCCTTGTAAGACCCATATTTTGCCAATGGAATGATAATAGCAAAGCTAAGGCCTTTAATTTCTATAATTATTTCTGTTTTAATGCCCCTTGTAAGATGCAAATAAAAAAACTGCCTGTCTTTGGGCAGTTTTTTTAAAATAAAAAATAAAAATCAGAAAAAATCTATGCCATAATCTCCCAAACTTCGTTACCACGTAAAAGCTTTTCCAGGTCACCCTTGCCTTTTTTAGCAATAGACTGTTCAATTTGAGCAGCCATCATGTCTTCGTAACATGGGCGGTCAACTTCGTAAAAAACACCAAACGGACGTGGGAAATGTCCTTCAATACGCGGATCGTCAAACAAGCGAACCAGGATTTGCGCCTTGTAAAAATCCTTTTCGTCGTGGATCCACATATCTTCTGCACTATATCCGTCAGCAAGGGTTACCACTTCGGGTTTTAGCCCATTGAGACGAATACCTTTTTCTTTACTAGCACCGAAAAGCAATGGCTGGCCTTGCTCAAGTATCAGGGTTTCGTTGAGTTTGCTTCCTTTTTCCGTAAAAATTTCAAAAGCACCATCGTTAAAAATGTTGCAGTTTTGGTAGATTTCAAGAAAAGAAGCGCCTTTGTGATTATGGGAACGTAAGAGCATGCTTTGCAGATGCTTGGGGTCGCGATCCATACTGCGGGCAATAAAAGTAGCTTCGGCACCCATGGCAAGCGCTAGTGGGTTAAATGGATGGTCAATGCTTCCCATCGGGGTACTCTTAGTTACCTTCTTTTCTTCGCTTGTAGGCGAGTACTGCCCCTTTGTAAGACCGTAAATCTGGTTGTTGAACAACATGATGTTCACATTAAAGTTGCGGCGCAGCAAGTGGATGGTATGGTTTCCGCCAATACTGAGGCCATCGCCATCACCGGTTACAATCCATACGCTCAAATCAGGACGGCTAGCTTTTAGCCCGCTTGCAACAGCGGTAGCCCTCCCATGAATACTATGCATTCCATACGTATTCATGTAATATGGAAAACGGCTGCTACAGCCAATACCACTGATAATGGCAATATTTTCGCGGGGAATGCCAAGGGTTGGCATTATTTTTTGCACCTGTGCAAGAATAGAGTAATCTCCACATCCCGGGCACCAGCGTACTTCCTGGTCGGTTGAAAAATCTTTGGATGTTAACATTGGGGTGGCAACAGGAGCCGTTGCGGTTTCCACAGAACTCATAGTAATATCAAATAATCGGTTAGGGCAAAGTTATGGGTAAACAGCCTCTTGACACCTATACTTTTTAGCCGGATTTTGTTTTATGTTTACTTAACTATAATCAGGGTTTGTAAAAAACATTCCGTTTACTTTTGCTAAAACCAATTGCCCGTATGAAAAAGATATTATTTTCAATTCTGCTCATGCTGCCAGTATGGAGCATTTGGGCCCAAAACTCCGTTTTGGTAAACTTCGGCAGCCCAACCTGTGTTTCCGTATCGCAGCCTTCTTTTTCGCTTATAAAGAATCCGTTGAGCGGTTCACCCGTTGTAGTAACCGGGTGTGCTTTAAATAGCCAGATTCCGAATATTTATGGGGTTTTTGTTGCTTATAATCCCAGGGACAACAACGTGTATATAGCTGATGTGCGCACTTTTACCCAATCCCGCATCTGGAAACTCGATGTTGGCTTGCCCGATTCTATCCGCTGTCCCGGCACTATTCCCTTAGAGCCAACTTATACCCACAACTATGTTTCCAACAATTTTGAATTCGACAACAGTGGCAATTTGTGGTCATTTGCAAACTACGATGCGGCAACAGGCCGGTGCAACCTCGATAAGTTTGATGTTGTAAATGGGAACATTATCAATACACGGGTCATTCAGTTTCCGGCCGGTAATGCACCGGGGGCCATCACCAGCGGCGACCTTTGTATTTTGCCCAACGGGCGCATGTTTGCAACCCTGGGCTCAAACCCTTCGAGGCTGTATGAATTTGAAAACTATGCTGCGCCCGGCACCATAGTGCAGGCAAAGTATTTGCAAACCATGCCCAAAAACTGTTTCGGAATAGCATACCTCAATGGATTACTAGAAGTAACCGGCACTGACCTAAGTGCGAGTTGTTATTATTTTACCTACGATATAGCTGCCAATACACTAAGCAGTGAATCGCCCTTTCAAAACGGACTGGGACCTATTGACAATACCAGTATTACCCCATCCATTGGTGCAACCAAACGCATGGTAGAAGCAACCCTTATAAATTATAATACGGCGATTGTAACCTACGAAGTGCATTTGCGCAATATGGGTAATACGGTATTGAATGATATAAATATTGAAGAAGATCTTGTTTCGGTATTTGGCGAAACCGGGCTGATTGGCGCAGCTGCGAATTTTGTTTCCGGCAGCAACGGTGCCGGCTTGACGCTGAACCCCGGCTACAACGGAAGGACGGATAAAATGCTGCTACAACCTAACCAAAGCCTGCCTAATTTTACCGGTGCTAACAATGATTATTTTTGCAATATCCGCCTACAGGTAATCGTTACCAACTTACTACCTGGTAATGTGTATTTGAATAGTGCATTGGCTTCTGCCACCATCAATAGCGCAGCTGATAGAATAATTATTACCGACTCATCCAATAATGGAATGCCTGATGCCATTGACCCCAACCAAAATGGTAATCCAACCGAAGCGGGTGAAAACGAACCTACACCCTTTAGCCTCAACCTGTTGCCGGTAAACTTTATTTCTTTTAAAGGCAACCTTACAAAACCTACCACAACCGAGCTCAACTGGCGTATATCAACGCCTGCCACCGGGGCCGATTTTTTTGAAATTCAATTCAGTACCAACGCGACAGATTGGAAAACTGCGGGAATTAAATACATAAGCGATTATATGCAGCGGGATTATATATTTCTGCATAATCATAATGGTCCTGCACAGTTATTTTATCGCCTGAAACAGGTAGATAAAGATGGACAATTTATATTTAGCCAGGTGGTTACCCTGCAACAGGTACAAAAGAAATGGCTTAGCATTTATCCAAACCCTGCTACTGAAATGATTATCATTGGTGCGGATGGTGTGTTGCAGGAAAAGGGATATATTGCTATTTTTGATATGCAAGGACGCAAATATTTTGATCAGGTATGGAGTGGAAGAACCGTGAATGTATCGGTGAAAGCCTTACCACCGGGAAATTACCGCGTGCTTGTTACCAATGGAAAAAATACTGAGTCGAAACAAATAACGATTATACGTTAACCATTTATGCCAACACATCGTAGAATATTAAAAGCATTTGCGCTCATTTGCACTTCGCTTATGCATAACGCGCAGGCACAAATACCGCAAGTGGCGTATGGTAAACTGGTGCGGCACGAAAATTTTGTATCGCAATTTGTAACCGCACGAAATGTAGATGTATGGTTGCCCGAAGGCTATGATGGCAGTGAAAAATATGCCGTGCTATACATGCACGACGGGCAAATGCTTTTTGACAGCAATACCACCTGGAACAAGCAGGCATGGGAAGTGGATGATATACTTGGAACCATGATGAAAAACGGGAAAGCCCGGAAAACCATTGTGGTGGGCGTGTGGAATGGCGGTGCCACAAGGCATTCGGATTATTTTCCACAAAAGCCTTTCGAAGCGCTTCCGGCTGCTTTCAGAGATTCGTTGCTGAATGAAGGTAAAAGAACTGGAGGTAACAAGCTTTTTGCAGACCCGGTAAAAAGTGATGGTTACCTGAAGTTTTTGGTTGAAGAGTTAAAACCATTTATTGACAAAACATATGCAACCAAAACGGATGCGGCCAACACCTTTGTAATGGGCAGCAGCATGGGCGGACTCATCAGCATGTATGCAATATGCGAATACCCGCAGATATTTGGTGGCGCTGCCTGTTTATCTACCCACTGGCCTGGTATTTTTGCTGTGGAAAACAACCCTGTACCCGCTGCATTTATTCAATACCTCGATACACATTTACCCGACAGGAAAACCCATAAAATTTACTTCGATTTTGGTACTGCTGCGCTCGATAGCTTGTACAAACCCTGGCAGCAACAAGCCGACGCCGTTATGAAACAACATGGCTGGAAAAAGCAGCAATGGATTACGCTTGAATTTCCCGGTGCGGACCATAGTGAAGCAGCGTGGAAAGCGAGGCTTGATAAGCCTTTGGGGTTTTTGCTTAAGTAGGTTATTTATCAATAGTTAAAGGCATCCAAGAGGAGATACATTTGTTTCCTTCAATTATATCAGGGGTTAAGATTTTTTACCGAATCCCTAATGATCAGCTTCGAATTTAGTACCACATTTTTGAGCCTTGAATGGTTCTCTGTTTCAAATTGATGCAGCAGCATTTTCAGGGCTAAATCTCCGAGGTTTTCATTCATATGCGAAACCGTAGTTAACGGAGTAAGCAGCAAATCCGAATATATCTGTTCATCAAAGGAAACGAATGAAAGATCGTTTGGAATGTTTATTCCTTCTTCTTTACAAGCTTTTAAAATACCCAGGGTTATTTGGTTTCCCATCGAAAAAATTGCTGTGATTTTCGATTTTTTTAGGGTTTTGATGATTTTTTTGGCTGAAATGTATCCGTTTTGAAATCCAAAATCAGTGCCGATTATTAAATTCTCATCAAAATAGATACTATTATTATCTAAAGCCTGCTTATATCCGTTTATACGTTGGTTGTTAGCCGACGTTCCGGGAATGCCCTGAAAGCAGGCAATTCTTATGTGGCCGTTATCAATCAGGTATTGGTTGGCTTCAAGCGAACCCTCGTAATCATTGGAGGAAATATAAGGTAAATCAACCCCTTCGAAAAAGCGGTCTAAAAGTACGAGCGGGGTGCCCCTGTTTGATGCTTTTACCAAATGTTCATATTCGAGCCCGATAGGGGCTATAATTATTCCATCAACCATCCAGTTTTGAAGAAGAGAAACCGATTTTTTTTCCACTTTCAAATCATCGTTGCTATTGCAAAGAAAAATGTTGTAATGATGCTTTCTTGCTTCCTTTTCGATACCCTGTACGAGTTGTGCAAACCAGGTATTGGTTATATCGGGTACAATTAGCCCGATAGTGGATGATTTTTTCAGCCTAAGTCCTTTGGCAATATGGTTTGGGCTATAGTTTAGTTTTTCTGCGGTAGAAGTAACAAGGTCAATAGTTTTTTTACTAATACGGTATTGTTCACCCATACCATTCAGAACCCTCGATATAGTGGTTATAGAAACCCCGAGCTGTGTAGCTAAATATTGGATAGTAATTTCTTGTCCCTTCATAGGAAACAGTAAAATTGGGATATTATGGCCAAAAGGCCGATTAAAATCTTGGGTAAATCCAAATAATTACGGAAATGGTTGCAATTTAAAAGTATGTTATCAGGGAAAAGGGCCTGAAAATATAGTTATAATTGAAGACAATCATGATTTAAAAGGAGCATTCATTCCGGTAAAATTCGGTTGGCTAACCGGGTGTTTTAAAACCTTGATTACCACTTCTTAAATATTTTTTAAGATTTTTTTGGCAATTTGAGGAATACTTATAACTTTGAACAAACGATTGCGCAAATAGGACAAACGATTGTTCATTTTTTATTTTCTCAAAACAAACATTGCTTATGAAAAGAATCTTTCAGGGGATTCCCCTAATGTTCCTGTTTCTCATTTCCAGCATTGCCTGGGCACAGGATGTCAGCATTTCCGGCAAGGTAACCGGAGAAAACGGGGAGGGACTCCCCAAGGTTTCCATTTTAGTGCAGGGCACCCAAATTGGCGCTACAACCAATGAAATGGGGGAATTTAAAATTGTGATTCCTGCAAAAAGTAAGGTGCTTGTATTCAGTTCGGTTGGGTATGGTACACTGGAAGTACCTATTAACAACAGAACTTTTATTGAGATTCAGCTTAAAGCAGGCGCTGAAGATTTGCAAGGAGTTGTAATTACCGCCTTAGGAATTAAAAGGCAGGAAAAGGCACTTGGATATGCTACCCAAAAGGTATCAGGGGAAGTGTTGACAAAAGTATCCGGTGTTGATGTGGCTACCTCTCTTACTGGTAAAGTTGCCGGTTTGTTGGTTCGGAACCCTTCTGATTTTGGGGTTGCGCCCGTTATTTCTATTCGTGGCGAAACTCCTTTATTAGTAATTGACGGTGTTCCTTATGCTAACAAAACGCTGAGCGACATATCTTCAGAGGATATTGAATCTCTAGACGTTTTGAAAGGTCCAACTGCCTCGGCACTATATGGTTTTCGTGGATCAAGTGGGGCCATATTGGTTACTACCAAAAAGGGTAGTACAAGTTCAAATGGTATTACAGTTGATTTTGCATCGAATAACATGTTTACTGCCGGCTATCTTGCCCTGCCTGAAAAGCAATCGGTATATGGTCGTGGCAGCAATAATACCTACGATAAAAACTCTGATAATTCATGGGGTGCCGCAATGGATGGCACCATTCGCAATCAGTGGGATCCTATTGCCAAGGTATGGACAGATGCACCATACCTGCCAGTAGGTAAGGACAATTTTACAAATTTCCTGGAACAGGGATATGTAACCAACAACAACCTGAATCTTACTTATAGAGAAGGCAATGCTTCATTAAGAGGCTCTGTAAACTTTATTGAGAATAAGGGACGTTATCCTAATTCAACCCTGGATCAGTTTACCTATTCATTTGGAGCAGATATAAATTTGAAGAAGTTAAAATTAAGTACCAATTTATCCTATACCAAACGGCATACGCCAAATCTTGGATCCAATGGATATACCTCTTACGATCCAATGTATTCTTTACTCATTTGGTCAAGCGCTGATTTTAATATTCTGGATTACAAGAATAATTATTGGATTACACCAGGCGTTCAGCAAAATTATATTTATGGGTTAAACCCCAATGGCTCTTATTCAGGGGCAAATCAAAATAATCCCTATTTTGACAGGTTTGAAAAAACCAACGAGGTTTCTCGTGATATCTTCAATGCCGATCTGACCATGAGTTATCAACTTACCGATTGGTTAAATGCCAATGCACGTGCAGGTATTGATTTCTATACCGACCGCGGTGATCAAAGAATTTCATGGGGCTCCTATTTAGCTACTGGTAATACGCCTACACCGGGTAATCTTTATACTTGGAATGGTAGTAGAACGGGCGGTTTTGTAACAGGACAAAACCAGGGACGTAGTTTGAACACTGACTTCATATTATCAGGTAACAGGTCGCTAGATAAATTTAAGGTAGAATATCTCGCCGGTGGAACCATTTTCTACAAGCAGGATGATAATGTGTATGGAAATACTGTTGGTGGAATTTCTGTACCCGGATTTTTCTCGCTAAAAGCATCCGTAAATCCTGCATATGTTTCTCAGACTACTCAGGCGCAACAAGTTAATTCTCTTTATGGTCGGTTAGCTGTTTCCTGGAATAATCTTTTATTTTTAGAGGGTACCGGGAGAAATGACTGGAGTTCAACTTTAGCATCTGAAAATCCTTCCTATTTCTATCCATCAGTTGCAGCGAGCTTTGTAGCTTCTGAACTGTTGCCTGGAACAAGAAATTGGCTTGACCTGTTAAAGGTAAGAGGTGCTTGGACCATGTCGAAAACACCTCCTGGCATCTACGCTATCAATAGTAGCTATGGTATTAATAGCGGCACCTGGGGAACACTGAATGGTGCAACTGCACCCAGTAGTTTATTTGGTGATGGCTTGCTCCCCGAAAGTGCCAAAACCTTCGAACTGGGCTTGCAGGCTTTGATGTATAAAGGCCGTTTGGGTTTGGACGTAACCTACTATGATAAAAACATGTATGACTTCCTTCGGTCAGCACAAGTATCTGCAACAAGCGGTTATACTGGTAATTTTATTAATACTGATGAAGCAATTTCCCGTCGGGGTTGGGAAGTAGCCCTGAATGGGTCACCAATTAAAAAGAAAGATTTCCAGTGGGATTTAGGACTGAACTGGTCAACCTTCAGGAGGGTATATACTTCTTTGGATGAAACCTATTCAGCCAAAAGACCATGGGTAGCAGTTGGAGAGCGGGTGGATGTCTTTTTCAGCAGGGCATTTTTAGCTGTTCCCGAAACCGGGGAACGTATTTACAATAATGGACGTTTACAAGTTAGTCAGTATGATTCAAAATTTGGTTATTCTGACCCTGATTGGCTTTGGGGTATTAATTCAAATTTGCGTTATAAAAACTGGAGTCTCTTTGTTTCATTTGATGGCGTATCGGGTGGTTTAATGAATTCACGAACTGATAGTTACCTGTGGCAATCAGGCAATCATCCAAATTCTATTACAGATGCAAGGGCTAAAGATGTAGCAACGCCGGGTTCTATGAATTATATTGGCAAAGGTGTAAAAATTATTTCCGGTACAGTAACCTACGATGCAATGGGCAATATTACGAGTGATACCCGTAAGTATGCACCAAACGATGTAGCATCTACCTACAAACAAGCTATGATAGACCTGCACAACAGCAGTGCATGGGGTGGAAATGGCAGCAGTGAAGATACCTATTCCAAAACTTTCACTAAGCTACGTGAAGTATCGCTTACCTATCAGCTTCCTGCAAAGTATACACAGGGTTGGGCAAAAGCGGCTTCTATTGGATTTGTTGGGCAAAATGTAATGTTATGGGCCAAGGACTTTAAATATTCAGACCCCGATGGTGGCGGTGCAAGAGAAGATTTTTCTGACCCTGCTGTAAGATACCTTGGATTTAATGTAAAAGTCACCTTTTAATATAGCTTAACTATGAAAAAGATACAATATATATTACTTGCAATAGTGTCCTTAACTATTGCCAGCTCCTGTACCAAAGGATTTGAAGAATTGAACACCGATCCGAATGTACCAACCACAGTTTCTCCGGAGATGCTTGCTACGCAAATATTAAAGGATGCCTACAGGTTCTGGAACCCCAATCCAACAGATTTCGGAACGGGAAATTTATGGTGTAAGCATACCACTATGCTGGAAACTAACCCCAATCCATACCAATACTATTATTCATATTGGCCTTTTGGTGGGTTTGGTTCCTACAAAAAATTAACCGATGGCAAGCGCATGGTAGAGTTTGCAAAGGGAAATCCGGCTGAATCTTCCTACAAAGGACTAGAGTTGTTTATGAAGGCCTGGTATGGATTTTATGCCACACTGGATATGGGTGATGTTCCTTATTCTGAGGCAGGAAAGGCAGAGGAAGGTATAACCCGGCCTAAGTATGACAAGCAGGCAGATGTTTTTGCCGGTATTTTGAATGATTTGAAAGCAGCCGAAACATTTTTTGCATCAGGTACCACGTTTAGAGGCGATATTATGTTTAATGGTGATCCAGCTAAATGGCGGAGGCTTTGTAATGCCATGCAGTTAAAGGTCATACAAACTATGAGCAAAAAAGCTACTGCTGACCATAAGGCCCGGTTTGCGGCAATCGTCGCTGCCAATAACCTTATGACAGGAAATGCGGATAATTTCCAATTAGTTTATTCCACCAATGCAAACTCTACCCATCCCTTTTGGAATGGTGAAAACAGGAGAATTTTGATTGGTGTTTCAAAAATGGTAGTAGATGCATTAAGGAACTACAATGACCGCAGGTTATTCATTTTCGCAGAACCTGCAAAATACCTGATTGATGGTGGTAAGCTTGAAAATGATTTTACAGCATACGAAGGAGCGCCAACAGAATTGGCTGCTGATAAGTTAGCACTCAATAATCAGAGCGGTAAATACTCTTTGGTCAATAAGCGCTATGTAGCCAATATGGCCGGTGATCCCATGATTAAATTTTCTTATGCCGAGCAGTGCTTTATAATAGCTGAAGGTATTGAAGAAGGTTGGTTATCAGGAAGTGCAAAGGATCAATATGAAAAGGGGGTAAGGGCCATACTTAGCTATTATATGACTTTACCTTCTGCATCAACCGGCACACATGGAATGGCCATTACAGCCTCTTATATTGATGGTTACTTTACCGGCGCCGCCTCCTATGCTGAAGCGGGAACTAAAACTGAACGATTGCAACAAATATGGACACAAAGATGGCTGCTAGATTTCTTCCAGGGCAATGGATTGAATTATCCGCAGGTGCTGCGTACAGGTTTCCCTGTATTTCCGCTTGATCCTGCTACCAGCATGAACCCGGATGACAAAAATGTATATCCAAAGCGCTGGAAATACCCAACAGATGAGCAGGTTTCTAACCCGGAGAATTATACAAAGGCCATAGCTGATCAGTTTGGCGGATATGATGGTATAAATAAAATTCCATGGTACCTGCAATAGCAGGGTATTTAACCTGCAATTGGTTAACCTGAAATTTGACCATTAGATTAATAGGATTTAAATAAATGGTGGAGTAAGTTATGTATTGCCTCCTCCATTTTAAGTTAGAAATAATTTCTTTCAGGCAGTTAGTTTTTCATAAGCAGTGAAAAAGTGGGTGGTAAATACCCTTTTGGGTAATTACCACCACTTTTATTGGTAAAGGATTGCGTTTTAGATTACATTTTTGAAGTAATTTCTATTTTATTATGCTACATATCTATATCAAATTTTTCAAATGGTTTTCGACTACTGCGATTTTACTTTCAATTGCAGGAACCGTTTTCGCTCAATCAAAATATACAAGATTAGTTTGGGCCGAAGAGTTCGATTATAATGGATTACCAGATAGCACTAAATGGGTCTTCAACAAAGGGGGGCACGGATGGGGGAATAATGAATTGCAGTATTATACCGAAAAAGATGCCCGGAATGCAATGGTTAAAAATGGTGTTTTGAAAATTATTGCAAGGAAGGAAAAGGTTGAAAACCGCGATTATACTTCTGCCAGGCTTTCAACCAAAAATAAGGCTGATTTTAATTATGGTAGAATTGAAGCGCGGGCTAAATTGCCAAAAGCTGTTGGTACCTGGCCTGCCATATGGATGCTGGGAAATGATATGGATAAAGTTGGTTGGCCCGCATGCGGTGAAATTGATATTATGGAGCACAAGGGTTCCGATTTGAATAAGATTTTTGGAACCTTGCATTACCCGGGACATTCAGGTGGTAATGCCAATGGGGAAACTATTATGATCCAAAAAGCCACTGAGAAATTTCATGTTTATGCCGTTGAATGGGAGGAAAATGAAATCAGATTTTATGCAGATGGGCAATTATATCATTCTGTTGCAAATAATGTAGGTATTCCCTTTAACCATAAATTTTATATTCTCCTAAATGTTGCTGTTGGGGGTGATTTTGCAGGTAAGGTGGATCCGTTTTTTTCCAATGATACAATGGAAGTGGACTATATAAGGGTGTATCAATAAAACTTAATGGTATATAAATCTAATTTTAGACGCAAAAATGAATAAAACTCAAATTCTCTGTTTATTGTCCTTGTTGCCGTTGTGGGTATCTGCACAGGAATTAATCAGCAATGTACAAAACAGGAATATTACAAGTTTAAATGGCGACTGGAATTATATTGTTGATCCATATGAAACGGGCTATCTCAACTTTCATTCCGAGGTTTACGATAAAGTAAATCCAACTGCTCCATCTGCCTTCCATAATAATTACCATGCTAAAAATAAATCGGAATTAATTGAATATGATTTTGACAAATCTCCGGTAATGAAAGTACCGGGTGACTGGAATACGCAAAAAGAAAATTTGTACTATTATGAAGGTACCGTTTGGTATAAAAAAAGCTTTGATTGTGAGCTTAAAAAAAATAAACGATATCTGGTATATTTTGGTGGGGTAAACTATAAAGCGGATGTGTACCTGAATGGCAAAAAGTTGGGTATGCATGAAGGAGGGTTCACCCCATTTAGTTTTGAAATTTCGTCATTTGTAAAACAAAATGATAATTTTTTGATTATCCGGGTAGATAACAGGCGCAGCAAGGACGGTGTACCTACACTCAATACGGATTGGTGGAATTATGGTGGCATTACCCGTGATGTATTGTTAATTGAAGAGCCCGCAGTTTTTATTAAAAATTTTTCCATTCAGATTGAGAAAGGGAAAAATAAAACCCTTTCCGGCTTTATTCAAATGAGCAATGCTGTAAAAGGCGAAACCTTATCCATCCGTATTCCGGAACTGAAGGTTGACAAAGAAATTACTACGGGTGATAGCGGACGAGTGCAATTTGAATTTGAGGTAGAAAGTGCCATAATATATTGGTCTCCTGAAACCCCAAAACTATATGTGGTTACAATTACATCTTCCCTGCAAACCCTGAAGGATGATATAGGATTCAGGTTAATTGAAACCAAAGGGCAGGATATTTTATTAAATGGTAAGCCTGTCTTCCTTCGTGGCATTAGCATTCATGAAGATTATGGAGGCCGAAGAGCCAATGGCGAAGAAGATGCAATGGCCTTATTGAAATCGGCAAAAGAACTTGGATGCAATTATGTGCGATTGGCACATTATCCCCATAATGAAAGCATGCTACGGATGGCTGATAAAATGGGTATACTGGTATGGGAAGAGATACCTGTTTATTGGACTATTAACTTTCAAAATGAAGCCACGTACAGCAATGCTAAAAATCAGTTGACAGAAGTGATTGCTAGAGATAGAAACAGGGCTTGCGTTATTATTTGGTCCATGGCAAACGAAACACCAAAGTCAGAAATCAGAAATGAATTTCTCAGGAATCTTATAGATTATACGAGGGCAATGGATAATACCAGATTGTTAAGTGCTGCATTATTAACCCGCTGGGAAAATGGTGTGGACATTGTGGATGATACAATTGGTGAATATCTTGATATTATAGCATTTAATGAATACAGGGGCTGGTACGGTGGAGATTTAAAATCAGCGCCTGATGCAAAATGGATTATTGCGTTTAATAAACCGGCTGTTGTTTCTGAGTTTGGCGGCGGGGCAAAATACGGATTACATGGCCAAAAAGCAGAGAGATGGACGGAAGAATATCAGGAATACCTGTATATCCAAAACTTAGCCATGATAGAAAAAATTACAAACATAAGGGGAATGAGTCCCTGGATTTTAATGGACTTCAGATCACCACGGAGATTGCTTCCGGGCATTCAGGATGAATTTAATAGAAAAGGTTTGATTTCGGATAAAGGAAAAAAGAAAAAAGCATTTTTTGTTCTTAAGGAATTTTATAAAAAAATGACTTGGAAATACCAATAATTTTAACCATATACTTTGATTGGTACAAAAACAGACGCATGAAATGCCCACGAGCCGCTGCTCATAGAGTACCGATGATTATTTGGACATTCCATGTGCCAAATAAAAAACAAGAAAAATGAACACATGAAAAGCGAATACGGATCAAAACTTTTGATGGTAATTTTTACACTAACCATAGCTTTTGGAAGCATGGCACAGCAAAAGTCAATTGAGCAAAAGGTGGATTCCGTTTTGGCGTTAATGACTTTAGATGAAAAAATAGGACAGTTGAACCAGTATAATGATGATTGGAGAGCAACGGGTCCCATTACCCAGGACAATAATAAGATAGGGCAGGTCAAAGCCGGTCAATTGGGTTCTTTACTTAATTGTTTAGGTGCTGGTCGTACCAGAAGCTGGCAGCAACTTGCTATGCAATCGCGGTTGAAAATTCCTTTACTCTTTGGTCTAGATGTGGTGCATGGATTTAAAACTACATTTCCTATTCCGTTAGCAGAAGCCTGTAGCTGGGACCTCGAGTTAATGGAACAAACTGCAAGAGTTGCTGCCACTGAAGCAAGTGCAAGTGGCGTACACTGGACTTTTGCACCCATGGTTGATATTGCTCGCGATCCACGCTGGGGCAGGGTTATGGAGGGTGCTGGTGAAGATCCTTACCTGGGTTCAAAAGTTTCTTTTTCAAAAGTCAAAGGTTTTCAGGGTTATAAACTGGGTGATATAAATAGTGTGATGGCCTGTGCAAAGCATTTTGCAGCCTATGGTGCAGCTATTGGTGGCCGTGATTATAACTCTGTGGATATGAGTGACCGGCTGTTATGGGAAGTGTATCTTCCTCCTTTTAAAGCAGCAGTTGATGCTTGTGCAGCTACTTTTATGAATGCATTTAATGATTTGAATGGTGTTCCTGCTACTGGTAACAGTTATTTACAAAGAGATATTTTAAAAGGTAAATGGAATTTCACAGGATTTGTAGTGAGCGATTGGGGTTCCATTGGTGAAATGATTAAGCATGGAACAGTTAAGAATGGATATGAAGCTGCATGGTCGGCTATTACTGCCGGTAGCGATATGGATATAGAAAGCCGGAGTTATATAAACAACCTTGCAAAATTGGTTGAAGATAAAAAAGTTCCGGTTAGTTTAATTGATGATGCGGTAAAAAGAATTCTTAATAAAAAATTTGAACTCGGATTATTTGATGATCCGTATAAGTATAGTAACGAACAGCGGGAAAAAGCCGAGCTTGATAATCCTGAACATGCAAAGCTGGCAAGGGAAGCCGGCAGAAAGAGTATCGTGTTGTTAAAGAACCAAAACAACCTGTTGCCTATACAACGAAATGTAAAATCCATTGCTTTTATAGGCCCGTTGGTAAAGGAACTAAAACAGAACAAGGGTTTTTGGGATGTGGAAGTGCCCGGTGTAGATTCCAATTTTATTGTATCGCAATGGGAAGGCCTTCAAAATAAAGTAGGTGCAAGCACAAAGTTGTTGTATGCAAAAGGCTGCGATATAGAAGGTAATAGTAAAGATGGATTTGCTGAAGCTATTGAAGTGGCAAAACAGGCGGAGATTGTTATACTTAGTATTGGTGAGCGAAGGGAAATGAGCGGTGAAGCCAGAAATCGTAGTAATATTTCGATTCCTGGTGTACAGGAAGATTTGCTTAAAGAGCTACTTGCAACCGGAAAGCCTGTTGTTGTTTTAATAAATGCAGGCCGCCCGCTGGTGTTTAATTATATAGCAGATAATGCCCCCGCTATTTTGTATACCTGGTGGTTAGGCAGCGAAGCTGGAAATTCTATTGCAGATGTATTATTTGGCGATTATAATCCTTCTGCAAAACTGGTAATGAGTTTCCCAAGTAGTATTGGGCAAATTCCCATTTACTACAACCATTTTAATACGGGCCGTCCCGTTACCAACGATAAAATTCCTAATTCTTCCTATATTGATTTATCCGTTAATCCTAAGTATGCATTTGGTTTTGGATTAAGTTATACCAGTTTTGAATACACGAATCTTCATGTAAGCGAAAAGCAAATTAAAGCAGATGGCCAAATTGAAATCTCCTTAACTGTAACCAATACAGGGAAATATGCCGGTGAAGAAATTGTTCAGCTTTATATAAGGGATATGGTTGGTTCAATAGCAAGGCCGGTAAAAAACTTGAAGGATTTTAAAAAAATTACATTAAAAGCTGGTGAGTCAAAAACAATTGGATTTACGATTGACAAAGAGAAACTGTCATTCTACAATCAGCAGTTGAATTGGGTAGCTGAGCCTGGTGATTTTCAGGTAATGATTGGCGCTTCATCGGTAGATATACGGTTAAAAGAAAATTTTGAACTTATAAAATAAGGCAATGAGAAAAAATATTTGTGCAGGTATCATTTTACTGTTTGCTTTTATTAGTGTACAGGCCAAAGTAACCCTTCCTGCGCTTTTTGACAATAATATGGTGGTGCAGAGAAACGCGCCAATACCTGTATGGGGGTGGGCTGATGCCAATGAAAAAGTGGAAGTGAAATTTCATAATCAGGTAAAAACTACAAAAGCTGATAAAAGTGGGAAGTGGATGGTAAAGCTGGATGTGGAAGCTGCTGGCGGGCCTTATGATTTGTTGGTTAAGGGTAAAAATTCCCTTCAATTCAAAAATGTATTGGTTGGCGAAGTTTGGATTTGTAGCGGTCAATCTAATATGGAATGGACTGTTGGTCTGTCTGCCAATGCAAAGGCAGAAATTGAAGCAGCTAATTATCCGCTTATCAGACATATTAAGATTCAGCATGCGATTGGTTCGTTGCCAAAAACATCCGTTATAACCGATGGTTGGAAGGTTTGTGATTCAACCACCGTTGGGGCTTTTACCGGTATTGGTTATTTTTTTGCGAGGAACCTGTTTCATGAATTGAACATCCCGGTTGGATTAATTAATTCAAGCTGGGGAGGAACCAATATTGAAACCTGGATTAGTCGTGAAGGCTTTGAAGGCAGTGAGGAATTTAAAGAGATGATTGCCGGTATGCCAAAAATTGATCTCGATTCTCTTTCGAAGGGAAGGGTGCTGGCCGTGCAAGGAAGAATTGAAGCTTTGCAGGGCTCTAAACTAAAAAATCTGACCCCTGAGGTATTTATGCAACCATCTTTTGATGATACTAAATGGCCAGTTTTATACCAGCCGCAATTATGGGAACAGCAGAGTATTGGTGATATGGATGGTGTAGTATGGCTAAGGAAAACCATTACCCTTTCATCAATGAATTTTAATAACGAATCGGTAATAGAATTAGCTACCATTGATGACGAAGATGTTACCTATGTAAACGGTTTTAAGGTTGGGAGTAAAAACCAGTATAATACACCCAGAAAATATACCATTCCAGCCGGAGTATTAAAACCCGGAAAAAATGTAATTGCAGTAAGGGTAGTGGATAACGGAGGTGGCGGAGGGATTTATGGGAATGAAGAAGACGTTAGATTGGTAGTGGATAACAAACCCATTCCTTTGAAGGGTGAATGGAAATTTCAGGTCGAATCGGTTCTATCCCGAACCAGTGAAAATTCGCTGCCATCATTGTGCTACAATGCTATGATTGATCCATTAATTCCCTATGCTTTTAAGGGCGTTTTGTGGTACCAGGGCGAATCCAATGCCGGGCGTTCCTATCAATACCGAAAGGCCTTTCCGTTATTGATTAATGACTGGCGTACAAAATGGAATGATGCTTCTATGCCGTTCTATTTTGTTCAACTGGCAACCTATAGAACCAAGGGCAATAACAGCAATGAAGGTTCTGGCTGGGCCGAACTGAGGGAAGCACAAACAATGGCACTTCAACTGCCCAACACAGGCATGGTGGTTACGACGGATTTAGGTAATCCAAACGATATCCACCCCACCAACAAGCAGGATGTTGGGAAGCGAATGGCTGCCATTGCACTCAATAACCTGTACGGCAAGCCAATGATTTGCAATGGGCCTACTTATAAAACCATGCAAATAATCGACAACGAAGTTGTTTTGAGTTTTGACTATTTGGGTTCGGGGTTAATTGCCCGCGATAAGTATGGAAATATAAAGGGTTTTGAAATGGCCGGAAGTGATCAGGTATTTTATTACGCAAGGGCTTTTATTCGTGGCAATACCGTGGTGGTTTCCTGCGATCAGGTAGCCAATCCGGATGCTGTTCGTTTTGGATGGGTGGGCGATGCCAGCGAATGTAATTTGTTTAATAAAGAAGGGTTTCCTGCGGTTCCTTTCAGAACAGATGAATGGAAAACTGTAACACACAACGAAAAATATACTATTGAACAATTAAAATAGACATTGTAACATTTTCGCAATTATTACCGTTGTTTGCCCAGTTGTAATTTGACAGGGTTTAGTAGCAAACATTATTCTAATTAATATGGTTATTCGCTTTTTTTTATTAATGTATATATTCCTTGTTTATGGGATACAGGATGGATTTTCACAGACAAAGTCGAATCGGGCGGCAACAATATCCTTGTCGGGAAATATAAAAGCAGTTGCTGATAAGTACAACCAAACATTATTTGGAGAGAATGTTTTTTTGTTTGATCCTACAATGGATATGGCAGAAATTCAAACATTAATTGATACAATATATGCCGGTCAAATTTTTCCTGATAATGAGTTTTCTAAAAACCGGTATGCTCTTCTTTTTAAACCCGGAACGTATAAACTCGATATCAGGGTAGGTTATTATATGCACATCATCGGGTTGGGTCATTCGCCCGGAGATGTGGTAATTGTGGGTGCTGTGCGTTCTAATGCCGATAAAGGCCATGTGTTATGTAATTTCTGGCGGTCTGCTGAAAATCTTACCATTATTCCTACGAAAGATTCAACCAACATCTGGGCGGTTTCGCAGGCGGCACCCATCCGCCGGGTTCACATTAAAGGGAATTTAAAATTATTTGAAGGGGCTTCAAGCGGTGGATTTATGGCCAATTGTAAAATTGATGGAACTGTTTTTTCCGGTTCGCAACAACAATTCCTCACCAGGAATTCGATATTTGAAAAATGGGATGGAGCCTTGTGGAATATGATGTATATGGGTGTAACAAATGCCCCTGTGGAAAATTGGCCCGATAAACCTGTAACCACGGTAAGCCAAACACCCGAAGTTCGTGAAAAGCCATACTGGACGTATGCCGATGGTAAATATATTTTAAAAGTTTCTTTACAAAAGAAAAACTCATCAGGTATTGATTGGGATAAGAAAAGTGTTAAAGAGAAAAGTGTATCAATAGACGCGTTTTATATTGCAAGGGTTGGTATAGATAATGCCACGTCCATAAATACTGCTTTAAGAAATGGTAAGCATATTCTTTTTACCCCAGGCATTTATATACTAAATGAAAGCCTGAATATTACCCGTAAAGGAACAATTATGATGGGTATAGGAATGGCTACTCTTGTCCCGGAAAAGGGAAACAAAGCGGTTACAGTGGCCGATGTGGGTGGAGTAACTATTGCAAGTTTACTCATGGATGCAGGCGCCATGGAATCTGAAACATTAATGCAGGTTGGAGAAGCCAGTTCAAGCAAAAAACATAAGCGTAATCCTTCCTTTTTATTTGATGTTTTCTTTAGGGTTGGTGGCCCGCATGAAGGATCTGCAAAAAGTTGTTTGACTATTAATAGTAATAATGTTTTTGCAGATCATGTTTGGCTATGGCGTGCCGACCATGGCAAGGGTGTGGGCTGGGATAAAAATAAATGTGCAAACGGGTTGATTGTAAACGGTGCCAATGTAACCATCTATGGATTGTTCAATGAGCATTTTCAGGAATACCAAACCCTGTGGAATGGTGAAAACGGCCGCGTATTTTTTTATCAGAGCGAAATGCCTTATGACCCTCCTTCAGTTGAAGCATGGAAGCATGGAACCACCAATGGGTACGCTTCTTACAAAGTAGCCGACCCAGTGAAAAAGCACTATGCCGTGGGGCTTGGTATTTATAATGTTTTTTACGATGCGCCTATCCTTGTAGATCAGGCCATTGAAGCGCCGCAGGTATTGGAAAATAGTTTTTACCATAAGGTTATTTTCTGGCTAAATGGAAATAAGCAAAGCGAAGTAAGGAGCATTATTAACGGAAAGGGTAGCGCGGTAAATAGTGCTAATCGTAAAAGCACCATGAAGTAACATCTAAATATATTTTTTTTAAAAATAAAATATTCAGCTATATGAACAGGTTTGCCAAGAAATTTTCGATTTTGTTTATGCTGCTGTTGCTTGGTGGTTATGTAAAGGCGCAAATTGTTTCGTTACCCAAGGTGGTTAAGTTTAAAATAGGTGATGGAACAGGATGGGCCGACCCCGGCTTTGATGATGCCAACTGGGGCAACAAGCAATTAGGAACAAGCCTGAATGATACTACGGTAAGAAAAAATATTTTTGCATGGTACCGTATAAAAGTGTTTGTGCCTTCAGCACTTAAAAATACTGCCGAATTGGGTAAAGGGCTTAGGCTAAGTCTTGGCAAGATTGATGATGTTGACTTTACTTATTTTAATGGAAAACTTGTTGGTCAAACAGGAATTCTTCCTCCCGAATATGCAGGCAAACATCAGGAAGACCGGGTGTATAATATTCCCATGAATCTTGTTCGGTGGGATAAGGATAATTTTATTGCCATCAGGGTTTTCAGCCCCGACTCATGGGTGGGTATGTACGAAGGACCCTATAAGTTGGGCCCGCTGGAATGGTCCGATTCTATTGCCGTTGAGCAAACGATTTCAGCAACACAGCAAAATGGTTTTGCCACCACCTTAAAATTCATCAACAACGGAAACCATCCTTTTGATGGTAAAATAAGGTATCGTGTAACCGATACAAAAAATATAGAGTTGTACACAGAAACCAAACCGGTAATGGTTCAGGCACCAAAAGGGTCTGCGGCTGAAGTATTGTTCTCCGGATTTACACCCGTTAACAACAATATTTTCAAAGTGGGGTACACCATTACCGAAAGTGGTACCGGAATTGCCCTGGATAAGGAAGAACTTTTCCTGGCCGATAAAAATTTGAAAATACCAGTTGGCAAAGAACCGGTTCCGGTGGTTGCCAATAAGGTGAAAGATGCCTATACACCTATTCGTTTTCAGGATCAACGGCAGAAAGGATATATCGGTAAGCGAATGAATCAAAACCTTGCAGAGCGTTTATTAAAGCTTGATGAAGCAGGCACACTCGATGGGTATTTGTCAAGACCCGGGCATCATCCCTGGGCTGGCGAGCATATTGGCAAGTACCTGGAAACTGCAAGCAATGTTTGGAAGAATACGGGAGATGAAAGGCTGAAGATGCAAATGGACAGGCTGATGTATCAGTTAATAAACAGCCAATTGCCCGATGGCTATTTGGGAACCTATACGCCCGATGAATACTGGACAAGCTGGGATGTATGGAGCCATAAATATAATTTGTATGGTCTGTTGGGTTATTACACGGCAACCGGCTACAAGCCTGCCTTGGAAGCCTGTAAAAAAATGGGGGATTTGCTTTGCAAAACTTTTGGTACTAAGCCCGGACAGCAGGATATTATTTTGGCTGGTACCCATATGGGCATGGCAGCTACAAGTGTGCTGGACCCTATGGTTGAACTGTATAAGTACACAGGAGATAAAAAGTACCTTGATTTTTGTTATTACATCCTGGATGCCTGTGAGCAAAAACATGGACCCAAAGTTATCAGTGCGCTATTGAACACAGGAAAAGTTACCGCAGTTGGTAACGGAAAGGCATACGAAATGCTTTCCAATTTTGTAGGGCTGGTTAATTTGTACAGGGTAACCGGTGATGAAAAATTATTGAAGCCGGTGTTGATTGCCTGGAAAGATATTGCAGCCAACAAACTTTACATTACCGGCACTACAAGTTCACATGAATATTTTCAGGGTGATGCGTATTTGCCCGCCGCTCAAAAGGATCAGATGGGTGAAGGATGTGTTACCACTACCTGGGTTCAGTTCAATCAGCAATTGCTGGCGGCAACGGGTGATTTGAAATATTTCGATGAGATTGAAAGGTCGGTGTATAACCATTTACTTGCGGCAGAAAACCCGCAAACCGGCTGTGTAAGTTATTATACACCACTAATGGAAGCAAAGCCCTACACCTGCTATATTACCTGTTGTCAGTCAAGTGTGCCAAGGGGTATTGCTTTGGTGCCTTTTTTCACCTTTGGAAATTTGAAGGCTATACCCACGGTTATGATGTATGAGCCTGCTAATTATGCCGAAGCCATAACAACCAATGATATGAAAACCATTCAATTATCGCTTGATGTAACAAGTGATTTTCCGCAAACCGGCAATGCTGTAATATCGGTAAATCCTTCTCAACCGGGCACCTTCCCCTTAGCGCTAAGGGTTCCATCCTGGTGTATTGCCTTTACCGCAATAGTGGATGGTAAAACCTATAAGGGAAAAAGTAATGAGCGAATGGTAATTAACCGGAGTTGGAAAGCAAAAGATAAAATAATAGTATCCTTTGAAATTCCTGTAAAAATGGTTTCGGGAGGAAAGAGTTACCCCAATCAGATGGCGCTGGAAAGAGGGCCGCAGGTATTGGCAATGGACAGTTTGCTGAATGTGGAATGGCTGAGAACTTATTCACTTGATGCCGGGAAAAAATTTTTGGTTGAAAAGCCACTGGGTACCAACAATCCCGGTTTGTTGCCCCCCAACTGGATTGGACAACAGGCTTATCCGTTGAATATTTTATCAGGAAATGCCGATGCAAAAAAGTTGCCGTTGGTGTTGGTGCCTTTTGCCGATGCAAGCCAAACAGGTGGTGCTATGAAAGTATGGTTGCCACTTGAAGTAATGAAATAAACCTCATATAAAACGGTTGGTAAAAGCGGATTAAAAAGTATTACAGGTATGAAAAAATTTCAAATCTATCTTCTCATATTTTTAGCCATTACCTGCACGGTATTTGCCCAGCAAAAAAAGCTTACCATAACGAAGCAAATGCTAAAAGATAAAATTGCGGGTGGCTGGGCAGGAAAAATGATTGGTGTAACCTATGGTGCTCCGTCCGAGTTTAACTATCAGCAAAGAATAAATGAAGATTCCATAAAATGGGTGCCGGATGACATAAAGGGAAGTATGTGGCAGGATGATATTTATGTGCAGCTCACTTTTATGATGACCATGGATAAGTATGGCATGGATGCCCCTGCGGTAAAATACCAGGAAATGCTGGCCAAAGCCGGGTACCATCTTTGGTGTGCCAATATGCAGGCGCGCAAGAATTACTTTGATGGCATATTTCCGCCACAGTCCGGAAACCCGGAATACAATTACCGTGCTGATGATATTGACTTTCAGATTGAAGCGGATTATATCGGGTTTATGAATCCGGGCATGATTCAAAACATCATCAATGAATCAGAAAAGATTGGCCATATCATGAATTATGGCGATGGGGTTTATGGAGGTATTTTTTTAGGTGCCTTGTATAGTGTTGCCTATTTTGAAAATGACATGAACAAAATCATTGAAACCGGTCTTGCTGCTATACCTGCAGAAAGCGAATATGCCCGCATAGTAAGGGATGTAATAAAATTACATAAGCATTATCCCAACGACTGGAAAGCTGCCTGGAAGGAACTGAATGAAAAATGGGGCGATGTGGACATCAGCGGAGCAGGTTCCACCTTTAATATTGATGCCAAACTGAACGGGGCCTTTATTGTGATGGGTTTATTGTATGGTGAAAAAATGGATTATAAAACCCTGGATATCACCACCCGATGTGGCGCCGATTCGGATTGTAATCCATCCAATGCCATGGGTTTGCTGGGCGTGATTAAGGGATTCAGCGGTTTGCCCAAAGAAATGCAGGACGGTGTAAAGGCTGTTGCAGATTCTCTATTTATCAATACCACCTATTCATTTAATTCGGCAGTAGAAAGCACGTACAATTATGCACTAAAACTTATCAAGCAAAATGGTGGAAAAGTGGAAGGCGACAACATCACTTTAACTATGCAGCCTTTCAAGCCGGCCAAATTTGAAGCATCTTTTCCGGATGTAGTTTTTGACAAAACGTTTTCGGTTTTTACAAAGGAGCATTGGCGATTTAAAGGCGATTGGAAAATCTTTACAGTTAAGTCATGGGATCAGAAAGCGGACATTGAACAGGCGGTATATGCCCATGCAAAAGGCGATGAACTTGAGTTTGATTTTACCGGCACAGGCATATCCCTGATGGGTAATTGGGTAAAGGATGGCGGTAAAGCGGATATTTATCTGGATGGTAAACTTCACAGGAGCATTGACACCTATTACCATTACAGCAATCAGGAGCACAGGGGTATAAGCCTTTGGCACGTATTTCAGTTAAAGCCGGGTAAGCATACAGTTAAGGTGGTGGTGAACGGAGATAAAAACCCTGCATCGAAAGGCATCAATATTTATGTAAAAGAGGCCATTATTTATAAAACGGCGCCTAAAAAATGCGACGTTTACAAGTTTTCTTTTGAGTATTGATTTATTTGAACGGTTCATCCAAAATGCATGAATTATGGAAACAAACAGGATTTTCGTAGTAGGAAGTTGCAATACTGATATGGTAGTAAAGGCTAACCAACTTCCGAAGCCCGGCGAAACAATATTGGGAGGCACTTTCTTTATGAATCCCGGTGGCAAAGGTGCCAACCAGGCAGTTGCTGCTGCCCGCCTTGGAGGTTATGTAACATTGGTTGCGAAAGTGGGCGATGATATTTTTGGTGCCGAAATGCTGGCAGGGTTTCAGAGAGAAAGTATTAATACAGACTATGTTTTTGTTGACAAGTACGCTCCTTCCGGTACGGCTTTAATTATGGTTAATGCGGAAGGTGAAAATTGTATTGTGGTTGCACCTGGCGCCAATGCCAAACTGTTGCCCGCTGACATGAATGAAGTTGAAAATCTTAATGATGCAGAAATAATACTGATGCAACTGGAAATACCCATGGAAACCATTGAAGCGGTTGCAAAAAGGGCAAAAAGATTTAATCAGAAAGTAATCGTCAACCCGGCGCCTGCTCAAAAAATGTCAGATGAATTGCTGGATGAATTGTTCCTGATAACGCCCAACGAAACCGAAGCAACATTGCTTACAGGAATCGTGGTGGAAGATGCTTTTTCAGCTTCTGTGGCTGCTGATGTATTACTACAAAAGGGTGTTCAGCATGTTATTATCACTATGGGAAAAAACGGGGCTTACTTTAAGGATCATCAAATTAGTTTTAGTGTGAAGGCCCCCATTGTGGAGGCAAAAGATACCACCGCCGCAGGTGATACTTTCAATGGAGCTATTGCGGTAGCCCTTACCGAAGGTATGGATTGGGAAGATGCCATCAGGTTTGCTGTAAAAGCGGCATCCGTTTCTGTTACGCGATTGGGCGCGCAGGCGTCTGTACCCTGTCGTGAAGAAGTAATTGTATAATTTAAAATCTTATAAAATTCTCTTATTATGTTCCTTGTTGAAAATTATGGCATCGCCATTTTCCTTTGTGTTATTACCATGTTATGCTGGGGTTCCTGGGCCAATACCACTAAGCTTACCACCAAAGAATGGCGGTTTGAGCTTCTTTATTGGGACTATGGTTTTGGAATTCTATTAACTACGCTTTTTCTAGCGTTTACACTTGGAAGTTTTGGAACGGAAGGAAGGTCGTTTATGGAAGATTTCCGACAGGCTGAAAATAGTAATATGGGCTCTGCCTTTTTTGGTGGAATTGTTTTTAATGCAGCCAATATTCTGTTGGTCGCAGCCATTGGTATTGCGGGCATGTCAGTTGCATTTCCCGTAGGTATTGGTATTGCATTGGTATTGGGAGTAATAGTTAATTACATTTCCAATCCACAGGGCAACCCTTTATTGATTTTTGGCGGTGTTGCACTCATTGTTGTCGCTATTTTGCTCAATGCGAGGGCTTACCAGAAATTGCAGACAAATACTGAAGGAGGTGTTTCTAAAAAGGGATTGATTCTCTCCGTAGTAAGTGGCTGTTTGATGGGATTATTTTATAAGTATGTGGCTGATTCTATGGTTACTGATTTTAAAGTGCCTGAGCCAGGCAAACTTACGCCTTACACAGCTTTGGTATTTTTCGCCTTGGGTGTTGTTATCAGCAGTTTGCTCTTTAATACAGCGCAGATGAAGCGTCCATTTGCAGGAACGCCCCTTTCTTTTTCCACTTATTTCAATGGTAAATTAACAGACCATCTTGTAGGTATTCTGGGCGGGGTAATCTGGTGCATTGGTATGTCTTTTAGTATCATTGCTTCGGGCAAGGCAGGTCCGGCAATATCTTATGGGCTGGGACAAGGTGCTACCGTAGTTGCGGCGCTTTGGGGCATTTATGTATGGAAGGAGTTTGATAAAGCTCCTGCCGGTACCAAATCGTTGCTGAACATAATGCTGCTATTATACATTGCGGGGCTTGCCATGATTATTTTATCAAAGTAAATCCTGAAAGCTGTAAGTAATTGCCCCCGAAATGTATCAAACTCCCCATTCAAGCAGGGTAAGGCGTAGGCACTTTGTGGAAACCCCGTGAACAACCTCCCATTCCAAAGTGGCTTCTCCCTGCTTACTTTGCACCACTATGTCCAGTCAGTCCGATACCTTTTTTCAATACCGCGAACTGAGCGTTTTTCTGCAGCAATCGCCTGCCGTAAAAATGATGCGCAGTAGCCATGGTGCCATGAGTATCAGCTTTTTGTACAAAATGTTTCGCGGGGCAGGGCAACCTACGGTTACGCTGTCCGAATTAACCCACAAACTGTCGGACTACTTATCTGCCATTGGGTTTATGGACGATTCCGAAGCGCAACAACCGGGTTTTTTTGTGCAGGATTTTTACGACCGTGCTGCTACCTACATTAAGCGGTGGGCAGAAGATGACAGCCGGTACATCTACATAAATATCGACGATAAAACACATGAACCCTACGCAAGCCTTTCGCGCTATACCGAAAAGGTGTTCCAGGTGCTGGAGCAACTGCGCGAAAAGGAATTTGTAGGCACCGAAAGCAAACTGCTCGACCTGTTTGGAAAAGTGCTGGAACTCGTGCAGCGCACTACCGATGATCCCGATGAGCGAATCCGCGAGTTGCAGGCACGTAAGCGAAATATTGATGAAGAAATAAAACTCATCCGCAAAACGGGAGAAGTACCGGTGTATGAGCCCTGGCAAATTAAAAGCCGTTGGGCAGAAATAGAGCGGCTTGCCGGCGAACTTTCCGGTGACTTTCGCGAAGTGGAAGAAAATTTCAAGGAGATTTACAAGACCATCAGTCACCGACATGCGGATGCCACCTTGAGCAAAGGGCAATTGCTCCGGCTTACGTTTGATGCGCTTGAAGAACTCCGCAGCAACGATCAGGGGCGCAGTTTCTATGCCTTCTGGGAGTTTTTAATGGATGAAGAAAAGCAACAGGCTTTCAACGCCATGTTGCAGCAATTATACGACCTGCTGGATAAAACCGGTGTTGAATATCCGAACCGGCAACTGCTGCAACTAAAATATGTTTTGCATAATGCCGGCATAAAAGTGCTGCACACAAATGAATTATTGGGCTATAAACTGAGCCGCATTGTGGTGGAGAAAGAAAAAGGAAACCGCCGCAAAACACGCGACATGGTAAACAAAATTTTACAACACGCTATTCAGCAAAGCGAACGCACGCAAAAAACCGAAGTGGTAATGGAAGTGGATGACCGCCCCGGTGTGTACCTGCCTTTAGAACGCAAGCTTGGCGAAAAACCCGCGGAAAATCAATTTGGCAAAGCGCCCAACAAAGCGGCTTTGAGCCTCAATCAGCTTACCGGGTTGCAGCGCCTGATGGATGATGGCAGTATTGACAAAAGCCTGATGGTTAAAAATATAAAGTTCCTTTTAAAAGTACGTAAACAGGTGGCACTTAGCGAAGTGCTTGTGCATTATCCCTGCACCCGCGGGCTTGCCGAGGTACTTGCCTATATTAGCATTGCTACCACATTGCCCGGCACAGCGATTAACCATGCTGTTACCGATGATTTATTATTTGATACGGATATGCAGAAGTACTTGCAGGTGCCGCAAATTATATTTACGAAATGAAAGGAGTATATTAAATTAAGTCTGTATTTTACAACAAGATGATTCATCCCAAACACTTACTTTAGATATGCTTACTGCTTATAAAAATTTCAAAGAAAAATTATAAACCATGAAAAAGGAGCTTATTGTTGAATTACTTAGAAAATTTGAAGAAGCTGCCTATGACTATAAAGGAATAGAATGTTGGAGTGCCAGGGAGTTACAAGTGATTCTAGGTTATAGCCAATGGAGAAACTTTTTAAATTCTATAGAAAAGTCAAAAGAAGCTTGCAGAAATGCTGGTGAGGAAATTTCTGATCATTTTGCTGAAGTCAGCAAAATGATAGATTTGGCTAAAGGGGCTAAAAGGCAGATTGAAGATATTGCCTTAACAAGATATGCATGTTATTTGATTGCACAGAATGGAGATCCTTCAAAAAGTGAAATTGCCTTTGCTCAAACCTATTTTGCTGTTCAGACCAGAAAACAAGAAATTATAGAACACCGCTTATTGAAAGTTGCACGTGTAAATGCAAGGGAAAAACTAAGCAAATCAGAGAAAAAGTTATCAGGGATTATTTTTGAGCGAGGTGTGGATGACAATGGATTCGCTATTATCAGAAGCAAGGGTGATCAGGCTTTATTTGGAGGGTTTAATACAAATGATATGAAAAGAAGGCTACAAATTCCGGTTAACAGGCCATTAGCTGATTTCCTACCTACACTAACAATTAAAGCCAAGGATTTCGCTACTGAGCTTACCAGCCACAATGTAGTAGAAAAGGATCTAAAGGGACAAAGTCAAATAAGTTATGAGCACGTTGAGAATAATAAGGCAGTTCGCAAGATGCTAAAGGAACGAGGTGTACAACCTGAAAATTTACCTTCTTTGGAGGATGTAAAAAAAGTTCAAAGAAGGTTGCAAAGTGATGAAAAGAAAGTTAGTAAAACCACAGAAAAATTGAATAGGAAAAAGTAATGAACACCTTATTTAGCGAAACCGCTGCTACCGGCACCACATACCTGCCCGCACAACAAAAAGTACAGCCATGGGCGCGCTGTGCCGCAAGGCTTTTGCGTGGCGCCCTGCACGATGATGAAGATGAGCATTGGAATAAATTAGTGATTTACAAAACTGAAATCATCGGCTGGTTTGAGTTGATTGGTGTGGAACTGATTATCGATCAACGCGATGGCTACGCCTACCTGCGGCAAATAGAACTCGACGACAAGGGGACCACCGTTGGGCTGGTGCAACGCCGACCGCTTGGGTACGAAGTAACCCTGCTGTGCGTAATCCTGCGCAAGATGCTCGATGAGTTTGAACTCAACGATACAAGCAGCCGCAACCTTTACATAACGCGAAAATTGCTGCGGGTGGAACTGGAAACCTATTTTAAGGAAAAGGCCAATCGCATGAAGCTGATTAAGGAACTGAACCGCTATATAGAAGAAGTGGCCGACCTGGGTTATGTAAAGAAAATTCGCAGTGATAGCGCCAATCCCGAAGATGAAAGCTTTGAAGTGCGGAGGATATTAAAAGCAAGATTTGATGAAGATACGTTGCAATATTTTTTGCAGCAGTTGGATGCGCCAGGCATTATGGATGAACAACAAATAAAATAGTGAATATGACTACTGAAATTCTATCTAAAATTGAAACATTTTTAGCTGAGTTATATAAAAGTGGTGAAGTAAGCAGATTGCAAGTGGATACATTTCTACAGCAATCATCAATGGATATGTTGAGTTATGGCCCCGATACATTTGATGTATTGGTAAATGATGAAAAGGGAGACTTTGAGCTTCGCATTCAAATGGTGGACGCAAATTTGACATTTAGAAAAAATGGAAAACCGGTAAAGCAATCCGTGGTAGAATATGCTGCGGCTACGTTTGTATTGCATGCCATGGAAAAAGTGAATGCAAGTGACCTTGCCGAAGGGCGTGCTTATACAAGGTCGGGTATGATTAGGCGGGTATTGCAGGAGCGCCGTACGAAAGCAGAAAAGGCTGACTACAAAATTAAGTTTGCCAATAATCTATTTGGAGAGCATATCCTTACCAATGAATTGGGGGTAAAATATAAAATCACTTTACGGGATTTTGAAAATGAAACCGGATATATAGACAACCCCGATTTCAGGCACAACAAATTGGGTACCACCAAGCACATTATGTTCGCTTTTCATCAGCTAAAATCAAAACCGGCACTGATGAAAAGAATGGTCAAGGCGTATCCGTTTATAGAGATTTATTGTGACCCATTGAATGATTACCGGATAAGTTATTTCTATCCGCATCCATTACCTGCCGCCGCCGCAAAGCTGATAAAATCTTTTTTTGGAAAAGGAACATCGATTTCTGCAGGCGATGAACAGAAGTTTTTGAACTTCTTGGATAAAGCAGAAGCCTATCCGGAAATTAAGATAAGAAGGGAAGTGCGTGAAATAGTTGAGAATGCGTGGAATATGGATTTGCTGTCGAAATTGGAAAAGCAAACGGTACCGGATTGGAAATGGCTGAAGGTGGAACCTTTTCCTTATCAAAAGGAAGGTATTTCGTTTGCAACTTACCGCGAAGGAGCCATTATAGCAGATGAAATGGGATTGGGAAAAACCTTCCAGGCCATAGGTGCTGCGGTTTGCAAAAAGCACTTGTTCGGGTTCAAAAAAGCCTTGGTGATTTGCCCTGCATCCATAAAAGCACAGTGGAAAAGTGAAGTTGAAAAATACAGCAAGGAAAGTGCTGAAATTATGGATGGATGGCCGGATGAAAGAGCTGCAAGATATAAAAATGCTACAGCCTTTTTTCATATTGTAAACTATGAAACAGTGCTTCGCGACTGGCATGCTATCAACAAAGCGGAGTATGATTTAATAATATTAGACGAAGCACAACGTATTAAAAACTTTGATACTGCCACAGCGCAATCCATTAAGCGGTTGCGAAAAAAGCATAGCCTTGTTATTACCGGTACACCCATTGAAAACAAATTGGTGGACTTGTACTCCATTATGCAGTTTGTTAAACCGGAGTTGCTTGGGCCGCTTTGGGAATTCAGCTATCAGCATTGCTACTTTGATACCAATAAGCATGATAAAATAACCGGTTACTTCAACCTGCAACAGTTGAATGAAAAGTTGAAGCAGGTTATCATTCGCAGGGAGAAAAAAAAAGTGTTGCAGCAATTACCTGAGATTACACAATATGATATTCCGGTTGCTATGTCACCGCAACAACTCGACTATCACACTTCTTTTGCAAGGTCATTGGTGCGCATCATCACCAAAAAATACCTTACCCCCGCCGATTTGCAGCAGATACAATTGTTGCTGGCCAACATGCGTATGGTTTGTGATTCCACCTTTTTAATTGATAAGGAAACCAATTATTCACCCAAGCTGTACGAACTCCGCTATGTGCTTGAAGAACAAATGGGGATACAGGAAGGAGGTAAAAAAATTATCATTTTCAGCGAATGGGTAACCATGCTCGGCTTAATTGGTGAAATGCTGAATAGTATAGGCATCACCTATGTGCAACTTAGTGGAAAAGTGGCCGTAAAAAATCGGCAGGCCTTGGTGAAAAAATTCGAGGACGACCCTTCCTGCCAGGTTTTTCTGAGTTCTGAAGCAGGCGGTGTTGGCCTCAATCTTCAAATGGCAGATACCGTTATTAATTTTGAATTACCGTGGAATCCGGGTAAGAAGAATCAGCGGATTGGCCGTATTGACCGTTTGGGTCAACGCAGCAAACATCTTACCGTTGTAAATTTCATAACAAACGATAGTATTGAGAGCCGCATTGCCGATGGATTAACCCTCAAGCAAAGCTTGTTCGATGGTGTACTCAACCAGGGTAATCGGATTGATTCTGTTGATTTTAGTACCAAAGGCAGGTCTCAGTTTTTGAAACAATTAGATAGTTTTATTGGCAGCATGGCGGAACCTGTTGTACCAATTCATAAGGACGAGGAAATAGCGCAGGCCGAATCGGTTGAATCTGTAAACGAGTTCGATAAGTTTGCTGCATTGGCTGATAATGATGCGTTGGCAACAGAAACAGAATCTGTGCAATCGCCGGAAGAAACCAAACCATTCATTCAAGCAATTTCCCCTGAAATGGAATCTATGCGAACGGTGATGGAAAGTGGTATGCAATTTTTGGCTGGACTGTATAAAATGTCAACCGGAAAAGATATGCCGACGGGTGGTAATTCGGTAGAGATTGATGCTAAAACGGGTGAGGTTGTAATGAGGTTTAAAATGAAGGGGTGAGTTAGGGTGAACTTCAATTAGTATTCTGCCTTTTCCGATTGCGCTTGGTTCATTGGGGAAATTGCATCACACGTTGTTTAATCAATGTTTTATATGCCGCCCTTTGATCTTCTGACAAAAATGAAACTTCAATGAGTTGCATAGCCTGTGGTAGCCAGGTGATAAGCCTCTTATACACTGCCTTTGTTTGTTTATCATTAAGATGTAAAACACTGGCAAAGCGGTCGAAATAACCTTTGTTGAAGTTCATTTTTTTACCACCAAATAATAATGCTGTATCTTCCTTATCACTGGGCAAAATTATTTTTACATTCAGCAAATCATATGCAGGTGCCAATGTCCATCCCATTTCGGATAGCAACATGGAAAAGTTTTTCAGGTGCATATCGTTGTTGCCAATTACATAATTAAAAACAGCCAGCTCGAAAAACCTTAACTTGTCTAAAAGGGTATTGACCGATAATTCTCCAATCTTTTTTCCCAGCATTTCCATTGTTCCCTTATACTTATCTTCTAACTCAAGAATTTGCAGGAAATCAATCATGTGGTTTTTTGAACCATCCCGGTTACGATCAATACGCCGGGTGATATAACACAGTTCGCCGGATGCTAGACGAATCATATTTACCGGTACAATTCCTATTTTAAATAATGATGCCAATTTCATGGAAAGATGCTCATTCTCCGGCATCTGCTCGTATTGTGGATTTTGCGGCTTCAATATATAATATCCATCCAAAGCATCCATAATAGTTAAGCGACCCTGATGTCCGTTTTCCAAGGCAGCCTTAATCCATCCCAGGGATATTTTTGGCTGCACACCCGGTACCGTTATGGATAACTCTGCCGCTTCTTTTGCCAGCTTTTCCATTTCGGATAAGCGATACGGCAAAATTGGAGGATGCGTGGTTCCGTAAAACGATTTACTACAGTTAGGGTGATAATCGCCCCCATCCACTGCGCTAATTTCTTTATAACAATACAAACATTTATGCACCTGAATGCTCGTTTATAGGGTGAACACTTACAGCACCAATGGTATTTTGGCAACAGGCCAACAGCAGGCCCATTCGATCGTTTTTGTTGATTTTCCAGCTTTCCGCTGCAATATTCAACAGCCAGCCTTCCGGAATAAGACCATCGAAAAAAGGGAATAGTCTTTTGCTTCTATACGGCTGCCTCGATACAGGCATTTGGAAAGTAATGAATTGATGAGGATGTATTTGAATATAATCTTTATCATATTCAAAAATATATTCTCCATTGTCCTGCTCCGATAAAACACCTGCCGGTTTGTTATTGTATTTCACTATTGCTTTTCGCATTGTTCATATTAATAGGACCTAAAACATGACCAAACATCATTAATACCTGGTTTACTTTTGATAAGCTGAGGTTTTCCTTTTCTTGTTCAATCTTCCTTATGACCGTGAGCGCAACCCCGGCTTTTTCAGCCAATTCCTCCTGGGTTAGTGCCAATTGTTTTCGTTTGGTTTTTACAAATTCGGATAGTATATCCATTTTATATGCATTTGCATACAAAAGTAGTAGAAAAGATGATTTTATATGTATTTGCGTATAAAATTAATGTTTTGTTTAAAACTATATGCTTTTCAATATAATTTTTATTTCCCCAACTTCATTGCAAGAATATAATGAACTCACCAATGCGTTATTTTCGCCCCCAATGAACCTATCACTATTCAGCCTCAATCCCGCCGAAAGCGGCTACCGTCTCGACCGGATGGAAATTTGGAACTGGGGCACTTTTGACGATAAAATTTATTCCATTGAACCCGGTGGCGAAAACAGCCTGCTCACCGGTGCCAATGGCAGCGGCAAAACAACTTTTGTACATGCACTGCTTACCCTGCTTGCGGCCGAAAGACGCATGCGTAGCTTTAACATGAGTGCCGAAGGCAAAACTAAAAATGAGCGAACCGAAGAAAGCTATGTGCTCGGTGAGTATGCCAATATTGAGGAGGAAGGCGCAGGTCAGCAGGCACAGCGGCTAAGACCGGAACGCAGTGAAGTACGCAGTATTTTGCTCGCAGTGTTTAAAAGCGAAGACCATTATGTTACGCTTGCGCAAGTGCGCTGGTTCAACGGAATGGAACTGCGCAAGAGTTTTTTGATTGCGCATAAAAACCTGACCATCGAAACCGATTTCCGCTATTTTGATACACAGGGCGAATGGAAAAAACGACTGAAACAGCAGTACCCTAAGCATGGCAACCGCGAGATGATTGAAATTTTCGATGGCCCGCGTGAATACAGTGCAAGGTTGCGTACTATTTTTGGTATGCGCAGCGAAAAAGCACAAAGCCTGTTTAACCAAACCATCAGCCTGAAAATTCTGGGAAACCTCGACGAGTTTATCCGCACGCAAATGCTGGAAGAAACCGACATGGAGGATGATTTTGAAAGGCTGAAAGATCATTTTAAAACCCTGAGTGAAGCGCACCGGAATATCGAGAAAACGTTGGCGCAAATTGAGTTGCTGCAACCCGTTCGCACGCATTACAACGATTGGCGTAACCTCGAAGGGGAGAAGTACATTTTACAACAACACCGTGACACCTTGCCCGCATGGTTTGCAAGCTATCACAAGCGCCTGTTGGAAACGGAGATTAAACGGCTGGAACAAGAGCGTGAAGCAGCGCTGCACCGTATTAATGATATACAAACCGTAATAGATGAAGAGAACGAACAATTGCTGGAAGTAGAAGCACAACTGCGTACAAGCGAACCGGGGCGCCTGCTTGCCGAATTGGAACGCACGCTGAAGGAGCTGGATGCGGAAAAAGCTACACGACAGCAAGCCGCACACCGTTATGCAAGTTTTGCAGAAAAAATTGGATGGGATGCGCAAGTGAACGATAAGATTTTTGAAAAGAACCTGAAAAAGGCAGATGAAAAGGGAGATGAACTGAAAGAAGACCTAGATAAGCGTAGAACGGCCGAATTTCAAACCCGGGAAGCCATTACCCGTGGCGACAACGAAATGGCGCAGCTCGAAGCGGAAATTGATCAACTAAAAAAACAGCGCAACAATATTACCGGCCGCATTTCACAAATACGGCAAGAGCTACTCGAACACACCGGCGCCACCGAAGCCGAAATACCATTTGTGGGCGAACTGATTAAAGTAGCAGATGGAGAAGGTAAATGGGAATATGCCATTGAAAAATTGTTACACTCTTTTGCCCTGCGTTTACTGGTGCCGGAAGATTATTACAAAATGGTAAACAAATACGTGCAGGGCACCGACCTGCGCGGGCGCATTGTGTACGAGCGCTACCGCGAGAGTAATTACCTGGCTAACCTGCTGCCATTGGAAAAGGAAAGTGTGCCCGATAAAGTGGAAATCCGAATGGAAAGCAAGTATGCCGATTGGGTAGATTTTATGCTGCGCAAAAACTACAACTACCTCTGTACGGATAACCTGAATGAGTTTGGAAGAACGGATCAGGCATTGACGTCGAGTGGATTAATAAAAAGTGGAAGCCGCCACGAAAAAGACGATCGCAATCAGCAGAATAAGCAGCAATATCTTCTAGGTTGGGATAACACATCCAAATTAAAATTACTCATTGGTACGCTTAACCAACTGGAAGAGCAATCCATTAAACTGCATAAGGATCAGGCGGTGATGCGGATGCGTATTCAGGCGCTCGAAGATCAGCAACGCGCACTCGATGAAATGCGCCGCTATCGTCATTTTAGCGAGCTGAATTGGGAAGATACCGTAGCACGGATTGACGCAAAAGAAAGGGAGCGCATGAAACTGGAAAAAGGCGACCCAACACTACATGAATTGCAGCACCAAAAAGAAAAATTACAAAAACGTATAAAAGAACTTTCCGGTAAAAAAGAAGAAAAAATTCGCGAAGAAGAAGGACTGAAAACTTTGTTGCAACAGGCACGGCTGAAAGTGATGCAGGCCAACGAAGTGCTGGATCGATATGAAGGCATCAGTCTCGAAGAAAAGCTTGCGGAGTTTCAGCGCATTTACATGGTAAAAATCGATTATACCATTGATCTCGATGTAATTGAAAAAGTACAAAAGCAAATAAGCGAACTTATTCGCAAGCGTAGTGATGAACTAAACAATCAGGCATTAAAAAGCCGTGAAAAATTGCACACCGCTATTACGCGTTTTAAAAATCCACCCGATGAAAAACTACGGCAACGTTTCCCTGATTGGAGTGGAGATACGCACCGCCTGCCTGATAGCATTGACCTTGCGGGTGAGTACATGGATTTGTTGGACAAATTAGAAGGTCAGGAATTGAAAGATCAGCAGGAGCGGTTTAAAAAATACCTGAACGAAGAAATGATTACCCGCATGAGCAGCTTTGGTGGCAGGTTGGGTGAGCATTTGCAACAGATTCAGCGCCGCGTAGGCGAACTGAACCAAAGCCTTTCAGGTATCAGCTACCGGCAAAATCCCAGCACTTATATTCAGTTGGATGCACGGGAAGATTTTACGCCCAATATCAAGGATTTCAGGCAACGGTTGATAAATTGGAAACCCAATCTTGCCGAATATCATCGTACCAAAGATGATAGCATACTGGAAGGAAGTTATTTAAAAATAAAGGAGATTATTGAAGACCTTGATACAAAAGAAGCATGGCGTAAAGAAGTGATGGATGTGCGCCGTTGGCTGCGTTTTGTTGCCCGCGAAGTGCGCGCCGAAGACAAGACCACTTATCGCAGTTATACCGGTACCGAAAAACTAAGCGGTGGCGAACAGGCGCAGCTTACCTATACCATTTTGGGCAGTGCGATTGCTTATCAGTTTGGCATAACGGCCGACGGATTGTCGCAGCGTAGTTTCAGGTTTATTTGTGTGGATGAAGCCTTTAGCCGGCAGGATGAAGAAAAGGCCCGCTACCTGATGAATCTTTGCAAGCAACTCAACCTGCAGATTATGGTGGTGAGCCCGGATAAGACGGAAGAATTCCGTATTGTGGAGCCGTTTATTGCACGTGTGCATTATGTGCAGCGGCGGGGCAACAGGGACAGTATTTTGTATGATATGCCCATGAAGCAATTGAAAGAAATATTGAATTCAAACAAGGAAATGGTTGCAGCCATATGATCAGCTTTGATGAACTGGATAAGCGTATCAAAAAGCAATACCAACGGGTGTTGCAGGCGCATGTGCGGGGCGAGCAGATCTTTCCTCTTTATATCCGCGCAGACAAAACAGGCGATGCAGACTTTGTAACAAGAAACAAACAGTTGGAGCAATTGTATGCGTACAGCAGCCATCATCACTCTTTTGGTTACCTGATAGAAACGGCAACAGTTCATCGCAGACAGCATGGCACACAGGACGAACCGGTTGCATTTTATTTTGATGCATTGGAAAGATTCCTTGGTTATACAGGTAATGAAGCATCCTTTCGTGCATTCGTTGCTGATGTTCAGTTGATTCAAACAACGTTTCCATTGTTACAGGAATGGCTTTCCAATCATACAGCCGATGTAATTGCTTATCATTACAAATGGCCTGCGTTATTAAAAGTGGCAGGTTATTTTTTGCATAACCCACGCCCTTTCATTTTTGCACGCGAATTACCCTTACAAGGATTAGGTACCAAATTTGTGGAAAATCATAAAGCAATTCTATATGCGTTGCTGAACGCCTTGCTTCCAACCGCATCTGTAGATACAAAGGCCAACGGCTTGTCGCAGTTTGAACAGCGTTTTGGTTTGCGTACCGAAATGCCACGCATCCGTTTTCGTTGGCTCGATGCGGCACTTGCAGAAAAGTATACAGGTGGCTTACAGGATGTATCGGTTCCGGTAAATGAACTGTCCAACAAATCCTGGCAGGTTAACCGTGTATTGATTGTAGAAAACAAAACCAACCTGCATCGCGCTGATGTTTACTTAACGCTTCCGGCATTGCAGGGAGCCATGGCCATATTTGGTAGTGGAAGGGCTGCGGCTTTACTCGCCGGGCTTGCGTGGTTGCAGCATGCTGAAATTTTATATTGGGGCGATATAGATGCTGAAGGATTTGAAATACTCGATAACCTGTTGCAGTATTTTCCGCATGCAAAAGCTTTTTGTATGGACAATGATACGCTTGAAGCTTATAAGCAGGAATGGGTAGCAGGTAGTGGGGCGTTTCCAAAAATGCTTTCACGGATTGAACCCGGACTTGAGCAAGTGTATACGTTTGTATGCACTAATAATATACGGCTTGAACAGGAACAGGTTCATCCCGAATGGGTAAGCAAACAATTGCAGCAGTTATTTGATATCTTGTGATATTAATAATTCACCGCATAATCCTTCTTAAATGGCTCTCCGTTCCACGCCTTTACCGAAGTCCAGGGCTCGGGTTTTGCAGTCCAGAAATCGTGGTTTTCAGCAAGACCCAACGGGAGAAAAACAAGTGAAGTAAGGTACATGCTTCCGTTATTGCTGTACGAATCGGCAATATTGGGCTGATGACCCACAAAGCCCAATTGCAGCCATCCTTTTTCAGAGAAATTGCCCGGCATGCCAAACATTTTTTTCATAACGGCAGTAAGCGATGCGCGTACCTGTCCATTGGTCATGCCTTCTGGAAGTTTTTCCAATAAAGCGATCTGAGCAAGGGGCTGAAAAGCACCCATGCGGTAGGTAACAGAGCGGCCAAATGCAGGGAAGGTTCCTTCGGGCGAAATCAATCTTTCCATAAAATCGGAGTAACGCTGCATTCTTTTAAGCGCAAGGTTATACTCATCCCTGTTGGCCTTCCCTGCTTTTGTCCAAACATCGAGTATATCCACCAGCATGGGTTGTATTACATAGCTGTTGTAATAATCAAAATGGAATTTGGCACCATCGGAATACCATCCATCGCCCACATACCATTCATTCATTTTTTTAATAGCAACATCCATGCGCATGGGATCGAAATTTTCCCCGATGCTTAACAGGAAGGCTTCAATAATGGCGGCAAAAAGCAGCCAGTTACTATAAGAAGGTTTTACGCGGCGAAGGTGGGTAAACTCTTCAATATAACGTTGTTTTGTTTGTGCATCAAGCGGTTCCCATAAGGCTTTTGTTGCACGTAAAAAACTATGCGCAATAAAGGCGGCATCTACAAGGGGTTGACCTTCTTTGCGCCACAGCAGGTAATCGGGGCTTGCAGGGTCAACTGCATGTTTGTAGCTTGCAAGTGCTTGTTGTTGAAGCGTTTTACGTTGTTTCCCTTCGGCGCTGTTGTCATCAGGTAATGCCAGCCATGGTGCTATTCCGGCCATCAACCTGCCAAAACATTCCATATAGGTCACCCCTTTGTCCCGGTTATCCCATGTGGGGCTTAGTTCCACTACCATGTTTTTTACGAGTTCGCCTTTACTCATATGGGTGAGAACGGGCGATGCAATTTTTACCAGGGTATCCACCCAAAATTGCCTGTCGGAAAGAGCAGGAAGTTGGTTTTCTTTTTCTTCTATTACAGGATTGCCCTTTGCATTGGATTTCAATATGGGCAGCGCAATGCCTGCACCTATAAGGCTGATCGTTTTAAAAAAATTTTTTCGTTGCATGTTTCAGTTTCGAAAGCGGAAGGTAGCAATTAGCGTTACTAATATTTTGAATGAAAAATAGAATACATAAAAAAACTGCCCGGCAAATGATACCGTGCAGCTTTTTTACCTTGTGTGTTAATGTTGGTGCTTTTTAGGGTACCAAAGTAGTTTGTGTGCTCCAAAAAAGCAAGCCGTTGATGTAAAATTTGTGTCAAGTTTTTTCCCAAAACAGATACGGGCTATAAGGAAGTTGCTTGTTTTATATCCAGCCAAAACTTGCTTTTTTTGTGCGTTTTGGCTGGATATAAATTTCTATACTTAGCCAAAATTGCTATTTTTTGTACGTTTTGGCTGAACAAAATATTTTATACGTAGCCAAAACTAATATTTTTTAGTAGTTTTGGCTGAGTATAATCTTGTATTATGAACCTGATTGGACGTAAAGGAAATAAAGAAAACCTAAAAAATTGCCTTGATGCAACGCAATCATGCCTTGTTGCCGTTTATGGCCGAAGGCGTATAGGCAAAACCTTTTTAATCAGGCAATACTTTGCGGATAACATGGTATTTGATTTTACAGGATTACACAATGGCAGCCTGCGCGATCAGTTGGAGCATTTTCGTAACACGTTGGTAAAGGCAGGATATAAGGATGCCATCGAAATGCCAAAAACATGGCTTTCCGCTTTTTACATGCTTGAAAATTTTGTGGAAAACCTGACGACCGATAAGAAGAAAGTAATTTTTCTGGATGAATTGCCCTGGATGGATACACCCCGAAGCAAGTTCATGATGGCCTTTGAAAACTTCTGGAATGCATGGTGCACGAAACGAAACGACCTGATTGTAGTGATTTGCGGTTCGGCCGCATCGTGGATGATTAAAAAAGTTCTCAACAACAAAGGCGGATTGTATAACCGGGTTACGCATAAAATACGGTTGCAACCATTTACCCTTCACGAAACAGAACTTTTTCTTATATCGAAAGGAATAACATGGAGCCGCTACGATATCGTTCAATGCTACATGATGATGGGGGGAATTCCTTTTTACCTTGATCAGGTACGCAAGGGTGAAAGCGTGATGCAGTTTGTGGACCGTACCTGCTTTACTGCAGAAGGTATGCTGGTAAACGAGTATGAAGAATTGTTTGCATCGCTGTTTAGCAACAGCGAGCGGCATTATAAAATAGTGGAAACGCTTGCAACGGTAAAAAAGGGGTTGGTGCGGGATGAATTGCTGCAAAAAAGCGGGATGGCAACCGGCGGTACTTTTACCGAAACATTGGATGAACTGCTCGCATCGGGTTTTGTAGAAAAACAATCGCCCTTTAAAAAAGAAAAGCAGGGTACATTTTACCGGCTTGCCGACCCCTTTATGATTTTTCATCAACAATTTATGAAAGGTCGAAGCCGAAAGACAGCGAACAGTTGGGTAAAAATAACTGACACACCTGCCTGGTATGCGTGGGCGGGGCTTGCTTTTGAAAATGTGTGTATGCAGCATGTGCCACAAATAAAGGAAGCCTTGAAACTAACGGCTATTTCAACTGAAGAAAGTACATGGAGGGGTGGAGATAACGATGGTCAGGCACAAATTGATTTGCTGATAGAAAGAGCCGACAGAATTATTCATGTTTGTGAAATTAAATTTTCTAAAGGCATATTTAGTATTGATAAAAAATATGCAGCGGAAATAAGGCAAAAACTATTTGTATTCGGGCAGCAGCCGGTGAATAAAAGGAAAAAGATGTTCCTAACCATGATTTCCACATTTGGTATTCATCCCAATGAGTATAGCCGCGAAATGGTGCAGAATGAACTTACGATGGAGGATCTTTTTGTCCCCATCATTTTATAATTTCAATTACCTGCCTACACCCAGTTTTTCCAGCATCCAGTTATTTAGTTTTTCATTTTGTTCCGGAAAAGTCCAGTGGCCGGTTTCCTGTACTACAAATAATTCTTTGGGCGCTTTAATCTGATTGTAGGAAGCATACATGGAGGTAGGCGGACAGGTTTCATCGTTATACCCGAGCGAATAATACCCCGGGGTTTTCAGGTTGCGGGCAAAACTTACCACATCATAATACCCAAGTGTGGCTATTTTTTCAGGCTTATTTTGAAACTTCAGGTTTTGTCCGGCAAATAAATGCGGCCATCCGCCGGCCCTGCCTTCAAGGTAACCGGTCATATCGCTTAGTGCGGGGTAAAAGGATGTAAGGTATTTGAGGCGGCTATCCAATGTTGCAGTAATAATGGATAATGCACCGCCCTGACTGCCACCATTAATACCCATGCGGTCTGTATCGGTTTGGGGTAACTGACTTAAAAAATCTACGGCACGTATGCAACCCAGGTACACCCTTCGGTAATAGCTCGTTTCTTTGTCATCCAGGTTGAAGGTCCAGTAGCTTTTCAATGCACCTTCTGATAATGCTGTGTACACATCGGGGTCAAGGTTTACCGGAATGCCATGGATGCCAATCTGCAAAGTGATAACGCCTTTTTCGGCATTAGCCACATCGCCGCCATAGGGCCTTATACCAGCGCCGGGAACATGTAGCATTGCAGGGTATTTTCCTTCCTTTTTAGGCATGCATAGCATTCCGAAAATGCGGGAGTTACCAAAATTGCGAAAGCTTACATGGTACACATTAACTGCATCGGTGCATTTTTCGGGTAAAAGGGTAAGTTTGGGTTGCAGGGGTATTTTCGACAGATCTGCTTTCTCCTTTTCCCAAAAAGCCATAAAATCGGCTGGCGTTTTTACCGTGGGTTGAATTTTTTCGGGTTCGAAAGCTGCGGTTCCAATGCCTTTATAGGTTTTGCCATTATAATCGGCCTCCACTTCTACCCGCAAAAAGCCGGGTTGTTTCATGGAACCGGCTTCAAGTGTTGCTGTACCATTGCTCAGCGTTAGCGCACCCGTTTTTTCTTTCGGCATTTTTTCGGGCATAACGGCATAGCGTACATTAGTTACCGCAACGGGCTCGCCCGATTGTGTAACGCTCACTTTAAAACTTGCTTTTTCATTTAGTTTATATACCCAGTCGGTATGATCGGGCGCCACGCTGATTTTTATAAATTTTTCAGGGGGTTGTGCATGGGCAAAAAGGATGGAAGCAGTGGTTAGGAACAATATCCAAAACGGCTTTGCAATGGAGCTTAATTTTTTCATGACCTGGTTAATTATTATGCGAAACGATATTTTCCAAACATAAGGCAAATCAGGAATAGGTGCCGCAGCTATATTTATTAACCAATTTGCACAACCACGCGAATATTCCATTGATTGGATATAATAATCCACACTGTAACCCAATCAGTTCTTTTACTTTAGCAGACTTAAAATCTTTTTAGAACACCGCCATATGCTTACCAGTAAAAAATACCTGTCTGCCTTTGTACTTATTACAAGCTTGTTTTTTATGTGGGGGCTTGCCAATAATATGACCGATACCCTATTGGCAGCATTCAAACGCATCATGAGCATGACGGATTTTCAGACATCCTGGATACAAATGGCTTTTTACGGTTCCTATTTTTGCCTCGCGCTGCCTGCTGCATATTTTATAAAAAAATATGATTATAAAAAGGGCGTATTGCTGGGTTTGGGGTTGTTTATTGCAGGCTCACTACTTTTTTATCCGGCAAGCCATACCATGGTGTATGGGCATTTTCTGGCTGCACTATTTATTTTGGCTGGTGGCCTTTCCATTTTGGAAACTACAGCCAATCCATACATACTTGCACTTGGGCCGCCCGAAACGGCTGTACAACGTTTAAACCTTGCACAATCTTTTAACCCGATTGGTTCTATTACAGGCGTGTTTTTAAGTAAATGGTTTATCCTTTCCAATTTGAATAAAGCAAGTGCCGATGAACGGGCAACGATGGATGATACCATGCTTGCGAATATTCAACAGGAAGAACTAAGTGCGGTAATGGGTCCTTATGTAGGCGTGGCATGTATATTGGTTGTTCTGTGGCTCGCCATTTACCTGGTAAAAATGCCTTCAGCTTCGGATGAAAGCAAAACGGTGCATTGGGGTGCTGCTTTTAAAAGATTATTTGCACAGCCAAAATTTGTATGGGGTGTGGTGGCACAATTTTTTTATGTCGGCGCACAAATTGGCATATGGAGTTTTACAATACGCTATGTTATGCAAGAACTGAAACTGAATGAAGAACAGGCTTCAAACTGGTACCTTGCTTCGCTGGTATTATTTTTAGTGTCAAGGTTTATTTGCACTGCGCTCATGAAATTTATTAAACCTTCTACCTTGTTATTGATACTTGCATTACTGGCTTCGGTTTTTTCCTTCCTGGTAATTTCTTTAAGCGGATTAGCCGGCGTAATTTCACTGGTAGCCATTTCGGGATGTATGTCCCTCATGTTTCCTACAATTTATGGTATGGCCGCCGAAAATATTGGAGAAGATACAAAAATCGGTGGTTCAGTAATTATCATGGCGATATTGGGCGGAGCTATTCTTACTACAATTCAGGGTGAAGTGAGCGATTCCACAGGCAGTATTAAGATAGCTTATTTGGTACCGCTCATATGTTTTTTAGTAGTAGCGTTTTATGCCTTTATTGCAGGTAAGGCCAAAAAAGTATCGTTAGAAAATTGAAATTACTATGCAAACATTTTGCCTGGCACTCGATCTTAAGGATGATCCTGAATTGATAGCAGCATACGAAGCGTATCATCGTGCTGTGTGGCCGGAAATTATTGCTTCTATAAAAGATGCGGGTATTTATAAATTGGATATCTACCGCATTTCCAATCGCTTGTTTATGATTATCGAAGCCGGTGATATATTTAGTTTTGAAGCAAAGGCAGCGGCCGATGCCAATAATCCTTTGGTACAAAAATGGGAAGACCTCATGTGGAATTATCAGCAGGCCATACCGGGTGCAAAGCCGGGTGAAAAGTGGTTGCTGATGCAAAAGATATTTTCGTTATAAAAAACATTTATGTCCGATACATTATTTTCATTAAAAGATAAAACCGCTATCATTACCGGTGGTGGCAGCGGTATTGGGCGGGCGATATCGTTGTTGTTTGCCAAACAAAGTGCCACGGTGCATATCATTGAATTAAATGCTGATGCTGCAACCGAAGTGTTGAATAAGATTGTGGCTTTGGGCGGTAAGGCAATCGTTCATGCATGCAACGTAAGCAATCAGGATGAAGTAAATGGAGTAATGCAAAGCATTGGGCAGGCTGATATTTTGGTGAATAATGCGGGCATTGCGCATATAGGCAAAGCAGATACCACAGAAGCGTCCGACTTTGACTGTGTGTTTAATGTAAATGTGAAGGGCGTATACAATTGCATTCATGCTGCTATTCCCTTGTTGCGCAAATCAGGCGGTGGTGTAATACTTAATATGTCGAGCATTGCAGCATTGGTGGGTATTACGGACCGTTTTGCCTATAGCATGAGTAAGGGCGCGGTTTTAGGTATGACTTTGTCTGTGGCAAGAGATTATATGAATGAAAATATCCGCTGCAATTGCATTTCACCTGCAAGGGTGCATACCCCTTTTGTGGATGGTTTTATTGCCAAAAATTACCCGGGTAAAGAAGATGAGATGTTCGCGAAACTTTCAGCTTCGCAGCCCATTGGGCGCATGGGTACACCCGATGAAGTGGCAGCACTTGCCTTGTACCTGTGCAGTAATGAAGCGGGGTTTGTAACGGGTTGCGATTATCCGTTGGATGGAGGATTTATCAGGTTGAATAATTGAGGTAAGTGAATGTTGGATAGGTTGACGAGTTGAAAGGTTGACGGGTTAACAAGTTGACGGGTGATGAGTGCGAAATCCAATCCCCTCCTTTGGAGGGGTGGATGCGCCAACACGCATCATCAACGCAAGGGCGAAATGGAGAATGGCGCAGCCGGGGTGGGTTTCGCAGAGACACCCACCCCCCGGCTAAAGCCGTACCCCTCCGGTGGAGGGGATTTAGCGGCGACTTTGAGGTAATGGAGGCATGAAAGTAGATTTTGGATCCACGTATACCAATCCCATCCTTTGGAGGGGTGGATGCGCCAACACGAATCATCAACGCAAGGGCGATTAGAAGAATGGCGCAGCCGGGGTGGGTTTTGCAGAGACACCCACCCCCCGGCTAAAGCCGTACCCTCCAAAGGAGGGGATTTAACTCCAACATTGGTAGAATATTAGAGAAGAAGTAAAATTTATATTCAATAAATATATTATATATGAAACTATTCAGATTTGGTAACCCCGGCGAAGAAAAGCCAGGTGTGTTTTTTAATGACAAACATTATAGCGTAGCAGATACTTTTCCCGATTATAATGAATCGTTTTTTGCCACAGGCGGATTGAAAATTCTTACAGCATGGTTTAAGGATAACGTAGCCGGCTTGACGCCCATGTCAGCAGATTTTCGTTTTGGAGCGCCGGTAGCGCGGCCATCCAAAATTGTTTGTATTGGTTTAAACTATGAAGACCATGCACGTGAAACCGGCGCAGCTATTCCTGCGGAGCCTGTGGTGTTTATGAAATCTACTACAGCTATCATTGGTCCCAATGATGATGTAATGCTGCCGCAGGGTTCCGTAAAAAGTGATTGGGAAGTGGAATTAGCTGTGGTGATGGGAAAAACAGCGCGCTACGTGAGTGAAGATGAATCATTGGATTATGTTGCGGGTTATTGCCTGCACAACGATCTTTCCGAACGGGAATACCAGCTTGAACGCGGTGGAACCTGGGATAAAGGAAAGGGCTGCGATACGTTTGCGCCATTGGGCCCCTACCTTGTAACGCCCGATGAAGCCGGAGATGTACATCATAAGCCGCTTTGGCTAAAACTAAATGGCGCTTATGTTCAGCAGGGCAACACTTCAAGTTTTATTTTCAATATTCCACAGGTGATTTCTTATGTAAGCCGTTTTATGACCTTGCTGCCCGGCGATATTATTTCTACCGGCACACCTCCCGGTGTTGGGTTGGGCATGAAACCGCCTGTTTACCTGAAAGAAGGCGATGTGATGGAGTTGGGAATTGATGGACTGGGCATTTCACGCCAGAAAGTAATTGCATTTAAAAAATAGCAGGCATGATACCCAAGATTGATGCACACCACCATTGCTGGCAATACGATGCACAACGACATAGCTGGATTGATGATAGCATGCAGGTAATACAGCGTGATTTTTTTCCGGAAGACCTTGCACCGGCATTGGCGGAAAACGGCGTAGTGGGAACGGTAATGGTGCAGGTTGAAATGGATGAAGCAGACAATGTTTTTAGTATGTCACAGGCCGCGCATCATCCATTTATAAAAGGTATTGTGGGATGGATTGATTTGCTGGCACCTGATTTGTCTGAACAACTTGTGCAATGGAAAGAGCAATCCATCATGAAAGGCTTCCGGCATATTGCGCAAGCTGAGCCTGATGATTTTTTAGCGAGACCCGAAGTGATAAAGGGTATAGAACATTTGGGTAAGCATGGCTTTACCTACGATATATTGATAAAGTCCCTGCAATTGGATGCCTCGCTGGCACTCGTACAAGCTTTGCCAGACCAACCCTTTGTAATTGATCATATAGCCAAGCCCTATATTGCTGCGGGAGAAATAGATGCATGGAAATCAGGTATGCAACAAATAGCAAAAAATAAAAATGTATTTTGTAAAATATCAGGCATGGTAACGGAGGCGGATTGGCGCAACTGGAACTACGAACAATTAAAGCCTTATTTAGATACCGTGCTTGAAATTTTTGGCCCTGATCGTTTGATGTTTGGCAGCGACTGGCCGGTGTGTTTGGTGGCAACAGGTTTTACGCAATGGGTGCAAACCGTTGACAGATTTTTATCATCACTTACACTGACAGAACAGGAAGCCATTTGGCATAAAAATGCAACCCGATTTTATAACCTGTAACATTTCGGAATGAACACATTGATATGTAATAAACCCGGCGAATTGGTGTATGCCAATACCGAAATACCAAAGATAAAAGAAGGCGAAACCTTGTTGAAGATTCGTCGTATCGGCATTTGTGGTACTGATCTGCATGCTTTTGATGGAACGCAACCTTATTTCAGCTACCCGCGCATTTTGGGGCATGAACTGGCGGCCGATATTGTGCAAACCGACCGCGAAGGATTTGGTCAAGGCGACACCGTTACCATCATTCCCTATTTTCACTGTGGCACTTGTGTGGCCTGTCGTATGGGTAAGCCGAATTGCTGCGCTGCTATGCGTGTGTGCGGTGTGCATGTAGATGGAGGTATGCGCGAATATCTTGCTGTGCCTTCCTGTAGCCTGCTGCATGGCAATGGGCTTGAACCCGATGCGCTTGCTTTGGTGGAACCGCTTGCCATTGGCGCGCATGGTGTTTGGCGTGCAGGGGTTACACCCGACGAATTTGTTTTGGTAATTGGTGCCGGCCCCATTGGCTTAGGAACTATGCAATGTGCACAAATTGCAGGTGGAAAAGTAATTGCGATGGACCTTAACGAACACCGCTTAGATTTTTGCCGCAACCAATTAGGTATTGAATACACGGTAAACCCTGGTAACACCGATGCAATGCAGGCGCTTGCTGAAATTACCCGTGGCGAAATGCCAACCGTGGTGATAGATGCTACCGGAAGCCAGCGTGCCATCAACGGTGCTTTTGGCTTTGCGGCGCATGGTGCGCGTTATGTTTTAATCGGGTTGCAAAAAGGGGAAATCAGTTTCAGCCACCCCGAATTCCATAAACGCGAAATGACACTGATGAGCAGCCGCAATGCAACACTTACCGATTTTAATTTTGTGATGGAAGCAATTGAACGAAAACAAATTCGGCCACAAACTTATATTACCCATCGTGTGGGCTTTGATGATGTGAAAAATCAATTTCCTTTATGGAAAGATGCGGCCTCGAATGTAATTAAAGCGATGGCGGTATTGGATTAGATTTAAATAATGCATTAAGAAAATAAGTTATGGACCTTGTATTAAAAGATAAAATTATTGTAGTAACAGGTGGTGCCAAAGGCATTGGAAAAGGCATTGTAGAAGTGCTGGCTGCAGAAGGTGCAATTCCCGTTATTATTGGCCGCAATGCCGCCGACAATAAACAAGTGGTTGCGGAAATAAAATCAGCCGGTTTCAAGGCAGATTATATTGCAGCCGATTTATTGATTCCTGAATTATGTGGTACGGCGGTAGCGGCTATTGAAAAGAAATATGGTCGTATAGACGGCCTGGTAAATAACGCAGGTGTAAACGATGGCGTGGGATTGCAAAGCGGGAACTATGAATCCTTTATGGCATCATTACATAAGAACCTTGTACATTATTACCTTGTGGCGCAAGCCTGTCTCCCTTATCTTAAAGCAAGCAAGGGTGCAATCGTAAACATAGGAAGCAAAACTGCAGAAACCGGGCAGGGCGGTACAAGCGCCTATGCCGCAAGTAACGGAGGCCGTAATGCCCTCACCCGCGAATGGGCGGTGGAATTACTCCCTTTTTCAATAAGGGTAAATGCGGTAATTGTGGCTGAATGCTATACACCTTTATACGAAAAATGGATTAAGACCTTTACTAATGCCGAAGAAAAGCTGGAAGATATTACCCGAAAAATTCCATTGGAGCACAGGATGACTACCGCAGAAGAAATTGCAAACATGGTTGCTTTTCTTTTATCCGAAAAGTCGAGCCATACGACCGGGCAGTTGATTTATGTGGATGGAGGTTATACGCATTTGGATAGGGCGATTTGATTCTTCAGGTTAGGAGATTGCGAGGCAACCATGATGCTATAAAAACTTACTGCAGGATTAAAATTTTTTTAATCAGCATTCTTATCATGTACACATTGGGAATAAAAATTGCGTTAAATAAACAAATACAGTATTTTGCTAATTCAAAAAACTATCAGTAATGAATAAAGCAATAACCATTTTATTTTTTTTAGCTCTTACAATAACAAGCATGGCGCAGAATTTAGGTATTGGCACCACCACCCCGGCTGCATCAGCACAGCTCGATGTAAGCAGCACCACCAAAGGCTTTTTGCCACCGAGAATGACGACTACTGACAGAGATGCCATCGCAAACCCTGCTACCGGCTTGATTATTTATAACACCACTACCAATAGTTTGGAAATCAGAAACAGCTCGGCCTGGGTCTCACTGAGTCCGGCAGCGGACGCACTGCCGACTATCCAGATCGGCACCCAGAAATGGATGAGTAAAAACCTTGATGTAGCCTTCTACAGAAACGGCGACCCTATACCACAGGTTACAGACCCCACAGCATGGGCAGGATTAACCAGTGGGGCTTGGTGTTATTATAATAATGATCCAATCCAGGGTAGCAAATATGGAAAACTATACAATTGGTATGCAGTGAACGACCCAAGGGGATTGGCGCCACAGGGTTGGCATATCCCTAGCGATGCAGAGTGGACAACACTGGATAATACTTTAGGTGGTTCTTCAGTAGCCGGAGGGAAAATGAAGGAGCCCGGAACGCTTAATTGGACAACACCTAATTCAGGAGCTGATAATAGCTGCGGCTGGGCAGGCCTGCCGGGCGGCTCCCGTAACTTCGATGGGGCATTCAATAACGTTGGGAGCCTCGGAGGCTGGTGGAGTTCTAAGGAGAATAGTCCAACAAACGCCTGGCTCCGCGGCCTGAACTCCAACAATGGCAGCCTGGGCAGATTCACCACCACTAAGCAACTCGGGTTTTCAGTTCGATGCATCAGGGATTAATTTATTTGATTGATTTGAAAATTTGATTAATTATCGCGAAGCGGTCGAATTTTTTTTAATCTTGGCGCTATTCAGCGACTTACCAGTTTATAAAGCGTCCTATGATTTGCTATTGGCTATTTTGAATTCCCTTCTTTCTCAAATACTCTACCGTTAGCGTCCATTTGGAATAAAATTTTCGTTATAAAAAATGAACACGATTTTTATAAACAAATACACAGATAATCATGAGTAAAGCATTAACCATTTTATTTTTTTTAGCTCTTACAATAGCCAGCATAGCGCAGAATGTAGGTATTGGCACCACCACCCCGGATGCATCAGCACAGCTGGATGTAAGTAGCACCACCAAAGGCTTTTTGCCACCGAGAATGACGACTACTGAAAGAAATGCCATCGCAAACCCTGCTACCGGCTTGATTATTTATAACACCACAACCAATAGTTTGGACATTAGAAACAGCTCGGCCTGGGTCTCACTGTATCCGGCAGCGGACGCACTGCCGACTATCCAGATCGGCACCCAGAAATGGATGAGTAAAAACCTTGATGTAGCCTTCTACAGAAACGGCGACCCTATACCACAAGTTACCGACCCCGCAGCATGGGCAGGATTAACCACAGGATCCTGGTGTTATTATAATAATGATCCAATCCAGGGTAACAAGTATGGAAAACTATACAATTGGTATGCTGTAAACGATCCTAGAGGCTTGGCACCACAGGGTTGGCATATTCCCAGCGATGCAGAGTGGACAACACTGGCGACTACTTTAGGTGGTGCTGCAGTAGCCGGAGGGAAAATGAAGGAGCCCGGAACGCTTAATTGGACAACACCTAATTCCGGAGCTGATAATAGCAGTGGCTGGGCAGGCCTGCCGGGCGGCAACCGTGTCACCAATAGTACATTCTTCAGTGTTGGTTGGTACGGCAACTGGTGGAGTTCTACGGAGAGCAGTCCAGCGGACGCCTGGCGCCGCGACCTGGCCTACGTCAGTGGCAGCCTGAGCAGAGACGACTACGGTAAGCAAGGCGGGTTTTCTGTTCGTTGTATCAGGGATTAGTTTATTAGATGCAGTCGGCAGGGGTTTTTGAATCGGCTTCCGTTGCAATCCCTGCCTGCATAATGTGCAAAATGCTGCCCATCTCTTTTCATGCCCTTCTTTTCTCAAACTGCACCAACCGGCGTATGCGACCTGTCCCAAACCAACCTTGTTCCCATACCAAGGGTATTATCGGTCATTTTTAAGCGGTCGAGGCGTATGGTGTACACCGTGCCCGGCATAGCAAGTGCAAAAGGATAGCGCCGGTGAAATTGCTTGCCCGCATCATGGGTTTGCGGATGGCTGCTTTTCAATAAACTCCCATTGAACTGAATGCCCTTTATAATCATTTTGTTTAGTTTATCGGGAACAATAGTGCCTGCGAGTACCGGGTTTTGCAACAGGTATTCCATATGCGTGCTTTGCTCGGATGTTTTGAAGTACAGCAGTTGCAGTTTTTCGTTGTAGGTATAGTAGCAGTTAAAACAGTGTAAATCACCTTCAGGACCGGCACAGCAAACCGTAGCAAGACTTTGCTGTGCAATAAAATGTTCAATATGTTGCTGTACAGTTTCCATAATGCGGGATATTAAATTTTGACTGCTGCAAAAATAAAAATCTGCATTGGGGTAATTTATGCGCCAGGTCAGGTTTTGCAAACGGTACAATATAAAAAAGCTGGATTACCCGGCGATATCAGGTTCCATGGTTTATATTTTTTAGGAAACGGCTGTTTCTTAAGCAGCGTGAGTAGGGTACACTATCATTCGCGGGGAGTTATTGAGTAAAAATGTCCAATCAGCACATTTCAGGTAGGCTTTTGTATTTTAAAAGCGTCAAACCTTAGCTAACTTACAAGTGCATTTCAAAAAAGCCCCGGATGATAGTTAAAACGGACGGGTATCACACTTCATGATGTTCAGACTGATTACCCTTTTCATGTGTCTGTTTCCCGCTATGGCATTTGCACAGGCGAAATTCTCCGGTACCGTAAAGGGGGTAATAATTGATAGTGTAACGCAAACCCATTTGCAAGGCGCTACCATCGTTTTATTGGAGGCAAAGGATAGTTCGGCTATTTCCTATGGCACTTCCGACAGCACAGGTGCATTTGAACTTAAAAACCTGCCTGCCGGCTCCTTTATTTTTGGCGTAAGTTTTACGGGTTTTGCAGAGTATGTCGTTGATATCAGTTTGTCTGCTGCCGCACCCATTTTTGATGCGGGAAAAATTATCATGATACCCGATACCAATACCCTTGAAGGTGTGGTGGTAACAAGGCCACCGGTTACCATTAAAGATGATACGGTTGAATTCAGGGCATCGGCATTTAAAACGCCGCCCAATGCTACAGCGGAAGATCTGTTGAGAAAAATGCCGGGTATGGAAGTGGACCGCGATGGGAACGTAACCGCACAAGGCGAAGAAATAACCCGTGTATATGTGGATGGAAAGGAGTTTTTTAGCAACGACCCCAAACTTGCTATGAAAAACCTGAATGCCGATATGATTGAAAGCATTCAGGTGTTTGATGATATGAGCGATGAAGCCAAATTTACACGGGTGGATGATGGCAGCCGGACGCGCACCATCAACATTAAGCTTAAGAGGGATAGAAAGAAAGGCATGTTTGGCCGTGCTATGGGCGGCATGGGTAGCAGCGACCGCTATACGGCAAGTGGTAGCCTAAGCACCTTTAACGATAAGACCCAATTGAGTGTATTAGGCGGTGCCAATAATGTAAATAGATTGGGCTTTACCGAGAGAGACTTGCAGCAAAGCCTTAGCGGCAATAATAACAACCGTGCCGGAACCAACCGGAATAATGTACCTGCGCAAACTACCGGAGCGGGTAATAATGGCGATGGCAATACCAAGAGTTGGAGCGCAGGGGTAAATTACCGGGATGAATGGGGGCCAAAAATGACCATTGGTGCCAACTATTTTGTAGGTAGCACAGAGCGTGATATAAGACGTACAAGCTACCGGCAAAACTTTTTTCCAAATGATAGTGCTTCTTATTCCAACACCGACTCAAGGAACCTGAACAAAAACCAAAGCCACACGGTTACTATGCGGATTGAGTACAATATTGATAGTATGAATTCGCTGTTGATTACTCCCAATTTCAGATGGGGGGATAACCAAACACTCAGTTTCGATTCGGTGCTAACCACCGGTTCGGGAAAATCGGGTGAATATCTTGCTATCGCAGGGAGTAACCGCAGGTTGGCCAACAGTACCAATACATCTTTTGGAAACAATGTTTTATTCCGTCACCGTTTTCATAAGCCGGGCCGAAGTTTTACCATTGGATGGAATACTTCTATCAATGCAAATGATGGTGATGGCCTTAATGAAACGCCTTACTTGTTTTACAGGCCTGATGGAACCATAAGGCGCAAGCAGGATATCCGTCAGCGCTACGATTTGGAGGGCAACTCGTTTAACAATACCATCAGCACTTCTATTACGGAAAGCGTAGGTATTGGAAAAGTGATTGAACTTAACTATGCCTATTCCAATAACCAAAGTACAAGCGACCGCAAGACCTATGATTACAATGCATCATCGGGTAAATTTGATAGTTTGAATAAGCCATTGACCAACTATTTTGAAAATGGATTTTTAAGCAGTCGGGTGGGTGGAAATTACCGGGTAAAAAAGAAGAAATATGATTATCAGTTTGGCGGTGCGGTACAGTTTGCAACGCTTGATAACATGAGCCGGCAGGCACTTACCGGAAAGGATAGCAGCATGCGGCAACAATATGTAAACTTTTTCCCCAATGCATCCTTCAACTATAATTTTGGTACGCGAAAAAATATGCGGCTCAATTATCGCGGCAATACCCGTGCGCCAAATATTAATCAGTTGCAGAATATTCTTGATATATCCAATCCCATACGGTGGCGGATTGGTAACCCCGATCTTTTACAGGAGTTTACGCATGGTCTTACCTACACGCTCAATACTTTTAATCAAAAAACCTTTTTGTTTTTAAATGTAAACCTGCAGGCCAATCTTATTTACAACCGAATTGTAAATGGCATTGATACCGTGAGCAGTACAGTGCAAATTGTACGACCTGAAAACGTAGATGGCGCACATAATTTTTCGCTTAGTTCCACATTGGGTGTTCCGCTGAAAAAAGTAGCAACCGGCAAGCGGAGCCCCATGAATCTTAACTTTACCACCAATGTGCGTTATAACCGCGATGTGAGCTTGTTGTACAAAGCCGTAAATTATAATTACAATTATTCGGCAGGGCAGCGAATTGCTTTTAACTATAATATCGATAAAAAGCTTGATCTGAATGCCAATGTAAATCTTACCTATTTCAACTCGCGCTACACCGTACAGCAAAATTTGAATAACAAATATCTGAACCACCGGTATGGTGTAGATGCTACCACATGGTTGTTAAAAAGAATGAGTATCAACACCGATTTTGAATTAGCCATTAATGGTGGCCGTGCCGATGGCTTTAACGAAGCCATTCCGCTGTGGAATAGTAGTGTGGCCTGGCTGTTGTTTAAAAAATCGAATGGGGAAATTAAGTTCAGTGTCATTGATATGCTTAACCAAAACAAAAGCATTACTCGTAATGTATCGGAGAACTTTATAAATGATTCCTACACCAATGTGCTGCAGCGATATTTTTTGGTAACCTTTATGGTAAACATCAATCGCTTTGGTGGTAAACCTGCAGGTGGGCCACAGCAGCGTGGCGGTCAGCCGGGACAAATGAGGCCGGAAGGTGGTGGTCAGGGTGGTCGTCCTACAGGGGGAAGGAACAGTTAATGTTGTAAAGGATCATATAAATTCGCATTCTGCTTAAGGGATACAAGTAGTATTCTTTGTAAAAATTCCCCTATTTTTAGAAAATTTAAATTCACACAAAACGCTGACTTATGGCCTGACTTTTCAAATTGCTTAAATTCTGAAGTTGAGTTTTAACCTTAATCGCTACGATTTGAAATCTTTTAATAAAATAACTTTACGGCTTGTCAAGATTGGAATAATCGCCATTCTTGCGCTCTATGTTGGGTTATTCCTGTATTTTAAATTCAGTTGGAGCAAGCACTATTCAAAACAACAAGTCTCCAGTATCATTTCCAGTATTCAAAATACTTCAACTCTTCCAGACAGTTTTTACATCCTATATGACAAGATTTATTCTGACCGACATGAAAAAATTACCCATCGCTATTGGAAGAGTTTTTGGACAGAGTTCATAACGATGAATCAACCTATTCAAGATAATTGGCAATTTGTAACAGCTAACATGTTTCCGTACAAAGGATTTAAGTATAAAATAGCTCCTATGACATTGGCTTTTAGGATAAGTATCGATGTGCCGCCTGAAAAATGCTTCGATTATGTAATGATGGAACGTTTCAAAAGTTATTGCAAAGAGTTTAAAATGAACGACTCAATCACTTATCTTTCGGACACTGAAAATATAATAAGGTTTATTGTTGCCAATGGACGACCGTGGTATTATAGACGGCATCCGACTCAATACAAGAATGAGATTGACTCTTTAAATCTGTATATTTCAAAAAGCTGAAAAAAATAAAGGCTGCCACAAAAATTTTTTTGACTGTACCGTGACTTGACGGAAGTTTTTATGGAAGATGCAACTGTCAAGGATTACTTGACAGTTAGTGGTAATATTACATCATGATACATCGATTTATATTTTGTTGGCTTATAACATTTTTGTGTACCACACTGCTTTCCGCCCAACGCTTTTACGGCGAAGGCAAACCGAATATTATTCTCATTGTGGCTGACGATTTGGGTTATGGCGATGTGGGATGCTATGGACAACAAAATTTTGCCACGCCTCATATCGACAGGCTTGCATCTGCCGGTTTACGCTTTACACAATTTTATGCCGGCACATCGGTGTGTGCACCAAGCCGTGCAAGTCTTATGACGGGCTTACATACCGGGCATATCGCCATCCGCGGCAATCGTGGTTTTCAGCCCGAAGGACAGTACCCTTTGCCTGCCGATGCGGTAACCATGCCACAACTGCTGCAGGAACTCGGATACACCACGGCTGCGTATGGTAAATGGGGAATGGGCTATCCGGGTAGTACGGGTGTACCCGAAAAGCAGGGCTTCGAAAACTTTTATGGCTATCTCTGTCAATCGCTTGCGCATAACTATTATCCCGATCATTTGTGGAACAACGGCGTACGGATTGACTTAGCCGTAAACATCGGGAAGGATTTCTTGTATGCAAGTGATATGATCCATGAAAAAGCATTGTCGTTTATTTCAGCAAGTCACGACGCACCCTACTTTTTATTTCTACCCTATACCTTGCCGCATGGCGACCTCGACGTGCCTAAGGACAGTGTGTATTGGCACTATGTAAATATGTATGCAGAAGCAGCATTAGCTGCGCCTGAAAAGCCGCGCAATGCACATGATCGCCATGAACCCTATCCGCATGCAGCTTTCGGGGCCATGGTTTCAAGGCTCGACCGTTATGTGGGCGATATTGTAAAGTCAGTTAAACAATCCGGTCAGGCAAATAATACGCTTATCATCTTTACAAGCGATAATGGTCCGCATAAAGAAGATGGCGGCGACCCTGCATTCTTCAATAGCAGTGCTGGCTTTCGTGGTATAAAACGTGATTTATATGAAGGCGGTATTCGCGTACCGATGATTGCAAGCTGGCCGGGAAAAATTCAACCCGGAACTACGCACAAACAGGTGCTTTTTGGGACCTGCTACCAACCTTTTTGGAACTAGGTGGTGTTCCGGTAAATGACCGGTTCGATGGGCTTTCGCTTGTGCCCACTTTATTAAAAAAAGGCAAGCAAACACAACATCCATTTTACTATTGGGAGTTCCACTAAAACAACGGCAGGCAAGCGGTGCGCATGGGTAAATGGAAGGGCGTGGTTTACGATGCCGGTCTGCAACAGCAACAGCCGCTGCAATTGTTTGACCTGGAAAAGGATCCCTTTGAGAAAAATGATATAGCTGCGCAATACCCTAAAGTGGTTGCTGAAATAAAAGCTATTATTGAGCGGGAACACAGGCCGGTTAAGGATTGGCCGTTGTTGTTTGGGGAAGGGGGTAGGGAGTGATGAATTATAATAATGCATACCCAGAACTATAGGAAAGGCTTGAATACATTCAACTTTATTATCCGATTAGCTCGGGTGCTTGTTTGGCGGAAGCTTGGCCGTCTTTAGCATTTTATTTGCTTTTTCCAATTTTTCGGGAAACATAATTTTATCCCTGTACTTTTCAAGAGATTTGTCAATTGTGACGATTGGCACTTTTCGTTTGTTTATTTCTTCAATGGTCTTCATAATATGCAATTTACTAAAATTTTCGTTGTGCTAAAAATCCATCATAATCTTTGCCTATTTCAAAAATAGGAAAGTCATCTCCAACTTGACCGTATAAATAAAAATCATTCTGCATTTCTTGAAAAAACTTGGTTAATCCCATTCTGTATAGTCTTGTTCTGGCTTTGGTACTTCCTGTTGCGTAAACATAAGAAGTAGGGTAATTATCAAAAAATACGTACAATGCAGCAATAACAGTGGCTAATACTTTTTCTGTATCTCCATTATTTGTTACCGCTAAATCATTTAGGTCGCCTGTTAAAAGGTCTTTGTCCCCAAAGGCAAGATTATAAAATTCTGGTTCTGATGTAGTCTGAAATTCTATAAGCTTACGTACTGCGCCTTTTTTCCCCTTCACTGATAAATTCAAATCTTGTAAACTTACTTTCTGCCTTTAAATGGTATTTAGGTAGTTTCATGCGGTTTCAATGTAAGCATGAAGATAATAGTTAAAAATTTTACCCGTTAGTAATTTAGATATAGTCCATTAAGAAATTTAAAAGTAAGGTAATTTTTTAATGTCCTGCTACCTTTCTTAATTTGTTTTCACCATTTGATTTTTATGAAGGAAAATAGAGATAAAATTTGCATGTATTCATTTTTAGTGGGCAGCGATATGAAAAACACGGGTGACTTAACCTACTTCAGTTCCATTACTTCAACGCCCTTTCCCAGTGTTACGGTCTTAATAAGGCTATTGCTGCCTGCCGATTTTATGCACCAAATATGTTTCGTATACGAATCCATCGTAACCTGCTCATTTGGTTTCAGGCTGAAATAATATACTTCCTTTCCGTCAAAATCTACCCAATAACCTTTTACTTCCTCATTGCGAAAGTTCTTGATGGTAAATTTGGATGGTGTGGTGCTGTTGCCTGATTTGAATGTTTCTGCAACTGCTTTATATGGTGATGTAAAAACAACACCGACCTTGTCATTAGCATTTATAACATCATAGTAATACGTAATGGCAATTTCAGCCCTGGTTGCTTTATTTACCCAATGAACGGATTGTGTAGCATCTGCTGTAAGTTCGGGGTCGTCTGTATAGCGCATAATGCCTTCATCTACTTTTTTAGTATAGCCGGGTAGTGTGCATTTATCCATAAACTTAGCAAAGTCCGAAATCAGCCGCTTTTTTTCATCGTTGCTTACCTTACCGCCAAGTACGGCGTAATAGGTGTTGGTTACAGGCTTCCCGTTGAAATCGTAGGAAGTCATAATATAATTTGTTGTAGTATGGGGCAGTGTTATATTGGCATTCCAGTATTTTATTTTATTACCCGCCTGCTGCCCTTTTAAAGCTTTGTAATTATCGTTCATGCCCGATAGTATTTTTGCCAGTTCATCGCAAAAGATAGTTTCCATTATGGTAATTGGATGGGCAGAGGGTTGCGGCTCTCTGTCCAAATAACTGAAAGGGAGAAGCAAGAGTAGAACAATGGAAGGTAATGGCATGTATCAGGTATTTTAAAAAAACCATGAATGATTTCCAAAACTACACCAAAGTTCTTTTTCTATTATTCGTATTTTTTGAAAAAGTTTTTTAATTCCTGATATGTAATCCCCACGAACGACTGCAAACCCAGCCCATATGATTATTTGGAGATTCCATCCTGCTAAGACAGGAAAGGAAGCGGCAAATAAAAAAATAAAAATAAATACCTGAAAAATGTATCAGTATTGTTTATACCGAAGCATTGCTTCTACATAATAATAATCTCCGTAGGTAAGCGGCACATCCACTTCGGTGCCTGCAGGTTTGTGTCCAACGCCATGCTCAATGATAAAACCGCCATTTGTTCCGGGTTTTGCAAAATAGGCTGAAGAAGAAAGACTTTTCAACATCGTTGTTGCATCATTGAAATAACGGCCACCCTTTGACGCAGGAACATACTTACTAAGTTCCAATAATGCGGATGCCATAATAGAACCCGCGGATGCATCGCGCAACACATTGGGCATATCTGGCGCATTAAAATCCCAATATGGAATTTTATCCTTTGGCAGGTTGGGATGATTCAGTAAAAAGTTGGCAATCTTCATCGCCTGTTCGAGATACACCTGTTGTTTAGTGCAGCGATACATTACGGTGTAGCCGTACAATCCCCACGCTTGCCCGCGTGCCCATGCACTTTCGTTGGCAAAGCCTTGTGCCGTTTTTTTCTCTTTTATACCGCCGGTATTTGCATTATAATTTATTACATGGTACGAACTATTGTCGGGTCTGAAATGGTTTTTAATCGTATTATCAGCATGCGTAACCGCAATGTTGTAAAATGAAGAATCACCGGTTACTTCTGTGGCCCAAAACAATAATTCGAGGTTCATCATATTGTCAATAATTACCAGGAAATCATCATTCTTTGAATTCCATGAACGGATACAACCTACGGTGGGATTAAACCGTGTGCATAGTGATTTGGCGCTGTTAATCAGTACCTGCTTGTAGGCTTCGGATGGGTTCAGTTTTTGCGCTTCGCCATAGCTGCAATACATCATAAAACCAAGATCGTGGGTGGACTTGTTGTATTGTTCTTTTTCCAGCAGTGTAAGCATGCGGTCTGCTTCGGTTTTCAATGCCTGATCTTGTAAAGCACCATATAATAGAAAAAGTGTACCTGGATAAAACCCGCTGCACCACCAACCGCTGTTACTCCATTCGTATTTTCCGGTTTGCGGAAAATAAGTTTTCGGAAATTTTTCTGCAGGCAGGTTTTCTTTTAACACCATGTATTGCGCGGCTGAAGCTTTTAATTGTTTGTCAATACTGCGCAAAAGTGTTTTGTCTTTTTTATAACTTTTTTGTGCAATAATAACATCGGAAGCAATTGTTAAAGAAATGGCAAAGGCTAATGTCCGCAAAAAATGGTAAGCTATCATAATGAAAAAATGAATGAATTAAAATGTTGGTTTCCATTCCCATACATCAACTATGGTAAGCGGTTGTCTGGAAAGTCCTTCCCCATCTATCTGAAGCACAGGTTGTGCGAATAGATGCAATTTACATTATGAATGCAATACCATGATGCCCATTTTTTTATGGTGTGGATACAGTTTCCTGATTTAGATTGATGATTTATTGGAGCTGTAGAGCAAAGATTCACCAGAAAATATCCGCCGGAGGTAGAAATTATCCAATTTTTTTCCCCGCGCTCCCCTTCAATCGCCTTATTTTGTAGCCATAATTATTATGCAATTATCATTATGTATATCCGAAAAATTGCCATCGCTATTTTTTTTAGTTTGTTATTAGCGAAATTGAGTTTGGCGCAGGTAAGAATTGTAACTGAGTTAAACGATGGCTGGAAGTTTAGCAAGGGGAAAAATGATCAGGCTTTTGAGAAATATTTCAATGATAAAGACTGGCAAAACGTAAGCGTGCCGCACGATTGGGCCATCTACGGGCCTTTTGATAAAGAGATTGATAAACAGGTAGTGGCCATTACCCAAAACAATGAAAAAGTAGCGAGCGAAAAAACCGGCAGAACCGGTGCGCTTCCCTATATCGGCGAAGCCTGGTACAGAAACGAATTTAGCCTTCCAACTTTGAAGCCGGGACAAAAAGCGCTGATCCTTTTTGAAGGCGCCATGAGTGAGCCGAAAGTATTTGTAAACGGGCAAAAAGTGGGTGAATGGAATTATGGCTATAATTATTTCTATTTTGATATCACCAAGCAGGTTGTAGGCGGTCAGAAAAACATGCTCGCTGTTCACCTGAATAATGTGGAGCAATCATCACGCTGGTATCCCGGCGCTGGTTTGTATAGAAAGGTGCGCATTATCGTAAAAAACGAAGAGAGTATTGATCAGTGGGGCACTTTTATTACAACACCTGTAATTACCCAAGAACTTGCCAAGGTGAATATCAAAACCAAAGTATCGGGTAAAAATGTAAAGCTTGTTACCGATATTTTCGATGCCAATGGAAACCGTGTAGCGACCGATACCGCGCAAACGAATTTTGGAAAAGAATTTGAGCAAAATATTGCCGTGTATCAACCAAAACTTTGGAGGCCTGAAACGCCTAACCTGTATAAAGCGGTTTCTAAAATTTTTGTGGGTAACGAATTGAAAGATGAAGTAATCACTCGATTTGGTATACGCAAAATCAGTTATCAACCCTCCACCGGGTTTCAGTTGAATGGCGTTACCCGCAAGTTCAAAGGCGTATGTTTGCATCATGATCTTGGGCCCTTGGGTACCACCATTAATGTAGCTGCTTTGCGCAGGCAACTCCGCATCCTGAAAGATATGGGATGTGATGCCATCCGTAGTTCGCACAACATGCCTTCAATTGAACAATTGGAATTATGCGACGAAATGGGCTTCATGTTTTTAGCCGAAAGTTTTGATGAATGGGCGAAACCAAAAGTGAAGAATGGATACGCACGTTTTTTTGAAACCGATGCAGAAAAAGATGTAGTAAACCTGATACATGCAACCCGCAATCATCCGAGCATAGTCATGTGGAGTTCAGGCAACGAAGTACCCGATCAGTTTGGCGCCGAAGGGGTAAAAAGGGCTAAATGGTTGCAGGAACTTTTTCACCGCGAAGACCCCACCCGCCCCGTTACCGTTGGCATGGATCAGGTAAAAGCAACCATGGCTTCCGGCTTTGGTGCATTGGTGGATATTCCCGGTTTAAATTATCGCACGCATTTATACGAAGAAGCTTACAAGGCTTTTCCACAGGGATTTTTGTTGGGTTCCGAAACGGCATCGACGGTGAGTTCGCGTGGCGTTTATAAGTTTCCGGTAGAAAAAGCCATAGAAAAACAATATGACGATTACCAATGCTCATCTTACGACATGGAGTATTGCAGTTGGTCCAATTTGCCCGAAGATGATTTTATGCTGCAGGATGATAAGCCATGGGTAATTGGTGAGTTTGTATGGACTGGCTTCGATTACCTCGGCGAGCCTACACCCTACGACGATAAGTGGCCTTCACGCAGCTCTTATTTTGGTATGATTGATTTGGCAGGCATCCCCAAAGACAGGTTTTACCTGTATCGTAGCCGCTGGAATACCACCGAAAAAACCTTGCACATACTCCCGCATTGGAACTGGAAAGGCAGGGAAGGACAAACCACCCCGGTATTTGTGTACACGAGTTACGACAGCGCAGAACTTTTTGTAAACGGGAAGAGTATGGGCATGCGGAGAAAGCATAAGAATGGTACACCGCAGGAACGCTATCGCCTGATGTGGATGGATGTAAAGTATGAACCCGGAACCGTTAAAGTAATTGCTTATGGTAATGATGGAAAACCCGAAGCGGAAAAGCAGGTAGTTACTGCCGGAAAGCCTTATAAAATTTTATTGGAACCCGATAGAACGACCATTGATGCCGATGAAAATGATATATCTTTTATAACCGCCACCATTGTTGACAAAAACGGAAATGTTTGTCCCAATGCAGCACAACAATTGACATTTAATGTTACAGGCAATGGTGTGTACCGCGCTGCCTGTAATGGTGATGCTACATCGCTCGAACAGTTTCATTTACCTACCATGAAAGCCTTCAATGGTAAATTGGTTTTGTTGGTGCAATCCACTAACACACCGGGTAACATTAGCATTAAAGTGAATGGTGCAGGGTTGAAGGATGGAACGTTGGGAATAACTAGTGTTCATGCCAATAATAAATAATATGAGCCAATCAGAAAAAAGTTATAGCAGTTGCCAAAGTTGCGGAATTCCCATAAACAAAGCAGCAGGCCGGGGTACGAATGCCGATGGAAGTGAAAGCCATAAATATTGCAGCTATTGTTATAAAGATGGTGCATTTGTACAGCCCGATTGGACTGCGGCAGATATGCAGGCCTATGCTTCTAAAAAATTACAGCAATATGGTTTGCCGGCTATGATTGCAGATGCAATGACAAAGGGGATTACAAAACTTGAACGTTGGAATAAGGAAGATTCGTAAGAGATGTTATATCGATCCTAATGAATAGTAAAGCAGAATTGACAGCAAGTGTCTGGTGTATAACAACAAATACCTCGACAAAAAATATGGCGCTGTGGCATCATTCGATTTAAAAACCTGGCGTGATATTTCGGATAAAATCAGTTTTCCTGCGTAGACGAGGCATTGGATGGTTTTTAAGGTGTCGAGGGAGGAGTTGGAGAGGGTGAGGGATCGGAGTGATAAGTTAGGAGGATGGATGCAATAATTTTGGTTCTTAATAATTTGGCCAAATAGAACTTTTAAAGCCATATTTGTTAGAATTCAGTTCTGTCCTTTTTGTAAAAGCAGCTTCTGGATTGAATATGATTTTTTTTTGTGATACGAGTTCTATCACCTGCCTGTTGTAGTGATGAAGCATTTGTAATGAGTGCGGAGCGAAGGAGCAGGCTTGTTTGGATTCAAAATTTTATTACACAACCAGCAATGGTATAATTGATTATTTTGAAACAAAATCGCAACCAATAGCCATGGTAATATTTATACACTGGCCATAGGCGCATCCATAGCTAAAAACTATATTGCGATTTAAAAACAAGAAGAGCCGTATGAAGGGAGACTTTCTTCTAACTTTGCTTTATGCCCGATGTAATTATAAATGGTCAGCCTTTCTACAACCCGGTAGATTGTGTGTTTAAAAAAATCGGCAGCACCTTGAAAATTCCTGTGCTATGGCGATTGAAAAAACAATCATGCCGGTATAGCGAATTGCAAAAGGATATACCACCTATCAGCTAGAAAATGCTTGCCCTAACCTTAAAAGAATTGGTAAGGGATGGCTTTGTGATAAAAGAAACTTTTGCCGAAGTACAGCCACATACCGGGTAACATTTATCAGATCGTGGTTAAAAAGCGCTGGAAATTATCACAGTTATAAGGCAATACGGGCTCGACCTGATGAAGGAAGCTGTCATTGATTATGAAGTAATGATGAGAGAAGAAGCGGAGATAGCAAAAATGAAAAATAAATTACGCATTTACGACAAGTGTAAGGCAAATTATTAACTTTATCAGGTAGATTTACATTGAAGTAAAGAGAGAAATATAGATTGAGAAAAAGAATATACCTGTTGAAATATGACTTCACATAAAATATATCGTCACCCGATTAATCAACACCTGTTAAGATGTTTACTTTTTTTGGTATGTTGGCTTCCGGCAAGTTTTTTAACCCACGCCCAGATTGTTTTGGCCGATTCTTCTCTCATCATTACTGCTTATGCTGAAATCTATTACCTATACGATTTCAGCAAACCTGCCAATCATTTGCGTCCGTCATTTGTGTACTCGCACAACCGCGCCAACGAGGTTAATCTCAACCTTGGTCTTGTACAGGCATCTTTTAATAATGAAAAAGTGCGTGGATCTTTGGCCCTGATGGCGGGTACCTATACACAGGCCAATATGGTGAACGAACCTGATATGCTCAAACCAATTTATGAAGCATCGGCAGGTGTCAAAGTTTCCCGTGCAAAAAATCTTTGGGTAGATGCCGGTATTTTTAGTTCGCACCTTGGTTGCGATGGTGCCAAGGGTCTTGACTACGCCAACCTTACGCGAAGCATGATGGCCGACGGGTCACCCTATTTTGAAACGGGTGTAAAACTGACTTATAATACCGATAACAGCAAATGGCTGCTCAGTGTGCTTTTTTTGAATGGCTGGCAACGGATACAGAAAGTGAATGGCAGTTCTCTGCCTGCTTTCGGGCATCAGGTTACCTATCAGCCATCGTCCCGTTGGCTGATTAACAGTAGTTCGTTTGTTGGAACAGACGATCCCGACAGTACCCGACGTATGCGATACTTTCATGATCTGTATGTTATATGGAAACCAACTGCTAAATGGGAAATTACCGTCGGCTTTGATTGCGGATTTCAGCAAAAGGAAAAAGGCAGCACCGAATATAACAATTGGTACACACCGGTGCTTATTGCAAGGTATATTCCAAACAAAAAATGGGCCATTGCTATGCGTGCCGAATATTTTGATGACAAGGGAGAAGTAATTGCATCTTCGCCTGCTGATGGCTTCCGCAACGGTGGTTATTCCATGAATGTTGACAGGTGGTTTACTAAAAATGTGTGTTGGCGAATGGAAGCTAAATTATATAACAGTCCTGATGAATTGTTTGTACAGGACGGGCAACCTGCACGAAATAATTTTACGCTAGGTATGGCGCTTGCATTCCGGTTTTAATGTGCTGCCGGGTACAATAATCTAAATGCATTAAACACCGCCTGATGCGTAACCGTGGCATGGTTTTCCTGCGGTAAGTAATCAAAATATAACTTCAAATTTTTACTTTTAGAGCTTTTCAATTTTTCTGCAAGCAAATTCGCATCCACTTCCATTACGCGTGGGTTATCGCCCGGCGAAAGACCTTCTTTTCCCACGCCAATATACACATCAGTTGCAGTGGTAAAATTTTCCTGTAACACGTTTGATTCCATTTTTAATAAGCTCCCGTTATCCCACCACAGCGATGGACTGATGATGATATACTTATTAAAAAGGGTAGGATTTTTCATTAAAATTTCGGTAGCCAACAATCCGCCTAATGATTGCCCGATAAGCATTTTATCACTATTGGTTTTGTAGTTGCCTTCTATGTAGGGTTGTAATTCTTTTTCAATAAATGCAATAAAGTTTGCCGATTTACCTGAAGTTGGCATCCTTGATTTATCACTTGCAACCGTAGACGGAAAGCTAAAATCTCTTTTTCTATCTGTATTGGCAATACCTACTACAATCGATTTGGGTACACGGTTTATCCATGAAAAATTATTGAACTGCACCAATCCCGCGATATGGATAAAATCTTCATCTGCTGACCCATCGAGTAAATAGATAACAGGGTAATGCATTGTATCTTTTGGGTTATATCCTTCGGGTAAATAAATATTGATGATCCGTTTTTCATTGAGTTGTACGGATGTAATTTCATCGATGACACCGAGGATGAAGGGTTTTGCTGTTTGCGTTTTATTTGGAATATTTTGCTGCGCGTAAACCAGTTCTGTTAAGAACAGGATGGTTACAAGAAGAATGGTTCTAATCATGGATGTGAATGATTTTGGAAAGGGTGAAAGTAATCAACATCAGCCATTAACGCCCTTTCTTCATCTATTTCCAAATTTTTCATCTGTTAGTGCATTTTTTTTATTCCAAAGTATTATTTTCGAAACCTGAACTGCTATCAATGTCCTGGAAAGCCGTAACCTTATATCAACCTGTCATTTCGCCTAAAGCTCGTTTGGGCATAGCTGCAGCTATCATTTTTCCGGTTCTTATCCGTTGCATATTGGAGTATGATTTGTATGGATTTACACCAAAATTTTGGCTATACGCCGGGTTTGTTATGGTGGCAGCCATATTGGAGTGGAAGCATTACAACAAGCCAAGGGAAATTTCGCTTGAGCTTGCCGATGGCAGGTTAGCTTACTGTAATGCGTACACACATGAAATGCATACGGTTTATCAATCCCGTACGGTGCAAATTAAAGAGGAACGAGGCAGCTTGGTTTTTTACTCTATAAATAACTATGCAACACATATTCCCTTAAAATATTTCCATCCGGAACAGGTGCAAGCGTTTAAAACGCAGATTGCGGATTGGAACATAAAATCCATTGCCCATGAAGAATGAGTCCTATATTTTTACTGCGGTTAACATTGAAGATGTTAGAAAGAAAAAGTATCAGCGCTGGTTCTACATAGCTGGATTTGTGGTAGGAGTTGTCGGCCTTATTGTATCAATAAAGAATGGGAACCGTATAAGCACTTTTACTTTTTCTATGTTTGCTATAATTTACGGTATCAACCTTCTACCTGACCCTAAAAAAGTATCAATAACACTTACTATCAACAAAACTGGTTTTGATTTACAAAATGCGGAGAGCGATAAATATCACGATTGGAAGGAAGTAAAACTGGCGCAATACAATGGTCGTTATCTGGATGTTTTTTGGGGGAGTAGTTTCCGGAAAAGTATCGATTTGCAGATGTTTGCTGCTAATGATCAGGTAGAAATTTTAAGGCTTGCAGGTAGATATCTTGCGGAGTACAATGTGTTTATTTCGGAAAAGAACCCTATAGCGCAGGTAGTTGCCTGAAGTGCCCATCTTTATCCATTATTGCTCAAGGAAGGCTTAATAATTTCCCTGATCCGTTAATTTTCACTGTTTAATGATATCGGTTAGCGGCTATTTCAGCCTTGTGCTGTACTATTGCGTTTATGAAATCCCCACGAACGGGCGTACACCCGAGCACAAATGATCATTGGGGATTCCATGTGACAAATAAAAAACAATAAAAATACACACATGAAAAGTTTTCTGATTGCCGCAACACTCATTTTTTCTGTTTTTATGGCCAGCGCTCAGCAAAAACCATCCTACATTTTATACAACGCCAAAGGCAAGCAGGTAGGCTATGCCAAAATGCTTGCGATGCTCGAAAAGCAGGACATGGTAATGTTTGGCGAATTTCATAACAACCCCATTTCGCATTGGCTGCAATTGGCAGTTACGAAAGATTTGCACTCCATGCGCGAGTTGATACTTGCCGCCGAAATGTTTGAACAGGACAACCAGGAAGGATTGAACAAATACCTCGCATCGGATGCCAAGGTTAAAATGCCCGATAGTACCGTACGGCTCTGGAACAATTATAAAACCGATTATGCCCCGCTGGTAAATTTTGCCAAAGCCAACAAGCTGCCGTTTGTGGCTTCAAATATTCCGCGTCGTTATGCATCCATGGTATCCAAAGGTGGCTTTGAAGCCCTCGATACGCTTACCGCGCTGGAAAAATCGTGGATAGCACCCCTGCCCATTGCCTACGATAAAGACTTGCCCGGCTACAAAAAAATGATGGAAATGATGGCAGGCCATGGCAGTGAAAATATGCCCAAGGCACAGGCAAGTAAAGATGCTACCATGGCGTATTTCAGTCTGCAGGCATGGAAGCCGGGTAAACTGCTCATTCATTACAACGGTGCCTACCATTCCGATTACTATGATGGCATTAACTGGTACCTGAAAAAGGCGAATCCTGCGCTGAAAATTGCAACTATATCTACCGTATCGCAAAAGGATATTTCCAAACTGGAAAAGGAACACCTTGGCAAGTCTGATTTTATTATTTGCGTGGATGAGGATATGACGACGACGTATTAATCCTTCTTTTCTCCATTGTATGGCCGATTTGGCTGCTTTTAGCCCATCTTAAGGCAATCTTAAGAAAGACCTAATCTACATCCGGCATCTACGGTCCCAATTTTGCTGAAAACGCTTTTTATGATTTCAGCAACACATCTCCATGCCATGTTGGTGCATTTTCCCATTGCACTTATAATGGTTGGCTTTCTTTCGGAAATAGTATCCCTTTTTTATAGAACCGATTTTTTCCGGCAAACCGCGCTTTACTTATTAATTCTTGGTACCTTGGGAACTATAGCGTCTTATTTGGCAGGTAAAGCTGCCGGGGATGGAATGGACGAAGGTTCTTTAGGAAGGGCAATGGAACAGCACCAACAGGCTGCAACCTATGCATTATGGTTAACCATAGCCACCGCTGTTTTGTACCTTGGGGTTTTCTTTTTTCAGAACAAAAAGAGCTGGGTACGCGTGGTAAGTGTGTTATTGTTTGCCATGGCTATTGTTGCTATTGGCAGAACCGGTTACCTTGGCGGACAGTTGGTTTTTAAGCATGGCGCAGGTATAGAATTGGGAATGTCGGAGTAAAAAACCAGGAAGTTTAACTTTGAATGGAAATGTAGATTGTAACAAATACGTATGAGGATTTTTTTAGCAGAGGATGAAATGGCTATTGCCGGCTTTTTAAAAGATGGGCTGGAAGAAGAAGGCTTTGCCGTGGATGTAGCGAATAATGGCAGGGTTGGGCTTGAAATGGTTATGCAGAATATAACGGAGTACGATATTATTCTACTCGACTGGATGATGCCCGGATTAAGCGGTATTGAAATGTGCAGGGCCATACGCAAGGAAAATAAAACGGTACCCATTATTTTTCTAACGGCAAAAGATACCGTGGATGATGTTGTTTTCGGGCTAGAAACCGGTGCAAACGATTACCTGAAAAAGCCTTTTGCATTTGAAGAATTGCTGGCACGTATCCGTGTGCTGCTCAGGAATGTACAGGGCGAGCAAACGATTTTCAGCACAGATGAAATGGTGCTTGATACCGAGATACATAAGGTAACAAAACATGGAAAGGAAATTGAACTTACCCAAAAAGAATTTGCTTTACTCGAATACCTGTTACGCAACAAAGGCAAAGTTTGCAGGCGAACACGTATTATTGAAAAAATATGGGATATTCATTTTGATAAGGACACATCGGTAATTGATGTTTTTATCAATGCACTCAGGAAAAAACTGGATGATCCCGGGCAGGAATCATTTATTCAAACCATAAGAGGGGTAGGCTACCGCGTAAATGATTACACATGATGGTGAGTTTTAAAAGACGTATTGCCTTAATAAATACCATGGCAGTAGCCATTACTACGGCAGTAGTATTTGTGGTTATCTATGGTGTGGTGTATTACAGTTCTTACCGCCATTTGGATAACGATATTAGCCTGGAAAGAGAAGATGTGTTAAACGCAATATCCTGGCAAGGGGAAAGCATTGTAGTACATAAAATGCCCGAGTGGGAAGAAGCGGAGCACAAGAATGTTGAAGTTAATCCAACCTTTATTCAAATTGTTGATATAAGGGATAGCTTACTCTTTAAATCGGTTAACCTGCGCAGTAATAATTTCCTTTTTAACCCGATGTTAGTAAAGGAACAGTTTTTTAATATTCAGATACAAGGGCAGCGGTTGCGATTGGGGCAGTTTCCTATTATTAATGAAAGCAACCGGGTAATTGGTCAGCTTACCATTGGTGTTTCACAACAGGAATCATACCACGTGTTAAATAACTTGTTGGTTACCCTTTGTATATCGTTCCCGGTTTTATTAATCATTTTGTATGTGGTTATTTACCTTGCTGCATCGCGCGCCATTGCTCCTGTAAATCAATTAATAAAAACAGCTTCAGGTATTAATGATGCCAATATTCATACAAGAATTCCTTTACCGGAGCATAAGGATGAAATATATCAGTTAACGAGTGCTATTAATGAACTGCTGAACCGGATTGAAAAAAGTATTCAGCAACAGAAACAATTTACCGCAGATGCTTCGCATGAAATAAGAACGCCCCTGTCGGCCATTAGAGGTACGCTGGAAGTTTTATTACGAAAGAAAAGAGAGCCTGAACAATATGAAGAAAAAATCCGGGATGTAATAGAGCAAACGGACCGGCTGCATTATTTACTGGATCAGCTATTACAACTTGCCCGCCTGGAATCGGCCGGTGACTTTAAAAAGGAACAATTGCCGCTTGATGCTGCCTTAGCGCAGGCGATTGGAAAAAATGCCAAACAGGTAGCTGCAAAAAGAATACACATTGAAAAAGATATTCCACCTGTTGTTTCTGTGTATGCAGATGCTTTTTGCCTGGATGTAATCATAGAAAACCTGTTGGGAAATGCCGTAAAGTATAGCCCCCACCAGGGAACCATTTCATGTATATGGAATACAAGCACCCATACTTTGTCAATTCAGAACGAAGGCCCCGGAATTCCTGAAGATCAGCTCCCTTTTATATTCAATCGGTTTTACCGCACCGATCAATCGAGGAGTGCAGCTATACCCGGAAGCGGGCTTGGGCTTGCCATTGTAAAAAAGCTAACTGAATTACAGCATATAAGCATTTCAGTAAATAGCCAGCCCGGCAAAACGATCTTTTCGCTTTCCTTTTCCCCATAATCTTTAGCTAATCTTAAAGATGCACAAAGATGCCCCGAGGAACACCAGGGGCATCTTTGTGTGGTAAATTATTTATTACTTTTTAAATCAAATGTTATGTTATACAAGAAAATGTTATTGCCCATTTGTTTGGGTGCCGGGTTATTTTTTAGCGCATGCAACAGCGCTGTTGATGAAGATAAATCCATGAAAGAACCCCGGGAAAAGAATGAGATAAAGCCAGCGGATGCAACGCCGGCAATAAGTAAGGAAGAAGCGAAGACTAAAACAATCGCAAATATGCAAGCCGCTTTTAAGGGAGAAACCAATGCAACAGCAAGGTATGCAGCTTTTGCAAAAAAAGCATCCGATGATGGTTTCCCTCAAATAGCCATGCTTTTTAAAGCCGCTTCCATGTCGGAAAATATACACGCACAAAACCATAAAGTAGTAATGGAAGAAATGGGTGTTACCGTGGAACCTGTTACGCCGGATGTTACTGTAAATACAACAAAGGAAAACCTTGAGTATGCTATGAAAGGGGAAGCTTATGAAGTGGAAGAAATGTATCCTGCGTTTTTAAAAGATGCAGATGCTGCAGATAATCAACTTGCCATGGTTAGTTTAAATTATGCGTGGAAAACGGAAAAGAAACATAGGGAATTGTACCGCGAAGCATTGCTTGCATTAGAAACCAATAAACTGGCAAATTTAGCATCCGTGTACTACCTGTGCCCCACTTGTGGCAACACATACCCCGGTGCAGCACCTAAGCGTTGTGGAATTTCAATGACAAGCGGTGAGAAATTTATTAAAGTATAAAAACAAAAAAATAATAGCCTTATGAATCAGTTACATCTCCATTTACTTATCACACATTTACCCGTTTTTGGTTCTATCCTTGGTGCTTTGGTACTCGGTTATGGAATTTATGTTAAGCATATTCAAACAAAAATGGCAGCCTATTATCTATTCATTCTATCAGCAATGGGTGCCGGTGTGGCTTACCTTACGGGAGAAGCTGCTGAAGAAGGCGTGGAAAACATACCGGGTGTGGCTGAAAGCATAATAGGTCAGCATGAAGATTTTGCCCTATATGCATTAATTAGTTTAATCGGGTTAGGCGTAATTTCCTTAATAGGTCTTTTTGTTGGCTATGTCAAAGGTTCTTTGGCACGTCCATTATCTTTTGCCATCTTTTTCTTTTCGCTGGTAAGTTTTGGGTTAGTAGCCCGCACCGGCTATCTCGGTGGCCAAATAAGGCATACCGAAATAGGTACGGCTGTTATTCAAAATGGTGGTGGTGAACAAGGTGAACAAGGTGAACAAGGTGAAACAGGTGATGATGATTAGATATGTTTAGAATTGTTAACTTTAAAGGGTTCCGCCACTAGGGCAGGAACCTTTTTACATAACAAATAAAAATAATGGGTATGTCGGCAAATAAAATCAGCAAACAAAATCTTCAAACCGAAGTGGATGCATCCTATCTCTACAAGGTGCTTGCAGTAAACGAAACCGATGAAACCGTTGCACATATTTTCAGGCAAATGAGTGACATTGAAATGGGTCATGCAAAAGCATTTTTAGCAAAGCAGGGCATGGCTTCTTTACCCGGTCCATCCTTCAGGGCAAAAGCCCTTACCGTGATTGGTAAAATATTTGGTTACGATTATGTATTAGGTGTGCTGATGGATACCGAGAAGGGTATTTCAAATGCATTGATTGCGGGGAAGGTTAAGCATAATGTGCCGGTTACCGGAACTGAAACCACCCACGTAACGATCCTTCGTTCGCTTGCGGAAAATGCATCCAATGTTTCGGGAAGTATTTTGGCAAAATTTGAAAAACGTCATCGTTCTGTGGGGGGCAATGCTTTACGTGCAGCCGTTTTAGGAGGTAATGATGGATTGGTTTCAAACTTTAGCCTCGTAATGGGTATAGCGGGCGCTACAGCGGGTGGAGAAGGTGTATTACTTGCGGGCGTGGCAGGCCTGCTTGCCGGTGCCTTATCCATGGCGCTTGGCGAATGGATTTCGGTAAAAAGTTCGCAGGAGTTATCCGAAAATCAAATGCAACTCGAAATGGATGAACTTGAAACCAATCCGGAAGGGGAGCAACGTGAAATTGCTTTAATTTATATGGCCAAAGGCATACCACAGGAACAGGCGGCTGAAATGGCGGCATCCATTATGCAAAACAAAGAAAACGCGCACGAAATACTGGTGAAGGAAGAACTGGGAATAAATGTAGATGAGTTGCACGGTTCGGCTATGGAAGCGGCAGTTTATTCTTTCGTACTTTTTGCAATCGGTGCGGTTATTCCGGTTATTCCTTTCATGTTTACATCGGGCATTACCGCAATTATACTCAGTGTGGCAGGCAGTGCGGCAGGTTTATTTTTAATTGGTGCCGCCATTACATTATTCACCGGAAAGAGCATTTGGTTTTCCGGATTCAGACAGGTGTTATTTGGATTAATGGCAGCGGCTATCACCTTCGGCATTGGAAAATTAATTGGTGTTTCGTTGGTGGGGTAAGTCCAAACGATTGCTAATGAATTCCACGAGTGCATGAATGGAATTGGGTAAGCGTATTGGAAATTTCGTCATTGCCTTGGTGCGTCGGGGCCCTGCAGACCCCTTTAGGTTGAATCGGCCCGTTGGGTCTGGTAGTATGCCAAGGCCCAACGGGCCGATTCAACTTTGCAAGGGGAGTAGCCCCTTATATTCGGTGACATTTGTCATTTACCAACGATCGCCTGTAACCGACCTTCACCGTTGTCATTTTAATGGATTACGCGCATGTAAAGCGTAACTCATTTCCTGGATTGTAATGTAAATAATCAATTATGAATCTAAAAATAAAACGCAGTGTGGCCCTTAGCGATTCCGGTTTTGTTTTCGATGCATCCACGGGCGATTCCTATTCACTCAACCCGGTGGGGCAGGAAATTATGGCCCTTATCAAATCGGGGAAAACCGATTCGGAAATTACCGCTTACATGACCGAAAAATTTGATGTAGATGCGGCGACGTTTGATCGGTACCTCTACGATTTTAAGGTTACACTTAAGCAAATGCAAATAATAGAAGATTATGGATAAACTGCCCGTTACCATCGCTGTTTCGGGGCTCAATAATATCGACAGCCCCGGTCCGGGCATTCCTGTTATCAGGGGATTGCGCGAATCATCTACCCTTAAACCCCGCATAATTGGCCTTGCCTACGAAAATCTGGAACCGGGCGCCTATATGCACGAATTGGTAGATAAAACGTATAAAGTACCCTATCCGGGCGAAGGCATTGAGCCTTTGCTTGAACGCATCCGCTTTATACATGAAAAGGAAAAAATCAATGTGCTCATTCCAAACTTCGATTCGGAGTTATTTGGATTAATGAAGTCTGATGCTTTACTGAATTCCTGGGGTATAAAAATGTTTTTACCTACCCTTAAGCAATTTGAGGAACGGCACAAAACCAACCTGCCCGCCTATGGCAAAAAGTATGGCGTGCATGTACCCGATAGCTGGCCGGTTACAAGCCACAGCGATATATACGACCTGCGGGAAAAAGCGGAATTTCCGTACGTAGTAAAGGGCAAATTTTATGATGCCTATATTGCCTACGACATGGATCAGGCGCTGATGTACTTTAACAAGATAAGCGCCAAATGGGGGCTGCCTATTGTAATACAGGAGTTTGTAAAAGGCACCGAAGTAAATGTAGTTGCGCTGGGCGATGGCAACGGCAATACCATTGGTGCGGTGCCTATGCGCAAACAATACATTACCGATAAAGGAAAGGCCTGGGGTGGTATTACCCTTGATGATGACACCATGATGGACCTTACCCATAAAATAATAAGTGCTACCAAATGGCGCGGCGGTATGGAATTAGAATTAATCCGTAATGCCAAAAATGAATTATACCTCATAGAAATTAACCCCCGCCTGCCGGCATGGGTGTACCTGGCAGTGGCCGCAGGGCAAAACCTGCCCGAAGCCATGGTAAAACTGGCGATGGGGCAGGAAGTAACGCCCTACACACAGTATGATGTGGGCAAGATGTTTATCCGTTATTCATACGACATGATATGTAACCTCGATGAATTTGAAAAACTTTCTACCCTGGGAGAATTGTAAACGAAAAAGGAACCGATACTATGACAAAATTAGCATTTGAACGCCCCGTTATCCAACGCATTAATGCGGGCTTACCCAGCAAGTTTGGCATGCATACGCACCTGGAACCTGTTACGCATATTGATGGCATCCCTGTTTCGCAATTGATTGCCGAATTCGGTTCTCCGCTGTATATAATTTCCGAAGCTACCATCCGCAAAACGTACAAGGATGCGCACCGTGCTTTTGCATCCCGCTATCCCCGCGTACAGTTTGCCTGGTCGTACAAAACCAACTACCTCAATGCGGTATGTAAGGTGTTTCACCAGGAAGGGGCATGGGCCGAAGTGGTTTCGGGTTTTGAATATGACAAGGCCATTGCCAATGGCGTGCCGGGTGCATTTATTTTATTCAACGGCCCCCATAAAACGGAACAGGACCTCCGCAAAGCCATCGAAAATGAATCGGTACTTCATATTGACCATTTCGATGAATTGTACGATATCATTCAACTTTCTCAAAGCATGGCAAAGCGTCCACGGGTAGCCATCCGGGTAAATATGGATGTAGGCATTTATCCCATGTGGGACCGCTTTGGTTTCAACTACGAAAATGGAGAAGCCTGGGATGCACTCAGCCGCATTATGCTGAATAAAAAACTGGACCTCGTGGGGCTTCATACACATATAGGCACGTACATGATGAGTGCCGAAGCTTACAGAATAGCCGCTACTAAACTTGCCGCACTTGCTGTTGAACTTGAAAAAAAATTCCGCCATGTAGTACAGTACATTGACATGGGCGGCGGTTTTGCATCAAAAAATACACTGCGAGGCGCATACTATCCAGGTACGGATACGGCGCCATCGTTTGATGATTTTGCCGAAGCCATTGTTTCTGCATTTATGAAATCGGAAATTAAGGCGGAGCATTATCCCCTGCTCATACTCGAAACCGGCAGGGCACTGATAGATGATGCCGGATATATTGCCGGTACGGTAATTGCCAATAAGCGGCTGAGTAATGGAAGAAGATCTACCATTATTGATACAGGCGTAAACCTGTTATTCACCGCGTTTTGGTACGAGCACGACATACGACCGGCCGCGGCGGTATCGGAGCAAACAGAAGATACCACCCTGTATGGCCCGCTTTGTATGAACATCGATGTAGTGCGATCAGCAGTGCAGTTTCCGCTGCTCAAAAAGGGCGATCATTATGTAATTAAAAGGGTAGGGGCATACAACAATACCCAATGGATGCAATTCATCACCCTGCGGCCCAATGTGGTAATGATTGACGTAAAAGGAAATCCCCACATTATACGACGGGCAGAGGATCTCAATGTATTGAACCGGCAGGAGGAAGTACCGCCCCACTTGCAGGCATTTGAATTGGAATAATATTTTTTACAGGGAAGTGATTAACAAAAGTTGAAAAGCAGATTGGCAACATACAGGCATTTTTTTCTGAACCATTGGTTTGCAAAAAGTATGCTGAATAGCTATGGGCAGGTATTTTTTTCTACCCAAACCTGGTTTGCCATCATCCTGTTCCTGGTCACTTTCATTGATTTTTATTCCGGCTTATATGGCCTTGTAGCCGTACTTACGGCAAATATTACCGCTTACCTGCTGGGCCTCGACAGGGAGCAGATCCGGCAGGGATATTATGGTTTTAATGCCTTGCTTACAGGTATGGGCCTTGGTGTATATTTTCAACCCGGGCCTTTGCTTTTTTTCATAGTGGTAGTTGCCGGTATCCTTGCCTTGTTTGCTGCCGTGGCATTACAGGGTATTATTGGCAAATATGGTTTGCCCCACCTCAGCTTACCCTTTATTATCACTTTATGGACACTTATGCTGGCAGGCAGGGAGTTTACCACCATCGGACTCAATGAGCGTGGCATTTACATGCTGAACGAAATTTACCTGCTCGGAGGAAAGCCGCTGTTGCGCATTTATGAATGGTGGAACAGCCTGGCCATTCCTTCGGTTTTCAGGACCTACTTTTTATCGCTGGCAGCCATACTTTTTCATTACAGTATTTTGGGCGGTATTCTTATGTCCATAGGTTTGTTGTTATACTCCCGCATTGCCTTTACGCTTTCCCTGCTTGGTTTTTTTACCGCATGGTTTTTTTACAAAATAATTGGTGTGCAAATTACCGAAACGGGCTACAGCTATATTGGCTTCAATTATATACTTACCGCCATTGCGGCAGGTGGCTTTTTTATTATTCCAAGCCGTCAATCCTACCTGTGGGTTATCCTGCTTATACCTGTTGTTTCGCTAATTACGATCAGCCTGGCAAAAGCCCTCGCTTTATTTGGATTGCCTGTGTATTCACTTCCTTTCAATATTGTAATCCTTGGCTTTCTGTATGTTTTGCATTTCAGGGTAAAACCATCTGCGGGCCTGGTTAACTATTTTGTGCAGTACAATTCGCCGGAGAAAAATTTTTATGCCTACACTACGTATTTCGAGCGCTTTGGCAATCAGAATATCATACCCATGCATCTGCCTTTTCATGGAGAATGGGTGGTTACGCAGGCCTGGAACGGAGCCTATACCCACAAGGGCGAATGGAAGTATGCCCTGGATTTTGAAATGACCGATGAAGCTGGAAATACTTTTCGTAATGGTGGCGATTATCCGCAGGATTATTATTGCTACGACAAGCTCGTGCTGGCTCCTGCAGATGGCACCATAGAAGATGTGCTCGATGGTATAGAAGACAATATGATTGGTGAAAAAGACCTTGAGCATAATTGGGGCAACACCATTGTGATATGGCATGCGGAAGGCCTTTACAGCAAGCTTAGCCACCTGAAGCCCGCCTCCATTACCGTAAAGCCGGGGGAAAGGGTTAAGAAGGGCGATGTAATCGGGCGATGCGGCAACACCGGTAACTCTCCCTATCCACACCTGCATTTTCAATTGCAGGCTACCCCATTTATTGGCTCCAAAACCCTGCCGTATGCACTCAACGATATGTATATACAGCACAATGGCGTTAAGCAACTGCACATGCAGGCAGTTCCTCAATTAAAGGATAAAGTATCCAATGTGTTGCCACATCCATCGTTGCGGGCGGCCTTCTTCTTTGTAAACGGGCAAAAAATCTGTTGGGAAGTAAATGGGCAGCCCGGGCAGGTGATTACCTGGATCGTAAGTATAGATGGGTACTTTAATAAATTGCTGGCTTGCGAACAAAGCGGGGCAAAAGCATACTTCAGGGTGCAGGAGGCAATCATGTATTTTACTCACTTCGAAGGGCCGCGGAATTCGTTGTTGTATCAATTCTATTTGGCTGCCCAAAGGATAAGCCTCGGGCTGGAGAAAAAACAGGTAATTACCGACCATATTCCGGTCAACAAATTGTTTGGCAGCGGTGCATTGTTCCTGCAGGATTTCCTGGCGCCCTTCTACCGTTTTATAAGGGTAGATTATACATTGCATTACCCTGAAAGTATAAATGCAGCGCTTGTGCGTGATGTAATGCTGGAAGGAACAGTTATATCACGCCGCGGTTCTATTCCCCTTCGTACCATACAGTTTCGCCTGGTAGCCGGGGCAAGTGGGTTGCAATCCTTTTATTTTTCCGATGGCAAAAAAGTAACGGAGGCTGTATGTGTAAAAGATATCAGTTGCTAACGGGCATAGCATTGTTTTTAGGAAACATAGGTTTTGGTCAAACAAATCTTTCGTTGCCCGAAGTGGATGCGGCAACGTACCGCATGTACCAGGAAGGGAATTGGAAAGGGCTGATAGAAACCGGCAAAATGGCGCTCGATGAAGGGGTGGATTTTTATTATCTGCAAGTGCGGCTGGGCATTGCGTACTACGAAACGGGTAATTACCACCGTGCCATTACGCACCTGGAAAAAGCAAATACAGAGGGTAACGGGGATGCCTTTGTGCAGGAATCGCTTTTCTACGCCTACCTGCTGGCCGGCCGCAGGATGGAAGCGCTTGTGCTGTCAAAATCTTTTACGCCCGCGCAAAAAGAAAGAACCCAAACCGATAAGATGAAAATATTTCGGCAGGTGGATGTGTACTACAATGCAAACAAGGCAGATAACAGTGAAGCAATTGGTTCTTTTTCCACGGTTGATATTCCGGATGAAGATGGACGGCAATTTATATCCGATGGACACCGGGTTTTTTTTGCCGGGCTTCAGCATGAGTTTAGCCCATCTTTCCGTTTTTACCATGCCTACACCGGCCTGCAAAAAGACCACTATGTATTTGCCACCGAAGAAGGTATTTCCACTACCAATGAACAGGCCCGTTCCACCATGAACCAATATTTTGCCACCGCGCAATTGAGGGTAGCCCGCAATGTGCAGCTATTGGGGGGTATGCATATCGTTGGTTTAAAATATGTGACGCCTGTATTGCAGCAGCGACAGGGCCGCGATGTTCTGGTATGGGAAAATGGATCTGCCACCGAGTCTGTTTTTTTTGGTGGATTATCGGCACAGGCACCCTTTGTAAGCGGCCTTGCTATGGTGTATAAAGGCAATTTCAATAACCGCAGCCAGTTTCAGGCCGATGTGCAATTATCCTTTTATCCCTCAGGTAATTATGGATGGTACCTTGTAAGCCAGCTTTCGCACCAAACGGAAAAGCTGGATGCCGAAAAGGTGAGCCGGCTGATATTTGACCAGCAAATAGGGGTAAAATTATCCTCCAAATGGTGGACGGAAGGGTATGTTACTTTTGGTGATATGCAGAACTTTGTGGCCAACCAGGGTGCCGTCCTTTTTAATACTATGGATATAGTAAAAAGCAGGGGCGGTTTGCGGTTGTTTTTTGCCCCAACCTTAAAAACCCGTTTGCAATTGGAGGGTTCATGGTTACGCAACGAAAGTGTTTTTTACCCCGAAGGTTCTCTAATCCAAACGTATAATCCTATTTATTTCAACAGTTTTTCTATCACAGGAGGTGTGTCATGGTTTTTTTAAAAAAGCAGTTTTGGGTATCTGTTTCCCTTTTTGGTTTGATGGTGTTTAACGCATCGGCACAGGATCCGCTGGTACAGGCATTTGCCAATAGCTATACGGCCGAAAAAAATAAGGAATACAAAAGGGCAATAGAATCGTTGACCAAAGTGTATGCTGCCGATGGCTACGAAATCAATCTCAGGCTTGGCTGGCTTACTTATTTGTCGGGGCAATTGGCCGAGTCGGTGCAGTATTACCAGAAAGCGGTTGCCTTGAAGCCTTATGCCATTGAGCCCAAGCTTGGTCTGTGCTACCCGCTGGGTATGCAAAACAAAATAAACGACCTGATAGGGATTTACAACCGGATATTGGAGACCGATCCACAGCATACCACTGCCAACTACCGGATGGGATTGATTTATTACAATAAGGGACAATATGATAAGGCTGGTACCTACCTTGAAAAAGTGGTGAACCTGTACCCGTTTGATTATGATGGTTTACTGCTGCTCGCCTGGAACAACCTGAAGCTGCAGCGGGTAAAAGAAGCCCGTGTACTTTTTCAAAAAGTGCTCTTGTACAACCCCGGAGATGCATCGGCAACCGAGGGACTTAAACTACTGAACTAAGCATATTATTTTACAATACTCACTTTGAAAAGGCTTTTAGCGGCGCTGCTTTGCGTGCCATTATTTGTCCAGAATACATTGGGCGCGGTACTGCTGATGCCTCCAAAAATATAACCGATCAGGGTTGTACCCTTTGGCAATTCATCGAATTTTATGACCCCGTTTGCATAATGCGGCAGATTTTCAAGCGGGATAAATTCAGCCCCTGCCCCCAATAAATCCGGCATTTCATTGGGAAGTTTGTATTCCTTCATCATGCCCCCGGCATCGCGGGTAACCCGTGCAATCGTTCTTACAAACGGCACATTGTCATCTTGTTTTCTTATACCGGCGCTGTCGTAGTATTGGGCAATGCCGCCAAAAAATACCGTATGCATTTCGTTTTCCCTGGCACTGTACAGCGGAATATTGGCACAATGGTAATGGTTGTAAAACTGTTCGAACCCGGGCTGCACAGCATGTCCGTTGCTATTGATGTTAACCGAAGTAAGGTAAGGCAGGTCTGCATCGCTACGAAACACGCCCGAAAAAGCGGTAAGCCCCTGCTTACCATCGGGCATTATTTGGGGAACCACATTAAAATCACGGCGGTGCAGGTTGGCCTTGTCAATGGTTTCGGGTAAATGGGTCACCATTAGTTTTTCGCCGTTATCGTCTATCGTAAATCGCCTGATAGCGTTTGTATATTCCTGTATAAATCCGGGGCCATGGTCCGGTCCGTGGGGATTGTAGCGGCCTATAAACCGTTGTCCGCCTACGAGATAAAAGTGGCTATCAATTTTTTCTAATGCGCCGCCGGTAACCGCAAAATTACGATCGCTTATCTGCCGTATGTGGGGCTGAAGGGGGCTACCTGTTTTAACGGCTTCAACCAACTTTTTTACATGCAGCGCCAGTAAATTGGGGTAAGTAGTATGGTTTTTTTCCGTTGCACTGTAACCATATCCACCGGCAATATACAGGTATTCACCTTCGGTAATAAAGGCCATATTGGTAGCGCTTAATTGGTCTTGCATGGCAGCGGGCAGTCCGGTTAGCGGGGCGGTCCACATTTTACCAGTTGCCGGTTCCACTACCATCAGTTGCTTATTGTGCCCGGCAATGTCGAAAGCGGCAAAGGGCTGTCTGCGGTGCAAACCATCCAACCGGCCTCCTGCCAAAAGCCAATATCCTTCGTTTTGCGCCCAGGCAAAAGATTGCAGGCCAATGGAAGGAACCCCATCCATGGGTTCTACCCGTACATCAAAAGATTGTCCTGACACCTGTATCCATAAAAGAAGGTAGGTGCTGAATACCAGCGCGATTTTTTTCATATCAAAAGGGAAATAAAAGGGCCATGCCCATTTTGGCAAAAGTATTTGATACACAGTGTGGCGGAGGTGACAAATGTTATGGGAGGGTGTTTTTATATTTTGCGTATTAAACTTCTTGTTTAGAGTCGCCATGTCCCCTGCGGGAGACACGGCTCGGACCGAAGTATTATTTATTATCCAAACGATATCCCTGAACCTTATCATTATATTTTGTGGCAATCCAGCAGGGGTTATTATTCAAATTCATTCGAAGCAATGAACGCACATCCCCGCCCGCCCAAAAACCACTCTGTTGCGGATACATCACCGTAAACGCCCCTTTTCCATTTCCCTTAAGCACCCACCCATACGATGCATCCATTTGCCCCCACTGAATACGCCATGGATAGTAGTTGCCAACAAGTAAGATGTCCGTCAAGCCGTCGCCAGTTACGTCGGTAATATCTATCCCTTGCACGGTGGAGAATTGTACTTCATCCGGCAATTCCTTCCGTGTAAAATTTCCTTTCCCATCATTTTGCCACCAACAGGTACGCAGGTATTTTATTTCATGTTTGAGTGCCTGTCCGCGTTTTTCTTTGGTAAACATTTCATCCCAGTTTGCAGCGGCATATTGATGGTAGCGAACAAATTGTTTTCTGATGAGCGGCACTTGTTCCGCCACATCATCAAGCGTAAGTGCCGGTGCTGTTTGATTGCCAATTGTATGAACCAAAAAAGGATCAATACTGCCGTTGCCATCAAAATCATTATACCAAAGTGTTGCGGGTTTTTCGGGTGAAACTTTTATGGGCATATTCAAACCCGCATTGCCGCTCACGATGTCTAAATGCCCGTCGCCATTGAGGTCGGCAACGGCAATGCTGCACCACCATCCATCGCTGCCGGTAAAACCTGCTTCGACTGATTCCTTTAATTGTCCGTTGGCATTAATGAACAATCCTATGGGCATACACTCTCCTGCAACGATTAAATCGGGCCAACTATCCTTGTTTACATCGGCCCAAATACTCGTTGTAACGAGCCCGGCTTGACGCAGCACCTGCGATGTTTGTTCCCTTGCATATTCGAAGGAAACTTTGCCTGTCGTGCTGGTATTTTTTAATAAATAACTGGTGGGAATTACCGGGTAGCGACCGGGTATTACGCGTCCGCCTACATACAAATCTTGTTTACCATCTTTGTTGTAATCTGCAACGGTAACCGTAGTACTATTCACCATCATAGGTGGCAGCGCAGTTGTGTTTTCGGTAAAATTTCCTTTTCCATCATTCATAAAAATCCGGTGCTGAAAAGCAGGATCTGATTCAGGTAATTGCATACCCATTTTTGCGATGTATACATCCATATCTCCATCATCATCGGCATCTACAAATGCAATTGCGCCATCGGCTATAAGTCCGCATGGCTGCCAGGGCTGCGAAGGGGCTGGAGTAAATCTGCCATCGGGTTGCTGAAGGAATAGTGTTGTTCCCTGCAAGCTGTTTCCTGTAATGATAACATCTTCTCTTTTATCGCCATTCACATCACCCTTCGCCATAAAAGGCCCCTGCCTGCTTATTTGATGCGGAAGTAATAGGTTTTGTTTGAAATCAATAAACAGATCGCTTTTATGCTGAAAGTTTAAGCCATCATCGGGTGAAAAAATGATTGCATTACCGCCGCTGCGGTTCGTGCCCTCACGAACCATGGTGGGGGCATCAGGTTTGTAAGCAATTTCCATCACTTTACCTGTGGTCACATTGGTTACCGTTTGCATTTTCCCATCGGGCCAGGTAATGGTGAGCAAAGGAATGGAAGTTTTTTCTCCAATGCCAACTGTAAGTAACGGTTCCACACTCGATTGATAACCTTTGTTGGGATACAAATCGTACTGCTGCAAGCTGTCCCCCGTTGTAACCTTTACCTGCGCGCCAATGCCAAAGGGGTTGCCGGCAGGCCCTTTCAGTTTTATACGCAGCGCCTGGTTTTTTGTTTGCTCATTTGTATGGTTTTTCCAGATTGATGCGGGTGCGTTAGTGTTGTTGGTAATAAGTTCTATGTCACCATCGTTATCGAGGTCGGCCCATGCGGCGCCAGTACTTACGAGTCCTTCATTAAGCCCCCATGCTTCGGTGGTATTTTCTAATATCAGGCTCCCGTTATTGCGGTACAGGTAATTGCTTACGGGCGTACTTTCGAGGGTTTTCACGGCTTCCCATATAGCCAATGAATCGCCTTTTGCCGTTGCTGCTGCCTGTGCTTCAGGAAAAGTATATTTCAAAAAATCGAGATCGGTAAAATTCCGCACATAACCGTTGGTGATGAATAGGTCTTTATGCCCATCGTTATCATAATCGGCTATCAGGGGCGCCCAACTCCAGTCTGTGCGGCTCATGCCCGCGAGTTGGCCAATTTCGCTGAAACGTGGCTTGCCATCGGGATGAACGCCCATATTCAATTGCAGCATGTTGCGCATCTGCTGATGGTGAAAGCCACTATCCACCAGCCTCGTGTAGGTATCATAACCATCGGGACCTTTCAATATTTTTTGGCGGTAATGATCTTCAGGCAGCATATCGAGTGTAACTACGTCAACCTGTCCATCGTTGTTAATATCGCTCATATCTACACCCATGCTAAACAGCGAGATATGATTCATGCTCGTTTTTATATGATCGGTAAAAGTTCCGTCCTGATTATTTAAATAGAGAAAATCCTGCTCGTTGTAATCATTGGTTACATAGATATCGGGCCAGCCATCGTTGTTTACATCGCCTATGGCTGCACCGAGGCCAAAGTTTACATTGCTACCGTCAATGCCGGCGGCTTCGCTTACATCAATAAATTTCCCGCCATCATTGCGGTATAGCCTGTTGCCAAATTCGGGGCTGCGCAGGCGGCGCAGCCTGCTTGTGTTTACAAAAACATTGTAAAATTCGTTGGCATGGTTTACCATCAGCGCATCTAAATCGTTATCCCTGTCGTAGTCGAAAAAAACCATCTGCGTGGTATAAGTGCCGGTTGCATCCAATCCAAATGCTGCGGCGCTCTCCGTAAAAGTAAGTTTACCATTTTGCACCCCATTGTTGATGTACAGCTCATTGGCCCTGTCGGCAGCAGTCCCCGGCCCCGAATAGCAAACATAAATATCAAGCCTTCCATCTGCATTTACATCGGCCATGCTTACCCCGGTGCTCCAACTTTTTTTGCCTGCTACCCCTGCATTTTCGGTAATATCTTCAAACTGAATATTGCCTTTGTTCAGGTATAGTTTGTTGGGTACCATATTGCCGGTAAAAAAAAGGTCGGGGAGGTTGTCACCATCAAGGTCGCCTGTGGCTACTCCTGCGCCATTGTAAAAATATTCGTAGGTGGCAATGCTTTGGGAGGCTGATTCGGTGAGTTGGTTGGAGAATGTGATGCCGGATTGGGAAGATGGGATGGCTTGAAAAAGTGCTTCGGTTTCACTTGTAGTACAGGATGTAACAAGAAAAAGAACCAAAACGAACTCAGGAAAAACCGATTTTGGCATAAATGGCAATTTTTGCGAAGCTAATGGCAGGAATGATGAAATATTAAAAATTGAATAAGGAATTCCTTCCACTGTACCGGAAGGATTAACCGAAAAATCTATTTTCATCAATTATATCAGAAGATCCTACTTCAATTTCCCTTCGAGCATATCCGTTTGCTCCTTACTTCCAAGCCTCAGATAAAGCGGCAACTTAGTAGTCTGTTGAAATTTATATTCGGCCCTGCAATACCAGCCCCATTGCTGCATACTAAGCGCTGGTGATACCTGTGCCGGCAGGTTCTGGTAAAAATCAACTTTAGGTTTTGATTGTGTCGGCTTACGGTTGGCGAGTTGAAATTGGTAAATAAATGGGTCTGCAACAGGTTTTTTGGGTACAAAAACAAAGGTTGCCGGGAGTTTGGCAGGCAGGGTGGTCTGTGCCGAAACCTGTAAGGTCCCTGCCCACATTGCTACTATCAGCATGGGTGCCCAAAAAACTTTGTTAGAATTCATTTTACCGTTTATCCTTTGTAAAAATACACATTGCTTTGCGCAATCGTAATTTTGTTCCAATTATTTTGTAAAAACACACATGGCGTTATCACAATCACTCGGGCAGAAACAGCAAATGAAAATGTTGCCGCAGCAAATTCAGCTTATGAAATTGCTGCAGGTACCTACTGCCTATCTCGAAGACCGCATAAAAGAAGAAATTGAAGAGAACCCCGCACTGGAAGTTTCGGTGGGCGAAGAAGATGCCTGGGAAAACGCCGAATCTTCCGACACGGCAAGCGATAGCGACGACCGTGTGCAGGATGTAGATGAAGAAAAAGACCCTTTTGAATTGGATACCTGGGAAATAAACGACTATGCCGATAACGATGATGTGGCCGAGTACAAACTCAAGGACGATAACTATCCCGAACTTGATGATAAGCAGGTGATGCCTTACAAGGTAGAAACGAGTTTTCACGACCTGCTGATAGACCAATTAGGCATGCTGGAACTAAGCGATGAAGACCGCAAAGTAGCCGAGCAAATTGTGGGCAGCATTGATGATGATGGTTACCTGCGCCGCGAAGTGGCTTCCATTGTAGATGACCTTGCTTTCCGGCAAAGCATTTATACCGACGAGAAAAAGGTGCGTGGGTTGATAGAGCAGATTCAGCAATTCGATCCGCCCGGAGTATGCGCCCGCGACTTGCAGGAGTGCCTCTACATACAGCTAAAGCGACAAGCGGCCGAGGGTAAGGAAGTAACCAAGGCGCTGGAAATTATTACACATTATTTTGATGAATTTACCCGCAAGCATTTCGAGCGCATTGAAAAAGCTTTGGACCTTGGCGATGACGGGTTGCGCGAAGTAATGGGGCAAATTACCAAACTTAATCCCCGGCCTGGCGGACAGGCAGCAGGAGAAAGCGGTACCAACCATTACATAATCCCCGATTTTTTTGTAATCAACAATGGTGGTGTACTCGAGCTTACCCTGAACAGCAAAAATGCTCCCGACCTGCGCATAAGCGATGGGTACAAGGACATGCTGCGCGATTATGAAAGGGGTAGCAAAAAAGATAAACGCCAAAAAGAAGCGGTTCAATTTATCAGGCAAAAAATAGATTCGGCTAAATGGTTTATCGATATCATTAAGCAGCGGCAGGAAACGCTATACAACACCATGCGCGCCATTATGAACCATCAGCATGCATTTTTTATTACCGGCGATGAAACAAGCCTGCGACCGATGATATTGAAGGATATTGCCGAAGTAACCGGGCTCGATATAAGCACCGTTAGCCGTGTAGCCAACAGCAAGTATGTGCAAACCGAATTTGGCACCCTGCTGCTCAAATTTTTCTTTAGCGAAGGCATGAGTACCGATAGTGGAGAAGAAGTAAGCACCCGCGAAGTAAAAAAGATTCTCAGTGAAATGGTAGAAGCTGAAGACAAGCACAAACCCCTGAGCGATGATATACTTACCGATATGCTGCAGGAGAAAGGTTACAACATTGCGCGGCGAACCGTGGCTAAATATAGAGAGCAATTGAATATTCCGGTGGCGAGGTTGAGGAAGGAGTTGTGAGGGTGTTAAGGTAAAGCTTACGCTGCATAATATGTTTTTTAATAGTATTGAATAAGCACTTCCGTTGGAATATTCAATTGATCATGTATTTTCCGAATCATTTCGAGCGATAATTTTCTTTTACGATTGAGAATTTCACTTGCCCGGCTTTTTAAGCCAACCACATTGGCCAAATCGGTTTGGTTATAACCCAATTGTTCCATTCTGAATTTAATGGCTTCTATTGGATCGGGAAATTCAATCGGGAAATGTTTATTTTCATAATTGTCAATCAGCATGCCCAATATTTCCAGCTCATCCCCTTCCGCCGTTCCTTTTTTTGAATCAAAAATTATTTCAAGTCGCGCAACGGCTTGCTCATAATCTTTTTTTGTTTTAATTGGCTTTATATCCATTTTAAATTGTTTTAGCATTTATTTTATCATATTCGGCATGTGTACCTATAAACCGAATCCAGATCATTTGATAATCATAGCTGATCTTCACAATCAGCCTGTAATGGTTTCCTCTTATATTAAAAACAACCCTGTTTTCGGATAGAATACTGGCACCTGGATATGCTACTTTGATATTATTTGGGCTTGTCCATACAGCTTTTGACGTTTCCTGATACCAGGCTTTTAAGGATTGTTCGCTATCCGGATGCATTTCCCAAAAGTCTCTCAATATCTTTTTTGCAATAATGCGCAAATTTTAAATTTTGACAAAGGTACAGAAAAGGTTCCCATATTGGGATATGTCTTTTTTTAAGATCTTTATTTTGGCTAATCCCGCTGGAATATTGCATGGTCACCGGCAGGAGGAAATACAGGGAGCACTTGAATAATCCGGTGGCGAGGTTGAGGAAGGAGTTGTAGGATGAGTTTGATTTTATGTAATGCTCAGAAGCAGCACCTGCAATTGCTTAAGCATTAATATCCGCCCAATACCTGCTGTAAAGATTATTGGATTGAAGTAACGACGCATGGTTGCCCGTAGTGGCAATGGTACCTTTATCCAAAACGAAAATCCGGTCGCAAAAGGATTTTAATACATGCAGCCGGTGTGTAATGATTATAATACCCATTTCCGTTTTAAGGCGCTTAAGCAACTGTAATACAAACAGTTCTGATTCTCTATCCATTGCGGCGGTTGCTTCGTCTAACATGAGCAACTGCGGACGATGATACAATGCCCTTGCTAAGGCAATCATTTGCTTTTGCCCACCCGACAGGTTGATACCTTCTTCGCCAACCAATGTCATTACAGATTGTGGTAAACTGTCTATGAAAGGGGCAAAACCATATTTCATTAAAAAATCGACAACAGCTTGCGGATCCTTTCCGGCATCATCAAAAGCTATATTTTCCAGCACCGTTCCGTTGAAAATATGAACCTGTTGTGGTACAATGGCTGCCATACCTTTCCAGGCATTTCTATCCACTTCAGCAAGACTAATTTCATTGTTTATACAAATGTTTCCACTTTCAGGTGTATAATGCTGCATCAGTAATTGAACCAATGTACTTTTTCCACAACCGTTTTCGCCCATTATGGCAACGATTTCACCTTTATGAACGGAAAAGGAAAGGTTTTGTAAAATCATACTCCTGCCCGGGTAGCGAAAAGAAAGGTCAACCGCTTCGATTTTATCAAAATGCCGAGGTTCTATATTACCCGCTTCAAGATTTTTAATGCCTGCAAATTCATACATGCGGTTAAATGCAATTTGCGCCTCATTGATAGGGATACTGAGCAATGCAAGATTTGCTACTGATGGAAGTAAAGAGCCTACCATACCCATGATGGCCATTAGTTCACCTGTTTTTAATTGGTTATTTAGCACAGAATGGCTTAAATAGAAGAGTAACCCGCACAAAAGTAACGCGGCAAATGTGTTGGCCGAAAATGAAAGCCTCATTTGTATTTGCCCCAACCTAAAAACAGCCGATTGGTAATTTTGGTAAATGGAATTGTTAACATCTGAAAAAAGTGATTCCTTGCTATGGTTTTTGATCGTTTCAATACCTTGCAACGTGGATATGAAATGCCCCTCCGCCATGGCATAACCCACCATGGTTGAACGTTGTGCTTCGGCTATTTTTTTATTTTTGCTATAAATAAGAATAAAGAAAACCGGTAAAGCTATCAGCGTAATAAAACCACTGGTTAGTGAGTAAGAAAAAACAAATACCAAAGTAACCATTACTACAATGGCATCGAGCAGCGTGTTTCCTGCAATCTGGCTTACTACACGCTGTATCCGGTTAGTGTCATGCAAACGTGCGGTGAGTTCCCCAATTTTTCGTGTGTCAAAGAAAGGCTTGGGCAAATGAAGCAGGCGACTGAAAAATTCCTTAACAATCCGAAGATTAAAATCTCTTGCCTGGCTGATTAATAATTGAATCCGCACAAACGTGATTGCTTCTTTAGCAAGCAGCAATAAAAATACAAGTCCAATGCCTGTGTATAGTTTGGTATATTGCTTTTGGGGAAGAAATTCATCTATTAACCGCTGTGAAAAAATGGCCATAGTTAGCCCCAAAGCTGCCATAACAATTCCCAAAATTCCGGCAATAAGCAGCAACGTCACGTCATCCTTAAGGAGTCTTTTAATCCATTGAAGCTTTTCATGGGAAATATCCTTTTTTATTTGGAAAGATGCATTGGGTGTAAGTAAAAGGCAGGTTTTTGATTTCCATATCGCATTTAGTTCATCAGGTGAAAGGTTTACAATCCCTTTCGCAGGGTCTCCAATAATCAACAAAGGCTGACCTTCCTTTTCTATTTTTTTGCCATAGTAAACAATATAGTGCTGCATATTGCCTTCCATAACAACATGCAAGATGCAGGGAGATGGATGGGCGAGCAAGGCATCCAAATCTGCTTCGCAGCCTTCTACATCAAAACCGGTTGCCTGTGCAGCCTGATAAAGACCTAAAAGTGTAGTACCTGTTATTGTGGTACCACTTAATCTACGAAGGTTTTCAAAATTATTATTGCCTCCATGATACCGAATTAGAGAAAGTACACAGGCAACACCGCAGTCACTTTGACCATGTTGAATAACGAATGTCCTCTCTAATAAGCCGAAATTAAGTTTTCCCTTATTAACCATTTACATACTTTAATAGTGCTTCTATTTTCACTTCACCTTCAAATTTTTTTACAAGTTGTTTTCTTTTATTAAATATGAAAATTGCAGGTATAGTATTAGAGTTAAATGACTCGTAAAATTTAATATGATTAGAGTTAAGCATTTTAACAAATTTAAGTTGATTTAAATTATACTCAATTTCAAACTTTTTTAAAGTATATAAATTTTCCTCAGATATTAATAGCAATTGAGATTTAGAAAAATCATTTGCATAAATAGATAATTGGCGAGCAAATACCTGACAATGTTCACAGGTTGAATTAAAATGAATAATGAATAATGAAGTATTTCTTGGTAAATCATTATGAGTATATTTCACACTATCAAGCTGGAAAAATTCAAAAGACGGTATAGATTTATTTATTATAAATTCTGATTTTAAATTATTCAAAAATGTAAGATTTCCTTTTAATAATAGATATAATAAAAATACAGAAAGTAGTATTGCTGCTAAAATAATTGAAAGTGCTTTCATATAATTTTTATAATGATAAAAAGGTTAATAATAGAATCCACAAAAAAAGTGAAGATCCATAATATTTTAAAGTAAAGTTTAAACAAAAATCAAATGTTTTATTGATTTTTTTTGATAACAACCAAGTAATAATAAATAAATAAATCAATTCAAATAAATTAATAGCTTTCAGAGCAATTTTTAAATAAATTTCCACCTCCATTCCCACAAAAATTGATAGGATTAGGTGTTTTATGCGCAAATGGCTTTTAAATCAGTATACGTTTTTGGCACCGCGTTCATAAACCTGAAAATTATCGAATTAAAAATGGTTGACCGACTATTCCTTCTGTTAAACCTAAATACATATTCATCAATA
>JBGSLS010000062.1:0-3189 GCA_041740575.1 Chitinophagaceae bacterium | reverse complement strand
CCAACAAAATACCATGCTCCGACACGACCACTGTGAAAGCTAATGACGAAAATGTTAGGAAAGCCGTATGCAGGAAAACTGCACGTACGGTTTGATGAGGGGGTAGGTAAGGGCAATTGCTCTTACCACTCTACTCTACCGGGCTATATACTCCCACTGATTTATCAGATTGGCGCAGATTTTAGGGCATTTGCTTAAGATAATATGGCATTAAAAAGGCGAATGTTTCCACCCGCCTTTTTTAAATATTTCATTTGAAATTTACTTACCTCGCCACATTCACCGCGCGCTTTTCGCGAATCACTGTTACTTTAATCTGACCGGGGTAAGTCATTTCGGTTTGAATTTTTTGGGCTATTTCAAAGCTTAAACGATCGCTGTCTGCATCTCCTACCTTATCAGCTTCCACAATTACACGCAGTTCGCGACCCGCTTGAATAGCATAAGCTTTTTCTACACCACTGTAGGTAAGTGCCAGCGATTCCAAATCTTTAATACGCTTCAGGTACTGCTGCATAATTTCGCGACGTGCGCCGGGGCGCGCACCGCTAATGGCATCACAAGCCTGAATAATGGGAGAAATAACGAAGGTCATTTCCATTTCATCGTGGTGAGCGCCAATGGCATTCACTACGCTTGGATGTTCACCATATTTTTCAGCAAGTTTGGCACCTAATAATGCATGGCTGAGTTCTGTTTCTTCCTCAGGAACTTTTCCAATATCATGCAGTAAACCGGCGCGTTTGGCCAATTTGGGATTGAGTCCCAATTCAGCCGCCATTATACCACAAAGGTTTGCTGTTTCGCGGCTGTGCATCAACAGGTTTTGTCCATATGATGAACGGAAACGCATCCTACCCACCATACGAACCAGTTCTTTGTGCAATCCATGGATGCCGAGTTCAATTACCGTACGTTCGCCAATTTCAAGTACCTGCTCTTCAATTTGTTTCTTCGTTTTCTCCACCACTTCTTCAATACGAGCCGGGTGGATTCTGCCATCGGCAACCAGGCGCTGCAAGCTAAGCCGCGCAATTTCCCTCCGCAGTGGATCAAAGCTGCTCAGGATAATGGCTTCCGGCGTATCATCTACAATCAGGTCAACACCGGTTGCGGCTTCTATGGCCCGGATGTTTCTGCCTTCGCGGCCAATGATTTGACCTTTTATTTCATCGCTTTCAAGGTTGAAAACCGTAACAGCATTTTCAATAGCCTGTTCCGCCGCGGTACGCTGTATGGTTTGAATAATAATTTTACGCGCTTCTTTATTGGCCTTCAATTTGGCATCATCAATTATTTCCTGCTGAATGGCCAATGCACGGGTTTGTGCTTCCTGTTTCAGGCTTTCAATAATCTGGTTGCGTGCTTCATCGGCAGTAAGACCGGCAATTTTTTCCAATCTTTTGATGTGTTCTTCCTGGTGTTTTTCCAGTTCCGTACGCTTTTGGTTAACTACTTCAAGCTGCCGGTTCAGGTTCTCTTTGATGGTTTCATTATCTTTAAGTTGCTTGTCTAGATTCGTGTTTTTTGAATTTACACTTTGTTCCATACTGCGCGTACGCGCTTCCATTTCAGCAAGCTTTTTGTTGCGCTCAAGCACTTCGCGGTCATAGTCGCCCTTCATCTGCACGAATTTCTCTTTGGCTTCGAGCAGTTTTTCTTTTTTCAGGGTTTCTGCGGTGGATGTTGCATCCGTTAAAATTCTTTTCGCTTCAATTTCCGCTTCTTCAACTTGTTTTTTTGTATTTGCGGCAAAAATGAATTTGCCCGCTGCTATGCCCACGAGCAAAGCAACAATTCCCACAATTATGGTGATTAGGTCCATTAAAATATGTTTTTACAATGTTCATTACAATAATTTGTCCGGATTTTCGGCTTAGTGCGTCAATCGTTGACAGTTAGCTTGCGAAAGTAAGGAAAAGGCAGCTTAAAACGGCAAATCGGGAAACCTAAAATCCGTTAATCGTGAGTACTTCTGTAGCGCCTTTTTCATTGATTGTTAGGTATTTGGGCGAAAAACCTAGTACATCTGTAAAGATAGCGTGTGGCAAATGGGTGATGGACGGATGCTGTGTATGCCCTACCACCTGCACAAAACCTTGCAGGTAATCCTGCGAAAGGCTGTAAGGTCGCACCCAAAGCGGGCCTTGTTCGGGTTCGTCGCCAGTGGGTTCCATAATAGGACCGGGTGAAAACCGAAATGCTTCGGGGCGGGTATACAACAAAGTGTTGGTGGCTTCCACCGGATTTTTCAAAGGAATGCTGTTATTTCGGCACCATGTACGGGTAAGCCCGGCATGACTGATCAGGTATTTGCCAAAAAGCATGCAAACATTCAGCAGCTTTTCATCTACCGCGGGTTTCAGGCTTTCGTAAATATCGGCGGCAAAAAAATGCTGATACCCACCATATTTTTCCTGGGCAAATGGGAGATAATGGAAATCGTGGTTGCCCAATAGCAAGGTTACCCTGTCCGCATTGCTCCTTTTAAACGTAAGGATGTTGTTGAAATTTGAAATCTGCGCTGCCGCGGAATAGTCTTCCTTGGAATCAAAGTAGTCGCCTAAAAACACAATTTGGTCTTCAGGATGGCGGATTACGATTTTGTCCCAAAAAGGCCGGCCGTGGAGGTCGGGGATGATGATGGTTTTGTTATTATTTTCCTTGGTAGTCATGGGGGCTATGCAAGTAATTCTTCAATTGGCCTGAGAGAATCCGGATGGTTCTTTATAAACTCTAATCTTTCATTCAGCAATTTCTTTTGCCATTCTGGAATATCATTAATAAGGTTGGTCAAATCAGGGTATTTATTGGTTATTTCCTGCCAATCATCAATAGGAATGACAATATCTGTGATTGTTCCCAAACTATCTGATAAAAATTTGATACTCATAGGAAATGTATTATTTGTCCTTCAATAATAGCCAATATTTCTAATTTGAAATTTGATATTTGAAATTCCAAATTCCTTATTCTTTATTTCTTATTCCCTTCGGCTGCGCTCAGGGCAAGCCTTATTCTTATTCATCATTCCTTATTCATCATTCATCATTCAATGTCGTTTACTTAAGGTTTTACAACTGTTTATAGTTCATTGATGGTGGTTTTTTCTGTGTTTTCTTTCTTGGATTAGTTCTGTTTGGTCTTATTAGTTCTGTTGTTGATTGAAGTATCTTATCCATAGCTTTT
>JBGSLS010000061.1:0-5260 GCA_041740575.1 Chitinophagaceae bacterium | reverse complement strand
CTGTCCGTTCACTACCTTTACCTTGCGGTTAAAGCAGCGCAGAGCGGTTTGACAACCCTGCCTGTACAGCGTTGCCGGAGTACCAAAAGGGGTTTAGCCTTTTTCTCCATCGTTGAAAGAACTTGCATGGCACAAGCAAAGCAGGCAAAGGATTTTTATTCAATGAAAAAGCTGCGTGCTTTGCGAATTCCTTTTTTTTCTTTGCGGTTATATATTCGTCATCAATAGAACAGATTTAACGTTTTCAAAGGTGTGTACTAAGAGTAATTTAAAAAATCTCCTCACCCTATAAATTAAGCACCGTAACTCTTGCAGATTTAATTATTCTTGTAACCCCGGTTACGCAAATCGGCGGTGGATCAAAGCAATGCTCATGATAAACTTCTACTGTTATAATATCATCTTCACCGCATTTAATATAACAATGATCTTTAATTATAGTAGAAGAATACTCAAATCTTCTTACCTGGCTTCCGTTTCGTTTAATAATAATGGCACCATTTCTTAATCCGCCACCACCAATTCCACCATTTGGCTCCCATTCTACTTCAAATTCAACCATTGCAATACCTGTATGCCGCATGGTAAACTGATCAAGGGAAAGTGAACCAATTTCAAGAGTGGGATCGTTAAATGCAATCGCATTATTATGATCATAAGCGCTAACATTAAAATTTATTTTAGTGGATATAGCATGCGGTATGGATTGACCATTTGTGTTCATCAATTCGGCCCCCAATACACTGTAACCCCACTTACCTAATCCATCCTGCGATGAATTAATAAGGCTGGCTCCCTTGTATGATGATTTTGTTTGATCATACTTTAAACCAAATTCATCTACCTTAAAAACTTCCTTATCCTGGTTATCTATCCTGATCCATTTTTCGTTGTTACCCCCTTTTACATGAAGTTTTGCAACAGGTGCATTCATATTAATGCCAATATTACCTGTATTGGAAATAGTGAGTCTCTCTGCCATATTAAGTACTCCCCCGGTAAAAGAATAGCCGGTTGAAAAAGCCATCCGTGCATTGGAACTGTTATTGCCGATGGTTTGGATAATGCCTGTACTGTAATTATTGCCTCCAAATGTTATGGCAGCGTTTATACCGGTGTTCAGGGCATTACTATTTCGAAGTGATAATAAAGAACTATTAGATGCAAGAATGGTAAGCATACTACCCGATGGCGTTACCCCAATACCCACATTTTTTGCAAAACTGGCACGACCGGTAAAATCAGCCACACTATCGGCCCAAAATTTAATCCGACGGTCGGTTCCATTTTCCTTTACTCCGCCGCCTACAATACTAAGTGTATTACTTTCTCCAAAAACATTCATCCCTATTCTACCATTATCAAATTGTTTTTCGAGTCCATAGCCTAACTCAATTAGGCCATAATCATTTACTCTAAGTCCATCGGAGCGCATATCCCCATTAACATCAAGCCTTGCCTGCGGTACCCTACGGTTAATCCCTACCATCCCATATTGCGAAATAAATACAAGCGAATCGTTTCCTGCCCCTTGCAAATCAGAAAAGGAACCAATATAAAGTCCTTCGGAACCTACCAACGAAATCCCCATTTCCGCACCATAAGGCCCTGATTTGTTGCTAAATAAAAGTCTGGATGTATCAAACGAACTGGGCGTACTTATTTTTATTATGGCTAAACCCGGGTTACGTACTTCGAGATTCGCCGTGGGAAAATCGGTTCCTATGCCAATATTTTGTGCATGTGTATTTACTAAAAAAAATACCATTAAACCAACCAAGGAAATAATCCGCATAGAATAACTTTTAATGAAAGAGATAAATTTCTTCTTCCTGTTTTTTCCAAATAGCCTGCATGGACTCATAAATTTATTGGTTAGTACCGATATTTACAAGGTTAAGTTAAAAAAAAAGATATGTATTGCTAAAAATAATGTAACGGGTTTTATATGGAAATAATCCATTGTATACTGACAACTTATCGAAAGTTGGATACATAATATCGGACCACTCAAGTTCCGATAACCATTTCTATACTGCTCGCAAAATTTTTTCCATCTTTTTTCCTTTCGCCAATTCATCCACAATTTTATCAAGATATCTTACTTGTTTCGTTAAAGGATTTTCAATTTTCTCTATCCTGTAACCACAAATTAATCCTGTTATGAGATGTGCGTGCGGATTCAATTTGGCCTTATTAAAAAATGTTTCAAAAGTTGCTTTCTCATCAATAAGTTCCTTCAATTTGATGTCATCAAAACCCGTAAGCCACTCAATTACCTGGTGCAACTCTTCTTTTGTTCTGCCCTTTTTATCCACTTTGGTAATGTAGTGAGGATAAACAGAAGCAAATGTCATTTTTGCTATGCGCTGATCGTGTTCCGGAGCAGTATTCATATTATATTTTTTTAATAATAATGGAAGTAATCACAAGCATCTTCATCGCAAATTAACCTATGATAAACCGGGTGCTTAAGTACATCGGTAAAAGGCATCGGCTTTTTATTTACAAAAATCGTTTCGCTTACAAGCCGTATGCCATGGCTATAATCTACATACCAGTTTACATGACCGGTATATAATGGTTGAATGGGTTTACCATCAGATTTGTGCCATCCATAAATAGCTACCTTATTGCTTTTGCCAGTTTCGCGCAGCCTTGCAGTAACTACCACATCTTTTTTTATACCCGCAATAAGCCCGGTACGACGCTGGCGCTGTCCTTCAATTATCAGGTGGTGTTGCCACATGGTTGGTGTACTATCACGATAAGCGAACATAGGTATCGGCTCAAGTTTCACCTTTGCTTGCATGTAAATATCATCCACCATTTTTCGCGTAGGCAAAAAACAATGAAGACTATCTGCAATAAGCTGCGCGGCCATGGGCGTTATGGGTACCCTCGCCCAATCCTTATCGTTTCCCACACATAAATAATCGGGTGAAACAAAATAATAAGCATCAATGGTTTTTCCGCTGGTACTATCAGTGATGGATACATTTATCCTTACCAACTTTTTTATAAACGAAGGAATATGACCCGCAAGCACCCAGGCAATAGCTAACGAATCGCGTTGTTGCCATCCATAGGCGGCTGCCTGCTTATAAAACACCGTTCCGGAAAAAGCGGAATCTTGTTGATCTTTCAACGATACCCTGTGCTTTTTTGAAGCACAAAAAGTAAACGTCAATAAGAAGACGGCTGCCAAACAAAACGTACAGAAATTTATAACATTAAAATGTTTCCCCGGCATTTGTCTAAATTGGAGAGCAAAGGTCAGGATTATGAATAGAATGGATGAGATATTCTATCATGTGCATTGATCGCCTACCAGCTCATCCATCTAATATATGATCACCTGAACCATTGCGCCCTGGAACCTTCCTGGCCACCCCAAAATAACTTTTTGATAACTCATCTTTAGACCCATCCCAATCGGGCCACATTTAATGCTAAAAGCAATACAAAAGCCTATGGGTTGATTGCTTTGTTCAACTTTGTGCCAAAGTGTCATCGTCGTGCATTATTCAAAATACAGCATCCAATCCCAAAAAATAACTGCACAGAAAACCCTGCGCAATTTCTTTCCCCTTATTTTTGAATTCAAATCTTAATACCAATTATGCGTTTCGTATGCAAAGCTTTTTTTTTGCTTCTGCCCTTCACCCATTTTGCACAGGTGCAACCCAAAGCCATTGCACTCAAACGTTTCCTGGAAAAAAGCCATTATGCGCCTAAACCGGTAAATGATACCTTCAGCGAATCCGTTTTCATCAAAATGCTCGACGAAATGGATCCTTACCGTATTTATTTCGATGCCGTTGCGCTGCAATCGCTCGCTGCCTATAAATCCACTATAGACGATGAACTGAATGGCAAACCCGGTAATTTTTGTAAAGACATGGCAGCAGCCTATTTTAAAGGACTTTTGGCAGGAGAAACGCTTGCAAAGGATTTATTGAAAACGCCCTTTTCTTTTCCCAAAACCACATCTTTTCAATACCATAAACAAACGCCTTATCCCAAAGATGCCGCGGCTTTCAAACTTCGCTGGCAGCAATACCTGCAATGGCGTACACTTTCAAGGGTGTACGAACAATGGGAGTATACAGCCGAAGATTCCGCCGACGCCAAGCTACCAACTGTTGCTTCTGCCTGGTTCAAGGAGGAAGAAGCCAATGCACGTGCCCAAATTAGCAAGCGGGTAGAACAACGTTTGAAAGATCATACCACGGGTGGGATCGCTGAAATAGAAGCGCTTGTCGAAAACCTTTATCTGCATACGATCGCACAATGTTTCGACCCGCATTCCGATTATTTTGACAGTGGTAATAAAAAAGCGTTTTCCGAATCGCTAAGTTCTGATGTGCTGGAATATGGTTTTAGCCTCGAAGAAACCGAAGAAGGCGAAATACTGATTGATCAATTGAAACCCGGTGGTGCCGCATGGAATACGGGCAATATTTATGCCGACGATAAATTGCTGCAGGTGAAAACCAAAAGCGGCAAAACCGCTAATCGAGTCACGCAAGGGAATTTCACCCTTACGTTCTCACGGAACCGTACGTGAAAGTCTCCCTTCATACGGCTCTTCTTGTTTATAAATCGCAATATAGGTATTACCTATGGATGCGCCAATGGCCAGTGTTGGTTATTGGTTGCGATTTTGTTTCAAAATAATCAATCATCCCATTGCTGGTTGTGTAATAAAATTTTGAATCTAAACAAGCCTGCTCCTTCGCTCCGCATTCATTACAAATGCTTCATCACTACTACGGACAGGTCTGCCACCGTTGCCTTGCATCATCCTTATGCAACAGCTTCCCCTTGTAAGGTTTTACAGTGCGGCAACGACTTCACTTGTTCCCTGTAACAGCCATTGATAAACAGTCCTGCCAGCTTTACCCCGGATGCCGTGTAGCCAGCAATCAGATTACGCCGCTACACTCTGTCATGGGTACTTACGTAATTACCCATTTCCGACATCGTTTCTTGCCTTACGAGGCTTCATCGCTGGTTCATTTTCATTCAGCTCTGTTTACCTGCACCTGCGAGGCTCATTGACCTCGCTTTTCCTTAACGCTTAGCACCACATGGTTTCCCAATATGGCAACATAAGGTGGTTTGAAAACTCCGTCTGATACGGCGTCTTCGGAAGTACAATTCATTGTTTATACCGGGATGGTCAGTTGGTTCGATTCACTTGAACACCGCACCATGTTCTCCTTTCTATTCAATGTCTTCCATCTGTCATAGAGCA
>JBGSLS010000060.1:0-40513 GCA_041740575.1 Chitinophagaceae bacterium | reverse complement strand
TACTCCATACAGAACCAGACCAGCTACTGACACTGCCGTAAACCAACATCGGCCAACGCAAAAGTATACCGCCAGCCCCCATAAGAGTAAAATAATGGGGGCTTCTTTTGGGGGGCCGACGGATACTTTTATAGGTGTTATCGGAAAGACACCCTTTATACTGTTTCCATGATAGCCGTAAATGGTACCTGCCGCGATACAATTATTAAAAAGGATTTCTTCAACGTATTGCCACCTTTTCCGCGTATCACTTCGGTTCTCAATACCTGCGATGGTACACGCGGAGAAGTACTTTTTGCCCACGAAACCATAAAAGGTATCAGCGGCACCTGGAATTTTGGTGATGGAAATACAGCACCATTTAACCCGGCCCAAAAAGAAATTAAACACATTTATACCGCAACCGGAACGTATACCGTTACGCTCGCAGTAACCAATGGCAGTTGTACCATCAGCGATAGTAAACCCGTATTTGTTTTACTTAAACAAAAACCCATTTTAGCTACCGACAGAGCAGATGTATGCGCCAATGAATCGTTTGGATTTAATCTCACCAATATTGAAACAAATCCTTACCAAACGCAGGGCTGGGACAGGTATTATTTTAAAAAATGGGAATACGGAGATGGCTCCACATTTAAAGGCTCTTACCAAAAGCCATGGAATTTTAATTGGATTAATAATGTGAATGGAACAGCGGTATCAAGCGATAACCAAAGCAATAATATCCGCATCATTTTTACATCGGCCTTTTTTAACTGCGATGATACAAGCAGCTTTGTGGCTTTAAGTTTTAAAGGTGCCCGTGCCGGTTATGAAATTGTAACCGACAAACGTTGCTGGCAATTACCCGTTGTGTTTCGTGATACATCAAAAGCTTTTGGCACCAGCGCCATAACAAGCCGCCGGTGGAACTTTGGCGACGGGCAAACACTCACTACAACGGTGGGTGGCTTGGTGTCGCACCAATACGCCAACCCCGGTACTTATCGGGTAACGCTTGAAATTACCGATGCAGGGGGTTGCCGGGTAAGTACAACATCTACTACAGACGTGGTGGTAAGCGGTCCTAAAGCAGCATTTGGCATGAGTGGTTACGTGGTGCCGCTTAACGAAACCATTTATTTTTATAACAATACCAACACAACGAATAGTAATAATACTGAATATGAATGGTCATTTGGGGATGGTACTACGGGTACCGATTATTATCCTTATCATACCTATCCGGTAGCAGGCACCTATCGCATCAGGTTAATTGCCCGCAACCCGCAAACAGGTTGCAGCGATACCGCATTTCAAACCCTTGTGGTACGCCCCTTCAATACCAACTTTCAAATGCAGCAGCGCTTTGTGGAAAGTGGCGGATGCCCGCCGGTATTGATTAATTTCAACAACACAAGCTATGGCGGTGTACGGTACGAGTGGGATTTTGGTGATGGTACGGGATCTGAATCCTATTATGCAAGTAAACTGTATCACTTGCCGGGTAAATACATTGTTAAACTAAAAGTATATGGTTATAACGGGCTCGAAGGAGAATACTTAGACTCGGTATTTATCAGCATTCCCCAGGCAAGTTTTAAAGCCGATCCATTGTTTGGCTGCACATCGCAGGGTATTCAGTTTAAAGGCACCGGAACAGATGTAAGAAATTATTTATGGGATTATGGTGATGGAACCACAACGACTATTGCCGCCAATCAGGCCTTTCATAGCTATCGCACGCCCGGCGTGTATCAGCCGCGTTTACTTGCCATTGACAGCAATGGTTGCACCATACCGGTAAATACGCCTGACAAAATTGTGATTGATTCTTTATTCATTGCTTTTAAAAATTTACCACAAAGCATTTGCGACTCAGCTACGCTTAACCTTGTGCCCGATGTAGTAAGTGTTGGCGGGAATGTGGACCCAGCAAGCTACGTGTACCAATGGCGCATAACGCACAGCGGACAAACCACCATCATCAACACGCGCAATACCAATTTTACTTTTAACAAACCAGGTAAATACACGCTTGCCTATAATGTAAAATCGCCCTATGGCTGCGACAAAACCATTACCGACAGCATCTTTGTGGTACAGGGGGTAAAAGCCATCATAACCGCACCGACTAATGCATGTATTGGAACTGCGGTAACCTTTACAGGGAGCACATCGCAGCCTGTAAACGGCACAAGCTGGAAATGGGATTTTGGCAATGGAAATACCAGCATTTTGCAAAACCCGCCGGTGCAATTGTATAACCAAACCGGCAATTACAATATTTCGCTTATTGCAGGCATAGGTAATTGTTATGATACGGCACAGCAAACACTTGTCATTCATCCCAACCCCGTACTTACCATTGCCAACCGGGCACCCCTATCCTGCCTTGGCAACGGTATTCAGCTTGACGTAAGCGGTGCAGCCACTTACCAATGGACACCTGCTACCGGATTAAGCAATGCAACCCTTGCAAACCCGCTTGCCAATCCTGCTAATAATACGCTGTACCGCGTGCAGGGAAAATCCACCCAGGGTTGCATTACCAACGATTCGGTTGAAGTAAAAGTTGCGAAACCATTTACCATAACCGCTTTACCCATCAGTGCTGAAATTTGCAGCGGTGCTTCGGTAAACTTATCTGCAAATGGTGCAAGCCAATACCAATGGATCAATAACACAGCAGGCCTTAGCAACACAGCCATTGCCAACCCTACGGCAACACCCGCCGCATCGGTTATTTATACGGTTGTAGGCCGTGATAATGTAAACTGTTTTGCCGATACCGTACAGGTTTCCATAACCGTTAACCCGCTACCCAGTGTAAATGCCGGCCCCGACCAACAGTTAACAGCAGGCAGTGAAATAACCCTGCAAACAACTTCATCAGCCAATGTGGTAAATTATGCATGGAGCCCGGCTACTTTTTTAAGTTGTACAAATTGCGCACAGCCGGTGGTAAAGCCGCTTTACCCTGTTACCTATTCCGTAAAAGTTACTTCTGAAAAAGGCTGCGAAGCTTCGGACAACATACAGGTAACACTTGAATGCGGAAAGTCGTTTTATATACCAAGCGGGTTTACGCCAAATGGCGATGGATTGAACGACCGCTTCTATGTACTTGGCGGCGGTGGAACGGTTAAAAGTTTCCGCATTTTCAACCGGTGGGGCAAGCTGATGTTTGAGAGGAATGAAGTGGCAGTAAATGATAGCAATAACGGTTGGGATGGCAGCGCTGAAGGTAAACCGCAACCTACCGGGTCGTATGTGTATCATGCTGTACTCACCTGTTTTGATGGCAGCCTGTTTGAATATAAGGGAACCATTACGCTCGTGCGTTAAACGATCATATTTGCAGTCGGCATCCATACCATCTTCAATGCATCTTTTTTTTGTATCATCTGCAATCCACCTATATTTAAACCCTGTTAGAAAAAAAGGGCTTACATGGGTGATAAGATTAGGATTTTGGTGGTAGAAGATGAGATGATTATAGGGGCAAAAATTTCGATGCAGCTTACCAACCTTGGCTATGAAATATCGGGATTATTACCACGCGGAGAAGATGTGCCGGCGCATATAGCCAATAATAAACCAGACATTATACTGCTTGATATTAATCTGAAAGGAAGCCTTGATGGCATTGAAACGGCAAAACTGATTTTGCTGGAGCATAAAATTCCCATTATATATCTTACCGCTAATAACGACGAAGCCACTTTTAACCGGGCAAAAACCACCAAACCTGCAGCTTTTATTTCGAAACCCTTTAAGCAACTCGATTTGCAAAGGGCCATTGAACTTACCATTAGCCGGATGGATGAAAGCCTGCCGGAAACCGATACATTTGAATCTGAAGAAGCACAAGAGCATGAAGAACGCCCGCACTTTCTTTTTGACCGCATGTTTGTGCGCAGTAAAGAACGCATGGTGAAAATTATGTATGAAGATGTGTTGTTTATTGAAGCTGTGCGCAATTATAGCCGTATTATTACCAAAAGCCAGGAATATCTCCTATCCATTACATTAAAAATAATAGAAGATAAATTGCCTCCATCTGTCTTTGTACGCATTCATCGTACCTACCTTGCCAATATTAACATGATTGACGAAGTAGGCGAAAACCATGTCATCATAGGTCAAAAGGAAATACCCATGAGCGGCGGATTGAAGGATAACCTGTTGCAACGAATTACCAAGTTTTAGTCATTCTGTAAATAGTAAAACGGATGCATTTGAATAATTATATAAAAATTTTCTGGCTCCTTTCTTTCTGTTATTGCCATGGAACGTACGCTCAAACCAATGAAATTGATAGCCTGAAACAGCTATTATCCATAGAGAAAAATGATGCTAAAAAAGTTGAACTGATTAAAAATTTAGTTGGTCTTACCACAAATATTGATTTGCAATTGGGATTAGTATATGCCCGCATCGGCGTAGGGCAAGCCGATAAAATAAATGACATAAAAGAGCAACCTGTTTTTTATGAAATGCAAGGGCGCATACACGCCAACCTCATTGAATTGGACTCTGCTTCTTTTTATTTTGAAAAGGCCATGAAGGGTTATACAGCCATTGATAATAAAAAAGGGCAGGCAACAACCTGGTTTAAAATAGGCTGGGTGCATAAAAAAAAGGGGGAACTTGAGGAAGCATTACAGGCTGATTTGAAAGCCCTAAAGCTTATGGAAGAACTTGATGACAAATTGGGCATAGCAGGTGCTTATTCCCGTTTATCGGAAGATGTTTCACGGCAAGGGAGACAGGAAGAAGCTTTGGATTATGCTAAAAAAACGATTGAAATCAGCGAACAGAATAACCTGCGCGAAGAATTGGTATATGGTTATAATGCTGCGGGCGATGCCAGTATTGCTATGAACAAGCCTGAAGATGCCTTAATGTATTTTGAAAAAGCTTATTCATTGGCAAAGTCTTTGGGTTTTAACCCGATGAATCTTTGCGATTTTATGAATAGCAGGGGTAATGCCCTGAAAAGGCTGGGAAGGTATAAAGAAGCCTTAATGGAATATGAGGCAACAATGGTATTGGCGAAACAAACCAATTATACCAATGCAATTAATGCAGTAACAGCCAATCTGGGAGAAATAAATCTACTGCTTGAAAATTACGAAGCAGCATTGCCTTTTCAATTGGAAACCGTTCGCCTGCAGGAAACTGGCGGTGACCTATCGAACCTCACCGAAAACTATGGGCATGTAAGTACCATTTACGAAAAACTTGGTGACTATAAAGAAGCATTGGCTTACCAAAAGAAAGCACGAATAATGCGCGACAGTACCGCCAAAATAGAAAGCGATAAAAACATGAGCGAATTGCTTACGCGTTACGAAACCGGTAAAAAAGAAGCCACCATTGCATCGCAGGAAAAGCAACTATCGCAGCAACGATTGGTACAATGGCTAAGCATTGGCATAGCCGGGCTATTGGCAGGGTTTTTATTTTTTGGGTATCGCAGTTACAAAGCACGTACCATAGCTAATCGCTTGCTTGCCGCAAAAAATGCTGAGAACGAATTACTGTTGAAAGAAATTCACCACCGGGTAAAAAATAACCTCGAAGTGGTAAGCAGTTTGCTTGCGCTGCAATCGGCACAAATAGATGATCCGCAAACAAGGGATGCCATGCAGGAAGGCCAAAACAGGGTGCTATCCATTGGCATAGTGCACCAAAAACTTTACCAGGGCGCTAACCTTGGGGCTATAGAAATGAAGGATTATTTCATCAACCTGAGTGAAAGTATTCTCGATTCATTTGGTGCCGATAAGCGGGTAACCATTGAGTGCGCCATGGATACACTAGATGTGGATATTGATACCGCTGTTCCGCTAGGGCTTATTGTAAATGAATTACTTACCAATACGTTGAAATACGCTTTTCCCGACGGGAAGCCTGGCAAAGTGGAAATTAAATTGCATAAAAATGCCGATGGAGTGCTGCAATTACAGGTACGCGATAATGGCGTGGGTAAAAGTGGAACCACCAAAGGCACAGGTTTTGGCGGGCAGTTGATTTCGCTCCTAACTCAGCAATTAAACGGCACTATGCAGGAAGAAGTGAAAAATGGTACGAGGATTTCATTTGCGTTTAGACCTTCGAAAGCTGCGTGATGTTCAACACAGATAACCCATTTGATATCTACCATTAGCCTATGACCATCAGGCATAATATTATCCACCCGATAAGTAAGAATACACATTTGGTCATTCAAAGCCCTTATTCATACAATTAAATTGTAATACTTTTTTTTTGATATAAGTTTATGTGCATATTGTAAAAGTTGGGACGAGTTTGCTTTCTTAAGCTTCAGTTTGCCTTCATGTGATTAAACTGGCGCTGAAAAAAATTTATATCCCCCTTTTTTTTACCCATCATAAAACTAATGACTCCCATGGAATTAATGGAGGAAATGCAGGTAACTGCCATAAAACCTACAGATCACACAGAGCGCATTACCGCGCTTGATATTTTACGCGGATTTGTATTATGCGGTATCCTGCTCATGAATATCATAGGATTCGGCCTTGCCGGCGCTTATGCTGACCCCAATGTATCGGGCGGAGCTACCGGGCTCAACCTATATGCCTGGATGACCACCAATTTGTTTTTTGAAGGTACTATGCGCGCCATGTTTTCCATGTTGTTTGGGGTAGGTACCTATATTCTGCTGGAAAGGCTTGACCATCGGAAAGCGGGCATGGAAGCAGCGGAGATTTTTATGCGAAGGATGGTTTGGTTACTATTTTTTGGGTTGGTGCATGGCTACTTGTTACTTTGGACAGGTGAAATTTTATACGATTATGCCTTTATGGGATTTTTTGTTTTTGTCTTTAGAAAATTGCCGCCGAAAAAACTTATTCTTATTGCGCTCGTCCTTTTTACAGCGGGTACCTTATGGAGTTATTTCCAGTACAAAAGCGACATAAAGCTGGTAGAAAATGTGGCAATTGTAAAGCAAAAGGAAGCGGCTTCCGAAACACTAAACAAGGAGCTAAAAGAAGCCAAAGGCAAATGGGAAGAAATAGAATACCATAAATCTCCGGAATATGTACAGGATGCCAACGAAAATATGCGTAAAGGATATTTTAATGTGGTAGCCTTTCTTGCGCCCTTTAATATGGTAACCGATACCCTATGGTTGTACCGATACGATTTGTGGGATATATTAAGTATGATGCTTGTAGGCATTGCATTGTACAAATTAAAAATATTGAATGGTCATAAACCGGTAAGGTTTTATGCCATCATGGTGTTGGTGTGCTACCCCATTGGCTTGCTGGTAAATTACTATGAAATCAAGACCATTATGAATAGCAGCTACTCATATCTCGGGTTTTCAAAAGCCAATATCACCTACGATGTGGGCCGTGTAACCATGGTTTTCGGCCATTTGGGTGTAATAATGCTTTTTACCAAAACCCATATACTAGCAGGTCTTAAACGAAGTTTAGCTGCTGTAGGTAAAATGGCCTTAACCAATTACATCATGCATTCGCTTATTTGCATGGTGCTTTTCACCGGTGTTGGGTTTGGGTTGTATGGCAAGCTTCAGCGCTACGAATTGTATTATGTGGTATTTGCTATCTGGATTTTTCAGCTAATTATAAGTCCTATCTGGTTACGATATTTTGCTTTTGGCCCATTGGAATGGGTGTGGCGTAAACTGAGTTACCGTAATAATCCGCCGTTTAAGAAAAGAAGTCAGGCTATATAAAGCAAAATGTTTTTAACCGGGATGATAATTTGGATATTAAAAAACACATTGATGATGAAACGCTTATTTCTTTTCGCAGCTATTATTATTCCGGGTATTGCCCAAACAAGTTTTGCACAGGATGTGAGTGCCTCAACCGGATGGAATTACATCTATAACAGGGTGGGAAGTGGTACCAGTACCACCATTACCATCAAAAGCAATAAGGGTGCAGTATGTAACAGTTCATCGGCCAGTGTATTAAATTACAACAACTATTACAACCTGCAGATAGCACCGAACACAGCTCAAAACATGCGCGACAGTGCAGATATTCAGGCTGCCGCAAAATCCATTGCAAACCAAAGCCGGTTTAAAGCAGAAGCCGGTAGGCCTGTAACCATCACCCTTTCATTGGCACTTCCCATTCCAAGCAGGCTTAACTTCAATAATCCGTTGTATAATAGCACGATTAATAGCGAAATAAAAGGACGGATAGGCACCGATGCAAGAAATAAAGATGGTGTAAAAAATAAATTGTACGACGATTCAATCACATTCTCTGTGGACACAACCGCTTATACGGATTTGCTTTTCAGGCGATATAGGTACACCGGCGATGTGATTTTTAAAAGAGGAAGCACCACAGGCTATGTTTTTATTACCATTCCGGTTACCAATTATAATGGGCAGGTGGTGTATGAAGAATTTGTAGTTCCTTATATTGTATCGGGGCCATTGGATGAACAGGTAAAAATAATTGGGGTAACCACTGAACCGCAGATACCCTATATGGTACTGCACGACCCTCCCGGCGATGGAAGTACGGCCATGCTGAATACCACCACCCGCAGTTGCCGTACGCTTGAAGAAACCTTTACCACCGATGAATCAAACAATGTATTTGGCAGTGTAAAAATCGGAATTCAGGGATCTATTGGTTTTGTGGCCACTATAGATTACGAAATTTTTGCAGAATTTTCAGCAGGTGTAACTATTGGTAGTTTAAAAATGGGTTCTACCTCCACCGAAAATTGTATTGCCATTTCAAACACTATTACGACTTCGGACCTGGACCCGGAAGCGGGTAATGAAGACCTTTTTATTGGTTATGGAATGGATTTAAATTATGGAATAACTGAAAGCATCAGGTTTAACGCTTGTTCTTATGTGATTGATAGCGGATTAATATTTTCACCTGTTAACGGTAGTACACGCGAATTCAGGTTTACAAAAAAAGAAATATTGGAAGATATTAATGCCAGGCAAGCCGAACTTGCCACGCCGGGCTTTACTACGCGCGACAGCGCTAATGCACAATACCAGATTAATGTTTGGAATCAGGTACTTGCCCTCAATGATTCGAATATTACCCATCCAAACGAAACTGGAGCATCCACTGTAAACTTTGGTTCGTCTGCAAGTGATTTCGAAAAAACAGTTGAATCAAGCCAGGTAAAAAGCATTACCGTAGAGCACTATATTAATGCCGAAGCCGGTTTGTTGGGCGTGGTAAATATTGGTGGTTCAGGTTTTTCGGCAGGATATAAATTCAACACAAGCAAAAGTTTTGGCAATATGGGCTCAGCTTCGCACCAGCAAAGCCAAACAGTTGGTTATCATATGTACGACGGCGATCCAGGGGATAACTTTAATGTGCGGATTATGACCGACCCCATGTATGGAACATCGGTATTCAAATTGCTGGAAGGTACCAAATCAAGCTGTCCGTACGAAGGTGGGATTCAAAGAGATCAACCAAAACTGGATTTTGTAGCCAGTGCAGCCGATAGCCTTCTTTTTCCAAATGTTGCTGTAGGTCAGTTCCAGAGTTTTGATTTGCGTATTTGTAACGAATCGGCAGAATCAAGGGCATACCGGCTTCGGCTAAAAAACAATGTGAACAATGCTGTGGTAACAGCAGGTGGTAACCCGGGGCCCGAATTTACCTCTTCGAGTGGTATTCAACTCGGAGCAAAAGGTAGTGCCAATGCATGTGTTACCTATCAGGTAGATGTTAAGCAGCTCAACCCCAATACGTTCTCCTTCCCCAACCTCGAGTTTGAGTTGTACCCAATTTGTGATGATGGAACTTCTGAGAGCGTATTTGTCACCATAAACTATGGTGATATGGTAAAAAGCCTTAATAATGGGGATTGGAGCAATCCAAATACATGGGAAGCCAAAAGGGTTCCACAGCCAACCGATAGTGTAATTGTAAACAATGGTCACACCATTATGCTGCCCCCAACCATAGAATTTAAATGTAAAAACCTGAAAGTGAATCCCGGCGGTACCATTCATGCAGCTCCTGGCAGTAGAATAACCATATTGGGTAATTAATAGAGTTTAACTCGTTGTTTCAAGGCGATTCGGTAACCCAAAATGGGTTGCGGGTAAATAAAAGACAGGCTTCGTTCAATAGTTGCATATTTTCCAAAAAGCGGTATTAATTTTACCTGATAACGTAATTTAAATAATCTGATGCACTCCACTTGGGAAAATTAAGGTAAGAAAGAATTGTATCAAATGATGCACCTACCGATTACATTAATTCAGATTTTAAAATTCAAAAAACACCAAATTATAGCGGAAATGGTAAAACAGAAATTTATATTTAAAATTAAGATTCATACTTTCATCGAAATTTTAAAGTTCAAATTTACTTTTGATTGAAATTTATTCAGAATCAACCGACAGGATATCCAAAAGATTGGCTTTTATTCAAAAGCGACAGATTTATGCAAGGAATACGCAAAGGGTAATCTTTCCCTAATTAATTTTTTCAAATTGTATTATATCATTTTAATTCAAATGCATATCATCCATTAATAGGGATGAATTTTTCATTTATTCTTTGGATCATAATGATTAATTAATATTTAATTAAAGCATTCAATTACCAATCCACACAACAATTGTAATTATAGTTCGTGCCTTTATAAGGTCTTTTAAATCCAATTTTCCATGAAAAAGTACTTTACACTTCTTATTAAGTCCATTTTTGCCGGGCTCTTGTTCATTGTTATTCAACCCGCATTTGCGCAAAATACCCAATCTTTAAGCCTAAAGGATTTTGCCATTTGGGGTGGCAGCAACCCAGCCAATAACTTTAATAGCAAGCAAGGAATATTTCTTAAAGGCGGAGCCACCATCACAGGAAATATTGGCAGTAACCATTTTATTGATATTAAGGAAAAGGCCAACCTTACCGGCAATATTTTCAGTGGTAACGGAATTGACATAAAAGCAAACGGGCAAATAAGGGGTAATTTATTTGCTTATAGATTGTCATCCAATTTTAAAGATCCCGCCATTTCAGGCAAAGAAGGCACCAGGTTTATTGGTAACCTTACATCCAATGGTAAAATTGAAATAAAATCCGGAGCAGGTTCAAAAGCATCCACTGTAAGTGGAATGGTATCTGTACCAGCGCCTACAGGAACCAATTATTCAGGTCCAACACCGGGTGGTGGCATTAATAATAGCCTTGTTTTTCCAACGCTACCCATTATGCCCGGCATTACGCCATTTGACAATCAGGTAGGCACACTTGATATAAAAACTACACGAGTACTTTCTCCAGGCGCATTCCGTAAGCTTGAATTGAAAGAAAATCAAACCATTACTTTCAATGGACCCGGAAATTACATTTTCGACGAAGTGAAGAATAATGGAAACAATAATTTGATTTTTGATCTTAAAAATACAACGACTGGAACAATCAATATTTTCATTAAAAATGAAGCCCAATGGGGTAAAATAACGGTGAGAGCCATTAATGGAGACTTTACTTCCAGAATTTTTACTGAAGTACATGGAGACGGTTCTAAAGGAAGAAGTCAGAAAGATGGAGTTGCATTTGAAGCAGAAGCACCTGGAAATTATGCACAAGGAAGATATTTGTGGTTAGGGAATGTATGGGCACCCAATGGAGGTATTTCTATAAAAGGCACAAAGAAATCAACCAATCCGCATATTTTTGGAGCCTTGTGGAGTGGCACGCAGGTTGACATCAAAGAAAACCTGATGCTTTCCTATAATGCGCCTGCAGCATCCAGTGTTTCTTTCATAGAACCTTACTATGCACCACCCACCCAGGGTAAGGTTGATGCTCCCAATAATAAAATTGGGGCTGAACTCACATCTCTCAGGCAAAATACCAGCTCGATTATTGGCATTCCCGATAACGAAATTTTTCGTTTCGATGGAATCGGAAATGTAATGATTGAAGTGGTAAGTAAAAACCCTAATGACAATACCTTAAAAGCACAGTTAATGGCCCTTGGCATGACCGACACGATTGCCAATGGACCACATTCATTTGTTATCACCGGGAATTTTCCCATTAACCTGCTTTCGCAATTAAATACCAACCCGCTTATTGAATATGTACGGCCATTATATCCGCCCATTAACAATAGGGGTCAGGTAACTACCCAAGGTGATAAAACCATGAAATCCGACATAGTAAGGGAACGATTTGGTTTGGATGGCAGCGGGGTAAAAATTGGCGTAATATCTGATAGTTACAACTCAAAAGCTAAAGCGCAGGAAGATGTAGACCAGGGCGATTTGCCAGGATTAAAATCATCTGGTGCCACAAGTGAAAATCCCGAACCTGTGCAGGTGGTTATGGATTATGGTACTGCAGGTAAGGATGAAGGAAGGGCTATGTTACAAATTGTGCATGATGTAGCACCTAAATCCAAATTAGCATTCAGAACCGGATTCCTGAGCGCAGGCGATTTTGCACGCGGAATACTCGAACTAGCTGATCCCGCTTTACCGGGAGGCAAATGCGACATAATTGTAGATGACCTTAGCTATATTACTGAACCTTTCTTTAGAGATGGCGTGGTTGCACAAGTGGTTGATCAGGTGGTGGGTGAAGGGGTAACCTATTTTACATCTGCCGGTAATTTTGGCAAACGTTCTTATGAAGCTACTTTTAATGGAGTAACCAATACTACAGCTATACCAGCACCCGCACAGGTGCATCAGTTTGGCAGTAATGCTTCCGAAGTTTACCAATCTATTTTACTGAAACCGGGTACATATACCATCGTACTACAGTGGGATGACGAGTTCCATTCTTTAGGTGATGATGGTGTACAAACAGATCTTGATCTTTATCTGGTAGGTGCCAATGGATTTACACTATTCGGCTTTAACCGCAGTAATCTTTTTCAGGATCCATTTGAAGTTTGCCCCTTCACAGTAAGGGAAGAAACCGAAGCTAAATTGATGATCGTAAGAGCATCAGGCAACAATAATGTAAGGTTTAAATACATTATTTTCCGTGGTGATGCGACTATTCAAAATTATCAATCGGGCACATCTACCATCGTTGGCCATGCTAATTCAAATGGCGCTATATCTGTTGGTGCTATGCTTTACGATAGCATACCGGGTGTTACGCCTATATGGCCTGGCGTTGCTTCCTTCTCTTCAAGGGGCGGAACTTTTACACTTGAAAACAATTCATTTGTTACCCGTAACAAACCCGATATTATTGCGCCGAACGGTGTAAATACTACTGTAGATCTTGGCGGTGCTTCATTTAATGATGGTGATATATATCCGAATTTCTTTGGAACGAGTGCTTCGGCACCTCATGCCGCAGCAGTAGCTGCCCTCCTTATAGAAGGCAGGAAGAAGTTTAATTTACAAACCACTGTTACTCCTGAAGAAATAAGGCAACAACTTATTTCTACTACCGGAAAGTTTTCTTACTTAGGAAATAATTTCTCATTCGAAGGTGGCAATGGTTATTTACAGGCCGATAAAGCAACATTGGAAATAGCTAATGCAAGGCCTATTATAGATACCCTGATGGCTGAAACCCCGGGCAGCGAAAGCGGAACAAATCCTTTTACTGTAAAAGTATTAGGCAAATACCTTACGCCTGCTACCCAGATTTATGTGAATGGATTACCTGTTTCTACAACTATTTCGAATGATCAAACAGAAGCACAAGCTATAGTAGAACCTATTGCTCCTGGCGATGACCCTGCTTTCCAGCTATTTAACGCAGCCAAAAGCCCAAGTGGGGAAGATGGTGGTTTATCTGAACCTTTATTTTTCTTTAGCGAACGCGAAACGATAACCATAAAGGCTCAAAATAAGGAACGCAAATATGGAGAAGCAAACCCTGTATTTACCGCTGAGGTGCTTGTAAATGGTGTGCCTATTGAGCAAACATCGAAGACACTAGCAGATTTAAAACTGGACAACGGAAATATTGTTTTCAATTCCATTGCTACCTCATCCAGCAGGGCGGGCTTATATGGTATTTTCCCTGAACGGGCAACGCCGCTCGCATCCGATGATGCGCTGGTATCACAATACAGATTTATTTACCTTTCCGGAACCCTTAACGTTGGAAAAATGCCGCTGAGAATTACGCCGGAAAACAAAAGCATTAAATATGGCGAATATCCGGGAGACATAAGCTATCGGTATGAGGTAAATGAAGGCAATGAAGTTTCACCCATATTGCCACCCAATTTCCTTGCAGATATTAGTCGTTTGCATAAAGAGTATATGGCTGAAAACGGTGTAATCGTTGTAAAAGGTTTTAACGATGTCCAGAACACACTTACACAGCAGGATTTAGCTAACATGAGTGCATTGGCAAGTTTCCAGTCAGTGATAAATGCTAAAAAATATATACTACAAAATGGTCAATTACGTGCATTGGTTAATATGGTAGACCAGAATGATATTGGCAATCAACGTTTTGTATTAGAAACGCCGCTGAGTTCCATTTTAAATTATGTTGCAGACCCAGCGAATAGTACATTAACCTATACAGGTGAAGATGATACGAAAGGAAGCGGGTTCCTTAATTTAAAAACCTTATCAAAAGGAGAAGCAACCGCTTCTCTACCCAATGGACAACTGAGGGCTATGGTAAATGGCCAACTGATGGGTATGGTAAACGGCGAAATTGAAACAGTTTTAAACGGCCAATTACGCGCGCTCGTGAATGAAATAGATCAGGAAGTAGATGATATTATATTCCAAAACGGTCAGTTACGCGCCCTTGTAAATGGCCAATGGCTGGTTGTACCAAATGGTCAACTCAGGGCATTGGTGAATGGTGCGTTTGCCAATTTTGATCTTTCGGTTGCTAATGGACAACTCAGAGCGATCGTAAATGGTGCAGAAATGCCGTTGGTAAATGGACAATTAAGAGCTTTGGTGAATGGGCAAAGTGTATCCATTACAAATGGTCAGCTTCGTGCCCTTGTTAATGGTCAGTTGATGCCATTGGTAAATGGACAATTGTTGGCCGTAGTAAACGGGCAATTGAGAGCATTGGTAAATGGCGAAATGGCCGCATTGGTTAACGGACAATTAATGGCATTGATAGATGAAGAATTGGAAGAAGTAACTGAGTTGACCCTGGTAAACGGACAGTTACGGGCATTGGTAAACGGGCAATTGAGAGCGCTGGTTAATGGACAGTTGAAGGCCATGGTAAATGGCGACGTAACTGACATTGATAATAACAACCTTGTACTGGAAAATGGGCAGTTGCGTGCAATGGTAAATGGCCAATTGCGCGCCCTTGTAAATGGCCAATTGAAAGCATTGGTAAACGGGCAGTTGAGAGCACTGGTAAATGTGGAAGGATTATACGCCGAAAAAATAATTCAACTGGCAAACGGTCAGTTAAAAGCGCTGGTGAATGGCACATATATTCCCATCCGAAACGGACAATTGAGGGCCATGGTAAATGGTCAATTGAGGGCACTCGTGAATGGAGAACTAATGGCTGAAGAAGAAGGTCAGCTTAATTTTACCGTATTTGAAAATAGCCAGTTAAAAGCCATGGTAAATGGTCAGCTAAGAGCACTTGTAAATGGCCAATTGAAAGCTATGGTGAATGGACAATTGAGAGCACTTGTAAATGGTTACGTCATTGAAAATGGCCAATTAAGAGCTGTAGTAAATGGTGAAGAATGGATATTCCCTAATGGCCAATTGAAAGCGCTTGTGAATGGTCAGCTAAAGGCCCTGGTAAATAACTTTGATGTAAGCGGAACCAATAACAATGCGAAAACGCTCGTATTGGTGGATGAAGATGACCTGGTAAAACAGAGTGGTGATATTGGTGGCATGGTTTCCATGGCTATGATAACCGGAAACGAAGCAGGTAACCATAAAATTATACCGGCTGCATTTATCAACGAAAACTTTGAAGTTACCTATGAACTTGGCGACTTGAGTATTCTAAGTGCTCCGTTATTTATTAAAACAAATGATACGACCAAAATATTTGGTAGCGAAAACCCTGTATTTACCTGGTCCGCATCCGGCGTGGCTTATGATGAAACAATAACCCTGCAGGAAGGGGCCGGACCATTTAGTGTGGCTACCAATGCAACATCTGTAGGCATATATCCCATTAACTTCAACCTGGGCCTGTTGCCTAATTACACAGGTATAGTGGAGTATGGCAACCTTACCATTTTGCCAAAGCTGCTTACCGTAAAAGCTGATAATAAGGAGCTAATTTTTGCCGGAGAGTTTGAAATTCCAGCATTAACCATCAATTATGATGGATTGGTGGGCGATGATACAGAAGACTCCGTTTGCGTAACATTTTTAAGGCCGGTATCTCCAAAGGTCATTAATGACTACGATAGAACAATTACCTACACAAATGTGCTTATTAATGGCACCAGCAATGTTTTCTTTGCCACACCTGGTCAATCTTTAACCCTTTCAGGAGAATTTGTTTCTTACAATAACCCTTTTATGGATTGTCCGGGTTGTATTACACAAATTCATATTGGTATGGGTAATGGCGTTAGCAATTTCTTTTCAACCTGTTATGAAAGTACGGTAAGTGGTACATCCCATAATATTTCCCAAGGGTTTAATGCACCAACCGTTCCCGGGGTATATTACATTACACAGCGGGGTAGTTGGTGGTTTTTTTGCGGTCAATTTACAATTGATAACCATCAGGTTGCTGATATTAACAAGTTTGCCATTGCCGTAGTAATTGTAAATGCCCCTGGAGGCGGTTCCGAAGATAAAATATCGGCAAGCACCGTGGATGTTAGTGACATAACCGGACCGGGCGAATACCCCATTACCTTACAAGGTTGTGCCAATTACAATCCCAACTATAACGTGGTATTGGTAAATGGTACGTTAACTGTTATTGAAGGAACACAAGGCGGTGCTCTAAACGAAAATGAACAGGCTGTTGTAGTTCAAAAGGCAAAAATTGATGTAAAAGAGCCGGATGTAATTACAAAAGATAAGCTATATCCAAATCCGGCTAGCAATACAATTAGGGTGCAGCTAACCGAAGATGTCGTAAATATGAATGAAATACAGGTTTGGGATAGCTTTGGAAAATTAAGCAAGGCCAATGCCCGCAAAATTGATCAAGGCGTTTACGAATTAAATGTTTCCAGCCTATCGAAAGGCGTTTACTTCGTGAAAACCAGATCAGCTTCAGGTATAAAAACATTTAAGTTTATTAAATTGTAATTGGGAATTGAAGGGGGAATAATAGAAGCTTGACCTTCACTTGTAAAAAAAAATGCCGGTTCAAAAGAGCCGGCATTTTTCTTGTTGCCCATGTTCAGCCCTTCACCACCCGGAATCCACAAAAATTAAAACTTCCCGATAAATAATATCAGGCGTTGGCTAATCAATATCGGGTTTTCTAACCCAAAGGTTATGTTATATCATTTATAGTAAATACTTTTAGTTTCATACAATATAAACGTTGGGACAGGTATGCTGCATTATAAGGAAAACCGCATGCTTTAACCAACGGGTGCAGGAGTAAAACTTCCCTTTCGGCAGATATTTTTTAAATCAATAAAGCTTATAACCATCATGGAATTACTGGAAAAAGTTCAACCGAGTGTGCTGAATCCAACCGATCATACTGAGCGCATTACGGCGCTTGATATATTAAGGGGTTTTGTACTTTGCGGTATCCTGCTGATGAATATTACAGGCTTTGGGCTTGCAGGCGCATATGCTAACCCCAATGTTTCAGGCGGTGCAACCGGGCTTAACCTGTATGCCTGGATGACCACTAACCTGTTTTTCGAAGGTACCATGCGTGCCATGTTCTCACTATTATTTGGGGTAGGCACCTATATTCTTTTAGAAAGGCTTGACCATCGCAAAGCCGGTATGGAAGCGGCTGAAATTTTTATGCGCAGAATGCTTTGGTTGCTGTTCTTTGGGCTTGTGCATGGCTACCTGTTGCTGTGGACCGGTGAAATATTGTATGATTATGCCATCATGGGATTCTTTGTTTTTGTTTTCAGAAAATTGCCTCCAAAAAAACTCATGTTTATAGCATTGGTTCTTTTTGCGGCAGGTACATTATGGAGCTTTTTTCAGTACAAAAGCGATATTAAACTGGTTGAAAATGTAGCGCTTGTACAACAGAAGGAAGCGGCAGGGGAAACCCTATCGATGGAGCTAAAAGAAGCCAAGGGAAAATGGGAAGAAATTGAATACCTGAAATCCCCGGAGTATGTACAGGATGCCAATGAAAATATGCGGAAGGGTTATTTTGAAATTGTAGCTTTTCTTGCGCCCATTAATATGGTTACCGATACCATTTGGTTATACCGCTACGACTTGTGGGATATACTGAGTATGATGCTGTTGGGTATTGCATTTTACAAATTAAAAATATTGAATGGCAAGAAACCGGTACGGTTTTATGCCCTTTTGGTGTTGGTTTGCTACCCCATTGGCCTATTGGTAAATTACTATGAAATCCATACGATTATGCAAAGCAACTATTCCTATCTTGGTTTTTCCAAAGCAAACATTACCTACGATGTGGGACGTGTATCCATTGTGTTGGGTCACTTGGGTGTCATCATGCTTTTTACAAAGACCCATATATTAGCCGGGCTAAAGCGAAGCATTGCTGCCGTTGGCAAAATGGCCTTAACCAATTACATTATGCATACACTTATTTGTATGATAATTTTTACCGGTGTAGGGTTTGGCCTGTTTGGCAAGCTGCAACGCTACGAATTGTATTATGTAGTATTAGCTATATGGATTTTCCAACTCATCATCAGTCCTATTTGGCTGCGCTACTATTCTTTTGGTCCGTTGGAATGGCTTTGGCGCAAACTAAGTTATCGTAATAATCCACCATTCAGGAAAGAAGTAAGGGTTGCTAAGGTTACTCCGCTTAATTAAAAGAAAATCAAAATACTAAGCGTACTTTTTCAATTTATAAAAAAATATCCAATAGCCAACCGGTATGGGGTAAAAGGTTAACTGAACTTTTTACCCCACTTTTGCACCCATGTTTAAGCAACTGCAACAAAAATGGAAGGTAACAGGTTGGCAACTCACGCTTGTATTGGGCACTTTTGCCCTTGGGGGCAGTTTATGCGGCTACTTAACAAGGCTTATTATTCAACCACTGAACATTGAAAATGCATTTTTATACGGCACTTTATATTTTATATTGCTTACGCTGCTGTGGCCCATTTGTGTGTTAACTATCAGCATTCCCCTGGGGCAGTTTATATTTTTTCGTAATTACCTGCGTAAAATGGGAAGCCGTTTTGGCATGGGCAAACGCCCTACTGAACAAACGAAAGATGCTACCCTTAACATTGCCATTTTTGCATCGGGTACGGGTAGCAATGCGTTGCGACTGATGGAGCATTTTACCAACCATTCGTATATAAAGATTGCTTTGTTGGTCAGCAATAAGCACGGGGCAGGAGCATTGCATCATGCTTCCAATCACGGTGTATCTACCCTTATTATTGAAAAAGAAAGGTTTTTTAATGGCGATGCCTACCTGCCCGAGCTTGCTTCCGCAGGTATTGATTTTATTGTACTTGCCGGTTTTTTATGGAAAATTCCCCCGGCACTTATTCAAGCCTATCCACAACGCATGGTAAACCTGCACCCTGCCCTGCTGCCTAAGTACGGTGGCAAAGGCATGTACGGCAAACATGTACACAAAGCGGTAATAGCTGCCGGTGACGAAGAAAGCGGTATTACCATTCATTTTGTGGATGAACATTATGATCATGGTGCTACTATTTTTCAGGCCATGTGCCCTGTAGAAAAAGATGATACACCCGAAATCCTGGCAGCACGCATTCATACACTTGAGCATAAATATTTGCCCGGTGTGGTGGAAGATGTGGCAATGGGTTTATTGGAAGGGTAGATTTTTCATAATTGTAAACAGATGTTTTTTAACCCCAAAGAGACGGAGATTTACCGCAAAGAAATTAAGGTATATTTTATACATTGCCTAGCGTACACTCCGAATACTTTTTCCTGCTGCATTATACCCAATTTTTTAACCGCAAAGAGACGAAGGTTCAGCGCAAAGAAATTGAAGGGCTGACGCATTATTTTTAACCGCAAAGAAAAAAAGGTTTAGCGCAAAGAAAATAAGATATGTTTTATAAAGTACTTTGCGTGCACTGCGAAAATACTTTGTCTCTTTGCGGTTACATATATTAGACAAAAATCAGTTCCCACTTATCTTAAGCCTTTCTAAAACAGAAGTATCTCTCACAAAAACATCCCTTATGCGCGCATTTCCCTTGTACACATACACAAGCGCGTAAGTATTACCACTTGTATCTGCAACACCTTGCTGGTAAAGGGTTTCAGCTACAGGCGCTTTGTACTCCTGCATATAAAACCGGCTGAAAGGAATAGTAAAATATAATTCGGTAGTTTTATTCATATTACTCATATAGTTTATGGGTAATTTCAAAAAAGGTTCATTTCCTTGTGGCGTTTGCTGACGCAAATCTGCAATTACCGCAAAGCCTCCCGAATCATTTTTTAGTGTGGCAAATACTTCCGCTCCCTGTTCAAAATGATGGGAACTGTCTACCGTAAACTGCCGGATGTCAAAATCAAGGGTAATATATTTCCCCCTGAAGGGATCATTGGGATCTACCGGTGCACATTTAAATTTGAGCGGTACACCTTTGTTAAGTACTTGCTGACTATCATAAATCATACTACCAGGTATAATCCATTGTGCCAATACCATGGCTCCAAACAGGGTCGCAATCCATAGAGATGTCTTCATGCTGTTTTCTTTTTATGGATGAGCTGATAGTTAAAATACACAAAGCCCGCGCCAACCAATATAAACATAAGCCCGCGAACAATAAAGCTGAGATCAGTATCGAAAAAACGACAAATGGCCAGCACGGCAATTACACCAAGCCCAAGATTAAGCAAGGCGAGCCGCTCCTGTTGTTGGCCACGCACCAGCAAAAGCACACCTGTGATGAGCAGGTAAATATTAATAAATACAGAAGGAAAATCTCCTGTCCATTTTGAAATAAAAAAACAAATGGCAAACAAGAAAAAAGCAGGAAGCACCGGATCGGGATAGGTGCGCAACCCTTTTCGATACAGGTTAATCAACAGCAGCAAGCCAACCACCGTTAGCCCTATAGCCAACCATAACGGGGTGGAATGCACAAAAAAGCTTTCCCTTTTATAATCAAAGCTAAACGTTGACCAAAAATCGTGGAAGCTTGCCATAAACAGCAAGAGTAAACTGCCCGCCCACCCTATTACCCGGTAGCCATTGGCCATACCTGTTACATTTTTGTTAGATAGCATATAACCCAGGCCATAAAAAATGCCCAACAGGCTCATATAGGCCACCCACATCCATTGTTCACCTTTACCGTTTGCCAGTGTAGCCAGGCAAATCAGCACCGAAACCGGCACTGCATAATGATGCAAAACGGTAAACCAACCCGCCGGTTTTTTGCTAACCAGCGAATAGTAAAATGGAACAATGCCGGCTATTAACAACCAGTAAGCCCAGCGGTTTTCTTCCACACCATAACCATAACCGGCTTCCATTCCATACCAGGTAGCACCGGCAATAAACAAAAGTGATGCCACCGAAGAACGCATAAGATACACCACCGGCAACCCGAGCAGCAACCAGGTAAGAATAAACTTAGGAAGATTGCCATGAATATGATAAATCTGTGCTATGAGTGAAATGCAGGTACCAATAGATATAGCCAACCATGCCGCCGACATTTCACGGTGCATTTCGCTATCCTTGTTTTTTAGTAAGGTAAAACCCGCCCATCCCTGCCCGATGAGCAGTGGAAGAAAAGCGAAAACCGTTTTTAGGGGAATACTTAAATCATCCCAGTTATGGGCCAATACCAAAATAATGCCTGAACCCACGAGCAAAACACCGAGTACGCCAAACACAAGGATCAGGCGGTTGGGGTTGGATGCATTTTTTTGGACATACCATTCCCGGATGGCTTCAGCAACGGGGCTGGTAACCACCCCATCTTTAACCAACGCAACTAAATCATTTTCAATGCTTTTTGCCATAAGGGTGGTTTACAAAAAAATACCAATTAAAGAATAATTACCAAAAGAAAAAAAAGAACCTGAATTTATTCATTTTTTTTGGAATATTAATAAAAAAAAACTAATCTTTGAAAGCATTTAGTAGATAGTCTATTCATACAACAAGTTTATTGTATCCTTTTTTTCTAAGGATTTTTACTTACCAAAAGGTTTAAACCGTGTAAAAACGAAAACCTGAAATTATAAATGCAAATGCCTTCGTTTACGGCATTAACTATTGTTTCTATAAAAAAACTTCGACAAAATAGCCAAGCTTACACACACCTCCCGGTATCAACCGCAAGGTAAATCATAACATGTAATTCTATTTTAATGAGAAAAATTTACACGCCTGCTTTTGTGACGCTTATTGTTTTGCTACTTTTCACAAATTTTCTTTGGGCTCAAACCGAGGTAAAACTTACAAGTGGTTCTGGTTACTGGAAGCCACCCGTTGGGGTTACTTCGTTTTATGTACAGTGTTGGGGCGGTGGCGCCGGTGGCAACGGTGCAGCAGGAGGCAGTGGAGGTAGTTTTTCTCAAAGTACCACTTATACAGTTTCATCCTATTATGCTACCAATGGGTATTATTATTCAGTTGGTGCAGGAGGTGCCTATAATGAGGATGGGGTAGATACCAAATTTGAAAGTTGCTGGGCTTACAGGGGGTTAAAGGGTAATGTAACTAGTTATAAATATAATGCTGGAGGTCAAATTGCAAAAAGTTATTTTGGCGGATATGGTGGATGGCGTTGGGATGGAAGTATCTGGTACCCTGAAGTGAGGTATGGCGGTGGGGGTGGTTCCGGATATACCGACAAGAATGGGGGCAATGGTAGCAGTGCAAGTGGGGGAACAAATGGAAGTGGCGGTGGCGGAACTGGAAATGGAGGCAATGCCGGCTCTAACGGCAGCGCACCCGGTGGTGGTGGTGCCGGAAATAAAGCCGGTGCAAGGGGCGAAATAAGAATTTACTATACCTGTAATGGTTCTCCGGGTAGTATTGGAAATGCACATACCGTGCCTTCCCCAAGGGAACTATCGCCCGATAATATTTCGAATACTGCTTTGCCTTTGAATTACGCTTTTAACTATAAATGGCAATCAAGTCCCAATAACGCAACCTGGACAGACATCACAAATAATGCTACATCTTATGCATTTCCTGCAATTTCATCCGATACCTATTTCAGAAGGGTAATAACCAACAGTTGTGCAACAGCTACTGCAAATATTGCCACAGCCCCTGTTTTAATTAAGGTATTCAGCCAGGCAAATGGCAAACTAAATGGCACCATCTCGGGAAGAGTAGTGAGTAATAATGGCATTGGTGTACAAGGGATAACCATTTCGGCTCAAAAAACGGTTTCTTTAAGGGGCAGCCCATCATCCAAAATATATACGGCAGTAACCAACTCAACCGGAGATTATACCATTTCAAATATATTTTATGGTGACCTTACCAACGGCGATCCATCGAGTGTACAATTTAACCTGACGCCTTCCAAAGCAGGCCATACTTTCTCTACAAGGGACCCCGTTACCCTTACTAATATTAACTTTAGTTCATCGGGCAATAACTTTACAGATAATACGGTATATGCCATTACCGGGCAGGCCTATCAAAACTGCGCCGATTGTATTACCGCAGGTGGCGCAACCGGGTCGGTAAATGTGGGTCTTGGCGGGGCTACCTTATCGATATCGGATGGGGTGGTGAGTGCTTATACCGATTCGTTAAATGCCGCCACATTAGGCAATTTCGCTACTACCGTTCCCGATCCTAAAAACTACACTTTTACACCCTCTTATGGCAACCATACTTTTTCTCCTGTAACACGGGTAGTAGCCGTAACCAATAATGTTTCCAATGTGCTTTTTGAAGATGTAACTAAGCGCACCATTTCCGGAAAATTAACCGATGCAGCCGGCCTATATATCGGCACCGGTAGCCTGCTTTTTACCGGCACCTATGTTACCAAAGATGGTTTACCCATTCAAACCTTTCGTAAAAGGGTTTCCATTGCAGCAGGAACGGGTGCTTTTTCCGTTACCCTGCCAGCAAGAAACTATTACAGCGTTATAGTAGAATCTTTTACTTCGGCCTTTCCATCCAGCGACGACCGGTATATTACTGCCGCTGCCCTCACCGACTTTTTTAATAACAGGGCCAAGGAGCCACCCATGAATATTGATCAGGCCAATGTAATTAGAAACCTTGTGTATCATCGGCCACCGGTAATTATTTTAACCGGGCTTGCAGATACCACCTGCAACGCAACCCGGGTACCTCCGTTGGGTATTGTGTTCAGGCAAAATATTCCCAAGCAATTCCAGGTAAATGTATTCGAAGGCCCGCAGTCGCTAAACTACCGGGTAGTTCCTACCGACTCCAGCCTTGTAGGGGCAGGCGTAACAGATACCTTACGCGATTATGTTAGATTTTTTACCGATGTAACAGACATTACTGGCTCAGCGCCACCGGATACCTTGTATTTCCGATTAAAAAACCGGCAAACCCGACCCATGATCGAAAGCGCATTTATGCCGGGTGCACCCAATATTACGGCACCTTTTGCCAAAACATTTGAGTTGTATTATATAGATAAATATGGCAGAAGCGCTACCATGATAAGACGGGATGCAGTGGTAACCGGCATTCAACAGCCACCGGCTACCTTTATTACCGCATCGCCGGAAAAACCTTACCTCATTTTACACGAACCACCGGGGGATGCAAGCTATAGCTATTGGAGCCAAACCAAAAGCGTGGAAACATCATCCAAGTTTGCCGTTGCAAGTGCAGATGGAGAAAATGGTTTTGTAGAAGTAAATGCAGGTGCCAACTTTAGCGCAGGAATTGGCGTTCAGATTGAAACGGAAGCAGTGGCTTCTATAAGCACAGGTTTTTCGCGCACCGCTACCAACACGGCAGAGAACGAAACCATTCTGCGCACATCTACCACCACCACCTTTGAAACGGTAAAGAGTGGCTCCCTTATTAAAGGCTCATCCGGCGATGTGTATATTGGAGCAGCCATTAATTATAAACTCGGTGCTGCCAATACAGTGAAATTTAAAACAGGGCTTGCACCCAACGCTTGTGAGCTGGAATTTGACAGACAACTGATTATTGCACCAGATTCATTTAAAACTGAATTTGCCTATGCCGAAGATCACATTATAAATGTTATTATTCCGCAAAACCAAACCCTTGCCGACCAGGAAACCAACCCTTCTAAAAAGAGCAGGTTCCTCAATCAAATAAGTGTATGGCAGCAGGTAATCAGTAATAATAATCTCCAAAAAAGGAATGCAAAATTTATCATCAACCGCTCCTTTTCCAGTGGATTAAAATTTGATGAATCGCAAACAAGCAGCAAAACATCGGTAAATACCCTTACCTATGAAATGGAAATTGACAAAGATGTGGCTACGGAATTGGGTATTGAGGTAAATGGCATTGGTGTTACGGGCGGCGCCACGGTAACTTTTAAAGAAGTGCAAGGCGAAACATCCACCACCAACAGAACCCAGGAAACCACCATCGGTTACCACCTTGAAGATAATGATCCCGGAGATTATTACTCGGTAGATATTAAGACAGACCCTGTATATGGCACACCTGTTTTTGATTTGGTAGCCGGTACCAGCAGTTGCCCCGCCGAACCGGGTGCACAAAGCAGGGATTTACCTGTTATTTTACGTACTACACCTGTTTTTGATAACCTCGATGCAGGCAATGCCCTGTTTTTTACCTTAAAACTTAGCAATAAAAGCGAAAGTGGCGAAGACAGGCAATACTTGCTTTCGGTAAATGGAAATACCAATGATGGATTGTTAATCAGTTCATCTGGCTCCAATAATTTGGTATCGGATCCACTTTTGCAAACGGTTCCCTTTGCCGGTACGAAAGATGTTACCATCAAGGTTCAAAAATTTAATGCTACGGATAAAATTTTATCTTACCCCGATGTAGAGTTTGTATTAACTGACAATTGTGGCGGAAGTGAAAGTGGTAGTACCACCATTTCATTTAATTATGCAAGCGCCTGTGGTGGCATTACCTTGGCGGCTCCCATGAACGGCTGGAAAATAAATGGCACAAGCGGAAATACCTTACCGGTAACGCTTACCGGCTATACACTCAGCAGTGTGGACAGCATAACCTTGCTTTATGAAAAAACAGGTACCAATGTTTGGAAAAATGGATTTACCCTGAAGCAGGGTGATATTACCGACCCAACTACTTTTACCCATCCATGGAATATTGCATCCTTAACCGATAGCGCCTACAACATCCGGTTAAGACTTGTATGCCTCAACGGCAGTGTGATATTAACGCCGGCGGTAGCAGGTTTAGTTGACAGGAAGCCACCTTCCCTTGTAGGCAAACCGCAACCCGCGAGTGGTTTATATGCCCCTGGTAGCAGCGAAATTTCTTTTACCTACCATGAGAACATTGATATCAGCGATTTGAATAATGGAAAAGTAACATTGGTGCGCTTATCCGATCAATCTATTATCCCGGTTTCTGTAATTGGAATTGATAATAAAATCATCATCAATCCATTAAATAGCCTCGGTAACGAACTTGATAGCTTCAGGGTAATTGTGAAAAACATTTCGGATACCGCTCAAAATGTGAAACCCATTCCGGATACATCTTTCTTCAAACTCGATCTTACGCCACTCATTACGTACAATGGGTCAAACGTAGCTACCGTGCATGTAGTAACACCATCCATGCTTGAAAATGCAAGTGGTAAAATGGAACTGCATTTCAGACTGAGAGAAAACACAGGAAAAATATCCAAAATCTATTTCAATGTATCGGGCAACGCACTTTTCAATACCGATTACGAAATTTCGTATGACACAGTAATTCAGAAAAAATGTGCCAACATTGCCTGTAACAGTTTCATTTATACACCTGTTTACAATCAGTTTATGGGTTCGCCTGGGTACGTTTATATTGATTCGAATAAAACGGAAGCTATCCTTTACATTGACCCGATTGATGACAATGAATTTGAGCCGGATGAAACCATTCGGGTAAACCTGACCACCGGTGGGGATTATAAAATCATTGACTCTGTATTAGCCATTGCAACGATTAAAAACGATGAGTTGGCGCCACCTTTCATTGTAAGTAATGGTCCATTAAGTTTCTGTGAAGGCGATTCTGTAACGCTTTCGGTACTGACCCAAAAGTATCGTTACGCTACCAGTGTAAAAGGATTCAGCACACAATATAATACAAGTGATTTTGCTGCCGTTCAGGCATTGGGCGCTCCGGATGTTTTCCCGGCCTATGGGGACCTTGAAAAAACCTGGGCTAGCCTTACCCAGGATGGTTCAAGAGAATATTTAACCTTAGGATTTGATGAAGCAAGCCCTATTAATTATATTGATATTTACGAAACCTACAAGCCCGGTGCTGTGGATACGGTGTATGTAAAAAATCCCGGAACAGGCATGTATGAAATTGTATATACTGCCACGGCCGCAGCGCAACCGGATGTTTCAAGGAAATTAAGGATATTTTTTCCGGTAACCGGCTTCCCTGTATCGGAAATAAGAATAGCCATTAATTCACCTGCTGTACCCGATTGGAACGAAATAGATGCCGTGGGTATTGGGCTTACTACCGGCTATGCTTCCTATGTGTGGTCACCGGGCGGTGCAACCACTTCATCACTTACCGTAAAAACATCCGGCACCTACAGGTTAACTGCATCGGATGGATTTGGGTCTTCAGCTACGAGCAACCCCATTACGGTTACTGTAGCACCGGGTGGAACCACGGTAAATGCAGGCGTAGATATGACGGGCATTTGTCCCGGTGTGCCTACATCCGTTCTTAATGGAAGCTTTGGCGGCAATGCAACGGGCGCTATTTGGAGCGATGAAGGTGCAGGCGGTACATTTACCAACAATACCGGCAGTACACCCAATACTGCTACCTATATACCGGCGGCGAATGCAAATGGAATGATTAGCCTGAAACTTACGGCCATTGGCAACGGCTGTTTGGCTACTGCTACCAAAATGGTATTTGTAAATGGTGTTTCTACATGGCTCGGTATTACCAGCGATTGGAATGAAGATGCCAATTGGAGCAATGGAGTAAAACCGCTCGGATGCACTAAGGTTACCATTCCGAATGGCCTGCCATTCTTACCGACTATTTCGGGTGCCAACAATACTTGTTATTCGCTTAAACTGGAACCGGGCGCAACCATCAATGTGGCACCGGGTGCGGTATTGGTAATAACGGGTACCAATTGATATATGTTGGGAGTATAGAAAAAGGTTATTAGTAAGATTTCAAAAAAGTCCCGGTTGCATTTCAGCCGGGACTTTTTTTTGACACTAAACCATAGATTGGCTTCCAAAGGATGATACAGATGCTGGCGACTATTCCAACTATTAACCACCATCATTTTCGCCTATGTTTACAAAGACCATTAACCACCACCTGGTAAATGCCACATGAAAAACATCATTCCATTAGACGCCCCTGTTGGTGCCTGTCTGGGGATAGGTAGATTTTTCACCAACAGCTACGAAGAGTTTCATCAAAATTCCGGCTTCGAAGACATGCAGGAGCCGTTGGTCGAAAAGACCTATTTATCTGTACATAAAGCTTAACCGTAAATAAGGTATAAAATCTACCTGGGCCCTCCTGTTATGCAGACAAATCAGGTCTGTTTGCATACTATTCTCTCCAATACAAGAATAAAGTGAGTCCTTTGAAATATGAAATGCCCACGAGCAGTTGCACGCCCAGCACAAATTATCATTAGGGCATTCTATGTGACAATTAAACAAAGCAGGCTTTAGCCTGCGCACAAAAAATGAACATATGACAAAACAACTGTTACTTTTCACCATACTTGTTGCTACCCATCAATCCATGAACGCACAATCGGCTTACAATCAGTTGCCCGATGACCCACAGGCGGTATGCTTCAGTGCAGAAAGGTTTCACATAAAACCCGATGGAAAACAAGATGTATCAGAGCCATTGCAGCGGGCCATCAACCAACTGAAGAAGGAAAAGAATTTTGGCGTGCTGTTTATTCCGGAAGGGAAGTACCTGATCAGCAAAACCATATATGTGCCCAAGGCCATCCGGATTATAGGTGTTGGCAGCAACCGCCCGGAATTTATTTTAGGACAAAATACCGCGGGTTATCAGTCGGAAAATAATTATATGTTCTGGTTTACCAATAACCTGGTAGAACCCGGGCAACCACCGGCAGATGCAGGAGCAGGTACCTTTTACAGTGCCATCTCGAATATTAATTTCCGGATAGAAAAAGGCAACCCGAAAGCCATTGCACTGCGCACCCATTTTGCCCAGCATGGTTTTGTAAGCCATTGCAACTTTTATATCGGGGATGGGTTCGCCGGAATATATGACCTCGGTAATGAAGTAGAAGACCTGAAATTTTACGGCGGAGATTATGGGATATCTTCCTCGCGGAGCTCCCCCGGTTGGCCTGTGATGATGATAGACCTGTATTTTGAAGGTCAGCGAAAGGCAGCCGTCATTAGCCGGAATACCGGAATGACGATTGTATCCATGCAGGTGAAGGATGCCCCGGTGGCGGTTGAGTTGCAGGAGGGCGTTGCCGACAGATTGTTTATGGAAGACTGCCATTTTGAAAATGTGCGGAAAGGAGTGGTCATAGGGGTTGAAAATGAAATGGCTAGTCAGGTGAATCTCGTCAGGATTTACTGCAACAAGGTGGAGGAACCGGTCTTTTTTTCTCCAGGCGGAACCGGTATCAAAGGAAAAAACGATACTTACGTCATCAATCATTTTGTTCACGGCCTGGTGATGGATGATATGGCTAATAAAGCTGCCTACAAAACAGTTACCGATATAGCAGCCCTTCCAAGGGTGCCAAAGAAATCAGGGAAGGTCATACCCGATCTGCCGGACATGGATAGCTGGGTAAATGTCAAAGATTTCGGCGCCTTTGGCGATGGCCAGACAGACGATACGGAGGCCATCAAAAACGCCCTTGCCGGGCACAAAAACGTTTACCTGCCTACGGGCTGGTACCGGGTTACAGAAACCATTAAACTGGAGAAAGGGTCTGTGCTGGTGGGGTTGCATCCCTACGCCACGCAAATCATACTTACCGAAAGCGAGGCCAATTTCAGCGGTTTTGGGTCACCTGTTCCGGTAGTGGAATCCTCTGAAGGGGGCCAGAACATCATCAGCGGCATTGGGATTAATACGGGTGGCTATAACAATCGTGCTGTAGGCTTGAAGTGGATGGCGGATGAACATTCGTTGGTGAATGATGTGAAATTTGTGGGGGGTCACGGCTATATGGCAAAACCTGAAGACCCTCAAGTCTCCGGCCGGCCGGTACAAAAGATCAGTAGTCCGACGGAGCCGGTTTATGCCCGGGGTATGGACCTGGCCTGGGACAATCAGTACTGGAGCCTTTGGGTCACCCATCAGGGGGGTGGTATACTCAACAATATCTGGACGGCCAACCCTTATGCCAGTGCAGGGTTATTTGTCAGCCATACTTCAACCCCCGGAAGGGTGTATGCCATGTCGTTGGAGCACCACGTTCGGCAGGAAGCCCGGTTGAATGATGTGGCCAATTGGAACTTTTACGCATTTCAATTTGAGGAAGAAGGCGCGGAGGGTAAAAAGGCCCAAACGCTGGATATAAGCGATTGCCGGGACCTGCTATTTGCCAATTGCTGGATGTACCGCGTTATCCGGGCCAATACCCCAAGGCCATGGGGCGTAAAAATTTCCAATAGTCAGCGGATTGATTTTTGCAACATGCGCAGCTGGACACAGGTTTTGCAATTGCCGGAGCGTACCCTTTTTGATATGGATAAAAACCTGGTCGTTTACCCCGGAGATTTTGCCAGGGTAACCGTAACCGGCAAGGAAAAAGCCAATAAAAATGAATCGGCCGCTTTGGTTGCCGAGACCTTAGGCTTTGGCTACGAGTTTGCCACCGGTGCCGTTTCGGATAGTAAAGGGAATGTGTACTTCTGCGAAAACCAGCAGAAGCGGGTTTACAAATGGTCCGCCGAAACGAACAGCTTGTCCATCTACGCCGATTTTCCGTTCAAACCATTTTCCCTCGCCGTAGATACCCGCGACAATTTGTTGGTAGTTTGCCGCTACGATCCTCAACCCGGCTACACCGATAAAAAACAGCCCAACACCATTGAAACACTGCCCGACAATAATCCTTATTACAGTGGTTGGGGAAATGGGGGCTGGGCCTGTATGGCCTATGCCATAGCGCCCGGCATGGAGGATGATATGCAGGTAATGAAACTGGTACCAACGAATGAAGTAAAAAATATAGAACGGGTCATCTACCCTACCCACCGCTGGCGGGAAAATTTTGATGAAGTCGTATCCGGCATGGCCGAAAAGAGCTTTCTTGCACCCGACGGTGTCACCATCATTCCCAATAGTTTTGATCTTGGCCGCTCCGTACAACTGATGGGTGTTCGTCCCAACCAAACCGAACCGGTGTATGTAACGCATGAAGACCCTAAAATTACTTACCGGTTTAAAGTAAATAACCGGGGCATGCTTACTGATAAAAGTAAATTTATAGCCCGGGGAGAGTACAGCAATCTTTCCGATAGCGAGGGAAATGTATATATAGCCGAAGGGGAAATCCTGGTGCTCGATCCCGAGGGAAATGAAATGAAGCGGATCACCCTGAATGAACGGATACATTCCATGACCTGGGGCGGTAAAGATAAAAAGGAGCTGTTTGTAACCACGAGTACTGCTTTTTACCGGGTGAAGTGGTAAGGCTGCGGATGGCACCATGATACAATCCAGGTTTTTGAGTACTTAGTCATAAACGCAACTTGTGTTCCGGCTTCGAAGGGGTGCGGGAGCCGTTTGTCGAAAAGACCAACAGCGGCGCCGATGATATTTCCACTTTTAACCACCATCATTTTCGCCTATGTTTGCAATAGCTTTTACCAATTTGCTGAACGCCCTTTGAAAATTTGTATTACATGAAAAATCTTATTGCCGTCCTGCTTATGACATCCGCAATTGCTGCCTGCAACCCCGCCACTAATGAACCCGTACCTGCTGAAAAACCGGCAGGCAAAATCGTGGTTTACCAGGTATTCACCCGCCTTTTTGGCAATACCGACACCACCAATAAACCATGGGGCACCCTGGAAGAAAACGGCGTAGGCAAATTCAACGACTTTACCGATGATGCGCTTACGGCCATTAAAGAATTGGGCATTACGCATATTTGGTACACAGGTGTGCCGCATCATGCACTGGTTAATGATTATACCGCATTTGGCATTGACAACGATGACCCCGATGTGGTAAAAGGCCGCGCAGGCAGTCCCTATGCCGTAAAAGACTACTATAACGTTAATCCCGATCTGGCAACAGATGTAAACAAGCGGCTCGAAGAATTTGAAGCGCTGATTGCCCGCACGCATAACGCAGGCATGAAAGTGGTGATTGATATTGTACCCAACCACGTAGCCCGTCATTACAAAAGCCAGAGCAAACCCGCAGGGGAGAAAGATTTTGGCGAAGACGATGATAAAACAGTGGAATATAAACGCGACAACGATTTTTACTATATCCCCGGTCAACCGTTTAAGGTGCCGGTGGCTAACAACAATTACAAACCATTGGGCGGCGAAGCGCACCCGCTGGCAGATGGAAAATTTGATGAAAACCCAGCCAAGTGGACGGGTAACGGCAGCCGCCTGGCACAGCCCGATTTCAACGACTGGTACGAAACCATAAAAATCAATTACGGCATCAAACCCGATGGCAGCAAAGATTTCGATACACTTCCCGCCATTTTTGCCGGAAAATCCATTGCCGAACATGCGGCTTTCTGGCAAGATAAAAGCGTGCCTTCGAGCTGGAAAAAATTTAAAAACATTGCCTTGTATTGGCTTGATAAAGGTGTAGATGGTTTCCGTTTTGATATGGCCGAAATGGTGCCGGTTGAATTTTGGAGCTATATGAACAGCGCCATTAAAACCAAAAATCCCTATGCTACCCTTATTGCCGAAGTGTACAACCCCGCACAGTACCGCGCCTATATTCATACCGGCAAAATGGATTACCTCTACGATAAAGTGGAACTATACGATACGCTCAAACATATTATGCAGGGGCATGGCAGCACAGATAATCTTGTACAAATTCAGGAAGGGCTGAAAGATATTGAACACCATATGCTACACTTTTTGGAGAACCATGATGAACAACGGATTGCAAGCCCCGGGTTTGCAGGCAATGCGCAAAAAGGAAAACCAGCTATGGTAGTTTCCGCAACCATCAGTACATCCCCTACCCTTATTTATTTTGGGCAGGAACTGGGCGAATCAGGTGCACAGGCTGCTGGATTTGGAAACCCATCCCGTACCAGTATTTTCGATTATATAGGTGTACCGCATCACCAACGCTGGATGAACGCTGGACAGTTTGACGGCGGACAATTACCCGAAAATGAAAAAGAACTACGCGCTTTTTATAAACAGTTACTAAATATAACCATTAGCAGCCCCGCATTGATGGGTAGCTATGCCGAAATGCAAACCCATAACCGAATGGTAAATCCTGCCTACACCGACAAACTGTTTGCATTCGCACGCTGGAACACCAATCAGAAAATAATCGTAGTTGCCAACTTTAGTGCGGATAGTGCCTGGAAAGGATCGATTAGCATTCCCACAAACCTGCAACAAATATGGGCATTGAAGGATGGTGAGTACAGCCTGAAAAATGTATTGAGCAGCGGAGACCGTATATCGATGGTTTCGAAAGATACAAAAGCTACTTTTCCATTGAATTTGCAGCCGTTGGAGAGTGTGATATTGGTGATGCAGTAGAAAAAGAAATTTCGTGGATTATAAAACAGGTATTTGCTTCACCACCCTCACCTTCACACTCTTACTCACCGGCGTTCCACTTTTATCCGCATACTGATCAATCGGAATCAGTATATTGGTTTCGGGGTAATAAGCTGCTAAATTTCCTTTTGGAATATTGTAAGGTACTATGAGAAAGTTTTTAGCGGTGCGGGGCTTGTCTTTAATAATTTCAAATACAAGTATTTACGTGAAATTTTTACGTGTTAATGCCAATTTACCATCATGAAATGTATTAATTTACAAAATTCACTACCTTTACGTGAAATTTTCACGCAATGCTCATTCGCTTTCTCGTAAAAAACCTGTTTTCCTTTAAGGAACTTACAGAATTCAATATGCTTCCGGGCCGAAATACCCGCCTACCACACCACCTGTATGATGTTGCGGGTATAAACGTCCTAAAACTAAACGCCATGTATGGGGCAAATGGGGCGGGCAAGAGTAATTTGATAAAAGCGATAGAAGCGCTAAAGGATTTTATTATGGAAGATGAAATTCCCCTTGCGTTGATTACCCAATCTTTCAAATTCGATCCGGAAAGCAAAAAGAAGGATATTTACCTTGGCATTGAATTTTCGATGGGCGGTGTACCCTATTATTATGGCATTACTATCAAAGAAGGAATTGTGGTGGAGGAAGAACTGCAGATTTCCGGACTTGGCAAAAGAAAAGATCACGTACTTTTTCTGAGAACGGATGATGTAAATGAAAATAAACTCGAAATTTCCTTTCACGAAGATCTTTTAAAAGATGCTAGTGATGCATCATTGCCTGGTTTCCTGAAAAGGAATGTAATCCAACGGAATAAATTGGTTCTTTCCTATTTCAAAACAAATCCATCTCTTAATCTCCTTCCAATATTTGTTGCCTACCATTGGTTCAAAAGCGATCTCTATATTATTTCACCTTTTACCAAGCCTACGCGGCAAGCCCTGAGGTTTGAAAAAGACAAGGACTTTATTGCTTTTGCAACCCATACGATGCAGGCATTTAAAACAGGTGTACTTGAAATTAAGGTTGAAAGTATCCCTGTAGAACAATACTTTGGTGTGGACAACTGGGATAAAGCCGAAAAAATTACAGCTGATCTTAAAGCTAATCCGGAACGCTTTAGCGGAACACTGACACCCATTGAAGAAGTATTATTTGTATTGGAAGATGGCGTTGCAAAAGCAAAACGTTTAGTTTTTCTGCATGAAGAAGACGAAGGAAAGAACACTTTTTATGCAGATGAAGAATCGGATGGAACAAGGCGGCTTGTGGATTATTTGCCCCCCCTATATTCCGCAATAAGGGAATCAAAGGTTTATATCATAGATGAAATTGAACGGAGCATCCATCCTTTGCTGATTAAGGAAATGATTAGCAAGTTTTCCGCTGATGAACAAACAAAGGGCCAAATGATCTTCAGTACCCATGAATCTACCCTGCTCGATCAGGATATTTTTCGGCAGGATGAAATTTGGTTTGCAGAAAAGAAGGCTGATGGCGCAACGGAGTTGTATCCATTAAGCGAGTTTAAGGAACATGCAACTATAGATATTAGAAAAGGTTACCTGAACGGACGATATGGTGCAATCCCCTTTCTTGCAAACTTGAAAGACTTAAATTGGGAACAATATGCCGAAGCCTAAACTCTTTACCTATAAAAAAAAGGATGCATTCAGAGATGCATATTTCTTCATTATTATTTGCGAAGGCTCCAAAAGAGAACCGGACTATTTTAGGTTTTTTGATGGAATGTCTTCAAGAGTAAAAATTGTTCCCTTACCCAATGAATCAGGAAAAGGTTCTCCTGTTCAATTAATAGAAAATGCAACGAAGGCACAGGCAACATACATGGATACCGATAATCCCGAAGATCAGATTTGGTTTGTAATTGATACAGATCGTTGGAGGGAACAAATTCATGAACTTAGATATGCCTGTAACCAAAATGCAAAGTGGAATGTTGTGCAAAGCAATCCTTGTTTTGAAGTTTGGTTGACCTACCATGTTCTAACAAATATACCGCCTTTGGGATCAATTGATGAATGTAAAAGCTGGAAAACTTACCTTGGACAAATCATTAAAGGTGGATTCAATTCTGATTTGCATCCTATTGCCATTGAGCAGGCAACAAAAAATGCAAAGGCAATTTATATAGCAGAAGGTTATACTCCTTTACCAGGACACACACAGGTTTGGGTGTTGGCAGAAGCATTAATACCTTCAATAGAAAAAGATCTTGAAGGACTTAAACTAAAGTTTCCGGCACCTGTGTGGCAATAATTATTTCAGGTTATTAATTTGGTCGATACTATTTCTTTAACTTTCAAATATTATTGAAAATGAAATGGAAAAACTACTTTGTTTATATTCTTTTTGACGGTTTTATTTTTTGTATTTTGCCAGTTGAAAAGATGAACTTTGGTACTGTGAATAAAATTGAAACAAAATTAGAACAGGCAAAAGAACAAGTTAAAGTGTTTTATCAAGATATTAGTGGTGGCATTCCCAATGAATACCCAATTAATAGGCCTTAGTATATTATTAACCTAGAAAATGTTTTCCCAATTATTTCACTAATGATTAGTATCTTGAGTGCCATAATTCTTATACTCATAAGTCCTCTAACTAAATTGTATTTGGCGAAAACATAATAACAATTTTTAGTTTTTTGAATTGCATTTAATACATCCGAAACTAAGTATTAAGAAATTAAATCTAATATTTTGAAAATGTCAAATATGAATATTTTGGAAGTTGGGAACGTTGTCAAATCCAACGTGAATAATAAACTATTAATTAACGCGTTGTGCTATTGAAATATGAAGAATATTACAGTTTATGAAGGAAATCAGGGCTCAAACGTTTGGCACTACAGTAGTACATAAGCTTAATCAGGGCTCCATCCCGTCGCTTGGGGGTATTAAGCGGCGGGGGCCTTTTTTGGGTGCCTTTTTGGGCAAGCAAAAAGGTACAAAACATAAAAGAAAAGGATATTTCCATTAGTTGACGATTTTTTTAATAGCACAACATGTTATTAATTATTAAAAAAAGAATTTTCGATAAGAAGGCATTCAATAAAGAAGCTATGGGGAATATTATTAATGATGATGAACCAAACGATGAAAATTGCTTTATCTATATTTGCTTTATTGAAGATGATAAAGGAATTATAAAAAAACTTGAATTTAAAAGGGATGAACTAATATTTATAAGAGCTAAGTATTAAAGAAATGGGTAAAACTAATTGGTGGGTTTTAATATTTTCAATACTAGGCTTTTCCACCTTTCTGCTTATGCAATTCAATAATAAGGTACTCCAAACCATTGGAATGTCAATTTTTATCTTTGCATTACTATTGTGTCCTATAAGTGTAATTATGGTTTATGCTGATTATAAGAGTGATAAAAGTATTTATTCCTTAGAACTTTACCTCCCATTTGAATTTTTTATGGCTGCTTGTTTACTACATCCTGAATTTCTTGGAGAAACAGGAGAAACAAGTTATTATTTGTTTGCTATTGGAACACTTTTGTTTGTCAGACAACTATTCATGATCTGGAGAAATCCTTCATGGCCTAAAGACTAATAACATATTTTTAGTCTTGCTTCACCACCCTCACCTTCACACTCTTACTCACCGGTGTTCCACTTTTATCCGCATACTTATCAATCGGAATCAGTATATTGGTTTCGGGGTAATAAGCTGCTAAATTTCCTTTTGGAATATTGTAAGGTACTATGAGAAAGTTTTTAGCGGTGCGGGGCTTGTCGTCATAGTTACTTACGATGTCAACCTTTTCCAATTTATACAACCCCATCTCCTTCATGTCATCTGGGTTCATCATTACCACGCGGCGTTCGTTGTAAATGCCGCGGTAGCGGTCATCGAGGCCATAGATAGTGGTATTAAACTGATCATGCGAACGGATGGTCATAAGCAGCATTTCGCCGGGGGCCAATGGGTGAACGGGCAATGGACATATGCTGAATAGCGCGCGGCCTCCCGGCACTTTGGAAAAGTCGGCAGTGCGTGTATGGTTGGGCAAATCGAAACCACCTTGTTTTGAGCGCTCTGTATAATTTTGGAAGCCATCGAAAACCAAGGCCATTTTTTCGCGAACCAGGTCGTAATCCCTTCCCAGTTGCAGCCAGTTTACCGGGCTATTTTCGCCAAAGTATGCATGTGCAATACCTGCCACGATTTCGGGTTCGCTTTTAAGATTATCGGATGCGGGATTGAGCCTGCCCTGCGACGAATGCACATGACCCATACTGTTTTCAACGGTTACAAACCGGGTGGCCCCATCACGAATATCTTGTTCTGTACGGCCGAGTGTAGGCAATATGAGCGAAAACCTGCCGGGAACAAGGTGCGTACGGTTCAGCTTGGTGCTAATAGAAACAGTAAGGTCACATTGCTGTAAAGCTTCGCCCGTATAATGCGTATCGGATGCAGCAGATAAAAAGTTACCGCCTAGCGCCATAAATACTTTCACGCGACCTTCGTGCATGGCTTCAATCGCATGTACCGTATCAAGTCCATCGGTAGTGGGTGGGGCAAAACCAAACACCCGCTCAATGGCAGCATTTAATTTTGGCGATACGTGATGCATGATGCCCACCGTACGATCGCCCTGCACATTACTATGCCCGCGTACGGGGCAGGTACCCGCGCCGGGTTTACCAATGCTGCCTTTCAGCAATAATAGGTTCACAATTTCTTTGATATTATCTACACCATTTTTATGTTGCGTAAGCCCCATGGCCCAGCAAATAATAATGCGCTTTTTAACTGCAAGCAAATCCACAACTGCTTCTACTTCTGCTGCGTCAAGCCCTGTCCGTTGCAAAAGAATCTCTTCATCATATTGTTCCAGGTCTTTTAGCATCGCTTCAGCACCTGCCGTTTTGTTTACGATAAATTTATTGTCAAAAACCCCACCCTGCAAGGCTTCATGCTTCGCCAATTTTTTCATGATGAGTTTCAGCAGCGCTACATCTTCATTTATTTTCACCTGCAAATAATGATCGGCAATGGCGGTTCCGCCTGTTAGCATGTTACCGGGTTGCTGTGGATTTTTAAAGCGAATAAGTCCTGCTTCCTTCAGCGGGTTGATGGCCACAATTTTACCACCGTTTTCTTTGCATTTTTGCAAAGCGGATAACATTCGCGGATGATTGGTACCTGGGTTTTGCCCCATTACCATTACGACTTCTGCTTCGTAAAAATCTTCGAGCGTTACAGAGCCTTTTCCAATACCGAGTGTTTCGGTAAGTGCTACCCCACTCGATTCATGACACATGTTCGAACAGTCGGGCATATTATTGGTGCCGAATGCTCTTATGAAAAGTCCGTACAGGAAAGCGGCTTCATTGCTTGACCTGCCTGAAGTATAAAACACGGCTTCGTTGGGCGATGATAATTGTCGTAGCTGTGCTGCAATCAACCCGAAGGCTGTATCCCATGAAACGGGTTCATAATGCAGTTTGCCGGGCATCAGCAACATGGGGTCGGTAAGCCTGCCGCTTTTGCCAATTTCAAAATCGCTCCAACCCGACATTTCAGTAATGGAATGCTTTTCAAAAAAGGAAATATCCACCCGTTTGGTAGTAGCTTCTTCCGCAATAGCCTTTACGCCGTTCTCGCAAAACTCGCCAAGCTTCGATCGCTTGTCCGGATCGGGCCATGCACAACCCGGGCAATCGAAACCTTCTTTTTGGTTTAAATAAGGAAGCGTGTTCAGGCTTCTTTGCAAACCCATCTCCTTGAGCGCATGCTCCATCGCCACTTTTATACCTGCTATACCTGCGGCAAAACCCTTCGGATCCGTTAGCCTTATTTTTCGGAAGGTTTCAGGACCGGTAAGTGATATGGGGCGATTTGTAGATTGGCTCATGAATGGTGAAAGTACCTATGAAATTCGATATTTTACTCATTTATAAATTTCCTTTTCTCTACATATTGGAACAGAATCCGTTGGTCGAAAAGATGCAACCTACAGCGAAGGCCACCCGCTACCACTTGTCATGCCTATCGCCCTTTCGCCTAAACCAAACCCTGGCAGAACAGGATTCTTCTCCAATTTTAATTTATTCCCAGGCATAATGGTAAAATTATATCAAGATAACTAATAATATAATTCCGATGCAGGCAAAGGTAAATGATGAATGAAAGTTCAATTAAGTTTAAAAAGTAAAAAACTACAATCCTATACAATCCCTTCAAAAAATGACAACAGAAAGTTTCATTAAGTTCCGTTTGTATTTCACAGCCATCATAACCATGGCAATCTGGTCACTTTTACTATGGGATCATTATCATGATGGCGTGCCAAGCCATCATTGTAGATTCCGGACCATGTTGACCCACCATTCCGGATCATGTTGACCCACCATTCTGGGATGTTGACCCACCTGTTTTTCGGTATTCATTTTAGATTCGATTATAGGATTATGTTAAGCATTCCGGGATGTTGACCCAC
>JBGSLS010000059.1:0-109188 GCA_041740575.1 Chitinophagaceae bacterium | reverse complement strand
GTGAGTATTGACTTTATTTCTGCTGCTGACCTTCTATGGATGGATGGCTTATTATTTAGTTCCATGTATAAAATTTAAATAAGCCAAAAATACAATCACTACCAGGGTACTAACAATACGCGCTATCTCGGGTGTTTACTTATTTTCAAAATTTCTTTTTCTGTCAAGCCTTTGTACTTGGTGTAAACTGGGTAGTCTTGGTAACCATGGTCGGCAAAGATGCTTTTTGCTCCAGCAGTTGAATTCCAACCTAATGGAACATATTCTCTGTTAAAAGCAAACCATTCGCCTTTTGTGTTTTTCCTTAGTCCATAGGGTAAGTTTATTCTAAAAAAGTCGGTTAACGGCATAAAAAATATTTAAAAGTGAAAAAGTCAATCTTAATTATCGGTCCACAAGCGTCCGGAAAAACAACCAAACTTAATAGCTTGTTGTCCACCCATAAAACTGAATTTGTACTCGATGCAGCTGTGTCTGCCGAACAAATTGAAGTAATTCAAATGTCGGCACATAAAGCAGATTCATTTTGTATCGTGTCAACCCAATTGAGTGAAAATAGCATTCCAGAAAGCATATTGTCAAAGTTTGAAATTCATCGTTGTTCAGTGTCGTTATAAACTTACTGCCAACGCCTGTATTTATGTTATAATACTTCCCTTTTCTTATTTATGAAAAAAAAGCACTATTGATTTTCAATGTTTTGCAATTATACAAAATGTATTGTCATAGCGTCAATACAATTTATCAAATGGGTGGTTTTTTTATGGTTTCTATTTTTTTTTACAGTAACCTGCGGCTAAGCATATCCTGGTTTATGTTGGTATGTCCTGCTCTTCCGGCAGTAATTGTTGATAAGCCTGTACGGTAGCTTCACAAAATTTTTTTTGCGTGGTAAGGAGTAGCCATTGGCCGGGGTCGGCTTGTTTTTCCATCATTTCCTTTTTGTAAGCCAATGTTACAAGCAGCCTTTCAAAGCGGGGGGAGCGGGGAAAAATGGCGTTATGGGTAAGCAATTGAATTAAGTGATCAAGCGCTTGCTGCTGCAAAAGCTGCGTTTCGCAGGTCTTCAATGCCTGTTCAGCTTTATGGAGCGCCAATTTTGCATCTATCCATTTCATTTTGCATTCCTGCAGGTGTTTGCCGGGTATTTTCCCCGGGGGTTTCGGGCAAAGAAAAGTTTTGCCCGTAAAGGGGAATCAATGCAGCAAAGCGTTGAACGGGTACTGCCGGTAACAGTCTACTGTCAATTTCTATCATGGAATAATGTTCGCGGGTCATACCAGGCAGGTAGCCATATCATGTTGGCTGATGCCACATTTTTTTCTGATGGTTTTCAGGATTTCCATATTCGGTTCAATGTTTCAGGTGTTGTTGCAAATTTACTTTTTATTTTCAATTATGCAACCATGCTGTTGCAACTAAGGCGGTTGCTTTTTATTTTGCAACCGGGTAACATGCAACGGGGTTGTTGCCAAATGGGTTTACATTTTAAAAATTGCAACGGGTTAAAGTAATGTTTTTCTGATGAAGTAAGGTGGTCAAGCGTAGATTTTGTCGATAGGGCAAATTCCCGGACATCAGACGTCGCTTTGAAGGGGCAGTCACTACAAGGCTGGTTTACTAAATTGTTTCGTGAGTTGTTGTTGGAAAACACCAACAACGGCAGCTATGAAGGAAGTTTTTATGGAGGAACACCAACAACGGCTAAAAAAATTTTGTCCACCAGCCAATACCATATTTGCTTTCCAAGTGGTCAACCATTTTCTTATTGTAATATTCCGTCCCGTTGATAATGTCCGTTGTTACATTGCAACCGAATAAATAAAATTCAAAGCTGTAGGAGTTTGCCAGATTCTGTTTTTGCTCAAAGTTCAACGGCATTTCTCCAATTTCAGCGATTTGAATTTTTCCGTTTTTAATGTCTTGTGCTGCTGTCCAGAAGTTGAATGGCGTAAAAAGTCCAAATGCGAAACGAAGCCCGAGGTAAAGTCCACTAAAAAACAAAATTGTCAAAAGTCCGTATGTGATTTTTCTTTTCAAATTTTAGTTATTGTCTTTAGATTTAAGGTTGAATTTTCTCTTGAGTATGGTAACTAAAAACCCAAAAGTCATTGCAAATAAAATGTCTGCGAGTAAAGAAACTGGTTTAAATCCCAATTTACTATAACAGTCATCACACTTGCCTTCAAAATGGTCATAGTAGGTAAATGGAAAACCATAAATATCAAAACCATCGGAAGCTGCTTCATTTTTCATTGTCATTAAAGTCAATGCAACAAAAATTATAATTGTCCAGATGATTGTCGATTTAACGGTCTTCATAAAATTGGCTATAACGTTTTGCAGCTGCACGCAGGTGGGGATTTTTAGCACTGAACTTCATTAAAAGTACTGAACTTGGATTTTGTACTTCACTTTCATAGAAGCACTGAACCCCCACTTGCGTGTAGGTGCTGTTGTGTTGCGTTTTTTGTTCATCTTATATTAAATTCGGTAAAATATATACGATTTCACTCAATTGTTTTAGACTTAAACTTTACAGCTTAACCTGAAATTTTCCGCAAACATATTAAGCAGTCAGCCTGTTCATTTCGTCACAAAATAGTGAGTTTAGTGTCTAATGATTTACTTTTTATTTATTTATTTGTATTATCTTTTTCTTTGTAAAATAATGCACTACCTAAAAGAGTAACTCCGATAAATATTCCCGAAAAATATTCAGAAAAATCCGAGCCGCTAACCGCTAAATAGATTCCTGAAATTATACTCAATGCTCCGATTGTAATAATGAGTCTTTTTACTGTTTTTGTCATATTCTTTTTTTTAAATGATTTTACGTTATTGGCTCTGTATAATAGTTGTGGCTTCTAAAATGCGACACAACTCAAAAATATAAGAAAGTTCCCAAACTTTTCAAACTTGCGCTATTTTTTTGAAGCTATTGTAAATTAGTAAGTTACACAAGATAGCGCAAGTCTCAAACAGGTTTCGCAAATACAACTATTAAATCACCTTCCCACCTTCAAAAAAAAAAATCCGCACCTCCCGGCGCGGATTTTTACCTATAATAAATCTAACTATTACGGCTCCAACGCAAATGCCGCCATGGCCGATGCATCATATCCATCAATGTTATTATTACCATCAATGGTTAATGCATTTACATATACATGTTCGGCAAACGCAGCTTTACCTCCTGCATTGCAAACCCCAAGCAGGGTAGGTGGTTTAAATGTTTTGCGGTACCGGCCATTGGCATCGCGCAGGTAACCGTTTACATGTCCAGCCACATCACCGGCGGCATTGGCAGCGGCACTCATAGGTACATCGCTGCAGGTTCCTTTTTGCACGGTAAATGTAAAGTCGGCATGGTTATGCGGATGCATGGCTTTAAACGAAACTTCCACATCGGCATTGGGGCTTACATAATTTACAAAACCACAACAATCGGGTGATGCTTCCACACCATTCAGTTTAATTTTATATACCGCCGCTTCGCAACGTTGGTTATTGATGCGCACTTTCATTTCAAACCCTTCGGAAACCGCCGAAGGAAGCGTAGGCAATACCTGCATTACATCGGGGGCAACTATACTTGGTGTAAAGTTGGTAGGATGGGGTACCTGGTAAATGCTTTTTGGCGCATTGGTCACTTTTACACCTGCACTGTTGTATAATTCAAGCCTGAATTCATACAACCCATCGCCTTCAAGACTGTTGGTATCAATTCCCATGCTGTACGTATTCTGATCCCAGAACGGGCTTGTTTCGGGTACGCTGAAGGGTGCCATGGCCGGGCTTGTTGGCGGAATGCGGTACAGGTTCGGCGTAGGTCCAACGGTTACAGGTCCAAGCGATACTGCTTTGCTGCTGAAATGCTTGATGAGCGTAACCGGGTTGATGTATTCATAGGTGTAACTTTTGCTTACCGGGTTGGCAAGATCTGTAAAATCGGCATCGGTGGGATTGGCAATTAACACCTGCATATCGGCATTGTGCGTGCGGCAATATTTCCATTTGTAATAGGAAATTTGTGCCTTGGGTAATCCACTGCTGAATTGTACGATAATATAAATGGATCTGCCTGATGTGTTGCCAAATGGATTTTTATAGGCACCGGCAACATTGAAGTCGGCCATCCCGATTCTTTCATAGTTTATAGCAGGTGTGTTTTGGCTTGGCTGCATCAAAGGTGTTTGCCTGATGCGGCTCACACTTGCGCCATGACCAATGGTTTTTATCCATACAATTTCACCCGGCAGTATTTGCTGACATCCCCACACCACTCTTGGATCGGTAACATTAATGGTAACTTCTTTGCCACATGTATAATCCCAATACGTATTGCAGGGAACCGATGGGCGATACACGGTTGTCCATACACCATTGATCATCATTTCTACCCAAAAATATAAATCGGGTTTGTCGCCACCTTCGAGGTACATAATGGTGGTATCAAAGCGGCCGTTTAGATCGGTGTAAACCACGGCGAGTTCGTCGCTATGGTACAGGTAAGGCCAAAACCATGGGTGGTAACAAAAGTACGGATGCAGCAGCGCGAAGTTATCAAGCAGCGATTTGCGGATGGTGGCTACATTATTCGTTAATAGCTGCCGCTTAATGGTATCGCTGATAGGTGGCAGCGCTTGTAAGGCACTTGCGGAAACCGTTGTTTCGCTGAATGTATCAAATGCATTTCCCCGTAAACCGATGATCGGCTTTGGCGCAGCGATCGGGTTAATGAAGGGTTTGCGAATGATAGGGCCGATTGGGTCCGGAATGGGTTTGGGAATACGAATGGGTATTTCGGGTTTCAGAATAATTTCCGGAATGCGTGCAATTACATAATCAGGAATTTTAGGAAGCCAAAACCTTATCTGATCTATTTCGCAGATATGCACCCTTGCGCGGCAAAGGGGTTTGTATCCGGGTGATCCATCGAGGTTGAACCATTTTTGAACACGCCCGTTTACATTACAAAACCGGAGTTTCCACCATTCAAAAAATTCCCTTGGAATGGGTTTAATAATGATTTTTTCTTTTTCAAAACCAATGACCGGTTCGTAGGCCCTTAGTTTTACGAGTTGTTCAATACTCCTGATATTTTCTACCCCGGGCAGTTCTTTTGGAACAATAAAAATCCGGAGTTCTGAAGGGGGAAGATCAAAATCGTCGAACTGGGCTTTTCCGCCGCTTACATCCCTGCTGCCCATCCATTTGCCGTTTCTGGAAAATGCGAATACAGTTAATTGCTTTTCACCGGTTTGCTGCTTGTCCACAGGTACCGGAATGGTGAATCCTTTGGCCATGACTATTGGTTTAAATGAATAATACTATAAAGTTCTAAAAACTAATCCGCATTGTCAATACCCTATTTGGGTGAGGTTGAAATAAGTAGTGGAATATGCAATGGCTTTATGGGTTAATAAATATTCAGGTTTATTCATAATCTCAAAAGAGCACAAAAGAAATACTTCCACAAAAGAACAATATAGATAGGTTGACACATCCGCCATCTTTTGTACTTTTTTTGTGGTGAAAAGACATTCACATTTTTAATTGCTAATTCGCATAAAACACAATTGAATTTTAAGAATAAACACAAACCTTTACCAAAGAACAAAAAGCCACAAAAGAACTCGATATATACTTTTCTACTTCAATATTCTTCTTTTCCGTTCGCGAAAAACATATTTTTTATTTCGCTTTGAAACGTAAACTGCCACCAACTTTTAAACTATTATAGGCAAGAACATATGAAGGAAGTTGTTTCCCATTAATATCGGCTGCCATTTTACCATTCACAAATTCATTTGAAATTGAAAGCACTTTATTATTGGCAAGTTTCACCACTGCTTTATTTACCTGCGGCAATCCCAAAACGAATTCACCACTGCCAGGGTTTACCGGATAAAATCCCAATGTAGAAAAAATATACCACGCACTCATTTGTCCGCAATCATCATTTCCAATCATGCCATCGGGTGCATCCTGGTAAAACTGATCACAAATTTGCTTTATCAGTTCTCTTCCCTTTTCGGGTGAATTAGAAAAAGCATACAGGTAAGCAATATGGTGGCTCGGTTCGTTGCCATGTGCATACTGTCCTATCAAGGCTTCCTGGCCAAGATGCTTATTGGGATTAAGCGCTTTAATGGTAAAAAAGCGATCGAGTTGCGCGGTGAAATTTTCCTTGCCATCCAGTAGCTGAATCATTCCGGCTACATCATATTGCGCAGGCGTCCAAAAGTATTGCCAGGCATTGGCTTCGGTATAATCTCCGGGGTTGTTCATGGGCGAAGTAGCCATTAATGGGTCAAAAGGATTTCGCCATTTGCCTTTGCTATCTTTTCCGCGCATTTGCCGGGTGGTGGAGTCATACAAATTTTTATAATAGTTTGCTCTTTTGTAATAAGAAGCTGCTATTTCTTTTTTGCCCATTTTTTCAGCCATCCGTGCAATGCAGTAATCATCTACGCCATGCTCGAGCGTGCGTGATACGGCTTCATTATCGAGGCTGTCAAAAGGATAATAACCATACTGATTCAGCAATGTCCAGTTGCTGTTGATATGATTTTCAGATGTGGATTTTACCATTTGCCGTAAAGATTCTTCTGCATCAAAATCACAAAAGCCTTTCAGGTAAGCATCTGCAATAACCGGAATAGCATGGTTGCCAATCATACAGTAATTATCCTTGCCCCACGCGGTCCATATGGGTAAAAAACCTGCCGCTTTTGAATGTTCAATCATCGTATTTACAAAACCATCTACACGTTCAGGCGCAATGAGTGTGTACAATGGATGTGCGGCACGATAGGTATCCCAAAGCGAAAGCGTGGAGTAATAGGTTCCGCCTATTGCAGTTCGTATGGTATCGTCGGCACCACGGTATTTTCCGTCCACATCACAAATATTGGAAGGCTGTATAAAAAGCCGGTACATGCAGGAATAAAATATCCTCATTTGCTTTTCAGGTGCTTCAATTTCAATCCTGTTCAAATAACTATTCCAGGTATCCACGGCATGTTTTACGGTTGCATTAAAATCCCATCCGGGTAATTCTGCTTCAAGATTTTTTTTGGCCCCTTCCACACTAACGGTTGATAAAGCAATTTTTGTTTGTAATGTGTTTTGTGACAGGTTAAAATCCAGCACATACTTCGGTGCGGCTTGCTTGGGCCGTTTTGGCAATTCAATCTTATTTGTAAAAGGTGTATTAAATCGGATGACAAAATAGTATTTCCGTTCTACCCAATTTTTAGTATGGCAATAACCGGAAATGGTTTTACTGTCTTCTATTTTCACATCACTTTCCAATACCAGCGAATCGGTTAAAAACCTTAATCCATGTTGTAAATCCACCAACAGTTTTGCATTCGCGTTAGGATAGGTGTATTGATGATAGGCAACCCGTTCCGTGCAGGTAAGTTCAGCCTTTACCTTATTGTTTAAGATTACGCTATAAAATCCCGGCGATGCTTTTTCAGATTTTTTATCGTACCCGAGTGCAAAGTTTTCTTTGTTATCGTTGGTAATAGGTTGTAGTAAAATATCACCAAACTCGCTTATGCCTGCTCCATTTATTCTTGTTTGCGAAAACCCCATGATGAAGGAATCTCGGTACTGATAACCGCTTGTATAATCCCAGCCATTATCCCTGTTATCGGGGCCGGGCTGTACCATGCCAAAGGGCATACAGGCCCCGGGAAAAGTGTGGCCGGTGCCATCGGTGCCAATAAAAGGATTTACATATTGTGTGTAATCTTTCGGTGGTTCCTTTTGATTGCAGGAAGCCAAAAGAATAACAACGGAGATGATACCTGGAAAACTAATTTTCATACTTATTACTTTGCCTTAAAAGTTACCTGCCGTAAAATGGTGTGGTACATGGGAACGAGGTAAACAGGTTCTAACTTACCCGACCGCTGTTGCATCATATGGGTGGAAAAAAAAGTTGGATAACCGGGATCGTAATCTTGTTGGATGCTTACAGGCGCCTGGTTATAGATATAAGAATTTGTATCCACTGGCACGTAAACTGATTCCTGAAAACCTGTTATGCTATATTTTTTTGTTACCCTTTCTGAACCTTTTATATCACGACATAACACAAGTGGGCCATATTGAAAATATACATCACCATTCGATACCTGATGGGTTGTTACTTCGCTTTCAAAGTTCAGGGTAAAACTATCCTTTTCTTTCCAAGACTTATTAAACAGTAAGTAACCGTTCTGCTCGACAAAAGGAATGGAAGCCTTCACTGATTTTGCCCAAATGGGTTTCACCACTTTGATTGAAAAGTTACCGGGTTTATCCGTTTGGACCGAAAATTGAAATTTATTTTCAAAGGGATAGCTCGTTTCTTCAATGATAGATATTTTTCTACCATTCAAATCAGCGGAAACTTCACAAGGCCCCAAAAGTGTGGCCACCAACCCTTCTTTATCTTTCATCCACATGCTTTGTACATAGTAAGGCAATATGCGGCCTGCATTGGGTACACAACAAACCGCTGCTTCTTTATGCACTGGCGAATAACGGTAGCGGGTTTGATGTTTGTCAGTGGTGTCGCCATGCTTTCCACCTGAAAGTATAGAAGCATTATCTGTTTTTAAGTAACAAATGGAACTTTGCGTTGGATGGGTAGCACCCATGGCCGCATTGAATAAAATTTTCTCAGTTTTAGCTGCATAACCTGTTTCACCTGATTTTTCCAGCAGGCTAATCCAGCCCGCCATGCCTTCCTGCAGCGAACAAAATTCATAGCCGGTTTCGGTTGCATCACCCTTTCTGCCGCCAATAAATTCATCGCCGGCAAGTGCACCGGATGGGGTAGTGGTTGCATCTATTTTTTTAAGGAAGAAATTTAATGCAGATTGATACTCCTTTTTACCCGAAGCATAATACGCGGCTACCAACGGGCGCAAATGCTCATAGGTATGCACACCATGCCCCATCAGCGCAAGCGAAGTATCGAGTAGCTTTTTGTATTGTGCATCTTCATTCAGTGTTTGCTGCGAAAAATCATGGTACAGAAATACACAGTAATCTAGATATTTTTTTTCGCCGGTTAAAAAATATAATCGCTCCAATATATCGGTAAAAACAAGCCCGTGCGTAAGTCCGCCAGCATTGGGATTTTTTGAATAAAAAGGATGCGAGGCATTTACAGGATAGTTTTTCATCACATCATCTGTTGCTTTCACAAGGGCATCCAATACCTGCTTATCATTTGAATATTCATACCATGCAAGCAGGGCGCGGTATAGCGTTGCTTTTGACCATAATTCACCATTTTCATCTTCAAAATGGTACCTCAGGTCTTTATCGTAAATACCAATATATCCTTCAGCATCTTGTGTGGCTAATAACCGCCGGATAATGGTTTCAGCTTTCACCATCATTTGCGTATCCTTTGCAAGGATGGCAGACCTTACCAGCCCATCAAGCCAATTGCTTTGTGTTTCGCTGTTCCACCAAAGAAACTGTGCCTGCCAATCTCCCGCATCCGAAATGGCGCCAACGTTTTTGTTTTTGACTTGTTTACTAAGCCTGTCCTTTCCGTAAATATCATCTTTCAAAATAAGATCAGGTGCCAGGCTGTCGAGGTGGCCGGTAAAGCCGTTCAGGTTGCGTTGTATTTCTGATTTCAGCCAGCCTTTAGGTTTTACTGCACCAAAGGGCAATGGCTGCATTGCATGTTCAATGGCGCCAAAAGATTCATCCGGCTCTGCTATTGTATTTTGGCTTTGATTGCAAGCTATCAGGAAGTACAAGCTTAATAATATTAAATATTTTTTCATATAATTTCAGGTTGTTTTCAAATGTTCCTTCAGGTAATTCATCATGGCAATATTGATATGCCACTGATTACCGACAGGCTGTTGTGTAAAGGGCAAAGCAGGCATATAGGGCGCGGGCCCAAATTCCGGTGTAATAGTCAAACTTTTTTTACCGGTTTCCATGTGATGATTTATTATTTTCTGCCACCAACCTGCATGGGTGCGTAAGGTGCTTTTCCATTCGGGTGCCATAGGGTCATTAACCTGTGCGGTTTGCGAAAAACCCACGCGTGCATGTATGTGGCCAATATGGGGAATGAGTTGTTCCATTAAGGCTGCCTGATCTTCCAGCAAACTTTCGGATACCACACAAAAATGACTGAAATCTGCCGTAAGCCGCATCTCTGGAAAGCGCTTCAAATAAGGCAATAAAGTAGCTAAGTGAAAGGAAAACTTGCCACGATGGGTTTCATGCAAAATGGGTATTCCACGCTGTGCACTAAAATTCATGGCCGCTTCAATAATGCGGCAATTATCATCAAAACTGTAAAAGTCCTTGCCGGTTTGACTGTTGATAAACGAAGGATGGAGCGATGCCACTTCATTCAGTCGCTTAAGCATCCTCGTGATGTTTTCATCAACCGTTTCATTTTGTGGTGCAAATACCATTTGAGCAACCACAGCAACGCTAACATTACGGGCGGCTAAATTTTCATATTCGCTTATAAGGCCGGAAATAAAAGATGGATCATCCGGCAGGTCAATCTCTATTCCATCATATCCGGCTTCTATTACTTTCTTTAAAAAAGCTTCGGCCGTCAGTGGCGCCTGCCCCCAATAGGTACATAAATATTTAATTTTCATAATGTTATTTTTTAAAAATAACCGGGTTAATCGGACTATTGATTTCTTCCCCAATTTCAGCGCCGGGGCACCATGTATCCCAATCTGCCTGCTGATTCTTGTTTTCAGGGGCTTTCAGTTTCATTTGGCAATCCATATAAATCACCGTCATTACTTTCCGCATGCTATCGGTTTGGTTGGCGCCAGCACGATGAAATACCCAACCCGAGTGAAAGCTTATTTCACCAGCGTCGAAGGGCTCTATAACATGTGCGAAGTCGGTAACCCTGAGACGCTGTTCTATTTTCATTTCACTTTCATCACCAATTTCCAGTTCTCTTCCATCGGTTATTACATGGCTGCCGGCACTAAATTCGAGTGGTCCCATTTCTAATGGAATTTCCTGCAAGGGAATCCATGCAGTTACCGTTTTATCTGTTTGTAATGGCCAGTAAAATTGGTCGGCATGCCAGGGAGTAATGCCACCACCCGCTTCTTTAAAAAGTGCCTGATCGTGATACAGCCTTACACCGCTGCATTCCATCAGTTCCGTTGCAATTTGCCCGAGCCTTTTACTTAATACCAGGGCTTTAATCCGTTCATCTTCCCGCCAAAGATTAAATAATTGAAGAAAAGCTTTTCCATAGGTGGTACGGTCTTCCAATGAACGGGTTTCTTTGTTCATCTCACTCACTTTTTCTGAAATAATTTCATTGAAAAATGCCATCACTTCAGGAGATAATACCTGCTTCAATTTAATGAAACGGTTTTTCTGATAAAATGCAACCTGCTCAGCAGTTAAGGTGTAAGGCTCCGATAAGAAATCGGAAACCGAATTTGGAACCTGGTTCATAGACAAACAATATTTTATGTAAAGTTGAGGCAGTATTGGCATCGGAAACCATACAATAAAATCAAAAAATAATACAATAAGGACAAATTATAAGACTATTTTGCAGGAAATGCCGTAATCTATGCGTCCAAGGTTGGAAATATTGGGCAATACCGCCAATATGCGATCGTTCTCCAGTTATATGGTAAGCGTACCTTTCTTCGAATTTTACTGGCATTTTCATCCGGAATATGAGCTTACACTCATTTTAAATGGCAAAGGAAACCGGCTTGTGGGCAACAATATTCAGCCTTTTGAAAAGGGTGATCTTGTATTGCTTGGCCCCAACCTGCCACATGTATGGGTAAGTGATGAAAAAGATTCAGGTCCATGCGCAGCGCTCGTCATTCAGTTTCCGGAAGCATTCATTCAAAACCTGTTGCATTTTCCCGAGTGGAATTTTTTGCATCATTTGCTGCAACATGCCGGCAAGGGATTATCCTATTCAAATAGTTTTAAAAAGGAGCCAGAGCAACTAACGCTTCGCATGCAGCAAATCGTGGAAGGAGCTTCGTTATCCGGTCTCATTGAATTGTTATGTCAGCTTTCTGCAAAAGAAGGCATTCCCCTTTCCACGGATGTTTTTTCTTCCCTAAAACCATCAAAAGATTCCACACGGTTACAGGCAGTATTGCATTTTATACAAATGCATTATTTGCAGCCAGTTACGCTAAAAAATGTTGCGGCATCGATACACTTGTCCGAAAGTGCCTTTTCAAAATTTTTCAGCAGGGAGATGGGAAAACCATTTACAACTTACCTGAACGAACTGCGTGTTGCCCATGCATGCCGGTTATTAATGGAAACGGATAAACCCATAAGTTATATTGCCCATGCATCGGGATTTGAAAACCTGAGTTATTTTAACCGCGTGTTTCTTTTACAGAAAAAAGTATCGCCAACGAGGTTGAGGAAAATAAAGAAAGGGAAGTAATGGAGCAGCGTTGAAGGATGGTTTTTTAACCAAATAATTATTAAGCGGCGGCTTCGATTGATTTTTAAAGACAGGTAAGGGTGGTAAATTTGATTCCATATTATTTCTCCCTAGTTTTGCATTATAAAGTTTCCAAAGAAAATAATATACTTTTCTGTGAATAAATGTGATGATATTTTAATTTAAAGATCATTTAGTATTTCATTTGTTATGAATCCTAATCCAATAAACAAAAAATATCTCCTTCTTATTGCAACTTTCATTGCATTTTATTTTTATTTAAAATTCAGAGACGTTAGTAATATCGTACTCTATGTGACGGTAGGGATTTTTACTGCAACCATTGCCTACTGCTTATTTTCAGCAAAAATTAAAATGGTGTTTCGTATGGGTTTATCCCTTTTGATTATCGTGGCTGGACTTTTGCTCCCCGATTTTTTGAAAGGAAAACTTGCATTACAGAATAAAGTTAATGTGGTAAATAATATTGAACAGAAGCTTATGGGGAGCTGGGTAACGGATACTGCATTAGGGTATTCAATTGCCTTAATCATACAAGAAGATTCGGCATATTTATCGCAATCCAATTTGCCAATTTCAAAATCCTATGAATGGGATGTAAATGACGATTTCCTGGCCTTAATAAATAATCCATCAGATCAGTACTTAAGTTGGAAGTATGCGTTGAAAGATGATGATAGTAAGCTGATGCTTATAAGTAAGAATGATACGCTTGTATTTAAAAGGGAGTGATATTCTCCAGGGTTTTGTGGGTTATGCTGATTTCAAACTTTTGTATGTTCGTTTCTTAATAAAGCTAAGGCTCAAAACCTTTTTCGCCAATTGGCTTTATCATCTTGTGCAAATGCCAAAACAGCTTGTATTTTAATAAGTTTGCTGGTTTGATCAACCGTGTAATGGGCAGCGTAGGGAAACTTATCTACAACAGCAAATCGTACATCATCGTATCTGAAAGATCTGGTTAGCGGTCTTGCTTTAATTGCCTTTATTTCGTCAAAAAGATTGGATTTAAACCTTGCACCCAACCCTTTGCTTTCGTTGTTGTAATAATCCACTATTTCCTTAATTTCTTTTAATGTTTCGGGGGCAAATAGCACTTTGTATCCTGCCATTACATAAGGTTTATCATTTCCATTGCCTTCTCTTCGTCAATAAGTAGCTCAGGGTGTTCTTCATACTTTTTTATTCTAGCTCTTACCAGTTGCTTGTGTTCTTCAGGAATGCCATTGTTTGGATCTTCTTTTAGTAGCAAATCTGCGAGCTTTCGGCGTTCATTGGCAGGAAGTTGCCGGGCTAAGTCAAAAAGTTGACCAAAATCAATCGGTAGAAAAATATTAGTAGTTGGCATATTTCAATTTTTTTGTAACAAATATCGGTAATTTAAAATAGAATATTCTATTCCCGACATAATCTTCATTACCCCTAAAAAATCCCTCAATTCTCTATTGCTCCTACAACCCATCAATCAAATCCACCACTCCTTCCCGTTTCAAAATCAAATACCCAATTCTATCGTTACTTACCCCTTCTTTAAGTTGATAACTAAACGATAAATCATCTTCGGTAACTTCAGTTTCAAAATAGCGGAAAGCTATGTTGGAATAGGGTTTCAGGTCGTCGGCTATTTCGTATAGATGCGTGCTGAGAATAAAAAGTGAGTTGCTGATTTTCAGTAAGCCTTTGATAACAGTAGATGAACATCGCATGGCATCCTGTACATTGGTGCCTTTAAATAATTCGTCAATCAGCACCAGCCATTTTTGTCCATCGTTTATTTTAAGAATGGTATTCTTAATGCGCTGTACTTCGTTGAAAAAATAGCTTTCACCTTTTGTAATATTATCTGCCACCTGGATATTGCTTAGCAAGCCATGAAACAAGGTGAGTTCCATGCTGCGCGCAGGTACGGCCATACCTACATGCGCAAGGTAAACGGCAAGCCCAACCGATTTTATAAAGGTACTCTTACCAGCCATGTTGGCTCCGGTAAGGAAGATGAAGTTATTATCGTGGCTCATCTCAAGCTGATACGAAACGGGCTCCTGCAATAAAATATGATACAATCCTTCGGCGGCAATATAAGGCCGTTGGTCTTGCGTGAAAACAGGAAATTGTAACCCGAAAACCTGTGTGGCTTTTGCCATAGCATACCAGGCATCAAGCTTGCTGAAATTTTCAATGAGCTGTTGAATTTTTTCCTTACAATTGTACAGCACATAATACCCATAGGAAAGCATTTTGGCGGCGCTCAATTTTTCCTTATCCTGCAATAGCATTTGCTGAAAGGTATCTGGCTTTAGCAGGCTTTCTGTTTCACTGATAACGCGTTGTAATGGCGTGGGTGCATTTGCTGTGCCGAGCAATTGTGTAAGCTGATGGATTCCCTGAACAAAATCGATGGCGTGACCCACGGTATATTTTATCAATCCAAAATCGGGGCCATGAAATAGACGGTAAAAAATAGCATCGGAAGGTCCGGGGCGTGCAGGTATTTTATCGATCTGTGATTCGAAAAAACGCTGTAACACCATAACGGTGCCGTTGCTTATTTGCACCGGCCAATGGTCGAGATGCCGGATGATAACTTGCAGTGTTTGCTGTGTTTCGAGTATTTGCTTTTCGGTACTATGCGGATGGCTTAAAAAGTGCCGCAGCCATTGCCGCCCTCCAAAGGTTTGGCAAAAATTCAGTTTGTTCAATACCGATTGATCTTCATCGGCATGAAAAATGGCAAGGTCTTGTAAGGTAGTGTTATCGATTTGCATAAGTTGTTGAAATTCCAATAAATCAAATTCCAAATTCCATTTTTGTCAAATTCCAATAATTCAAATTCCAAATTCCAAAAGCCTGGAAAGGGAACACTTCTTGTAAAGATCTGTCTGTATTCTTTGGAATTTGGAATTTCTGTATTTGGAATTTTCCATTTATCGGTTGAATTTTAATCTCATTCCCCTCACAGAGTCATCCACTACCCCGTTTCCATAAACTAAGTTACCATTAACAAAAGTGTGTGTAACGATCGGCAGGCTTAACCCTTCCATAGGACTCCAACCACATTTGTATAACAGGTTGCTATGATGTACCGTTTTTTCTTCGTTCATATCCACGATTACAAGGTCGGCATAGTAACCTTCGCGCAGGTAGCCGCGTTCGGCAATGTCAAAGCAATCAGCTACCGCATGGCTCATTTTTTGTACTACTTTTTCTATTGAAATTTTTCCCTGTTTTACATAATGCAGCATCAAAGGCAGTGAATATTGAACAAGCGGCAAGCCTGCATGCGCATGTTCGTAGCTGATGCCTTCAGGCTTGTTTTCGAGTATACCCGATGCATTTCTGAAAATTCCTTTTTCATCCATGGTATGCGGGGCATGGTCGGTAGCAATGATATCGAGCCGGTCGTCAAGCAGCGCTTCCCACAAAGCATCGCGGTTTTCAGGACCCTTAATGGCTGGGTTACATTTTATCTGGTACCCAAGCCTTTCGTAATCATCGGCGGTAAAATGCAGGTGATGCACACATACTTCTGCGGTAATGCGTTTTTCTTTAAGCGGCATCATATTGCTGAACAATTGCAGTTCGCGCGCGGTGCTGATGTGCAATATGTGTAAGCGGGTATTACGCATCATAGCCAACTGAATGGCGGAAAAGCTGCTTTCGAAACAGGCTTCTGTATCCCTGATAACCGGGTGGTGTTCGGGACCCAATTTAATGCCTTCGATATTGAGCAGATTTTTTTTGATCACCCTTTCATCTTCGCAATGGGTGGCAATCAGCAGTTCGGCTTCGCTAAAAATTTTATCGAGGGTACGGTAGTTATCTACGAGCATATTGCCGGTGCTCGCTCCCATAAAAATCTTAATGCCGCACACATCCTGTTTTTTGTCATTGGTTTTCAGCACTTCATCGGCATTGGTATTGCTGGTTCCCATAAAAAAGGAATAGTTGGCTACCGAAGTTGCCGCACCAATGGCATATTTATCTTCGAGTAGTTCCTGCGTAAGCGCATTTGGGACGGTATTGGGCATTTCCATGAACGAAGTAATCCCGCCTGCAACGGCTGCCCTTGCTTCGCTGCTAATGTTGGCTTTGTGCGTAAGCCCCGGTTCGCGAAAATGTACCTGATCGTCAATAACACCGGGTAATAAATACTTGCCTTCACCGTTTATTTCGGTAGCATTTTCTGCCAAATCAATGTGCGGGGCCATTTTTTCAATCCGTCCATTCATTAGTAAAACGTCGGTTTCCCATATCTTGCCTTCGTTTACGGCATGAATATTGCGTATAATGTACTTTGTCATGTCTTTTTTATTTTCATAACTAACTGAATCGCATGCAAAATAGGCATTCCTTCCTTTGCCTCCTTATTGTCCTTGTATCCCAACAAATTTTTGCGCAAACCACTTATTTGCCGCTTTGGGCAAAAGAAGGATGGCTGCTCGACAGGCTTGAAATTAAGGCACAAAAGGACAACAACCTCAATCTTTCTACCGTAAAGCCCTATATGCGCAAAGCCTATGTGGCCGTTGCGGATTCGTTTTCAGGATTACTGCTTCAGGATCAGAACCCTGCTAACCTTACAAAAGTAGATCATTACAACCTGAATCGTTTGCAGGCCAATTGCAGCGAATATTCGGCCTTTGCCACCGATACCTTGCCGGCATTATGGAAAAACAAACGACCGGTGGGGCCCTTCTTCCCGAGTAAAGGCAATGCGGTAGAATTGCGCAATCCCGGGTTTTACCTCAGCATTAATCCGGCGGTTAGCCTTCAGCAAGGCATAGAAAGTGACAACGACGAGCCGGTTTTCTTTCGATCCTTAGGGGTAACCGGCAGGGGACTAATTGGAAAAAAAATCGGGTTTCAGTTTTTGGCCACGGCCAACAGCGAAGCAGGGCCGCAACCCTTCAGGGAATTTGTAAACAGGACCAATGCTGTACCCGGCGCCAATAAGTATGAAATAAAAGGGGATGATACGAGCCACTACAACTATGCCGATCTGCGGGGTAGTGTAACCTGGAATGTTACCAAATACATCAACATGCAATTTGGCCGCGATCAGCAATTTATCGGCAGTGGATATCGCAGCCTTTTTCTCAGCAATTTCGCCGGGCCACAAACTTTTCTCAAATTCAATACCCGTATATGGAAGCTCAATTATACCAACCTGTATATGGAACTCTCACCTACGCCAGACAAGGAATTAAATAAGCAGTTTGAAAAGAAGTATGCATCCATGCACCACATTAGTGTGAATGTAACGAAGTGGTTAACGATGGGTGCATTTGAATCCATTGTTTTTGGCAGGAAGGATCACTACGATTTTTCTTACCTGTTGCCGGTTATTTTTCTGCGCAGCATAGAGCAGCAAAACGGCAGCCCCGATAATGCCAATCTGGGTTTTGACATAAAAGCCAATGTATTGAAGAAAGTGCAGGTATATGCGCAATTAATGCTCGATGAGTTTAAAAAAGATGAAGCTTTATCGACCGGAGATTATTGGTGGGGCAATAAACAAGGCTACCAGGTGGGGGCCAAATATGTGGACGCCCTTGGTGTAAAAAATCTCGACCTGCAGGCGGAGTATAACCAGGTGCGGCCTTTTATGTATCAGTACAAGGATACGGTAGGTGCTTATACGCATGCATTGCAACCGCTTGCGCATCCTATAGGCGGCAACCTGCGCGAGGCCATTGGTATTATTCGTTATCAGCCAATGAACAGGTTATACATTTTTGCAAGGCTTAATTTTTGGAAACAGGGTTTGGATAGTGCCGGTATTAATTTTGGTTCGGACCCCAATATAGATTATGAAACCCGCCCGCGGGAGAATTATTTCCCCATGCTTGCGGGTATGCCTGCAACCGGTTTTAATTCAGCATTACAAGTTTCGTACGAACTGGGAGAAAACATGTTTGTAGAAGGCGGATTTATGTTTAGAAATTATGAAGAAACCAATAAACCTGTTTTGAATACAACGCAGTTTTCACTGGGCTTTCGGTGGAATATGTTCCGCCGCGATTACGACTATTAAACCCATAAAGAAATAATTAAATGAAAAAAGAATTATATATCATTTTCATACTCCTGCTTTCACTTTTTGGAAAGCAGTTGCATGCGCAAACCACTTATATTCCGTTATGGGCAAAAGAAGGGTGGCTGCTCGACCGTATGGAAATTAAGGCACAAACCGATCGCAACCTTAATCTTTCAACGGTAAAACCCTATATGCGCAAAGTGTATGTGGAAGTGGCCGATTCGTTCCGGCAATTGCTGATGGAAGGGCAAAACCCTGTAAAGCTTACAAGGGTTGACCAATACAATTTGGATCGTTTCCAGGCCAACAACAGCGAGTTCAGCCGGTACGATACCAACAGTTTACCACAGTGGAAAAGTAAAAAGGATTTCCTGGGTTTTATGTGGCCAACCAAGGGTAATATGGTGGAAGTGAATACCAAAGATTTTTATCTTTCTGTTAATCCGGCCATTAATCAGCAGCAAAGTATAGAAACCGATTTTGATGAACGCGTGTACGTCAATGCGAAGGGCGTTGTACTGCGTGGTATGATTGCTGATAAAATTGGTTTGCATTTTTATGTAACCGATAACCAGGAGGAAGGCCCCATTAATTGGCGGCAATATGCAGATAGTAATGATGCAGTACCCGGTGCCGGTTTTATAAAACCTTTTAAAGATAATGCCGGGTACGATTATATCGACGCAAGGGGTAGTGTAACATGGGGTGTTACAAAATATGTGAATATGCAATTTGGTTTCGACCAAAATTTTATCGGTAATGGATACCGGAGTTTGTATATGAGCAATTTTGCACCGTCAAATTTGTTTTTGAAATTCAATACACGGGTAGGGAAATTGAATTATACCAATATATTTTCGGAGTTATATGCACCACAGCAACCTAGTATTGGTGAACAGTATTATAAGCAATATGCAGCTACCCATCATCTGAGTTTTAACGCCACTCCATGGCTTACGGTAGGTGCTTTTGAATCGGTGGTATTTGGTGAGTTGGATAAGTTTAAAGCCAGCTATTTGCAACCGGTTATTTTTCTGAATACTTTGCTACTCGATAAAGATGGCAGCACCAATAGTATGATTGGGTTTGATGTAAAAGCCAACCTTGTAAAACATGTGCAGGTATATGGCCAATGGGTGATGCAGGGCTTTAATGGTGATAATAAAGATGGGGGTGATTTTTGGGGCAACCGGCATGGTTTTCAGGCAGGGGCTAAATATGTGGATGCATTTGGGTTGAAAAATCTCGACCTGCAGGCTGAGTACAATCAAGTGCGGCCCTTTACCTATTCAAGTCCTGAAAATGCAGGTTCCTGGACTAATTATCGTCAGTCAATGGCACATCCGTTGGGAGGAAATTTTCGCGAGATTTTGGGTGTGTTGCGTTATCAGCCACTCAATAAATTATACATAGTTGGTCGAGTAAACTATTGGAAGCAGGGAATAGATAGTGCGGGTTACAATTTTGGCAGCAACCCGGGTAGGGATAACTCAATTGTAGCCGATGGCGGATTGCGCTTACTGGATAATGGATACGAAATGTTTTCAGGAACCAGCATTCAATGCGTTAATACTGCGATAACGGTTTCCTACGAGTTAAAAGAAAACCTCTTTATTGATCTGAATAATTTGTACCGACTGTATAAAAAGAGCAGCGATATTACACCTGAAAATACCAATGTGCTTACCCTTGGTTTCCGCTGGAATATGTTCCGGCGGGATTATGATTATTGATTAAAACTACCTGATTGAATTGGATCCATACCTATGGGAGGGAGCATAAAAACCTATCGATAGTCTCAAATTTATAGCCCCTTTCTCTATGATTGTATTCCAATTGGTATAAAAAAATACTACTATTTTCACATCAGGCACTTTCCATCATTTGGTATCTTTAAAAAAAAGATATGCCTGCACGTTTTCTTTTGCTGCCTCTGTTGTTGGTAATGAATATTTGTTTTTCCCAAAATAAATGGGAAAGCAAATACGATGAAGTAGGAAAGGATTATAATAATGAAGGAATAGTTCCTGTAAAGAAGGCGGGTAAATGGGGCTTTGTGGAAGTGAAAAGTGGTAAAGTGATTGCGGAAATAAAATATCAAAACGCTTATTGGTATGAATTTGGCATGGCCCGTGTGAAGCTAAATAGTAAATGGGGATACTTGGATAACAAGGGTAAAGAAATAATCCCTGTAAAATTTGATGATCTTTCTGCTTTTAGGGATGGTGTGGCCGCTGCAAGTTATGGCTATGGCAAGGCAGGTTATATTGATTTTAAGGGTAAAGAAATAATTCCCTTTATTTATCAGTTTAGCTATGAGTTTGAGAATGGGTTGGGTAAAGTGAAGCTTAATGGTAAAGATGGTGTAGTAAATGAAAACGGTGACCTGGTAGTGCCCTGTATATTTGAAGGTGTTTACAAGATTTTTGGAACTTTTATATTAGTCAAAAAAAATGGTAAGTACGCATTAATTACCCGGACAGGCGAATACATTTCGGATTATGTATATGAAGAGTTTGGGTATGATATTTATTATGGTTACATAGCTGCAAAAAGGGGTGGTAAATGGGGCTACCTTGATGAAGCAGGGGATGAAGTATTTCCTTTTATCTATGATGAAGTTGATAAATATATAAGTAGTGCCAATGCAGCGGTAAAACTAAACGGGAAGTGGGGTTTTTATAGCCTGAAAGGAAAAGAATTATTACCTGTTGTTTATCCCAATGCACCCAGAATTTCCTTTAACCTTTTCCAGGTAAAGGATAGTAATGAAAAATACGGACTGTTGGATTCCAACAAGACAATAGTGCTTCCCTATGAATATGAACTGATTAGTAATGGTACGAGCAATGAAATATTTGGGATAAAGCAAAATGGTAAATGGGCGTTTATCAATAGAAATCAGCAAGTAATTATTTCCATGCCAATGGAGCAGGCAGGTGGGTTTTTTGGCAATACAGGGCAGTTTAAAAGTGGTGGTAAATGGGGGCTTGTAAACGCTGAAGGAAAAATAATTCTTGAGGCAACCTATCCAAATATGTGGGGTTTTAGGGATGGTATAGCCAATGTAAGCGATGGTAATAAATGGGGCGGTATTGATGGTGCCGGTAAAGTAGTCATTCCATTGAAGTATGATTTGATAAAGGAGTTTGTCAATGGAAATGCAAGGTTCGAAAAAAAGACCGACGGGATAAAGCAATATGGATTGGTTAGCATGTCCGGCGTAGAAATTACCAGTAAGTTATATGATAATGTTTGGGATTTGAATAGTGGTATGTATAGATTTAAGACTGGAAAAATGATTGGCTTTCTTGATAGGACTGGAAAGGAAGTTATTCCCGCAACCTTTGATTTTGCAGGAAATTGGGTAAATGGAAGGGTGAAAGTTGGCAGAGGTGGTTTTGTTGGATTTATTGATACATCTGGTAAGGTAATTATTCCATTAAAGTATAATAAAATTGGTGCTTTTACAGATGGAATAGCGATTGTTTCAGCAGATAGAAAATATGGATTAATAGATATGTCAGGCAAGGAGTTGGTTCCATTGAAGTATGATACCATCGGGAGTTTCGCCAATGGATTAGCACTATTTTCTATGGATAGAAAGCTCGGCTTAATAAATAATGGCGGAAGGGAATTGGTACCTGCAAAATATGATTCTATATGGCGTTTTGTGAATGGTTTGGCAATGGTTATGCTGGATAATAAGGTTGGGCTGATGAATGAAATGGGAAAAGAAGTAGTGGTGGTAAAGTATGAAAGTATTCAACCTTTTCAGGACAGTATTGCCATTGTAACCAATCAGGGAAAGTATGGAATGATTATGATGACAGGACAAGAAGTTGTACCGCCCAAATATGAAGCAATGACGGTCTTTTCCGGTGGATTTGCATTGGTGAAGTTGAATGGAAAATGTACGTTTTTAAATAGGAAATGGAAGGAGCAATTCCCCTTCAAATATGATTCATTGGGAACATTTAATGATGGGTTGTGTTGGGCTAGGCTTGGCGATAAATTTGGTTATGTAGATAAAACAGGTAAAGAAGTAATACCCTGTAAGTATTCAGCGGCACAGGACTTTGCATCCGGCGCAGCAATGGTGGAATTAGATAATTTTAAAATTAAAATTGATAAATCAGGAAAGGAATTAACCAGGCTTGAAAAGAAGAGTGTTTCGGAAGAGTTGTGCATGGTAAAATTTGAAAGCTATAAAAAAGCGATGACAAGTTTTTACAAGTCTGCACAAAGCTGGAAGCTGCAAGCTCAAAAAATGGATAATATTATGAATTACCATTTTCAATATAGTTTAACAGCAGAGGGAAAGGAATTGGTGAAAATATTGGATGAATTGAAGGCAGATGGTAATGCATATAATAACCTTAGGAAAACGGTAATTGAAAATTATAAGCAAATTAAGGTGATAGAAAAAGATATCATGCCATTAATGGTAGCGAAAGATCTCCGTAAGCCATTTGCGGATTTTGTTTTTGTCAAGTTTACGGTTATGTTTTCCGTTCAGGATGTTATGCTTACTGATGTATATAAGGCAATTGAACCTACAGATATGTATCTTAACAATAAAACTAAATACCTGGTCATGTTTTTTGAACAAAGGAAGCAGAGTATTGGATTTGTTTACGGAAAGGAAAGTCTGGCGGATGCACCTAATTTTAAAGAATTGGACCAATGGCTTACGGATGGAAAAATAGCAATGTTTGAAAAAAGCTATGCAGAGATAATGGCAGGATACGAAAAGCTAAATATCTTAAATTAGCCATTCTTGCTCCGATGGTGAATCAACCTGTTTTATTATGAAGGGATTCTTTTTTGACTGCAGCATTAAATTGTTTTAGTTATCAGGCTTTTGATTCGCTTCTTTCAAGTATTTTCTCTTTAAAAAGTAATGCAGGAGAGATGGGAAATAGTTCCCCATAAAAAAAACGATCTTACCAAATGACGAATGTGTTTGATTATGTTTCCGTTTTTTTATCTGGATTAAAATATTTCTTGCTGTTTCCGTTTTTGAACTTACCAATCTTTTGGGACGCTCAGGAATACTTTCCAGTTTGCCATCTGGAGAAAGCGTCTTTTTTTGTTTATCATTCTCTGTAAAACCCACATTGTTTATTCCAACAAAAACTTTCTGATCATGTAGTTCAATACGCAAGCTCTGCGCCAGGGCTTGCAAAGATCGCTTAGAAAGTGAATAAGCTGCATAGTCCGGTAATCCATGAAAGGCTGCAATACTTGATACAAACAGAATGGAATCGAGCGAAGATTTGAAATGTTTTAAACCAGCCATAACCGGATAAACAGATCCATAAATATTGGTATCAATTACTTGTTTAGCTACTGCAGGTTGTATAACAGTTAGTGCTCCGTAACTTGACATACCTGCATTATTAATAATCATGTGCAACTGTCCAAAATGTTGTTCAATCTTTTTCATCAGCAAATCATTGTCTTCATATAAGGTTACATCACCTGCATGTATAAGCATTCGATCTGCATACATTTCAAATTCTTTTTGAACCATCTTCAGACGATCTTCGCTTCTGCCGGTTATAACTGCTATACCGCCATATTCGAGAACCTGTTTTGCCAATTCCTTTCCAATACCCATAGATGCACCCGTTATGAGTATCACTTTATCTTTATAAAAATTGCTGATCTTCATTTAATATATCCGTTTGTCTTGAACCATTCCAAACATTGCCTTATGCCTTCTTCAATAGGTGTTTGGGGCATATTTAATTCTTTTTGTGCTTTAGCCGAAGTTGTGTATTGGCCTATTCCTGACATGCGGGCCATTGTAAAACTAATTTTTGGAGCCTTACCTTTTATTCGGGCAAGCAATGAATTAAATCCGCCTAATGCCAAAATAAGTAGGTGAGGCACACCACGCATACGGAAAGGTTTGTTTAAGACAAGACATGCTTTCTGGAAAAATTCTTTGAATGAAAGATTTTGATTGCCTGCAATGTAGCATTCTCCCTCTCTTCCAAGCGTAAGCGCATTTACAGCTGCGGTTGCTACATCTGTGGCAAATACAAAGTTTTTGCCGCCTCTTGCATAGGCAGGAATATCTCCTTTATACAAACCAATAATCATTTGACCCGATGAAGGGCCTGTATCATAAGGGCCAATCATAAAGGTTGGATTGATAATCAGTATGGGAAAGCCATTGGTAGCATGGCGTTCAAGTAATATCTTTTGTGCAGCTAATTTGCTATCTATATAATCCATTCCATACGTGGCCGAATTAAATGGAGAATGTTCATTGCCGGGATTTTCTTTTGTTCCATGGCCGAAAGAATTTGCTGTACCAATATGTACCATTCTTTCAAGTTGTAAGGCTTCAACAGCATCGGCAATATTAAGGGTGCCTTGCACATTAACATCATTAATTAATTTTAATCGCCTTGGCCAAACGGTTGTTATCGCTGCAATATGAATCACACTATTGCAACCTTGCATTTCCTGCAAAATGAAATTTTTATCCAGAATATCCCCGTATTTTTTTTCAATAGCTAGATCATCTAGTGTTGTAGACCTGGTATTGGGCAGGCAAATTGCCCTGACCTGGTAGCCCTGTTTCAGTAGCTCACGGCAGATGTTGCTTCCCAGCATTCCATCAGCACCTGTTACCAATATTTTCTTTGCCATAATTGTTTTATTGCCCTATCTCTGCTTAATTTCTATACGAATGTGTCGTATTATTTTTATTTTAATTGAAATAAAATTCATTTATTTCAATTAGGGACTTTAAATTTCATTAAGTACAACTTACAATGATATATGCTAAGCCTGACAATATTTTAGTATTTCGTTCAGCAAGCATTGTATCTGCTACAGGAAAAAAAGCTGCAATATTATCTCATTTTATAGCAAAAGATTTATGTTGCCGGATTATTTTGAAACGGATTTTCTTTGCCGGAACAACCATTCCATAATCAGCGGATCGCTGTAAGCCATTATCCACGAAAAATGCCCTACTTCGGGGTATTGGGTAAAGCCTGGATGGGCTCCTGCTTTTTGTAAGGCCCTTGTCATTTCAATGGAGAATACAGGGCTTACTGCAATATCTTCGGCACCGGTTACAATCCACATGGGGATATGCTTTATAGCCGTAACTTTCGAAAGGTCTCCCCCACCACAAACAGGAACTGCTGCTGCAAAAAGATTTGGATATCGGGATATGGCATCGAAGGTTCCAAATCCGCCCATGGAAAGCCCGGTGATATAAATGCGGTTAGTATCTACAGGTAGTTTTTTAATGGTTTCATCAATTAATTCCTTCAAAAGTGTCATGGTTTTGGATGGAGTGGCTGCAAAGGAAATATTATCATCATTTTCGTTGGATACATTGTCCCAACTCGCATTGGCAGGGCATTGAGGTGCAATGACAAATGCAGGATGCATCATCATATTCTTGTCGGTAGAAAAATTGGCAGCGCCCCATTTAAGCTGTGATTCGTTATCGTTTCCCCTTTCGCCGGAGCCATGTAAAAATATGACGAGCGGAAGTTTGCGCACCATATTGTAGTCGGGGAAAAGCTGACGATATAACAGCGAATCACCTTTTGCATTTTTATAAGTTTCTTTACTCCAAAGGCTTTGCTGTGCTGTAGCAGTTGAAAAGGAAATAAGGCAGAGCAGAAAGGCGGAAAGGATGCTTTTTTTACGCAGTATATTGTTCATGGCAAAATAATTAGTGTGATGAGCTGAAAGGGGAATAAATATACGGCAAAACTATTTTACTCTGCTTCTTCCATCGTAATACTTTTCACTTTCATTTCCTTACCTTTTATAATATGTGCAAGATAACTGCCGCAACCCGGGCAGGCAGTACCAAAAGATGGCATATGAAAAATCGTATCACAATCGGAACATTGGGCTTCACCGGGAATAATTTCAAGATCGAGAATGGCTCTTGCCAAAACGGTTTTGTCTTTCAGGGCTTCAAAGGCAAATTGCAGTGCATCTATTTCAATGCCGCTTAATTCGCCAAAGGTTAATGAAATAGCGGAAGCGTAGCCTTCGGTATCGGGTGGTATGTTGCGTTCGGCAATGGAGAGAATGGAGTGAGCAATCGAAAGTTCGTGCATGATGTTTGGATGATTTTTATTCGCCTTGTATTTTTGGTGCTGCTGTTTTTTCTGCTTCAGTTTGTTGTGCAAGTGCTGCTTTAGCAGCAGCCGCTTCTGCTGCTTTTTGTGCGGCTGCTTCGGCGGTTTTCCTTTTCTTTTCTGCCGCATAGGCTTCACGACTTGCAATGGCTTCATCGTACAATTTGTTCCAGCCGTTGTTGATGTTTTCTGCTTTTAATGCACAAGGCGCAGGTTCGGCTGTTTGAAAAATGGCACCTTCTTTGGGACAGGTATGCACGCATTCGCCACAGTAAATACATACGGCGCGGTTGAAATGATAGGTTTGTTTACCTTCCATATCCTGTGAAAAAACGATAGCCCCGGGTGGGCAAACCACTTCGCACCGCCGACACCAAATGCACAGGTCTTCATTGAAACCAATCAGGCCCCTGTAATCATCAGGCTTGTAGGTTTGTTCAAAAGGATACTGTGTAGTAACCGGTTTTTTGAATAAATTTCCAATTGCTTTTAAAAATGTTTTCATTTTCGATATTTGAGCAACGTCTCCCGCAAGGGGACGTTGCGATTTGTTGTAGCAACATTCAAAGGGGGCGTTGCGATATGAATCATCGTGCCGTACAGGAAAGGCAAGGATCATAAGATGCGATAATGGCAGCAGCAGAACCATATTCGTTTCCTGTAAATGCTTCTACCATACCGGCTACATTGCTAAACGTTGGCGCTTTTATTTTCAACCGTTCGAGCACCTGTGTTTTATTGCCCTTTGCGTAGTAAAACAATTCGCCCCTTGGCGCTTCAAGCCTAACCACCGCTTCACCATCGGGGAAAGCTTTGGTTTCGGTAACCAATGCTCCTTCGGGTAAACCGTTTATTACATTTTGAATTATATTAATGGATATATACAGTTCGCGCAGCCGTAGGATGTTGCGTGCATACACATCACCAGCTGTTTCGGTTACCATTTCAAAACCCACTTCCTTCCAGGGCAGCAGGTCTTCGGTTTCATTACGCACATCTATGGCTAATCCGGCAGCACGGGCAAAAGGGCCTACGACATTCAATCGTTTGGCAGTTTCCTTGTTAATAGCACCTGCACCTTTGTTTTTCAAACTTAGTGTCCAGTTGTTTTGATAAATGTCGAGCAACTCATCAAGTTCCGGCACAAATGTTTTAAGTCTTTTTAGCACCCAATCAGCCACATCCGGTTTCAGGTCGCGGCTTACACCACCCACAATGGAAAAATCATATTGAATGCGGTTGCCACAAATCGCTTCTAGCAGTTCCATAGAAAATTCGCGGTACTGCATGGTCTTCATAAATAATGCTTCGAAACCTGAGTTTTCCGCTACATGGCTAAGGCATAGTAAATGCGAATGGATGCGGTCGAGTTCTATCACCAGCATGCGCAGGTATTTGGCACGTTTAGGTATTTCAATATTGAGTAATTTTTCTGCTACCTGTGAGTAGGCAGTGGTATGCGATATGGAACATAGCCCGCATACTCTTCCTACTACAAAACTTACCTGCCTGAATTTGAATTTACTGCAACAAGCCTGCTCAATGCCGCGGTGCACGTAATACACATTTGCTTCGGTGCTGATAATTTTTTCATTCTCGGTCGTAAACTTAAAATGCAGCGGCTCCAGCAATGAGATGTGCTGAGCGCCAACCGGTATTTCGTATTGTCTTGCCATGTTTCAATAAATTCCAAATGATAAAATTCCAAATTCCAAATGAGTGAATGAGTGAAGTGAATGAGTCAATTAGTGAATGAGTGAATAAGTCAGTAAGTGAATGGAGTGAATAGTGAGCAGTGAGTGGAGTGTGTGATTTGGGAAAACGGCGTTTAAGTGCGTCAGCCAATCTCAAATCTTCAAATTTTTAATTTTCGAACCCTTCCTTATTTCTTATTCTTTATTAATTATTTCTTATTCTTCAGTAGCGGGCCACTTTCAAAATCCGGTTCCAACACAAATCCTTTATCTGTGTTTTCAATTTTAATATTCATCAGGTCTACCAATTCAGCTTCGGCAACCCATGCACTTGCAATAATGTCGCGGATGCTCGGTACTTCATCGGCAGGATTAATCATAGCATAAAATACGGTTATATCGGCAGGTGGCGCATAGTCGGCAAAAAACCATTGCACTTCCATTTGCTGCCCCACTTCCACCGCATTCATTACCATAAAATGATGCTTATCGGCATCATAAAAATTCCGGATATCTTCTTTTAACGTAGCGATTTTTGTTTCAATCTTGTTCATGATAAAACAGGTATTTCAATGTCAGCAGCAATATGCCTGCGATTGAGTTGTTCATTTTCCTGCACGGCATTTTTCTGCAACCGTATGGATGTTTCAAGTTCTTTATTTTTTTGCTCCAAAATGGCAAGACCCTGTACTACGCCGTCAATAATTTGTTCGGGTCTTGTGCCGCAACCGCATACATATACATCTACAGGAATGTATTGATCCACGCCGCCTTCGCAGTTATACATGCCACGGAAAACTCCGCCGGTACTGGCACAGGCGCCACAAGCAATCACCACTTTTGGCTCGGGCATTTGCGCATAAATTTCTACCAATCTTTCCCGTGAACGTTTCGTTACAGGTCCGGTTACCAACAGTATATCACTTTGCTTGGGGTTGCCGGTATTTATGATACCAAAGCGCTCAATATCATACTTTGGACCAAGGCATGCCAGTATTTCAATGTCGCAACCATTACAACTGCCGGCATTATAATGCAGTATCCATGGCGATTTTTTTCTATAGGAAGCAAGGTTCATAGCAAGCTGTTGATTAAAAGATTAATAAATGCCAATGAGAAGGATACGCCGAGTGAAAAGCGTAGCATCTGCTTGTAATTTACTCTTGCCGTAGAATTATCGAGTGCATTGATATACAAAAAGGTGCATGCCATTAATCCGATACCTAACAGTAAATTATTTCCTGCAAAAAGATATACGAGTGTGTAGCAAAAAACATAATCAAGCCATTTGGCGGTGTACAGCGCTTCGTAAAATATGCCGGAGAATTCAAGTTCAGCACCACCGGTTATTTCCTGATGTGCTTCGGCAACATCAAAGGGTGATTTTTTTAGTTTTATGGGTAACACGAGTAATAACGCAATAAATGCAAGTGGCATTTGGTAAATCAATGGTTGCTGACTTGCAAAAGCTGCGGAAGCATCAAAGCTTCCGGTAACCATGTACATGGATACAGCGATAATAATCAACACCGGTTCGTAAGACAGAATACTGATGGCCAAACGGTTTGCACCTAAATGGCTGAAGATAGAACGTGTGCTGTAAGCAGAAAGAATGAGCAGTGCAGATGATAGCAGGTGCAGAAATATAACCAGGATTAAATCGCCACCAAGTAATAAGAGCGCTAATGCAAACCATAGTGATACAAAATGCATAATGCCAAGGAAAGCATGCGCGGAATGCACCACCATTTTTCTTTTATCCGCTAGTTTCAGAAAGTCATAGAAGGGTTGCAACAATGGCGGCCCTATGCGGCGTTGCATGCGTGCTTTTACAATTCTTTCGAAGCCATACAACAGCCCGCCAAGTAGGGGTGCTGCGAGAATAAGTATTATGGGGATTATAATGGAATTCATAATGCAGGATTTACAACATAGCTACTAAGATCAGTGAAATGAAAAATACAATGCCAATCGCATAGAAATAAGGTGTGGCTACATCCGTTGAAAAGTAGAAGGAACCAAAGGAGTAATTTATTTTTTCACCACACATATATTCTTTGGCACGGTCCACATTTTTAAAACGAATGAACATAGCAGTAATCAATGTTGCGGGTAGTAATAAAAAGGCAATCAGCAATGGTACAATCGGTAGTTTCATGGTGCCAATCATCATGTTCCAGCCTTCCATACCAACGATAACGGGTTGTTGCAAAATTTGTGATGCTACCGGGGCAAAATAACTACTGAGCAAAATAGGTAATCCAAAAATACCCAACCCAATAAGCGCGAGTAAAACAAACATGGTGCCTGCATACACAGGGCCCGTTTTTTCAAATTGTATATTATCCTTTTCTCCCGACCGGTTGATGAGTACACCCATTACTTTAAAATATAAAAGCGTAAGCAATGCACCACCGCCTGCAACCGCAACTAACGTAAAAGCACCGAGTAGTCTTTCATCTGTAGCATAATTGCTCAGGGTTTCAATGCTCAGCCATTTGCCGATAAATGCCCCGAATGGCGGCAACAGCAAACTCATAAAACCGATTACGATAACCATGGCGGTAAAGGGTCCCGTTTCACTAAGACGATCCATATCGGAAGTTTCTTTCAGGTGAAATACCCTTTCCAGTACACCTGCATTTAAAAACAGCATACTCTTGGAAATACCATGGAAAAGCATGAGCAGCAAGGCGGCCACCGTTGTAACGGGTGTAGCAATGGCTGCCATCATCATCATGAGTGCCAGCAAGGCAATGGTAGAGTGGGCGAGAATACGCTTGAGATTGTCCTGTGCAAGTGCGCCAATAGCCGCTGCGAGGAAAACGAATGCTGTGAGACCAATGATAACTGATGCAATAGCTGTATCATATATGGCAGGAGATAAACGTAAAATAACGAAAGGTGCAATTTTTACCATCGTGGAAGAGTGCAGCAATGCACTTACCGGTGTTGGCGCGACCATGGCACCCAAGAGCCATTTACTGAACGGCATTTGCGCTCCTTTTATGAGGGCTGCAATACTCATCAGGGCAACAGGTAACAAAATTTTATCTGTATCTAAATTACTTACAAGGTTGCTGAAAGTGGCTTCGCCGAGACCATTGGAATGCACAACATAAATGGCTGCGAGTATAGCGATGCCGCCAATCTGATTCATCCATAAGGCTGTGATGGCATTGTCTTCTGATACTTTATCTTCACGGAAACGAATCAGCAGGTAAGATGCAAGGGTGGTAAGCTCGAAAAAGAGAAAGAAGTATTCAAGGTTGTCGGAAGATACCACAAGGTTCATAGCCGCAATAAACCAAAAGATAATAGATAAGAAATATTTTTTGCGGAATTCACTACAGTTTTCTTCATCAATATAACGCAGTGAAAAAACAACGATGATGCCACTGATAACATTAATAAGGATAAACATAAATGCACTCAGTTTATCCACCATCAGTTGGGGAGCTTCGGTATGCGGCATGTAATTGAGCAGGTAAAGCAGGCCGCCTAATTGCACAAGGGTTAATGCACCAACAATCAGGCTTTTTTTACGGAAAGCAACCCATGCAAAAAACAATATTAAGAGGATATCGGCCCCGGCAACCCATTGATTTACATAAGCCGGAACGGTAATCAGAAAAGGTCCATCTGTTGCAATGAAAGTATAAAGCGCCAGTGCGGAAATGATTAATGCAGTGGTAATAACAAGTGGCTTTGCAATGTTTTTGGGCACCAAAAGCAATAATGCACTCACTAATATGGGAAGCAGGAACAGGCCTGCAATGAAATTTTCCATAGAACGGAATTTTACATACCTGAGAACCCGTAAAATTATTTAATGTGTATATGGCAGGCTATGATAATCGTCATGCTACAGGATGATATCACGCAGGATTTCGGCTTTTAAAACGGAAGCATGCCTATTATAATATTAACTTCATTGAGCATCGAGGAATGATATGAAATGTTTAAAGGCTTTTTGCAAATGAGTTTCTGCCTTTTCGCTTAACCGGTTGCCCAATTCCCAGTCTTCTCCTTCCATAGCAAGTAAGTAAGCTTCAGGTGTTTGGCTATAAAGTGTTTCAGAAAGGTACAGTATGTTTTCGGGGTTTTGCATATGCGATGAGAAAAAGTAGTTGGTAGCAGGCATGCATTTTGTAAAAGAAAAGCCATTTTCCAGTATTTCTTCGGTGGAATCTACAAATACCACTAGCGGAAACTCGCAAACCATAAGTGTATCTTCTACCTGTAACTGATACCGGTATTCAATGGTTACATTTTGCAGGGCCAATTCATCAAGCATATCTGCAAAGCGCCAGCCCAGTCCGTCATCTCCGCGGGCTATATTGCCAATGCACACTACCAGCATTTTTATTTTATCCTTCCTTATATCGCTCATCTATTAATTCTCCTTTATAGTTAAATAGTTCTGCTTTCAATGGCATTTTCCCCATGGCTTGTGTGGCACAACTCAGGCAGGGATCGTAGGCGCGTATAGCGACTTCTACCTGGTTGAGCATGCCGTCGGTAATATGTCCTTTGCGGCTGATGACATTATTGGCCACCCACTTCACTGCATTGTTCATAGCATCATTGTTATGTGTGGTGCTTACAATCAGGTTGCATCGGGTAATCATGCCTTTTTCATCCACTTCGTAATGGTGGGTAAGTGTACCGCGTGGTGCTTCAATAATGCCGATGCCTTTATAACGTTGCACACCTTTGCGCACAAGGTCGTTCCCAAAAATATCAGGGTCGTGCAGCAGGTCTTTGATGACTTCTGCGCTGTGTAATACTTCTATCAGCCTTGCCCAATGCGAAAACATGGTGCTGTTGTTGATTTTTTTACCGGTGAATGCAACAAAGTCCTGTCTTGCTTTTTCGGCTAACGGAGTAGGGATATAATTGCAAACATTTATACGGGCTAATGGTCCTACACGGTTCCACCCATTTTCGCGTCCTATCGTTTTCAGGTAAGGAAACTTCATGTACGACCATTGTGCAACTGCTTCACTAAAATATTCCTGGTATAAATCGGTTGAAATATCATCGAGCGTAATAAGGCCTTCGCTATCTATCGCGCGTAGTTTGCCATCATACATTTCCATTGCGCCATTTTCTGCTACCATGCCCAGGTGCCCCGAAGGAAATGCGGCAAAATCATCCAGAAATTTATGATGCTTTTCATGATAATCGCGCATAAAATCCACTATGCCCTGCGACCAATCAATAATGGTATCTATGCTTTCAATATTTTTTCCATCTAAAAAATAATCGCGTTCCGCTTCGCTGAAAGTTTTATGCACGCCACCGGGAACGGCGAGAATGCCATGTATCTTTTTTCCCGCCACTGCTTTAATAATTTCCTGACCGAATTTGCGCATGGTAATACCCTTAATCGCAAGGTCACGGTTTTCTTCGGCTACGGCTACTACATTGCGTTTTTCAACAGGCGCATCTACCCCAAACAACAGGTCGGGCGATGCGAGGTAGAAAAAATGCAGTGCATGCGATTGAAACAATTGCCCGAAGTGCATGAGCCGCCTGAGTTTGGTGGCGGTTATAGATAAATCCTTTGGATCCACACCCACGATTTGATCGATTGCTTTTGCGGCAGCAAGGTGGTGGCTAACGGGACAAATCCCGCAAAGCCTTTGCACAAGCACAGGCGCTTCCCAATAGGGGTGCCCTTGTATAAAACGTTCAAAGCCCCTGAACTCCACAATGTGGAAGAAAGAGTCTTTTACCTGTCCGTATTCATCAAGATGTATGGTTACCCGGCCATGGCCTTCTACGCGTGTGACCGGATCGATGGTTATTTTGCGGTTCATGTTTTTTTATTTGTGATTTATGGTTCATTATTTATGGTTGGTGTGCGTGAGAATATGGGGTGTGGCGTGTGAAATTTTGTAATATTTGTTTGTATTAAAGAACAATAAACCATAAACAATAAATGCTAAACAATTAATCATACTTAAACTCCGAGTAAAGAATAGAATATTCTTCGCCCCACAACAAATTTTTAACTGCTTTCCAGATGTGGTTGGCATCGGGTGGGCAGCCGGGGATATGGTAATCTATCTTCACAATTTCGTTGCAGGCATATATACGATCGAGAATTTTCGGGAGGTCTTCGTGATACGGTACAATATTGGCACCGGGCTCGCTTGTGGCTGAGTTGAGGTAGGCTTCTTCAAGACATTCACTCAACGGAATGGGATTGCGCATAGAAGGTAAGCCACCCCAAATGGCACATTCGCCCATGGACACCAAAATATCACATTGCTCCCTGAATTTGCGAAGCGTTTCCACGTTCTCTGAATTGCAAACACCACCTTCAACCAGTCCGATATGGCAACGTGATGTGAAGGTTTTAAAATCAGTTAGCGGCGATTTATCGAAGGAAACTAACTCCACCATATCAAGCAGTTCAGTATCAATATCGAGCATGCTCATGTGGCAACCAAAACAACCCGCAAGCGAAGCAGTAGCAATAATTTTTTTGCTCATGATGGCTTCGCGTTTATGATGCGATGGTTTCTTTTTATTGTAATCTTTTTGTACCGATTCCTGGTCGTATTTGCGTTCGCCAAAAGGTGCGGCCAAACTTGCGCCACGTACAATAATGGCACCGGTTGGGCATATATGCATGGCGTTTAAAGCCTGTTCTTCCGTAAGATTTTCTTCCTGCTCGTAATCAATGCCCACATAGGTTTCATTGCCACGATCCTGGTAGCCAAAAACATGTTTGCCATCATTGGTTTTTACTTCCACTACGCAGCGCAGGCATTTGATGCAGCGGTTGTGTTCCATCACCATACGCGAAGGTTTAAAATCAATCATGCGGTCTTTAAATAAGTGCTGAAACCTTGTGCCTGATATGCCAAGTTCATAACCCATGTGTTGCAGGTCGCAGTTGCCGCTTTTTTCGCATGCGGGGCAAATATGATTGCCTTCCGCAAACATCATTTCCACGAGCGCTTTTCGCATATCCATCAGTTCAGGGGTATTCACTTCTACCGCAAGTCCTTCACGGATTTTTTCGGTGCAAGCCGGCCCGAATTTTCCATTTATTTTACTGGTACATACCCTGCAGGTACCCAATGGAGGTTCTATGTGTTCGTAGTAGCAAAGCGAAGGAATAAAAATGCCATTTTCTTTGGCTACCTGGATAAGGTTCCGGCCTTTTTCGGCTTGAATGCTTTTTCCATCTATGGTAATATTTACATGGTTATCCATGTCAAATTTTTTTTTAAAATTCCAATTTTAAAAATTCCAAATCATCGGGATGAAAATTCCAAATAATAAAATTCTAAATTCCAAATCGTTTCATCCAAATCTCAAATCTTCAAATCTCAAATCTTCAAATTTTATATTGTTCATACGCTTCTGTAGCTGCTTCCATATCAAATTTTAGATTAAGTCCGTTGTATTCTTTGTCGAGTTTGGAAGCGAAATAGTCTTTAAATTTTTCCATGGCAAAAATGATGCTGTTGGTAGCGGTTTTGCCAAGCCCGCAGCGGCTTGTATTCTTCATAATCACGCCCCAGTTTTTCAATTCTTCCAGGTCCTGCATATTGGCAAGCCCGCTATCAAGTCTTTCCAGTTTGCGCTGAATAATAAAATTGCCCGCACGGCAAGGTGTACAGATACCGCAACTTTCGCTTTTGAAAAATTCGGAAAAATTAAGCAGCACTTTTACAAGGTCGCGTTGTTTATTAAATACCATTACAGAACCGCCGGAGCGTATATCTTTTCTGGCCAATAAATCGAGCATGGAAATACGACGATATTTTTCTTTTATGGAAAAACATTCGCCCGAAGGACCGCTGATTTGAATAAAAAATGGATTTTCCGCTTCGCACAATTCCAGTAATTCAGCAATCGTCATACCCCACTCAATTTCGTAGATACCGGGGAGCCTGCAATCCCCACTAACGGAGAGCAGCTTGACGCCGGGTGAACCGGGAATGCCCAGTTGCAAATAAGCATCTGCACCCATTTCGATTATGCGTGTAGCTGCGCAAAAAGTTTCTACATTATTGATTACTGTGGGTTGTTGTAAATAGCCTTTTTCCACCGGGAAAAACCACTTGGTACGCGGTTCGCCCCGTTTGCCTTCGAGCGATTCGAGCAGTGCCGTTTCTTCACCACATACATACGAGCCTGCACCCATTTGTACGCGTATATCAAAGTCGAAACCTTGTATGCCGCCACATATTTTTCCCAATAGTCCTGCTTTTCGATAGGCATCAATCGCCTTGTCCAGCGTGGGTTTCAGCCACCGGTATTCACCGCGTAAGTAAATAATTCCTTCGGTAGCGCCAATCGTGTAGCCACAAAGCATCATGCCTTCAATCAGTGTTTCAGGCTTTGTATTCATGAGGACACGATCTTTAAAAGTACCCGGTTCACCTTCATCGGCATTGCATATTACATAGCGTGGTTCGGAAGGTTGATTTTTTGCCGCGAGCCATTTTTTCCATGTAGGATAATAGGCGCCGCCGCGTCCGCTCAGGTCAGCCTTTTTAAGTTCATCCAGCACCCCATCGGGTTGCAGGGCTGTTGCTTTTTTGATAACACTGCCCGGTGTAAAATCTTTAAAAAAGATACTGCCGCCGGCTGGTGCACATCGTATATTATCTGCCGGTATATCGCAAATATTTTCAACGTCAATGCCCCGCCGTAAGGAAGCAATGATGTCTTTAATTTTTATAGCATTGAGATTCGTAAAGGGATAGAAATTAATCAGCATGGATGGCTCCTGATCGCTAAGACCAATGCAAGGTGTAATAAATAGCCCAAAGGTGCCGGTACGATCGGTAGAGCCTGTTATAGCACCTGTTTCGCGTTCGAGTGTTTCCTTTATCCGGTTAAAACCTTTGTGGTCGGCTACAATGCTGTTGTTGAGGTAAATGGTGTATTTACCGGTGGGTTTGCGGTGGAAAAAATGGTAAAAGGAAACCACGCCTTCCACTTCAATTTCCGCAATATTTAAGTCGGATGCAAGTTGTTTTATGGCTTCATCGGTAATAAATCCGTGGTTGAGTTGTTGTTCCCAAAGACGGTCCATCATTTGCGTACGCGGGTACTCGTTCATGGCGCGCTTTTTTGGTAAAAATGAGTATGCCTGCTCCAACGCATTGTGGGAGGCGGGGACAAAAAAGCACGCTGCCATTTGCACTCGTCTGGCAATCGTTGAATGCGGGCGGAAAGTTACGAAGGGAAAAATGGGTGGATTATGAGGGATGTCAGGTTTTGGGATTTTACCATATTCTAAAATCAAATTCTATTTTCTCTCTTCTATTGGTTGGTGTTTGCCTGCCTTGTGTAAGTCCTTTTACGCGTTCCATCAAGTAGGAACTCAGTTCGTTTGCAGTAATACCGGTATTGGTTGGCAATACATCGGCCTTGCCGGAAAGGAGACCGTCGAGAAGACTGTATGTGAAAACTCCATTTTTCCAGGAATCGCCTTCAAAAGCAAACTCCGCTCCGCCTGCCGATGAAATAACGAGCGCGCCGGTGCTGCGCCGGATGTCAGTAAATTGGAGTTTCATAAGGTCAAATGCTTCCTTTTGCCGTAAGGGTTGCTTTAATCCAATGCCGCGGGTATTGCCTACTACTCTAATCTTTACTTTTCCATCATTGTTTTCGCCCTGCGATGTTATGGGTTCGTCGGTTTTGTCCACTTCACCTGAAAAGCATGCATCCAATAAAATGAGTTTATTTCGTGCGGGAATGCTGTCTACCAAACTCTCCAGCATTTCATAAGGGATTCCATTTTGGGATGGGTTGTAAAAATCCATAGCAAATGATGCCAGGTAATAGTCTAGCTTTTTGTCGAGCAAACCATGGCCGGCATAAAATATAACCACCACATCATCCGGCTGTGATAGAAGCAGACTGTTTTTAATTTTTAGTATATTTTCTTTGCTTACTTCCCTGTTGAGCAGGGTAAAGGAATGAACACTGTTGTAGAGGTCTGTTTTTCGGTTAAACAGGATTCTGATGTCTGTTGCATCTTTTGCGGCATACACAAGATTCATAGTAGTGTCCTGGTATTCAGAAGCACCAATAGTAACGATGTATAAATCAGGTTTCCGTTTTTCAGGAGGATTAAATTGCAGAAGTATGGTCTCTTTCAGGCTTTCCGTACCCTTCTCATTGGTTACCGAAATTTCAATCTTATTTAATCCTTGCGAAAGTTTAATGGGGATATTCTTTATTATTGCCTTGCCTGCCTCAGACTGAACTGTAATCCCCTTTACACCAAACAATGGAACACCATTTATCCATGTATTGAGGCGGTTGATGGTGTATTTTGAATCGCTTCCTGAAATCTGTAGTGTAATATTACCTGAATTGGTTTTGTATGGCAGCATTTCTTTATTCGTAACCATTATTTCCGGCACATGAAATTCACCCGAAAGCATTTCTTCAGTGAAATTCATTTTTTCCAGCCGCTTTTTCCATGCTTTATAGTATAGTGGCAGTACACTTGTATCGGTATAGGGCAGGCTTTTATAGGCTAGTTCGGGACGGTTGTATGCAAGATCGAATTGATCGAATTCGAACCTGCGGTTATCTACCTGCCAGCCAAAATCTTTTATGATTTCTTTGGAGCAGGCATAATAATTGTCGGGGCCGATTATCATGCGGGTTGAGTCGCTTGCAATGAAAATGGTTGAAACCAGTTTGGTAGTGGTGGCATCCCATATTTTTATGGAATTATCTGTGGCGGCTGAGTAAATATATTTATCGTCGGGTGTAAAGGCCGAGGCAACCAAAGGCGATGCATGTGCGGATATATTTATTTCATTGAGTGAATCGAGATCATAAACAATAAGACCTCCGGAAGATTGGTTGATGAGCATTTTTCTTTCATCATGCGAAATTGAAATTCCTGTTATTTGACCATCATAACGTAAAAGGTCAGTAAGATAATTCTCTTTCAAACGATGTAATTTAATCCGAGATATTTTTTCTCCAGGGAGATTTTCATAACTTATGAGCATCGAATCACTTCGGATAATTTGAATAACAGAAGATTTTGTCATAAATGTATCCAATTGATTTAGTCGTTTCCCGGTTTCAACTGACCAGGCTGTAAGAAGATTTTTTGCCTTACTACTTTTTTTGGTTAGTAAATCAAAATAATTGTTAGAAGCAACATACAATATTTTGTTGTCGCTTGAAAGGGCAAGTGAAGACGGTGTCTGGTCCAGGTTGATTAACCGAATAAGTGTATCCAAAGCATGGTTTTTAATGCGGATGGTACCTGAATGATCTCCTGTTGCGATTAACTTTCCGTCCCTTGATATAATGGATGAACTTAATGGGTATTTGCTTCCGGATATCTTTTTTGTAATTTCTACATCTTTAAAATTCCAGTGATGTATTTCTTCCTGTTGGGTATAAATTTCAATATCCCCATAGGGTGTTATGGTATTTACTTTTTTGAATCCGGTACCATTTTCCGGTACCATTTTTTCTTTTTTAAAAGTTTTCAGGTCAATGGTGTAATGACTGGAATCCTGCATTATGGTAATAAAGCTTGCATCGGGTGAAAGACCGGAAATGTTTAACCCTGCCTGATGATAGGTGAAAATCCGTGAAACCTGATCCGGGTAAGGGTGTTTTTTATGAATGCCAACATCGGAGCTGATAAAAAGGTTGCCAGAAGATGATAATACAAAAAATGGGTGTGCTGATTCATCTAAAACGGCTGTTTTATATACAGATTCACCTGATTCAAAATTTATCATCGAATAGGAAGAACCGCCTAACATCAAACCACGGGAAATTACAAAATTTCGGTCAGTGGTAATTTTATGATTGGAATGGCTGATTTCAGGATTGAATAGCCGCACTATTTTCCCGGTAGGCAAGGCAATGGTGGCAAGGCCACTCCAAGATATACTTGCCAGCAAAAAGTTTGGGTCGTTTAGGAATGAGACTTCTGTAACATAGCCCGAAGCGGGTAGTTTAAAAGCAGGTAAGGCAATAATCCGGCCGTTTTCAAGGTCTGCCATCCTGATACAGTTTCCGGCAAGGGCAATCCTTTTTTTATCGGGCGACAATTGGGCATGAATGATTGTTGCGGAATCATCTTTCCCATACCGAAGTATGATTTTTCTTTTTTGCAGGTGCCAATATAAAATTTCAGCTTTATTTGAAACAAGGATGAGCAGGGTATCGTTCATGGGAAAAGCTGCTCGTACTGAAAAATCATCCAACACAATGGAAGGAAGGAAGTTTTTCTGCCTGATATCGTACTCAAGTACCCCACCTGTGCGTGAAATCAAAAAGCACCTGTCGGCAGCAGTGTTCAGGCTCATTTTGAAAAGGTCAAGATTTACCGTATCATATTTTTCAAGCAGGCGAAGGTCCTTTGCTGATCGCTTGCAAAGCGGTTTATTTTTTCCTGCCGTAAATAAAAACTGTTCATCGGCTGATAGCGTTATTATTTCCTTTCCTTGCGCCGGTACAGAAAAATCGTTGCTATTTTTTACAGGCCATTCCAGCAACTGTGCCCCTGCATCCGTTCCTAATAGAAATTTACTATCGGGGGAAAAGCAAACCGAAGTGATAAATCGTTTGTGTTCAATAAATTCATTTACCGCAGTTGCATTTTCCAATTGAAACAATCGTACGTAATTATATAGAAAATCCCCATAGGCTGCTGCTACATACCGGTTGTCGGGCGAAGCGGAAATATCATGCACATTTTTATTATTGCAATCATATTCCTTTACAGTTTTCCAGGTGTTCAGGTCAAAAAGCAACATGCCTTTTTCGTGGCCGATTATAGCGAATTTGCCATCGGAAGTGAGTATAACTTTATTAATTTTATGGGGGAAGCCTTGTTGTTTTATTAATTGTTTTTTTGCAGGATTCCACCATTCAAGCCTTTTGCCGGTGACTGCTAAAATTTCTTTCTCACCTGGCATCCATAAGGCATTTGGATAATCTATTTCTCGGTTGCCACATTGGGAAACTCTTTTTCCAGTTGCAACATCGTACACTTGAATACCCCCAAACACTGCAGTTACCAGCAGTTGTTTGCCATTTTTTGAAAAAACAACGGATTGCAGAAAAATGCCATCTTCCAGTTTTATTTTCTTTAAAAAACGGCAGGTTTGCATATCCCATAATGCAATATTTTGCCAATCATTATCCCATTTGCTTATTAGACTTATGGAGGGAGCCCTACCTTCGGCAATGGCAGCCAGTTTTCCATCTGGCGAAAAAGCAATATCTGAAATGGATTTTGAAATATTCTCAAAAACCTTGATGATGCGTGCAGTTTTGGTATCCCAAAGTACCAGGTTGTTTTCCCCTGCAGAGAGCATGGTTTTGCCATCGGGCGCATAACGGGCCACAAATATTTCCCCTGAGGTAATATTGGGGGAAATAAGGGCAGGTTCTTTTTTGATGTCAATCAGGGTATGCGCTTTCAGTATTTCAAGTAGATTTTTCAAGTTTTGGTAATCTCTCCGGATGCAAACGGCATAAGGCGTTTCGCCCCGAAGGTCAGGCAGGTTTGGATTGGCTCCTTTTTGTATCAGCCATTCGGCAAAATAGCTATTGCATGTTTTAATGGCAAAAAGTAGAGGGGTATTTCCTGAAAGATCTTTTTCGTTGATGTTGAATCCTTTTCCCAGCAGTGCTTCCGCAAGTTTTCTTGAATCGGCCAATACGGAACGGTGTAAAAGGCTTAGGCCATTTTCGTCTTTTTGTTGCAGGTCGGTTACAGTTCCAATTCCAATGTATTTTACCAATATTTCTTCTTCTTCGAAATCCATAAGTTCCATGGCATTAAGAGTGGGGTGCGCTAGAAATTGAATCACTTCCGCATTGCCTTTAATTGTTGCCATGTCAAGTGCCGTTTGCCCCAAAATATTTTTTGCATTTAGGTCAGCTTCATGCCAATATAGCACTTTCACGGTACCTACATTCCCGTTTTCAGCGGCAAAATGTAGTGGCGTAAATAAGGAGTCAATGGTCTTTACGTTTACATCAGCGTCATGGTCCAATGCAAGGGAAAGAAATTTCCCAAAACTTTTCGCGGTGATAATATGAAGTGGCGTCAAACCATTTTCCGTATGGTAATTTATATCTGCGCCCTGCTGCAGCAACAGTAACGAAGTAGCATAGTTTTTTTCCCCAAGGCATAACATTAATGGCGAAAAATTAGATCGTCGTTTTGGATTAATGGTTGCACCATTAACTAAAAACAACTTCATTATGTCAGTATCCCCTGTTTTAGAACAGGCTGTTTCAAATGGGGTAAAATCATCATGATTGCAAAGGTTGGGATCAGCCCCTCTTTTCAACAGTATTTTAAGCAATGTTGTATCTTCTTTTGCGGCACCATAATGCAAGGCTGTATTGCCGTAATGGTCCTTTGTATTTACGTTGGATTTTTGAATTAATAATTTCAATAGCTTTTCATAAAGGGCAAGCTCAATGCAATACATCAAAGCGGTTCTTCCCTCTGCATCAGTAGCATTTACATCCGCCCCATTTTCAATCAGCATTTTAATAAATGGGATATCGTTTTGAGTGGTGGCCACATGCAGCAGGGTCCGTTCCTTTGAATCCTTGCTGCTTACCGATTTTTGCGGAGCATTTTTTACCTGTTCATCAACCACTGAAACTAAACCTGCATTATAAAGTTCTACAAGATTAGTCGTGCCCGATTGGATTTGGGTAGCAAGTTCGTCGAGCTTTTTTTGTTTGGCAAGATCAGATGGTTTTTTGCCATCCTCATTTAGGATTGAATCTTTTGCTCCATTCAGTAATAATAGATTTACCAACAATACCTGGTTGTTCCAGGCTGCAAGGTGCAGCGGCGTCCATCCCCTTATGTTTTGCGCATTTATAACATTTTTCCTTTTTAAAATCTTCAGTGCAGCCTTGTGGTATCCATCCCTTGCTGAATAGTGCAAAGCTGTCCATTTTTCATGTTGTGCCGCCTCTATATCAGCCCCCCTTTGAATTAGGTATAATGCAAGGCTTTCATGATTATTTTGGATAGCACAAATAAGTGGGGTTTCTTTTTTTGTATTTTCCTGGTCGTTAATGTTGTCTTTTCTATGCAGAAGGTATTGAATAAGTATTTTATTATTTTTTTTGCAGGCAAAGTGCAATGGTTTGTAACCCAATGTATCGCGGTAAAAAAAAGCAGCACCGTGCGCAGCAAGTGTGTCAAGAATGGCGAGTGGGTCACCATAATCGAAAAGGTTTTCAAATTTTTTGGGGGAGTACGGTGAATTGAGCACTGTTTGCAGGGCTTCAAGGAAAGTTTCGCTATTGGCAATCTGATGAATGACATTATATCCTGCCTTATTTTGAATGGTTAGGTCTGCACCTTTGCGCAGGAGGTGCATAAACAAGGCAGGCTGCGTTTTTATGACGGCGTATTGTATGGGTGTGCCCCCGTCTTTTGAACCATGCGCGTTGATATTAGCGCCTGAATTGATGAGCAGGTAAGCGCACAGGTCCGACCCGGTATAAACTGCGAGTTCAAGGGGTGTATTGCCGTAGTGGGAGGTAATATCCATATTGGCCCCCTTTCGTATCAGTAGGGTCAGCAGGTCGGAAAAGTTTTCTTTGGCGGCTATGTGCATGAGCGAAAGACCTGAAGGGTCCTGCAGGTTTACATTTCCACCTTTTTGAATAAGTGATTCGGTAAGCGGGAGGTTGTTTTCTGTAACTGCTGCTATCAGGAGTGAATCATTACGGCTGATAGCCTGTGCATAAATTTCAGTGTTAAAAATGAATCCAATCAGGAATACCAAATAATGCCGGTACATGTAACATTGGCTTCCATTTTTTTGAATCAAGTTATCCCTGGTAAACAAAAAATATGTTACCATATAGAATAATATGACGGTTGCTGGTTGCCAGATTTTTTTTTCTCCCTAAAGGTAAAGGGTTACAGGCAAATCCGTTGTGGAGAATAAGTATAAGTAATTTTTTTTTATGTGGGGCCTGGTAAATGCAGTTGCGGGTAACAGGTAAGTTTTTGTTAGTGTTTGGTTACCAATGTTGCCGTTTCGGGCGCTAACCCAATAGATGCAATGGAACCGCTGTTAAATTTCAAAAAATCAGTTTCAATTCCATCGCTGAAAATGATGCCGTTGGCAGGCATCAGCGATTCGAGGATAAGCCGCTGTTGATGCCGGATAATGCCGGTGGTTATACCTGTTTGGGTTCTTATGCTTTTAAATGGCTCGCGTACAGCAAACAATAATTCTTCCGGATTAAGTTTGGGCCTTTTGGGAAGGAGATTTTTTTCAAACATGCCTGCCACACCATAAGCCATATTAAAAATGGAACTCAGCCACCCGGTTGCCCCTGCTTGCGTGGAAACAATCAACCCGCTTGATGAATGCTCTTCGTTGGCCTGGTTGAAGGAGATTTTATATCGTGCCGAAACATGCGACGACACACCAATAAACAAATCGTTAAATGCAAGCAACCTTTGCCCGTCGTTAAGTTTGGCTTCGGCAAAACGCATGGTTTGCGATGAAAACCTGCCGGCTACTACCTGTTCAACGGCTTCCATAAAATTATCGGTATCAAAAGGGAGCAATACGCCATCGTAACGCGCCTTATCGGGGTTTACAGCCACCATGGGGCAACCTTTGGCATACTTTGCCGTGTTGGCTACCAATCCATCCTGACCTATCACCACAATCAGGTTCTTTTCCGAAAAAAGAAAGGAAGGCAGGTACACCCTTTCCACCGTTTTATTTTTAATGGTTTGTGATAACCGGGTTTGCAGGGTATTCAGTGCCGCATGGAAGGTATCATGTTCCGCTTCGTAATCATCGAAATTACTGCCAAGGCTTTCAATATAAAATTTAGCCTGCGCCTTTGTATTGAAACGTTCAATCAAAGATTCAAGTCTCGTTTTATTTTTAACTACAATGGCGTATTCAACACTCATTTTTTATTGGGTGCTTTTTGCAGTAAGGAATCCAACAGGTCGGGGCTAATGTTCAGGTTTCCGATTTTGTCGGCGTTTTCGGCAAGTTCCCTAAAGGCAAGTGCAATATTAAACCGCGGGTCGGTATTGTTATTGAGTGCGGTTAATATTTTCCAATCCATATCCTTGTAAGGTTTCAACGTTGTTTCGGTTACAAAGCCCTGCGTTTCTGCTTCCTTAATATCGTTCGATGTTTTTTGCTCAATCAATAATTTCCTTTGATTCTCTACAGCTATATCTGCACTCAATTTCATTTCGCGCAGTTTTCTTTCGTTATCGGCTTTCTGCACTTCCGATTCCATTTTCTTTTCGGCAATCTGTTTCTGTTTTTCTTCTACCGCTATTTCGGTATTCAGTTCTGTCTCTTTAATTTTTCTTTCCTGTTCTACTGCAAAATTTCTACGTTCATAAATTGCCTGATCGGCTTCCTGCTGAAGTTTTTCTCTCGTTTCAGTTTCAAGCGCTCTCGACATTTCGGGCGTGGCCTGCACGGCAAGAATATTGGCACCGAGTATTTCAATACCTAAAATATTGATGGCTTGCGAAGACCTAAGTCCTTCCACTATTTTTTCTTCAATGGCTTTGGCCGAACGGATAGCATCCTTTAGTTTAATTTGGTGGATAAAAGAAGATGTAGCTGTTTGTGCTTCGTTAATGATGCGCTGATTGAGTTTTTCAATATCATTTTTCTTGTATTGCCCATAATCATTTACTGTAAAATCAAGCACATCCGCTAATATTTTAGGGTTGCTTATTTTATAACTGATTTGCCCCTGTATGGTTACCGTTTGATAATCGTTGGTTGATTCGCTGAAAATAAACGGTAGATCGTTGCTACCCATGGGAATGGCTGCAATGGAACTATTAGGTGCAAAATAGAAAAAAGAAAGCCCGCGGCCTTCGCGAATAATTTTTCCGTTCTTAAAATGCAGAACGTAGGTCATTGAGTCGAATTTGATGTGGTTGATGCCAAACATGGTAATGGTTTTGCTGGATGTGAAAATAAGCGTTATTCTGTCAAATTTATCTTTTTCTAAAAAGTAAAGTCAATATTCTCGGAATGGTGGTTTTGTCATCTTCATCAAAGTATTCTGTAATATCAATCATATCAAATCCGTTATTTTTTGCTGCACTTGCAAAGTCAGAAACATGATGATTATAGCAGGTTACGATTTGTAGTCCTTCTTCGGTTTCGAACCTTGCTTTGGTACCGGTATATTGTTTGAAGGGATGCAGTTCACCTACATATACCCATGCATTTGGTGCTGTTACTTCGCTTACTTTTTTAAAAATTTCGTCAAGGTTTTCAATATGTTCGAGTACAAGACTGAAGGTAACAAGGTTGTAATTTTTTTCGGCAAAAGACCACGGTTTGGTAATGTCGGCCTGTATAAATTGCACATGTTGCGTTTGTATTTTTTCTTTCGCCTTTGCCAGCATTTCTTCTGAAAGATCGACTGCAGTAACATGATTCGATTTTTCCAAAAGCCAGGCTGTATTTTTTCCGGTACCACAGCCTATTTCGAGGCAATTGTCAAAAGTTAAATCAGCAAGTGTCGTTCTTAATGAAATGGCTTCAAGGTCTCTTGTTTTGTTGTCATTACTGTCGTATTGTTCAGCCCAGTTGTTGTATGCTTCTTGTATGTTCATATTCTTTTTTTAAGCCATTACCGAAATCATAGTAAGCGCCGTTTTCCCGAGCGCCTTATCACCATCAATGGTTATTTTGTCCTTTACCTGTTCGGGTCTCAGGCTTTTCGAAAATAATTTCCATGCAATATCGGGATCCATAACGATTTCAGTTGCAGGTTTTGTAGATTCTTCTTTAGTTAAGTTCCATTTTCCTGCTGTTTGCAACAAAAACCATGATCCGCCAATACCTGTCGTGATGGTTACCTTTACCATCGTTCCATCTGCTGCGGTAACCGACCGGTAAGTATGCGGCAAGGCAAGCATAAAAATATCCATGAAGGGATAAAAAAGTTCACGCGTCATTAAGCCGGGTTGCTGCACTGCATCCCTTATTTGTTGCTGATGCAGCCATTTTTCAGTGTATTCACGGGCAATAGCCATCCGGTTTTTGCTTTCGGTCTCGCCGGCCCAATCCACGGCCAAAACTGCCTTTTCAAATGGGTTAAGAGACATGAGATAATCACATAATGTTTGCCCGGTTGCCTCATGTAATGCAATAAGCATTTGCGGGCTAACCCTTTTCATGGCCTTTACCCAATCGGCGTTCAGCCCGTTGAGAAAATTCACCAAATCCTGTTGAGAACTGATATCAGGCTGTTCGCCGAAATGATTATCACGTAGCATAGATAACGTCCTAATGTTGGTATCTAGTAAATGTGCCGCGACATCTTTTACGGTCCACAGTTTTGCGATGGTTTGTTTATGCCAATCTTCGGCTATGAGCGATTTCAGCAAATCGATGAGTTTCCTGTTGAGGACGGGGAGTAGATGGCTTGCATCAAGGGGAGTAGATGGATGGTTCATGTGATGGAATAAACTATGAAGTTAGGGAGTAAATGGAAATGATTAGAGTGGATATTTGTCTCCCGATTTTTGTTTTTCCATTAGGCGGAAGTGGCTGCCAATGCGGTATGGCCTTAGAAAATTAAGCAACACCTGTAATCCTGCTAATCCCCAGGCCAGGTTCATCCAACAAAAATAATTTTCCATCACGCAAGGCAAATCCCCCATCAACCACATCTCTTTCTAAATCTAAATGTCCATCAAGATCCAGGTACCTGGTGCCGGGGCAACTGTAAGCTGCATGCAGCGCTGCGGTAATACCCGCGCGGCTTTCATCGTTACATCCCCAAAAAATGGGAAGGCCATGTTGCAGCGCTAAAGCTGCCATTTTTCTTGCGGCACGAATGCCACCACATTTCATAAGTTTAATATTAAAGACTCCAAAGGGCACCGGGATTTCACACAATTGTTGCGCTGCTTCAAATCCGGTTAGCGATTCATCGGCCACCAATATCTTTCTTACAGCTTCAGGCAAGGTTTTTAAAACATCTTCTTGCCCGGAAGGCAATGGTTGTTCAATCAGTTCAATGTTTATTTTTTGAGTGGATTGATAAAAATACAAAAGTTCATTCAGGTCATAACCCTGATTGGCATCTACACGTAATTCAATGGCCTGTCCTATCGCTTCTCTTATGCGTTGCAGGCATTCAATATCTGCTTCCACATTTACACCGGTTTTCACTTTCAGCGCTTTAAAACCCATGGCTACATATTCCTTTGCTTCCTGCACGGATGCGGCGGCATCTTTTATGCCAATGGTAACCGATGTTGGTAATCCATTGATGCATTGGCCCAGTAATGCAGCTAAAGGTTTGCCCTTCCATTTTGCCCATGCATCATGAAGCGCAATGTCAATGGCCGCAAGCGTTCCGGGCTGATGTGTAAGCGTTGGACTTATTGTATCTATAAATAGTTCGAATGTTTCTATATCAAGTCCGATGAGAGTTGAGCACCATTTATTTTGCAGTAATTCGAGTGTTTGTTCAGGACTTTCTCCTACCACTTCTTCAAACGGATTGGCCGAACCGATTCCAGTCATGCCATTTTCCAGGGTAAGTTCGAGCATTACCACGCGTGTATCGTAAAATGTATCATATGCAATTGTGTATGGCCTGGTAAGTGGTAATTTTTCCAGCCATGCATGCGCGGAAGTTATTTTCATTGCATTATCTTTTTATCAGCGATTGAATAGCAGGAAGAATCGCATCTACCCCTTGTTCCAGCGGCAGTAAAACCGGTAATTGTAGCTCGGCAGAAAAAGCTTGCTGAAATGCAATGGCTTCAGCTTCAGTACAATCTTCGGTATTGAGTGCTATGGCTATTACTTCGGCGCCATATTGGCGAATCAATGCGACTTCGGATGCGAGCGTAGGTATGGGGCCCCATGCTTCTACATGATCAAAATATTTTCGTTTGGGTGCATGTACCAATATCACATTTTTCGCATTGCCCGATACCAGCATTTCGGAGCCGCACGGCCCGCTTGGGTTGCGTAGTGCGGCTTGCCCTTCTATCAGCAATACTTCGGCACCGGTTTCTTTCCAGCAACTGACCAATGCATGTTCGAGTTCGCCCGAAATAAAATCGTTAAGTGTGGAATCGAAAATAAAGCCATGCTGAATGCCCTGCATCCAACCGGTTTGCCCGGTGTAAATCATTTGCCCGTTAATGCCTGCTTGTTGCAGTGCAGCTATTAATAGCCGGCAGGTGGTACGCTTGCCTAATGCACAATCGGTGCCCAACACTGCAATGATGGGTGCGGTTATGGTGAAAATTTCCCCGGTCCAGAATTGCAGGTCTTTCTGTGCTTTGGGTTTGCGGATATCTGTGAGCGTGGCACCGTTTTTTGCGGCTAGTGCTGCCAATTCCGCGTGCTCGCACAAGCTATCGTGTAAACCGTTTACAAGCGAAATCCCATGTTGCAGACAGGTGCGCAGCATAGGCATAAAATGTGGAGGTAAAATACCGCCTACTGTTGCAACCCCTATAATACCATATTGTAAACCGGGTAGGGTATCGATGGCGGTATCCACATCGGGCAACACCGGAATATTCCGATGCTTCCCATCGAGTACTTCGCCGGCATCCTTACCCGCATGATTGCTATCGATTACGGCTGCTATGGTAAACCGGTCGGTGCCGCGAATAAGACCATGCGCGGTTTTGGCATCGGAAGTGTGAAGGAGACCGTCGGTTAGTACAATGGCAATTGGTTTTTCAACTTGCTTCATTTACAAAAATTTACATTTTGGATCTATCTTCCTGCAAAAACGCCGGGATATTTTTTGAGAGATTGCTTGTCTTCATAAACTATCACGCCATTTACCCACACCTTTATAATACCATCCGAAAGCGCACGCGAATCTTGTATACCCGAATTATCTTTTACCGTTTCGGGATCAATTAAAACAAGGTCGGCAAAATAACCTGTTGCAATTACTCCCCTGTTTTTTATGCCGGTATGTTCGGCAGAAAGCGCTGTCATTTTACGAATTGCTTCTTCCCACGACATAATTTTCTCATCTTTTACATACCGGCTTAATACTCTTGTAAAACTTCCGTAACCCCTGGGATGCCCGCCATTGCCGCCATCGGAACAAATATTGGTATGGCCCCAACCTAAAAAAACCTTTAGGTCATCTTCCGACATGGATTTACCCATGATCGTTTCTACGCCGCCGGCATCCGGATGCCTGGTTTCATAATCTGCAGCGGCAGCCACCAGGTACAATAGTGTTTGCGCAGGCGATTCATTGCGCATGGTTGCAATGGTTGCAACTGTTTTTCCTTTATAGTTGGAATCGGGGGCATAACGAACCAGCACCGATGCACCCGGATCAAACAAATGATCTACTGCGTATTGCGCGCCCGCAAGGCTGGTAAAATCCTTTTTGGGGAACAAAACCCTTAACGTGCTGTTCCAGAAATCGTAGGGATAACAATCTGCCGTTATATCCACACCACTTTCCCTTGCTTTTTGTAACATACCCAGCAGTTTGGGTGCCTTACCCCAATCATCTTTCAGGGCAATTTTTATATGTGAAATCTGCACGGGTAATTTAGCTTCTCTTCCTATATAAATAATTTCATCGAGTGCATCGGCCATGTTTATGTCTTCGCTCCTGATATGGCTTATGTACCTTGCTTTTTCGGCTGCTGCCACCTTGGCAAGTTCTGTAACTTCGTAGCGGTTGCTGTAGAATCCTGCCTCGTATTCCAGCCCTGTAGAGAGGCCAAGCGATCCCTTTTTCAAATCTTCGCGCAGGAGTTGTTTTATTTTTTCGAGTTCATCAATGGTCGCTGGCCTGCCTAATTGTTTTTCGCCCATTACTTTTTCCCTGATACTTGCATGCCCGGTATAAGTCGCCACATTGATGGCGGAAGGTATTGCTTTCAGGTTTGCTTTAATTGTATCTACCGGTTCGCTACCGCCATCCTGCCCGGTAACAATGGTGGTAATGCCCTGGCTAAGGGCTGCCAGTGCTTCAGGATATTTGGCCAGCGAGCCAAACAGGTGGCTATGGGTATCAATAAATCCGGGTGCCAATATTTTACCCTTACCATCCACCACCGTTTCGGTATCAAAAGCGGTAAGATTTCCGATGGCAATTATCCTGTTACCCTGTAGCCGGACTGCCGATTTTCTTGCCGGTGCACCTGTTCCGTCAATAAGCAAAATGTTTTTTATTAAGGTGGTTGACGGAATGTCAAGTGGCTCCCCCTTCATAAATCGTTGGGCATTTTGAACCGCCAGGCCATTACTGCCACTGCTTAAAACAATAAGCGTACGTTCGTTTTTTACATCCCGGTATATGATATTTATAAAACCTGCCCATCCACCCGTATGCCAATATTTCTTTTCTTTTTCATTTTCAATAAACCATCCAAATCCGTAGGGGTAAGTAGTGCCATCTTTTAACCCTGTGGGTGCAAAAGCCTTTTGCATGGTTGCCTTTTTTACCAGTTTTTCCGTTGAAAGACTTTGTTCCCATTTATACAGGTCTTCTACAGAAGAATACATATTTCCATCACCGGTTACCCCATCAAAAACCGTAAGGTCATTCAGTTGCCGGGTTTCACCGTTTTCTTCAAATCCATAAACGTGGTTGGAAGGAATTGCAGGCATAAGCACATGATAAACATAGGTATCCTTCATACCAAGCGGTTCGGTTATGTTCTTTTTAATAAAAACATCGAGTGGCATATGGCTTACCTTTTCAATAATGCTTACCAGCAGCACATAATTGGTATTGCAGTAATTCCATTTAGTGCCTGTTGAAAAATCAAGGGGTGGTTTGTAATGGGAAAAAAGGGTTAACATTTTTTCATTGGTTAGGGTATCTAATGGGGTTTTATACAACTGAAAAACATCGAAATACTCGGGTATACCCGATGTATGGGTCATAAGGTTACGAATGGTAATGCTGTCGTAAGGAAAGGAAGGCAGGTATTTTCGAATATTTTCATCAAACTGCAATTGTCCTTTTTCCTGCAGCATCATAATGCCCATACAAATGAATTGCTTGGTTACCGAAGCCAGATTGAAGGATGAAGATGTTTGCAAAGGTTGATTGGTTCGGTAATCGGTTACCCCAAATGCTTTTTGATATAGCACTTTCCCTTTTTCAGCATACAGCACAGTTCCATTAAAACGTTGCGATGTATATAACTGATTCAGGGCTGAATCCAGCGATGTATAAGATGAGGCAATTTGTGCTTGCAGCATAAGGTTAGCCATACATCCCAATAGGATCAGCAAGGTGTTTTTCATAACCAGTTGGTTTTGCATCAAATGTAACCGGAAAAAATGTATAATTATTAATGGGTAAAAATTCCATTTGAATAAACCAATATGGGGAAAATGACGTTTGTGTTAAGAGAAAAACCAGCCAATGAAGTATATAAAATTATCAATTTCTTACTTTTTGTGCATTGCCTTACTGGTTAATGCTTGCAAAAAGGATGCTGAACCCACACCTGAAACGCCTTTAACCGGTACACCGGATATTACGATAACCACGCTACTAAGCAATCAGGGCATTATTTGGGGCTTCGACGTATTGCCCAATGGTAACCTGTTGTTTACCCAAAAAACGGGTGTTATGCAGTTGTTGGATACGACAACGCGCGCCACGACTTCCATATCCGGCTTACCAACCAATATTTCGGCAGCAGGGCAGGGTGGATTATTGGATGTGGCCATTTCACCCGATTTTGCTACTAGCCGAAGTGTATTTGTAACCTATACAATTACCGGCGGGTTTCTTTCGCTTGCAAGGTTTACCTTAAATGGAAATACAGCCACCAATTGGCAGGTGCTGCAAACCACCGAATCTGCTTCTACATGGAATGGTCATTTTGGAAGTCGCATTGCATTTGGCCCCGATGGTAAATTGTACTGGAGCGTAGGAGAAGGGGGAGGCGGAAGTCTTGGTGGTGCTACGAGTCCCTTCCAAAACGGTCAGCGGCTTACTACGCTTTGGGGCAAAATACATAGGATGAACCTTGATGGAACCTTGCCAACGGATAATCCCTTATTACCCGGTCAATCGGTGCGTTCCACTATTTATAGCTTTGGGCACCGCAATCCACAGGGAATGGCTTTTGAGCCTGAAACCGGAAGGCTTTTTGCCAACGAACATGGCCCAAGCGGCGGATGCGAACTTAACCGCATTGAAGCAGGCAATAATTATGGCTGGCCATTGTATAGTAATGGCATCAATTATAATGGAACCACTATAAGCAATGGACATAACGGACCGGGGATTGCAGCTCCGCTAAAAACCTGGATTCCTGCACTAGCGCCTGCGGGACTTGCTTTTATAAATCACCCTTCATTCAGGGATTGGAATGGCAACATGCTCATGGGTAGCCTTGGCCGCCGGCAATTGCTGATGATTAATATGAATAATGGTGTGCCCGGCAATGAAACCATTTTACTCGAAAACATTGGCCGTATCCGCAATGTAAAAATGGCCTCTGCCGGTAAAATTTATGTAAGTGTAGAAGACGGCGGCAGATTGCTAGCCTTAACGGCGAAATAGAATTTCCAGAAATTCTTGTTTTTTGTACGTTTTGGACGCAAGTCATTGCGTCGATTCGCATTTATTCAGACGCAAATCATTGCATCGTTTCATATTTGTTCAGACGCAAATCATTGCGTTTCTAAACCTTACAAAGACGCAAATCATTGCGTCTCTACACCCTACAAAGACGCAAATCATTGCGTCTTTACTTCGTACTTCGTAACTCGTACTTCTAACTTATTCCTCGAGGTGAATACTAAACAAAATCATTCTTGATGTAACCCTATCCATTGCCGCGGAATATTTATTGTTCGGGTCGCGGTTATGCAGGTTGCTGAAGCCATTGCTGAATTTTATCTCGGGGCTTACGGTAACAAATGGTAAAAAGAAATTGAAACCGAGTCCAATTTCTGCGCCAAAATCGCTGGATTTAAGCGTTACAAGTTGTGTGGCATTTTGCGTTTTAGCATTACTTGCTAAGTCTATATCGTATTTGATACCGGCAAGCGAATACACCCTCAAGTTGCCAATGCGGTCGCTGTTTAATTTAATGTGAAAAGGGAAAGTGGCGATATTGGATTGTATCACGCGCTTTTCCACGGGGTTTTCAAAAGGAAACCGGCTTCCCAATGTATAGGAGAAGGATCTGTCGACTCCAAGGATAAGCCCGGGATTTACCCGAAATTCAAAACGGTTCGTAAGCTTCATGGTAGCGAGTAGGCGCACAGAATAGCCGGGTGCTTTTCCGGGTTCGGCCACAAGAATACTGTCGTTTTCCAGGAAATACATGTGCTTGGAAGGGTGCAAACCAGTTTGCGCTCCTCCAAGGGTAAGGCCAAAATAATAAGGCTTCATATCGCGCTCTTCACGATACAATTGCTTCATACCCTTTTGGGCAAATGTGCCGGTTGCCATTGCCAGCAGCCCAAGGGTTATACAGATTTGTTTCCGCAATAAATGGTACATATACCTAAGCTCAGCGTTTTTTTATAACAACCGGTATAGCCGGTCTCTTCCATAATTTGTACAAAAGCATCCCCTTCGGGAAAAGCCTTGATACTGTCATTCAAATACTTGTAGGCTTTTTGATTGCCTGCAATCCATTTACCTGCCTGTGGTGCTACCAATTGCGTGTACAGGTTGTACAAGGTTTTTACCCCGGGCAGTTTAGGCTTGCTGAATTCCAAAATTACCAATTTTCCACCGGGTTTCAGTACCCGCAACATTTCGCCCAATCCTTTTTGCAGGTTGGCATAATTGCGCACGCCAAAAGCAACGGTTATGGCTTCAAACGTGTTATCGGGAAAGTTTATTGCTTCACTGTCGCCCGATACCAGGGTAATCCGTTCGTTCAGCCCTTTGGATTCCAGCTTTTTCCGGCCGAAAGATAGCATGCCTTCACTAATGTCGATGCCGGTAATTTTTGCCGGTGCTGGTTTCAGGTGTTGCATGGCCATAATGGCTACATCGCCTGTGCCGGTAGCAACATCGAGCATGTGGTTAATGGTAAGCCCTTTAAATTGTGCCAATGCTTTTTTGCGCCAGCCAATATCAATTCCGCCGCTCAAAAAACGGTTCAGGAAATCGTATCGAAAGGCAATTTGGTCGAACATTTCGGCCACCTGCTCTTTTTTCGATTTATCCGAATTTTCAAAGGGAACTATTATGTCGTGATCGTATTTCAAGTTGTTTGTTATTTATTATTTGTTGTTTATTGTTGCCATCCGGATTATTTCAGAGTTTTTTTCATCTCAAATCATTGTTTCATTTAGAATGCCCGCACTAACCAACCCCACACATTGCTATCCCACATTCAAACCAATAATAAATAATAAACCACACATCATAAACTAATTAAGGAACCCCAATGTATTTATGTGTTTGCAAACTAAGCGTCCACTCCGGATGCTGATGTATATAATCAATGATTAACGGCGTCATTTGTTCGCGCTTATCCCATTCGGGTTGTAAATATAGTTTGCAGTGCGGCCCTACCTGTGCAGCATAATCTTCGGCCCATTGCAAATCACTTTTGTTAAATACCACTACTTTCAGTTCGTGCGCAATGGGCAAAACATCAGGTAGTGGAGCCTTAAACTTTTTTGGAGAAAGACAAACCCAATCCAGACTGCCGCTGATAGGATGTGCGCCGGATGTTTCAATATTAATGCTGAATCCGGCATTCTGTAAAGCATTGGTCAGCGGGCCAAGATCGTGCATCAGCGGTTCGCCGCCGGTAATTACAATCATACGGCCTGGATATTGCAAAGCACCGGCTACGATTTCATCTACTGTTTTTACCGGGTGTTTGGCAGCATCCCAACTATCTTTTACATCGCACCATACGCAGCCTACATCGCAGCCACCAAGCCTTATAAAGTATGCGGCTTTGCCGGTGTGCGCGCCTTCACCCTGCAGGGTATAAAAGGCTTCCATTACCGGGTAGGCTGTTATTTTTTTATTTTCAATCATTTATAATTTTTGCTTTCAACTTTTTTGGTGAATTACGTAGTAGATAAAAACTGATAAAAAAAGTATTCTCCCAATGCAATAGTTACAGAGCAAAAGTTCCCGATCATAAAATAATCGTTGGTAATTTTATCCTGGTTCGAATCTTTTAGTCTTGTACCTATTTTTATTGCACCAAATAAGGTAATAATTGATTGTAAATTCATAACCAATCCAAGGAACAGCATAAATCTTTCCAGCAAACCCTTACCAATAGCCGCCCAAATGGGTGTTCCTTTTGCTGCAAATTTGTTTCGAATAATTCTGAATATAAATATGGCAACAAGCTCGCCTGTTGCAAATGCAATTACGAAAAACAAAACTTGCTGCCACATGGATTAATCTTTAAGTATTAATTCTTTCAAAATTTTATACTCCCTTAATTTCAGTGAACGTTCCCGTTTCCACATCAAACTTGCATCTTTTTTATTCATCTCTGCCACCTTTTTATAATCACCTTCCTTTAAAAAATCAGCCACTAATTTTCTGTCGGCGACAGACCAGCCATCAATAATACTTTGGAAAAGAATAAAGTAATCATTAATATTATCATTGTCCTGCATGCCGGATACCTTGAACCTATCCTTTTCTTTTTTCATCGCATTTAACCCGTCTCTTGCATCAGCAAGACCTTTGCCTAACATTCCATAAGCTATTTCAGGATTAATGGGCGTTTCTATAATTCCATAATGTAAAAGAAATCTTATTTTTATATGTTCAGTTTTATTCAACAGCCATTCTTCGGCGGAAATTATCATTTCTTCCCCTGCTCTTCTATTTTTTACTACTCCCTGAAATTCATCACCTAGTGTAATGGTAAGTGGTGAAAGAACCTGGGTTTTATATTTTGTATTTAAGAAATTGATGAGTTTATCGAAAACCTGCATCTGCATAGCCCCTTCCTTTTTACGGCTACCTACGATATCTCCCATCAGAATCCAAAACTGTTTTTGCATATTAAGTGCAAAATATGAAATATTTCACTTTAAATGCAATAATTGTAATATTTCATTTAAAATGAAACGCTAATCTTTCCGCTCACAAGCCTTCAATGTATTGGTCATAAGCGCACCAATCGTCATAAGACCTACGCCACCGGGTACAGGGGTAATCCATGCCGATTTAGCTGCTACTTCGACAAAATCTACATCGCCCTTAATGGCGAAACCTTTCTTTTTTGAAGCATCGGGCACGCGGGTAATTCCTACATCTATTACCACAGCGCCATCTTTTACCATATCGGCCTTTAAAAAACCGGGTCGGCCAAGTGCAGCAACAATGATATCTGCCTGAAGGGTAAAGGAGCCAAGGTCCTGTGTTTTACTATGGCAAACGGTTACCGTGCAGTTACCATACTTATGCTGACTGCTGAGTAAAATGCTCATTGGGCGACCCACAATATTGCTTCTGCCAATTACTACTGCATGTTTACCGGCTGTTTCAATCCCAAAATGTTCAAGCATCAGCATAATTCCATAAGGTGTAGCAGGCACAAAAGTATCAAGGCCCTGCACCAGTCGACCCGCGCTTGATGGGTGAAATCCATCCACATCCTTATTGGGGTCAATGGTTTCAATTACCCGCGCTTCGCTGATATGCTTTGGCAGCGGCAGTTGCACCAACAGCCCATCAATATCGTCGTTATTATTAAACAATTCAATCTGTTCGAGCAGCAGCTCTTCCGAAATGTTATCATCTAACCGCACAAGGGTAGAACCAAAGCCGATTTCTTCGCTCGTTTTTACCTTGCTCGCCACATAGGTTTCGCTTGCCCCATCATTACCCACAATAATTACGGCCAGGTGCGGTTTTTTTTTACCGGCTTCTTTTCGGGCGTTTACTGCCAGTTTCAGTTTTTCTTTAATGGCGGCTGCGGCCACTTTTCCATCCAATAATTGCATGGGTGCAAAGATAAGGTAGCCAATCCTGTAGGTAGATGAATTTCCCCTTGGGAGCCTGCCATAAAAAATAATATTGATAAGTATTATGCGAAATCATCCCGATAATGGCTTATGCCTTATTTTCACCCCAAACTGAAACGGCTGTGCGTTTTTTAGGCTTATTATCTGCTTTATTGGGATTCATTACGGTAACCGGCCAGGTATCGGTTCAACCTATTGCTGCGCGCTATCTTCCACTTGGCGCCTATAGCAATAAATTTAATGATGTGTTTGGTGCCCGTGCCAATGCAGCCTCACTATCCACGCTTAAAAAGGGAGGCATTGGTGTATATGGTGAAAAAAGGTATGGCGTAGAAAATTTGAATATGTATGCTATGTCGGCTGCGCTGCAAACCAATAGCGGCAATTTTGGTGTTTATGGCAGCTATTTTGGGTTTTCGCAAAGTAACCAGGCACAATTAAGCCTTGCTTATGGGCGAAAAATTACACAGGCAATTGATATTGGCGCAAGTTTTCATTACCACACCATCAATCAGTCGGGCATTTACGGCAGCAGTTCGGCCATTACCGGCTCGCTAAGTATGTTGCTGCATTTAAGTGAAAAAATTACGGCAGGATTTAATATTTACAATCCATTTCGGGCATCGTGGAGTAAAGTGGCTGATGATGAACGACTACCTGCCCGCTACACCTTCGGAATGGGTTACGATGCATCGGATAAATTTTACCTGACCGCTGAACTTGAAAAGGAAGAAAGCCAGCCGCTGAATGTAAATGTGGCGATGCATTACCAGTTTATACCGCAATTGTTTGTAAGGGGAGGGGTAGCCAGCCAAACCTCCAGTTATTTTGCCGGGTTAGGTATGGTCTTCAGCGATTTCAGGCTCGATTTGGCTACCAGTTTTCATCCGCAATTGGGTGTGTCGCCGGGTGTGGTCCTTATGTATCAGTTTGGTAAAAATAAAGAGGACGAAACCGCTACAACACCTCAATAACGATGCGGAAGATTTTTACCATAATTATGCTGTTTTTTACCTGCATGGTGTATGCGCAGGAAGTGCAGAATACGAGTGTAGAGCAGGCTTTGGAAGATCTCGCCAATGCTGATGAAACTGAAACCGAAGATGATAGTTATCAGCAGGCATTAAGCCAACTGCGTCGTAATCCACTCAACCTCAATACGGCATCTCTTGCCGATTTGCAGGTATTTCGCGTACTAAATGAAATGTTGTTGCTGCAGTTATTGAATTACCGCCGGCTGATGGGGCCATTTCATTCCATTTACGAGCTACAGGCCGTTCCCGGTTGGGATGTTGAAACGATACAACGTATTTTGCCATACGTCACTATCGGCCCATCACAATCCATGTTTGATGATCTCCGTGGAAGGTTTAGCGGTGGTAGTCACAGCCTGCTGTTGCGCATTCAGGAAGTTTTGGAGAAGTCGAGGGGTTTTACCCCCGATTCTGCGGGAAATACACGTTATCTCGGTAGCCCTATGCGCGTATTTTTTCGCTATAAATATGTATATAAAAATAATATGCAGTTTGGCATTGTGGGCGATAAAGATGCGGGTGAACAATTTGGCAAAGGCGCACAGAAAAATGGTTTCGATTTTTATTCGATGCACTTTTTTGCCCGTAACCTGGGCGTGGTAAAAAGGATTGCCATTGGCGATTATACCGTGAACATGGGACAGGGCCTGCTTACTTACCAATCGCTTGCTTTTCGCAAAAGCGTGGATGTGTTGAATGTAAAACGGCAAACCGAAATTTTCAGGCCGTATAACTCTGCCGGAGAGTTTAATTTTCATCGTGGGGCTGCTATAACGGTGGGAGTAAAAAACTGGTACCTGAGTGCATTTGTAAACAAGCGAAAAGTAAGCGCTACTGCCGTTTCCGATACCGCCGAGTTTGAAGACTTTGTGTCAAGTGTACTTACCAGTGGATTACACCGTACGCAGGCAGAAGCGGCTAAAAGATACAATACGGATGAGTTTGGTTTGGGCGGTTCGCTGCAGTATCGTACTTCTAAATTACAGTTGGGTGCCAATGTGGTGCATTACGAATTGGAGCGGCCGCTCATCAGGCAAAATGAACCGTATAATTATTTCAGGTTTAATGGAAAAAAAGTTACCGGCATCAGCGGAGAGTATGGTTACACATTCAGAAATATACACATGTTTGGTGAAGTGGCTTTTAATCCCGGTGGCAGTACAGCACAGGTACATGGATTAATTGCCAATGTGGATCGTAATATAGATGTATCGCTCGTGTACAGAAATATTGCAAAAGATTATTATACATTATATGGCAATGCATTTACAGAGAATACAGCACCCACTAATGAAAAGGGAATGTTTATGGGTCTTACCATGCGGCCATGGAAAGCTATTAAACTGGATGTGTATGCAGATGTATTTAAATTTCCCTGGTTGCGTTACCGTGTGGATCGCCCATCTGAAGGCAAGGAATACCTGGTACAACTAACCTGGAAACCCAATAAGCAGGTAGAAGTATATACGCGCTACCGTGCCGAAACCAAAGCATTGAATTACAGCCTGCCCGATGATCCAACGAAAGTTACCGCAGATATTCCGCGCCAAAATTGGCGAACGCATATTTCGTACAAAGTATCGCCATCCGTTACCCTGCGGGCACGTGCTGAAGCCATTTGGTACGATAGGGACGGTGCCGAAGCAGAACAGGGGTTTATGGTGTACACAGATTTTAATTACAAGCCCATGCTAAAACCGCTTTCCTTTAATCTGCGTTTACAGTTTTTTGAAACAGATGATTATAACAGCCGTATTTATGCGTATGAAAATGATGTGTTATATGGTTACAGCATTCCGCCTTTATATGGTAAAGGCTTTCGCTGGTACACCAATGTGAATTATGATATTACCCGCAACATTTCTGTTTGGTTTCGCCTGGCTCGATCTTATTATCCTGATCAAACAAGCATTGGTACCGGGCTTGACGAAATCCCGTATAACCATCGTACCGATTATCGTGCACAGGTAAGGTTTATGTTTTAGGGGCATAGAAATTTGTAAAATGTAATACACCGCGCATGCTAATTTTCAGCTACGTGGCTCATTGCTTTTACTTTTTTATCCATTACCATAAACCATAGTGGTGGAATGGCTGCAAGCACCATACTGCCGGGATAGCCCGTAGGTAATTGTGGCGCTTCATCGTGATGGCGTAGTATTTGGTACTTTCTGCTGGCAAGGTAATGGTGATCACTATGACGGCTGAGTTCAAAAAGCATAAGCCTGCCTAGTACATGATTACTGTTCCAGCTATGCTGTGGTAAAGTGCGTTCATATTTTCCGGGTGAAGTTTCATTTCGGCGCAAGCCATAATGCTCAATGTAATTAACGGTTTCCAGCAGCAAAAAACCCAATATCGCGGCTAAAATAAAATAGCCGCAGGCTTCCCAACCAAAGGTTAACCCCATGGCTGCAATTAAGCCAATTTGTAATAATTGCAATTGCATCATTTCATTTTTCCAATGAAAAGCAGGAAGGCCTTTTTTACGCAATTCATCTGCGGCAATATGCCAGGCACCCATCCATGTACCGCTTACCGAGCGTATCCAAAATGCATAGAGCGACATACCCATTGGCGCACTGCTCGGATCTGCCGGTGTGCTCACGTTTTTGTGGTGGCCCTTATTGTGCTCAATAAAAAAATGTGTGTACAGGCTTGTGAGCAGGAGTGCTTTTGCCATCCATTGCTCGTATAAATTTACACGATGCCCCAGTTCATGCCCTACATTAATACCAAATGTGCCGCAGGCTAACCCCATCCCCATTATGCGGCCAAGCCTTTCCCACCATAGCAGGCTTTCGTCGGTAATACCGGTCAGAAACCAATACAGTGCCAGGTATTGCATAGGAACAATCAGGTATAAGAACCAGTCGTACAAGCGGTCTTTTTTAGCCACAGCCTCTTCCGCATCATCCATATTTTTTGCATTGGGTGCCAAAAAGAGTTCAAACAGGGGAATAATGCCGAATGCGATGATAACAGGAAGGAAAATCACCCATCCATGGCTATGGAAAGAACGCCAGGCGCCAAAATAAATGGCAAACGGCAGGATGTATTTGAAGGCATGAAACTTCATGTCGTAAATGTAAGGGAAAGTGAATTTGATTGGGCGATTGTTGACTGGTTTAACGGGTTAACTGGTTGACTTGTTGGCCAGTTAACATGTTGAATGGTTTTTATCTTATTAACTTCTCAACTCGTCAACCTTTCAACTCGTCAACTTATTTATACCCTGCTAAAAGCTATCCACACTTATGCACATTCGTTTTGCACACAGTGGTGAAAAATTGAACTAAATTACTGTAAATCAAATGTTTAACTCTGTGGATAAATTGGGCGAAATGTGAATTTGTCGAATGGTGGGAAAAAGTGTTACTTTGTGTCAAGAAGTGTAAAAATAAAGTATGGCGGGATTTTTAGGAGAATATGATGCTACGGTGGATGCGAAAAATCGCTTTCTGCTGCCGGCTGCCCTAAAAAAGCAGATGCCGGAAGGCACGCACATGCTCGTAATAAACCGCGGAATGGATGAATGCCTTTGGATGTACCTGCTAGAAGATTGGAAACAAGTTGAAGAAAGGCTACGGTTGGTGAACCCTTATGACAGCCGTGAAAACAGGATGGTTCGTAAGGCACTGATTGCAGGGGCGGTGTATGTGGAGTTTGACAGCGCAGGCCGCCTGAACATGCCAAAGAACCTGATGGAATATGCCGGTTTGGATAAAGAAATCGTATTGGCCGGCGATATTGACAAAATAGAGATTTGGGATAAAACCAAATACGATAAGCTCTTTGATTCGCTAACGCCTGAAAAACTGAGTGCCATGGCCAGTGGAATACTGGGCAGTGGTGCAGGTCAACAGCCATAAGCTTTGCCATGACAGAACTGCCGCTTTTGCATCAGGATGACGCCGCAGCGGGAAGCGGTTACCATGTACCGGTATTGTTCGATGCCTGTATGGAAGCGCTCAACATTCAACCGGAAGGGGTATATGTTGACTGCACGTTTGGGGGAGGTGGCCATAGCCGGGGCATTTTGCAACGGTTGGGTAAAAAGGGTAAACTGATTGCTTTTGATCAGGATGCCGATGCCGCCCGAAACCTGCCTACGGATGACCGCCTTACGTTTGTGCCACAAAATTTTCTGCACCTGCAACGGTTTCTGAAATTGTATGGCATTGCAAAAGTGGATGGCCTACTCGCTGACCTTGGTGTAAGCAGCCATCAGTTTGATGAAGGGGCAAGGGGTTTTTCGTATCGCTTTGATGCGCCGCTTGATATGCGGATGGACACAAGGCAACCAAAAACGGCTGCTACCGTGCTGAATACGATGGATGCGTCAAGCCTGCAAACGTTGCTAAGCCGATATGGTGAAGTAACCAACGCACGCACACTTGCTTCAGCCATTGTTGAAAAACGTTCGGTTTCCCCTTTTGGAACCATCAATGATTTGCTCAGGGTATTGCAAACGTTTAGTAAAGGGAATCCGCAACGTTACTATTCACAAGTATTTCAGGCATTACGCATTGATGTTAATGATGAACTAGGTGCATTGCAGGCTTTACTTACGCAATTAAGCAGCGTAGTAAAACCAGGTGGAAGAATTGCCATCATCACCTTTCACTCGCTGGAAGACAGGATGGTAAAGCAATTTTTGAAACAGGGTATGATGGATGAAATAGACGATCCGCTGTATGGACATAAAACAAAGAGTCCATTCAGGCTGATACATAAAAAACCGCTTGAAGCTACAGATGCGGAAGTGAAGAAGAATCCGAGAGCGAGGAGTGCGAGGTTGAGGGTGGCGGAAGTGGTTTAGAATTGTTTAGTGTGGTTTAGGATAGTTCAATGTTTGGGATTTGGAATTTGAAAAATTGGAATTTTTAATTATATGATTCAACAAAAAAAGAAACAGTCGGGTATCGGACACAACCTGTTGCAGGCGAAGTGGATGGTGCATTATGTTCCTTTTGTGTTGTTCCTGGGTTTACTGGCCGTGGTGTATATAGCAAATGGTCATTATACAGATACTACGATACGGCAAATGGCTGCATCGCGCAACGAACTGAAACAACTGCAATACGAATACAAAACGCTTCAGGCTGAATTGATGTACCGGAGCAAGGAAAGTGAACTGGTAAGGGCGGTGGCGCCACTCGGTTTAAAGAGATTAGAAGAACCCCCTGTTCGCATTGTAGCAACAAAATAAAATAAAAGACACAAGGGATTATACCCGATATGGAAACCAGGAAAGAAATACTTGTAAGAACCTACTTCGTTTTTATAGCGTTGTGTGTTTTTTGCCTGGCCATCATCGGGAAAGTAGTTTACATACAATTAGCGGAAGGAAAATACTGGCGCAGCCTTGCAGATAATGCACGTATACGTATTGAATCTATTGAAGCGGAACGCGGATCTATTTTAAGTGAAACGGGAGATGTGCTAAGCACTTCCGTTCCGGAGTTTGATATATATATTGATTTTATGGCGGAAGGATTACGTGAGAAAGATGGTAAGTTGTTCAGCGAAAACCTGGACTCGTTATCGCTTACGCTTGCGCAATTATTTGGCGATAAAAAAGCTTCTGAATACAGGCAGCAATTGAAAAAGGGTTTTACCAAGGGAGAGCGGTATTCACTGCTAAAACGTAAGATTTCATTTACTGATTACGAAAAGCTGAAAACACTGCCGTTGGTAAGGCTTGGCCGCAATAAGAGCGGCTTTATTGCCGAAGTGCGCATGAAGCGCCTGTATCCTTTTAAGCTTATGGCCAACCGCACCATTGGCATTGCACGTGATAGCAATAAGGTAGGGCTGGAAAGACAATATGATAAATACCTGAGTGGCATTACGGGGCGCAGATTGGTACGCTACATTTCGGGTGGTGCAGGATTGCCATTGGAAGACGGTATTAATCAGGATCCTCAGGATGGTTATGATGTAATCACCACATTGGATGCAGGTATTCAGGATATTGCGCATCAGGCGCTTGAGCGTATGATGGTAGAAAATGAAGCGCTGCACGGTACCTGCATTGTAATGGAAGTGGCAACCGGTAAAGTACGCGCCATTGCCAATCTCGGACGTCAAGCCGATGGTAGTTACTGGGAAGATTACAACTATGCTTTATCCGCTTCGGAACCCGGCAGTACATGGAAACTTACCACACTAATGGCGGCATTGGAAGATAAAAAAGTAACGCTGAATAGTACCGTAAACCTTGAAGGTGGCAGGTGGCAGGTTGCAGGCCAAACTGTTTACGATAGTGAAATACATGGTATGACTATCGCAACCATTCAGCAGGCATTTGAAAAAAGTTCCAATGTGGGAATGGCGAAACTTACCTATGGTTATTATGCCGGAAACACTTCACCTTATTTCAGGCATCTGCACAAATGGCACATGGATACCACAACAGGTATTGATTTACCCGGCGAAGCGCGCACACGCATTTATAAACCCGGGAGCAGGCAGTGGAGTAATACAACTATGCCATGGATGGGTTTTGGGTATAACCTTGCCATTACACCTATGCATACTGCTATGTTGTATAACGCCATTGCAAATGGTGGAAAAATGATGAAGCCTTACCTTGTAAATAAAGTATTGAAGGAAGGTGAAATCATTGAATCCTATAATCCTGTTATATTGGATGAAGCGATTTGCAGTCAACAAACAGTTGCACAACTTAAGCAATGCCTCGAAGGCGTGGTGTTGCGTGGCACTGCAGCGCGTTTGCAAACACCCGCTTACACTTTTGCAGGTAAAACAGGTACATCACTCGTAGCAGATAAAGGGATTTCTTATGCTGATAAAATGTATCAGTCTTCATTCGCCGGATATTTTCCAGCGGACAAACCTGAATACACGATTGTTGTTGTAATCCGCAATAAAGCGCATGCAGCAAAATTTTATGGCGGGGTGGTTGCAGGTCCTGTTTTCAGGGAAGTGGCCGACAGATTGTATTCTGCTTATATAAAGCAAAGTAAACCGCTGATTGCTTATGCAGGCGATTCTATTCAATACCAATATCGTGGTGCAACCCATACCATGAGTAAGTTGGCTACCGAATTAAAAATTCGTTATCGCGACTCTACCGGTTCATCTAACGTAGCAAGCCTTGACGCAATGAAAAGTCCGGTTGCAGTTATGCGGGGAACCGGCACTGCCAAAGGAACTATGCCAGAGTTGAAAGGGGTAGGACTTAAGGATGCGCTCAGGCTATGTGAAGTTAATGGTTGGCAGGTAGTCGTAAAAGGACATGGCAGGGTAAGCGAACAATCAGTTCCCGCAGGCATGCCGATAAGGAAAGGGCAACAAATATTATTAACACTTAACTGAGAACAGGATTTTTTATAATAAAATGCAAACACTGCAAACCATATTAAAGGGCGTTACTGTAAAACAGATCACCGGTACTACCGATACCGAAGTATCCGGTATTGCAATTGATTCTCGTGAAGCAGCACCGGGTATGGTTTTCGTAGCGGTAAAGGGTACACAAACTGACGGACATAAGTATATTGATAAGGCCATTGCCGCCGGTGCCATTGCCATAGTTTTTGAAACAAAGCCTGAAACGATTCCGGCACATGTTACTGCTATACAGGTAGCAGATGCAGCAAGCGCAGCAGGTGTTCTTGCACATAATTTTTACGATCGCCCTTCCCATAAAGTGGTGCTCTTAGGTGTAACCGGTACCAATGGTAAAACAACGATTGCTACTTTACTATTCAAGTTGTTTCGTTCATTAGGTTATTCATGTGGGTTGGTATCTACGGTGCAAAATCAAATTAATGATGAAGTAATTCCTTCCACACATACCACACCCGATGCGGTGCAATTGAACAAGCTGTTAGCCATGATGGCTGATGCAGGTTGTACCCATATTTTTATGGAAAGCAGCAGTCATGCCATTCATCAAAAGCGTATGGAAGGGCTTCGTTTTGCGGGTGGCATTTTCAGCAATATCACACATGATCATTTGGATTACCATAAAACTTTTGATGAATATATCCGGGTAAAAAAAGCATTCTTCGATGGGTTGCCTTCAACTGCTTTTGCATTGAGCAATCTTGATGATAAGCGTGGCACCATCATGTTGCAAAATACGATGGCGCGTCGTATGTATTACAGCCTGCATCAGCTTACCGATATTAAAGGAAAGATACTGGAGAATGGAATTACGGGTCTTGTAATGACAATCAATGATAAGGAGGTACACTTCAGGCTGATTGGTGAGTTTAACGCTTACAACCTGATGGCCGTGTACGGTGCAGCTGTTGCGCTTGATGAAGACAGCGATACAGTATTAGCAGCACTCAGTGGAATTACAGGTGCCGAGGGTCGGTTTGACGTTGTGCAAAGCCCGCGCGACGGTGTAATAGGAATCGTGGATTATGCACATACGCCCGATGCATTGCTGAATGTACTTTCTACCATTAAGAAATTACGTCAGGGTAATGAAGCGGTGATAACTGTAGTAGGATGCGGTGGCGACAGGGATAAAACTAAGCGTCCGCTGATGGCAGAAGCGGCATGTGAATACAGCAACATGTCATTTTTTACAAGCGATAATCCGCGTACCGAAGCCCCTGAAATGATATTGGCAGATATGGTGCAGGGATTGAAGAGTGAATATAAAAGAAGATCGAAAGTAATTGTTGGCAGAAGGGAAGCAATAGCTGAAGCTGTAACTATGGCGCAGCCCGGTGACATTGTTCTGATTGCAGGTAAAGGACACGAAAAGTACCAGGATATAAATGGCGTAAAGCACCATTTCGATGATAAAGAAGAATTACAAAAATGTTTTGAAAACCGATAGTTAACACTGCCGAAACGAATAGATATGTTATACCACTTTTTTCAATGGTTACAAAGCGAGTTTGATCTCACAGGTGCAGGACTGTTTCAGTTCATCACCTTCAGGGTTGCGCTTGCCGTAATTCTTTCGCTGGTATTATCTACGTTGTATGGTCGTCGTATTATTAAAAAATTACAGGGGTTGCAAATTGGCGAATCTGTTCGCGAACTCGGTTTGCCTGGTGAAGTAGATAAGGCCAATACGCCAACTATGGGCGGCTTTATTATTTTGCTTGCGATTCTGTTGCCAACCTTACTTTTTGCCCGCCTTGATAATTTGTACATTCTTTTGATGATACTTGTTACCGTTTGGTGCGGTATGATTGGTTTTATAGATGATTTACTGAAACTGCGTGCCAAAAAAATGGCGAAGAAGTTGGGTAATGATTATAAGAAAGCCGATGCAGATGGACTTGCAGGAAAATTTAAAATTGCGGGGCAGGTAGGGCTTGGATTAATTGTAGGTGCAACGCTTTATTTCAGTGATAAAGTTGTTGTAGAGCGCGAAGTAATAGGTCCCAAAGTGGAGTTAAGGCAAAAAGAAGTTTTAATGGGTGAATCCATAAAAACAATAGATGGAAAAGAGTACCGATATGTAAAAGTACGTACACCGATAACTACGATTCCATTTGTAAAGGGCCATGAATTTAATTATTCAAAACTGCTTCCATCGGGTTGGGAAGATTTTACTTACATACTCTACATACTCGTTGTAATTTTTATTATTACCGCTGTAAGTAATGGTGCCAATATTACCGATGGACTCGATGGATTAGCAACCGGTGTAAGTGCGATCATAGGCGCATGTCTTGGATTGTTTGCCTATACAAGTGGTAACATAAAATTTGCAGAGTACCTCAACATCATGTACATACCCAACCTGGGTGAGTTATCCATTTTTATCGGTGCATTTATTGGTGCATGTGTTGGATTTCTTTGGTACAATGCTTTCCCCGCGCAGGTTTTCATGGGCGATACGGGTAGTCTTGCATTAGGTGGCATCATTGCATCGCTTGCTATTATCGTGCGTAAAGAATTATTGATTCCTATTTTCTGTGGTGTGTTCCTGGTAGAAAACCTGAGTGTAATGCTTCAGGTAAGTTATTTCAAATACACAAAGAAAAAGTATGGGGAGGGGCGTCGTATTTTTCTCATGAGTCCGTTGCACCATCACTATCAGAAATTAGGGTATCACGAAAGTAAAATAGCGGTAAGGTTTTGGATCGTAACCATCATCTGTGTAATTATTTCAGTCATCACATTAAAAGTAAGGTAAGAAAAATACATTGGCAAAGCGAATGGTCATATTGGGCGGAGGCGAGAGCGGCATAGGTGCTGCTATACTCGCGCAAAAGCACGGATACGAAGTATTTGTATCCGATAGTAAGGCTATTCCTGCACGTTACAAATCCGATCTTGAAACGAATGGTATTGCATTTGAAGAAGGAAAGCATACCATGGAACTTATTTTGAATGCTGACGAAGTAATTAAAAGCCCCGGCATACCCAACAAGGTACCGGTGATAAAAAAACTGCTGCAGCAAGGCACCCCCGTTATTGGCGAAATGGAATTTGCCTACCGGTATATGGGCAACAGTAAACTCGTTGCTATTACCGGTAGTAATGGAAAAAGCACAGCAACTTCATTAATCTATCATATCTGTAAAACAGGCGGATTGGATTGTGCATTGGTAGGCAATATTGGTTACTCTTTTGCACGGCAGGTTGCAGAAGATCCCAAGCCTTATTACATTGCTGAGATCAGCAGTTTTCAATTGGATGATACCGTAACCTTTAGGCCGCATATTGCCATACTACTGAATATTACAGAAGATCATCTCGACCGTTACGATTACAAGTTTGAAAATTATATAGCGAGTAAGCTTTCCATAGCCCGCAACCAAACAGCCGATGATTATTTCATTTACTGTGCCGATGATCCTGTTACTGTTAACTATTTACATACATATTCAATATTATCTAACCCCATATCATTTTCTATGAAAAAGACCGATCGCCAGGGCGCTTACATTAAAGACGAAGAAATGTTACTGAAAGTAAAGGAAGAAGAAGTGCGGATGAACATCAATGATTTTGCTTTAAAGGGGAAACACAATAACTACAACACGATGGCGGCGGGTATTGCTTCGAGTTTGCTCGAAATCAGGAGTACAAAAATCAGGGAAGCGATTACTTCTTTTGAAGGGCTTGAACATCGTATGGAGTTTGTGGCAACGATCAAAGGTGTAGAGTACATCAATGATAGTAAGGCAACCAACATCAACAGTACCTGGTATGCACTGGAAAGCATGAAAAATCCCGTGGTACTTATTTTGGGTGGGGTAGATAAGGGCAACGATTATTCGCTGATTGAAGAATTGGTAGAAGAAAAAGTGAAAGCGATTATTTGCCTCGGAACCGACAACAGCAAAATTACCACTGCATTTGCCAATAGTGGAAAGGAAGTGGTGGAAACCGATAACATGACCGATGCGGTGAAAGCTGCGTATCGCTTTGCCAACAAAGGCGATGTGGTATTGCTGTCTCCCGCTTGCGCAAGTTTCGATTTGTTTTTAAACTATGAAGACCGTGGAAAGCAATTTAAAAATGCAGTAATAGAACTCTGATACATTGAACGCCTGGGAAAAAATATCAGAAGAATTACGCCTAGATGCTAGTGATGAAGCACGGGCAGCACTGTTGCGCGCCAATACGCGTGGCGATCGTGTTATCTGGAGCATCGTAGCCTTTTTGGTACTGTTCAGCCTGCTCGCTGTGTACAGCAGTACCGGCACGCTTGCCTATCAGCACTACAGTGGTAATACTTCGTATTTTCTTTTTAAGCAGGTAAGTTTTATTGTAGTAGGGGTGGCCATTATTTACTTTACGCATCTTGCCGATTACCGCATTTTCAGTCGTATTGCATTATGGCTTTATATTATTTCCATTCCATTGCTTGTTTATACTTTATTTTTTGGCGCTAACCTTAACGATGCAAGTCGCTGGATTAAGCTGCCGGTGATAAATCTTACTTTTCAAACATCTGATTTTGCACGGCTTGCATTGTTCATGTATTTGGCGAGGCAACTGAGCCGTAAACAAAGTGTAATTCATGATTTTAAAAAGGGTTTTATTCCATTGATTGCACCGATTGGAATAACCTGCGTGCTGATTGCGCCGGCCAATCTATCAACTGCACTTCTTACCGGTGCTACTGGCATGCTGCTGCTCTTTTTGGGCAGAGCATCCATGAAGCACCTCGGTATTACAGCGTTGGTGTTAATGATACCACTGTTGTTTTTAATTTCTCTTGCCGTATTTACCCATAACGATAATCCCGATGCCGAAATGGTGGAAGGAAGTATGGTTTCATCCATGCGTAACACAGGTCGCGTGGGTACATGGATTAGTCGAATTGATGATTTTATTTATGCAAAAGGAGAAGATGTTCCTTACCAATTGCAACAGGCTAAAATTGCTGTGGCAAAAGGTAGTTGGCTGGGACTGGGGCCGGGCAACAGCGAACAGCGTAATTTTTTACCACACCCTTACAGTGATTTTATTTACAGCATTATCATTGAAGAGTATGGTTTGATTGGTGGTGTAATTATTATGATGCTATACATGGTGTTCCTGTACCGGAGCATTTTATTGTTACGTAAATCGCCAAGGGCATTCGGTGCATTTCTGGCATTGGCACTCAGCATTACATTGGTTATACAGGCGCTTATAAATATGGCGGTAAATATTGGTTTGTTCCCCATAACGGGGGTCACCTTGCCGCTGGTGAGTATGGGTGGTACATCGTTTTTATTTACCTGCTTCGCCATAGGAATTATACTAAGTGTGAGCAGGCATATTTTACCACCCGAGCCAGAATTGGCCGATATAGATAACGGAGAAACAGCATAAGATGGATATGGCAACACATAGAAGGATTGTAATAGCAGGTGGCGGTACCGGCGGGCATATTTTCCCGGCAGTAGCGGTAGCCAATGCTTTGCGCCTGCTGATGCCTGATGTCGAGATTCTTTTTATTGGTGCCAAAGGGAAAATGGAAATGGAAAAAGTGCCGAAGGCAGGTTATACCATCGAAGGATTGGATATTGCCGGTTTCGACAGGGGAAATCTTTTAAAGAATATCACTTTGCCGTTTAAACTGATGAAAAGTTTTTGGCAGGTTCGTACCATTTTTAATCGTTTTAAGCCCGATGCAGCTTTTGGCGTAGGCGGCTACTCGAGTTACCCGGTACTGCGCTATGCACAAGCAAATAATATTAAAACTTACCTGCATGAGGCCAATGCATTTGGTGGCAAATCCAATCAGATGCTTGCTAAAAAAGTAAGAAAAGTTTTTGTAGGTACTAAAGATATGGAGCGCTTTTTCCCTGCAGGAAAAATAATGTTTACCGGTAACCCGGTACGCAAAGAAATTCTTCAGCCTGAAAGCAGTCGTGAAGAAGCCCTGGCCTATTTTGGATTGGATGGTCATTCGATTACGATGCTGGTCGTTGGTGGAAGTCTTGGAGCGCGTTCTATTAACCTCGCAGTGCTTCAAGGCATTCAACGTTGGGTGGCTGCGGGGCATAGCCTTATTTGGCAAACCGGAAAACTATTTATTGATGAAGCACGCGCTGCAACCAAAGAAATGAAAAATGTTTATGTCAGTGATTTTATTACCGACATGAGCAAGGCCTATCTCGCTGCCGATATGGTAATCAGCCGGGCCGGTGCTATGAGTGTTACAGAATTATGTTTAACCGCAAAGCCGGCCATTTTTGTGCCCTATCCATTTGCTGCGGAAGACCATCAAACGGCTAATGCGATGGCACTGGTAAAAAGTGATGCGGCGCTGCTTGTAAAAGATAATCAAACGGCTGATAAGCTAATGGATACTGCATTGGAACTGGCAGCCGATAAGGAAATAAGAGAAAAATTTATACGCAATATTCGCCCGCTTGCAACAGATGATGCAGACCGGGTGATTGCTGCTGAAATATTAAAAGATATTAACGCCGGATGATAAGACTGGATGACATATCGCGAATTTACTTTATTGGTATCGGTGGTATCGGTATGAGTGCGCTTGCACGTTATTTCAGCCATCGCGGTGCCGTGGTTTCAGGCTATGACCGTACTGCTACACCGCTTACTGATGCACTTTCTGGTGAAGGCATACATATACATTATTCCGATGATGTAAATCTGCTGGATAAGGATGTGCAACTCGTGGTGTACACACCCGCTATTCCTGCTACACATACCGGGCTTAACTGGTACCGCGACAATGGGTACACCGTTGTAAAACGCAGCGAAGTATTGGGTATTATTACCGAGGGAAGTTTTAATATCTGTGTGGCTGGTACACATGGCAAAACAAGCATCAGCACCATGGTAGCGCATTTGTTGCGTCATACCGGTTATGGATGTAATGCTTTCCTGGGTGGTGTTTCAGCTAATTATGGAACCAACTTTTGGGCATCGGAACGCAATGTTTGCGTGATTGAAGCAGATGAATATGACCGCAGTTTTCTGAAGCTGAGTCCGGATGTGGCAGTGGTTACATCTATGGATCCCGATCACCTCGATATTTACTTAACAGCAGAAGCAATGGAAGATGCATTTATTGCATTTGCTGTCAAAGTGAAATCCGGCGGACTGTTATTGCGTCATCATTCGCTTACAAGGCTAAATGAATCCATGGTGCGCAGGCAGCTTACGTATAGCCTGCATCTGACAACGACTGCGGGACATCATCATCATGACGATGAAGAAGCCGATATGCCGGATGTATATGTTTCCAACATAGAGAATGCCGGTAACGGCTATCGCTTTGACGTAGTTATTTCCGGTGAAAAAATCGATGGCCTCGAAATGAAGGTAGGCGGGTTGCACAACATTGAAAATATGACGGCAGCCATTACGATAGCCAGGATGCTGCAGATTTCACCTGAAGCCATTGCTGCAGCAGTGAAAGCCTACAAAGGTGTGAAACGCAGGTTTGAATATGTACTGCCCGGCGGGGATCATTTACCCATACTGATTGACGATTACGCGCATCATCCCGGCGAATTGGAAGCCTTGTTGCGCAGCGTACGCGGATTGTATCCCGGCAAAAAGATTACGATCGTTTTTCAGCCGCATTTATTCAGCCGCACCAACGATTTTGCCGAAGGTTTTGCGCAATCGCTTGAGATGGCAGATACAGCGGTGTTGCTGCCGATTTACCCTGCCCGCGAATTGCCCATGGCAGGCGTAACAAGCGCAACCATTGGCAGGCATATGAAGCAGGTGGAAATAATAGAGAAAGATGCATTGTGTGATTGGGTACAACAACATGAAGCGGATGTGTGGGTAATGGCAGGCGCGGGAGATATTGACGCGTTGGTGCCAAAAGTGAAAGCTGTTTTGACAGAAAAATATAGTGTAGAAAGATAATATGAAACGGACCTTATATATCAAATTGCTGCGTGTGCTGCTTACCCTAGGGGTAATAGCAGGTGGCATGGTATTGCTGAGTGCCGTTAAAACAAAAGATGCAAAGCCATGCGGTAAAGTGCAACTGCATTACAAGGATAAACAGGTGTCAGGATTTATTTCAGGTGAAGATGTGCTGATGATCATCAGGGATAAAGTAACAGCAGACCCTGTAGGTACTCCGTTACAGCGTTTTGATTTGGAAGCCATAGAAGTAGCGATTGAAAAGCATCCATGGGTTTATGATGCGCAATTATATTTCGACAATAACCAAACCTTGCACGTACACCTTGTAGAACCGGTTCCGGTGGCAAGGGTGTTTGATATCAGCGGTAAAAGTTTTTATATAGATGCATCCGCTAATGCCTTGCCGTTAAGCGATAAATATCGTGCAGATCTGCCGGTATTTACAGGGGTTCCGGTACAGCGTGATAGTGCTATAGGTGCACAGATTATGAAAAAAGTAAGCGGACTGGCTACGGCACTTGCCGCGGATAGTTTTTGGCTCGCACAGGCTGCACAAATTGATGTATTACCCGGTGGTAAAATGGAAATGTATCCTGCTATTGGTAATCATGTAGTAGAACTTGGTTATGGACAGGCACCCGAAGCCATGCTCGAAAGACTGAAAGTTTTTTATAAAGCCATTGCCGCCGCAGGTCGTTTACAAAGTTACGACAGGCTGAATGCAACCTATAGCGATCAGATCGTAGCGAAGCGCAGCAAATCAAGCATAAGCGAAGCAGATAAAACGGCCGCCATGAATACCTATAAAGCGATAGTAAGTGATAACCGTAATGTAGTAAATGCGCGCTCCGTTGTAAGCGAAGAAGGTGTGGGTCGTATAGTGGTGGAAACAGCGCCGGCGGCTGCGCAGCGCGAAAAACCCAAACAGGAAAAGGCCGTAATGCCCGAACCGCCAAAAGCAGTACCGGAACCGGAAAAGGTAAAAGTAGAATTGCCAAAACCGGAACCAGTTGCCGAAAAAAAGGAAGAAAAGAAACCGAAGGCCGTAATGCCAAAATTAGAAAATAAATAAAACTCGAATAGTATGATAACCACAAATCAATCAACAGGGCAGCCGCCATCGAAAGGTTCAGGAACGCCCAACCGAAACCCGGTAATTGTAGGCCTTGATATTGGTACTACAAAAATTGCAGCGATTGCAGGCCGGAAAAATGAATTTGGCAAGCTTGAAATTTTAGGCTTTGGCAAAGCGGGCAGCAACAACTCGGTTCAGCACGGACAGGTGCTGAATATTGAGAATGCCGTAAAGGCGATTAACGAAGCTATGGCGAGTTGCCGTGCGAGTAATCCCAACCTGAAAATTGATGAAGTGTATGTAGGCATTGCGGGTCATCATATTAAAAGTCTTCAAACACGCGGTGATCTCGTTCGTCAAACACTTGACGATGAAATATCGCAATTTGAAGTGGATCGTTTGATTGCCGATCAACGCAAAACGTATATCCCTGCGGGCGATCAGATCATCGATGTAATTCCACAGGAATTTACCGTTGATAATTTTCCGAATATTAAAAATCCGATTGGATATAACGGTGTAAAAGTGGGTGCGAATTTTCACATCATAACCGGCGACCGTCATGCCATCCGCAACATTACCCGCGCGGTAAATAAAAGTAGCCTTGCTATTAAAGATATTGTACTGCAGCCACTCGCAAGTGCTGATGCTGTAATGTGCGAGCACGATCTTGAAGCAGGTGTTGCCATTCTCGATATTGGTGGCGGTACGAGCGATCTTGCTGTTTTCCAGGAAGGCATTTTACGCCATACAGCGGTAATACCTTTTGGAGGCGAAAACATAACCAACGATATTAAAACAGGGTTGAGTGTTTTAAAGAGCCAGGCAGAAGCCATGAAAGTGCAGTTTGGCAGCGCGCTTGCACAGGAAGCAAAGGGCAACGCAATCATTACCATTCCCGGTATCCGCGGTATGGCGCCCAAGCAGGTAAGTGTAAAAACACTGGCGCAAATTATTCAGGCACGCATGAGCGAAATTCTTGATTTTGTAACCTATCACCTTAAGCAGGTAGGTATGGAAAACAAAATGCTGAATGGTGGCATTATTCTTACCGGTGGCGGATCGCAACTTAAGCACCTGATTCAACTTACCGAATACCAAACCGGTTTGAATGCAAGAATTGGTTTCCCCAACGAACACCTTGCAGGCGGTCATATTGCAGAACTTACCAAGCCGATGTACTCAACCTGTATTGGTCTTATTCTGAAAGGTTATAACGACTACGAACGTAACCTGAAAGAGTTCTCTACATCCAATGCTGAAGTAACCATTCCTGATGTATTTATACGTGAAAAAACAGATGCAGAAATGGAAATGGAAAGGATCGCACAGGAGCGGCTTGCTATGGAAACCGAAAGGCATATCAAGGCGAAGGGAAGAAAAAGTATCTGGGAATCTATGAAGGATTCGCTGATGGATATTTTTAAAGAAGATGAAGACCCAGAATTGAAATAACAACTCTACATATACCAGCTGAAAATCTATTACTAACTAACTAACAAATCCGGATTATTATGATACATTTTGATATGCCCCCGCAAAAATCAAACATCATCAAGGTACTTGGCTTTGGCGGCGGCGGCGGTAACGCAGTGAGCCACATGTATGGTCAATCCATCCAAAACGTTGATTTTATTGTTTGCAATACCGATGCACAAGCATTGGCGAACAGCCCTGTACCCAATAAGGTACAACTCGGTCCGCACCTTACCGGTGGATTGGGTGCAGGCGCTAATCCCAACATAGGCAAGCAGGCAACCGAAGAGAGCCTTGAAGAAATAAGGCGCATGCTTGAAATAAACACCAAGATGGCCTTTATTACCGCCGGTATGGGCGGTGGAACGGGTACAGGTGGTGCACCGATTGTGGCGCGCATTTGTAAAGAACTCGGCATACTTACCGTGGGTATTGTTACTACGCCTTTCAGTTTTGAAGGACCCAAGCGTATGGCACAGGCACAGGCAGGTGTAGCCGAATTGAAACAGCATGTGGATACATTGCTCGTTATCAGCAATGACAAACTGCGTCATCAGTTTGGTAACCTGAAAATGAAAGAAGCCTTCAGCAAAGCGGATGATGTACTCACCATTGCAGCACGTTGTATTACCGATGTTATTAATACAACCGGTGAAATAAATGTGGATTTTAATGATGTATGTACGGTAATGCGTGATGGTGGTGTTGCCATTTTAGGCAGTGCACTGGAGGGTGGTGAAAACCGCGCGCTCCGTGCAATTGAAGAAGCATCCAATTCGCCATTGCTGAATGATAATGATATTGCAGGTGCTAAATGGATACTGCTGAACATCAGTTCTGCATCGGGCGAACATGAGTGCACCATGGATGAAGTGGAAATGATTCAGGAATACCTGCGTCAGCAAACCGGTGAGCATACCGATGTAATCTTTGGTTTGAATTATGATGATTCACTCGAAGATAAAATTGGCATTACGCTGATTGCAACCGGGTTCCGTCATAAAGATCCATTTGCAAAACCTGAAGTGAAGAAAGAAGCCGCAGCACCCCCTATTATTATGACATTGGGCGTAGCCGGTGAAGAAAAGAAAATGGAAACAATGGCACCAACGCCGGCCCAGGATTTTACACCCTATCAGGCACCATCGTACCAACCATTGATGCCGATGATGGAAGATAAAGAACCTGAGCGCATAGAAAGCCCGATCATGCAGTTTCTTTCTACAGATATAGCACCTGCTTTACTGCCGATTGAAGAAGAAGCAGAACTTACACAGGAAGCACCGGTGGTTTTTGAACTGTCGATTGATACTACACCTGCTGTTCCCGATTTTACACCGGTAGCGGAAACAAAGCCGGAAGAAAATGCGGTGCAGCAGGAATTGTTCAATTTTTTGCATAAGCCATCACAGGTGTACAATGCCGAAGCACAAAAGGCTGAACCGGAAATAATTGCGCCTATGGCCGAAATGCCAACACCAGCACCTGAACCGGTACAACAATACATTCAACCTTCGCTGCAATTTGAATTAAGGGAAGAAGAAGCAGCACAGGGGATGATACTTTCTTTTGATGATGCCCCCGCGGCACCTGCGCCTGCACCGCGGCAGATGACCATTATTGATGATCATGCATCATCGAACAGCAACGATTTGTCGGAAGAAGAAATGCAGAAACGCCGTGCGCAGGAGCGAATGGCAAGACTGCGCAATCTTTCCTTCAATCCGCAGCATATGGATAACAATACCGAATTTGATGATACACCGGCCTACCTGCGCCGCAACCTTGAGTTGCATAACACCATTGCCAACGTGGAAGACTTTTACAGCCGCGCCACGGTGAAAGTGGATGAGAATAATAAAGGAGCTATCAGTACGGTAAACAATTTTTTACATGGCGAAAAGCCTGATTGATTTGGTTTCTGTTTTATCGTGTTTTATTTTACAAATGCCCCTGCCGTTATCGGTGGGGGTTTTTGTTTTATCATTTTACCAACATCCTTTCATTTTTGATGTTATAGATTAAGTTACGGATATTGCATTTCACAAAATAGGTAAAAGTTGGTGTCCCCATTAAATGCATAGGTTGGTGTACTCATTGAATTTATAGGTTGGTGTTCTCATTAAAATTATAGGTTGCTGTCCTCACCAACCTTTACAGTATTAAATTTAAATTTATAGGTTGGTGTCCTCACCAACCTTTTAAAAAACGCAATATGGAAAATAAAACAGTATTAATATCAGGTGGCACCGGAATGGTAGGAACGGCGCTTACAAAGCATTTGGTAGCGGCAGGCTATCACGTAACCATATTAACCCGCAATCCGCAAAAGGCGAAGGCACCGGCAGGACTAAAAGATAAAGTACGTTTCGCTGCATGGGATGCAGATGCCCAAACCATTGATCTTACTGCGGTGGCGGAAGCAACAGCACTCGTTCATCTTGCAGGCGCAGGTGTGGTTGCCAAGCCCTGGACAGATGCCTACAAAAAGGAAATACGCGATAGTCGTGTACTGAGTAGTCAATTACTCATAAATGCCATTAAAAAGACCGGCGACAAGCTGACCACCGTTGTAAGCGCGTCGGCCATTGGATGGTATGGCAGCGTTGAAGATGGACGTCCACCTTTTACCGAAGATGCGCCCGCTGCACCCGGCTTTTTGGGTGATACCTGCCGCGAGTGGGAAGCAAGTATGCAGCCGGTAACGGAACTGGATAAAAGGTTATCGATTCTCCGTTTTGGAATCGTGTTGAGCAATGAAAGCGGCGCCTTGCCCGAGTTTAAAAAAACATTGGCAGTAAGAGTAGCAAGTGTGCTGGGAAATGGTGAGCAAATCATAAGTTGGATACATATTGACGATCTGTGTCGAATGATTCTATATGCCATCGAAAACGTGCAAATACAAGGTATCTTCAACGCCGTGGCACCACAGCCCGTAACGAATCGTTCCTTTAATAACACCCTTGCTAAGTGTATGTATGGAAATGGTTTTATTGCCTTGCCTGTGCCCGCTTTTATCCTAAAAATAATGATGGGCGAACGCAGCGTGGAAGTACTGAAAAGCACCACCGTTTCCGCAGCAAAAATTCAGCAGGCGGGTTTTATTTTTCAGTATCCCGATGTAGAAAAAGCGCTTGTTCAACTGACCAAGGAAGATTAAAAATTTTTAGAAATCCTATCTTATATGTTCTTTTGTGACAGTATTTCTTTTGTATCTTTTGTGATAGAAAGGAATCTAAAACTACCTTCGAAATCCAATCTTATTTTATCACAAAAGAGAACAAAAGGACAAAAGAAAACAAAAGAAGAAAAGCATCTCCTTTATAGATTTCTTCTGTACCCTGTATTTCTTTGGTGCTCTTTTGTGACAGTATTTCTTTTGTATCTTTTGTGATAGAAAGGAATTTAAAACTACCTTCGAAATCCAATCTTATTTTATCACAAAAGAGAACAAAAGGACAAAAGATAACAAAAGAAAGAAGGGGCATCTCCTGTTTAAATTTCTCCGGTACCTTGTATTTCTTATGTGTTCTTTTGTGAAAGCATTTCTCTTGTATCTTTTGTGATAAAAAGGGAATCTACCTAACTCGTCAGTATTTCATTTGTAATAGAAAAAGTAAATGGCCCTTCGTATTTCTTTTGTTATAGAAAAGGAATGTACCTGTTTGTAAGCAACCTTTTCCAATAAGGATCCATTTTTTTTATCCTAATCCTTCTTTTTTCGAAAAAGTAATTTTACTTTTAAAATTCATCTTTAAATGATTATCCATGGAAAATCTTACCCGAGACATTTTAAAAGACATTACCTATCAAGTAAATGGAGCCGCCATTGAAGTGCATAAAATTCTTGGCCCCGGATTGCTGGAAAGTGTTTACCACAAATGCCTTTGCCACGAATTATCTCTCAGGCATATAAAATTTAAATCACAGATGTATGTGCATTTAGTTTATAAAGGTCTGGATATAGATACGGAGCTCCGCTATGATATTTACGTGGAAGATTGTCTTGTAGTTGAAATTAAAGCGCATAAGGAAATACTACCTGTTCATGAAGCACAAATACTAACTTACATGAATATTTTACAGGCACCAAAAGGCATCATTTTTAATTTTTACAGTTATAATTTGTATAAGGATGGCCAAAAAACTTTTGTTAATCACTATTTTGAAAAATTAGACTAAAACTGCAATCTTGAAATATGATTTTTACAAATCTTCTTTTTTAAATTTCCAAATCGGGAAAAGGCAATAGAAAGCGAGCCATGCAAAGCAAACCAATAATGCAATATTTTTTTCTGTAGAAATTTTCATTTTCCGTACTTCTTCCAGTACCGGGTTTAATTCGTCAGCAACCTGTAGCGGCATAATATAAAAGCCTATACTATTACCTGTGTATTTTGAAAGCCAGTTAGCACCTAAAAAATCGAATATCAATCCGTAGATAAAAAATATACCTACTGCAAGCGCTGCTTTGCGAATAAGCAATGCAAGTGTAAATGCAAACAGGATATAAATACAGCTTTGTATAAAAAAGTAGCCGATGTAAGCCAGCCCTTGCCAGGTAATGTTTCCACCGCTTTGCATGCTGCCAAATACCAGACTGGTAATGAAAACAATCAGCGTGCAGATAAACGCTAATGTAAAGCACACCAATAGTTTACTTACTACAAACTGCCTGCGGCTTAAGCCGTCAATAATATTTTGGCGGTGCGTTCGAAAAATAAATTCATTCGTAGTATGAAAAATAATAATGAAACCCGGCAGGTACAATAACCAACTGCTCATACCGGTAACCGTTCTGAAAACCGCCGGAAAGGAGAAGTCACCAAAGATGATACTGCCCGCTGTTTGCGCCATAATATCACCCGAAGTAGTTAGCTGTTGTTTCGTTTCCCAGTAGATATAATTAATACCCACCATGCTGATAATAAACAGCACAAAGAGTATCCAGAAAGTGCGGTATTTTTTTACTTTCATCCATTCGAGTTGCAGAAGAAGACGCATGTTGGAAATGTTTGGTGTTTGATGTTTGAAGTTTGATGTTGGTGTGAAGTTTGATGTTTGATGTTGGGTTTGATGTTTGATGTTTGAAGTTTGATGTTGTGTGTGAAGTTAGAAGTTAGGAATCTGAAATTTAGTTTGATATCTGAAGTTTAATATTTGGAATTTCTACTCATTTCTCACACACCACATCCCCCCACGCAAACTCCATTCATCATTCCAAATTCATCATTCCAAATTAATTCGTCAATTCCATAAACTTCATCTCCAAACTTTTCCGCTTTACTACCAAATGACTCAGCACCACACCCTTTTCAAAACAATGACGATTTACACTTGCCAGGTTCACCGTGCCTTGTTTAAAATGGACAGTAGCCATTCCCCCTTCGTGTGCATATACACCCGTGTGTGCAGGAAGCGATTGCAAAGCAGCCATTAATTGCGCCGATGGTTCACCGGCCACTTCTACCACATCATCCTGTGCCAGTATTTCATCCACATGACCCGTAGCAATGGTTTCACCTTTTTTCAGAATGGCTACATGCGTACATACCTTCTCCACTTCATCGAGCATATGGCTTGCCATGATAATGGTTTTACCTTGTTTGGCAATATCCTTTATCAAGGTTCTTATTTCTGCAATGCCATTGGGATCGAGACCATTGGTTGGTTCGTCAAAAACCAATACTTCGGGATTGCCAAGAAGCGCACTTGCAATGGCGAGCCGCTGTTTCATTCCCAATGAAAAGCTGCTGAAGGGACTATTTCTGCGTTCGTACAATGTAACTTGTTTCAACACACCATCTATATCGGGATTTGTAATTCCTTTTATGGTTGCAGCAATTTTCAGGTTATCTACTGCACTCAGGTAATGGTAAAAATTTGGGGTTTCCAGCAAGGTGCCAATTCTTTTGCGCATAGCCGGCGATGGTGATTCACCAAGCAAAAGCACCCTTCCTTCTGTTGGGAGCAATACGTTCATCATTATGCCAAGCAGCGTAGTTTTCCCACTCCCGTTGGGGCCGAGAATGCCAAACACCGTTCCTTCCGGAACCGTAAAGCTTACCTTGTGTAAAGCCCTTATTTTTCCATAATATTTGGTAAGGTTATCAACTTCAAGCACATTTTGCATGGGGTGAAAATAAGGCAATGGGTGAATAAGTCAATAAGGCAATAAGTGAATGGTGTATTATGAATGTTTAATGATGAATTGGGAAGGATGAATGAAAAGGCAAACGTTCAAGGTGAATAAGTCAATGGGTCAATAAGTCAATGAGTCAATAAGTGAAATGGAAATGGTAATGATGAATAATGAAGGTTGATTGATTTAAATACATTTCGTTCTGCGAAAACCAGGAAAAAAAATAGCGACGCAAAATCTTGCGCCGCTATTACCTTCTTATCCGATGTTAAACAAATAACATCAACCTGTATTTTTTATTTATTGACGAAATTGATTTTTAAGTCGCTACAACATCAAACCTCAAACAACAAACATCAAACCCGTTACGGCATTAACTCCGCCAGCTTCGCTTCCAATGCAGGACCGCGCAGGTCTTTGCCGATAATGCGGCCTTCTTTATCCAATAGCAGACTTGCAGGAATGCTGCGGATGCCATAGGTTTTAGCTGCTGCGTTATCCCAATACTTCAGGTCGCTTACATGATTCCAGGTCAGCTTATCATCGGCAATGGCTTTTATCCATGCAGCCGAATCGGCATCCAAAGAAACACCCAGTATATCGAAGCCCTTGTCTTTATACAAATTGTAGGCATTTACTATATTGGGATTTTCGGCACGGCATGGCTGACACCAGCTTGCCCAAAAATCAACAAGGATATATTTTCCACGCAGCGATGAAAGCATCAATGGAGCTCCGGCAGGTGTGTTTTGCGAAAAATCGGGGGCAATGGCACCAATCGCAATTTTGGCATTGGTCGCCACCAATTCACCCAGTTTGTTGCCAAAAAAAGTTTTCTTTACCGCAGGTGTAAGCGTATCATACAAGCTTTTAATCAGCTCATCTTTACCCGGTTCATTCAGGTAAACAAGTCCGTAATAAGCCGCTACAACGCTCTTGCGGTTTTCGAAGGCAAAGTTTTTGGTATAGCTTTTTGCGCTGTCCTGCAGGCGGTTGAATTCGCCTTCAATACGCATCATTTCACTCATATTCTGCGTTTGCTGCGCTGCCTGGTAGGCCTGGTAGAGCGATTCGCCCGGTTTCATAATGGCCTTTATCGTTTCATCGCCTTTGGCAAAAAGCGCCTGCGATGGTCCGCCGGTAACCTTGCTTGCATATACGCTATCGCGGAAACCACTGATGGTAACCTTGCCCGGATCGGCAAAAAAGGCCACTTCTTCGCCACGGGTGCCCGCCACGCGGAAAATCATATTCACCGGCTCTTTCAGCTCGGTGGTATAGGTGAATTTACCACCCTTCACCTGCACGCTGTCGGTTTTGCTGCTATCACCTACGGGATACAGAAATTCAACATAGCCCGTGTCCATCCCCTTCAGTTCGCCCGTAAGGTTCAGCGTGCCGCTTGCAGGGGTATTATCATCACCATTATCGGCATTGTTACAGGCTACAGCACCCATGGCCAGTACGCCCGCCATCATCAAAAAGTTTTTCATTGATACGTGTTTATTAAAAAAAATCCCCCGGCATTTGGCCAAAGGGCTGCAAAGATGGGAGAGTTTAGGGGTTTTTGGTGCGAAAAGGTTGGTAAAAAGAGTGAGGGTGCCCCCCTTTTATCCCCCCACCGGGGGGAGAATGGCTTCGCAGGAATTTTCGATGGCTTCGCAGGAGCGGAAAGCGCACATCCCCCTTTTATCCCCCCACCGGGGGGAGAATGGCTTTGCAGGAATTTTCGATGGCTTCGCAGGAGCGGAAAGCGCACATCTGTCTTTCTGCCGAAGCACCTGCGGCTTGGCAACTTCTTTTTTGGTTATGCTGCCAGGCTGTATATCGTAATTCATCGTAAAACAACGCCTTTACCTTACCGTTTATAGAATCCTCCCCATTTGTTGAAATTTGAGGAAAAAAGCAAGGGATTACAATACTTTTTGCCTATGCATGCATAGAAAACAAAATAAATCCATCAGATTTGTTCACGTTTTTCAATTGTTCACGTTTTCGTGAACACAAAATTTAAGTGAACATGAAAGCCCCACACCCCTGTGTAAACGCAGCGTAGATGTTCGGGTACATGGAAGACTTTCCAACTTTCCAACTTTTCAACCTTTTAACTTTTCCCCTTTCCCAGCTCTTGCAACAATAGCATTCATGACACCCGTGGGGTAAAAGGAGGAAATTGGGAGGAAATATGGATGTTGAATTACATTCGGTATGCCTCCGCGTAGGAAGGGCTGTCGCAGGTTGCGTGGGCCAACCGGAGGCTGCTGATTGGCTGTCGCGAGCTGCGTGGGGTGTTCGGATGGCTACAATTAGTTGTCGCGGGTTGCGTGGGCGAATCAACCGGCGTTGCAAAGATTTTGGAGGGGTAGAAAGGGAAATATGCAGAAAGAAGCAAAGCAGGTTTAAGCATTTCCAGATCGGCATTCAGTTTTGCTGGCGGATAGAATGGGAAAGGCTTTAAAGCGTAGAAAGAAGTATGAAGGTTGTAAACACAATTCCTGTAAACGAAAATCCGTTTACAGGAATTGTGTTTACAAAAAGATTCGATTACATTTATATTAAGCCTACATCAAATTACCTTACCTAATTCTGCTTCCTGTAAAAGTTAATCAAAGGCATTTCCCATTTCAATCCTATTTGCAACCTAAGCATGGTAGCTGGGTCATCAGGCTTATCATCAAAAGTTCTCAGTTTTGGCGAAAATTGAAATCCCGCATTTAGTGTCAGTGGAGAATTCCTAAAGCCATAATTGTAATGAATGCCAGGGGCAAAAACCTGTGCCCAACTTGTTTCTGAAGGAAGACCATTGGCTTCATCATCTCCAATTCTAAAGGTAAATGGCCCCATGATATCTATAATGGAAACAAAAAATGTGGATGATGACCTGCTTAAATAGGTAGGTACTGCTTTTTTATTCAGAAAAATAAGTCTATCCTCTTGTCCTCTTTTAATAATTTTATCATCCATATTTTTTATTCTATGTGTTCTGTGGCCCCAGCTAAAACTTACACCAATTGGCACCGTAAGCCCATAAGCAAATTGGGCATCTCTAAAGTATTGTTCCTTTGCAGATGCTTCATATCCTGCCCATACGCCTACATAACCCATTAAATCAAATGACATCAATGATTTCCTGGTCATTTTGTAGGAAAGTGACGGGGACGCATATTTTTCCACAACCTGGCTTAGTTCTTTGCTATTTTGGGCTGTGGAAGCATCAGTCAGGAAACCAGAAATTTTACGAACCTGTGCTATAAGTTCCGGCGATTTAGGAAGAATGGCTTCTTCTGAAAGCGAGATATATTTTTGGAGTTGGTCATAATCCTTTGAGTTATTAATGCTTTTGAAATTTAAAAATGATATACTGGCATTTTTCTCCTTCAATGGTGAATTTGAAGGAATTAAGTTAAATATTATATCTTTTAAATTTTCCATTATTTGTTCAAAACATTTATCATATTTATACCCCGGGTGCTTGCCATTAGCGAGGTAATCCAAATCAGCATAACCAGAAAATAGGTCCTTCGCTCTATTTTCAGTTGATTTAAGATCATAGGCCATGAGTAAATCCGAAATATCTGATTCCTCCAGACGTCCTTTGCTTGCAATAAATGATCGAAGGCCAGCAGCTGTTTCAAGCATTTTAAGATGCGTGAAAAGTTCATCCTTTTTACCTTGCGAAAACTGGAATTTATCTGTTGATAAAGAAATTTGCTCAATAGTGTGAACGCCTTCATTATTTATAAATGTCCTTAAATGTTTAGAAGGGCTTTTAGTGAGTAGTACCGAATCCATAATTTCCAATGTACTATTTATAGCGGCTCCATAGTTTTTATTACTTACATAATCATAAATATAAAAAGTCTTCCTTACATTCCTTATTATAGCCTTCGTTCTGATGTCCTTTTCAGTTTTTTCAGGTATTTGGTTCAGCAAAAAATCAATAAAAATCCGTTGAAAGTCCCAAAAAGCATCTTTCAAATTTCCGCCTTGTTTGTTCGAAACATATGCCGCCACCTGACTATTTTCAAATTGCTTAAAAAGTGCTATTAGGTCTACGAACTTATTCTTCATCTTTTTAAGTTCCTCATTATTTGGCAATTTTTCCAGGTTAAAAGTTAATTTGATGTCAGAATTATATTTTGCATATATAAGCGAAGCCATAATGCCTAATTCTTCAGCATTCATTTTTGCCAGCTCCTCAGGTGTTAGCCAATAGCGACTACTTGCTGTGTCGTACATTTCTTCATTTATTATATAACTTACCAATAATGCCTGCTTCATATATGGTCCTTTTAGCGTATCACCATTTCCGTTAAAGCCATTTTTAAGATAAATACTCCTAACCATATCGGTAAAATTGTATTTATGAGCAACATAGGTACCTATTAATACCGCATCCGCCAGATAGTAGAGCGCAGTATCGTTATTCAGCCATGTCTTAACAACAGTGCTATTCACCATATTATCCGGCAGGCCAATCAAGTCCTTAGATACGGAATTACGCCATTCGCTTCCCAATTTAGGCACTGCATAAGGGTCACTATTCAATAGCATGCTAAAAGTAGCCGGAAATAATTCACGGGCAAGCACATTTTCTTTCAGGTATTTCGCAAAGTTTTCAGCAAAAGTTAAAGCCACTTCCTGTTTAAAACGCTTTGCCATGTAAATAGCAAGTGCATCAATAATTTCGGATTGGGTTGGGAAGTTCTGGTCGGAGATCGCTGTGGAAACTACAGGGTCTGTTGTATTTCCCTTTTCTTCATTTGAAATTGCCATTAGAGAATTTTTCATTACTTCAAGGTTGGCTTTCATTTTTTTTATTTGCTCAGGAGTTACTGATTTACTTACAATCGATCCTTGTGTTTGTGGTTCTAACTGCGAAAAGTTGAGAAGAAGATTGTTTTCACAATTTTGAATCAACTTCGTTCTTTCGGCCTTAACTTGTAAAATTTTTATCCTTTGAATATTTTCCCACCCTTTTAGAATGCTTGTATCACTTGTGATTCTTTTTAGAAAGGAATCTCTTCCTACTTCATTCAATTTTTGTTTTGATATTATTGAATCTACATATAATCCATGACCAGCAAGCGTAAATGCTTCACTATTTGTCATAATTGCATCTAATTTATTTATTTTAATTGAATCAAGATATATTGACCAATTTGAAAATAAATCATTTAATATGACTAAAGTTTGATCGAAATTTGCTATTTCCTCTGAATATCTTGAGCGTTCATTTATTGTGTTTATAAGTTGCCTTATGGTTGCTGTATCCGAATAAATTGTTTTTGATCTTATACGTGAATAATCAAATACAATTATTTCTTTTAAAATTTGTTCAGGCTTGTTATTTGAAACAAAAATTTTAGTAAGGTCATTATCTATATTTTGGAATACCAAACGAATATTGTTCAAGGTTGAGTCTCCCTTAAAATATTTGTTTAAAATTGTTTCTATTATTAATGCATCGGTCATTTTTGTAGTATCCAAATTATTTAACCTCCCCCACCTATACAACCTCTTCGCATCATAATACGCATTTTGCCCAATACCCTCGTAACAAAATGTCATCAATAGCAAAGCGAGGACCATCTTAGCCATATTCCTGTAAAAAATACCCTGCCGATTCCGGAATGTTGTGTTTGTGTGCTCCATTATTTAAAAATTTGGCATAAAAGTATTTTTTCGTTTTTAATTTTATCCGGGTGAAAACACCCTATTTTATATTAACTTTTTTCCAATTGTCCATTTCGGGTTATTTTCACCTTCTTTAAAATGCTTAGGTATATACCACATGAAACAATCCAAAATCACCCTTTCCCAACTCGAATCCTTTCTTTTAAAAGCCTGCGATATTCTCCGCGGCAAAATGGATGCATCCGAGTTTAAGGAGTTCATCTTCGGGATGCTGTTTTTAAAACGGTTGAGCGATGAGTTCGACCTTGCTACCGAAAAGGTGAAAGCGGAATTTGCCCACTTGCCCGATGACATGCTGCAGGACCTGCTCGACGATTCGGTTACCTATAAACCCTACACCACTTTTTATGATCCACCAAAGGCAACGTGGAAACCTACCTTGGTAAATGAAGTAACAAAAAAAAGGCTCTCTCTTTCCGAGACAGCCTTTAACCGGTTTTGACCTAAAAACCCGACGACTTTAATTCAATTCCAATTTCCTTGCTTCCACCGCAGCAACAAATTCTTCAATGCCTGTAATATCGCGGTCGAAACGATTTACATCAAAGGCGCGCTCCACAATACTTACCGGGTCGTTGCCATCGCCACCGCGGGTTAGCCGGCGAAGCCTGAGTTCCACCGCCATGCGATTGGTAATTTCTTCCTGCTTTCGTTCGCCTTCGGGCAGGCTGTCAATTACGGTGTTCAGGCTTTGTAGTTCGGCCTGTGCAGCTACAATATCTGCACTGCGCTCTGCACCATTTTCCGATGCGTTTTCATTGCGGAGCGAAAGATTTTCACGACGCACATAAATGCTTCTTTTTTCGCGTTGTGCGATACGCAGCAACTGGTCTGCATCTGCAGCACTCGTAATCAATTCTAAATTATACATTGTATAAAGGGCCGGGTATTTTAGAGTCCGGCTGAAAAAAAAACGAACGCATTTTTTCTTTTGATATAAGACTTTTGGCAATTAACCATTTATTATGTTTTTAACGCATTTTGATAGAACAGATATAGTATAAATGGTGGATTTGTAAACAGGTTTATGGTAAACGTTTTTTCGTTTACAGGTTTTGTGTTTACAGAGGATGTCCCCTCACCCCCTTCCCCTCTCCAAAGGAGAGGGGTGCCCCATTTTGAAGGAGTTGATTTAATTAGACAGATTGTATTTTAAAGTGCTTTTTGGAGAAATTTCTTTATTCACACAACCCAAAAAAAATTTTATATGGGTGTAAGATTTGGAAAGCAGTTATTGATTTTCCCAAACCGAAAGCATCGCTTCCACCCCTTGCAGCTTTGCCCGTAAGGTAGTGGCTAACAGCGCAGCTTTTTCACATGGCTTGTGCGCCCTGTGTAAGGCTAAGAAAACGGATTTGAAAAATGTAAGCGCGCATCCCAGTTTTACCACCGGAGCCCACGGCAATGCCACAGCGTTAGCAAACGGGCAAGTGGAATGGCGTTTTAGGGCCAAATGAAAAATAGCAAACTTAAAAAATAATACAGTCAGGAAATAAAACAGTGGCCCGGAAACAAGCCTGAAATCCCCACGAACGGGCGTATACCTAGCCCAAATGATCATTGGGGATTCCATATGACAATTAAAAACAGCAGGCGAGAGCCTGCGCACTAAAAATACACATATGAAACGTAGCCCGATTGAGGTGCCGCCGCCGGTTTTTCTTTATTGTCGCCAATCCCATTACATATAATTAAAGTTCTGCGGCAAACGCCCTGGCAATGCCTTGACTTTCCTGCCTGTTGGCAAGCAGGTTTGGTACTTTGGCGCCTGCCCTGATGAATAGAAGGGTCAAGAAAAAAAGTACAGACAAAATAATTAATCAATAAGTATAGGTGTAAGTTATAAAATAAGGTTAATGGTTTGCCCAAACCGAAAGCATCGCTTCCACCCCCTGCAGCTTTGCCCTTAGGGCTGTGGCTAACAGCGCAGCCTTTTCACATTGCCTGTGCGACCTGCGTAAGGCTAAGTTTGCTGCAAGTAGTTTATGGCTATCGGCCAATATTACCGGTTGCAAAAGCAAAAGTGGTAACCATTGGCAACGGGTATGCATCATCTCCCAATCCTGTTCCGCCTTTTCACATTTAAGCCGAAGCGCTTCTGCCTGCATCTTCAGGCGCCGCTGTTGTTGCGAAACCTTTTTGGCAAGGCTTTCAGGCAATGATCTATGTACATCCTGCGGATGCAGCAACCTGTCATCCATTGACATTGGAACCGTTGCAACCGCAAGACATTCGGTTAACCCTGCCGGCCTTGGCCGCTTGCCCTGCAGCGATAAGGTAAGCGTAGCAGGTGATACCTGCCATATAGCCGCCAATTCGCGCATCGACATACCGGTTTGCAGGCGAATAGATGACACAAGGCTTTGATGGGTGGCCATGAGCGTAAAGGTTTGTAAATGGATTTGTGGTAAACGGATTTTCGTTTACGGGTATTGTGTTTACTAAATGGCCTTCGATGAAAATCATTTATTTCAGTTAAGTTTTATTTTTCTTTTTACATTTTTACAGCGTAAATCAAATTCGTATTTTCAGTCAGCATGGTAATTATCCAAAATCTTCCGGATAGTCTCTTTCACCTTTTCGGCTAATGAAATCGGTTTTAGCACTTTTACATCTGCACCAAAACCCAATATCAAACCCAGCAACTCACGATTATAGCGCAACCGGAAGCTAAAACTTGCCGAACCGTCTTTATAACTTTTCAAGAGTTGTTGGCTATGGTGCAGGGGTTTGGTAATAATATATGGTACACGGGTTGCCTTAAACTTTACAACAATATCTTCAACCGGGCATTCCTTTCGCACCGTAGGCCCTATTACATCCGCGAAATGCTTTTCTGCATCAAAGCCTGCCTGAACGGGTGGAATGAAAACAATTCTATGCCTGGCCCTTGGTTGACTTTTAAACCTATCCAGCGCGCACACCCAAATTTCCCGGTGCGGCTCGGCAAGACCTACTACATACCAACGGCTATTATACTCCTTTAGCAGGTAAGGGTGCAGCATAAATATTTGCGGCAATGCCTGATCGAAGGGTTGATAATCGAAGGCTATTACCTGCTTGTCCCTGATGGCTTCGTATAATTCTTGCATCAGGTCAATACCTAAACGCTTACCTGTTTGTCCGAAAACTACTTTTGGATTATCGGGTGGCGGATAACTGTACTGTAATTTTGCCACAATGTCTTTCAGGTCATCTGCTATTTCAAAGCCTTCCAATTGGCTAAGTAGATCCACCGCCTGTTGAAGTATGTCATATTCGGCAGCTTCAAGCGGCGGCTTCTTAAAGAAAGAAAAATCCCTGTTTCCATAGCGGTAATGTTTTTGCTTTTTTAGCCCACTATAGGTTAGCCGCATTTCGCAAAGCAGGTTGCCACCGGCCTTCCGTTCTATTTCTTCAAGGTCATTCCGCAGGGTGGCATCCGATATGGGCCGGTCCCTGATAGCTTCCACATGCCGGTTTACTTCCTGTAACAGCATGATCTTACTCCACCACCTGTCGTGCCGAAGACAATTGTCAAGTATTTCTATCCGTTTCATGGCTGAAAGGCCAATATGCGTAGGCATGCTTAAATCTTTACCGGTAAAATAAGTGAAAAAAATGTGATGGATTGCAGATAGGTTGCACACTGCATACTTTTTTTTTAAAAAGCTTGGAAATATTAATATACAAGAGTATTTTGCAATGCGTTAACAATTCATGCCTTCAAACAACAAACAAAAGTGAAACAATTGCGGACCCTTTTAGTGACCTTTTCCAATGACATTGGATTTACCCCAATTTCTGCATTTCGTGGTGCGGTGATTGAAAAAGTTGGCCGTGAAAATCCTTTATTTCATAATCATTCGGGTGATGAGGCATTTATATATAAGTATCCGCTTATACAATATAAAAAAATTGGAAAACAGGCGGGTATATTCTGCATAGATGAAGGCGTAGATGAAATACATAAACTATTCGGGCGCCGCAACTGGACGATTGACCTGCAAGGCCACCCCATTACACTTAAGGTAGACAGGCTTGATTTGAAAACCACACAGGTAAATGTGTTGGAACAACGCTTTGCCTACAGCCTCTCGAATTGGCAGGCGCTGAATGAAGAAAACTGGAAGCGCTACAATCAGTTGGACAGCATGGTGGAAAAAGTGGGTATGCTGGAAAAAATACTCACCGCTAATATACTCTCTTTTGCAAAAGGCATAGACTGGCATATAACCGACCCCATAAAACTGGTAATAAAAGATGTAAAACTCGAACGCGACAGCCGTATGAAAGACATTAAGGTGCGCACCTTCGAAGTTGACTTCCGATGTAATGTGTTTTTGCCGGATTTTATGGGCTTGGGTAAAGGAGTAAGTAAAGGATTTGGGACGGTGGTTCAATTAAACAATAAATTTTTGTAATTATGAGTACGAAATATTTGTATGGTGCAAGTGTGCAGGGCATCCAGGAATTTATTTTTCAAACGAATAAACTCACTGAAATTATAGGTGCAAGTGAGTTAGTAGAACAAATATGTTCGATTTTTTTTAGAAAGGAATTAAATGGAACCTTCAATAAAGATAATCTGATAATAGGTGCAGCTGGCAATATTAAATATTTGTTTGATGATTACGAATCTTGTCAGCGACTTGTTAGGAAATTTCCAGAGTCAGTAATGAAAATAGCACCCGGAATTACCGTAAGTCAGGCAGTGGTTGCTTTACCTGAAGCATTGAAATTGGTAGATGCTATCCAAGTACTTGAATCTAAGCTGAAAATACAAAAAAATAAATCAGGACTGCCACATGAAATTGGCTTTATGGGTGTTGAACGTTCAAGACGAACAGGTGGTGTGGCATTTGAAAATCATAAATCCAAATATGACGAAAAGTCTGAAATCATCTGCGAATCAACTTTTTTAAAACGAAAAAATACAGAACAAAAGAATTTATTTTCAAAAATCAGTGGAAAACCTATTAATGAAATTAAAGATTCTGAGTTAGCCTATAATATTGATGATATTACAAATAAAAGTGGCAATACCTGGATTGCCGTAATGTATGCAGATGGCAATGGGTTAGGAAATATTTTGCAAAATCTTGGAAAAAGTTTTGATAAGAAAACTGATGACCAGGTAAAATCTGCCTATCGCATTTTTTCAGAAGCACTGGTCGAATCTACAAAAGCAGCCGCAAAATTTGCATACAATGCTATTAAGGATAGATTTAAGGATTCCAAAATAATTCCTTTAAGGCCCATTTTGATTGGCGGGGACGATATGACTGTAATTCTTCGGGCTGACCTTGCCATTGATTTCACAACTCATTTCCTGGAAAAATTTGAAACGGAGACTAAGGAAAGATGTAAGTTCTTAAAAACCAATTTTGCAGTTGATGGCTTTGAAAATGGTATTACTGCTTGTGCCGGAATAGCATTTATTAAATCATCTTATCCTTTGCACTATGCAGTCAACCTGTCTAAAAAGCTTTGCCAACAAGCCAAAGATTTTGTAAAGAAGTTACCGGATGGGGGTAAGATGCCCTTATCATCACTTGCTTTTCATAAGGTACAGGATTCATTTATTGAAAATAAACTGAAGGATATTCAGGGCAGATCATTGTTAGCAGGCGGAATTGATTTTAATTACGGACCATACCTAATTCATAAAAAAAATGGTTTTGCTTCCATTGATGAACTCGTAACCAAGTTAAATGTATTGCAAACCAAAAGCGATACTGACGAAAAAAGTAAAGGTGTCTCCAAACTTCGCCAATGGGTATCGGAATTATACAAGAATAGAGATACCGCATCCTTTATGTTGGATCGTTTGATGGATATCGATTCTGAATTCTTTAAGGCGCTGGAATTACATAAAGAAAGGACTATACTTTCCGGTAGTGTTACCGAACCCAATAATCGGTCCATAATATTCCACCTGATTCAACTTCATTCACTTTCAAATTAAGACAATGAATCTACATTTTGAAATTCAATTACTTAGCGATTGGCATTGTGGTTCAGGCCTTGGGGCAGGTGCGGAAACTGATGCTGAAATACTGAAAAATGAGCATGGTTTGCCCTATATACCTGGTAAAACTATAAAAGGGCTGCTGAAAGATGCATTATATGAGATTCAACAGTTCGACGCATCGGTACCACCGGATTTGGTAGATATTATTTTTGGTTCGGTTGCTTCCAATAGCATGGGATCTCCTAAGGGAAAAACCTTTTTTTCAAACGCAAATTTGTCGGCAGAAGAGCAGCAAGACCTTCTTAAAAATAACCTTTCAACATTCCTTTATAGAAATATTGCATCCACAAGCATAGAAAAGGAAACAGGTGTTGCAAAATCAAAAAGTCTGAGAACAATGGAAGTTTGCGTACCCATAAAACTGCAAGGATTTATCAATGATGTGGAAGAAGCTGAAGCAAAGCATTTAAAAAAAGCTGCCTTGTGGGTACGTTCTCTCGGAGTAAATCGTAATAGAGGACTGGGTCGTTGTCAATTTGTAATTCTTGATTAAACTTCATAATGATGAAAGAAATATTTTTCAAGTGTACACTGCTGTCTGATGTGGTTATAAATAATAAATTAGCCACTGAAGGTAATATGCAAACATTAGATTACATTCCTGGCAGTAATTTTCTGGGGATTGCGTCAAAACTTTATAATGAATTATCCGCTTCAGATGCGTATCAAATATTCCATTCAGGTAAAGTTAGTTTTGGTGATGGTCTCCCTATAGATGTAAACGAATGTTGCTATCCTATTCCTTTGATGGTGTATATGAAAAAAGGAGCGGAAGACATTGGGAAGGATAATGCTTACTTACATCACTTGATAAATGAGAATAATCGCCCAAAGGATAATGACGGGTATTATATTCAATTAAAGCAAAAACGATCCGGCTATGTTTCAGCAAACGGAGTCGTTCAACCTGACCTATTAAAAACCTTTGCACTAAAATCGGCTCAGGACCCAAATACAAGGAGTTCAAAAGAAGGTGCCATGTTTGGCTTTGAATCATTAAAAGCAGGTCAGCAATTTATGTTTTCGGTACGCTTTTATGATGAAAATTTTGTTGAAAAAATAAGTGATGCACTTATAGGCATTCAGCGGATTGGTAAATCAAAAACGGCACAATTCGGACAGGTGCAAATCGATAAAATAGCCCCACCAAAGATGGTCGAAACCATTAATGATAAGGAATATTCTTTAATTTATGCACAAAGCAACCTTTGTTTTTTGGACCCATTTGGCCAACCATGCATAAAACCCACAGCAGCGCAGTTGGGCTTTGGAGAAAATGCCGAAATTGATTGGGGCCTTTCACAAATCCGTACCTATAGTTATTCTCCATGGAATGGAAAGAGGAATGCTACCAGCATTCAACGGGACTGCATAGCTATGGGCTCAGTATTTTATATTAAAGGGAATCCTATTTCTCCATCAAATACCGTGGGTGAATATCAGTCCGAAGGATTGGGCAGAATATTAATTAATCCAGCATTTCTGGAAGGGAATGAAAATGGCATTTGCTCATTTTTCAAAATGCCGGAAAATAAACCATCCGGTAGCGTATCATCAGCAACTGTACCAGTAACACCTTTGGGGAAATACCTGGATAAATTGAAAATTGAAAAAGATAAAGAAATGAAAATTGCCTTAGCTGTACAAAGTACGCTTGCAAAAGATAAGACAATTAAAAGACTTTTAAATATTTCTGCAAGCCAATGGAGTGGCATAAGGGCTTATGCAACAAGGGAAACTAATGTAAACAAGTTAGAAAAACTTCTATTTAAAGAAAAAGTTGGTTATTTAGTACATGGTGTTTCATACGATAAATATTGGGGAAAGAACAAAGAGAAAAACCTTTCTGATTTGAAATCCCTTTTTAATGAACATGTTGAACTCGGCAACCATTTTTTGGCAAAATACGCCGCAGAAAAAGCAAAACAATCCAGGAAAAATTAATGCAACCCGTTATGAAAACATTTACGCATAGGTTTATCGCACGGCTTTTAGTTGAGGCAGAAACTCCATTATTTGTAGGAAGTGGCAATGCATCCTTACTTACCGATGCCCTGGTGCAGAAAGATGCAAATGGTTTACCCATTTTGCCGGGTACTGCTTTAGCGGGTGTTTTGCGTCATTCGATAGAAGATTTTATAAATCCTGATGATCAGCAATCCAATAAGGTAGATTGGAATGATATTTTTGGTTATCAAAGCGCGGAGAGCAACAAAGGATTAGGTTCAAGATTTAAAATAAGTGCAGGATATTTTGTACTTGGAAATAATCAGGTTGCAGAAGCCTTAAATGGAGAAATTGATGATGCATTATTAAGTAAAATTGCCAACCTACCTACGAGACAGCATGTGCGCATAACCGATAAAGGCGTAGCAGATACAGCTAACAGGGGCCTTTTTGATAATGAAGTAATGTATAAAGGTGCTCGTTTTAAGTTTGAAATTGAATTAAAAGGCATTGCTGAAGATGATGGAGCATGGGAAGAAATTGTATCAGCCTTTAAAAGCCCGGTATTTCGAATTGGGCAGGGAACCAGGAATGGATATGGGAAATTGAGGGTGATTGGATTGGAAAAAAGGGTATTTAATCTTAATGAAGCTATTGACTACGAAGATTATCTTCTTCATAATGCTTCATTGAATATCTTATTTAAAAGTAAAAATCAGTTAACTGAAAAAGACGATAAAACAGACCAGGTATTTAAAACCCCCACTACCCATTACCAGCTTCAATTAACCCCGGATCGTTTCTTCATTTTTAGTGAAGGATTTGGTGATGATGAGGTAGATAATAAACCGATAACAGAAGAAGTTATGATTTACACAGATAGCGGCATAAAATTTATTGAACAAACCCTTATTCCAGCAAGTTCTGTCAAAGGGGCCATTTCACACAGGGTATGCTATCATTATAATAAAATGAATGAATGGTATGCTGATACGGGCAAAGCAGTTTTAGGGGATGAAAATCCTGCCGTAAAGCATTTTTTTGGCAGTAAAGGCGATACCAAAGGAAAAATAGTTAAAGGGCAGCGAGGCAACCTTATATTCAGTGATTTACACTATACTAATATAAGCAATGATAAAATACTTAATCATGTTGCTATTGACCGTTTTACAGGGGGTGCCATGGATGGTGCCTTATTCAGCGAAAAGGTTTCATTTATGGCAAATGGTAAAATAGTGTTTGATATATATGCTGTAACCCCTTTGGATAATAATATGGGGAATGCAGATGAAAATAAAGAAAAGGCATTGGAAGAAGCATTGAAAGATATATGCAAAGGCTTATTACCATTGGGTGGAATGACTACAAAGGGAAATGGAATGTTGACCGGAATACTCACCAAAAACGGAAATGAAATTTATTCATATACTTAAAATATTGCCATGAAGCCATTACTTAATACACTTACAGATATTCCAGCCAAGGTTTATGAAGGTTATGTTTGGTATTCTGACGAACAGAAACCGAAAACGATCAACAATGAATGGTTCCAGTTTACTGAATCACCCATTAATCCGTTTGTTGTAGAAGCTATGCTCTATTGCAAAGACGACAATACATCCGTAATGATAAAGCATACGGGTCGTTATATAATATCCTATTTCGATCTAAACGATTTACCCAAGGATAGCATGCTGAAAGACAAACCTTACCTGCCCCATCGGCTGGATGATTTCGTTAAAAAAGTTTGCTTCCAGCAAATATGGATACCAGAAAAGGACGGACTATGTGAAGACATGCCCGTAATGACCTTAAAAGCAATTGCCTTTGTTGGCTTTAACAAACCCACTAAAAATTAAGCAATGCCTACGCCAACTCATGTAAAATCTCCTTACAATTTTGTACCAGCAGTAACGGAAGATAAAGTGTATAAACCCAATTGGGCAAATGAAGCAAGCCACGACATTCCTTTAAGGGATAGCGAAAGCGGTGAAATTGTAATATCAATTAAAGCTGAAACACCCATATTTATAAGAAACGGTCATTCGGAAGAGAAAGTTGAAAATGAATTTTCAAATATTGAAATAGATGGTAAAAAGCGGTATTTTTTACCAGCAAGTTCCATCAAAGGGATGTTACGGAATGTAGTGGAAATAATGAGTTTTTCAAGGCTAAGTCCAGCAATGGGTTCGAAAAAAGAAGATGAAGAAATATTTGGCATGAGAGACATGAGTAATGCAGATTACAGTAAGGGCGAAATAAGAGATTTGAAGAGTGGTTGGTTATATAAAGATGCATCCGGTAAATACCATATTAATTACTGTATAAATCATAGAGTTTCACTTGCTAACTTAGAAATGGAATTCAAATTACCTTATGGTAGCTTGAAAGGAATAAATGCAGTTGAAAAGTATAAATCATGTTCTTTTTTTGATTTTAATAAAAGCTACCTATTTAGTAAAAAAGGAGATTTGGGAACGTTTGTAGGCCATGAATACAAATTTGACTCTTCCGGTGATTTTGAAGGTGTGCCCGTTATGTTTGGCGACATTGATAATAAAAGATATGATTTTGTTTTCTCCAAATTTGAGAAAGATGCAAAAACTTTTGAAGTCAGCGATGAATTAATGAATAGTTTTTTGGCAATAGATTCAAAAAATGGACAATCTCTTTTTGAATATTTTCAAAATTCAAAATTTCCCAAAATTCCAGTCTTTTTCAAGGCTTACGGAAAGGCGGTACGACATTTTGGTTTCTCAAAACTTTATAGGTTAAATAACAGCTATTTTCTCAACCAATTAGAACCATTTAAAAGTTATAGCAATGGGGAAAAGCCGCTAGATTTTGCACAAGTCCTATTTGGATATTCAGATGGGGAAAAAGGACTTAAAGGACGTGTATTTATTTCAAATGCATTGGATGTAATTGGCACAGCCATTCCACAACCACTTGATGAACGAATACTCAATTCGCCAAAACCGTCTTTTTACCCGGCCTATCTTAAGCAAGATGGAATAAATGGGAAGTTAAAAGGCGAGAATAAATATAATACTTATCATAATTCAGACTCTTATTTAAGTGGATTCAAGCGATATCCAGTTCACAATTCAATTAAACGCAATGGAATAACTGAAAATGAAAACATTTCACCATCTTTTTATCCACTAAATTCAGGGGCTACATTTAAATGCGTCATACGCTACCACAATCTCAAAACAATCGAAGTTGGAGCTATCGTATCTGCACTATCATTTCATAATAATCAAGATAAATTCTTTCATTCTATTGGTGGTGTGAAACCCTATGGCTTTGGAAAAATATCAATTGCTGTAAGTAATATAAATAATTACATTACACATCTGCAAATTTTTGAGGCGGAAATGAATAAGCATATTAAACAGAGTTGGATAGAATCAGAACAGGTAAAAGAATTATTATCTATGTGTTCATCAAATGTTTTAAGGGATGAATTGCTGGTATATCCTCAAATTGAACCTGTAAATGAATTCAATGAGTATAAGGAAAATAGACTTTTCTTAGAACCTTATTCACAAAGGAATGGAATCTCAAAGATTAATTCACTAATAACGGATAAGTTTAATTTATTAATAAAGGAGAAAGAAGATGAAGAGAAAAGAATCAAGGTTGAAATGAATAGAAGGAAAATTGAAGATGCTGAAAAACTTGCAGAAGAAGAAAAGCAAATACAGGAAGCGAAGCGATTAAAGACACTTGAAGACTTAGATAATAAGCTGATTGCAGACCAGATAGCCAAAGGCTTGAATCTAGCCGCAATTAATAATAGAAAAACAATTGAAGCCGTTTCGCGAACGCTGAAAAATTGGAAAGAAAAGTTGGGTGGAGAAATTGGTGCGGATGAAATGCATAAACTCAGGCTTAAATTTACGGAAATATGGTTATCCATTAAAAAAGAAAAGGAAAAAGTTGAGTGGAAACAGCATTGTTTGAAGGACTTGAAAAGCTTGGAAATATATCTAAATGAAGAGCAAATAGATAAAGTAACCGAATATTTGAATGGATTGTAATGACACGCCTTTCAACCTTCTTTTAGTCTTCACCAAATTCTTAATTATAATACCACTCAAAAATATTTATTAAATACTGACAAGTAGCACTTTGCCGAGGTAGAAGCGTTTGCACTTTACCAACCACCTTACTTACCAAATCCTGTGCCATGCACATTACCGAAGTAAGAACACCTGTACAACTTGCCCGGCTGTTGTACCACGACCTGCACGGGTTGCAGGCCATTGCAGAACGACCGGGGTACAGGCATTTCACAATTCCCAAATCGGATGGCAGCCAAAGAACCATTGAAACGCCCCACCTCGCACTTAAGGAAGTGGTGAGTGCGCTCGCTTCACATTTGCAGGATGTTTATTATTCACTCAGACCGGCCTGCAGCCATGGTTTTATCAAATCGGGCTTCCGGGGTGCGAGTTACCATATTGTTTCCAATGCAAGTGCGCATCTTGGCTGCCGCTACCTTGTAAATATTGACCTTGATGACTTTTTTCACCAGGTAAGTACGGAAAAAGTGAAACGCATTTTTGAAATGGACCGGTTTAATTTTAGTCATGAAACCGAGGACTTGCTTACAAAACTGGTTTGCTACCAGGATCGGCTTCCGATGGGCAGTCCATCGAGCCCTGTACTTAGCAATTTTGCGATGCTCGCTGCCGATGAAGAACTTACCAACTGGGCGTCGGGCTATCATATTACCTACACACGGTACGTAGACGATCTTACTTTTAGCTGTACCAAACCCCTGCCACCACATTTTAAAAAAGAAATACAATCCATCCTGCAATCGCACCGTTTTGTTCCCGATCCACAAAAGGAAAAATGGTTTGATAAAGAAGACATTAAAGTGGTAACGGGTCTTGTACTTACCGATTCGGGATTACAGTTGCCGCTCGCTTTTTTTGAAGATATGGAAGACAGCCTGCAAACGGCAAAGATGATGATGGAAAAAAGCCTTTGGCTGCCGCCCGAAATGGTTGGCCCCATTAAAAACAACTTACACCAAACACTTGCCGGCCGGCTATCGATGGTAAAACAGGTATATGGACAACAGGATAGGGTTTATCAACGGCTGCATACGGAAATTCAGGACATTTTTAACCAATGGAAAATGCCAGCAAAAGGTGCCCGTTGGCCTTATTATGGATATTGTTGGTAGTTTAATATCCATGTCATTTTTAATAACATCGATAAGGATTTAAGGTAATGTAAAAAATAGACATTTCAATGTAAATGAACAGCATCAGGGCAAAATTGCCAGGCACTACAGTAGTGCATAAGCTAAATCAGGGCTTTCCCCGCCGCTTGGGGGTATTAAGCGGCGGGTGGCCTTTTTGGGTACCTTTTTGGCCAAACAAAAAGGTACGAAAATAAAATCGGAAATTAATATTAGCACCATAGCTACTATTTGTAATAAGCTCAAAAAAAAATACGCCTATGCAATTAATGGTAGATATTCCCGGAGGCAGGTTAACGGTAAGGAACCATTGCTTTTGCCTTGGCGGAAAAGACCGGAAAGATCAGCTTATACACCCGGCAAGGGTGAGTGCAATTGTGGTACAGCAATATGGCATGCTGAGCGCCGCCGCCGCCGGGCTTGCCGCACAATTTCAAATTCCGTTATGCCTGTTGCATCCATCCTATCCTGCCGTGCATTTACAATCGGGCACGCTATCGGGCCCGGCACTTGTAAGGCGCAGGCAGGCCATAGGTACCCGCATGGATGCACCCGCTACCCTGGCATGCAACTGGCTGCTCAAAAAAATGGAACAGCAAAAGCAAAATATTAAGTGGCTGCATGCAAAAGGCAAATTGCCTAAGGCTTATGTAGCTGCCATAATAGAAATGTATGAAAGATTATGCACAAACCTGCCGGTGCAGGCACCCGGCATGGATGCTTTAGTGGAATATACCGGTGCCGAAGCTTTTTGGGCTGCGCAATATTGGAAAGCAATTGCCAAAGCATTAGGGAACCATGAATGGTTTGCAGGCAGGCAACAGCGCAATTGTACCGACAGGCTAAATCCTGTACTCAATTATGCCTATGCATTATTGCTGCATGTAACCGAAACACAAATATTGGCCCATGGACTCGACCCATCCTTTGGCATTGTGCATGCCGATGGATATGATAGTCAACCATTGGTATATGATATTATGGAACCCTGGCGCCCGATGGTAGACCGCTGGCTGCTGGAATGGATTTTTGAACCGCCACCGGAAGCTTGCTGGCAAAAAACGCAACAGGGTATGCGGCTTTCCAAAGACGGGCGCAAAGCAGTTGCCCGGTTATTTTTCGAAAATGCTTCACCCAAACGTGGCCGTGGACATGCATCGCTTATGCAGCAGGTAGCTGCCGTTTGTAATGAGCTGAAAATGCATTTTAGCCAAACACCGTATGAAGATTATTTAATACCTGATAAAATAGTTAAAGATGGGGAGAAACCTACCGAGGGTACGTAACCCTTTACACCATGCGGTGGCTGCACCGGGGGCTGTTACGCTGTATTTGTTAGTATATGATATTACCGATGCCCGCGGGCTGCAAAAGACCGGGCGGTGGATGGAACAGTTTGGTTATTTACGGTGGCAAAAAAGCGTATGGTTGGGAGCAAGGCATCCCAAACAAATTCCTGCATTGTATAGAAAATTGGAAACATTGTTTGCACTGCCCGAAATGGCCGGCAGCCAGATAGCATGGTGTAAAATGCATACAGCACACCTTGGTAAACTGGGGTATTTGGGGCAGGCACCTGACCACACTATTGCATTGGCCTGCGGAAAAATAAAATTATGGTACCTTGAATGAGAAATGCATAATATTCCCTATTTTTATTCCGTAAAAAACTTATTAGCTGGTAACAATCAAATAATTATAAAAACAAGCTCTGCGAAAGCCAATCCATTACAACAAGGATTAAGACCTGCTTAAAGAAGAAAGCCAACCCCGCCCGGCCTGCGAAAGCCAATCCATTACAACAAGGATTAAGACAACTTCTCAACATTTTCCCCTTTTACGAAACTGCGAAAGCCAATCCATTACAACAAGGATTAAGACCTCCCACCGCTGAACTTATATCGTCCCCTGTACTGCGAAAGCCAATCCATTACAACAAGGATTAAGACATACTTTAAGTTCTGCTAACACTCTATCTACTTCTGCGAAAGCCAATCCATTACAACAAGGATTAAGACTTTTGCATAGATCCGCATAGACTATGTATCCTGCGAAAGCCAATCCATTACAACAAGGATTAAGACTTTTACCAATGATCTGCATATCCTTTTTAGATCTGCGAAAGCCAATCCATTACAACAAGGATTAAGACCTTTACAGGAATACCTTCAACTTCTTGGCTACTGCGAAAGCCAATCCATTACAACAAGGATTAAGACTTTACGAACAATCATTTTGAGAGTATTTCGTCTGCGAAAGCCAATCCATTACAACAAGGATTAAGACCACGTAAATCTGCATATACTATGTAACCTTGCTGCGAAAGCCAATCCATTACAACAAGGATTAAGACCACTCTTTCTACCCCATACTCGGGGTTCATCTCTGCGAAAGCCAATCCATTACAACAAGGATTAAGACTTTCATCCTTCTTAATATGTAGTCCAACTACTGCGAAAGCCAATCCATTACAACCAGGATTAAGACCCGTCTTCATCCTTCTTAATGTGCAATCCAACTGCGAAAGCCAATCCATTACAACAAGGATTAAGACTATACTATATACCCCTGTTCATCCCACTGACTGCGAAAGCCAATCCATTACAACAAGGATTAAGACTTACTGTTGGGCTGATGTCATCACCTGTACTGCGAAAGCCAATCCATTACAACAAGGATTAAGACTTTTCCTACCCCATACGCGAGGTTCATCTGGCTGCGAAAGCCAATCCATTACAACAAGGATTAAGACTTCAGCTATATTAACTGCATTAATACTCCTTCTGCGAAAGCCAATCCATTACAACAAGGATTAAGACTTTCACTATCAGGTGGGTATTCAGCCTGAATCTGCGAAAGCCAATCCATTACAACAAGGATTAAGACTATTAAACTCAGTAACATTTTCCATTACGAAGCTGCGAAAGCCAATCCATTACAACAAGGATTAAGACAATCTGCATGTCCTTCTTAGACAGGATTTGTCTGCGAAAGCCAATCCATTACAACAAGGATTAAGACATGTTCCCAGTTTTTACTGGCAAGTTTTTTAACTGCGAAAGCCAATCCATTACAACAAGGATTAAGACCTCTTTTGAGATTTCTGTTATCAGTGCTCTCACTGCGAAAGCCAATCCATTACAACAAGGATTAAGACGCAATTTCAACGGCATTTTCAGCGTCAAATCTGCGAAAGCCAATCCATTACAACAAGGATTAAGACTAATTGCCTGTTGTGCTGCACTGTTCACTGCTGCGAAAGCCAATCCATTACAACAAGGATTAAGACTCGGTGCCATTTTTTGCGTACACACGATGTGGTCTGCGAAAGCCAATCCATTACAACAAGGATTAAGACGTTTTTTCTTCTCGTTTTTCTCGTAACAGCACTGCGAAAGCCAATCCATTACAACAAGGATTAAGACAACGCATGTCGCGGACACCGTCCACTTCCGGCCTGCGAAAGCCAATCCATTACAACAAGGATTAAGACCCATACTTTGATGGAAATTCAACTAAGTATGCTGCGAAAGCCAATCCATTACAACAAGGATTAAGACAACATAACGAAACTTTCCCACTTTCCAAGGCCTGCGAAAGCCAATCCATTACAACAAGGATTAAGACAGTTAAAGGAAGATGCCTTTGTTCAACACCGCCTGCGAAAGCCAATCCATTACAACAAGGATTAAGACTTTGATATTAGTACTACGGCTATACATAAGCTGCGAAAGCCAATCCATTACAACAAGGATTAAGACTAGTGGGTCGGGTGAAAGTGAGATTAGAAAACTGCGAAAGCCAATCCATTACAACAAGGATTAAGACTTCATAAAATACAATTTAGTTTATTAATTACTCTGCGAAAGCCAATCCATTACAACAAGGATTAAGACCTTATTGCTGAAGGAATTAGCAGGCAGTTTAGCTGCGAAAGCCAATCCATTACAACAAGGATTAAGACTTTTCTCTTATTAACGGTTGTTAGTTTCCGACTGCGAAAGCCAATCCATTACAACAAGGATTAAGACTTGAAACGGGCACGAAGCGCCCGTTGGGGAACTGCGAAAGCCAATCCATTACAACAAGGATTAAGACCTAAAGATGTGATGAACACCTTCTTACCTGACTGCGAAAGCCAATCCATTACAACAAGGATTAAGACTCTTCGCTTCCTTGAAGCAGATCCCCAGCGCTGCGAAAGCCAATCCATTACAACAAGGATTAAGACATTTTTGTTTTTCATCATCACTTGGCGCATGAACTGCGAAGGCCAATCCATTACAACAAGGATTAAGACACAGTTTCTCCGCCTTCTGGATAGAAGGGGATTCTGCGAAGGCCAATCCATTACAACAAGGATTAAGACACATCGGGTAATTTTCGCGTATCTGCGTTGCTGCGAAGGCCAATCCATTACAACAAGGATTAAGACAAAGTAAGATCAAAAAAGTGTGCGTTTTTGACAGCGAAGGCCAAACCAGTACAACAAGGATTAAGACTTGTTTCTGTGGTCGTGGGATTTTTTTTAACCTAGCGAAGGCCAATCCATTACAACAAGGATTAAGACCTCAATTGTTTTTGCAGATTGCATATATCGACTTCGAAAGCCAATCCATTACAACAAGGATTAAGACCAGCACCGCCGCGTCAACACTTGCAAAACCGTTCTGCGAAAGCCAATCCATTACAACAAGGATTAAGACATAGTCTCCCCTGTTTTGCAATTATATTTTCTGCGAAAGCCAATCCATTACAACAAGGATTAAGACTTTTGTAGTAGGCCCAGCCAGAGGATTTTCGCAGCGAAGGCCAATCCATTACAACAAGGATTAAGACAATCTGTGGACCCATTAAAAAGCTCCGGTTCGGTCTGTAAAGGCCAATCCATTACAACAAGGATTAAGACTCTGCATAGTTTTGCGCGTGAAGCGAACCTGACTGCGAAGGCCAATCCATTACAACAAGGATTAAGACCTTCAGAAGGTAAGCTTAAAAATGGGAAATCATCGAAGGCCAATCCATTACAACAAGGATTAAGACATAAACTTGCCGCTATGCAATGACGTGCCAACACATCGAAGGCGAATCCATTACAACAAGGATTAAGACTTTTACGCTGTGGAAGTTACCCCCTTGTACATCGAAGGCCAATCCATTACAACAAGGATTAAGACCTGGCCATTTTGATATGTAGTCTGAACTGATCCATCGAAGGCCAATCCATTACAACAAGGATTAAGACTCTGTAGGGTCAGCATCAAACTGACGAACCATACATCGAAGGCCAATCCATTACAATAAGGATTAAGACTAATTCCATGGGGTAAGGTTTTTTTCTGGTCATCGAAGGCCAATCCATTACAACAAGGATTAAGACTTAACGATTAATTAGAGAACAAAAATAATTAAACATCGAAGGCCAATCCATTACAACAAGGATTAACAAGGTTTAGGTTAAGGTTCAGGTTAAGCGGCTAGCGCATGGGAGGCAAATCCATTCAAATCAAGTTAAGGTTAAGGGGCTATCGCATAAAAGGCATATTCATCAAAACAAAAAAGCATTCTTAAATACTCATGTTCATATCAACGACAAGCATTCCGGATAAAAAAAAATTAAAAAATATAATGTTCCTTTTATATGTATCCAATAATAATTATGGTAAATTAGCAAAGTAGTTTGGCATTTTCACTTACGCTATCATTTCTAAAATCAACAATTATATAATGAATAAAGTATTTTTCAACCTGCGCAAGTGGTGGGATATTCTGAAAAGTGAATGGAAACAAGTTCTGTTACTTATTTCGTTGATTGCATTTTTAGGTTTAGCATTTGGCGGCATCATAAACATTCCGGTATTAAATAAAATTTGGGGCATCTTCGACCCGGTGGCGGGTATTGCTACATTCTTTATAACCCTCGCCATCTTATGGAATCAATTGAGACTTGGCTGGGAAAATGGGCTGGAGAAAAGGCTTAATGTTGAATACTGCACTTTGTCTGGTACGGAATTACAGGTTCTTTTCCTCGTTAAGGGCGCCTATCTTGCCGGTGAATCGGATATACGGCCATGGGCGCAACAATTAGGGCAACAAATTACCGGTACCCTGCAATTCGATATGAACTGGGATGATGATACACCCAAAAAAATTATGTATGACAGACGTGAAAAAAAATATGTAAAAAATTTTTACGTTACCATGTACCTTACTACCAATCCCTTGCATACCGAAAAGGGCAAGGCAAGCATCCACGATTTTATTGAACGTAAAACCTATTTAAAACACTCCACCATCGAAGGGGACCTTGAAAACCTGCCCATTATATGGAAGAGAAAATAGGAAAAGTAAAACGTGTAAAGAAACTATAAGGTTTCTCCATTTTTTCCGGTTCTCCTTTTTATTACACATATCATTAATGGTACATAATTCATGAAAAAAATATAGCACCCTGCAACCTATCTGCATCCATAGGTTGCGCTCATGCAACATGTAAAATAAAATTCATATTTTCGTTTTCCCGGTTTATTACATTAAAATATTCATCCCTGTGCTGCACGCCTTAACATCTTTTTTATCTGCATCCCTGCGTTGGTTGAGCCTGCTGATTTCCTTTCGTTGGGGTAAACCATCCATTGAATATTTTGGCACATCCCGCGACATCTACCTGCCGGGCGATAGCGTATTTATTGGCTGGAAGGTGAAAAATGCCTGGCTGCTACGCATAAATGGCAAAGTGGATATTTCACATAGTAGTTTTATGGCAGTAAGGGTTTATGCAACAACAGATTTTTTATTAACGGCTTATGGTATAGGTGTAGATTCCGGACCATGTTGACCCACCATTCCGGATCATGTTGACCCACCATTCTGGGATGTTGACCCACCTGTTTTTCGGTATTCATTTTAGATTCGATTATAGGATTATGTTAAGCATTCCGGGATGTTGACCCAC
>JBGSLS010000058.1:0-8204 GCA_041740575.1 Chitinophagaceae bacterium | reverse complement strand
CAAATCCAAAATGCCCTAAAACACCAAAAATCAAAACCCTTTAAGCAAATCAAATTTGTAGTACACAAACCGCCACCAAAAAAAATTGAAACCCCTGATATTGCTCAACTTGGCTATGGGTAGCTGCAATGTGGGTTAAGTGTGTAAACAAGTCCTGCTCAAATGCCGACTTGTCAGATTGCATATTTTCTTTGTTAGAATCTTTAGTATTAGTATGTTGGTCTGTCGGGGCGCTTTTTCCCCAAAGAAAAAAATATGGGAGTGCTACAAAAAACATGCCCCCTACTATATTGCCCAGCGTGGCCGGCACAAGGTTTTGGTATAAAAAAGCATATAGAGAAATAGGTGCATCCATCATCATACCCAATGGAATAAAAAACATATTTGCAATGCTGTGTTCCCATCCCAGGGCTACAAAAGCCATCACAGGCATCCAGATGACCAATACTTTTCCGGCAATATCTTTTGCAGCCGAAGCCATCCAAACGGCAAGGCAAACCATCAGGTTAGCACCAATGCCTTTGGCAAAAACCACCCAAAAGCTCGCTTCAATTTTATGCGTCGCCAAATGAACCGCATATTCCTTCCACGGATCTTTGGTAAGTGTGCCGGTTTGGTAGGCAAACAACCATGCAACGAGTAAGGCGCCAAGAAAATTGGCGAAATAACCGATACCACCTACTTTCAACACATCAGCCAGGTTAATTTTTCGCTGCCAGTAAGCAAATGGGAGTGTAGCGCAATCGCTGGTAAAAAGCCCTGCCCCTGCTATTGCTACGAGCACGAGGCCAAGCGGAAACATAGCGCCCGCCATAAACTTAACAATGCCGGGATTGTTTGCAGCAATTCCGGGCATACCACCCGCCACAAGTATTGACAATAAACCGCCGATGGCAATAAAAACACCACCCAGAAATGCGAAAACAATGAATTGCGGGAGCGGCATCAGGGCCTTTTTTACTGCAGCACTGCTGAAAGGCTTTGCTATTTGATTGCGGGGAAGAAAATACTGACCTGACGCTGATTCCATTTATGGCAAAAATATCCGAGATAATAGCCTTAAAAAATGAGTATTATCATTTTTAGGCTCGCGATCCATTTAAATATAGTACGTGGTACCTTCAGGATGCTTCATTTTTGGGTAGGCTATTGTAATTTACATTTTTTTTGGCTTGCATTCATTTATTGCCCTTTGCCACTATTTCTGTTCGCTTACCTTTGCCAACCGGCTAAAAAAGCGTAAGAAAAAAGCATGAAAGACTTTTCGTACATAACCAATCAGCATCCGCAGTACATTGAAAATCTCTATCTCGATTTTAAAAACAATCCTGATAGTGTTGATCCCGAACTCAAGAAGTTTTTTGAAGGTTTCGATTTTGCCATGTCAGGTAGTGCAGCCAATGGGCTATCCACCCCAACTCCTGTAAGCGCAGAAACAACGGCAGCGTTGCAAAAGGAAGAAATTTCCATAAGTTCAGAGCCAACTGCTACCGACTGGATGTACGATCTGAGGGCTTACCGCCTTATTTTGGGCTACCGTAACAAAGGCCATTTGCTTGCACGTACCAACCCCATCCGTGAGCGGATGGACCGCGGTGCGAATATTGAACTTTCGTTTTTTGGGTTTACTGATGCCGATCTTGATAAAACTTTTCAATCAGGTAAACTAATTGGTCTTGGACCAACATCGCTCCGGAATATATATGCCCATTTGCAAAAATGCTATGCACAACATGTAGGTTGGGAGTTTAAATATATAAGTGACCAGGTAAAAATTGAATGGCTTACCAACGAAATAGAACGCAAGTTTCATGAGCCACTCCCCATCAATGAAAAACGCCGGATACTGGAGAAATTGAACCAGGGCGTAATGTTTGAGAAATTTTTGCATACAAAATATATAGGACAAAAGCGGTTTAGCCTTGAAGGCGGCGAAACAACCATTGCCGCACTCGACCGCATAATTACCACAGCAGCCGACCTTGGCGTAGAAGAAGTTGTAATTGGCATGGCGCACCGGGGACGGTTGAATATTTTAGCCAATATCATGGGTAAAACCTACGAGCAAATCTTTAGCGAATTTGAAGGTTCGGCTATCCCCGATACCACCATGGGTAGCGGCGATGTAAAATATCACCTTGGTTTTGGTAGTCAGCCTGAAACGGCAAATGGTAAAACCATTAACCTGAAACTGGCACCCAATCCGAGCCACCTTGAAGCAGTAAATCCTGTTGTTTTGGGTTTTGCCCGCGCCAAAGCCGATGTAATGTACAACCATGAATACGATAAGGCGCTGCCCATTCTTATCCACGGTGATGCCTCCATTGCAGGGCAGGGCATTGTGTACGAAGTATTGCAAATGAGCAAATTAGATGGTTTCAGCACCGGCGGTACCATTCATTTTGTTATCAATAACCAGATTGGGTTTACCACTGATTTTACTGATGCACGTAGCAGTGATTATTGTACATCGCTGGCATCTTCTATACAGGCACCGGTTTTTCATGTAAATGGTGACGATGCGGAAGCGGTGGTAAAAGTGGTAGATATTGCAACTCGTTACCGTCAGGAATTTAACAGCGATGTATTTGTGGATATGGTGTGCTATCGCCGGCATGGCCACAACGAAGGCGATGACCCAAAGTTTACCCAACCCGGACTGTATGCGTTGATTGATAAACATCCCAACCCGCGTGAGATGTATGTGAAGTGGCTGCTGGAAAATGGAAGTCCGAATGCACAGGAACTCGCCAAGGAAATGGAGAAGAAGTTTTGGGACGATTTACAGGCGCGTTTGGATGGGGTTAAGCAAAAGCCATTACCTTATCATTACCAAAAGCCCGAAGAATGGTGGCGTGAATTGCGCAGGGCTACCGAAGAAGATTTTTCTTCCAGCCCCGATACAGCGGTGAGTGAAGAAAAGTTGATGCACTGTTATGAGAGCATCATGAAAATGCCTGAAGGGTTTAAGCCATTACGGAAAGTAGAGAAACTATTAAACGATAAACAAAAGCTTTTCGAAACCGATCAAAAATTTGATTGGGCAACCGGCGAATTGCTGGCCTATGCCACCATTTGCCAACAAGGGTACGAAGTGCGCATGAGTGGTCAGGATGTTGGTCGCGGCACTTTTAGTCACCGTCATGCCGTACTGCGCGATGAAGTAACCGATAAGTTTTACAACCGCCTTAGTCACATCAGCGAAGGGCAGGGCCGGTTCCGTATTTATAATAGTCTGTTGAGTGAATATGGTGTAATGGGTTTTGAATATGGCTATGCCATGGCAAACCCGCATGCATTGGTCATTTGGGAAGCGCAGTTTGGCGATTTTGCCAATGGTGCACAAACCATGATCGATCAGTTTCTTACTGCGGGCGAGCAAAAATGGAACAGGATGAATGGGTTGGTCTTATTGTTACCACATGGATACGAAGGACAAGGACCTGAACACAGTAGTGCACGTATGGAAAGGTTCCTGCAAATGTGTGCCGAGTTTAATATCATCGTTACCAATATAACCACATCAGCTAATCTATTTCATGCCCTGCGCAGGCAGGTAATCTGGCCTTTCCGTAAGCCCATGATTAACTTTAGCCCCAAGGCCAACCTTCGTTTGCCGGCAAGTTATAGTCATATCAACGATTTTACACATGGATCGTTCCTTGAAATAATTGATGATGTAGATACTACGATGCCTGCACAGGTGAAAAAAGTGCTGCTTTGTTCTGGTAAAGTATATTTCGATTTGATGGACAAAAAAATTGCCGACAGCCGCAACGATGTGGCCATTGTAAGGCTTGAGCAAATTTATCCGATACCACATCAGCAATTGCAAAACCTGCAACGCAAGTATAGCAATGCAACATGGTTTTGGGTGCAGGAAGAACCGCTTAATATGGGTGCAGCATCGTTCCTGAAAATGAATTTGCATAGTATCAACTTCGGCATCATTAGTCGCAAGTCAAGCGCATCTACCGCTACCGGTTTCAGCAAAGTGCATGCAAAAGAGCAGGCTGAAATTGTAAATACGGCCTTCATGGTATAACGATCGTTTTTTTACCATTATTGTTTTATTAATAGCCCCTTCCCAACATCAGGAAGGGGCATTTTATTAACCTGTAAAGGGGTTTAAATATTGATACTTTTTTAGCTATTTTTAATAACTAACTGCCCAATATTGACTTAATCAGGCATCTGGCAATTATATTGTGCTATCAATCGAGATATTGCTACTATTATGAGAAAGACTCTTTTTGCCACCATTTGGCTTATTACCTGTATTAATATGTCCTATAGTCAAACCAATTCTAAAACAGCAAACTACATATATAAAAACAAATCAATGCCTGTAGCGCAGCGTGTAGCAGATTTATTGGCACGTATGACCGTTGAGGAAAAGGCCGGCCAATTGAACCAATTAAATGGCGGTGTATTTACAGGCCCTGCTGCCAACGATCCCGGGCAGAAGGCAAAAATGGAAATGGTACGTAAGGGCATGGTGGGTTCCATGCTTAATATAACCGGTGTGGAAGAAACGCGTGTTATACAGCAATTAGCGGTAAATGAAACAAGGCTTGGTATACCGGTTATATTTGCTTTTGATGTAATACATGGATACAAAACTATTTTTCCTATACCCTTGGCGGAGGCATGTGCATGGGATGCATCCTTAAGTGAACAGGCTGCAGCCATTGCAGCAAAGGAAGCAAGTGCCGAAGGACTTCATTGGACATTTGCCCCCATGATGGATATTAGCCGCGACCCAAGGTGGGGTAGGGTGATGGAGGGTGGCGGTGAAGACCCTTACCTCGGCGGTGTGCTTGCTGCCGCAAGGGTAAAAGGTTTCCAGGGCAATTTTGGAAAAGATAACATTTTAGCCTGTGTGAAACATTATGCTATTTACGGTGCAATTGAAGCAGGCCGTGAATACAATCATGTAAATGTAGACCGTTATCATGCATGGAACGTGTACCTGCCGCCTTACAAAGCAGCCGTGCAAGCAGGTGCAGCAACGGTTATGAATAGTTTTAATGTGTTTGAAGGTATACCTGCAAGCGCCAATAATTACCTTATAAATGATGTGCTTAAAAAGCAATGGGGCTTCAAAGGATTTTTAGTGAGCGACTGGAACTCTTTTGGTGAAATGGTAGATCATGGATATGCTATTGATAAAAAGGATGTTGCCATGAAAGCCATAAACGCCGGCAGCATGATGGACATGGAAACCCGTGCTATGATTACTGAAATACCTGGCCTGATAAAAGAAGGCAAGGTGAAAATGCAAACGCTTGATGATGCGGTAGGTCGTATCCTTACCATGAAATTTAAAATGGGATTGTTTGATGACCCCTATCGCAATTGCGATCTGCAGCGCCAAACCAATAATGTATTTACCCCCGAGCACCGCACACTAAGCCGCGAAGCTGCCAGGCGAAGTATTGTTTTGCTGAAAAATAATGGCGGGGCTTTGCCACTGCAAAAAGCCAGCAAGATTTTATTGGTGGGAAACCTTGCTGTTAGTGTGGATGACTTGTTTGATTTTTGGGTAGCAAAGGCAAAGTCGGCAGCTTATAATCCTGTAACAGTGCTGGAAGGTTTGAAAAATGCAGGTGCCAACATGCAGTTTGTAAAAGGATATAATGAAAACAATGCTACCAATACCAATTTATTGGATGAGGTAAAAGCCTCGCTTGCGGGTGTGGATGTAGTGGTGGTAAACATTGGTATTAGCGGCAAACTTGCCGGTGAAGACCGCAGTGTGGCCATGCCTGAAATTCCTGAAGGACAAATTGAATTATTAAAAGTGTTGAACCAGGCGGGTAAGAAAGTAATTGCATTGGTAAGTGCCGGCAGGCCATTGGTACTAACGAAAGCTGAGCCATACTGCGATGCTATTTTGTACACCTGGATATTGGGTACCGAACATGGAAATGCAGTGGCAGATGTGTTGTTTGGTAATTATAATCCTTCTGCAAAAACAGTAATGACCTTTCCATATGCAGTAGGTCAAATACCGGTTTATTACAATCACATGAATACGAGCCGCCCCAATCCAACCGATGGACAAGGCAACTGGTACAGCCGCTTTCGCGACATTCCAAACGATCCTTTGTATCCATTTGGTTTTGGACTTAGCTATACCCAATTTGCTTACGATAAACTGGAATTAAGCAGTGCTACCATGACTAAAGGGCAATCCATTACAGTGAGTGTTATGGTAAAAAATACCGGTGCGCTTGCAGGTGAAGAAATCGTTCAGTTGTATATCCGCGATCCGGTTGCTGACAAGATCCGTCCGGTAAAAGAATTGAAGGATTTTGCAAAAATTACACTGCAACCCGGCGAAGAAAAAAGGGTATCCTTTACATTAGATGTAGAAAAATTAAGTTACTACAACGAAGCAGGTATTCTAAAATTGGAGCCGGGTTTGATTGAAGTTTTTGTGGGTGGCAATTCAAAAGATGTATTAGGCGCCAAGCTTCAATACAATTAAATATTTCCGATACCTACCCGCTGGTGAATAAATGTTTCGGAAGCTACTGCCTGTACCATACTTAAGGCAAGGTTGCCTGCATTTATTTCCCAATGGGTGGCAGGTGCTTCCGGAGTGGTTTCAAATTTGCCATCTGCTTCCTTGTCGTGTATATCAGGTGGGCACATAAAAGTCCAGTCGAGCGAAGATTTTTTAAGATGCATGTAGGCAGCAAAATGTTCCCTGCCAACGGGTACAAATTCTTGTGGATAGTCTTCCTGTTCAAATCTCGGGCCATTACCATCTTCGCTTTCCAATACGCCTACGCTGCCCACTGCCACAATACGCTTAGGTCCGTTCTTTTCCATTTGGGCGACAATGTTTTTTATTCCAAGGCTTCTTGTTTGGTCGCTACCATCAACTGCACCGCCAATGGCACTCAATACTGCATTACATCCTTTTAGTGCTTTTTGAACGTCTCCGGCATCAAACAAATATCCTTTCACAGCAGTAAGTTTATCTGTTTGCAATTCTTTGTCCATAAGATCATCAATTTGCCTGCCAAATGCTCTTACATTCCAACCTTTGGAAAGCGCATGAATAATCAATTGCTTGCCAACCATACCTGTTGCCCCAAATATTGTAACGGTCATATCTCCTTATTTATCACGTAAATATACCATAAATATCAATCACAATTCCCGGCAATCCTATATTGCTTTTTCATTTTTAAGCAATGGGAAATATTAAAGCTTCACTCGCTTTTAAAAAAATAGTGTAAAATGCTTGCAATCTTCATTCATTTTAGTGTTATATTTACAATTGAGAAAAGTTCTTTTAAATAAGGTATAAAGAGACCAAATAACCATATTGGTTGCGTAATGCTGTTTAACATTTAGTTTGCGCATTCTGAAAAGTACCTGGCAAAAAGATTGCAAAACAGTCTTAACGATCGAAAGTATATGCAGAGCCCCTTCTGAATCATTTGACCTAACCGTCGGAAACAGAAAAAACCTCACGCATTACTTCCGAACTTTAGGTCGGAACGATCTGCCGGGCGAACAGCATGTGCATACATCCGGGTGAAAAAAGTAACCGGGACAAAAAACGTTTAGGCTGGTACTCCCTTTATAAAAATCTTTGTAAAGGGAAAATTTATCAAGGGCACCTGTAGTGCCCTGTGTAAGGGATATTACTATTACCTTGCCAACGCAACCAAAAAAAGGCTGATACTTCTATAGTGTCAGCCTTTTGTTTTTTCTGCAATCATTTGGTTTATTTCATCTGCATCAATAGCAAAGTGGCTTTCATCATAGGTGCATTCACCTTCCGAAATCAATAATATTTGTGGGCTTTCATGCCACACATCAAACACCCTGGCAACTTCTGCCGAAATATCGCGGTGCGCAACAAGATCAAGAAAATGAAAATCAGCATCATTGGGCAACACATGCTGTTCAAATCTGCGTAAAGCAAGACTACTGATACTGCAACGTGTACTATGCTTGAAAATAACCTGCGGCCGTATGGCCGAAACGCGTTTTATTTCATCAAGCTGTTCAGCATGATGCAACGGAATCCAATGAACACTCATGAATCAATGTCGTTTACTTAAGCGAAAATAAGGTGTGTGGATAATAAAGTTCTTTGACAACTAATATAAATCATTGGTGGTTTTTACTTTTACAGGGTTATGGGGGCATATTTAATTTAGAAAGCCCTTTAAAGAGTG